>NZ_JBIDAD010000008.1:0-440189 GCF_043202315.1 Streptomyces sp. NPDC048211
ACCTGCCGAAGCAGGTCGGGGTATCAACATATCTGGCGTTGACTTTTGGCACGCTGTTGAGTTCTCAAGGAACGGACGCTTCCTTTGTACTCACCCGCAGAACATTTTCTGGGGCTTTCCTCCGGGCGCTTCCCTTCGGTCTTGCGTTTCCGACTCTATCAGACTCTTTCGTGTCCGATTCCCGGTCGAAGCGGGCCTCGCATTTTCGCTTTCCAGTTCTTCGCTCTCGCGTTTTCCCTTTCCAGCGGCTCCAACCTTACCAGACCCATTTCGTTCCGTTTCCGGTCCGAATTTTAGTTCTGGTGGCCGTCGGAATAGCCTTGCCTTTCGGCTGATTCGACTTTATCAGAAGCAATAACGCCGAACTGAGTCGGCTTCATGTTCCAGAGAGTGGGAATCAATGGCTCTGCGGAAATTAAAATCTCCGGTGAGAGCGGGGTAAATCTAACGGTTGAGCTCGAACCTGTCCAGTTCGAGGCAACTAGTCGAATCTACCTCCCCCAGTCCGCCGTGTCAACGGTTTTTGGGGCGAAGGAGACAGTAGCAGGCCGGGTCGGCCCTCCGCACATCAGGCGGCCACCGGCAGTTCGGCGCTTCGTTCGGCTGCGTCGATGTCGCCCGCGTCGCCGGCTCGGGCCGCCCTGCCGCCCAGGATGTAGACGTAGGCGAGGAAGGCCAGCTCGGCAGCGAGTCCGATGGTGATACGAGCCCAGGTCGGAAGGCCTGAAGGGGTGACGAAGCCTTCGATGACGCCGGACACGAACAGGACGAGGGCGAGTCCTATGGCCATGCCGATGGCTGCCCGCCCCTGTTGTGCCAGAGCCGTACGCCGGGTGTGCGGGCCGGGGTCGATGACCGTCCAGCCCAGGCGGAGTCCCGTACCGGCCGCGACGAAGACCGCGGTGAGCTCCAGCAGGCCGTGGGGAAGGATCAGGCCGAGGAAGGTGTCGAGCCGGCCCGCCGACGACATCAGGCCTATGCCCACCGCGAGGTTGAGCACGTTGACGAAGAGGATCCAGATCACCGGTACGCAGAGGAACGCGCCCAGCACCAGGCACATGGCGGCGGCCTGGGCGTTGTTCGTCCAGACCTGGGCGGCGAACGAGGCTGCCGGGTGACTGGAGTAGTAGGTCTCGTACTCCCCTCCCGGGCTGGTCAGCCGCCGGAGGTCCTCCGGCGCGGCGATGGCCGACTGAACCTCTGGATGGGCGCCGATCCACCAGCCCATCACTGCGGCCAGGACCACGGAGAGGACCGCGGTGGGTATCCACCAGTGCCTGGAGCGGTAGACCGCTGCGGGAAAACCTGCCGAGAGGAAGTGCGCGGCGTCACGCCAGGAAGCGCGGCGGGTGCCCGTCACCGTTGAGCGGGCGCGGGCCACCAGCTGAGTGAGGCGCGCGGTGAGCAGCGGGTCGGGCGCGCTGGACTGGATCAGGGAGAGGTGGGTCGCCGTGCGCTGGTAGAGGTCGACGAGCTCGTCGGCCTCCGCGCCCGTGAGCCTGCGCCCGCGGTGCAGGAGGTGGTCCAGACGGTCCCACTCGATGCGATGGGCGTTGACGAAGACGTCGAGGTCCATGGTCGGCTGCTGCTCCTGGCATGGGTGTGTACGGGTGCGTACAACTGCGGCGCGTTGCGGGTCAGCTTGGCAGACTGTGGCCCCGAGGGGCAGGGATGGTCGGCGAAGGGCGGGGCGGCGATGAGTGAGCTTGTGACCGGGGACGCGGTCGTACTGGGGTTGCGGACGGCGAAACTGCCGAGCCGGGCCCTGGCTCTGGCCATCGATCTTGTCGTGGTCGGGACGGTCTTCGTGCTGGTGTCGATCGCGTTGGCCCTCGCGACGGCCACGCTCGACGACGCGGCGGTGGCGGCGGTGACCGTCGCGAGCTTCCTGCTCGTTCTGGTGGGAGCACCGATCGCGGTGGAGACGCTCAGCCACGGCCGTTCGCTCGGGAAGCTCGTGTGCGGGCTTCGGGTGGTGCGGGACGACGGGGGCCCGATCCGGTTCCGGCATGCGCTGGTGCGCGGGGCGATGGGGGTCGTGGAGATCCTCGCGACACTCGGTGTGATCGCCTCCATCGCGTCGCTGGTCTCGGTTCGCGGGCGGCGGATCGGGGACGTCTTCGCGGGAACGCTCGTCGTACGGGAGCGGGTTCCGGCAGGCAGGGCGGCAGCCGTACCACCACCGCCGCCCTGGCTGGTCGGGCGGTTCGCCGGACTGGATCTGTCGGCTGTGCCCGACGATCTGTGGCTTGCGGTGCGGCAGTACCTGACGCGGATGCACCAGTTGGACGGTGGCGTGGGGCGGGCGATGGCGGAGCGGCTGGCCGGTGAACTGGCCGCGCGGACCGGGGTTCCCGCGCCGCGGGATGTGCCTCCCGCCGCGTTCCTGGCCGCCGTGGTGAACGAACGGCAGGCGCGGGATGCCCGCCGGTCGTCCGCCGTTGCCCCCGGCGTTGTCGGCGGCCCCGTCGTGGCGAAGCCGCAGGCCGGGATGCCGGATGTGGCCGGCGTGTACGGACCGGTCGGTGCGGGTGCGGAAGCACCGTGGGGCGCGGGCTTCGCTGCGGCCCCGGTGACTCACCCCGCTCCGGTGACCTCTGCCCCGCGCGCGCAGGTGGCCCCTGCTGGGGCGAGCGGTGGGGCAGCGGCTCCGGAAGTGGATTCGGCGCCGCCCTCCGCTACCGGATTCGCGCCGCCCGCCTAGTACTCCAGCCGGACTTCGGTGTATGTCCTGGTCAACGGCTTGCGCGTGGGGATGTTAGCGGGGTGGTGCCGGGTGTGGGGCGGGTTCGCCCGGCCTGTCCCGCGAAGGAGTGACCGCGCCGTGTGTAGTGACAGCGGCGGGCCCGGGCCTGGTGTCGGCGGCGCCATCTCGACCACTTCATTGCATGGTTGCCCTGTCGAGCAGGACGTCGGTGGGTAGTTGCCAGTAGACGGCGGATCTCGGCCGGGGTGAGGTCCACGAGGTCGGGTGTGTCGTGACCGGGTCCCCCTTTTGGCGCTCTTGGGCGGCGGTGACGGCGAGAAACGCGTGGGCGAGCATGGCGAGGGTGATGTGCCGGTGCCAGCCGACGTAGCGGCGGACTTCGTACTGGTCCAGGCCGCATTCGTTCTTCGCGCTCTGGAAGCACTCCTCGATCTTCCAGCGGCACCCGGCGACCTGAACGAGATCGGCGACGGTGGCGTCCAAGGGGGCTGATGCGAGGAAGTAGGCGAGCTCGTCGGGCTTGGTGACGCTGCGGCGGGCGAGCATCCAGCGTTGTCGGGTGGGCTCGTAGCCGTCGAACTCCCAGACGGCCGGCAGGCGGGCGGCAGCCCAGTCGTAGAGCCGAGGCCCTTTGGCGCCGTCGCCGCAGGAGAGCCGCTGCCATGCCTCGTCGGGGGCCTGGCCGATGAGGTGGTCGATGCGGGGGCCGTGGACCTGCTGGGATTTGGGCACTGCCATGACGTAGGACAGGCCGGCGTCTTCCAGGAAGCGTCGGAAGCGGGAGTCCTGTCCGTAGGCGGCATCGGCCGCGACCCAGGTGACGGGCAACGGCGAGGCAAGAGCTCGTAGGACCATGGTGCGGGCCAGCTCGTTCTTGGTCGCGAATGGGCGATTTTCGGGGATGCGGGCTGTGCGGCAGCGTTCGGGGTCGTCGGTCCAGGACTTGGGGAGGTAGAGCTCGCGGTCGACGAGAGCGTGGCCGCGGGTGGTGGCGTAGGCGGCGAAGACGCCGATCTGGCAGTTCTCGGTGCGGCCGGCGGTTCCGGAGTACTGCCGTTGCACCCCGGCGGAGGTGGTGCCTTTTTTGACGAATCCGGTGTCATCGATGATCAGGATGCCCTCGTCGGTGCCGAGGTGTTCGGCGACGTATCCCTGCAGGTCGTCGCGTATCCCGTCGGCCTCCCAGCGGCTCTTCGCCAGGAGGTGCTGCAGCCCGTCAGGGGTGGGGTGCCCGGCGAACTCGGCCAGTTGCCAGGAGTTCTTGCGCCCCACGGGCCCGAGCAGTCCTCGCACGTAGTCCCGCATCCGGCGTCTGGGCTCGACGCGGGGGAAGCGGTGTCCGATCCGCAAGAAGAGTTCTGCCAGCTCTTGTTCCCACACGGAGGCGGGTACGTCATCGATCACATGCGATGGCTGTCCCCGCCGCTGTCACTACACACGGCGCGGTCACTCCTTCGCGGGACAGGCCGGGCGAACCCGCCCCACACCCGGCACCACCCCGCTAAAATCCCCACGCGCAAGCCGTTGACCAGGACATACACCGAAGTCCGGCTGGAGTACTAGGACTTGTCCGGTCGATCACCGTGCCGTCTGTTCCGGATGAGCCGCCTCGCCCTGCCATCGCTGGCTGACCGGCCGATGGCAGGTCTTACGATCGGTCCGTGATGGATAAGCCGACGCATTGGACCGTGCGCCACTTCTCGCAGGCCAACCCCGCTGGCCCCGGCTGCGACAGTGTTCCGGCACTCTTGCGGCGGCTGGCCGATTCCATCGAGGCGTTGGGCCCAGCCGAGATCCAGGACGTGGTCATCGCGTCGGAGATGACCGAGCACGGCCCCTGGCGGTCGGGGACCGTTTACTTCCACCTGCCTGAGGATGAGGATTGATGCTGGCCCTCACGAACGGAGCCAGATAGCAAGGGCTGCGGCAGTCGCGGTCCCAAGGAAGACATAGCCGCGCTTGTCGTAGCGGGTGGCCACAGCTCTGGCGTGCTTGAGCTTGTTGATGGCCCGTTCGACGGTGTTGCGTTTCTTGTACCGCTCTTCGTCGAAGCCCGGTGGCCGTCCGCCGCGTGAACCTTTGCGCAGGCGGGCGGCCTGGCTGTCGATCTTCTCCGGGATGGTGTGCCGGATGCCCCGGCGCCGCAGGTACTCACGGCACGGCCCGTTGCTGTAGGCCCTGTCCGCCGCGAGGCTGTCAGGCTTCTTCCGCGGCCTGCCCAGCCCGATCCGCGGGACGCGAATCTTCTCCAGCACGGGCATGAACTGCGTGCAGTCCGCCCGCTGTCCGGGTGTAATGATCAGGGACAGCGGGCGGCAGCGGCCGTCCGCGCTCAGGTGGAGCTTCGTGGTGAACCCGCCACGCGAACGGCCCAGGCCCTCACCTCCTGCACCACCTCCACCAGGCGGGCGACGAGGCTCTGCCACGGCGTCTCGCCCTGGCGTTCTGCCGCTGCGTCCCCCTTTAAGGCGGGCGCCGGCGGCGGTTCAGTGCGGGCGCCGGCGGCGTGCTGATGTGCCCGCACGATGGTGGAGTCGACCGAGATGTCCCAGTCGATCTCCCCAGCCGCGTCGGCCTCGGCCTGGACCTGCCGGAGCAGGCGGTCCCAGGTTCCGTCGGCCGACCACAGGCGGTGGCGTTCATAGACGGTCTTCCACGGCCCGAACCGTTCGGGCAGGTCACGCCACTGCACGCCGGTCCGCACCCGGTGCAGAATCCCGTCGATCACCTGCCGATGGTCCCGCCACCTGCCACAACGCCCACTGCTAACCGGAAGGAACGGCCGCAGCCGTTCCCACTCGGCATCCGTCAGATCGCCCCGCCCCATGTCCACATCAACGACACGGCTGCGTAGTAGTCACATGATCGGCCGGACAAGTCCTAGCCAAGGGCTGCCCGGTTGGATCATGCCGGGCGCACGTCGACAGCTACGGGCACAGCTACGGCACCTCGCCGCGTGCCGGAACGCCCCACACTCCAGATTGCGGACGCCCTTCCGCCCTGCGCCGCACCGCATCCGGCGCCGGGCGGGCCCAGGACTCTCCGTCAACCCTGGCGGGACAGCCCTCAGCGGTCCGAGGGCGGGGATTCCAGCTCTTCGAGCTCGATGCCGGGGGCCGAGAGAACTACGTCGCCGGCGATGTGGACGGTGTGCTGCTCGCCGGTGTCCAAGGCGCTGACCTGGTACGCGTCCACGGTCAGGGGGCCGTTGTCAGTGGGGTGCGCTTCACTGTTCACCAGGGCCCAGGACTGGTCGACGGTACGGGGCGCGAGCACGGGGTCCGTGAAGGTGACGACGCGGAGCCGGGTCGGCGGGGAGGCGGAGGTGAGGCGCAGCATCCGTGCGGTGGCGATGAGGAAAGCGGGGGACGTGCCGCTGAAGGCGTGGGCGCGGACATTGCCTTCGGTGGCGTGAGTGCCGGTCGGGTCGGTGCGCACCCAGGTGACGCCTTCGAGGGCGGCGCCGCGGACCTGCCAGCTCGCGGCATGGAGTTCGAGACGGATGGGGCGGCCGAGCTCGTCGAGGGTGAGGTCGACGGATCCGAGGTGATCGCCGGACGGGGCGGTCGTCTGGGAGACGTAGCGCCAGCCGGAGGGGCCGGGTGCGCAGTGGAAGTGCTCTTCACCGAGGGGGGTGTGGTCGTGGAGATCGTGGAGCGAATATCGGCCGCGGGGCATGGGGTCCTTCGGGTTCCTCGGGCTGTGCGGGTGCGGTACGGCGCAGGCCCCCGACACGGGGGTGCGGGGGCCTGCGTTCGTAGCTGCTGCTGAGTCACCGGGTCTGCGGACGCGCGCGCGTCCGCAGACGCCGCGGGGTCTGCCGGTGGCCGGTCGTCACCGACCGGTGGTGGAGTGACCGGTCACCGGCGGACCTTCGCGAGCGGTGCCGCGATCAGTAGCGGTAGTGGTCGGACTTGTACGGCCCCTCGACCTCGACGCCGATGTACGCGGCCTGCTCGGGGCGGAGCGTCGTCAGCTTCACGCCGAGCGCGGCGAGGTGGAGTCGGGCGACCTTCTCGTCGAGGTGCTTGGGCAGCACGTAGACGTCGGTCGGGTACGCCTCGGGCTTGGTGAACAGCTCGATCTGGGCCAGGGTCTGGTCCGCGAACGAGTTGGACATCACGAACGAGGGGTGGCCGGTGGCGTTGCCCAGGTTCAGCAGGCGGCCCTCGGACAGCACGATGAGGACCTTGCCGTCGGGGAACGTCCAGGTGTGGACCTGCGGCTTGACCTCGTCCTTGACGATGCCGTCGATCTTGGCGAGACCGGCCATGTCGATCTCGTTGTCGAAGTGGCCGATGTTCCCGACGATGGCCTGGTGCTTCATCCGGGCCATGTCGGTGGCCATGATGATGTCCTTGTTGCCCGTCGTGGTGACGAAGATGTCGGCCTGCTCGACGACGTCGTCGAGGGTGGCGACCTGGTAGCCGTCCATCGCCGCCTGCAGCGCGCAGATCGGGTCGATCTCGGTGATGATCACTCGGGCGCCCTGGCCGCGCAGGGACTCCGCGCAGCCCTTGCCCACGTCGCCGTAGCCGCAGACGACGGCGGTCTTGCCGCCGATCAGGACGTCGGTGGCGCGGTTGATGCCGTCGATCAGCGAGTGGCGGCAGCCGTACTTGTTGTCGAACTTCGACTTGGTGACCGCGTCGTTGACGTTGATCGCCGGGAACAGGAGGGTGCCGTCGCGGTGCATCTCGTACAGCCGGTGCACACCGGTCGTGGTCTCCTCCGTGACACCACGGATCTCGGACGCCAGCTGGGTCCACTTCTGCGGGGCCTCGCCGAGGGTGCGGTTCAGCAGGGTGAGGATGTAGGCGTACTCCTCGCTGTCCGCGGTAGACGGGTCCGGGGCCGCGCCGGCCTTCTCGAACTCGACGCCCTTGTGGACGAGGAGGGTGGCGTCACCACCGTCGTCGAGGATCATGTTCGGACCACCGGTGGGGGTGTTCGGCCAGGTCAGGGCCTGCTCCGTGCACCACCAGTACTCCTCCAGCGACTCGCCCTTCCAGGCGAAGACCGGGACGCCGGCGGGGGCCTCGGGGGTGCCCTCGGGGCCGACCGCGATGGCCGCGGCCGCGTGGTCCTGGGTGGAGAAGATGTTGCAGGAGGCCCAGCGGACCTCGGCGCCGAGGGCGACCAGGGTCTCGATCAGCACGGCCGTCTGCACGGTCATGTGCAGCGAACCGGTGATGCGGGCGCCGGCCAGCGGCTGCGCGGCGGCGTACTCCTTGCGGATGGACATCAGGCCGGGCATCTCGTGCTCGGCGAGGGTGATCTCCTTGCGGCCGAAGGCGGCGAGGGAGAGGTCGGCGACCTTGAAGTCCTGTCGATTGGCGACCGTCGTCATAACGGGCTGCTCCTCGTGATGGGTCGAGGGTGGGTAGGGCGGCTCTGCGGCACGCAGGCGGGCACAGGAATGCCCGAGCGGTTCGCAGCGCAGTCCGTCGGAGGCCCTCTCTCCCTCGGCCGGTCCGGCGTACGGACCGATCGACCGCCATCAGCAGCGACGTCTGACTCTGCCGACGAATCTACACCGAACGGCCCAGCCGCTCCCAGTCCACCGGGTCCGGGAGCGGCCTCATCGGCTTGTCGGATGCGTTCAGTGGCTGGATTCCGTGGGGTCGGCCGGGGTGTCGGGGGCACCGCCGGGCGTGCCTTCGGCCGTCGGTCCGGCCGGTGCTCCGCCCAGATCCTCGGCCGGCTTCTTGGCGGGCTCCTTGGCAGGGTTGGTGCCGGCCGCGGCAGCCGCGGCGTTGTAGATGTCCGGCTCCAGGTAGATGACACGCGCGATCGGGACCGCCTCGCGGATGCGGGACTCGGCGGCGTTGATGGCGTTGGCGACCTCGGTGGCGGTGTCGTCGTGCTGGACCGCGATCTTGGCGGCGACCAGCAGTTCCTCAGGGCCGAGGTGGAGCGTACGCATGTGGATGACGCCGGTGACGGTGTCGCCGTCGACGACCGCGGCCTTGATCTTCTCGACCTGGTCGGTGCCGGCGGCCTCGCCGAGCAGCAGCGACTTCGTCTCGGCGGCCAGGACGATCGCGATGACGATCAGCAGGATGCCGATGCAGAGGGTGCCGATGCCGTCCCACACACCGTCGCCGGTCCCGAGCGCCAGGCCGACGCCGGCGAGGGCCAGGACCAGACCGATGAGCGCGCCGAAGTCCTCCAGCAGGACGACGGGGAGCTCCGGCGCCTTCGCCCGGCGGACGAACTGGGTCCAGGTGAGCGAGCCGCGGGTCTCGTTGGACTCCCGGATCGCCGTACGGAAGGAGAAGCCCTCGGCGATGATCGCGAAGACCAGGACGCCCACCGGCCAGTACCAGGCCTCGATCTCGTGCGGGTGCTTGATCTTCTCGTAGCCCTCGTACACCGCGAACATGCCACCGACCGAGAACAGGACGATGGAGACGAGGAAGGCGTAGATGTAGCGCTCGCGCCCGTACCCGAAGGGGTGCTGGGGGGTGGCCTCGCGCTGGGCCTTCTTGCCGCCGAGCAGCAGCAGGCCCTGATTGCCCGAGTCGGCCAGCGAGTGGACGCTCTCCGCGAGCATCGACGACGAGCCACTGAACAGGAACGCCACGAATTTGGCCACTGCGATCGCGAGGTTGGCGCCGAGTGCCGCCACGATCGCCTTGGTTCCGCCTGACGCACTCATGGGTGCCTGGTGTCCCTTCGTAGGTGCTGCGGCTCCGGCGGCCGCGGTACGGCCGGACATTGTTGCAGTCGCTGGTGCGGACGGTACGTCAGGCCACCACAGTGGCGCGGAACAGCGTGCCCGCACCGGACACTTCGGCCTTCTCCCCGGCCGGCACGAACACCGAGTCGCCCGGCACGAGGCCGAGCTCCCCCGCCTTCGGCGCACCCGCCGTGCAGAGCAGGATCTGGGGCGTGGCCGCGGTCAGGTCGACCGGGGCGGCGCCCGGCGAGAGGTCGAAGCGGGAGAGCCGGAACTCGTCGACCGGCGTCTCGTACACCTCCTCGCCGGACGGCGACGCCTCGGGGCGCAGGATCCCCGGTTCGGTCGCCTCGAAGCGGACGATGCGCAGGAGTTCGGGTACGTCGATGTGCTTGGGCGTCAGTCCGCAACGCAGCACGTTGTCCGAGTTGGCCATGATTTCGACGCCGAGGCCGTCGAGGTAGGCGTGCGGAACACCGGCGCCGAGGAACAGCGCCTCTCCGGGCTGGAGTTGTACGTAGTTCAGCAGCATGGCCGCGATGACCCCGGCATCGCCGGGGAAGTGGTGGGCGATACGGGCGTACGGGGCGTAGGCGCCGCCGATCCGTCCGGCGGCGGCCGCCGCGGCCGCGACCGTCTCGGCCATCTCCACCGGGTCCGCGCTGAGGATCGCGGTGAGGACCTCGCGCAGGGCGGCCTCTTCCGGGCGGGCGCGCAGCAGATCGGCGTACGGCTTGAGGGAGTCGACGCCCAGTCCCTCCATCGCCTCGGCCGCCTCTTCGGGCCGGCGGAAACCGCACAGGCCGTCGAAGGGGGTGAGCGCGCAGATCAGCTCGGGCTTGTGGTTGGCGTCCTTGTACGTGCGGTGGGCGGCGTCGATCGGTACGGACCGGCGCTCCTCGTCCGCGTACCCCTCCTGCGCCTGGGCGAGGTCGGGGTGGACCTGAAGGGAGAGCGGGGCTCCGGCGGCGAGGAGCTTGAGGAGGAAGGGCAGTCGGGGGCCGAACTTCTCGACGGCTGCCTGCCCGAGTTCGCCGGTCGGGTCGGCGGCGATGACGTCGGTGAGGGCTTGCTCGGAGGAGTCCGAGGAGTCCGACGGGGTGGCACCGGTGCGGGTTATCCGGGAGGGGGCTCCGGGATGAGCGCCCATCCACACCTCCGCCTGGGGCTCGCCGGTGGGGGCGGTGCCGAGCAGGGCCGGGATGAGCGTGGTGGAGCCCCAGGCGTACGGGCGCACGGTGTTGGAGAGCCGGTCCATGGAATTCGTCCTCGTGCTGTGTGGGATGCGTGCTGTGTGAGATGCGCGTTGCTGGAGATGTCCGCCGTGCGGGATACGTGCCGTGCGGGATACGTGGTGTGTGGGCTGCGTGCTGTGCGAGATGCGTGCTCTGGGTGGTGCGGGTCCGGTCCGTGCGGTCGATGTGGGGCTTCCCGGTCGCGGGGTGCCATCGGGTGCGGCGCCGCGCGGGACCGGTGCCGCAGGGGTCAGGCGCGGACCGACGAGGCGAGGGACAGGTAGACGGCGGCGAAGTCGGTGACCGCGAGGAGTTCGGCGAGGGCTTCGAGACTGCTGCCCTCCTCCGGTTCCAGCTCGCTGATCGCCGTGTCGTGGCCGAGGGCGAGTTCGCGCGCCGCGGGGGCCGCGCTCAGGCCGCCGGTGGGCCGGTCGCGCAGCAGGACGACCCGGGCGCGGAGGGGTTCGGACTCCTCGACCCGGTCGCGGAAGAAGTCGTCGGGGTCGGCCCCGGCGGCGAAGGCCCCTGCCAGCAGGGCACCGTGGGCGGGGAGCGCCTCGGGAAGTTCGGCCGAGAGGGCAGGGCGGCCGGAGAGTTCGGCCAGGACCGCGGCGAACCGGCGCCCGACCGGGCCCGCGGCGTCGCCCTCCGTCCAGATGAGGGGCAGGGTGTCCGCGAGTTCGGCGGCGAGGGTCTTGGCCGGGTTGCTGTACGTGGCGACGGCCGGCCCGCAGCGCTCCGCCGTACGGTCCAGGCGGTCGGCCACGCTCTGCAGTGTCTCCGGGGGCGCGGTGACCAGGCCGACGCGGTCGAGGAGCGCGAGCAGCGGGGTGACCAGGGCCCAGAGGGTGCCGGGGCCGGCTGCCGAGGTCTCGGCGTCGTACTCGCCGTGCGGGGCGGAGGCCATCGGGACGACGAGGCCGTGCACCCCGTCGACCGCTTCGCGCAGCGGCGACTGCCGGGGCGCCACGGCCACGACCGTGCAACCGCGGCGGTACGCCTGCTCGGCGAGGAGGGCGAGACCCGGTTCGGACCCGTCCGCCGTGGCGATGAGGAGCAGGTCGACGGAGCCGGCCCAGCCTGGCAGCGTCCAGCGCATCGCGCCCGCGGCGGGGGCGACGCCGGTCGGGTGGATGCGCGTGACCGGGGCGAAGGCTCCGGCCAGAGCCGCGATCAGGTCGGCGACGCCGGACGCGGCGGTACCGGAGCCTGCGACGAGGACGCCGCGCGGGCGGCCCTCCGGGTTCAGCTCGCTGATCCCGGCCTCCGTCGCCTGGCGTGCGGCGGTACGGACCCGGGCCCCGGCCTCGGCGGCGCCGCGGAGCAGGCCGCGGCGGTCGGCTCGGGCCAGGGCCTCCGGGGCGTCGAGCAACGACTCGTCGAGCATGGGGACGGTCCTCCGATCACGTGCCGATCACCGTGCGGGGTGGGGCCAGGTCTACGCGGGGCGGCGTGCCTCGTCGACGAGAAGGACGGGGATGCCGTCCCGTACGGGGTAGGCCAGGCCGCAGTCCGTGCCGGTGCAGATCAGTTCGGGGCTTTCGGCCGCCGACCGGTCGTCGAGGGGGGAGTGGCAGGCCGGGCAGGCCAGGATCTCCAGGAGGCCGGCTTCGAGCGGCATGGGGTGGGTCCCTTCGGGCGGTCCGGCGGTCGGGCGCGGAGTGGGTGGTGCGTGTGCGTGTTCCGGCTGTGCTGTTGATCTTGTTCGTGCCCCATGGATCGGGCGAGGTCAGCCTACCGCCGGGCCGACGGGGGCGCGGCCCGGCCCGGCCGGTGTGAGCCGTGGGTTCACGGGGTGAGCCGTGGGTTGACGAGGTGGATGCGGCGAGCCTTCCCCCTTCTCACCCTTCGCCCGCTCCTTCCCGCCCCCTTCGGGTGTCCGCGGACCGCGCTCCTCAAACTCCGGAGGGGCAGGAGCGGGCGGAGGGACCGGAGGGGCCGGAGGGGCCGGAAGGCTCAGGACCGGCCGGAAGGCTTGCGGATCAGCGCCAGGACCTCGTCGCGTACCGCCGTCATCGTCTCCTCGTCGCCCGCCTCGACGTTCAGGCGCAGCAAGGGTTCCGTGTTGGAGGGGCGGAGGTTGAACCACCAGTCCGGGGACGTGACCGTGAGGCCGTCCAGGTCGTCGGTGGTCACGTGCTCGCGGTCGGCGAAGGCCGCCCGCACATCCGCGGTGCGGGCCTGCTGGTCGTCGACCGTGGAGTTGATCTCGCCGGAGTCGGTGTAGCGGTCGTACTGGGCCACCAGGGCCGAGAGGGGTTCGTCCTGGCCTCCGAGTGCGGCCAGGACGTGGAGGGCGGCGAGCATGCCCGTATCGGCGTTCCAGAAGTCGCGGAAGTAGTAGTGCGCGGAGTGTTCGCCGCCGAAGATCGCGCCGTGGGCAGCCATCTCCGCCTTGATGAAGGAGTGGCCGACCCGGGTACGGACGGGGGTGCCGCCGTGTTCGCGTACGACCTCCGGTACCGAGAGGGAGGAGATCAGGTTGTGGATGACCGTGCCCCGGCCGCCGTTGCGGGCCAGCTCCCGGGCCGCCACCAGCGCGGTGATCGCCGAGGGCGAGACGCCCGCGCCCCGTTCGTCGACGACGAAGCAGCGGTCCGCGTCACCGTCGAAGGCCAGGCCGAGATCGGCGCCCTCGGCCACCACGCGGGCCTGGAGGTCGACGATGTTCTTGGGGTCGAGGGGGTTGGCCTCGTGGTTCGGGAACGAACCGTCCAGCTCGAAGTACATCGGTACGAGTTCCAGCCGCAGGCCCGCGAAGACGGTCGGGACCGTGTGGCCGCCCATGCCGTTGCCCGCGTCCACGACCACCTTCAGGGGGCGGATCGACGACAGGTCGACCAGGGACAGCAGGTGGGCGGCGTAGTCGGTGAGCGTGTCGCGTGCGGTGACCGTGCCGGGGGTGGCGGCCGGCTGCGGTGCGCCGGTCTGCGACCACTTCTCGACCAGGGTGCGGATGTCGGCGAGGCCGGTGTCCTGGCCCACCGGAGCCGCGCCGGCCCGGCACATCTTGATGCCGTTGTACTGCGCCGGGTTGTGCGACGCCGTGAACATCGCGCCCGGCAGGTCCAGCGATCCCGACGCGTAGTACAGCTGGTCGGTCGAGCAGAGGCCGATCAGCGTGACGTCGGCTCCGCGGGCTGCCGCGCCCCGGGCGAAAGCTCCCGACAGGGCGGGGGACGTGGGGCGCATGTCGTGACCGATCACGATCGCGTCCGCGGACGTCACCTCGACGAACGCCGCCCCGAACAGCTCGGCCAGCCCCTCGTCCCACTGGTCGGGCACGACACCGCGCACGTCGTACGCCTTCACGAGCTGCGACAGATCTGCGGTCACGGGCCGGGCCTCCTGGGGTCTCTTCGGACCGCCAAACTACCCGGCAGCCCCAAGCGCCTCATGCTCCGGGGATACGGTCCCGGTTCAGGAGTCGGGCGAGCGCAGCACGCGGAGGTGGCCCCTGCGGGCGACCTCCATCGGGTCCGCGGTGCGCGGACCGCCGCCCCTGGGGCCGTCCCCGCGGTCCTGCGGACGCGCTGCTTCCCGTACGGCGTTGGCCAGCGCTTCGAGGTCGTCACCACTGGGCCGGGTGGGCGCGGAGGGGTCGGAGAGCCGGACGACCTCCCAGCCACGGGGCGCGGTCAGGCGCTCGCTGTGCTCGGCACAGAGGTCGTAGCAGTGGGGCTCGGCGTAGGTGGCGAGCGGGCCGAGGACCGCAGTCGAATCGGCATAGACGTACGTCAGTGTCGCGACGGCAGGGCGGCCGCACGCGGTGCGCGAACAGCGACGTACAGGGCTCACGATGTTGGACGGTACCGCACTCTTGAGCGGGCTGCGACGACTCTCCCCCGGCTCACCCCACCGTGTCGCCCTGTGACTTCCGGCACAGGCCCGTGCCGGGCAACTCCCCTGACCTGCACGGGAGGAGGGGGAATCAGGTCAGGACGGCAACGATTCCGGTCATCACTCGGCGCAAAAGCTGTCATACGGCAGGGAATCAGCGATCGGGAGCGGGTCCGGAAACGGGTCGTCGCATGGCCGGATCGTTCAGGAACGGACAGGTCGACTCCGTCCCGGACAGTCGCGGGCCGCTCACCCGGCGGAGGGTTACGCTGCGTCAGTGATGGACAGTCCCGTACCGCCCCACCCGTCCGAGCCCCGCCCGCGGCGCCGAGACCGACACGGCCGCGGCATGCGTGGCCCCGTCGCGCCTCCCCAGGTGCCGCTCTCGGCCAGCCGGGCGGACAGCTTCCGCGATCTGGTGCAGGACTCGGTGGAACGGCTGGAACGGCGTTGGCCGCAGCTGGCCGAGGTCGACTTCGTGGTCCTCGACGTGCCGGGGACCGTGGAGGAGACGGTGCCGCTGGGGAGCGCGTTGTCCGCCGAGAAGGAGCGGCCCGCCCAGATCGTCGTCTACCGGCGCCCCGTCGAGATCCGCACCAAGAATCGTGACGAGCGCGCGCTGCTGGTGCACGAGGTCGTGGTCGAGCAGGTCGCGGAGCTGCTCGGGCTCTCGCCGGAGTCGGTCGACCCCCGGTACGGGCAGGAGTAGGCGGCCGCGTCCCCGGCGGGAGCGTCCCCGGCGGCCGCCCGTCCCCAGCAGGAGCGTCCCCTGCGGCCGCGTCCCCGGCGGGAGCGTCCCCGGCGGCCGCCCGTCCCCAGCAGGAGCGTCCCCCGCAGGAGCGTCCCCTGCGGCCGCGTCCCCGGCAGGAGCGGGCCGGAGCGGACGGCACCTACCGGAGGGGGCGGGCCTGGTTCACGGCCCGCCCCCTGTGCGCTCGTCGGAGCCGGTACTCACGCACACCCCCCAGAGCCCGGCACGTGCCCGCCCCCTGTGCGCTCGTCGATGCCTCTCAGTCGTCCAGGACCGACAGGTCCTGTTCGGCGGCCGGCACCTCGACCGTTCCCCGGTCGTCCGGCAGGGTCTGCACCGTGAACATCGGGATGCCGCCCATCGGGAGCGTCAGCGTGCGGGCGGCGTGGACCGGGCCGCCCGACTGCGTCTCGACGGTCAGCGCGTACGTGCCCTTGAGTCCTGCCGGTACGGGCGGGGTGACCGCGACGGTCGTGCCGGCGTCGACCTCGTACGTCTTGCTGACCGGGGTGCCGCCCTTGCTGCCCGCGGACGCGGTGACCTTCACCGTGCCGGCCGCGCCCGGGGCGGTCAGCGAGAGGACCGACCCCTTCGCGCGGTTGTCGGCGGCCGTCGCCTGCGCGCCCACCGGGCCGGTCGCCGGGATGTAGCCGACCTCCTGTTTGTCACCCTTGCCCCGGACCACCCGCAGCGCGGCCACCACCGGGGTGGCCTTGTCGTCGTCGGCGGGGCTCAGGAGCAGGGAGCCCGCCTCGCCCCTGGTCAGGTTCTTCAGGTCGACGCCGGCGGTCATCCGGGACTTGACGTGGAGGTCCTCGTGGCCCACCGGTGAGATCGCGCCCGTCTTGCCGAGCAGTTTCACCGTGAGGTCGGCGTCGTCCTCGCCGGGGGCGAAGGCCACGAGCCGCACCGAGGTGGCGTCCGCCGGGATGCCGGGCAGGACGAGGGTGCCCGTCGGCTCGGTGGAGGCGGCGAGCCAGTCGCTGCCGGTCTTGCTGTCCGCGGACCTGACGACCGCGCCGACCCGGCCGGTCCGGGTGGTGACATGGACGGTCACGTCGTCCACGGCCTTGCTGGTCAGCGTCGAGATGAGGACGCGGACCCCGGACCCTGCGGGCACCGTGATGCCTTCGCCCACGTCGGACTTGAGCGTGCCGTCGGGGCCGTACAGCTCGATGTCGGCGACGGCTGCGGTGTCGTCCGGGTTGGTGAGGTAGACGTAGTCCTCGCGGGACTTCGCCGTGCTCGCGGCCGGGAACCAGAAGTCGGTGTCGGGTGCGGTGCAGCTGACCCCGAGCAGGCCCCGGGCGTCGCCGGCCTCCACGGTGGTGGTCTGCTGGGTGGTCCAGCCGGGGGCCAGCGGACCGGTGGCGGTGCCGACGAGGGCGGGGGCGTCCGCGCCGGACGCCTCGGCGGTGGCCGGCTTGCCGGGCTGCTTGAGGAGGACGACCGGCTTGGCCGGGTCCGCCTTCCCGGTCTTCTTGCCCTTGCTCTTCCCGGAGTCCTTCCCGTCGGCCTCGGCGGCCGTGGACGACAGGAGTTCGGCCGTACCGGCCGGTTCCGCCGCGTCACCGCTCTTCTCGGCTGCCGGGGTGAAGGAGGTGTACTGCGTCTCCGCGAGGTCGGACAGGCCGGGGGCCGGGCAGAGCAGGCTGGAGCGCTCCACGGGCAGCCGCGCGGCTGACTTCGTCACCGTGGCGCCCCCGTCGTCCGGCGCGGTGACCGCGGCGAATCCGGTGACGGCTGCGAGGGCGACGGCCCCGGCGATGAGGGACAGGCTGGTGGACTTCACTCGGACTCGCCTCGCGATGCGTTACCGGTCGGCCACGGGTTCTGGCCCGGGGCGGTGTTCCCGTCGGGGTTCTCGTCGGGGTTCTGCGGGTCGTACGCGCCCTGGGTGCCGTACTGGTCCGCGCCGTACTGGCCGGTGCCGTACTGACCGGGGTCGTACGAAGCATTGCCGTACTGGGCGTTGGGGTCGTACTGCCCACTGGTGTCCTGCGGGGCGTTGCCGTACTGGTCCTGGGCGTACGGGGCGTATTCGCCCTGCTGCTGATAGCCGTACGGGTCGTAGCCGGCGGCGCCGTCGGGCTGCGGCTGCGGCGCCGCACCGTACTGACCGTCCTGGTACTGGCCCTCCTGGTACTGGGGGTAGTCGGCGCCCTGGTACTGCTGCGCGTCCCAGTCCCCGTACTGCTGCTGGGGCACCGCCGCGTACTGGCCCGTGTCGCCGTCGGGCTGCTGGGGCACCGCCGCGTACTGGCCCGTGTCGCCGTCGGGCTGCTGGGGCACCGCCGCGTACTGGCCGGTGTCACCGTCGGGCTGCTGGGGGACGAAGACGTCCTGGCCGTCGTCGGCGTCGAGCGGTTCCGGGGCCGTCTGCCGGTCGGGGACGTGTTCGCCCCACTCCCCCGCTTCCGCGGACTCGGGGGCGTCGAAGCCCTCGCCGTCGTCGCCCTCGGCCAGCGCGGCCGCGCGCAGCCTGCGGGCCCGGCGTCCCTCGCCGGCGACCGGCTCGGCGGGAACCGCCACGTCCTCCTCGGGCAGGTCGTCGTCGATCTCCCGGCGGCGGCCCGGCAGCGCCAGGACCAGCAGGACCACGGTGAGCGCGGCCTGGACCCAGATCCACACGGAGTGCGTGAAGGGCGTCTCGTACGTGAGGTCGAGCCTGCCGCCCTCGGTGGGGAGTTCGAAGCCCTGCGCCCAGCCGTCGACGGTCTTGCGGGTCAGCGTCCGTCCGTCGAGCGTGGCCTGCCAGCCGGGGTCGGCGGCATCGGCGATCCGCAGCACGCGGCCCGCCTTGCCCTCCGGGATCGTGGTGTGCGCCTCGACGGGCTGGGAACCCACCGGGAGCGGCTCGTCACCGGCGGCCGACGGGACGATCATGACCCGGGCGACCTGGCGGTCCACCCGCCACAGCGCGCTTCCGTCCAGCTGGCTGAGGCGGCTGAGGCCGGGGGTCGCGTCGAGGACCCGGCTCATCTGCTTCGGCGCCCCGTCCCGCACGAGCACGTAACGGATGGCGAAGCCGCTGAGCTGGCTGCCCTGGTCGGCGCCGGAGCCCGCGACCAGGTTGGCGACGACCTTGTCGAGGTGGCTGTTGCCGCCGCCGGCCGCCGCCAGTTCGGCATCGCCCAGCCGCGCGCCGGAGCCACGAACCAGGGTGTACGCGACGGAGGCCGGCGACGTGCCGCCGAGCACCAGCGTGCGCGGCTGGTCCCGGGTACCGCTCTCCTCCGCGACGAACGCGGGCACCTGCACCGGGTCGCGGCGCTCCAGCGGTCCCGCGGCGCCGCCGATCATCCAGCCGACGGCGGCCAGCACCGGGGCGAACCCGGCGGCCAGCGCGATCAGGACCGCGACCGGCTGGCGCCAGCCGAAGCTGAGCTCGGCCACGCGGATCCGGGCACCGTCCGCGCCGACCAGGGCGGCCGCGATGAGCGCGGCGCCGTAGACGAGGGTGGCGGGTCCCGCCCAGCCCGAGCCGTTGGCGAGCCCCGCGAAGGCCAGGGACACCAGCGCGACGACCCAGGCGGTCCGGGCGGCGAACTGCCGCTCCCCGCGCAGCAGCGCGGCCAGTGCCGCGAGCACGATGCCGAGGAGCAGGACGCCGCCGGCCGCCTTGGGCCCGCCGGGGCTGATCCCGAGCAGGTCCAGTGCGGACGCCGAGCCCGAACCGGTGTCGAGACCCGCTTCGTCCAGGAAGGCGGAGGGGCTGGACAGGAGCGAGAGCGACCAGGGCGCGAGGACCAGCAGCGGGGTGCCGACCGCGGCCAGGAAGCGCAGCCCGTAGGCCGTGATGTCGTTGCGGCGCAGCGCCAGCACCCCGACGCCGAGGACCACGGCGATCGGCCAGACGAGGGGGGTGAACGCCATCGCGAAGGTGAGCAGCAGGGTGTACGCCCAGGTGGCGCGCCAGCTGCCGCGGCTGGTGCCGCCGCCCCGCATGCCGTGGGCGGACACGGCCGCGCGCGCGATCAGCGGGAGCAGCACGGCCAGGACAGCGGTGCCGAGGCGGCCGGTCGCCAGGGCGCCGGTCGCGGCGGGCAGGAAGGCGTACGCGATGCTTCCCCAGGCCCGCAGCAGCCGCGAGGGGAGCAGCGGGCGGGAGACGAAGTACGCGGTGAGTCCGGCGAGCGGAACCGAGCAGACCAGCAGCAGCGTGAGTGCGAAGCCGGTGGAGCCGAGGAACAGCGCGGACAGGGCCGAGATCACGGCCAGGTAGGGCGGGGCGGTCTGGGTGCCGCCGGTGCCGATGGTGTGCCAGCCGTCCGCGTAGCGGCCCCACAGGTCGGAGACGTCGCCGGGAGCGGGCAGCAGGGCGCCGCCGGCCAGGGCGCCGCCGCCGAGGAGGCTGCGGCAGGCGACGAGGGAGACCAGGAGCAGGACGGCGAAGAGCACCGGGCCGGGCTTGCGGCCGACGCGCTTCAGCCGGGCGAACTGGTCGATCTCCAGGAAGTCGGCGTCGTCGCCGCCAGGGCCGGACTCGACGGCGCCGTGCCGCGAGCCGCCGGCCTCGGTCTCCGCGCCGCCGCCGAAGTTGCCGGCGACCTGTTCGACGGTCGCCCTGACGGTGGCGCCGGGTGCGGGGAAGAGCCCGCGCATCTCGGCCGGATCGACGACTCCCTTGCCGCGGGTGCGCCGTGCGCCGAGGATGCGGCCGGGGCGCAGCAGGGTGCCGAGGAGGCCGGTGACCTCGTCGAGCGCCTGGCCCGGCACCTTGCCGACGAGGTAGGCGAGCGTACGCAGCAGCGTGCCGAGCAGGAGCCGGAGCAGGACCCAGGGCAGCCGTTTGCCGGGGGCGTTGACCAGCATGGTGTAGACGGCGCCGGCCTTGTCGACGCGGTGCGGGCTGGAGACCGAGCGGCCGGCGCAGTCGATGGGCCGGCGTTCGCGGGCGGACGCCTCGGCGTGCCGCAGGACGGCGTCGGGGGCGACCAGCACCCGGTGCCCGGCCATGTGGGCGCGCCAGCACAGGTCGACGTCGTCACGCATCAGGGGCAGCCTGCGGTCGAAGCCGCCGAGCTCCTCCCAGACGTCCCGGCGGATCAGCATGCCCGCGGTGGAGACGGACAGGACGGTACGGACCTGGTCGTGCTGGCCCTGGTCCTGCTCGCGCCGGTCGAGTCCGGTCCAGCGGCGTCCGCTGTTGGCGATCGAGACGCCGACTTCGAGGAGCTGGCGGCGGTCGTACCAGCCGCGGAGCTTGGGTCCGACGATCGCGGCGTGCTGGTCGTTGTCGACGACGCGGAGCATCTCGGCGAGGGCGTCGGGTTCGGGGGCGCAGTCGTCGTGGAGCAGCCAGAGCCACTGCACCGGTTCGCCGTGCGGCAGTTCGGGCAGGTCGTAGGCGTCGTCGCGCCAGGACCTGGTGACGGGGTCCCAGCCGCTGGGGCGCTTCAGGTACGGCAGGTCGTCCGGGGTGAGGACGCCGGCGGTGCGGCTCGCCTCGTCGACGGCGGTGCCGAAGCTCGTACGCCGCGCGAGGTGCAGGACGCGGTCGGCGCCGAGCGCCTCGGTGACCAGGCGCGCGGAGTCGTCGGCGCTGCCGGTGTCGGCGGCGACGACGTTCTGTACGGGGCGTTCCTGGCCGAGCAGCCCGGCGAGCGCGTCGGGCAGCCAGCGTGCGCCGTCGTGGGAGACGAGCACGGCGGTGACGACATGCCGGGGGAACTCTGGGGCGGCGGCGGCCGCGTACGGCGCCGTTGCTTGGCTGTGCACGGACATCGAGGTACGGGCCCTCCGGCCGGGTCCGGGGGGTGTCCCCCGGGGGCTGCATCGGTGTACACGCGCGCCCTGTCGGGTCGTTGGCGCGTCTCGGACGGGGCCCCACACTAACGGTACGGATAACCGGGGTGGCGCGGAGCGGTTGCCCGAGGGCGGCGGCGCAGCGGTGGAGGGCGGCCGGCGGCCGGGTACGGCACGGCTGCAGCGGGGTGCCGGGAGCGGGTCCCCGGCACTCCCGGGCGCGGGGGCCGGGGGGTCGGGGGTACGGCAATGGCCCGCCGCCTGCGGGCCGGATGCAGGCGGCGGGCCATGGCGGCCGTTCCAGGGGCAGCCCTCAGGCCCTGGGGTTCAGCTTCGTGCGGCCGGGGGCGTTCCCGGAGGAGAGCCCCTGGGGTCCGGCTTCAGGCGGCCGGGGGCGTTCTCGGAGGAGCCGGGGTCAGACCGCGGCCTTCTTCAGGCGCCGTCGCTCACGCTCGGAGAGACCGCCCCAGATACCGAATCGCTCGTCCTTGGAAAGGGCGTACTCAAGGCATTCGGACCGGACTTCACAGGCGAGGCAGACCTTCTTGGCCTCGCGGGTGGATCCGCCCTTCTCGGGGAAGAAGGACTCGGGATCGGTCTGGGCGCACAGTGCGCGCTCCTGCCAGCCGAGTTCCTCGTCCGCGTCCTCGACCAGCAGTTGCTGGAACAGCTCGGTCATGTGCGCCCCTCGTCTGTCTCTTGCGTCCCCGTGATGCGACCGTTATCGAATCAGCCGAACGACACGAGTGAAATTACAAGTGTGTATCTCCGGTCCGGTCAAGCTCAGATCTGCTATTGGGCCCGGTATTCACTCTGCGGAACCAAGCGTATGCGTAAAGTGTGCAAATCACCAAAACCACGACATATGCCACCGGCTCCCCGCGTCCACATCCGCTACGGATGAAGAACTCCCGGGAGGACGGACACGTTGCGATTCGGTCACCGAAGCGATCAAGATCACAGTCGGGTCACAGGGGCGCGATCACGTTTGCCGCCGCGGTTGTTGCGCCACCTCTCCGGCGCGGAGACTGCATAAACCTTTCTCCGCATGGAGTAACCGGATGAGGTGAAACATTACCCCCAAATCGGGCATTGGGTTGACAGTCGGAGATTCTCCGGTTCTCCTTGATGTCATGCCAGCGACCTCAGCCATGCGCACCACCCACATCCGTGGGTTCCGCAGCGCTGTCCAGGCTCGCTGTTGCTGTTCAAGCTGTCTCAGCTGTTGAAGCCCCCGCGCTCCAGCCCGACACAGCTCATCCCGGACCCCCGGACCCCCCACGCGGCTTCGCGCCGCTTCGGCCACCCGGTCTCTCAGGTCCTGCGACACCCCTGCATCCGCACTGCACGATCTGCACCCCTGCCGAGGAACCACCGCACCCATGAACAGCGACAGCGACCTCCAGATCGCCGGCGACCTCCTAGAGGTCCAGCACCTCCTGCGTCCCGCCCGTGAGCACCCCGCCACGGTGGCGGAATTCGTCGGGCTCGCCCGCACCATCGCCGCCGACCGCGCCCAGTGGGCCCCGCTCGTCCGGTACGACACCACCACCCGCTGGTACCACCGGCTCCGCACCGGACCCGGCTACGAGATCTGGCTGCTCAGCTGGGTCCCCGGCCAGGGCAGCGGCCTGCACGACCACGGCCCGTCCTCCGGCGTACTGACCGTCCTGGACGGCGAACTGACCGAGCGTACGGAACGCGGCAAGCGGACGCTGGACGCCGGCGCGCAGCGCGTCTTCGCCCCCGGCTACGTCCACGAGGTCGTCAACGACTCCCTCGAACCGGCTGTCAGCCTGCACGTCTACTACCCGGGCCTGACCGACATGCCGATGCACACCGCGCAGTGCGCCGCGGTCCCCGCCACCGTCTGACCACCCGTCTCCCTCCCGGCGGCCCGCCGCCACCGACCAGGCTCCGCCCGACAGTCCCGCCCGTCACCTCCGCGACACCGACCGGGCCCCGCCCGTCACCCGCCACCACCCCGACAACGATCAGGCTCCGCCTGACAGTCCCACCCGTCACCCGCCACCACCCCGACAACGATCAGGCTCCGCCTGACAGACTGTTTGCATGCGCATTGTGGTTCTGGCCGGCGGTATCGGTGGTGCTCGTTTCCTGCGTGGCCTCAAGGAGGCCTCGCCCGACGCGGACATCACGGTGATCGGCAACACCGGTGACGACATCCATCTGTTCGGCCTCAAGGTCTGCCCCGACCTCGACACCGTGATGTACACCCTCGGCGGTGGCATCAACGAGGAGCAGGGCTGGGGCCGTACCGACGAGAGCTTCCACGTCAAGGAGGAACTCGCGGCGTACGGCGTCGGCCCCGAGTGGTTCGGGCTCGGCGACCGCGACTTCGCCACCCACATCGTCCGTACGCAGATGCTCGGCGCGGGCTATCCGCTGAGCGCCGTCACCGAGGCGCTCTGTGCGCGCTGGAAACCGGGCGTCCGGCTGCTGCCGATGTCCGACGACCGGGTCGAGACGCATGTGGCGGTCGACGTCGACGGCGAGAGCAGGGCCATTCACTTCCAGGAGTACTGGGTGAAGCTGCGCGCCTCCGTCCCGGCGCAGGCCATCGTGCCCGTCGGCGCCGAGCAGGCCAAGCCGGCGCCGGGCGTCCTGGAGGCCATCGCCGGGGCCGACGTCATCCTCTTCCCGCCGTCGAACCCCGTCGTGTCCGTCGGGACCATCCTCGCCGTGCCCGGGATCCGCGAAGCCATCGCCGAGGCGGGGGTACCGGTCGTCGGCCTCTCCCCCATCGTCGGTGACGCGCCGGTGCGCGGGATGGCCGACAAGGTGCTCGCCGCGGTGGGCGTCGAGTCGACGGCCGCGGCGGTCGCCCAGCACTACGGTTCCGGGCTGCTGGACGGCTGGCTCGTCGACACCGTGGACGCGGGCGCCGTCGCCGAGGTCGAGTCCGCGGGCATCCGCTGCCGCTCGGTACCGCTGATGATGACCGACGTCGCCGCCACGGCCGAGATGGCGCGGCAGGCACTGGTTCTCGCGGAAGAGGTACGCGCGTGAGCACCACCGTCCCGGACGCCGCACCCTCCTTCCGGGTGTGGGCGCTGCCCGGCATGCCCGAGGTGCGGGCCGGGGACGATCTCGCGAAGCTGATCGCCGCCACCGAGCCCGGACTGGCCGACGGCGACGTACTGCTCGTCACCTCGAAGATCGTCTCCAAGGCGGAGGGCCGGATCGTCGAGGCCACCGACCGCGAGGCCGCGATCGACGCCGAGACGGTACGGGTGGTGGCGCGGCGCGGCACGCTGCGCATCGTGGAGAACCGGCAGGGCCTGGTGATGGCCGCCGCCGGGGTCGACGCGTCGAACACCCCGGCCGGGACCGTCCTGTTGCTGCCCGAGGACCCGGACGCCTCGGCGCGGACGATCAGGGAGGGGCTGCGGGACGCGCTCGGCGTCGATGTCGGCGTGGTCGTCACGGACACCTTCGGACGGCCGTGGCGCAACGGGCTGACCGACGTCGCCATCGGCGCGGCCGGGGTGCGGGTGCTCGACGACCTGCGGGGCGGCACCGACGCGTACGGCAATCCGCTGAGCGCGACCGTGGTCGCCACCGCGGACGAGCTGGCCTCGGCCGGTGACCTCGTCAAGGGCAAGGCGGACGGGCTGCCCGTCGCGGTCGTCCGGGGGCTGGGCCATCTCCTGGATCCGGCGGATGAGGACGGGGCGCGCGCGATGGTGCGGGTCGCGGCCGACGACATGTTCCGGCTGGGGACGTCCGAGGCGGTACGGGAGGCGGTGACCCAGCGGCGTACGGTCCGCGAGTTCGCCGACGAACCAGTGGACCCGGGGGCGGTGCGCCGGGCCGTGGCCGCGGCCGTGACGGCTCCGGCGCCGCACCACACGACGCCGTGGCGGTTCGTCCTGCTGGAGTCCGAGGAGTCGCGGACCCGGCTGCTGGACGCGATGCGGGACGCGTGGATCGCGGACCTGCGGCGGGACGGCAGGAGCGAGGAGTCGATCGCCAAGCGGGTGCGGCGGGGCGATGTGCTGCGCCGGGCGCCGTATCTGGTGGTGCCGTGCATGGTGATGGACGGCTCCCACACGTACGGGGACGCGCGGCGGGACGGCGCGGAGCGCGAGATGTTCGTGGTCGCCGCGGGCGCCGGGATCCAGAACTTCCTGGTGGCGCTGGCCGGCGAGCGGCTGGGTTCGGCGTGGGTGTCCTCGACGATGTTCTGCCGGGATGTCGTGCGGGAGGTGCTGTCGCTGCCCGCGTCGTGGGATCCGCTGGGGGCGGTGGCCGTGGGGCGTCCGGCGGCGGCACCGTCCGCGCGGGCGGGGCGCGATGCGGAGGCGTTCGTCGCGGTGCGGTGAGGCCGTGCGGCGGGTGGGGGTTTCGGGGCTCCGCCCCCGGACCCCCGGTCCTCGATCGCCGGAAGGGCTTGGATCGGCCGCCCCGGTCCGCGAAAAGTGTCACAGACGGGCGATGTTGCGTGGCTGCATGCGCGGGGCGCGGCGTGGCGGGGTGTTGTCCGAGAGCATGATCAGGCGGGTCGCCCGGTGGCGTTGGCCCTCGTACGGGGCGAGCAGGGTCAGCATCTCCTCGTCGTCGGCGTTCCGGTTGCCGGCCAGTGCGTGGCCGACGATGCCGGGCAGGTGGAGGTCGCCGACCGTCACCGCGTCCGCCGCGCCGTTGGCCCGTTGCAGGGTCTCGGCGGCCGTCCAGGGACCGATGCCGGGGATCGCCTGGAGGCGGGCCATGGCCTCGGGCAGTTCCATGGCGGCCGCCTCCTCCATGCGGCGGGCCACCCGGACCGCGCGCAGGATCGTCGTCGAGCGCTTGCTGTCCACGCCCGCCCGGTGCCATTCCCAGGACGGGATCAGCGACCAGGTGCGGGCGTCCGGCATGACGTAGAGGCCGTACTCCTGCGGGCCGGGCGCGGGCTCCCCGTAGGTGCGCACCAGCAGCCGCCAGGCGCGGTACGCCTCGTCCGTGGTGACCTTCTGCTCCAGGACCGACGGGATCAGGGACTCCATGACCAGGCCCGTGCGCAGCAGCCGCAGGCCCGGGCGGCGGTGGTGGGTCACGGCGAGCAGGCGGTGGCGCGGGGTGAAGGCCGCCGGGTCGTCCGCCTCGCCGAGCAGCGTGGGCAGCTGGTCCAGCAGCCACGCCGCGCCCGGCCCCCAGGCCGCGGCCCGGATCCGGCCACCGTCGCGGGCGACGACGTGGAGCGTGCCGGGGCCCGCGGGGGTACGGCTGGCCCGGCGGACCGAGCCGTCGGCGGACATCCGGAACGTGGGGTCGGCGGGGCCGCGGCGCAGCGGGCCGAGGACGAGCCGCAGGTCGAGCGGGCCCGGCGGGGTCCAGTCGCGGGTCAGGGGCGCCGGTACGGGCGTCGCCGCCTGGTGCGGGACGGCCGCGCGCGGGGCGCTGCGGGGAGCGAATCGTCCTGCCACGGGTGAGGTCCTCGGTAGTCGGGGCTGCCTGTCGAGGGTACGGCTGATTCCGGCCACTCGGGGGGACCGCGAGGCGGTGGCCGGTCCGGTCATTCGTCCGAGGAGAACCTCACCGACGCGGCGGGCAGGTGGGCCCCGCACCAGATGCGGACGCCGTCGAGCAGTTCGTTGTCGGCGCCGACCTTGGCCCCGTCGCCGATGACCGCGCCCCTCAGCACCGTACGGCTGCCGATCCTGGCACCGGCTCCGACCAGGGAGTCCGTGATCACTGCGCCCGGTTCGACGATGGCTCCCGCGAGCACGGTGGAGCCGTCGATCCTGGCGCCCGCGCCGATCACGGCGTCGGCGCCGATGACCGTACCGCCGGAGAGTTTGGCGTCGGGGGCGACGGAGGCGGTGGGCAGCACGAGGCGGTCGCCGCACCGGCCGGGGACGGCCGGGGAGGGGGCGCGGCCGAGGACGAGGTCGGCGGAGCCGCGTATGAACGCCTGCGGGGTGCCGAGATCCAGCCAGTACGTGGAGTCGACCATGCCCTGGAGGTGGGCGCCGTCGGCGAGCAGTCCGGGGAAGGTCTCGCGTTCCACGGAGACCGGGCGGCCCGTCGGGATCGCGTCGATGACCGACCGGCGGAAGATGTACGCCCCGGCGTTGACCTGGTCGGTGACGATCTCCTCGGGTGTCTGCGGCTTCTCCAGGAAGGCGGTGACCCGGCCGGTGTCATCCGTCGGCACGAGGCCGAAGGCGCGCGGGTCGTCGACCCGGGTCAGGTGGAGCGAGACGTCGGCTCCGGAGTCGGCGTGCGTGGTGACCAGGGCCCGGATGTCGAGGCCGGTGAGGATGTCGCCGTTGAAGATCAGGACCGGTTCGTCCGGGCCGGAGGTGAGCCGCCGGGCGACGTTGCGGATGGCTCCGCCGGTGCCGAGCGGTTCGCGTTCGGTGACGTACTCGATGTGCAGGCCGAGCGACGAACCGTCACCGAAGTACGGCTCGAAGACCTCCGCGAGGTACGACGTCGCGAGGACGATGTGCTCGACCCCGGCGGCCCGGGCGCGCGCCAGCTGGTGCGTGAGGAAGGGGACGCCCGCTGCCGGAACCATGGGTTTCGGTGTGTGCACCGTGAGCGGGCGCAGCCGGGTTCCCTTGCCGCCGACCAGGAGGATCGCTTCTTTTGCCTCTGTCACAGCACTGTCTCTGCTTCCTGCTGGGGCCGGGCCTGGTGAGAAGCTGTTGTCCGATCTCCGCAGGATCGGCGAAGGGCGTCGGGCCCGGTCGGTCGCGGGGCTCCGGAGTGTCCTCATGGCGGAGCCATTCGGGCACTTCGGCACCGCCGCGAGCGGCCGCGCCCGACGCCCCGCACCCTGCGGAGATCGGACAACAGCTTCTTCGGCTGGCCAGTGTATGCAGACCGGTGGAGGGTCCCTCGGTCAGCAGCCGGCAGCAGGCCTCCGGCGCGGGCGGCGCCGGTGCACGGCTCCGTTCGCGTCAGCGGCCCTGCAGTTTGGCCGAACTCGTCCGGGCCGTGCCGAGCTTCTTGTAGAGACGCGCTCCGGGGCATTCGGTTGCGAATCCGTCCCGATGTCCGGAGATGACGTTGAGCTTGACCTTCCTGCCCTTCTTGTACTTGTTGCTGCCGCCCGAGGTCAGGGTCACCTTTCCCTTCGGGTTGGCGCCGAACAGGCCGAGCTTCCAGGCGGTGAGCTTGGAGACGGCGTTGACGGCGGCGGCCGGCGGGTTCGAGCTGGTGAACGTCCCGAGGACGGCGATGCCCATGGTGTTGGTGTTGAAGCCGAGCGTGTGCGCGCCCATGACGGCCTTCGTCACGCCTCCGGCGCGGCCCTCGTAGATGTTTCCGCACTTGTCGACGGCGAAGTTGTAGCCGATGTCGCGCCAGCCGCTGCTCTTGACGTGGTAGCGGTAGATGCCGCGCAGCACGGAGGGTGCCTGCGAGCACGTGTAGTTGTTGCCGGTGGCGCTGTGGTGGATGAAGGCCGCCTTGACGGTCTTCGTGTACGCGAAGCCGCTCTCGCGGAGCTTCTCGTCGGCGCCCCAGCCCTTGCGGGTGATGATGCGCGGCCGCGGTCCGATGTACGGCTTGGCGGCGGGCGCGAAGCCTGCGGCCTCGTCGGTCGCGGCCCTGCTCAGGGCGGGGAGTACGGCGGCACCGAGCGCGGAGGCGCGGTCGGTGCCCGCGGCTCCGGTGACGGGCGTCTGCGCCTGGCCGGTGCCGGCCGCCTCTTGCGGGTCCTCGCCGGGGTCGACGAGTTCGAGGTGCAGTCCGGCGGGCAGCGGTACGGGCGCCTCGGCGGCCTCGCCGGGGCCGGGGGCCTCGGGGCGTACCCGGACCTCGACGCCGTCGGAGTCGCCGACCCAGAGCGGGGCGGTGGAGCCGCGGGCCGCGCCGGATTCGCGTTCGGCGGTGCCGGCGTCGGCGGAGTGCTCGGCGTTGTGCGTCTCCAGGTCCTGCCAGTCGGACCAGTGGCCGGTGCCGGTGGCGCGGGTGCGGACCTGGGCGGTGCCGTGCAGTTCGGTGTTGACGTCGTCCCAGACGACGCCGACCAGGGAGAACGGCTCGACGTCGCGCTCGGGCAGCCCCTGCTCGGCGGCCGCGGCGGCGGGTGCGCCGGTGGCCCGTACGGAGGGGGAGGCCACCGGGTTCAGGGCCAGGGACTGCGTCGAACCGGGCACGCGGGCCGGGTCGGACGCCTCGGCGGGAACGGATCCCGCGGTGGCCGGGTGGACGGGGGTGTCGGGGGCGGCGCCCGCGGGCGCGGCGAGCGGCAGTACGAGAGCTGCCGCGCAGGTGACACCAATGGAGGATGCAATGAAGGCACGCATACATATGATCCTGGGCATAAGCGGACTACTCCGGCGACTGGGGTTTCCCGGGGCAATTGACGGCCCGTCTGCCGAACCGGTGTACCCGGCACCCGCGAGAACCGGCCCCTCCCGGCGCCGCCGCGTACCCTTCTGCGAATGAACGCCAGCGACCGCACCCCTGCCGACCTGCTGCGTTCCGCGCTCGCCGCGGACCCGGCCCGCCCCATGGTCACTTTCTACGACGACGCCACCGGAGAGCGCGTCGAACTGTCGGTGGCCACCTTCGCCAATTGGGTGGCCAAGACGGCGAACCTGCTGCAGGGCGACCTCGCCGCGGAGCCCGGTGACCGGCTCGCGCTGCTGCTGCCCGCGCACTGGCAGTCCGCGGTCTGGCTGATGGCCTGCGCCTCGGTCGGCGTGGTCGCCGACGTCCAGGGGGATCCCGCCACCGCAGACCTCGTCGTCTCCGGGCCGGACAGTCTGGACGCCGCGCGGGCCTGCCGCGGTGAGCGGATCGCGCTGGCGCTGCGCCCGCTGGGCGGGAGGTTCCCGCAGGCGCCCGAGGGCTTCGCGGACTACGCCGTCGAGGTGCCGGGCCAGGGCGACCGGTTCGCCCCGTTCGCGCCCGTCGACCCGGACGCGTCGGCGCTGACCGTGGGCGGCGCCGGGTTCACCGGGGCCGAGCTGGTCGCGCGGGCCCGGGAGGACGGTGCGGCGCTGGGCCTCGGCGCCGGTTCGCGCCTGCTCTCGGGGCGTACGTACGACACCTGGGACGGCCTCAGCGCCGGGCTCTTCGCGCCGCTCGCCACCGGCGGTTCCGTGGTGCTGTGCCGGCACCTCGGGCAGCTGGGCGAGGACGCGCTGGCCCAGCGCGTCGAGAGCGAGCGGGTCTCCGCGACCGTGTGACGGCCGGGCGGCGCACCGGGCTCGCACCTCCACCGCCCGGTGCCCCGTCCGCCCGCGCGCGTCCACCCCTCTTCAACCACGCGGTACGACAAGCGGCCTGAGGGCCACCCGTCCGGCCCAGCCTGGGCCGAGCCCTCCCGCCTGAGCGCCAACTCCGGTACATGATCTGCGGTACAGACCACTCAAGGCACAACCAAGCGTGAGGTTCAGCCGTCTACTTCTGCGACCGGCAGCCCCTCGCGCTGCCGCACACGAAGGATGGACGCAGACGTGACCGAAAGCGCCGGCCCGCCGCCGGACCCCGACGACCCGGCCACGGGCGGGGACCAGACGCCGGACCACTCGGCCGCGGAAGAGGGCCGGGCGCCGGACGGGCCGTCCGGCGGGGGATCCGCCGAGGGGCCCGGCGAGAAGCACGCGCCGGGCGGCGGACCCGGGGGCGCGCCGGGCGGTGAGACGCGCAGCGGGTCGGGCAGCGGCCCGTCGCACGGACCGCTGCCCGAGGACCCCGAAGCGGGCACGACCCTGGACATCGTCGTCAAGCGCAAGCGTCACTGGCTGCGTTGGACCGCGCTCGGCGCCTCGTTCGTCGTCCTCGTCGCCGCGGGCGCCGGCTGGTGGCTGTACAAGAAGCTGGACGGCAACATCAAGACGGACACCTCCGCGGCCGCCGAGCTCAAGGCGTACGAGAAGGAGCGCCCCTCCTCCGTCGTCCATGACGCGCAGAACATCCTGCTCATCGGCTCCGACAGCCGGGCCGGGGACAACCGCAAGTACGGCCGCGACGACGGCGGCAGCCAGCGTTCGGACACCACGATCCTGCTGCACCTGGCGGCGGACCGGAAGAGCGCCACGGCCATGTCGCTCCCGCGCGACCTGATGGTGAACATCCCGGAGTGCCACAAGTCGGACAAAAGCGTGAGCAAGCCGCAGTTCGCACAGTTCAACTGGGCCTTCGAGTTCGGCGGGACCGCCTGCACCATCCGCACGGTCGAGAAGATGACCGGCATCCGCATCGATCACCACATGGTCGTCGACTTCAACGGCTTCAAGAACATGGTCGACGCGGTGAACGGGGTCGAGATCTGCCTCAAGAAGCCGATCAACGACAGCGCCGCCCACCTCAAGCTCCCCTCGGGCCGCCAGAAGCTCAACGGCGAGCAGGCCCTGGGGTACGTACGGGCCCGCAAGTCCATCGGCAACGGCAGCGACACCGAACGGATGGACCGCCAGCAGCAGTTCCTGGGCGCGCTGGTGAACAAGGTGCAGAGCAACGGGGTCCTGCTCAACCCCACCCGGCTCTACCCCGTACTGGACGCGGCCACCAAGGCGCTGACCACCGACCCGGGGCTGGACAGCCTGAAGGACCTCTACGACCTGGTGCGCGGGATGCGCAACGTACCGACCGACAAGGTGCAGTTCCTGACTGTCCCCCGGCAGCCGTACGCCGCCAACCGGAACCGGGACGAACTGGTGCAGCCCGACGCGGACAAGCTCTTCAAGCAATTGCGCGACGACAAACCCGTCGCCGTCGTGCCCGCGGACCAGCTGAAGGATGACGGCGGGAAAAACGCTGACGCCTCCGACGCCTCCGGTCCGACCCCCACACCCACCTACTCGGGGAACAATGCTGCGACCGACCTGTGTAAGCAGTAAAGCAATGGCCAAGCGCAGAAGAACGTTCGGCGTGCAATGGGAAGAATGCCCGGTTGTAAGGGCCGTGGAATATGTCACGCCCGTCGCTCGACGGCGAACGGGACGGATAGTGTGACGCGATCCGGTGCTTCCGGCCACCCGGCCGCGCACTTCCGGAGCGAAAGACTGAGCGCCTTATCGGGGGAGGCGCCTCGCGTGGCACCGACGGAGGACTCAAGCGACCGTGGATGCACAAGGCCGTGGGCGGGCGGAAGAAATCGATCCCGCAGACCAATGGGTTCTCAACCCGGACACCGGCGACTACGAACTGCGACTGAATCACTCCGGAGCGGATTCGGGCAGGGCGTCAGGGGTTTCGGCTCCGCGGAGTTCCGGGCGCAGAGGTGCCGTCCGTGACGGGGACGGCGAACGTCGTGGTGCGAACGCGGACGGCGAGCGTCGCGGTGCGGCGGGTGACGGCGCGCGCCGCAGCCGTGAGGTGCCGCGCCAGGGCGGCCGCCGTTCGGCGCCCGGCGCGCGCGGTCAGGATGCCGCCGGTCCCGCCGAGAACAGCGGCCGGCGCAAGCGCAAGGCCCCGAAGGCCCGCCGCAAGAAGGCGCTGCTCTGGACGGGCGGCGTGATGGCCTTCCTCCTCGTCGGCGCCTCGGCCGGCGGGTACTGGCTGTACCAGCACTTCAACGGCAACCTGAGCACCGTGGACATCGGCGACCGCGGCAACAAGGACGTCGTCACGGCCAACGCGCCGCTCAACATATTGGTCATCGGTACGGACAAGCGCACCGGCAAGGGCAACGAGGGCTACGGCGACAAGGGCAGCGCCGGCCACGCGGACACGAACATCCTGTTCCACGTGTCCAAGGACCGCACCAACGCCACGGCGGTGAGCATCCCCCGCGACCTCATGACCAACATCCCGGACTGCAAGACGAAGCAGGCGGACGGCTCGGAGACGACCGTCCCGGGCACCCAGAACGTCCGGTTCAACACCAGTCTCGGCCAGGACGGCCGCGACCCCGGCTGCACGATGGACACCGTCAAAGAGCTCACCGGCCTGACGGTCGACCATTTCATGATGGTCGACTTCAACGCGGTGAAGGAGCTGTCCACGGCGGTCGGCGGCGTCGACATCTGCCTGGCCCACGCGGTCAAGGACGAGAAGTCGCACCTGGACCTGCCGGCGGGACCGAGCACCGTCCAGGGCGAGCAGGCGCTGGCGTTCGTACGGACCCGGCACGCCTACGCCAACGGGAGCGACCTCGACCGGATCAAGGGCCAGCAGCAGTTCATCGGCTCGATGATCCGGCAGATGAAGTCGGACGACACGCTGACCAGCCCGACGAAGCTGTTCAAGCTGGCGGACTCGGCGACCAAGGCGCTGACCGTCGACTCCGCCATCGGCTCGGTGCCGAAGCTGACGTCGCTCGCCAAGGAACTCACCAAGATCGACACGAAGAACATCACGTTCGTCACGCTGCCGGTGATCGACAACCCGGCCGAGCCCACGCCGATCACGGTGGTCGTGGACCCGGTGAAGTCGCCCCAACTGCTCTCGATGCTGCAGGCGGACACCTCGCTGACCGAGGTGGCCGCGCAGAAGAAGGCCGCCAAGAGCAAGCAGGAGGCGCTCCTCAAGGGAACCAAAGCGGCGGCGGCCGACGTCCGTGTCGATGTCTACAACGGCGGCGAGGTCGCCGGCGGTGCCCAGCAGACCGTCAACTGGCTGCAGAACGACAAGGGCGTCCTGAAGTCCACGAACAAGGCCAACGCCCCGGCGAAGGCCGCCAAGACGACGCTCGAGTACGCGCCGAACCAGGCCGACCAGGCCCGTGCGCTCGCCGAGATGATGGGGCTTCCCGCCTCGGCGATGAAGCCGGGCACCAAGGACGCCGTAGGCCTGCAGGCGATGACGCTGACACTGGGGGCGGACTTCAAGGGCGCGGGCACTCCCATCACCGGCCCGGCGAAGATCGACATCCCGAAGGCCAGCGCCGACAAGGCAGAGTGCGCCAAGTGACACCGGGTCACTGCGCGATACCGCGAGTCTGAACAGCAGGGGGGTCCTGGTGGGACGGAGCAGTACGCCCGGGGAGGGGACGCGACCACGCGTCCGGCACGCGGACCAGCACGGCTGGGACGACGGCCTCTACGAGGGCGGGGGCGGTGACGGGGACAGCGGCGGGGACGCCGCGAAACCGGAGACCGGCAGGAGCGGGAGCGGGGGCGGCGGCCATCGCGCCGCGAGCCACGGCGCACGCCGCGGCCGGCCCCGCCGCGCCCCCAAGAAGAAGAAGCACCGCGTCCTGCGCTGGATAGCCTTCTCCCTCGCGTTCCTCATACTCGGCACCGGGGCGGCCGGTTATCTCTGGTACGAGCACCTGAACAGCAACCTCCGCAAGGGGGAGCGGAGTGCGGGCAACAGCGCGGCGAAGAAGAAGGCGCCGAACGCCGCGGGCCAGACCCCGCTGAACATCCTGCTGATCGGTTCCGACAGCCGGAACAGCAAGGAGAACCTGAAGCTCGGCGGCTCGAAGAAGAGCGTCGGCAACACCCCGCTCGCCGATGTGCAGATGCTGCTCCACGTGTCGGCCGACCGGAAGAACGCCTCGGTCGTCAGCATCCCACGGGACACCCGCGTCAACATCCCGGCCTGCGAGAACCCCGACACCCACCAGAAGTACCCCGCCAGCAACGGCATCATCAACGAGTCGCTCCGCGGCGGCCCCGGCTGCACGCTGGACACCTGGGAGCAGCTCACCAAGGTCTACATCGACCACTGGATGATGGTCGACTTCGCCGGTGTGGTGAACATGGCGGACGCCGTGGGCGGCGCCTGGGTGTGTGTGAAGCAGAACGTCAACGACGTGTCCAAGCCCGGCGTGCCCGGTGGCTCCCACCTGCGGCTGACGAAGGGCCGGCACAAGATCCAGGGCGAGGTCGCCCTGCAGTGGCTGCGCACCCGGCACGCCTTCGAGAGCGACTTCGGCCGGTCCAAGGCCCAGCACATGTATCTGAACTCGGTCCTGCGCGAGCTGAAGAGTCAGAACGCGTTCACGGACACCGGGCGACTGATGAACCTCGCCGAGACCGGGACCAAGTCGCTCCAGGTCTCGGAGGAGATCGGCACGGTCAAGAAGCTGTTCGACCTCGGCATGCAGCTCAAGAACGTGCCGCTGGAGAAGATGAACATGCTGACGATGCCGCGGATCCCCGACCCGGACAACCCCGAGGCCCACGTCCTGCCGAAGCCCGGCGCCGCCGACAAGCTCTGGTCGCTGCTGCGCGACGACCAGTCGCTCGACCCGAAGGACCGCGCCAAGGCGGCGAAGAAGGCGAAGGCCGGACCGAAGGCCGGCGCCCCCGCTTCGCTCGGTGTGACCGTCGTCAACGGCACCCCCGGCGACGGCCAGGCGGCCACCGAAGGCCGGGCCGGGGCCATCCGGGACATGCTGAAGGCCAAGGGCTTCACCGAGGCCGACACCTCGACCGAGCTCGGGTCCGCGCTGACGACCGAGGTGACCTATCCGCACAGCGCCGGTGCCCAGGGCAAGTCGGACGCGCTGTCCGTCGCCAAGGCGCTGGGGCTGCCGACCAGTGCCGTGACGGAGACACCGGACGGAGCGGGGCTGACGCTCACGGTCGGCTCCGACTGGCGGAACGGCTCCACGTACCCGAAGAAGGTCGAGGACGACAGCGACCCGCTGGAGGGCACCGAGTCCGTCAACGGCGCCAAGACCGACGACTGCATGGACGTGTACTGGCCGTACCGCCAGATGTAGCGGACGCAGGGGACGTACGAGAGGGGGCGCCCGGTGATCCGGGCGCCCCCTCTCGTACGTCTGCGGGCGCTGGGCCGGGCCTGTACGTCTCCCGGAGCGGTGGCCCCGGCACGTACCTCCGCGCGGGCCGTGGGCCGGGCCCGCACGTCTGCGCGCGCTGGGCCGGGCTGTACGTCTCCCGGAGCGGTGGCCGGCTGCTCAGGCCACCGGGGCGCCCGGCTCACGGATCGCCGGGCGGCGGCTGGCGATGACGCGCTTCGCCAGGGAGCGCGGGCTGGTCAGGAAGCCGTAGCCCCAGCACATGTGCATGGTCGCCAGCGCCACGGGGATCTGCGCCCGCGCCTTGAGCGACAGCCCCTTGCCCGCCGGGAGGGAGCCCGCGACAATCGCCGCGACGTAACCGGCCGGGACGACGAGCGCCCACGGGGTGACGGCCGCGCCCACCACCAGACCGGCCGCGATCGCGACGACGGCGGTCGGCGGGGCCAGGTAGCGCAGGTTGATCGAGCCGGGATGGTAGCGGGCGACGACGTGGCGCCAGCGGCCGTAGTCCTTGTACTGCTTGGCGAGCGCCCGGACGGAGGGGCGCGGGCGGTACTGCACGCGCAGTTCGGGCGAGAACCAGATCAGGCCGCCGGCCTCGCGGATGCGGAAGTTCAGCTCCCAGTCCTGGGCGCGGATGAACTCGATGTTGTACCCGTCCGCCTGCTCCAGGGCCTCCCGGCGGAAGACGCCCAGGAACACGGTCTCCGCCGGTCCCGCCTCGCCGCCCGTGTGGAAGGCCGCGTTGCCGACACCGATCTTCGACGTCATGGCCGCGGCGACGGCGTCCTCCCAGGCGTTCTCGCCCTCGGCGTGCATGATGCCGCCGACGTTCTGCGCGCCCGTCTCCTCCAGGAGCCGGACGGCGGTCGCGATGTAGTTCGGCGAGAGCATGCCGTGGCCGTCGACGCGCACGACCACGGGGTGGTGGGAGGCCTTGATCGCGGCGTTGAGCGCGGCGGGGGTGCGGCCGGTGGGATTCGGCACGGTCTGGACCCGGGGGTCCTCCGCGACCAGCTCGGCGGCGATCTCGTCCGTACGGTCCGTGGACGGGCCGAGCGCGATCACCACCTCCATCTCGCCGGCGTACTCCTGTTCCAGGATGTGCCGGACGGAGTTCCGGAGGTGCCGCTCCTCATTGAGTACCGGCATGATCACGGAGACGGCGGGGTGCTGCGCGGCAGACATGTGGTCCTCGGGGGGTCCTCGGGGGCGCCGGGGGTCTCGCACCCCACCAGGCGGCGGTATTCGGCCGCCACGTTACCGCGAATGGGGGACAGCGGCGCGCGCCGCCCGTCCGCTGCCCGGGATGCAGATCGTATGGGCCTACTGTGCGAACGGTCCCCCTTGCACCGCGGAGGTGTCCCCCCGTGCCCACGCCGCACCGCTCCCCCCGTCCGCCGCGCCCCCGCGCCGCGCCCCCTCGGCGCGGACGGCCCAGGAAGAAGCAGGACGAGAGGCCCCGCTGGGGCATGCGGGTGGCGACCACGCTCTCCGTCCTGGTGCTCGGCGCGGGCGGCATCGGCCACGCCGTAGTGACCGATCTGGAGTCCGGGATCGACCGGATCGACCCGTTCAAGGACATGAAGAACCGGCCTGCGGGCGGCACCGGCATGAATCTGCTGCTGGTGGGCACCGACGGCCGCGACAAGATCACCGCGGAGGAGAAGAAGAAGTACCGGCTGGGCGGAGCGCCCTGCCACTGCACCGACACGATCATGCTGGTGCACCTGTCCGCGGACGAGAAGCGCGCCAGCGTCGTCAGCCTGCCGCGTGACAGCTACGCCGAGATCCCCGGGCACCGGGACGCGACGACGGGCAAGGAGCACGCGGCCCACCCGGTGAAGCTGAACGCCGCGTACGCCGAGGGCGGGCCGAATCTGACCGTGCGGACGGTCGAGCACATGACGGGCGTCAAGATCGACCACTACCTGGAGGTCGACTTCACCAGCTTCATGACGACGGTCGACACGCTCGGCGGCGTGAAGATCTGCACCGCCCGGCCGATGAAGGACTCCTACACCGGTCTGGATCTCGCGGCCGGCACCCATGAGCTGGACGGCGGCCAGGCGCTCCAGTACGTACGCTCCCGGCACATCGACGGCGCCGCCGACCTGGGCCGCATGCAGCGCCAGCAGAAGTTCATGGCCTCGCTGATCAAACAGGCAACGAGCAGCGGGGTGCTGCTGAACCCGGTGAAGTTCCGCGAGGTCGCCTCGACGATGCTGAAGTCCGTACGGGCCGACAAGGGCTTCGGTACGGAGCAGATGCTGGAGCTCGGCCAGGCGATGCGGGGCTTCTCCGCCGCCTCGTCCGAATTCACCTCGGTACCGATGGGGGACGTCGCGTACCAGGTGAAGGGCATCGGCTCGACGGTCAAATGGGACCCGAAGAAGTCGAAGCAGTTGTTCCAGGCGCTGCGGGACGACAAACCGCTGACCGTCGCGCGGCCGAAGCAGGCACCGGCGAAGAAGGTCGACGTCCCGCCGAAGCAGATCCGGGTCCAGGTCTACAACGGGACCCTCAAGGACGGCCTCGGCTCCACGGTCGACGCCGCGCTGCACGCCACGGGCTTCAACACCACCCGCGCCCCGCTCACCGCGCCGCAGCGCGACCTCAAGCACACCCTGGTCACGTACGACCCGCGCTGGGACCGGTCCGCGAAGTCACTGGCGGCGGCGCTGCCGGGGGCCGAGCTGAAGGCGGTGAAGGGGCAGGGCGGCACGATGAAGGTGACGGCGGGCACGGACTACCGGAAGGTGGAGCGGGTCCGGGCCGAGGAGCCCGATCCGGGCAGGTTCGGCGCGGTGAAGGGCGACGAGGTGGTCTGCCCGTAGGCGGCCTGCGAGGGCGGGCCGGGGCCCGCGCCGTTCAGTCCTCGATGCCGTCGACCCCGCTCGGTCCCGTTCAGTCCTTGATGCCGTCGGCCCCCGTTCGGTCCCGTTCAGTCCTCGATGCCGTCGGCCGCGCTCGGTCCCGTTCAGTCCTTGATGCCGTCGGCCCCCGTTCGGTCCCGTTCAGTCCTCGATGCCGTCGGCCGCGCGCTTCTCGCGCAGTTCCTTGATCGCGCGGCGCCGGGCGAGGCGGTGGGTGCGCCGGATCTGCGCCTCCTGGTAGCGCCGGTTGTCGCGCTCCGTCTCCGGGATCACCGGCGGCACCCGGCGGGGCCTGCCGTCCGCGTCGACTGCCGCGAACACCAGGTACGCGCTGCCGACCTGCTGGGCCGGGGTCGACTCGTTCCACCGCTCGGCCATGACCCGGACGCCGACCTCCATGGAGGAGCGGCCGGTCCAGTTCACCTGGGCGCGGACGTGAACAAGGTCACCGACCCGGACCGGCTCCAGGAAGACCATCTCGTCCATCGAGGCCGTCACCGCGGGGCCGCCGGAGTGCCGGCCGGCCACCGCGCCCGCCGCGTCGTCGACCAGCTTCATGATCACGCCGCCGTGCACCGTACCCAGCAGATTCGTGTCGCTGCCGGTCATGATGTGGCTGAGGGTGGTCCGGGAGGCTGCGGTGGGCTTGCCCGGAATGTCACATTCCGGGCTCGGGGCCTGATCTGTCATGCCCTCCACCTTATGCGGGGGCCCGGAGCGCGTCGCAATGCATCAGCTTCGCAACAGCCCTGGTCCGATTTCCCTCACACCCTGTAATAGCAGCGGCTCGGACCTGCACACTGGATCGCATGAACGATTGGCCCGAGGGCTGGAACGGCGACAACCGCAGCGGAGACCGCTACGGGCAGGGCAGCGCGAGCGACCGGCCCGAGAGCGCCCGCTCGATGCCGCACGTCCAGCGCCGTCCCGCCCCGCCCCAGCAGCGTCCGGCGCCGCCGAGGCAGCGGCCGGTGCCGCAGCAGCCCGGCGGCTACGACAACGCCCCCGAGTACGACAGCGGCTACAACACGGGCCAGGTCTACGGCGGCGGCCACGGCGGTGGCGGTCACCACGGCGGCGGTCGCGGACCCGGCGACGGCGGATACGTCCAGGGCCGGCCGGGAGCCGCGCCCGACTGGCGCCGCCGGATCAAGATCGGCGTACTGAGCCTCGTGGTCGTGGTGCTCGCCGTCTCCATCGGCACGTACTTCTGGGCCGACTCCAAGCTGAAGCGCGAGGTCGACCTCTCCAAGGTCATCGAGCGGCCGGATTCGGGCGACGGCACGAACTATCTGATCGTCGGGTCCGACAGCCGCGAGGGCATGACGGCCGAGGACAAGAAGAAGCTGCACACCGGCTCCGCCGAGGGCAAGCGGACCGACTCGATGATGATCCTGCACGACGGCTCCAACGGCCCGACGCTGGTCTCCCTGCCCCGCGACTCGAACGTCGAGATCCCGTCCTTCATCGGCTCCGACTCCGGCAAGAGGTACGAGGGCAAGGGCCGCACGACCAAGCTGAACGCCGCCTACGCCGAGGACGGCCCCGAGCTCCTCGTCCGTACCGTCGAGTTCAACACCGGGCTGCACATCGACCACTACGTCGAGATCGGCTTCGGCGGCTTCGCCAAGATCGTGGACGCGATCGGCGGCGTGGAGCTGGACATCCCGAAGGCGTTCAAGGACAAGTACTCCGGCGCCGACTTCCAGGCCGGCAAGCAGACCCTCGACGGCCAGCAGGCCCTCGCCTTCGTCCGCACCCGGCACGCCTTCACCTCCGACCTGGACCGTACGAAGAACCAGCAGAAGTTCCTCGCGGCGCTGGCGAGCCAGACGGCGACGCCGTCGACGATCATCAACCCGTTCAAGCTGTACCCGACGATGGGCGCCGGTCTCGACACCCTCGTCGTCGACAAGGACATGTCCCTCTGGGACCTGGGCCAGATGTTCTTCGCGATGAAGGGCGTCACGGGCGGTGACGGCGCGTCGCTGAACATCCCGATCTCCGGCTCCACCGGCGGCAACCTGGTCTGGGACAAGGCCAAGGTCAAGCAGCTCGTCGAGCAGCTCAACAACGACGAGAAGGTCACGGTCACCGGTAGCTGACCGTACACATCGGAGCATGACGAGGGGCCCGGACGGCGACCGTCCGGGCCCTGCGTCATGCTCCGCGCCCCTGAACCGAACCGCCCGGGCCCTGCGTCATGTTCCTTGCGCCTGAACCCAACCGTCCGGGCCGCACACCCGGCGCCGCGCGCCTGGACCGAACCCGTCCGGCCCTCGCGCCGCGCGCCTACACCTTCCCGTGGGCCAGCACCGCCACGTGCGGCAGCGCCAACAGCCCGTCCGCGCCGGTGAACTCCTGGCACATCACGTCGTACTCCCGCTTCGCGGCGGCCACCCCCTCCGGTCCGCGGCTGTTGACCAGCTGCCCGGTCGCGGCGACGCCCGACGCGGGCCCGGCCCACCAGTCGTCGGCGTCGACCCGGTGGTCCCAGGACAGCGACGCACCGCGTACATCACCGAGTCCGGCCGCCGTCAGCAGGGCGCCCAGCCCCTCCGGGGTGCGCGGGAAGTTGTGTTCCGCGTCGACCGTGGCCAGCCAGTCGGGCCGGGTCAGTCCGGCGGCCTGGGCGGCACGTCCGATCAGCGCCTGGCCGGGGGCGTTGGGCACCTGCCAGATCGTGACGGCGATCCGGCCGCCGGGACGGGTGATCCGGCGCAGTTCGACGAGGGACTCCAGCGGGCGGCCGACGTGGTTGAGCACGAAGTTCGCCACGACGGCGTCGAACTCGCCGTCGGGGTAGGGCAGCTGGGGCAACGTGCCGGTGCGCGCCTCGACTCCGGGCGCCGCGCGCCGGGTGGCCGCGACCATGCCGGGTTCGGCGTCCACGGCCCGTACGACCGCGCCACGTCCGACGGCCGCCACCGTCACGCTGCCGCTGCCGCAGCCGACGTCGAGCAGCCGGGTCCCGGACCCGACGACCGCGGCGTCCAGCAGGGCGGGGACCGTATGGGCGCAGAGGCGGGCGTGGGTGCGGGCGTAACTCTCGGCCCGCCCACCCCAGATCCGTCGCTCACTCACGTCGAACGCGGTCATACGACACCTCCGGCCGGGCCTTGCGGCTCCACTTCGTACAGGTCCTCGTGGAGGGCGTCCAGAATCCGCCCTGTCGGCTTCCCCTCGGGCGACAGTTCGGTCAGACACCATCCGGGCAGCTGCGCCCCGGTCTCCGGGGGCAGCTCGCCGTCCATCGGATCGGACAGCCCGTAGAGGACACCGAAGACGGTCTCCCTCGCCACCTCCCGGGCTATCTCGCCCAGTTCGCCGGGGGTCAGCCCGAGCCGCACCGCCCGCTCCACGGCCCCGCTCGCCGGCCCTTCCTGCCGGTAGGCCTCGACCCAGTCCGGGGCCGCCGCGCTCCATGCGTCGATGTCCTGCCAGACCATGCGCAGGAACCGGTAGCGGGCCAGCTGAGGGATGTTCTCCTCGGCCTCGGAGTCGGCCCAGCCCGCGGCGTCGTCTGCCCCCAGCGCCTCGAACAGGCCGGTGAGCTTGTCGATGTCCGTCATGGAGAGGGAAGGTACGCCACCGGGCCGGGGAGCTCTCCTCCGGACCGGGTGTCGTCCACGCCGGCCGTCACCCGGTTCAGCCGAACATCGAGACGGCGATCAGCCCGACGACCACGGCGGCGGCACACACGAAGACGGTCGTCCCCCGTCTGCGCCCGCTCTTGCGGTAACCCTGCCTCGGCCGGCCGGCACGCGCGGGTGAGGACGCCGACGTCTCCGACGCCCTCGCGCCGGCCGTCTCGGCCAGCAGGCCCCGGCAGCAGGCCGCGAGACGGGCGATGTCGCCGTCCAGCGGGACGGTGGTCTCGGCGCGCGCCGGGGCGGTGGTGCCGCCGTCCAGGATGCGGCCCGCCCGGACCCTCACCCGGCCGCGACCGTGGGACGCGAGACTGATCCAGCGTCCGGCGTCCTCGCCGCGGATCACGACGGTGCCGTCGCGTTCGCGGTAGACGGTGTGCTGCCGCCAGAGCAGTTTCGCCAGCGGTCCGGGGAGGTCGGCCACCGTCGCGACCTGCCGTCTGTCGTCGCTCAACGGCATGGGCCCGCCTGACGGTTGTACCGCGCGGGCCGTCTTCGGGCCTCCACGGGGGCGTGAGCGTGTCGGTCATCCGGCCGGGGTCTGCGCCCCGGTATGTACGTGGTCAACTCGCCTGTCCTTTCGGGTCACGCCGGTCGGCGTGACCACCGCAGGATTGTAGGGGCGCGGCAACCATGCCCGCCCACAGGGCAGCTGACGGATCGTGAGTTCTGTGACGCCGGCCTGCCGGTGCAGAGGTCCGGAGGTCCGGAGGTGCGGAAGTGCGATGGTGCGGTGGGACTGTGGGGCCCGGACAGCCAGGAGGGCCGGTCGCGACCATTCGGCGGCCGGTTCCCGAACCCTCCCCCGGACGGCGGGCTCAGCTGCGGAAGTTGCGGGCCAGCCAGGGGCTGAGCATCGTGCGCGGGACGAGTTCCTTGTACGTCTCGTCACCGGGCAGCGGTACGACGAGCCACTGGCCGGGCGGGAAGAACTTCCCCTTCACGTACGCGATACCGCCGTACACGGAGCGCAGGAACGCGGGCACGGAGTCGCGGGGGACGTCGTCGAACTCGACGCCGTCGACGGTGATCTTCGCGTCGTCCTCGGGAAAGACCTGGACGGTGACGGCGGGCGCCCCACCCAGCTCGATGAACGCCTCGTGCGGCAGCGAGCCGTCCGTGTCGAGCACCGCGAACGCGCTGGCGGAGGTGCGGCGGGAGGTCTGGTCGGCACCGATGTCGTCGGTGACGGTCATCTCCAGGTTGTACGCGCGCGCGACCTCACGGACTGCGGCGACTGCGGTCTCCGTGCTCGGCAGACGAGGATGCCCCATGCGCCGCTCAGCCCTTCGCCGTGTACGCGGCGCGGGCCGCCCGGGCGGCCGGGTCACAGGCAGTACGGGGGCCCCGAACGCGCGTGGAGTCACGGACCTGGACGGTGTCCGGAGGCACGGAAGCAGCCCCGGCGGACGACTCGCGGATCATGTCTCTCCCAGCATGTGCTCGATGAAGGCCACCGGCTCCCGAGGACGGAGAGCCCCGGCCCGGATCATTCCATATCGCGGCTCAAGGAGTCGCAGCTCAAGGAGTCGGAGCCGCTTCGGACGACAGCCGCCGGACAAGCACGGGGCAGGCCCCGCCCGTGACCGATTGCACCGGGTCGCGGATGCCCACAACCCGGTGGACCACGACACGGTGGACCACGTCGCGGCCGCCCACGACGCGGCCGCCCGCGACGTCTAAAGGCTTTTAAAGAACCAGGGAAACAACCCGACCAAACCCGACCCCGCCCCCGTCCTGACCTGCATCACTCGCGCGAGTGAACAATGGCAACTGGGCTGGATTCGAGGCGGGTTGGCTGGCATATGCTCGCCGCGACAACCACAGACACGAGACGGCCCCGGCCGGGACTGAGAATCCCGCCCGAGGCCTGACCACGAGGAAGAAGAAGCTTCCCGATGGATACCCCGCAGGTTATCGCGCCCCCGCGCGCCCAGCCCGGCTCCCCCGGCACCCGGCCCGACGTCACGCCGACATCCGGCGTCATCCACGTCAGCATCCGCCACGTCTCCGGCTTCACGGTGATCGGCAACCACCTCGCCCAGCACGACGGCCTCTCGCTCATCGCCATCGGGCTCGCCGTCCACATCCAGTCGCTGCCCGCCGGGGCCAAGGTCGGCATCAGGGTCCTCACTGACCGCTTCCCGGAGAGCGAAGCCCGCATCACGGCCGCCCTGCGCGAGTTGGAAGCCTCCGGCTACCTCCACCGCAGCCGTGTGCGCCTCCCCGACGGGCGCGTCGTCTCCCGCACGGTCTCGTACAACCAGCCAGGCGCCACCGCGCCCCCGGTCGCCGTCGCGCCCCCACGGCAGCCCCGGCGACCAGCGCACACCGAGCCCGAACCCGCGCCCGCACCCGCACCCGCACCGGCCCCTCCGCCGGTCGCGGAACCCGCCGCGCCCCCGCTGCCCGCCCCCGTCCACGTACCGACACCCACCGCCCCCCGGACTCCGCCCCCGCCACTCCCCCGACCCCACAAGCCCACCGAAGAACTGCTCCGATCCGCAGCCGCCGTCCTCGCCGACCTGCGCCGTCACGCACCCCAACTCAGCCTCACCGAGGCCGACATCACCGCCCTCACCCCCGGCGTGGCCGCCTGGCTGGAACGTGACACCCACCCCGGCACCGTCCGCCACGCCCTCACCAGTGACCTCCCCACCCCCGTCAAACACCCGGCGAAGTTCGTCCGCCACCGGATCACCGCTCTCCTGCCGCCCCCGCTCCCCGGCACCGCGGACCTGGCACCCCCCGCCCGTCGCAAGGCCCTCGTCGTCCCGCTCCAGAACTGCGACACCTGCGACCGCGCCTTCCGCGCCACCGACCCCGGACACTGCCGCGACTGCCGAGCCGGTCTCCGAGAGGCCGCCCAGCAGGAACGTGACGACCCCGGCCTGCCCCGTTGCGCATGAGGCCGGGTGTCCGAACCCCGTCGTACGCTGAATCCGTTGCGCGAGGAACAGGAGGCTCCGGTGGCCGGGACGACAGTGGCCGAGGTGATGGCCGAGCTGGCCGGGCTCGAAGACCCGAGGGCGCGTGCGGTCAACGAGAAGCACGGCGACGACCACGGGGTGAACCTCGGCAAGCTGCGGGCGATCGCGAAGCGGCTGAAGACGCAGCAGGAGCTCGCGGTCGAGCTCTGGGCGACGGACGACACCGCGGCGCGGCTGCTGGCGCTCCTGGTCTGCCGCCCGAAGGCGTTCACACGTGACGAGCTGGACGCCATGCTGCGCGAGGCCCGGGCACCCAAGGTGCGGGACTGGCTCGTCAACTACGTGGTGAAGAAGAGCCCGCACGCCGAGGAACTGCGCCTCGCCTGGTCCGCCGATCCGGATCCGGTGGTCGCCGGGGCCGGCTGGGCGCTCACCACCGAGCGCGTGGCGAAGAAGCCCGAGGGCCTCGACCTCGCGGGCCTGCTCGACGTCATCGAGGCCGAGATGAAGGCCGCCCCGGACCCCCTCCAGTGGGCGATGAACCACTGCCTGGCCCAGATCGGGATCGAGCACCCCGAGCTCCGCGCCCGGGCCATCGGCATCGGCGAGCGCCTGGAAGTCCTCAAGGACTACCCGACCCCCCGGGGCTGCACGTCTCCGTACGCGCCTGTCTGGATCACCGAGCTCGTACGGCGGCAGGGCGACAAGTAGGAGGGGCCGCGGGCACGACGGCGGTCATTTGCCGAATCGGCGTTGCCGGCCGGCGTACGAGCGAATGGCGCGCAGGAAGTCCACGCGGCGGAATGCCGGCCAGTAGCAGTCCACCCAGTGCATCTCCGCGTACGCGGACTGCCAGAGCAGGAAACCCGACAGCCGCTGCTCGCCGGAGGTGCGGATGATGAAGTCGGTGTGGTCGGCGGTCGGCGAATAGAGGTGCCGGGAGATGTCCTCGACGTCGAACCGCTCGACCAGTTCGGCCAGGTCGCCACCGGCTGCCCGGTGCTCCTCGAAGGCGCTCTTCACCGCATCGACGATCTCCCGTCGGCCGCCGTAGCCGACCGCGATATCCACCTTGAGCCCGCCGCGCCCGGCCGTCGCGGCCGTGGCCTCCTTGAGTGCCTCGGCGGTGGCGCCAGGCAGCAGGTCGAGCGAGCCGATCACCTGGACCTCCCAGGGGCGGCCGACGGCCGTGATGCTCTGGATGGTCTGTTCGATGATCTCGATCAGCGGGCCGAGCTGATCGGCGGGGCGTCCGAGGTTGTCGTCGGACAGCATGAAGAGGGTCACCCGCTCGATCCCGGCGGCATCGCACCAGCCCAGGAACTCGGTGGCCTTCGCCCCGCCCGCCCGGTAGCCCTCCCGGAGATCCGTGTGGCCCGCCTGCCGGGCCCAGCGCCGGTTGCCGTCGAGCATGATCCCGACGTGCTGCGGGCGCGGCAGCCCCACGAGGGTGGCGGCCAGCCGGCGCTCGTACACCGCTTCTATCGGCCGCCGGAGGAACAGCGGGAGCAGCTTCACCGGACCAACTCCATCAGGTCGTCAGGTCGCCCATGGCTTCCGCGGACCATACCAGCGAGGTCGCGCACGTTCGTCGAGCGAGGGTGCCCTGCAGCGCTGCCTCGCAAGCCGGTCGGAGAGGGCTTCGGCCGCACAGCCTGCGTCAGGGCCCGATCACACCGCCCGACAGCCACCGGAATCACGCATGCGTCCCCCGACAGCCCCACCGGAACCACACGCGTCCCTCCGACAGCCATGGGAGCCACACGCGTACGGCCCCCGGCCTTGCGCCGGGGGCCGTACGCACATCGGTGCGGAGTTACGGCAGGTTGCGGGCCATCACGATCCGCTGGACCTGGTTCGTGCCCTCATAGATCTGCGTGATCTTGGCGTCGCGCATCATCCGCTCCACCGGGTAGTCACGCGTGTAGCCGTAGCCGCCGAGCAGCTGGACCGCGTCCGTGGTGATCTCCATCGCGACGTCGGAGGCGAAGCACTTGGCCGCGGCGCCGAAGAACGTGAGGTCGCCGTCGAGGCGCTCGGACTTGGCGGCGGCCGAGTAGGTGAGCTGGCGGGCCGCCTCCAGCTTCATGGCCATGTCGGCGAGCATGAACTGGACGCCCTGGAAGTCGCCGATCGGCTTGCCGAACTGCTTGCGCTCCTGGACGTAGCCCTTGGCGTAGTCGAGGGCGCCCTGGGCGACGCCGAGTGCCTGGGCCGCGATCGTGATGCGGGTGTGGTCCAGGGTCTTCATCGCGGTGGCGAAGCCGGTGCCCTCCTCGCCGATCATGCGGTCGGCGGGGATGCGGACGTTGTCGAAGTAGACCTCGCGGGTCGGGGAGCCCTTGATGCCGAGCTTCTTCTCCGGGGCGCCGAAGGAGACGCCCTCGTCGGACTTCTCGACGACGAAGGCCGAGATGCCCTTCGAGCGCTTGGTCGGGTCGGTGACGGCCATGACCGTGTAGTACTCGGAGACGCCCGCGTTGGTGATCCAGCGCTTCACGCCGTTGAGGATCCAGAAGTCGCCGTCGCGTACGGCCTTCGTCTTCATGCCGGCGGCGTCGGAACCCGCGTCCGGCTCGGAGAGGGCGTACGAGAACATCGCGTCGCCCTTGGCGAGCGGGCCCAGGTACTTCTTCTTCAGGTCCTCGGATCCGGAGAGGATCACCGGGAGCGAGCCGAGCTTGTTCACGGCCGGGATGAGGGAGGAGGAGACGCAGGCGCGGGCCACCTCCTCGATCACGATGACCGTGGCGAGCGCGTCGGCGCCGGCGCCGCCGTACTCCTCGGGGACGTGGACCGCGTGCAGGTCGGCGGCGGTGAGGGCGTCCAGCGCCTCCTGCGGGAAGCGGGCCTCCTCGTCGACCGCGGCCGCGAACGGGGCGATCTTCGCCTCGGCGAGCGCACGCACCGTCTCACGGAGCATGTCGTGCTCCTCGGCCGGACGGTACAGGTCGAAATCGGTCGAACCCGCCAAGACGCTCACTCCCCAAGATGCTAACTACCGTTAAGTAACCCAATTTTAGGCTCCCGGTCCGGCAAAGGCATACGCGTGCGGGCCGTGAGCTTCACGACAGCCGGAATGGGACGTTTCAAGGGCAGGACTATGCTCGTTCACCGCACGTCTGTCCGCATCTCACTGGAGCACTACATGGCCCTCAGGATCACTGTGATCGGCACCGGCTATCTCGGCGCCACCCACGCCGCGGCCATGGCGGAACTGGGCTTCGAAGTCCTCGGACTCGACATCGTGCCCGAGAAGATCGAGATGCTGTCCGCCGGCCGGGTCCCGATGTACGAACCGGGGCTGGAAGAGATCCTGAAGAAGCACGTCGCCGGCATCGAGGGCTCCACGGGACGGCTGCGGTTCACCACTTCGTGGGAAGAAGTGGCGGAATTCGGTGACGTGCATTTCGTCTGCACCAATACGCCGCAGAAGCACGGCGAGTACGCCTGCGACATGAGTTACGTCAACAGCGCCTTCGACTCGCTCGCCCCGCTCCTGACCAGGCCCGCCCTCGTCGTCGGCAAGTCCACCGTGCCCGTCGGCTCCGCGGCGCGGCTCGCGGCGCGACTCATCGAGCTCGCGCCGGTGGGCGAGGGGGCCGAGCTGGCCTGGAACCCGGAGTTCCTGCGCGAGGGCTTCGCCGTCAACGACACGCTGCACCCCGACCGGATCGTCGTCGGCGTGGAGAGCGAGCGGGCCGAGAAGCTGCTGCGCGAGGTGTACGCCGTGCCGGTCGCGGAGGGGTCCCCGTTCGTCGTGACGGACTTCCCGACCGCCGAGCTGGTGAAGACCTCCGCCAACTCCTTCCTGGCCACCAAGATCTCGTTCATCAACGCCATGGCGGAGGTCTGCGAGGCCGCCGACGGCGACGTGGTGAAGCTGGCCGAGGCGATCGGCCACGACGAGCGCATCGGGAAGAAGTTCCTGCGGGCCGGCATCGGCTTCGGCGGCGGCTGCCTCCCCAAGGACATCCGCGCCTTCATGGCGCGCGCCGGCGAGCTGGGCGCCGACCAGGCGCTGACCTTCCTCCGCGAGGTCGACTCCATCAACATGCGCCGCCGCGGTCACATGGTGGAGCTGGCCCGGGAGGCCGTGGGCGGCGACTCCTTCCTCGGCAAGCGGGTGGCCGTGCTGGGCGCCACCTTCAAGCCGGACTCCGACGACGTACGCGACTCGCCCGCTCTGAACGTCGCCGGGCAGATCCATCTCCAGGGCGGCCAGGTCACGGTCTTCGACCCGAAGGGCATGGACAACGCCCGGCGGCTCTTCCCCACCCTCGGCTACGCCGACACCGCCCTGGACGCCGTGCGCGGCGCGGACGTGGTGCTGCACCTGACGGAGTGGCGCGAGTTCCGCGAGCTGGACCCGGAGGCGCTGGGCGAGGTCACCGGCAGCCGCATCATCCTGGACGGGCGCAACGCGCTGGACCCGGCGGTGTGGCGCGAGGCCGGGTGGACGTACCGGGCCATGGGCCGGCCGAAGGCCTGACCCCACCGGGTCTCCCCACCGGGTCTCCCCGCCGCTTCTCCGCCGCTTCTCCGCCGACCAATCGGACCCGACCGATCAGACCCGACCGAGGAGGAAACGTCATGGCCATCGCCACACTGGGTGCCGTCGTCCTGGACTGTCCGGACCCCCTGGCCCTCGCCGGCTTCTACGCCGGGCTGCTGGGCGGAAAGGTCACCGTGATGGAGGAAGGCGACGACCGGTGGGTCGACCTCACGGGCGGCTTCGGCACGCCGCTCGCCTTCCAGGCCGCGCCCGGCTTCGTACCGCCGCGGTGGCCGAGTGCGGACGGCTCGCAGCAGGTGCACCTCGACCTGAAGGTGCCGGACCTGGACGCGGCGGAGCGGGAGGTGCTGGCCCTGGGGGCGACGGTGCTCGACGCGGCGGACCGCGAGCGGACGTTCCGGGTGTACGCCGATCCGGCCGGGCACCCGTTCTGCCTCTGCGCCTGCTGAGACACGGGCCGCCGACGCCCCGCGGGGTCAGGCCTTCGGGGCGTCCAGCTGCTCGATCGTGGCGTGGGACGGGCCGCACCGGGTCTGCAGGTCCCGGGCCACGTCCTCGGCGGCGCGCAGCACCCGCACCGCGTTCTTCCAGGTGAGCTTGGCCAGGTCGGCGGCGGACCAGCCGCGGCCCAGCAGCTCCGCGATCAGGTTCGGGTAGCCCGAGACGTCTTCGAGGCCCTGCGGGAGGAACGCGGTGCCGTCGTAGTCGCCGCCGATGCCGATGTGGTCGACCCCCGCGACCTCGCGCATGTGGTCGAGGTGGTCGGCGATCGTGGCCACGGTCGCCATCGGGCGGGGGTTCGCCGCCTCGAACGCGGCGTGGACCTTCATCCCGCGCTCGGTGGTGTCCAGGTGGTGCAGCCCGTGGGCGCGCATGTTCTCGTCGGCGGCGTTCGTCCAGGCGACGGCCTCCGGCAGCACGAACTTCGGGACGAAGGTCGCCATGGCGATGCCGCCGTTGGCCGCGAGCAGGGACAGGACGTCGTCGGGGATGTTGCGCGGGTGGTCGCAGACGGCCCGCGCCGAGGAGTGCGAGAACATCACCGGTGCGGTGGTGGTGGCGAGCGCGTCGCGCATCGTCGTCGCCGCGACGTGCGAGAGGTCCACCAGCATGCCGGTGCGGTTCATCTCCCGTACGACTTCGTGGCCGAACGGGGAGAGGCCGCCGACGCCCGGGGCGTCCGTCGCCGAGTCCGCCCACGCGATGTTGTCGTTGTGGGTGAGCGTCATGTAGCGGACGCCGAGGGCGTGCAGGGCGCGCAGTGTGCCCAGCGAGTTGTGGATGGAGTGGCCGCCCTCGGCCCCCATCAGGGACGCGATCCGGCCCTCGGAGCGGGCCGTCTCCATGTCGTCGGCCGTCAGTGCGCGGCGCAGGTCGGCGGGGTGGCGCTCCAGGAGTTCGGCGACCGCGTCGATCTGTTCCAGGGTGGCGCTCACGGCGTCGTCGCCCGCCATGTCGGACCGGACGTACACGGACCAGAACTGGGCTCCGACTCCCCCGGCGCGCAGCCGGGGGATGTCGGTGTGCAGGTGGGCCGACTGGTCGGTGGCGATGTCGCGGGCGTCCAGGTCGTAACCGACCTGTTCGCGCAGTGCCCACGGCAGGTCGTTGTGGCCGTCGACGACGGGGTACTCGGCGAGGAGTTCCCGGGCCTGCTCCAGTCGGTCCGTCACGGTTCCTACTTTCCGAAGCCGAAGGTGTCGGGGTTCCCGACCTTGCTGCGCAGGCGCTTGCCCTTCTCGGTGGCCTGGTCGTTCAGGTCCGAGAGGAATTCCGTCATGCGGGTCTGCAGCTCGGCGTCGTGCGCGGCGAGGATGCGGACGGCCAGCAGGCCGGCGTTGCGCGCGCCCGCGATGGAGACGGTGGCGACCGGGATGCCGGCGGGCATCTGGACGATGGACATGAGGCTGTCCATGCCGTCCAGGTACTTCAGCGGGACCGGTACGCCGATGACGGGCAGCGGGGTGACCGAGGCGAGCATGCCGGGCAGGTGGGCGGCGCCGCCCGCACCCGCGATGATCGCCCGCAGGCCGCGGCCCGCGGCGTCCTCGCCGTACGCGATCATCTCGCGCGGCATGCGGTGGGCGGAGACGACGTCGACCTCGTAGGGGATCTCGAACTCGTCGAGGGCCTTGGCCGCTGCTTCCATGACGGGCCAGTCGGAGTCCGAGCCCATGACGATGCCGACGACCGGCGCGGCTGAGGCGGGGGAAGTCATTCGGTGATCGTTCCTCGCAGGTAGTCGGCCGCGTGCCGGGCGCGCTCCCGCACGTCCGCCAGATCGTCGCCGTAGGTGTTGACGTGGCCGACCTTGCGGCCGGGCTTCACGTCCTTGCCGTACATGTGGATCTTGAGCTGCGGGTCGCGGGCCATGCAGTGCAGGTACGCCTGGTACATGTCCGGGAAGTCGCCGCCCAGCACGTTGGACATGACGGTCCAGGTGGCGCGGGGGCGCGGGTCGCCGAGCGGGAGGTCCAGGACGGCCCGGACGTGGTTGGCGAACTGCGAGGTGATCGCGCCGTCCTGGGTCCAGTGCCCGGAGTTGTGCGGGCGCATCGCCAGTTCGTTGACGAGGATGTGCCCGTCGCGGGTCTCGAAGAGTTCGACGGCGAGGTGGCCGACGACACCGAGCTCGGCGGCGATACGGAGGGCGAGCTGCTGGGCCTCACCGGCGAGCTGCTCGCTCAGGTCGGGGGCCGGGGCGATGACCGTGTCGCACACGCCGTCGACCTGGATGGACTCGACGACCGGGTAGGCGACGGCCTGGCCGTGCGGCGAGCGCACGATGTTGGCCGCCAGCTCCCGCACGAAGTCGACCTTCTCCTCGGCGAGGACCGGGACGCCGGCCCGGAAGGGGTCGGCCGCGTCCTCCTCGGAGCGGACCACCCAGACGCCCTTGCCGTCGTAGCCGCCGCGCACGGTCTTGAGGATGACGGGGAAACCGCCGACCTCCTCGGCGAAGGCCGCGGCGTCGGCCGGGTCCTTCACGATGCGGTGGCGGGGGCAGGGCGCGCCGATCTCGGTGAGCTTCGCGCGCATCACCCCCTTGTCCTGGGCGTGCACCAGCGCGTCGGGACCGGGGCGCACGGGGATGCCGTCCGCCTCCAGGGCCCGCAGGTGCTCGGTGGGCACGTGCTCGTGATCGAAGGTGATCACGTCACAGCCGCGCGCGAAGGCGCGCAGGGTCTCCAGGTCGCGATAGTCGCCGACGACGACCTCGCTCACCACCTGGGCCGCCGAGTCCTGAGCGGTGTCACTGAGGAGCTTGAACTTGATGCCGAGGGGGATGCCCGCCTCGTGGGTCATACGGGCGAGCTGACCGCCACCGACCATGCCGACTACCGGAAACGTCACTCCTCCAGGGTATCCGCACCGTCCGGGACCTCCCGACGATGCCCTGGGCGATGCCCCGCGGGCGGGCTGCGGGGCGCTCCGGGTGTCACGACCTCGCCACACCTGTCCCCGTACTCACAGGCAGCCGACGGGCCGCCTGGTTAGCATGGCTGGGTTGACGGAACCTGAAGCCGAACCGACAGACGGGCTGAGCGATCACCATGAGCGAACGGGGCGCACTGCGGGCCCGGCTGGATCTGCTGGCCCGGGAGGTCGCCAAGTTCGGCGTGGTCGGCGCGGTCGGCCTGGTCGTCAATATCGCCGTATCCAACCTGCTGTGGCGCTACACGGACATTCCGACGGTGCGGGCGGGTCTGATGGCGACGTTCGTCGCGATCCTCTGCAACTACGTCGGCTTCCGCTACTGGACGTACCGGGACCGCGACAAGAGCGGCCGGACCCGGGAGCTGACCCTGTTCCTGCTGTTCAGCGCGGTGGGTGCGGTCATCGAGACCGGTGTGCTGTACGCGGCGACGTACGGGTTCGGCTGGAACAGCCCGGTCCAGAGCAACGTCTTCAAGATCCTCGGCATCGGCATCGCGACGATGTTCCGCTTCTGGTCCTACCGGACCTGGGTCTTCAGGGCGCTGCCTGACAAAGACGTGGTCGTGAGCCCGCAGGACGCGGACGTGGTCGTGAGCCCGCAGGACGTCGCACGGGCGGCTCGTGGCGTCTCCGTGCCCGCTCCCGCTCCGGCCGCGGCGGTGCGGGTCGAGGCCGACACGGCCCGCACGTAGCGGGTCACCTCACCGGGCGTTCCGGCGCCTTCCTGTCCAGGGCCACCTGGCTGAGGAACAGCGCGAAGACCGGTGGCTGCTGCTGGAGCAGTTCGAGGCGGCCGCCGTCCGCCTCCGCCAGGTCGCGGGCGACCGCGAGGCCGATGCCCGTGGAGTTGCGGCCGCTGATGGTGCGCTCGAAGATCCGCGCGCCCAGGTCGGCGGGGACCCCGGGGCCCTCGTCCGTGACCTCGATGACCGCCTGGTTTCCGGTGACCCGGGTACGCAGTGCGACCGTGCCGCCGCCGTGCATGAGCGAGTTCTCGATCAGCGCGGCCAGCACCTGCGCGACCGCGCCCGGTGTGCCGACGGCGCTCAGTCCCTGCTTGCCGGAGCAGACGATGGCCCGCCCCTCGCTCCGGTAGGCCGGACGCCACTCCTCGATCTGCTGCTTGACGATCTCGTCGAGGTCGAAGACGACGGCGGAGCCGGTCCGCGGATCCCGGGCGTTGGTCAGCAGCCGCTGGACCACGTCCGTGAGCCGCTCGACCTGGGTGAGGGCGATGTTCGCCTCTTCCTTCACCGTCTCCGGATCGTCGGTGACGGAGATCTCCTCGATCCGCATGGAGAGCGCGGTGAGCGGCGTACGGAGCTGGTGGGAGGCGTCCGCGGCGAGCCGGCGCTCCGCGGTCAGCATCCGGGCGATCCGTTCGGCGGAGGAGTCCAGGACGTCGGCGACCCGGTCCAGCTCCGGCACCCCGTACCGCTTGTGGCGTGGGCGCGGGTCCCCCGAGCCCAGGCGTTCCGCGGTCTCGGCGAGGTCGGTGAGCGGCGAGGTCAGCTTGTTGGCCTGGCGTACGGCCAGGAGGACGGCGGAGACGATGGCCAGCAATGCCACCGCGCCGATGATCATCAGGGTGCGGCCGACCTCGCGGGTGACGGAGGTGCGGGACTCCTCGACGGTGACCTTCTCGCCGTGTTCACCCTCCTCCGTGGCGCTGATCACGCTGCCGCTGGGGCGTTCGCCGACCTCGATGGGGGCGCGGCCGGGCATCTTGACCAGGGCGTAGCGCTGGTCGTCGATCTGTTCGTCCAGCACACCGGGGTTGATCCGCTCGGCGCCCAGGAGCCGGCTCTCGATCACGCTGATCAGCCGCAGCGCCTCGGAGTCGACGCTCTCCTGGGCGCTGCTGCTGATGGTGCGGGTCTCCACGATGACGAGGGAGACGCCGAAGACGGCGATCACCACGAGCACCACGGCGAGGGTGGAGTTGATCAGGCGTCTGCGCATGACTGCTTGTGTACGTCAGCTCTGCTCGTTCCGCACGTCAGCTCTTCTCGAAGCGGAAGCCGACGCCCCGGACGGTGGCGATGTAGCGGGGATTGGCGGCGTCGTCTCCGAGCTTCTTGCGGAGCCAGGAGATGTGCATGTCGAGGGTCTTGGTGGACGACCACCAGGTGGTGTCCCAGACCTCGCGCATGAGCTGGTCGCGGGTGACGACCCGGCCCGCGTCCCGGACCAGGACCCGCAGCAGGTCGAACTCCTTCGCGGTGAGCTGGAGTTCCTCGTCGCCCATCCAGGCCCGGTGCGACTCGACGTCGATCCTGACCCCGTGGGTGGCGGGCTGCGGGGCGGGCTCGGTGGCGCCGCGGCGCAGGAGGGCCCGGACCCGGGCGAGGAGCTCGGCCAGCCGGAAGGGCTTGGTGACGTAGTCGTCCGCGCCGGCGTCGAGGCCGACGACCGTGTCCACCTCGTCGGCGCGGGCGGTGAGCACCAGGACCGGCACGGTGTGGCCTTCGGCACGGAGCCGGCGGGCGACTTCGAGGCCGTCCATCCCGGGCAGCCCCAGGTCGAGCACGACCAGGTCGATTCCGCCCTGGAGGCCGGCGTCGAGAGCGGTCGGGCCGTCTTCGCGGACCTCGACCTCGTAACCCTCCCGACGCAGGGCGCGGGCCAGCGGCTCCGAGATGGATGCGTCGTCCTCGGCGAGCAGTACACGGGTCATGCAGTGATGGTAGTCCGCGCGGACGACAAGGAGTGAGGTGATCCAAAAGCCCTGCGGGTCTACGACCCATTCATGTCCAGACCTTCGAATGTGGGAGTGTGGTTGCACCTGGACCTGTGATCCATGTCTCAAGTCCTTTCATATCCCGCTCAGTCGTGTCGTATGGTGTTTCAACGCCTGTTGCACTACTCAAGGACCTTTGGGCAGCCATGAGCGCCCGGGAGGGTGCTGAGGATCCTGTCGCAATCCCGGTCAGGATCCACGGAACCTCCTCAGGGTCCTTTTGCATGTGCGGGGCTGGTACCCGCCAGTCCGGAATTTTCAGTGAATGACCTGTGGGCCGGGCCCGGAACGCCGATGAGGGCGCTCCGGGCGTGGATCCCGACACGGTGGGCGTACCCGTGTCGGTGCCGGCCTCCCCCCACCGGGCGCGTACCGCTGACGAGGCGGCGCGTCCCGAGCAAGCAAGGATCGATCATGGCGTCCAGCCTGACGAAGGACCCGGCGAGCACCGCGGGTGGCGAGAAGACCTTCTTCGGCCACCCCCGCGGCCTGGCCACGCTCTTCATGACCGAAATGTGGGAGCGCTACAGCTTCTACGGCATGAAGGCACTGCTCCCGCTGTACCTGATCGCGCCCGGCGGCATGCACATGAGCGCCACCACGGCGACGGCGATCTACTCCGTCTACATGGCGATGGTCTACCTGCTCGCCATGCCGGGTGGCTGGATGGCAGACCGCTTCTGGGGGCCGCGCAAGACGGTCGCCATCGGCGGCGGTGTCGTCATCCTCGGCCACATCACGCTTGCTGTGCCCAACTCGGCGACCTTCTTCGCGGGTCTCGTGCTCGTCGCGCTCGGCTCCGGCCTGCTGAAGGCGAACATCTCCACGATGGTCGGCCACCTCTACAAGGGCCCGGAGGATCCGCGCCGCGACGGTGGCTTCACGCTCTTCTACATCGGCATCAACATCGGCGCCTTCCTCGCCCCGCTGACCATCGGCACCGTCGGCGAGAACGTGAACTGGCACTTCGGCTTCGCGCTCGCCGCCATAGGCATGGCGCTGGGCCTCGCCCAGTTCATGCTCGGCACCCGCAACCTGAGCCCGGAGAGCGACGTCGTCTCCACCCCGGCGACGGAGCAGGAGAAGCGCTCCGTCCTGCGCAAGGGCCTGGTCTGGCTGATCGTCGCGGTCGTGTTCTACACCCTGCTCGGCATCACCGGGAACTTCGCCGACTGGGCGCTGCTGCCGATCACCGTCGCCGGCCTGATCATCCCCGTCGCCGTCCTGGTGCGCATGAAGCGCGACAAGGAGCTGACGGCCACCGAGCAGTCCAAGCTGTCGGGCTACGTCTGGTTCTTCGTGGTCGCCGCCGTCTTCTGGATGATCTACGACCAGAACGGCTCGACCCTGTCGATCTTCGGTGAGAACTCGACGACGAACAGCCTGCTCGGCTTCGACTTCCCGACGTCCTGGTACCAGTCGCTGAACCCGATCTTCATCATGGCGATCGCCCCCGTGGTCGCCTCGGGCTGGCTGTGGCTGAACAAGCGGGGCAAGGAGCCGAGCACCGCCGTCAAGTTCGCCTCCAGCCTCGTGCTGATCGGCATCTCCTTCGTCGTCTTCATGATCCCGCTGATCGACACCGCCGCCAACGGCGGCAGGGTCAGCCCGATGTGGCTGGTGGCGATCTACTTCATCCAGACGGTCGCGGAGCTCTGCCTCTCGCCGGTCGGTCTGTCCGTCACCACGAAGATGGCTCCGGCGAAGTACAGCTCCCAGATGATGGGTGTCTGGTTCCTCGCGGTCACCGCGGGCGACTCGGTGACCGGCCTGCTCACCTCCCCGCAGCTCGGCGTCGACCTGAACACCACGGGGGCGGTCGCCTTCGAGGCGGTCCTCGCGGTCATCGCCGGTGTCGGCATCTGGATGTACCGGAAGAAGGTCACCCAGCACATGGGCGACGTGAACTGATCCCCCGGTTCCACGCGCAGGGGCCGCCGCACCGCTTCCACGGTGCGGCGGCCCCTTCCGTATGCGTACGGATCCGGCTTCCGGATGGCTACCGGCCCGGGTTCCGTACGCCTGCCGGCCCGGGTTCCGCATGCCTCCCGGCCCGGGTCGCGTACGTGCACGGGTCCGGGTTTCCACCTGGGTACGGGATCCGGGTTCGGCTCACCTGCCCGAGCGCAGCCGGCGCCACGGGGTGAAGGTGAACACGGCGCCGCCCAGCAGGATCGCCGTACCGGCGACCAGGCCGAGTGCGCGCAGGGCGCCGTTGTCCTCGGCGCCGGTGGCCGCGAGCCCGCCGCCGGACGCCGTACCCCCGCCCGCCGCCGCCGCTGCTCCGCCGGAGCCCGCGCCGTCACCGCCGGAGGCACCGCCCTCCTGGGCGGTGGTGTCGAGTTCGAGCGACGCTTGCGGGGTGCCCTTGACCGCACACGGGATGTTGATCTTCTGACCGCCCAGCATGACGTCGATCGTCAGGGCACCGGGGGTGAGGGTGGACTTGCCGGAGGCACCGGGCTTGTACGTGCCGGTCATGTCGGGCAGGTTGACCGGTTTGCCCGTCTCCAGTGCCTCGGGGTTGCCGGGTCCGGTGACGTTGACCGAGCCCTTGTCGGCACCGCCGATGACGATCTTCATGGACGGCTTGAGCGCACCGGCAGGCAGCGGAGCCGGGCTGTTCATCACGCCCTTGGCGGTCTTGACCGTGAGCGCGTAGCTCCCGCCGTTCTTCTTGGCGTTGATCGTCACCTTCGAGGCGATGCCCTCCTGCGGACCGGGCGACTTGCAGGTGAAGTTCACGACGACTTCCTTGCCCGGGAAGTCGGTCGCACCCCCGCTGCCGCCGGAACCCGAGGTGGAGCCACCGGCGGTCGTGCCGCCACTGGTCGTGCCGCCCGCGGTCGTCGTACCGCCGCTCGTGGTGCCGCCGGCCGTCGTCCCCCCGGCCGTCGTCCCCCCGGCCGTCGTACCGCCCGCCGTCGTCCCCCCGGCCGTCGTGCCTCCGGCTGTGGATCCGCCGCCGTCCGTGACCTTGATCGTCGCGCCCGGCTGGACGGACTCCTTGGGGGAGCACTTGGTGTCCGTGGAGATCGGCTTGGAGACGTTGATGTTGTACCCGTCGGGCGTCAGCGTCAGGTCACCCGCCTTCTCCAGCTTCAGCGAGCCCTTCATGTCCGGCAGGATCATCGGGCTGTTCTTGGGGATCGCCGGGTTCTGCCGGGGGCCCTCCATCTTCAGGTCGCCACTCGCGGCGCCGCCCAGCTTGATCGTGCCGGTCGGCTTGACGGTGTCCTTGTCGAGGTCGAGGACATCGGGGTTGTTGGAGGCGGCCTGGACCGTCTTCCACACGACCTCGACGGTGTCCCCGACCTTCGCCTCGGCGGGCGCGGTCAGCTGCACCTTGGTGGTGCCCTGTACGGCCGGCAGTCCGGAGATGGCCGGGGGTATGCACTCCGTCTTGTACGAGATGTCGGCGGCCTGGGCAGGGCTCGCGGCCAGCAGTATGCCCGCCCCGCCGATCATCATCGCGACTCCCGCCGCGACCGTCCTGCGTTGCGTACTCACGAATGTCCCTTCGTCGTCGGTCTGTGCTCTGACGGTGCGGAATCAGGGGTGAACCACGGCAGCGCGGCCGTGGTCGTGCTCGCGGGCGGCGCGGGACCGGCGGCCGGGGCCGGGGCCGGGGCCCGCCGCAGCTTCGGGAACCTCACGGTCACGCCGGAGCGCGGGGACGAACGCCGCCCCCGCCGGCCCGCCGCGCGCCCGGGGCTCGGGCGGACCTTGTCGACGATCGCCATGCCGATCCGGAACACGGCCGCGGGCACGACGAGGCAGAGCAGGATCCAGAAGAGCGTCACGCCCCAGGGGCGGCCGACCCCCCACGGCTGCTCGGCCAGCACCTTCGTGCCGTACTTCAGCGAGATCTGGTAGTCGCCGTGGGCGCCCGCCGTCAGCTCGACGGGCAGCTCGATACGGGCCTTGCGGCCGGGCTCGACCGTCCCCCGCCACTGCCGCTCCTCCCACTGCGCCGCGTAGACGCCGTGCGCGGTGCCGACCCGGAAGACCGGGTCCTTGACCGGCGCCGAGCCGAGATTGCCGACCGTGAACACGAGACGGCGCGACGGCGGGGCGCCGAACCAGGTGAGGATCCCGCTGTCGCCCTCCAGCCGGGTGGCCGCGAGGACGGCGAGCTTTCCCTCGCCCGTCTGCTTCGGCAGTGCGGCGACGGGATGGCCGGCGACCACGAACACGGCGTCGGCCAGAGCCTGTTCACCGGTCACCGTGGCGACGTGGACCACGCAGGGGCAGGGCGCGGGCGGCTCGGCGACGGGCAGTTTCTTCGCGAAGGCGCCCTTCTTGTCGGTGGTGACGGCGCGACCCTCCGCGTTGGCACAGGAGTTGGTACCGCCGATCACGCCCCGGGCCGGGGTGGACTGCCCGCAGATCAACATCATGAGCAGGGTGTCGGACCGCCAGCCCTTGCCCTTGACGGTGATCTCGCCGCCCTTGCCCGCCTGCTTCTGCGAGAGCGTGACCACCGGCTTCGGGTCCGCCCTGCCCGGGCTTTCGGCCCGGGCCCCGGTCGCGGTCAGCAGCAGGGCGGGCAGTATCACGGCCAGCAGTGCGGCGAGCAGCACGCCCGCCCGCCCGCGGCCGTCGCTCCGGAATGCCGCCGGTCCGGTCCGTCGAGTCACGATTCCGCTCCCGCCTTCACCAAGTGCCTCTCGTCGGAGTGCTGTCGGGGATCCGGAGCCGGGTCGGCCCCGTCGTCACCTGCGCCCCGCCGCGTCCCTCGCCGGCGCCGGAGGCCGTACACCCCGGCGGCGACAGCGCCCAGGAGGAGCAGTACGCCGCCGGTCACGGGGACCCAGGGCACGAAAGCCGCCGAGGCGGTCGCCTCGCCGTGTGCCCCGCCCACCGCCGTGACGCGCAGCCGTACGGTGACGGAGTCCAGTGCGGGGGTGTCCCGCCACGGTTCGGTGAGCCGCACCCGCTGACCGGGCAGCAGCTCCACGGGCAGGGTGCGGGCGTCGCGCCGCAGCAGGGTCCCGAACACCCCGTCCGCGCCGACGGACAGGCGCGGCACGAGGACCGCGTTGCCCCGGTTGACCAGCGTGTAGTGGATGGCCCCGCCGCCCACCGTCATGCCCTCCACCGTGAGCGCGGCCAGCGTCGGCCCGCCGACCCGCAGTTGGACCCGTACGCCCACCGAGCGGCCACCGCTCTCGGCGACGATCGCGCCGGGGTGGTCACCGGGCCGCGCGTCCTGCGGCACGGTGAAGGAGACCGGCACGTCGGCCCGGGTCCGGCCGGGCACCGTCACCTCCTCGCTGGCCGTCCGCAGCCAGGCGCCGGTCCCGGTGGAGCCGTGCGCACCGCGCACTGCGAATCCGCCGTTGCCCGTGTTGTAGGCATCGGCACCGCGCAGCCGTACGGTGACCGGCTCGGGCCCCGGGTTGGTGACCGAGAGCCGGTCCTCCAGGACACTGCCCGGCAGACCCTCCAGGTAGAAGTACGGTCTGCCCTCACCCCGCCCGGAACCACTCACCGCGGGCTGCGCCGTCCAGGCAGGAGCGGCCGGATGCTCGTCGGCGCCGGCCACCGCCGTCATGGCGAGGGTGCACCACAGAGCGGCGAGCAGCGGCAGGGCGCGGGCCAGCCGTCGCACGGCGGACGGCCGTGCGGCGGCAGGTCCCGCGACGTCAGGTCCTGGGACGTCAGGTCCTGGGACAGCGGGCCTCACGGCGACGGATCCGGGGGCGAGGCGGTCGGCGTGACCGGTCAACGGCGGCATGGACGGCTCCCTGGTGCGTGACGGCGGCGGCGGTTCGCGCGGGGGGTCAGCCCGCGGCCCGCTGTCCCCGCCTGGTCAGCCACAGCACGCCGGCCGCACCGGTCAGCAGCACCGTGCCGCCGAGGGTGCCGAGCGCCACCGCCGAGTCCAGCGGGCCGGTCTTGGGCAGCGAGTCGCTGCCGCCCGACGCGCTCGCGCCGCCGCTCGTCCCCCCGCCAGCCGCGGTGACGTCGAGGGAGAGCGAGGGGCCCGGATTGTTCGACGGGGTGCAGGTCGTCGTCGTACCGAGTGCCTTGATGGTGAGCACCCCGGCGGTGAAGTCGACCTTGCCGCTCTTCTTCGGGGTGTACGTCCCCGACAGATCGTTGATCTTGATGGGGCTGTTGGCGGGGATGGCCGCCGCGTTGGCCGGACCGGAGACCTGGACCTGTCCCGGGTCGGCGCCGCCCACCTTGATCACGGCGCTGGGGTTCATCGCCCCTTTACCCAGTTCGACCGGGCTGGAGGAGACCCCCTTCTGGAAGGACATGGTGAGCTTGTAGCCGCTGCCGCTCTTGACACTCTTGATGTCGATGGGCGAGACGGCGGCCTTGTCACCGATCGGGGTCTTGCACTTGTAGTTGACGTCGACGACCGTCGCGTGGGCGGCGGGCGCGACCAGCAGCACCACCGCGCCCGCCAGCCCTGACGCCAGCGCGAGAGCTGTTCGCTTCTGGTACGACACCTAGAGTTCCCCTCATGCCGGGAGTCGCCGAGCGCCGCTTCGCGCGGCACACATAACTGACGACACATCAGATTGGGCGCTCAAGGTACGCCCGGGGCCTTGTGGAGGGAAGACAAAGAGCGCGCCGATCCGGCGCGCTCTTCGAGGGGTCCACGAACCCGGGGGGACGAGCAGGGAAAACCTGCGTGGGGGCTATACGGGGGCGGCCAGCTCCGCCCAGACGGTCTTGCCGGGCTCACCCGGCACCCGTACGACTCCCCAGTCCAGGCAGAGCCGCTGCACGATGAACATGCCGTGCCCGCCGGGCCGTCCCGCCCGGTGGGGGGTGCGGGGCGCGGGCTGTCCCGCGCCGTTGTCGGTGACCTCCACCCTCAGCGCCTTCGGCGTGCAGGCGATGCGGAGCTCGTCAGGACCGTCCGCGTGCAGGCACGCGTTGGTGACCAGCTCGGAGACGACCAGCAGGACGTCCTCGGCGGCGGCACGGCGGTCGGCGGTCGAGGCGGGGAGCCAGCCCCAGTCATGGAGCGCCTCACGGGCGAAATCGCGGGCCGTCGGCACGATGCCGGTGGCCTCTCGCAGCGACAGCGTGCGCCACTGCCGCTCCGCGGACTCCACGTGCGCGGCGGAGGGAACGCCGGGACGCGCGTCCGCGCGCAAGCCCGCGTCGGCGCGTGCACCCACGCCTGCGCCCTCCGGCTCGCGGCCGAGGTCGCCCGGCGGATGCTGCCGGGTGGTGCTCATCAGCGCTTCACCTCACCGATTCACCAGGTCGCCATCGAACAGATACAGATACGAATACTGATACGGACACTGATACAGCTACCGCACAGACACGCAGTGTGCAGGTCTTATAAGGCCCGCCGGGGTGTCTCCTGCCCGGCCGAATCGTGACAACACCCACTCCGCCTACACGGAACGCGTGACACGGGCGACAGAAGGGGCACCCGAGGCGTCGAAACGCGGCACGATCAGGTGTCCAGGGCCTCTTCGAGGGAGTCGTGGACGGTGAATACCGCCTCGGCCCCGGTGATCTCGAAGACCCGCGCCACCACCGGCAGCATTCCGGCCAAATGGACCCCTCCCCCGGCCGCCTCCGCCTTGAGGCGGGCACCGAGCAGCACGTTCAGCCCGGTCGAATCACAGAATTCGAGCTGCGAGCAGTCGACCACCAGACGCACACGCCCTTGCTCGACCGCGTACTCCAAGGGCTCGCGCAGCAGGTCCGCCGTGTGGTGATCCAGCTCACCCACCGGCGTGACAACCTCACTGCGGCCCTCGGTCCGGACCTCGACCTGAAGCCGACCCCGGTTCGCGCTGCCGACCGTCCCGCGGTCCATGCCCGTCCCTCTTCGCGTCGTCACTGTCTGCATCAATGCGCATGCAGATGCGTTGCAGCTGTCGCTGACGTTCCTAAAACAGTACGCGTTTCGTGCGCCACGCGGTAGCCGAAGAACTCAACAAAGCGGACATATAGCGTCAATTGGCGGTTGTAACGACCTGCAGGAACCGGGTAAGGGTAGGGGGACACCCAAAACACGGCCGGCTTTGGAGGCGCCGCTTCACCGCAGGAACACGTATGGGCATCGGCAGCCATATGCCGAGAACGATGGAGGAGACCATGTCACCCCGGCTCGACGAAGCGCGTACCCGCAACGCGACGTCAGCATGTCCTCAGGGACTGACCGAATCAGACTCCCCTGCTGCGGCCGTCCTGGACGGCACGCGCAACAGCACCACCAGCAGTGGCAGTGACACCAGCAGTACCGAAGACAACCGCAGCACCGAAGGCGTGACCGGTCTCGAAGGACTTCCCGAGATCCCGCCCTACTCCGAAGTGGGGCCGCTGGATGCCAGGGCCTTGTCGAAGACGCTCTTCGCCCGGCTGGAATCCCTCGAAGAGGGCACGCACGAGTACTCCTACGTACGCAACACGCTCGTCGAACTGAATCTGGCCCTGGTCAAGTTCGCCGCCTCCCGGTTCCGCTCGCGCAGCGAACCGATGGAGGACATCATCCAGGTCGGCACCATCGGCCTGATCAAGGCGATCGACCGGTTCGAACTCAGCCGGGGCGTCGAGTTCCCGACCTTCGCGATGCCGACCATCATCGGCGAGATCAAGCGCTTCTTCCGCGACACCAGCTGGTCCGTGCGCGTCCCGCGCCGCCTTCAGGAGCTGCGGCTCGACCTGGCCAAGGCGGGTGACGAGCTCGCCCAGCAGCTGGACCGTTCGCCCACTGTGGGCGAGCTCGCCGACCGCCTCGGCATCACCCACGACGAGGTCGTCGAGGGCATGGCCGCGAGCAACGCGTACACCGCGAGCTCGCTGGACGCCAAGCCCGAGGAGGACGAGAACGAGGGCGCGCTGGCCGACCGGCTCGGCTACGAGGACCACGGGCTCGAAGGCATCGAGTACGTCGAGTCCCTGAAGCCGCTGATCGCCTCGCTGCCGGGCCGCGACCGGACGATCCTCTCGCTCCGGTTCGTCGCCAACATGACGCAGTCGGAGATCGGCGAGGAGCTCGGCATCTCGCAGATGCACGTGTCCCGGCTGCTCTCCCGCACCTTGGTCAAGCTCCGCAAGGGACTGACCCTGGAGGAATGAGCGGGCACCCCGCAACACGCGTGCGGGGACTGCCCGGCGACTGCCGGACCAAGGACCTGCCCCGCCGAGGGGCAGGTCCTTCCGCGTTCTGCGGGCACGGTCACCCGTTGCGCGGTGTCACGACCGGCCTTCTCCGGCTCCGGTCACCCGTTGCGCGGCATCACGACCGGCCTTCTCCGGCCGCCCCGGTCACCCGCTGCGCGGTGTCACGACCCGCTCGCCGCGCCGCCAGACCTCGTGGACCAGCGGTACGCCCGGCCGGTAGGCGAGGTGGACGTGGCTGGGGGCATCGAGGACCACCAGGTCGGCGCGGGCGCCGACGGCGATCCGGCCGACGTCGTCGCGGCGCAGGGCCGCCGCACCGCCCGCCGTGGCGGACCAGAGCGCCTCGTCGGGGGTCATCCCCATGTCGCGCACGGCGAGGGCGATACAGAAGGGGACGGACGAGGTGAACGAGGAGCCCGGGTTGCAGTCCGTGGAGAGTGCGACGGTGGCGCCCGCGTCGAGGAGGCGTCGGGCGTCGGGCCAGGCTGCCCGGGTGGAGAACTCGGCTCCCGGGAGCAGCGTGGCGACGGTCTCCGACCCCGCCAAGGCGTCGATGTCGGCGTCGGTGAGGTGGGTGCAGTGGTCGGCGGACGCGGCATCGAGCTCGACGGCGAGCTGGACGCCGGGACCGTGCCCGAGCTGGTTGGCGTGGACCCGGGGGTGGAGGCCCTTGGCGCGGCCCGCGGTCAGGATCGCCCGGGCCTGGTCGCCGTCGAACGCGCCCTTCTCGCAGAAGACGTCGATCCAGCGCGCGTACGGGGCGCAGGCGTCGAGCATCGGACCGGTGACCAGGTCGACGTAGCCGGCCGGGTCGTCCGCGTAGTCCGGGGAGACGATGTGGGCGCCGAGGAAGGTGACCTCGTCGGTGTGACGGGCCGCGATGCGCAGGGCCCGGGCCTCGTCCTCGACGGTGAGGCCGTAACCGGACTTGGTCTCGAAGGTCGTGGTGCCCTGCCGCAGTGCCTCGGCGAGGTAGCGGGCGACGTTGGCGGAGAGCGCGTCGTCGGTGGCCGCGCGGGTGGCGGCCACGGTGGTCCTGATCCCGCCCGCGCTGTAGGCACGGCCGGACATCCGGGCGTTGAACTCCTGGGTGCGGTCGCCCGCGAAGACCAGGTGGGAGTGGGAGTCGACGAAGCCGGGGATCACGGCCCGGCCGCCCGCGTCGACGGCGTTGTCAGTGGCGGGTGCTTTGCTTGATTCACCGGTCCAGACGACCCGGTCGCCCTCGATGACGACGGCCGCGTCCTGGATCAGTCCGAGGGGGGAACTGTCACCGAGGGAGGGGTCGTTGGTGACCAGTGCGGAGATGTGGGTGAGGGCGGTCGTCGTCATCGGGGGGCTGCTCTCCTTGCGGGTGGGCGGTGGAGGGGCCTGCGCCTCGGTGCTCGGTGACGCGGGCCTGCTCGGTGGTGCGGGGCCGCTCCGTGGTGCGGGCCTGCTCAGTGGTGCAGGGCCGCGATGGCCCGGGCGAGCGCTCCGGGGACGTCACCGACCAGCTCGTGGTGTCCGTCGCGGACGATGTGCCGCCCCGCCACCACGGTGTGGCGCACATCGGCTGCGGAGGCGGCGAATACCGCTGTCTCGGCTGCCAGCCGGGGCACAGGTCCCGCCGTCCTGACGGAGTCGAGCGCGATGGTCACGAGGTCGGCAGGGGCGCCCGGTTCCAGGACGCCCGCCTCCGGCCGGCCGAGTGCGGCGTGGCCGTCGGCGGAGGCGGCGCGCAGCAGTGCGGCGGCCGTCCAGTGGCCGCGGGTCCGGGTGCGCAGGCGCTCGTTGAGCTCCATCGCGCGGGCCTCTTCGAACAGGTCGATCACGGCATGGCTGTCGCTGCCCAGCGAGAGCGGCGATCCGGCGCGCTGGAGGGCGACCGCGGGGCCGATGCCGTCGGCCAGGTCGCGTTCGGTGGTCGGACACATACAGGTGCCGGTGCTCGTCGAGCCGATGAGCTCGATGTCCTCGCCGGTCAGGTGTGTGTTGTGGACGCCGGTGGTGCGGGGGCCGAGCACGCCGTGGTCGGCGAGGAGCCGGGTGGGGGTCCGGCCGTGGGTGGCGAGGCAGGCGTCGTTCTCCGCGGTCTGTTCGGAGAGGTGGACATGGAGCGGCGCCTGCCGTTCCTCGGCCCACTGGGCGACGGTGGCGAGCTGGTCGGCGGGGACGGCCCGCACCGAGTGGACGGCGGCGCCGATCAGGGTGTGTTCGTCGCCCTTGAGGAGGGAGGCACGCTCGGCCCAGGCGTCGGCGGTGGTGTCCGAGAAGCGCTGCTGGTGCCGGTCGGGCGTCTGGTACTGGGAGGGCCGGCGGCCGAAGCCGGCGGCGAGGTAGGCGGTGTCCAGCAGGGTGATCCGGATGCCGGCCTCGCGCGCGGCCGCGATCAGGGCCTCCCCCATCGCGTTCGGGTCGTCGTAGGGGACGCCCCCGGGTCCGTGGTGCAGATAGTGGAATTCACCGACCGCGGTGATGCCGGCCAGCGCCATCTCGGCGTACACGGCGCGGGCCAGGTCGTAGTACGTGTCGGGGGTGAGCCGGGACGCGACCTGGTACATGATCTCGCGCCAGGTCCAGAAGGTGCCGGAGCCGACCTGGACGGTCGAGCGCAGGGCGCGGTGGAAGGCGTGCGAGTGGGTGTTGGCGAGACCGGGCAGGGTGAGCCCGCGCAGCACGGTCGCGCCGGGAGGCGGGGCGTCGACGCCGGTCCGCACCCCGGCGATCCGCCCGCCGGCCACCTCCAGGACGACGTCCGGTTCGACATGGGTGCCGAGCCAGGCGTGGGACAGCCAGTACGTCGCGGTGACGGGCCTGCCCGTCGCTTCCGTCGCTTTCGTCGTCATCGGCACGCGAGACCTTCCAGTACGTCGGCGAGTGCGATCACCCCGGCCACGCAGTCGTCCTCGGCGGCGTACTCGGCCGGCGAGTGCGAGATCCCGGTGGGGTTCCGTACGAACAGCATGGCGGTAGGGACCGAAGCGGACAAAATACCCGCGTCGTGTCCGGCTCCGGTGCCGAGCACGGGGACGTCGCGCCCGGTGTCCCGGATGGCGGAGCCCTTGAGGAGCGCGCCCAGCTCGTCACGGAGGGCGTGCTGGAACTCCACGACGGGCGTGAAGGACTCCCGTACGACGTCGAGGTCGATACCGGCCTGCTCGGCGTGGTCCCGGGCGGCCGCTTCGATGGCGGCGACGACCGTGTCCAGGGTGTCCTGGTCGGCAGCGCGGGAGTCGAGCCAGCCGCGCACGAGGGAGGGGATGGCGTTGACGCCGTTCGGCTCGACGGCGATCTTGCCGAAGGTGGCGAGCGCTCCGGTCAGTTCCGCCTCCCGGCGGGCCGCGAGCACGGTCTCCGCGTAGGTGAGCATCGGGTCGCGGCGGTCGACGAGCCGGGTGGTGCCCGCGTGGTTGGCCTCGCCCCGGAAGTCGAACCGCCAGCGTCCGTGCGGCCAGATGGCGGAGGCGATGCCGACCGGGTCGCCGGTGAGGTCGAGGGCACGGCCCTGCTCGACGTGGAGCTCGACGAACGCACCGATCCGGGCGAGCCGTTCGGGGTCCGGTCCGATGGCGTCGGGGTCGTACCCGGCGGCCTCCATGGCCCGGGGCAGCGTGACGCCGTCCCCGTCGCGCAGCCGGTGCGCGGCCTCGGTGGTCAGCTGCCCGGCGGCGAGCCGGGAGCCGACGCAGGCGAGGCCGAAGCGGGCCCCCTCCTCGTCACCGAAGTTGGTGATGGCCAGCGGTCGGGTGAACTCCGCTCCCCTGCAGCGGAGTTCGTCGAGCGCGGCGAAGGAGGAGACGACGCCGAGCGGCCCGTCGAAGGCTCCGCCGTCGGGCACGGAGTCGAGGTGCGAGCCGGTGACGACGGCGTCCCCCGCGAGGGGGTCGCCGAGCCAGGCCCACTGGTTGCCGTTGCGATCGGTCTCCAGGAACAGCCCCCGGGCCTCGGCCTGCATCCGGAACCAGAGACGGCAGTCGGCGTCGGCCCCGGTCCATGCGTAGCGCCGGTAGCCACCGGACTCGGCGTTGCGGCCGATGTTCCGCAACGAGGCCCACATGGCGTGGAAGGTGGGGCTCACGCGGCGGTCCCGCCCGTGCCGGACGCGTCGCCCGTGCCGGCTCCCTCGTCCGGGCCGCCCTCGCGCATCGGGACCCTGACCCCGCGCTCCGTGGCGACCGACTCCGCGATGTCGTACCCGGCGTCGACGTGCCGGATGACGCCCATGCCCGGGTCGTTGGTGAGCACGCGGCGGATCTTCTCGCCCGCCAGCTTCGTACCGTCGGCGACGGTGACCTGCCCCGCGTGGATGGAGCGGCCCATGCCGACACCGCCGCCGTGGTGGATGGAGACCCAGGAGGCGCCGGACGCCACGTTGACCATGGCGTTCAGCAGCGGCCAGTCGGCGATCGCGTCGGATCCGTCGAGCATGGCCTCGGTCTCGCGGTACGGCGAGGCGACGGAGCCGCAGTCCAGGTGGTCGCGGCCGATGGCCAGCGGGGCGACCAGCTCGCCGGCGGCGACCATGTCGTTGAAGCGCTCACCGGCCTTGTCGCGCTCGCCCTGGCCGAGCCAGCAGATGCGGGCGGGCAGGCCCTGGAAGTGGACGCGCTCGCCGGCCATCTTGATCCAGCGGTGCAGCGACTCGTTCTCCGGGAAGAGTTCGAGCATCGCCTTGTCCGTCTTGTGGATGTCGGACGCCTCACCGGAGAGCGCCGCCCAGCGGAACGGTCCCTTGCCCTCGCAGAACAGCGGCCGGATGTAGGCGGGCACGAAGCCGGGGAAGTCGAAGGCCCGCTCGTACCCGGCGAGCTGGGCCTCTCCTCGGATCGAGTTGCCGTAGTCGAAGACCTCGGCACCGGCGTCCATGAAGCCGACCATCGCCTCGACGTGCCGGGCCATCGACTCGCGGGCGCGCTGGGTGAAGTCGGCGGGCTTCTCGGCGGCGTACGCGGCCATGTCGTCGAAGTCGACGCCGAGCGGGAGGTAGGCCAGCGGGTCGTGCGCACTGGTCTGGTCGGTGACGATGTCGACCGGGGCACCCTCGGCGAGCATCCGGGGCAAGAGCTCCGCGGCGTTGCCGAGCAGCCCGATGGAGAGCGGCCTGCGCGCGTCCCTCGCCTCGGTGGCCAGCTGGAGCGCGTGCTCCAGGCTGTCCGCCCGCACATCCAGGAAGCGGTGCTCGATGCGGCGCTCGATGGCGCGCGGGTCGCAGTCGATACAGATCGCGACGCCGTCGTTCATGGTGACGGCGAGCGGCTGGGCGCCGCCCATGCCGCCGAGCCCGGCGGTCAGCGTGATCGTCCCGGCCAGCGTGCCGCCGAACTTCTTCGCGGCGACGGCCGCGAACGTCTCGTAGGTGCCCTGGAGGATGCCCTGCGTACCGATGTAGATCCACGAGCCGGCGGTCATCTGGCCGTACATGGTGAGCCCGAGCGCCTCCAGGCGGCGGAACTCCTCCCAGTTCGCCCAGTCGCCGACCAGGTTGGAGTTGGCGATCAGGACCCGCGGCGCCCACTCGTGCGTCTGCATGACGCCGACCGGACGCCCCGACTGGACGAGCATCGTCTCGTCCTGCTTGAGCGTCCGCAGCGTGCGGACCATGGCGTCGAACGAGCGCCAGTCACGGGCGGCCTTGCCCGTACCGCCGTAGACGACGAGCTTGTCGGGGTGCTCGGCGACCTCGGGGTCGAGGTTGTTCTGCAGCATGCGCAGGGCGGCTTCCTGCTGCCATCCCAGGGCGCTCAGTTCGGTACCGCGCGGTGCCCGTACGGGGCGGGGTCCTGACATGGCAATGCCTCCTCGCGACTGTGAATTTTCTATTCACATCTTGAGTGGCTGAATAGCCCCAGTCAACAGGGCGGGGCGTGAGAGCATCCGGAACCATCGCCGCCGGTCGGCCGCCTGCCCGCCCCCGGCCCGCGGCGGGGCATTTTCCCAACCCCCTCGCATGTACCAATGGAAAATGCCAGAACCTCCACCTGGAGCGAGCACGTTGCGTAACCTCAGGGTCACAGTCGCACGCAGCGTCGGAGGGGAGTCCGCGTGCCCGGAATCGACGAGTGCCTGCTCGACGTCATGAGACTGCCCGGTGCCCGTGGCGCCGCCGTGGTCGACTGGACGAGCGGTCTCGCTCTCGGCACCATCGGTGACTCGCCCAACGGCGACCACGAGGCCACCGCCGCGGAGACCGCGGAGGTGGCGCGGATGGCGGCCGAACAGCCCGCCTTCGCGGTCGGCTTACCCGAGGCGGACGGCGGGGGAGCCACGGGGACGCCGCCCGTGGAGGACGTCATCGTCACCACCCGTGCCGGGTACCACATCCTCAGATTCGTCGAGACGGACTTCGACAGCAGCGTCTTCCTCCACCTCTGGCTGGACCGCGCGGAGGGCAATCTGGCCCTGGCCCGGATACGGCTGGGCGAGATGGCCGAGCGGCTGGTCCTGGCATGAGAACACCCGCCCCCTCGAACGCCCCGGCCCCGGCCGCCGCCCTCTCCCCCATGCTCCAGCGCCTCGCCGCCGAACGGGCCACCGGCGCCCTGATGCGCGACCGCGGCACCCTCTACCTGGCCGACGGCAAGGTGGTGCACGCCGAGAGCCCGGCCACCCCCGGCATCGACGTCCTGCTCACCCGGGGCGGCTCGCTGCACCGCGAGGGCTGGTGGGACGCGGTCGCGCAGGCCGGTGCCGGGCAGCGGGTGGGGCGCTACCTCGTGGACAGCGGCCGGGTGCCGGGTGGCGCCCTGGAGCTGTGCCATCTGGGCGCCCTGTACGACGCGGCGTTCTTCGCCCTCGCCCCGACCCGGACCCCGGCCCGCTTCCGCTACGGGGTCGCCCACTGGATCGGCCCGGTCCGCCCCGTCCCCGTGGACGCCGTGCAGCGCGAGACGCTCCGGCGCCGCGAGCTGCTGGACCGGATCTGGCCCGAGGCGGTGACCGACAGCGCCCCGCTCGTACGTACCGGCCGGCCGGCCGACTCCCCCGTCCCGCCCCGCCAGCGCCGCGTACTGGAGCGCGTGGACGGAGTGCGTACGGCGACGGACATCGCGCAGGAACTGGGCAGGTCGGCGTTCCACACCCTGGTCGACCTGCGCCGGCTGGCGGCCGCCGGTCTGGTCGCCGCGGTACGGCAGCCGACGGACCCGGCCGACCGCGTCGCGCTCCCCGAGGTCACGGCCGACCCCGACGTCGCCCTGTTGCGCCGGCTCCGAGACGCATTGGAGGCCCTGTGATACGCGCGCTCAGACAGCGTGCCGGGAGGAGACAGCTGATGGTGCCCGAGGCCGAAGTGCAGGATGTCCTGGCCGAGCTCCAGCGGTTACGCGCCCGGGTTCCGCTCCTCTCCGGCGCCCTGGCGGCCAGCACCGACGGCCTCGTCCTGGCCCATGACACCCCGGGAGTGGAGGCGGAGGGCGTCGCCGCACTGACCGCGGCCGCGCTCGGTGTCTCGATCCGGATGACGGACGCGACCGGCCGCGGCGGCTTCCGCGAACTCCTCGTACGCGGCGAGACGGGCTACATCGCGACGTACGCCGCCGGCTCCTCCGCCGTGCTGACCCTGCTCGCCGAGGACCGGATCAACGTCGGCCGACTCCATCTTGAAGGCCGCAGGTCCGGCTCCCGCATCGGTGAGCTCGTCGACGCCGCCCTGGAACGCGCACCCCAGCCCGCCCCCGGCCCGCGCGCCCCGGTGACCCGCACCCCGCAGCAGCCCGGTGGCCCCCTGCCTCACCGCCCGACATGACCCCGCACGAGCCCGGCACGACCCAGAAACGGAACCGGTCGCCACGACCGGTCAGGGAAAGGAAACGAGCACTCATGGCGAACACCGAAGCGTCACTGAAGGAAGCGATGTCGTCCATCGAGGGCACCACCGGTGTCGCCCTCGTCGACTACACGAGCGGCATGGCCCTGGGCACCCTCGGCGGCGGCAAGGACTTCAACCTGGAGGTCGCGGCCGCGGGCAACACCGACGTCGTACGGGCGAAGCTCCGCACCATGGAACACCTCGGCATCCAGGACGAGATCGAGGACATCCTGATCACCCTGGGCACCCAGTACCACCTGATCCGGCTGCTCAAGACCCGTGGCAACAACGGCCTGTTCCTGTACCTGGTGCTGGACGCCAGTCGGGCCAACCTGGCCATGGCCCGCCACCAGCTGAAGAAGATCGAGGCCGACCTGGACATCTGACCCCGGATCAGTGTGAGCGCCGCGCCCCGCCCGGCGCGGCGTCGCCCGCCGCGGGCCCCGTCGTCCGGTAGGCCTCGACCTGCTTGCCGGCGGGGCGGCCGCGCCCCACCCAGTCCGTACGGACCCAGTACAGGACGTCGTCCCGGCGCTCCCGCTGCCCGATCCGGACGGCCTTGACCCAGAGCCCGGCACCGGCCCCGGCGAGCAGCAGCCCGCCCGCCCCGGGCACCGCGAACGCGCTGGCGACCGCGGCGAGAAACGCCCCGAGCAGCCACCAGCGGTGTCCCCGGCGCCAGTGGCGGACGGTCACGGCGCGGTCCTGGAGGAAGTCGGTGCGGCCGGCCCTGGTCGCACCCCGGGCGAGCGAGGCGTACCGGCCCCCGCGCGACAGCGCGACGACGGCCAGGGCGACCAGGAACAACGCCGCCCCCGCCAGCAGCCCGATGCGGCGGCCGGTGAGTCCCGGTACCAGTGCCCCGATGGCCGCCGCGACCAGGCCGGGCCACCACATGGGCGCCGCTCCGGCCCGTACGATCACGGCCACTCTCGCCAACGACTGCGCTCCGCGCCCCACGTCCGTACCCCTCTCGACGCTCCATTCCGTGGGCGCAGATTAGGGGCCGTACATGAGCGATCTCTGAGAATCCCGGTACGGGGGCCCCTTTCGGGGCCGGGTCCTATGTCTTGCCCATCCCCTGGCGGAGGGTTCCGTCCTCAATCGCCGGACAGGCGGGGGCCCCTGCGGGGCCGGGTCCTATGTCTTGCCCGGTCCTCTGGCGGAGGGTTCCGTCCTCAATCGCCGGACGGGCTTGAGAGGTGCGGGTGCTCCGCGGGGTGCGGGGTGCGCCTTTGCCCGGTGGGTAGGGGTGGGGGCCCTCCGGGGCGTCTCCTCAGAAATGGCGTGTTCACCCAGGACCGTGAGGGACCCGGGTCGTACGCCATTTCCTGCGGGGACTCCCCTGCACGCCCCCACCCTGCATCGCCTGCGTCTGTACACCGGCCCGGCGTCTGTCGCAGACGCAGGGCGGTCGGGGCCGGGGCCGTGCAGGGGAGTCCCCGCAGAACGACGAACACCGACCCGGGTCCCTCGCGTACCCGCGGAACGTTCGTCGTTTGAGGAGACGCCCCGGAGGGGCCCCGGCCCCCCACCCACCCGGCAGAGGCGCACCCCGCACCCAACGGGAACACCCGCACCAACAAGCCCGTCCGGCGATTGAGGACGGAACCCCCCGCCCGGGGACCGGGCAAGGTCAAGGAACCCCGCACCAAGGGCCGCGCGTCACTCGACGAACAGGCCCCGGGCCGCCGCCCCCGCGTCGAACTCCTCCAGCCGGGACTGCGCGTCGGGCAGGTCGTCGCACATGGCCTCCAGCAGCACCCGCCCCAGCAGCATCGGCGCGCAGGCGGTGTCGAAGGCGAGCCCCGTCCCCACGGCGGCCGGGATCAGCAGATCGCTGTGCCGGGCCACGGGGGCGAAGGCGGAGTCGGCGACCGACACCACGGTCAGGCCCTGGTTCCGCGCGTAGCCGAGCGCGTCCACGACCTCGCGGGGGTGGCGGGGCAGCGCGAAGCAGATCAGCGCACTGGCACCGGCCCGCCGGGCGGCGTCGATCCGGTCGTGCAGCATGCTGCCGCCCTCGTCGAGCACCCGGACGTCGGGGTGCACCTTGGCGGCGAAGTACCCGAACCCCCGCGCCTGTGAGGAGGCGGCGCGCAGCCCGAGCACGAGCAGGGGGCGCGAGGCGGCGAGCAGGTGTCCGGCCCGTTCGACGGGTCCCGGGTCGGCGAGCAGTTCGGCGAGGTGGCGCAGGTTCTCGATCTCGCCGAGCACCGCCTGCTGGTACTCGTTGTACGTGTTCTCCGCACCGCTGTCCGCGGCCCCGGCCGGGGCGACCTCGCGCAGGTGCTTGCGCAGCGCGGGATAGCCGTCGAAGCCGAGGGCGACGGCGAACCGGGTGACGGAGGGCTGGCTGACCCCGGCCAGTTCGGCCAGTTCGACGCTGGAGAGGAAGGGGGCGTCGCCGGCCCTGCGCACCATCGAGTGCGCGATGCGGCGCTGGGTGGGTGTGAGCCTGTGCCCCTCGAACAGCTGCTGCAGCCGTGCGGCCGGGCTGTTCCCGCTCATCCTGTCCCCTCCGTAGACCGTGCGCGCCGAGACCGGCACCGACGAATCCATTCAGCCAGCAAGGCGTCTGCATGTCCATATGCAGCCGGTCGCGGCGCACCTGTCCGGACAGGCCGGTCCGCGTGGCCCGGTACCCCCGGGACCGGGCGGAGCCCGCGGCTTCCCCGGAAACCGGGGGGTTAGCCCCACTGACCCGGCCGCCGCCGCTTCGTACCGTAGGACCATGGACGCACCCGACACCGAGCTCAAGAAGGAGCTCAACGCCACCCTTCAGGCCCGCGGCGAGCTGGGGGCGGAGTACGAGTCCGCGCTCGTCGAGTCGTTCCTGGAGAAGGTCGAGCAGCGGCTCGACGGCACGCTGGACCGCCGGGTCCGGCGGCATCTCGCGGAACAGCAGATCGTCGTCGCCCGAGGGGCGCGCGCCCCCGAAGCGCCGTTGGGGCACTTCGGTGAGCGCTTCGGGTTCGGGATCATCTCGCTGGTCCTGGCGATCCCGCTGTCCGCCATCGGTGTCGCGAACGCGGGGATCGAGGGGCTCGTCGTGGCCTGGCTCGGCATCGTCGGCGTCAACATGGTCCAGGCGGCCCACGGCGGGCGGCTGTTCAGACGCCGGGAGGCCGAGCGGCGGACGACGTCCGACTGGGAGGCCTGACCAGGGCGGCCGGCCTCACGCCTGGCGGGTCGGCAGCACGACCACCTGGCGCAGGTTGATGTGGCGTGCGCGGCTGGTCGTGTAGGCGATCAGGTCGGCGATCTCGTCGCTGGAGAGCCCGCCGAGCGCGTCGAACATGCCGTCGAGCTGGCCGCTGAGTTCCGCGTTGTCGACGTGTCCGGCCAGTTCGGAGTCGGTGAGGCCGGGCTCGATGTTCGTGACGCGGACGTCGCGCGGCCCGAGCTCGGTGCGCAGCGAGGCCGACAGGTAGGTGAGCGCGGCCTTCGTGGCGCCGTACACCGCGTAGTTGGGGAACGTGATGTGGGCGCCGATCGACGAGATGTTCACCAGGTCGGCGGTGCGGCCCTCGGTGGCGGCCGCCACCAGGTCGGCCGTGAAGGCCCGGATGATGCGCAGGACGCCCGTCACGTTGGTGTCGAGCATCCGCTGCCACTCGTCGGCGCGGCCCGCGTCCACGGGGTTCGGCAGCATCACGCCGGCCGCGTTGACCACCAGGTCCACCGGGCCGAACTCCGTGTGCACCCGCTCGGCGGCGGCGTCCACGGACGCCTGGTCGGTGACGTCGGCGGCCACGACGAGCGCCTGCCCGCCGTCGGCGGTGATCTTGGCTGCGAGCTCTTCGAGCCGCTCGGCGCGGCGGGCCAGCAGCGCCACCCGGACGCCCTGGGCGGCGAGCAGCCGGGCGGTCGCGTTCCCCATGCCGCTGGCGGCGCCGGTGATGACGGCGGTGCGGCCCGAGAGCGTTGCGTACGACATGTCCGTGACTCCTTGATGCGGGTGCCGCCGGGGCGTTTCCCCGGCCTGGGCTCCACTCTGTGACGGTGCGCGCCGGCTACCCAGGGCTGCGTCTTTCCTGGGTCCGGCAGTACCAGGCTGGGAGACGGCCAGTCTTCTACGATCGGCGGCATGGACGGCGACCTCGGAGACTTCCTCCGCTCACGACGAGCACGTATCCAGCCCGAGGACGTGGGGCTGAACTCCTACGGCCGCAGGCGCGTCCCCGGGCTCCGGCGCGAGGAGGTGGCCCAGCTCGCCGGGGTGAGCGTCGACTACTACATCCGGCTGGAGCAGGGGCGCGGCCCCAGCGTCTCCGACGCCGTGCTCGACGCGATAGCCCGGGTGCTCCGGCTGGACGGGACGGAGCACGCCTACCTGCGCACGGTGGCCCGTCCCGGGACGGGCAGGGCGACGTCCCCCGCCGCGCAGCGGGTACGGCCGGGGCTGCGGCTGCTCCTGGACACGCTGGACCCGGCGCCCGCCTTCATCCTGGGCCGCCGGATGGACGTCCTGGCGTGGAACGCGCTCGCCGACGCGCTCGTCGGCTTCTCCCGGATGCCCGCGGCCGAGCGCAACATGCCGCGCCAGACGTTCCTGGAACCGGCGGCCCGGGAGCTGTACCCGGACTGGCCGGCCGTCGCGGCGGAGACGGTCGCGTATCTGCGGCTGGACGCGGGGCTGCACCCCGATGACAAGCAGCTCGCCACCCTGGTCGGCGAACTGTCCATGAAGAGCGAGGACTTCCGCCGGCTGTGGGCGGATCACCAGGTGAAGGCGAAGACGTACGGCGTGAAGCGGATCGACCACGCGGTCGTGGGCGGGCTGACGCTTCCGTACGAGACGCTCGGCGTGCCCGGCGACCCCGATCAGTCCCTGGTGGTCTACACCCCGGAGCCCGGTTCGGAGACGGCGGAGCGCATCGCCCTGCTGGCGAGCTGGGCGGCCGCGCCGCAGGTGCCGGGCGGGGACGAGGAGGGTGCGCGCGGTCTCCGCGCATAGATATATCGCGGGGACCGCCGCACCCCCGGTTTCCCAGGGGGCGGGACGACGGCGGTCCCCGCGAAGGACGCGGTCCGGGTCAGGGCCGGTCTCGCATCCGGGCGACGGTGGAGGTCCGGGAGCCGCTCCGTAGTCCGTGTCGCCGTTTCGGTGCCGGCGGGTTTCCCTGCCGACACCCACTAATCTGCCCGAGCCGTGTTAAGCCGGTGCTGCGGGTACGTGTCGTGCTCGTACCGTTTTCGCGAAGCGCGTGTTCCGTCGCGTGCCTCGCGTCCCGTCTACGGCTGGGCGGGCGCGGCCGACGCGTCCTTGGCGAGGAACGCCAGCAGGTCCTGCCGGCTGACGACGCCCTTGGGCTTGCCCTCCACCAGCACGATCGCCGCGTCCGCCGCGCCGGTGCCGCCGAGCACCGCCATCAGGTCCTCGACCGGCTCGCCGGAGCCGACCTGTGGCAGCGGCGGCGACATGTGCTTCTCCAGCGGGTCGGTGAGCGAGGCCTGCTGGGCGAAGAGCGCGTTGAGCAGTTCCCGCTCGACGACGGAGCCGATGACCTCGGCGGCCATCACGTCGGGGTGGCCGGCGCCGGGCTTCACGATGGGCATCTGAGAGACGCCGTACTCGCGCAGCACGTCGATCGCCTCGCCGACGGTCTCCTCCGGGTGCATGTGGACGAGCGTCGGGATCGGACCCGCCTTGTAGTCGAGGACGTCGGCGACACGGGCCGACGGGCCGGTGTCCTCCAGGAAGCCGTAGTCGGCCATCCATTCGTCGTTGAAGATCTTGCTGAGGTAGCCGCGGCCGCTGTCCGGCAGCAGGACGACGACCACGTCGTCGGGCCCGAGCCGCTTCGCGACCTCCAGAGCGCCCACGACGGCCATGCCGCAGGAGCCGCCGACCAGCAGCCCCTCCTCCTTGGCGAGCCGGCGGGTCATCTGGAAGGAGTCCTTGTCGGACACGGCGACGATCTCGTCCGTGACCGTCCGGTCGTACGCCGACGGCCAGAAGTCCTCGCCGACGCCCTCGACCAGATACGGACGGCCGGAGCCGCCGGAGTAGACCGAGCCCTCCGGGTCCGCGCCGATGACCTGGACGGCGCCGCCGCTGGCCTCCTTCAGATAGCGGCCGGTGCCGCTGATCGTGCCGCCGGTACCGACGCCCGCCACGAAGTGGGTGATCTTCCCGTCCGTCTGCTCCCACAGCTCGGGACCGGTGGTCTCGTAGTGGGAGCGCGGGTTGTTCGGGTTGGAGTACTGGTCGGGCTTCCAGGCTCCCGGCGTCTCACGGACCAGCCGGTCGGAGACGTTGTAGTACGAGTCCGGGTGCTCGGGGTCGACTGCCGTCGGGCAGACGACGACCTCGGCACCGTAGGCGCGCAGAACGTTGATCTTGTCCGTGGACACCTTGTCCGGGCAGACGAAGATGCACTTGTAGCCCTTCTGCTGCGCGACGATCGCCAGGCCGACGCCCGTGTTGCCGCTCGTCGGCTCGACGATCGTGCCGCCGGGCCGCAGTTCGCCGCTCTGTTCGGCGGCCTCGATCATGCGCAGGGCGATCCGGTCCTTGACCGATCCGCCGGGGTTGAAGTACTCGACCTTGGCCAGGACCGTCGCCTGGATGCCGGCCGTCACACTGCGCAGCCTCACCAGCGGGGTATTGCCTACGAGACTGATCATCGAATCGTGGAATTGCACCGTGTACTCCGGGGTCTCCGAGATGGTGCCGCAAGAGTATGCGTACGGGCATGAGATTGGGCGAAGCGATTGAACAACGGCCACTTGGGGGCAGTTAGCTCTGTGTACGGCGGTGGGTCAGTACGGCGAGGAGGAGGTGGACCGGACTGTGTCGAGGGCAAGGGTGGCACGGCGGATCGCGGCGGGCGCGGCTTACGGCGGTGGCAGCATCGGGCTGCTCGGCGCCGCGGCGGTAGGCGTCCTGCTGGCGGAGGTCCAGCTGGCGAAGCGGCAGGTGGGAGGCGGCACCGCGCCGGTGCCGCCGAGTGCGGACGGGCGGTACGGGGTGGCCTTCGCCGGGCCTTCGGATCCGCTGCGGTTCGGGCTGCTCGGGGATTCCACGGCGGCCGGGCAGGGGGTGCGCCGGGCCGGGCAGACCCCGGGGGCGCTGCTCGCCTCGGGACTGGCGGCGGTGTCGGAGCGGCCGGTGGATCTGCGGAACGTCGCGCAGCCGGGCGCCCGGTCGGACGATCTGGAGCGGCAGGTGTCGCTGCTGCTCGCGGACCCGGCCCGGGTGCCGGACGTCTGCGTGATCATGATCGGCGCCAATGACGTCACGCACCGGATGCCCGCCACCCAGTCGGTGCGCTGTCTGACGACGGCGGTGCGCAGGCTGCGTACGGCGGGGGCCGAGGTCGTCGTGGGCACCTGCCCGGACCTGGGCACGATCGAGCCGGTCTACCAGCCGCTGCGGTGGCTGGCCCGGCGGGTGAGCCGGCAGCTGGCGGCGGCCCAGACGATCGGTTCGGTGGAACAGGGCGGGCGCACGGTGTCGCTGGGCGACCTGCTGGGTCCCGAGTTCGAGGCGAACCCGCGGGAGCTGTTCGGCCCGGACAACTACCACCCGTCCGCGGAGGGCTACGCGACGGCGGCGATGGCCGTCCTGCCGACCTTGTGCGCGGTGCTGGGGCTGTGGCCGGAGACCGACCGGCTGGACGGCGCCCGCCGCGAGGACATGCTGCCGGTGGCCAAGGCGGCCTCCCAGGCGGCCAGGGAGGCCGGTACGGAGGTCACCGGGGCCCGGGCGCCCTGGGCACTCCTCAAGCACCGCAGGCGGCGGCGCCTGCCCGCGGCCACGGAGCCGCACCCGCACCCGGAGATGCACGGGGAGGCGGGCGGCTCCACCCGGGTGGAGCGGCGCCCCGGCACCGACACGGGCTCACCCCGGCACGTCTGACGGCGGCGACGGGCCCGCGGGCCCGGCACATCCGGCGAAGACGTGCGGGTGCCCTGCCCCGGCACCTCCAGAAGGGCGGCCTGCCCCGGCACCTCCAGGAGCCCCGGCACGTCCGGGCCTGCGACCGGTCCCGCGGCCTCCGGCACGTCCGGGTCGGCAGGCGGTCTCCGCGGCCTCGGAGACCGACGAACTGAGCGGTTGCTTAGAAAAGAGGCCCGCATCACATGCCGCGTCGGGTGACCTCAGCAGTACGTCCGGGTAACTTCCAGAGCAGTCCTGCCAGACAGCCTTCCAGCCCTCATGGAGCCGCGTGATGCCCGAAGCCGTGATCGTCTCTGCTGCCCGTTCGCCCATCGGCCGGGCCTTCAAGGGTTCGCTGAAGGACCTGCGCGCGGACGACCTGACCGCCACGATCATCCAGACCGCCCTGGCCAAGGTCCCCGAGCTGGACCCGAGGGACATCGACGACCTGATGCTCGGCTGCGGCCTCCCCGGCGGCGAGCAGGGCAACAACCTGGGCCGCATCATCGCCGTACAGATGGGAATGGACCACCTTCCCGGCTGTACGGTCACGCGCTACTGCTCGTCCTCCCTGCAGACGAGCCGCATGGCGCTGCACGCCATCAAGGCCGGCGAGGGCGACGTCTTCATCTCCGCAGGTGTCGAGATGGTGTCCCGCTTCGTGAAGGGCAACTCCGACAGCCTGCCGGACACGCACAACCCGGTCTTCGCCGACGCCGAGGCCCGCACCGCCGCCCGCGCGGAGGAGTCCGGCGCGAGCTGGCACGACCCGCGCGAGGACGGCCTGGTCCCGGACGCGTACATCGCGATGGGGCAGACGGCCGAGAACCTGGCCCGGATCAAGGGCGTCACCCGTCAGGACATGGACGAGTTCGGCGTCCGGTCGCAGAACCTCGCCGAGGAAGCCCTGAAGAACGGCTTCTGGGAGCGGGAGATCACTCCGGTGACGACCCCGGACGGCACGGTGGTCTCCAAGGACGACGGTCCGCGTGCGGGCGTCTCCCTGGAGGGCGTGCAGGGCCTGAAGCCGGTCTTCCGCCCCGACGGTCTGGTCACGGCGGCCAACTGCTGCCCGCTCAACGACGGCGCCGCGGCGCTCGTGATCATGTCGGACACCAAGGCGCGCGAGCTGGGCCTGACCCCGCTGGCGCGGATCGTCTCCACCGGCGTCTCGGGCCTCTCCCCCGAGATCATGGGCTACGGACCGGTCGAGGCGAGCAAGCAGGCGCTGAAGCGGGCCGGGCTGACGATCGACGACATCGACCTCGCCGAGATCAACGAGGCGTTCGCCGCCCAGGTGATCCCGTCCTACCGCGACCTGGGCCTGCCGCTGGACAAGGTCAACGTCAACGGTGGCGCCATCGCCGTCGGCCACCCCTTCGGCATGACCGGCGCGCGGATCACCGGCACGCTGATCAACAGCCTGCAGTTCCACGACAAGCAGTTCGGCCTGGAGACCATGTGCGTGGGCGGTGGCCAGGGCATGGCGATGGTCATCGAGCGACTGAGCTGAGCCCGGCCGAAGGCACGAAGGGCACGGGCGGCACGGGCGGCTGAGCCGAGCGGGCGGGCCGAGTCGTTGCGGGGGCGGGCCGGGGCAGGTCGGTGCACCGCCCCACCCCCGCAACCCCCCTCGTTTTCGTGACGCTCCGGATCCGCCGGATCACCGGCCATCGGCGCCCGCCGGGCCCACAAGGCCCTCCGGGCCCTTCGGCCGGACGCGGTGGCCGGTTCCGAGCCCCGACCGTGACCGAATCTCCCCCAGGATGTGACCTATCTCCTGGGGGAGAGTCGTTCTCGCAGGTCACACCCGCATCAGGGTTAAACCCCAGGCCCAAAGACCTGTCCAATTCGTGACGTAATGCACTGACACATGGTGCCGGTACAGGACAAGCTGATGTAGGAAGTCGGGGGATCGATTGAAACCGGGAGTATGTCAGTGAGCGCCATGCCTCTTGCCCTGTTGCTGACCACCGCCGCCGCCACGGCCGTGGGCGCTGCCGCTCTGCACGCCGCTCACGGGCTGCGTCGACAGGTAGCCGCCCTGCGGAGAGAGCTGGCCGACGGCCGCGCCCACAGTGCGGCCGTACCCGCCCAGAGCCGTGGCGAAGCCACCCCCGCCGCCGAGATACGCGCGGCGGTCGCCGAGGCGCTGGCCGAGGAGCGGGAGCGCGAGCTCGCCGAGGCCCGCGCCTTCTGGGCCACGCAGGAGGCACGCGACGCCGCCGACGCCCCGTCCCTGCTGGGCGGTCTGGCCGGGCTGGGCGAGGACGCCCCGTTCTTCATGCCGCGTCAGAGCGACTTCGCCGGGCTGGAGTCCATGGACCTCGACGCCACCGAGGCGTTCGAGGAACTGACCGAACTGGCCGAGCTGACGGAGCTGGCCGACATGGCCGAGCTCCCGGAGACCGCCGAGTTCGCCGAGGACTCCCCCGAGCTGGCCGCGGCCCGCCGCCGCCACCCCTCCCACCCGGACTTCGTGCCGGTGCAGACTCCCGCCGTCACCGATCACGAGCGCACGGTGAACCGCCTGGAGGAGCTGGCCGACAGCCGGACCGAGCTCTCCGACGTGCGCCCCGGCCCGCTCGGCACGCTCGACGTCTACGTCTTCGCCGACGGCACCACGCTCTGTATGACCCCCGGCCACCGCGAGACGGCCGAGCAGCTGGCCGCGTCGCTGCGGGCCGGTGAGCACCCCGTGCTCCTGGGCGGTTCCGGCGTCTCCGGCGCGTACGCGCTGACGTTCTCGTGCGGCAAGGACAACGTCTACATACTGGCCGACCGCGTCATCGCGAGCTTCTAGCCCGCGGACCGGTCTCCGGCACCACCCCCGGCACAGCGGCTCTCGCCGGCCGCTGCCCCAGGACGGCGCGCCCTCATCCGGCGCGCACCACCCCGGCCGAACGCCCGCGCGCACGGCCCGGGAGAGCTCCCGCACGCACCGCTCAGGCGAACGCCCGCGCGCCCCGCTCAGGCAAAGGCCCGCGCGGCCGCCTCCTCGACGAACTGCACGGCCTCGTCCAGCTCCACGGACGGGGCCATTTCCAGTGCCACGGCCAGATCACGCCCCGCGACGGCGAGTTGGTCGCCGATGGCGAAGAGCCCGGCGTCCGGCATGATCCGCGGCTCCCGCCCCGGCGCCTCGAAGCGCTGGGCCCGCACCGCCAGTTCCCTGGCCGCGGCCAGCCCTTCGGCCGCCGCACCCCGCTGCAGCCTGCTCTGCGGGGCGGCGCGCAGCCGGTCGGCGAATCGGTCCACGGCCATGATCAGAGGCGTCGTATCGAGCACCCCGCGACCCTACGCGCCCCGCCTGGGCGGTGACCAACGGGCCGATGGCCGGGCACAGTGCCGGGAAGGACCGGCAACGCGCACCACGCGTCGGAGGCGTCGCCGCCACAGGGCGTCCCCTCTCGACGGGAAACGGCCCGCAGGCTCCGTCGTTCCGGAGCCTGCGGGCCGTTTCGTTTCCGCGATCAGGTGACGCCGTGGTGACTAGTCGTCGCCGCTGAGGATGGAGAGCAGGCGCAGCATCTCCAGGTAGATCCAGACCAGGGTCATGGTGAGGCCGAAGGCCGCCAGCCAGGACTCCTCGCGCGGAGCGCCGTACGCGATGCCGTCCTCGACCTGCTTGAAGTCCAGGGCCAGGAAGCACGCGCCGAGGATGATGCCGATGACACCGAAGAGGATGCCGAGGCCGCCGCTGCGGAAGCCCAGGCCGTCCCCGCCGCCGAACGCGGCGAACAGGAGGTTGACCACCATCAGGAGCATGAAGCCCATGGCGGCGGCCATCACGAAGCCGTAGAACCGGCGGGTGACACGGATCCAGCGCATCTTGTACGCGAGCAGCACACCGGCGAAGACACACATGGTGCCCATCACCGCCTGCATCACGACGCCCGGCGAGATGTACGTGCTGACCGCGCTGGAGATGACCCCGAGGAACACGCCCTCGAAGGCCGCGTACGCGATGATCAGCGCGGGCACGGGCTTGCGCTTGAAGGACTGGACGAGCGACAGCACGAAGGCGACGATCGCGGCGCCGATCGCGATGCCGTAGGACTTGCCCAGGTTGGCCTCGTCGACCGGCAGCAGGGCCCAGGCGAGCGCGGCGCCGAGCACGACCGTGCCCAGCGTCAGTGCCGTGCGGGTGACGACGTCGTCGATCGTCATCACACCGGAGCGCGCCGGCGCCTGCGGGGCGCCTTGCTGGGTGTCCTGCTGGGCGTAGGGGTTCGTGGCGTACGGGTTCGGGGCGGTGCCCTGCGCGTACGGGTTGGCACCCGCTGCGGGGGCCCCGGCCTGCGGTGACGCGTTGAAGCCGGCGTAACCGTTGTCGCGGCTGAAGCCCCGTCGCGAGAAGACCGGGTTGCTGCTCCTCATCTCACTCCTCCATGGCCACCCAGTGTGGCCTTCCCACAAGAGTAATGGGTAGGCAAAACAATCTCCCTAGTGCCAGGGGAGGATCTTTCCGGACCGCCGGCAGCCCGTCCGGCCGGGAAGCACCGCCCGCCGCCGGCAGGATGTCCGCCCGGCACCCGGCTCCCGGTCACCGGCCCTCTCGGCCCTTGGCCGCCTCCCGCGCCGCGCGCTCCACCCGGGCCCGGTGACCCGCCCACCACGCGGCGTCACCGGGTGCCATGTTGCGGCCCTTCTCCCGCTGGCCCGTGGCCCCGTCGATCAGCTCCCGTACGACGTCGGCGTGCCCCGCGTGGCGCTGGGTCTCGGCGACCATGTGGACGAGGACCCGGTGGAGCGTCAGCTCCTTGCCCTCTCCCCCGGGGAGCAGGCCCGTCGCGTCGAGGTCCAGCGCGTCGATCGTCGCGTCGGAGTGGGCCCACACGCGGCGGTAGTGCGCGACCGTGTCCGCACGGGACTCGTCCGCCGTCGCCCACAGATCCGCGTTCGGTTCGGCGTCACCGGCGATCCAGAGCTCCGGCGCGTCGACCGGGCGTCCGAAGACGTCGCCGAAATAGAACGCCTCGGCTCCGGTGACGTGCTTGACCAGGCCCAGCAGATTGGTGCCGGTGGGGGTCAGGGGGCGCCGGATGTCGTACTCCGGCAGTCCGTCCAGCTTCCACAAAAAGGCGTCACGGGCGTCCTGCAAGTACACGTGCAGGTCCTTCTTCTGTTCAGTTCCCGTCATGGCACCAACGTGCCGGTCACGCGCTCCGTGATCAACGGGATATCCGCGTCCGGCACGGCGGGTCAGACCAGAGAGGTACCCCAAGTACCCACGCAGGTTGATGTGTTGGGGACAGAGGGCGGCCTAGCGTCGGCTGCATGACGACCAGACCCCGCAGGGCCGCCGCCGCCACGCTGCTCGCCCTCGCCCTTTCCGTTCCCCTTGTGGGGGCCGCTCCCCACGCCTCCGCGCACGGCGTGCGGGCGCCCTCACAGGTTCCGTACACGAGCGGGCCCTCCCTGCCGCTTCCCGCCGGTCCGTACCCGGTGGGCCGTCGCACCCTGCACCTGGTCGACGGGCACCGCACCGACCCGTGGGTGCCCGCTGCGGGGAACCGGGAGCTGATGGTGTCACTGGCCTACCCGGCGCGCGGGACGGGCGGGTCCCCGGCGGCGTACATGAGCGAGGACGAGGCGCAGCTTCTGCTGGAGGCCCAGGGGCTCGGCGGCGTGGTGCCCGCAGCAACGGTCGCGGGGACACGGACGCATGCCCGGGCGGGCGCGCTCCCGGCGCCGGGGCGTTTCCCGTTGGTGCTGCTGTCTCCGGGGTTCTCGATGCCGCGTGCCACGCTCACGTCGCTCACCGACGATCTCGCGAGTCGCGGCTATGTCGTCGCCTCCGTGGACCACGCGTACGAATCCGTCGGCACGGTCTTCCCCGGGGGCCGCATGCTCCCCTGTGTCGCCTGTGAGCAGGTGGACACGGCCGAGGAGCGGGCAGCCGCCGTGCGCGGCCGGGCCCAGGACCTGTCCTTCGTGATCGACGAGCTGACGAAGGGCCGGCGGGCGGGGGCGCTGTCCCTCGCGATCGACCCGGGCCGGATCGGAATCGCCGGGCATTCGATCGGGGGCGCGAGTGCCGCGGCGACCATGGCCGTCGATCACCGGGTGCGGGCGGGGGCCGACCTGGACGGCGACTTCTTCCTGCAGCCCGCCGCCGCGGGGCTCGGCCGGCGCCCGTTCATGATGCTCGGCACCGAGTCCACGCACAGCCCCGACAGCGGGAAGACCGACTGGCCCGAGGCGTGGAGGCGGCTGAGCGGCTGGAAGCGCTGGCTGACGGTGACCGGCGCCGGGCACTTCTCCTTCACGGATCTGCCGTACATCGCCGGCCAACTGGGGCTGGAGGACCCCGCGCTGCCGCTCTCGGGGGAACGCGGCTGGTCCCTCACCCGTGACTATGTGGCCGCCTTCTTCGACCTTCATCTGCGGGGCATCGCGCAGCCGGTCCTCGACGGGCCCACGGCCACCCGTCCCGAGGTCCGGTTCCATCAGCCCTGAGGCCCTACTCCGCCTCCGCCACCACGGCCCCCGCCGCCACCGCCGACGCCTCGGCCAGGCGCTCGAAGGTCTCGTTGAGCACGGCTCTGCGCTCCTCCTTGTGGGCGGGGTCCGGCTCCAGGCCGTCGATCGTCGCCTCCCACACGGCCAGGAACGTCTTCTGCCAGGTCCGGATCAGCTCGGCCGGCGGAAGGGTGACGCCGACCCAGCCCTGTCGGTCCAGGACGAGCAGCAGTTCCAGGTTGCAGGGGACGGTCACGCCCCCGTACTCATCCGGTTCGAGCTCCACGGGGTCACCGGCCATAGCCTCCGTCACCTCGGCCACCAACCGGCCGGCCAGCTCCCCGAGATGATCCGCCGCCGTGTCGCTGTCGAAGTTGCCCGCGCCCCACGTGCCCACTGTTCCGCCTCCGCGCTGTGCGTCGTCGCTTTCGTCGCTCATCACAGCAGAGGGCACTGACAATCGGCGGTCCGGCGGGTCAGCCGAACAGGCTCTCCGGGAAGTCGGTGAGGAACATCAGCAGCACCAGCCCCATCAGCAGCAGGGAGACGGCCCCCTCGGTCAGGGCCGCGCGCGGGCTGCCCGCCAGGGTGGCCGTCCGGTGCGGGTCGGCGGGGTCGTAGCGGACCGTGACCCGCGCCCCCTCGTGGAATCGCCTGTTGCCGCCGTTGCGGAACTCGACCCATTCCCCGCCCTGCGCGGTGAACGCGAAGACGTACCAGGTCCGCCGGTCGCCCGACGAACCCGTCGCGGAGTCGCGCTCGTCCACCCGGACGCAGCGCGCCGGAGCGGACACGCCCGCGCGGGCCCCGCGCAGTTGCCGGAGGGTCCGCGCCAGAGATCTGAGCGCCACCAGCGCGACCACACCGGTGATGACGAGCGACGTGTCCATGGAGCACCCTCTAGTCGTTGCGCAGTCTGTCGACGAGGAAGCCCACCGCGCAGCCGGCCACCAGGACGACCAGCTGCACCAGGAACGTGAGCACGGTGAGGTCGCCGCCCTGAGAGAAGAAGATCACCAGCTGCAGGGCGACGGCCGGGGTGAACGCCGCGACACAGTGCCGTACCCGCGACTCCCTCGACGCCCCCTGGTGCACGGCCGCCGCGGCCCAGACCCCGAGTGCGACGCAGGCCGCGGAGGGCAGGTGGAGCAGCAGGACGGTGCGGACCGGTGAGTCCATGGTGGAGACGTCGTCGCCCGTGATGATGTCCCAGACGAGCACGGCGAGGGCCAGCTGCGACATCAGCATCACGACGATGCCCGCGGCCCAGGGAAGCATGAAGTTCAGCAGCCGCGGCCGTTCGTGGCCGGGCGCGGGGGCGGGGGCGTACCCGCGGTGCATGTCATATCGGGACATTCGACTGCCTCTTCGTCGTCGCCCGGCGTCCGGGCGCTGCGTCACCTGGAGTGCGGGCGCTACTTCACCTGGATGCTGTCGACGATCTTCGTCCGGTCCGCGTCGCTGAGCTTGCCCTCCTGGGCGTCGATGCGGACGGAGTAGATCTTTCCGCCGGAGTCGACGCCCGTGATGACCACGCCGTCGACCGTCGCACCCTTCGGGGGCGACTGCGGCACCCCCGTGCCGGTGTAGGTGAAGTCGATGCGCTTGGCATCCCTCGCCCCCGGGATACCGGCGTCCTTCGTGCTCTTCACCTCGGTGGTCGCCATGAGGAGCGCCCGGCCGACCGAGGCCGCGTCGTCCCCGGTCGAGGCGTCGGCGAAGCCGCTCTGGATCGACACCTTCACCGTGGGCCGTCCGGCCTCGCTCCGCAGGGCCGCGGCGTCGTTGAGCTTGCCGCGCTCCGCCGCGCTCTGCTCGGTGAGGCCGGCCGGGTAGGCGAGCGACACCGTCGGTCCGGCGAGCTTCTTCCAGTCGCTGGGCGTGGCGGGCGCGGCCTTGTCCGAGCCCTCGTCGCCGCCGCACGCGGTGAGCATCAGACCGGCGGTGAGTACAGCGGTGGTGACGGCGACGGCCCGCACCGTCCGCCGGACGGAAAGCTTGGTCATGATCACGTCTCCTTGCACCTGTGGATCACTTGGCACAGTAGCTGTACGGGAAGAACGACCGCTGGCCACCGGAGGGAGCCCCCAGGAATTCCGCCTTCGTCAGGCTCTTCTGCGACTCGGAGCTGGTGTAGGCGCCGTTGATGCCGGCGACTTCCAGGTTGATGTCCAGGCCGATCTCCTCGGACGAGGAGGAACCGTCGTACTCCTGCTTGCTGACCTGGCCGTGGTTGAACGCGTAGTGGCCGAAGGGGTCGCCGGCCCCGGGGTCCGTGGTCGGCACCGGCGTGCCGGTGAAGAGGTAGGTGAAGGCGCTGTTCATGCCCTGGCCGGAGAACAACTGGGCCTTGATGGCGTCGGACTCGGCCCGGGACATGTTCTTGTCGTCGAGGGGGACGGTGGTGGTGATGACCTGGGTGGTCGTACCGCCGCCCTTCGCGTTGCCGTTCACATCGCCCTTGAGGCCGGCGTTGGCCTCCGCCTTGCCCTCCAGCGTCCGCGTCATCGTGATGCTCTTCACCTTGCCGGTCTTGCTGTCGACGGTGACGGTGATGGCGCCGGCCGCCGAACCGGAGGCTTCCGCCCCCGCCTTGACCGGACCGGCCTCGCCCTTCGCGTACGCACCGCCGGTGGCCTTGGCCTGGTAGGTGTACGCGTCGGTGTTGTTGATGTGGTTCTGCGTCAGCGTGACTTCCTGGGCCTCGGAGATCTTGAGGCCCGCCTCGGCGGTGGCGCCGGGCTTCGGGGCGGGGGTGGTCGTGCCGTCCGGGTTCGTCGTGTCGGGGGCGTTCATGCCCGCGCCGAACTGGAAACCGGCCTGGGCGGCGACTTCGAGGCTGATCTTCTGCGTGGTGATGTGCTTGTTGCCGAGCCGGTCCTCGATGTTCTGCTTGAGGCGGCTCTCCTCGGCCTTCGGCCCCTTGCCGAACCAGCTGGCGATCTCGGTGGAACCACCGACGATCGGGCTGAGGTTGGAGAGCTTGTTCAGCCGGCTGAGCTTCTTGTACTCCTGGAGGTCCTTGCGGAACTGGTCCGCCTCCTCCTGGCTGTCGAAGACCCAGGTGTCGCCCGTGGTGACGGTGAGTCCGGCGGCGATCTCCACCTTGTCCTTGCCCACGTCGCCGATCTTGATACGGCCCTTGGGCTTCTCGGTGCCCTTGACCGACCCGGCGTCCGTGAAGGTCAGCGAGACCTGCTCGTCGTTGTCGTCGATCTTGCCGTCCTTGTTGACGTCCGTCCTGGCCTTGGAGGTCGTCTCCTCGAACCCGAACTCGCCGCCGAACTCGACACCGAGCGTCTCGAACGAGACCCCGAACTTTCCGCCCTGGGTGCCGGACTTGGTCACCGTGGCGCAGGTGAGGGGTTCGAACTCGGCGTTGGGGTCGCCGCCCGCCTCGTCCCCGCTCCCACCGGCGCATCCCCCGCCGCCCATGACGGAGGAGACGGCGCACGAGAACCTCTCGCTGATCCGGCCGCCGAGGCCGGTCACCAGCAGGGCGCCCACGATGGCGACGGCCACCATGACCATGCCGACGTACTCCAGGGCGGTTCCGCCCCGGTCGCCCCATGCGCCGCACGAGGATATGGTCCCCCGACACCTCGTCCGTGACATGTTCGCGTCCTCCCCGATGACCTGAGGGCTCGGAGGCTACGAGAGGTGCGGGTGGTCGGGCACGGGCCCGTGGGCCCAAATACAGGGCCCCATTGCGGACGTACGAGCGAAAGCCAGTGGGCCCAGTGGGTCCGGGCAGCGGCCGGCGCTCCGGCGGGGTCCGCCCCCTACGAGGGCTGGTGCGGGGTACGGCGTACCGCGAGGACCGCCAGGTCGTCCTGCTGGACGCCTGCGGTGAAGTCGCGTACATCGTCGATGAGTGAGCTGATCAGCCGGCCGGCGGTGATGTCGACGCGGCCGTCCAGACGCGCCTCCAGCGGGTAGAACGCGCCCTCGGGCGAACGGGCCTCGGTCAGGCCGTCGGTGCACAGCAGCAGCGTCGCCCCGGCGGGGAAGGGGAACCATGCCACGGTGCGTGGTTCGTCGACCAGGCCGGCCAGGCCCAGCGGCACGTGCTCCTCCCCCTCACCGACGGCCGAGACGGCGCCTTCGTGCAGCAGATAGGGCGGGATGTGGCCGCACCCGACGACCTGGGTGTCGGTGCCGGCGTCCACCCCGAGGACGAGCGCGGTGACGAACCGTTCGGGCTCGCCGCGCTGTGCGGCGTAGTCGTTGTGCCGGACGACCGCCGCCTCCAGCGCGTCGACGAGGGCGGTCACCGTCGGCTCGCGGTGGGCGGCCTCGCGGAAGGCTCCCACCACGTCGATGGCCATGCCGATGGCGGGCAGCCCCTTCCCCTGGACATCGCCGATCAGGACCCGGGTGCCCCAGGGAGTGGCCACCACGTCGTAGATGTCGCCGCCGACGAGCTTGTCCTGCTGCAACGGCTCGTAGACACCGTCCACGAGGACGTCGTCGGTGAGCACCGGCAACGGCCGCAGGATCTGCCTCTGCATCGCCGCCGCGGTCGACCGCAGCCGCACCAGGGCGTCCTCACGCACGATGCGCACCCGGGCCCCGTAGACGGCCAGCGCACCGAAGCCGATGGCGAACACCGTCAGGATCACCCGGTCGATGACCGGTTCCCCGGGCTGGAAGACCACCGGAGCGATGACGACGAGGCTCACCCAGGCGGAGACCAGTGCCGTCTGACTCGGACTGCACAGGGCGGCGGCGAACGCCGGCAGGAACACCAGCAGCCCCAGAAGGATCACCGCGGTCCCGGTCAGCAGTCCGAAGACGACCACCACGGCCGTCGCCGCCAGGGTCGCCAGGACGACGTCGCGGGTGGCGGGCGTGCGGATGGCGGTGATGTCGTCGTCGTCCGCCGGCCTCGGTGCCGATGACATCGCCGCACGCAGCGGACGGAACATGCGGGGGCCTCCAGCGGCAACGTGGTCGGCGCGTGCGCGTGGCGCACACGGCAGCACACAGGGAGGTCCCGATCATCCCCACCCGCCGGGGGGCCGAGGGGAGGCTGGCCGGGGCTCCGCCGAAGTGCCCCCGTTCGAGTGCGCCGGCCGGCCCTTCGGCACCGGGCTCCCGAGGAGGTCACGGCCCCCGGAGGTGGCTGGCGGGATGCCGCCGAATGCGTCGTGTCGAGCCCGCCGGCGACCCCCGTCCCCGTACGCGCGATGGTGCCCGGAGCCGGACTCGAACCGGCACGCCCCCGAGGGGCAGCGAGGTTTAAGCTCGCCGTGTCTGCATTCCACCATCCGGGCTTGGCGCGCGGCTCCGCGTTGGCACATGACCCTATCCGGGGGCTCGCCCCGACCGGACGGACAGTGGCTCGATGTTGTCTTATTTTATTGATCGCTTGAGGGTGCGTCAGCACACCCGGGAGGCATAGTCACATGCCTGGGCCGGGTGACGGGCGCGGCGGCCTCGCATCCGAATTGACGGAAAGTCGCCGCACCCACACAGCCGATTCGCCAGGGGCGCGCCACGGATCGCCAGGGGCGCGCCACCCCTACCGGGTGACGGCGTCGTTGACGCAGCGCAGCACCGGACGAGTGCCCAGGGCCTCGGGGTCCGCCAGGGCCGCTCCTGTGATCATGAACACCGCGCTCTCCCCGGGCAGCAGCGTGACGAGCATCTCGTCCACCTCGGCCGCCGGGTCCAGCCGGTCGGGGAAGAGCGCGAGGTCCCGCAGAAGGGTGCGGGCCGTCACCTCGACGCGGTAGCCGGGCGCCTCGCCCCCGCTCTCCGTCACCGTGACGTCGTACCGGGCCGGCGGCAGCGCGAGGCGGGTGTCCTCCTCGTAGAACTCCACCGCCCGGGTGTCTCCGACGCGCGCGACCAGCAGTTCACGGGTCCGGTCGGCCGGTTCGGCCACGGACGGCGGCAGCGGGACCCGGGAGACCGAGCGCGCGGCCGTGCTCACCACCACCTCCTCCTCGGCCAGCACCGCGCCGTCCAGGCCGTGCCGGGTCAGCCGCAGCGTGCCGGCCCAGGGCGTGGAGGCGTCGTTGACGAGGTGGACGGCCCCGTCGCGTACGGCGATCAGGCGGTCCGCGTACACGGCCCGCAGGGCGTACCAGAGGGGCTTGCGGCGGCCGTCGCCGTCGACGGCCGACCAGGAGACCACCGGCCAGCAGTCGTTGAGCTGCCACACGATCGTCCCCATGCAGTACGGGGTGTGGGAGCGGAAGTGGCGGATGCCGAAGGCCATGGCCCGGGCCTGGTTGAGCTGGGTGAGCCAGTGCCAGTCGTCGAAGTCCCCGCCGGGCTGCGGGAGGTGGTCGCCCAGGCCCCGGAGCAGCTTGGCGTCGCCGTCGTCGGCCTTCTGGTGGTGGGCCAGGAGCGGGGCGCCGGGGGTCAGCGGGCCGCTGACGGCGCGGCGCAGGGTGGCGTACGCGGGCGGGCCCTGGAAGCCGAACTCGGCGACGAAACGCGGCACCCGGTCCGCGTAGGCGCGGTAGTCGGCCCGGTTCCACACGTCCCAGATGTGGACGGTGCCGTGCGCCGGGTCCTGCGGGTGGATGTCCTCGGTGCCCGAGTAGGGCGAGCCGGGCCAGTACGGGCGGGTCGGGTCGGTTCCGGCGACGATCCCGGGGAGCAGTTGGTGGTAGTAGCCGTGGCCCCAGGTGCGGTCGCCCAGTTCCTTCTGCCAGTCCCAGTCGGCGTGGCCCTCCAGGTTCTCGTTGTTGCCGCACCACAGGACGAGGGAGGGGTGCGGGGCGAGGCGGGTGACGTTCTCCCGGGCCTCGGCCGCCACCTCGTCCCACAGCGGCTGCTCCTCCGGGTAGGCGGCGCAGGCGAAGGGGAAGTCCTGCCAGACCAGCAGGCCCTTCTCGTCGGCCAGGGCGTAGAAGTCGTCGCTCTCGTAGAGGCCGCCGCCCCAGACCCGGATCAGGTTCACCCCGGCGGCGACCGCCTGGTCGAGGCGGTCGGAGATCCACTGCCGGGTGAGGCGGTGCGGGAAGCAGTCCTCGGGGATCCAGTTGACGCCGCGCACGAAGACGGGTTCGCCGTTGATGACGAGGCGGAACGCCTCGCGCTCCAGCGTGACGCCGCGGAAACCGGTCCTGCCCCGCCAGGTCCGCCCGCCGAGGCGGACGGTGACGTCGTACAGGGGCTGCTCGCCGTGGCCGATCGGCCACCAGAGGCCCGCGCGCGGCACGGAGAGGACGGCGGTGGCGCGGTCCTCGCCGGCGAGGACGGTGAACGCGTGCCGCTCGCCCGCGACCTCCACGACCGCTTCCAGGGCCTCCCGGCCCGACCGGTCGACGTCGAGGGTGACGGTGAGGCGCGGCACCCCTTCGTCGTCGAGGTCGGGGAGCAGGGTGACGGAGGCGATCCGCGGACCGCTCCACGTCTCCAGCGCGACCGGCCGCCAGATGCCGGAGGTGACCAGCGTCGGCCCCCAGTCCCAGCCGAAGTTGCAGGCCATCTTGCGGATGAAGGCGTACGGCTCCGCATACGCGCCGGGCCGGTCGCCCAGCCGCTCGCGCAGCTCCTCGGCGTAGGTGTACGGGGCGGTGAACCGTACGTCGAGGGTGTTGGCGCCCTCGGTCAGCACCGCGTGGACGGGGAAGCGGTGGCTGCGGTGCTGGTTGGCGCTGCGGCCCACCTCGATGCCGTTGAGCAGGACGGTGGCCACGGTGTCGAGTCCGTCGAAGCACAGGTCGGCGTGGTCGTGCCCGTCGGGCTTCCAGTCGAACGTGGTCCGGTACGTCCAGTCGGTGCGGCCGATCCAGCCGAGCCGGTTCTCGTGGTCGTCCAGGTACGGGTCGTCGATCAGCCCCGCCGCGAGCAGGTCCGTGTGGACACAGCCCGGCACGGTGGCGGGGACGCCCCCTGTGGGGAGCCCCAGGGGCACGGGGCCGTCCGCGGTGAGCGTCCAGCCGTCGTGCAGGGGCAGGTGGCGCAGGGTCATGCGGAGGTCCTTCCGCAGTCGGGGAGCTGGGCGCAGGCGACGAAGTGGTCCGGCTCGGTCTCGTACAGGTCGGTTTCCGCGGAGCCCGCCTCGTGGAAGGCGCAGCTCTCCAGCGGCTGCGGCGGGTCCCACGGGGTGTTGAGCCGGGGCACGGCGGCCAGCAGGGTGCGGGTGTAGGGGTGGAGGGGGTTGCCGAACACCCTCTGGGTGTCGCCGCGTTCGACGACGCGGCCGCGGCGCAGCACCACGGTCTTCTCGGCGAGGTAGGTGCCGAGGGCCAGGTCGTGGGTGATGTAGAGGACGCCGAGGCCGCGTTCCTTGAGGCCGGCCAGGAGGTTGAGGACGTCGATGCGGGTGGAGGCGTCGAGCATGCTGGTGATCTCGTCGGCGACCAGGAAGCTCAGGTCGAGCAGGAGGGCGCGGGCGATGAGCAGGCGTTGCAGCTGGCCGCCGCTGAGCTGGTGCGGATAGCGGCCGAGCACCTGGCCGGGGTCCAGGCGCACATCCCGTACGGCCTTCTCGACGCGTTCGGCCCACTCCTTGTCGGAGACGCCCGGGTGGTAGGCGCGGCGGACGAGGGCGAAGACGCGGTCGGCCCGGAAGACCGGGTTGTAGCAGGAGAAGGGGTCCTGGAAGACGCCCTGGACGCGGCGGTAGAAGTCCTTTCCTGGACGGACCTGCTGTCCGTCCAGGGTGAGGCTGCCGGAGCTGACGCCGGTCAGGCCGAGGATCATCCGGCCGATGGTGGACTTCCCACTGCCGCTCTCGCCGATGAGGGAGACGACCTCGCCGGGTGCGGCGGTGAAGGACACCCGGTCGACGGCCGTGACGGAACCGCCGCCGAACGCTCCGGCGCGGTAGGTCTTGGTGACATGGTCGAGGGTCAGCATCAGGCCTTCCAGCATGCGACGGAGTGGCGGGGGGCGATCTCCACGACCGGGGGCTCCTCGGCGCACCGGTCGTCGGCGAGCGGGCAGCGGTCGCGGAAGCGGCAGCCGGCCGGCGGGTTCAGGAGGGAGGGCGGGGCGCCCGCGATGCCCTTCAGCGGTTTGTCGGCGTACCGGGCGCCGACCTCGGGCAGCGAGCCGAGCAGGAGCTTGGTGTACGGGTGGCGGGGCGCGGTCGTCAGAACCTTCGTGGGCGCCTTCTCGGCGAGCTTGCCCGCGTACATCACCATGATGGAGTCGGCGATGTGCGAGGTGAGGCCGAGGTCGTGCGTCACGAAGATCATGCTGGTGACCAGGCCCTTGTCGCGCAGCCCGGTGAGCGCGCCGACGACGGCCCGCTGGGTGGAGACGTCGAGGGCGGAGGTGACCTCGTCCGCGATGAGGACGGACGGGTCGAGGAGCGTGGAGATCACCATGACGGTGCGCTGCTTCATGCCGCCGGAGAGCTCGATCGGATAGCGGTTCAGGACGTCGTGGTCCAGGCCCACCAGATCGAGGCGGCGGTGCAGTTCGGCGGTGTCCACGCTGACGCCGCGCGAGGCGAGCAGTTCGCGGATCATGCGCCCGATGCGGCGGGTCGGGTTGAGGGCGCTCATGGAGTACTGCGGCACGAGCGATATCCGGTGGAAGCGGAAGGCGTTCATCGCCCGGTCGTCGGAGATCGGGACGTCTTCGCCGTCGAGGGTGATGGTGCCGCCCGCGTGCCGCATCCGGCCGTCGAGGCGGATCAGCGACTTGCCGAGCGTCGTCTTGCCGCAGCCGGACTCGCCCGCCAGGCCCAGGATCTCCCCGTCGGCCAGGTCGAAGCTGACGCCGTCCAGGGCCCGGACCTCGCCGCGCAGGGTGCGGTAGTGGACCCGTAGGTCGGTCACGGTCAGGGTCATGTGCTCAGGGCCTCTCCGGGATCGGTCACGGTGGAAGTCATGTCTCAGGCCTCCCGGAGCTTCGGGTTGAAGACCTCGTCGAGGCCGACGTTGGCGACGTACAGCGCACCGACGATCGCGGTGATCCCGGCGCCCGGTGGGACGAACCACCACCACATGCCGAGTTGGAGCGCGCTCCACTGCTGGGCGCTCTGCAGCATCATCCCGAGCGAGACGCCCTCGGTGGGGCCGAGCCCGATGAAGTCGAGCGAGGAGGCGATCAGTACGGATCCGCCGAAGAGCAGGATGAACATCATGAAGAGGTACGAGCTCATGTTGGGCGCGATCTCGCGGAAGACGATCCGCCAGGTGCCGCTGCCGCTGAGCCGGGCCAGGTCCACGAACTCCCGGGTGCGCAGCGAGAACGTCTGCGCGCGGATCGCTCGCGCCGCCCAGGGCCAGGAGGTCAGCCCGATGAACAGGCCCTGCACGGCGACCGAGCGGACCCCGAGGTAGGCGTTGATGATCAGCAGCACGGCGAGGGCGGGCAGCACCAGGACCACGTTGGTGATCATGTTGAGGATCTCGTCGACCGCTCCGCCGCGGTAGCCGGCCAGGAAGCCGACGAGCATGGCGATGACGGCGGCGATGGCCCCGCCGACGACGCCGACCAGGAAGGTGGCGCGCAGCCCGTGCACGAACTGGGCGTACACGTCCTGGCCGAAGGTCGTGGTGCCCATCCAGTACGTGCCGTCGGGCGGCGCGGCCTGCGGGCCCACGTATTCGTTGGGGTCGGCGTTGTCGAGCAGCGGCGGGCCGAAGACGCCGACGAGCAGGAGCAGCAGGACGACGGTGAAACCGATGATGAGTTTGGGGTTGCGCACCGCGTAGTGCAGCGTCTCGCGGCCGGGCGCGGCCGCGGCGGCAGCGGGCCCCGCCGGGGCCCCGGGGACGGGGCCGGTGTCGGTGGCCGGTTCGGGCACGGTACTCATGACTGGCCTCCTGCCATGCCGGTACGGGTCCGGGGGTCGACGACGACGTACACGATGTCGATGAGGAAGTTGGCGATCAGTACGCCGATGACGATGAACAGGAACGCGCCCTGGAGCAGGAAGAAGTCCTGGTTCTGGATCGCGGCCAGGATCAGCGAGCCGAGCCCCGGATAGGCGAAGACGATCTCGGTGACGAGGGCACCGGCCACCAGGACGCCCAGTTGCAGGGCGAGTCCGGTGATCTGGGGCAGGACGGCGTTGCGGAAGGCGTAGCGGCGGATGAGCCGCTGCGGTGCGCCGAGCGCCGACAGGTACGAGGAGTAGTCGGACTCCAGCTCGTAAATGATCATGTTGCGCATGCCGATCGCCCAGCCGCCGAGCGCGACCAGGAAGAGCGAGAGGAACGGCAGCACCCAGTGCTGGAGCAGGTCGAGGGCGAAGTCGGTGGACCAGTTCGGCTGGATGTCGAGGCTGTAACCGCCGGAGAGGGGGAACCATCCGGCCTTGGAGCCGAGCGCCCAGGCGAGGATGACGGCGATCCACATGTACGGCATCGCGGTCAGCAGGTACCCGGCCGGCAGCACGGTGTTGTCGAGCACCTTGCGGCGGGCGGCCAGCGCCCCGGCCCAGTTGCCGACGAACCAGCTGAGCAGGACGGACGGGATCATCAGCCCCAGCGTGTACGGGAGCGCGTCGAGCAGCACGTCGGCGACGGGCTTGGGGAAGACCCAGATGGACAGCCCGAAGTCGCCCTGCAGCAGGGCGCCCCAGAAGTGCAGGTACTGCTGCCAGACGGGCTCGTCGAAGCCGAAGAGGTTGTTGTAGTAGGCGCGCATGGCCTCGACGGCCTCGGGCTGCGAGACCCGGGCCCTGGCCACCATGGCGGCGACGGGGTCGCCGGGCATGAAGCGCGGGATCATCCAGTTGACGGTGACGGCGACGACGAAGGTGAGTGCGTAGATCAGAAGTTTGCGGGCGAAGTAGCGGCGCAAGTCAGCTCCCCGGAGAGAGCCCCACCGTGCGGGCGCGGTCAGGGCGGCGTGCGCACGGCGGGGCGGTCGTGGAATCGAGAGCGGCCGGCACGGAGTCGGCCGCTCTGCCGGAACGGCCGGCACAGGGCGGCCGGGCTCCCGGAACGGCCGGCACGGAGTCGGCCGTACTCTCGGAGCGGCCGGCGCGGTGCCGGCCGCTCTCTCAGAACGGGACTGTCACTTGGCGGGCTTGAGCTGGGTGAGGGCTTCGAAGCCGCCCATCTCCAGCCAGTTGCGCCACAGGGCCGGGGCGTACTTGGGCGCACCCGCGGCGTCCGACGGCCAGTTCGTCCAGCTTCCGACGGTGGACTGGGCCCAGAGGCCGTTGTACCAGAGCGGAATGACGGGCATCTCCTCGAGCTGGATCTTCTGGATCTTGGAGATGACCTTCTTCATGCCCTCGGTGTCGTCCGTCTTCACCGCGCCGAGCTCCTGGACGAGCTTCCATGCCTCGGGGTTCTCGTACCGGCCGAAGTTCACCGTGTTCTGCTGCTTCTGGACGGGCAGCTGGAACATGTACTCGTAGTACGTCCACGGGGTGTTGGACAACTGCCGCTCGTTGTTGACGACGAGATCGAAGTTGCCCTTGCCGCGGGTCTCGTTGAGGGCGTTCGCGTCGGGGAACTCGGTGGTGATGCTGATGCCCGCGTCCTTGGCCGACGAGGCGATGACCTTGGCCGCCTCCATCCAGTCGGTCCAGCCGGTGGGCACGGCCAGTTTCAGGCTGAGCTTGGAGCCGTCCTTGTTCTCCACCAGACCGTCGCCGTCGGTGTCCTTGTACCCGGCGTCCGCGAGGATCTGCTTGGCCTTGCCGGTGTCGAAGGAGAAACCCTCCTGGGCGACCAGGCCCTGATCGACGAACTTGTCCCACTGAGGGAGCAGACCGGTCGGGTTGGCGGGCTTGACCAGCTCCCCGTACACCCCCTTGACGATCTTCCCGGTGTCGACCGAGGCGGCGAGCGCCCTGCGGAAGGCCGCGTCGTTCATCGGCTTCTTCGTGGTGTTGGGCACCAGCCAGGCCGTGTTGGCGGAGAGCATGTAGGGCGGCTTGTCGTAGTACGAGACGACCTTCTTGCTCTTGATCAGCGAGGAGGCGCCGGGCAGGAAGTTGTTGCTGAGGTCCAGCTGGCCCTGGCCCAGCTGGCCGATGACGACCTCGTTGCTCGGATTGGAGACGTCGACGATGTAGCGGGGCGCGGGCTTCATGTCGAGCGCCTTGACGCCCCACCAGTCGTCACGCCGCTGCCAGACGACCCGGTCCTGGGAGTGGCTCTTGAGCGTGTACGCGCCGGTGCCGACCGGCTTGTCGTTGACGCCGTCGAGGATCTCCTTCTCCGAGCGCTTGCTCCAGATGTGCTCCGGGACGATCGGCTGCCCGTAGAGGGTGAAGTCCCACTCCTGGTAGCGGGCCTCCTTGAAGGTGAAGCGGACCGTCGTGGCGTCCACCGCCTTCGCGTCCGACAGCCAGCTCCACAGGGTGTGGAAGGACGAGGCCTCGATCTTGCCGAGCCCGTAGGAGTACGCGACGTCCTTGGCGGTCAGCGGCTTGCCGTCCGACCAGGTGATGCCCGGACGGAGCTTCATCTCGTACGTCTTGTCACCGGTCCAGCTGCCCGACTCCGCCAGCCAGGGCGTCAGCTTGCCCGCGTTGGGGTCGAAGTGGAACAGCGTCTCGTAGACCAGCCCCTTGGTGCCGGTCGCGTGGTCCCAGTTGTGCAGCGGGTTGTAGTTGGCCGGCGGCCCCCATTGCGTACCGGTGGTGTAGAGCGTCTCGTTGCGCGGAAGCGCACCGCCGCCCCCGCCGCCCGATCCGCCCGAGCCGCCCGCCGAGGAGCCGCCCCCCGTGCACGCGGTGGCGGCGAGTGCGATCACGGCGAGCGTGGCCGCGGTCCGTCCACGGAATCCCGTGCCCATCGTCCCTCCTTCTCCCCGCCGTCATTGCCGAGCGGAGTTACTGAACCGGGTAAGTGCCGTGAAGCTAAGGCCGTCAAGAGGGCATGTCAAGGGTGCGGGAGCGCTCCCATCCCTTTATTTTCTTGGGTAGTTGGGCGATCATCCTTCGAGGGGAGGAGTCGCACGCGAGAGACTGCCGACTAAGGCGTTTCGTGTAATACGAACCGGTTAAGTGAGGTCGCATTGCCCAGACACCGCCCCACGATCGCCGACATAGCGCGCCGCGCCGGGGTTTCCAAGGTCGCGGTGTCCTATGCGCTGAACGACCGGCCGGGCGTTTCCCCCGCGACCCGCGCCACCATCAAGGCGATCGCGCAGGAGATCGGCTGGCGTCCCAACAGCGCGGCCCGCGCCCTCACCCGCGCCCGGGCCGACGCGGTCGGCCTCGCCCTGTGCCGGCCCGCCCGGCTGCTCGGCATGGAGCCGTTCTTCATGGAGCTGATCAGCGGCATCGAGAGCGAACTCTCGCCGCGTGGCTGCGCCCTGCTCCTCCAGGTCGTCACCGATCCGGCGCAGGAACTGGAGGTCTACCGCCGCTGGTGGGGCGAGGGCCGGGTGGACGGCGTGTTCCTCGCCGATCTGCGCAGCCCCGACCCGCGGATCGACGGCGTCGCCGACATGGGGCTGCCGGCCGTGGTGATCGGCCACCCCTCGGCGGCCGGCCACCTGCCCTCCGTATGGTCGGACGAACACGCGGCGCTCCGGGACACCCTCACGTATCTGACCGCGCTGGGCCACCGGTCCGTCGCCCGGGTCGCGGGCATGCCCGGCCTCACCCACACGGAGCTGCGCGACCGGGCCCAGCGCGCGATCTCCGCCGAACTCGGCCTCGGTGAACCGGTCATCGTCCACACGGACTACTCCGGGCAGGACGGTGCGCATGCCACCCGGCGGCTGATCAGTTCCCCGCAGCGCCCCACCGCCGTCATCTACGACAACGACATCATGGCCGTGGCCGGTCTCTCGGTCGCCCAGGAGATGGGCCTCGACGTGCCGGCCGACCTCTCCCTCGTCGCCTGGGACGACTCCCAGCTCTCGCGCGTGGTCCGGCCGCCGCTCACCGCGCTGAGCCGCGACATCCCCGCGTACGGGGCACATGCCGCGCGCACCCTGCTGTCCCTGGTCACCGACGGTGCGGCGGCGTGCTTCGAGGACACGGCCGCCCGCCTGGTCCCGCGCGGGTCGACGGCCCCGCCGCGGTAGCGGTGCGGGCCCCGCGGGTCCACCTCGCTCAGGGTCGATGTCATACCGCAGGAGGACGCCGGAGCCCCTGTGGTGCGACTCAAGAGGGCCCCGGGAACGGGCACGTGGAGTGACGACCGGCGGCGGAACGGCGGAGACGATGGAGCGGTGCCCATCCCCCGGCCGCCGCCCCCGGCGGGGCCGGCCGGAACGGGGCCCCCGTCCCGTACGAACCCGACCCTGGAGTCTCCCGTGACCACCATGTCCACCGCTCACCGCGCCACCGCGGTGGCCGCCCGCGCCACGGAACTGTCCAAGGTCTACGGAGAGGGCGAGACCAAGGTGACCGCCCTGGACCGCGTCACCGTGGACTTCCCGCAGGGCGAGTTCACCGCGATCATGGGCCCGTCGGGATCCGGCAAGTCCACGCTGATGCACTGCGTGGCCGGCCTCGACAGCTTCAGCAGCGGCTCGGTGCGCATCGGCGAGACGGAGCTGGGGTCCCTCAAGGACAAGCAGCTCACCCAGCTGCGCCGGGACAAGATCGGGTTCATCTTCCAGGCGTTCAACCTGCTGCCGACGCTGACCGCGCTGGAGAACATCACGCTGCCGATGGACATCGCGGGCCGCAAGCCCGACCAGGACTGGCTGCGCAAGGTCATCGACATGGTCGGCCTCGCCGACCGCCTGAAGCACCGGCCCACCGAGCTCTCCGGCGGCCAGCAGCAGCGCGTCGCCGTCGCCCGCGCCCTGGCCTCGCAGCCCGAGATCATCTTCGGCGACGAGCCCACCGGAAACCTGGACTCGCGCTCCGGCGCCGAGGTCCTCGGCTTCCTGCGCAACTCGGTGCGCGAACTGGGCCAGACCGTGGTGATGGTGACCCACGACCCGGCCGCCGCCTCCTACGCGGACCGGGTCATCTTCCTCGCGGACGGCGCGATCGTCGACCAGATGATGCACCCCACCGCGGACGGGGTGCTGGACCGGATGAAGGCGTTCGACGCCAAGGGCCGCACCAGCTGAGCCCGGGCCCGCCAGGGCCTTCGCCGAACCCCCTCACCCGGAACCCCTCCCATCCCAGGACTGACAGACATGTTCCGTACCGCCCTGCGCAATGTGCTCTCGCACAAGGCCAGGCTGCTGATGACCGTCCTCGCCGTGATGCTCGGCGTGGCCTTCGTCTCCGGCACCCTGGTCTTCACCGACACCCTCGGCAACGCCTTCCGCAACCAGTCGGCGAAGAGCTACGACGACATCGCCGTCGCCGTCACCACCCACGCCGACCAGCGCGACGCGAAGTCCACCGCCATCGACGCGGCCACGCTGAAGAAGATCCAGGCCCTGGACGGCGTGGCCTCCGCCACCGGCCGGGTCGACGGCTTCGCCGGGGTCGCGGACCCCGACGGCAGGCTCATCGGCAACGGCTGGTCCAACACCGGCTCCAACTTCGCTCCCGGCAAGGACGGGAAGGACGCCCAGTACACCTTCACCGACGGCTCCGGACCGGCCGCGGCAGGCAGCGTCGCCCTGGACGAGGACACCGCGAAGAAGGGCGAGTACGAGGTCGGCGACAAGGTACGGGTCGCGACCAACGGGCCGGTGAAGGAGTACACCCTGTCCGGGGTCTTCACCACGGAGGACGGCGCCGTCAACGCCGGCGGCAGCCTGGTCCTGTTCGACACTCCGGTCGCCCAGAAGCTGTTCCTGCGGCCCGGCGAGTTCCGGGACGTCAACGTCGCCGCCTCTCCCGGCACGTCCGACGAGCAGGTGCTGGCCGCCGTCGAGCCGCTGCTGCCCAAGGACGCCGAGGCCAAGACCGGCACGGTGCGCGCGGACGAACAGGCCGATCAGACCGAGACCGCCCTGAGCAGCCTCAACAAGCTGCTGCTCGCCTTCGCGGGCATCGCCCTCTTCGTCGGCGTCTTCCTGATCGCCAACACCTTCACCATGCTGGTCGCCCAGCGCACCAAGGAGCTGGCGCTCCTGCGCGCCGTCGGCGCCTCGCGCCGCCAGGTCAAGCGTTCGGTGCTGCTCGAAGCGGCCGTGGTCGGCCTGATCGCTTCCGTGGTCGGCTTCGCCCTGGGCCTCGGGCTCGCCACCGGACTGCGCTCCGCGATGAGCCTGATCGGCGGGAAGATCCCGGCCGGGCCGCTGGTCGTCGCGCCGCTCACCGTCGCCGCCGCCTTCGGCGTCGGCGTCCTGATCACCGTGCTGGCGGCCTGGCTGCCCGCCCGCCGGGCCGCGAAGATCCCGCCCGTCGCGGCGATGAACAGCCAGTACGCGGTGGCCACGGTCAAGTCCCTGGTCCTGCGCAACTCGATCGGTGGCTTCATCACCCTGCTCGGCGGCGCCCTCGTCGTGGCCGGCGCGGCGAAGGCCGGGTCCGACGGTCAGATGCTCCTCGCGGGCGGCGCCTTCCTGGCCCTGATCGGCGTCATCATCCTGATCCCGCTGCTCTCCCGACCCGTGATCGCCCTGGTGCGCCCGCTGCTGCGGCGGCTGTTCGGGGTCTCCGGCAAGCTGGCCGCGCAGAACGCGGTCCGCAACCCGCGCCGCACCGGCGCCACCGCCTCCGCGCTGGCGATCGGGCTCACCCTCGTCACCGGCATCTCGGTGCTCGGCGTCACCCTCGGCCAGGCGGTCGACAAGATGACGACCGACAACATCAGGGCCGACTACATGGTCTCGATGGCCAGCGGCGACGCGCTCGACGAGTCGGCGCTCACCGCCCTGGGGAAGGCCGCCGGCGTCACCGCGCTCTCGCCCCAGCAGGCGGTCTGGCTGGACATCGGCGACACCTCGCTCTCGGCGTCCGGTGTCACCCCCGGGGATGTGCAGAAGGTTCTCACCGTCGACACCGTCGCGGGCTCCCTGGACTCCCTGGGCAGGGGTGAGATCGCCGTATCGGACAAGACCGCGAAGTCGCACGGCTGGAAGACCGGGGACAGCGTCCCCGTCACGTACGAGGACGACAAGAAGGGCAGCCTGAAGGTCGGCGCCCTCTACAAGGACAACGAGTTCCTCTCGCCGGTGCTGATCCCCCGCGACATCGTGGCCCCGCACCAGGGCCGTGCGGACATCCGCGAGATCTGGGTGAAGACGGAAGGCGGCGCGAGCGCGGCCCACGAGCAGGCGCTGGTCGACGCGCTGGGCGACAACCCCGGCATGAGCATCATGGACCGCAAGGACATCCGTGACATGTTCGGCGGGGGCATCAACCTCGCGATGAACATCATGTACGGGCTGCTCGCCATGGCGCTGATCATCGCGGTGCTCGGGGTCGTCAACACCCTGGCCATGTCGGTGTTCGAGCGTCAGCAGGAGATCGGCATGCTGCGGGCCATCGGCCTGGACCGGCGCAAGGTCAAGCGCATGATCCGGCTGGAGGCCGTCGTCATCTCGCTCTTCGGCGCGGCGGTCGGCATCGGGCTCGGGATGTTCCTCGGCTGGGCGATCGGCCGGACCGTGGCGGCCGAGATCCCGCAGTACGTCCTGGTCGTGCCGTGGGGCCGGATCGCGTTCTTCCTGCTCCTGGCCGGTCTGGTGGGGGTGCTGGCCGCCCTGTGGCCGGCCCGCAACGCCGCGAAGCTGAACATGCTGACGGCCATCAAGACGGAGTAGCACGCGCCAGACACGGCGGAGGGCCGGTACCCGGGCGGGTGCCGGCCCTCTGCCGTGTCCTGGATCAGCCGGCCGCCGAGGCCTTCCAGTCGCGGGCGCGCAGCGGCATGCGGGCGCCGCCGCCGTCGGCCGGGCGGACCGCGAGAATCTGGTTGACGCCGATCTTGTTGTGCTCGAAGGAGAGCGCGGAGGCCGCCATGTAGAGGCGCCAGACCCTGGCCCTGCCGGGCGAGGTCATCCGCACCGCGAGCTCCCAGTCCCGCTCCAGGTTGGCGACCCAGCGGCGCAGGGTCAGGGCGTAGTGCTCGCGGAGCGACTCGACGTCGCGCGTCTCGAAACCGGCTTCTTCGAGCGTCGCGACGGTCCGGCCCACCGGGGCCAGTTCGCCGTCCGGGAAGACATAGGCGTCGATGAACTCGTCCACGTGGTACGCGGACTCGTCCTTCTCCGGGCGGCGGGCGATCTGGTGGTTGAGGAGCCGCCCGCCGGGCTTGAGGAGTGCGTACAGGTCGTCGGCGTACTCGCGGTAGCGGACCGAGCCGACGTGTTCGGCCATGCCGATCGAGGAGATGGCGTCGTACGGGCCGTCCCTGACGTCCCGGTAGTCCTGGACCCGGATCTCGATCCGGTCGGTCAGGCCCTCCTCGGCGATGCGCTTCCTGGCGAAGGCGGCCTGCTCGACGGAGAGGGTCACTCCGGTGACGCGGGCGCCGTACTCGCGGGCGGCGTGGATGGCCATGGAGCCCCAGCCGCAGCCGACGTCCAGGAGGCGGTCGTCCTCCTTCAGCGCGAGCTTGCGGCAGACCAGGTCGAGCTTGTCGCGCTGGGCGTCCTCCAGGTTCCCGCCGTCCTCCCAGTAGGCGCAGGAGTAGACCATGGACGGGCCGAGGACCAGTGCGTAGAAGTCATTGCCCACGTCGTAGTGGTGGCTGATGGCCTCCTTGTCGCGGCGCTTCGTGTGGAGGCTGCCGGTGCGCCGGCGCACCTCCTCGGGCGGGGGCGGGGGCGGCGGCCACGGCCCGGCCAGTTGCACCAGGCCCTTGGCGGCGGCCCGCAGCTTCGGGTCGCGGACCGGGTGGACACTGCCCTTCGCCTCGCCGCCGCGCTCCCAGATCAGTTCGGCCATCAGGTCCAGGGCGGCGTACAGATCGCCTTCGATGTCGAGTTCGCCGGCCACCCAGGCGCGGGCCAGGCCCAGCTCGCCAGGCTTCCACAGCAGTCGGCGCAGGGCACGGCGGTTCCTGATGACGAGGACGGGGGCGCCGGGGGGTCCGGATTCGCTGCCGTCCCAGGCCCGGATGCGGACCGGTAGGGGTTCTCCCAGCAACTCCTGGGCGAGAGCGGTCAGCCGCGATGCGGCGTCTGCCATGGCGCACACCTCCGTGATGGTGTTTCCCAACGTGCCCAGACATGCCCACACATGTCCTGGACCACGCCCCGGCACCCTTGGCGCCGCGGCGAGGTACACCCCCCACAACAGTTTCCGGCGGCAGGGCCATCCCGCTACTGCGCAATGGAACGGCAAAATACTTGTACCGCACACGCATCCGCCGGGGTGCTGGCCCCCGCGCTCCCGCGACGGCTACCGCGCCGACCTGCGCCGATACGCCGAAGGGGCCGCCCGCACCACGGATGGCGGACGGCCCCTTCGGGCGTCGTGCGACTGCCTGTCGCGGATACGGAGATCCGCGGACCGGACCGGAGAGCCGGGGCCCTCCCGTCCGGGTGCGGGACTAGGAGGCCTTGGCCTTCTCGCCCACGGGCTTCGCGGCGGCGGGTGCCGGCGCCGGCTTGGCGGCCTCGTAGAACTCCTCGCGGGGAGTCTCCATGGCGCCGAGCGAGACGACCTCGCGCTTGAGGAACATCGCCAGGGTCCAGTCGGCGAAGATCCGGATCTTGCGGTTCCAGGTCGGCATGGCCATGCCGTGGTAGCCGCGGTGCATGTACCAGGCGAGACGGCCCTTGAGCTTGATCTTCACCTTGCCCATGACGATCATCGCGACGCCCTTGTGCAGGCCCAGACCGGCGACCGCACCCTTGTTGGCGTGGCTGTAGTCACCCTGCGGGAAGCCGCGCATCCCGGAGATGACGTTATCGCCGAGGACCTTGGCCTGACGCAGCGCGTGCTGGGCGTTCGGCGGGCACCAGGCGTTCGGGTTGCCGGCCTTGCGGCCGATCATGTCCGGAACCTGGGCGTTGTCGCCCGCGGCCCAGATGTAGTCGGTGCCCTGCACCTGGAGCTTCTCGGTGGTGTCGACGTGGCCGCGCGGGCCGAGCGGCAGGCCGAAGCGGGCCAGTGCCGGGTTCGGCTTCACACCGGCGGTCCACACGATGGTGTTGGAGTCGACCTCCAGGCCGTTCTTCAGCACCACGTGACCGTCGACGCAGGAGTCCATGGACGTCGAGAGGAAGACCTCGACACCGCGGGACTCCAGGTGCTCGCGACCCCAGGTGCCCAGCTTCGGGCCGACCTCGGGAAGGATCTTGTCGGCGGCGTCGACGAGGATGAAGCGCATGTCCTCGCGCTTCACGTTCGTGTAGTACTTCGCCGCGTCGCGGGCCATGTCCTCGACCTCGCCGATGGTCTCCGCACCGGCGAAACCGCCGCCCACGAAGACGAACGTCAGCGCCCTGCGGCGGACGTCCTCGTCGGTCGTCGAGTCAGCCTTGTCCAGCTGCTCAAGGACGTGGTTGCGCAGGCCGATGGCCTCCTCGATGCCCTTCATGCCGATGCCCTGTTCGGCCAGGCCGGGGATCGGGAAGGTACGGGAGACGGCGCCCATCGCGATGACCAGGTAGTCGAAGGGCAGCTCGTAGGCCTCGCCGACGAGCGGCGCAACCGTGGCGACCTTGCGGTCCTGGTCGATGGTCGTGACTCGGCCGGTGAGAACCTCAGCCTTGGGCAGCACGCGTCGCAGCGGGACGACGACATGCCGAGGCGAGATGCTGCCGGCAGCAGCTTCGGGGAGGAAGGGCTGGTACGTCATGTACGACCGGGGGTCGACGACCGTGACGGTCGCCTCTCCATAGCGCATCTTCTTCAGAATGCGCCGAGCTGCGTACAGGCCTACGTACCCACCGCCTACTACGAGGATCCTGGGACGCTCCGTGGTGCTCATGCCATCGAGTATCCACCCCACTCGGGGGGCACGCTCGTGAGCCCCTTCACAAGGTATGCCCCACCCTCTGCTACACTTCGCCGCCCACGTGACCCAGGTCATGAGCCGACAGGGGAACCACGGCACCCTGGCGAACGTTGTTCACCGCTTGTGAGCTGGCCCTTGAGCCGCCGAGCGGAGTGAACCACCCCTCCGATTCACACGCCCGCAACGCATCCGGAACCGTCCCGTATGCGGCGCGGAGGACCCCGCACACCCTCCCGCAGGCCCGTTCGGAGCAGAAGTCCGCCCCAGGGGGCCGAATTCCTTGTGAAGAAGTTCACGAACTTCGTCGCGCCGTGTCTCCGAAGGGGCCCGCAGAGGGGTTCCGAACGGCTCAAAAGTGCAGGCCGGAGTGCCGATGAGCGGTGTTCGAGGCCGACTGCGGGACGGCCCTCAGCGGGCCGCGTAGAAGGCGATGCCGTCGAGAATGTCGTGTTCGCTGACGACGACCTCGCGCGCGCCCGTCCGCTCCATCACGGCCAGCAGGATCAGCGCGCCCGAAGTGATCACATCGACCCGGCCCGGGTGCATCGCGCCGATCGCCGCTCGCTCGGCATGGGTGGAGGCGAGGAGCCGCCCGGTGATCTCCCGGACCTGCTCCAGGGAGATCCTGGAGTGGTGGATCGCCTCGGAGTCGTACTCCCGGAGCCCCAGGGCGATGGCGGCCACCGTGGTGACCGTACCGGCGAGGCCCACGAGCGTGGCCGCGGAGGCGATCGGGACGGTCTCCTCGGCAAGGTCCAGAGCGGCGTCCACGTCGGCCCGGATCGCGTCGATCGCGGCCGCCCCGGGCGGGTCGGCGACGACACCGTCCCGCGTCAGGTGGCGCTCGGTCATGCGGACGCAGCCGATGTCCACGGACCGGGCTGCCCGCACCCGGTCGTCACCGACGACGAACTCGGTGGAACCGCCGCCGATGTCCACGACGAGGTAGGGCCTGGCGAGGTCGTCGCGCCCGACGAGCTCCTTGGTGGCCCCGTCGAACGAGAACTCGGCCTCCTGGTCGCCGGTGATCACCTCGGGCTCGACGCCCAGGATGTCCAGCACGCCACGGACGAAGTCGTCCCGGTTCTCCGCGTCACGAGAGGCGGAGGTGGCGACGAAACGTACCTTCTCGGCGCCGAGCTCCTTGATCACCGCCGCGTACCGCCGGCAGGCGGCGAAGGTCCGCTCCAGCGCCTCGGGGGCGAGCCGTCCCGTCCGGTCGACGCCCTGCCCCAGCCGGACGATCTCCATCCGCCGGTCGAGCTCGACGAGCTCCCCGGTGGCGGGATCGGCGTCGGCGACCAGCAGACGAATGGAGTTGGTACCGCAGTCGATGGCGGCCACGCGTGTCATGTCTTCAGCCTCTCCAGCAGAACAAGCCCCTCCGGCGGCAGTCGAAGCCCCTCCCGCCGTTGAGGAGCGGGGTCCGGGGCGGGGCCCCGGCCGAAACCCTCAGCCCTCGTCCGGGGCCGCCTCGCCGCAGGGCGACACACACGGCCCCTTGCGCCACCACTCCGGCAGCATCGCGATCGCCTCGTCCCCGAGCGGGTTCACCCCCGGCCCGGCGGCCAGCGAGTGCCCGACGAGCACGTGCAGGCACTTCACCCGGTCCGGCATGCCGCCCGCGCTCGGGAAGCCCTCCAGCACCTCGATGGCGTCACGCCGCGCGATGTAGTCCTCGTGCGCCGCCCGGTAGGCCGCGGCCAGCTCGGGGTCCGTACCGAGGCGCTCGGTCATCTCCTTCATGACCCCGTTCGCCTCCAGCGTGCCGATCGCGGAGGCCGCACGCGGGCACGTCAGATAGAACGTCGTGGGGAACGGCGTACCGTCCTCCAGCCGGGGCTGTGTCTCGACCACGTCCGGGTTGCCGCACGGGCATCGGTGCGCGATCGCGCGCAGCCCCCGCGGCGGGCGCCCCAGCTGCTGCTGGAACGCGGCGATGTCCGCGTCGGTGGGCGCGGTGGACTCGGTCTGGGGAGGGGGCGTTTCCATGCCTGCCTAGGGGTTCTGATCGGACTGCTCGAACTGCGGTTCTGCAGATGTACGGGAATGAAGGGATGCGGCTCAGCCGCGGTCGGCGCTGTCGACGCCGTCCCACAGGTTGGAGTGCCACGGCCGGTCGGACTCCTCCGGCTTCCCGTTGCGCTCCTTGACCGCGTCGGGGTCGACCACGGTGTAGCCGGTCTCCCCGGGAAGAAGGTAGTGCAGGTGCTCACGGGCCAGCCGCTTGATGTACGCGTCGTCCTGGAGCCGCGCCTTCTCGTCGCGCAGCTCCTCGGTACGGGTCTCGGCCTCCTGAGCCAGCCGCTCCTGGTCGGCGATCTCGTCACGCTGCGACACGTACTGCCGCATCGGATACGCGAGCGCGACGATCAGTGAGCAGACGATCAGGGCCAGGAAGGCGGCCCGGCCGGTGAGCCGGGAACGGCGGGCCTGACGGCGGTTCTGGGACCGGTAGACGCGGGCCGCGGTCTGCTCGCCGAGCAACCGCAGCCGGGTCGCGGTGGAGAACCGGTCCCGGTCCTTCGCGGCCATGTCTCCGCCTCCCCATTACGCACGTCCGTCCCCGCACACGGTACGGGACCGAGTGCGGGGACGGACGGAGGCCGGGGCACTTGACCCGGCCGGGCTTCGTCGGGCCGGTGTCAGCCCTTGAAGCGCGGGAACGCCGAGCGGCCCGCGTACACCGCGGCGTCGTCGAGGATCTCCTCGATGCGCAGCAGCTGGTTGTACTTGGCGACACGGTCCGAGCGGGCCGGGGCGCCGGTCTTGATCTGGCCGCAGTTCACGGCGACCGCGAGGTCCGCGATGGTGACGTCCTCGGTCTCGCCGGAGCGGTGCGACATCATGCACTTGAAGCCGTTGCGCTGGGCCAGCTCGACGGCGTCCAGGGTCTCGGTCAGCGAACCGATCTGGTTGACCTTGACGAGCAGGGCGTTGGCCGAGCCCTCCTCGATGCCACGGGCCAGACGCTCCGGGTTGGTGACGAAGAGGTCGTCGCCGACGATCTGCACCTTGGCGCCGATCTTGTCGGTGATGACCTTCCAGCCGGCCCAGTCGTCCTCGTACAGCGGGTCCTCGATGGAGACCAGCGGGTACGCGGAGACGAGCTCCTCGTAGTACTCGGTCATCTCGGCGGCCGAGCGGGACTTGCCCTCGAACTCGTACTTGCCGTCCTTGTAGAACTCGGACGCGGCGACGTCGAGCGCGAGCGCGATGTCCTTGCCCGGGGCGTAGCCGGCTTCCTTGATGGCCTCGACGATGAGGTCCAGGGCGGCGCGGTTCGACTCCAGGTTCGGCGCGAAGCCGCCCTCGTCACCGAGACCGGTGGACAGGCCCTTGGTCTTCAGGACCTTCTTCAGCGTGTGGTAGACCTCGGCGCCCCAGCGCAGGGCCTCGGAGAAGGACTCCGCGCCGATCGGGGCGATCATGAACTCCTGGATGTCCACGTTGGAGTCGGCGTGCGACCCACCGTTGAGGATGTTCATCATCGGGACGGGCAGCAGGTGCGCGTTCGGACCGCCGAGGTAGCGGAACAGCGGCAGGTCCGAGGCCTCGGACGCGGCGTGGGCCACGGCGAGCGAGACGCCGAGGATGGCGTTGGCGCCGAGGGAGCCCTTGTTCTCGGTGGCGTCCAGGTCGAACATCGCCTGGTCGATCAGCCGCTGCTCGGTCGCGTCGTAGCCGACGAGCTCCGGGCCGATCTGCTCGATCACGGCGAGGACGGCCTTTTCGACACCCTTGCCGTGGTAGCGGTTGGGGTCGCCGTCGCGAAGCTCAATGGCCTCGAACGCGCCGGTGGAGGCGCCGGACGGAACAGCAGCACGGCCCGTGCTGCCGTCGTCGAGGCCGACCTCGACCTCGACCGTGGGGTTTCCGCGGGAGTCGAGGATTTCCCTGGCTACGACGACGTCGATGGACGGCACGAGGCATCTCCTTCTGGGATGTGACGCTTGTGGTGCAGGGTCGCTTTGGCCTTGCGACAAGAGCCTAACCGGCCCGGCCGCCCCAACCGGCCGACCGCCCGTCCCCTGGGACGAAAAAGGACCCAAGGGCAGGCACAGTGGGGCAAAAGGCCAGAAATTTACTGACGAGTAACGACAACAGTTGAACGGTCAACGCAGAAACCGGCGCACCCCGGACCGGTACGCACGGGGGGAGGGTGCGCGCCGGGCCGGGGCGGCCGGGGTCATCAGCGAGGAGAGATCGCGACTACTTCGTCAGGTGGAGCTGCTGACCGGGGTAGATCAGGTCGGCGTCCGTGACGATGTCCTTGTTGAGCTTGAAGAGCTGCTCCCAGCCGCCCTTGACCTTGTGGTCGGCGGCGATCTTGCTCAGGGAGTCACCGGTGATGACCTTGTACTCGCCGTCACCCTTCTCGACCTTCTTGCCGGTCGGGGTCGTGACGGTCTTCGACTCGGCCTTGGGGGCGGCCGAACGCTCGGAGCGGTTGGTGGCGGGGGCCTCGGTGCGCTCGGCCTTCTTCGGCTCGGCCTGCTTCGGGGCGGCCTCGGCCTTCGGCGCGGTCTCGGTCTTGGCGGCGGAGGAGCCGGTGTCGACACCCGGGTCGACACCGTCGTTGCTCAGGTTGCCGGCACCGGCGCAGGACCAGGCGCCCGGACCCTGCATGTCGAGGAGCTTCTCGGCGGTGGCGATCTGCTGGGCCTTGGTGGCCAGGTCGGCGCGGGCCGCGTACTGGGTGCCACCGGCGGCGGCCCAGCTGGACTGCGAGAACTGCAGGCCGCCGTAGTAGCCGTTGCCGGTGTTGATGGACCAGTTGCCACCGGACTCGCACTGGGCGACGGCGTCCCACGTGGACACGGAGGCGGCGGAAGCGCCGGTCGCACCCATCAGGGGCACGGCGATGGCGGCACCGGCGACACCGGCGAGCGTGGCGATACGGACGGCCTTGGACGGGCGACGGTGCTTGTTGCCCTTGCTGTTGAGCAGCATCGAGACTTCTCCTCACCGACGCCTACGAGGTGAGCTGTCGGGTTCGGGCCAAGTGAGTTGCCCGGTCGCACGTCCTAGCGCACGACTTCACCCCAAGCCGGTCCTGATCCGTCTTGCGACGATCGGGCCCGGCGCTTACCTGGGTCCCCCGCTCCTGCCTACGGCGCTTTACGCGTCTGTTCCCTTCGACCGACGGCAGGATTCGGCGTGACGGTCGACGGGGCCCGCGGTGCGAGCGGTTCCGACCGTAATCACACCCCACCCTCATATCCAAAGATGGACATACCGGATAAACAGCCCTTCCTTGCATCCGAAGAACCCTCGTTTGCGCAGGTCGGAACGGATGCGGCGGGACCTCCCGGACAAGACGCGCCAGTTCACGCAAAGAGACCCATGTCTCACTCCGTCAAAAGTGGGACATAGGCCTCTTAACTACCCCAATTTTTGGGGTGTTTTCAGCTGATCATCAGACTGCGCTCACTCGGTCTTCAGGCCGAGATCGAGGCTCTGGCCAGGCAGGATGAGGTCCGGGTCGGAGCCCACCTCCGCCTTGTTGGCCTCGTACAGCTGGGTCCAGCCGCCGGCCAGGTGCTGCGCGTCGGCAATCGCCCAGAGGTTGTCGCCTGCGCGCACGGTGTACGTACCGTCAGCAGCCGGGGCAGCGGTGTCGCGTGCGTCACTGTCACCGCGCGAGGCGTGCCGCCCCGCGTCACGGTCACCGGCGCGGCCACTCGCCCGGGTCTCCTCGGGGGCCGGAGCACCCCGGTGCTTGCCGGCCTTCTCCTGACCTCCTGCCGGGTCCTCCTCGGCGCCGGAGGCCTTGCCCGAGGGCGTGGCGGAGGGGGTGGCCGACGGAGAGGCGGACGCGTCCGGCTTTCCGCCCTTGCCCTTGGCGTCGTCCGCGGCGTCGCCCGTGGCCTCGTCCGCCGGCGTGGTCGCGTCCGAGGACTCGTCGTCCGACGCGGCGTCATCACCGGAGGAGTCGGCGCTCGCGGACGGGTCCGCGCTTCCGGACGGGTCGGCGGACGGGGTGCTGCCCGGGTCCACGCCCGGCAGGCCGCTGTCCACGGCGAGGCCCGAGACGACCGCGCAGCTCGGCCACGCCTTCGGCCCCTGGTCCTCCAGGACCTTCTCCGCCACGGCGATCTGCTGCGAGCGGCTGGCGAGGTCCGCGCGCTCGGCGTACGACTCGCCGCCGTACGACTTCCAGACCTCCTGCGAGAACTGCAGGCCGCCGTAGTAGCCGTTGCCGAGGTCGGCGCTCCACATCCCGCCGCTCTCGCACTCGGCCACCCGGTCCCAGGTCGAGGCGTCGGCGGCGTGCGCGCCTGCCGCGCCGAGCAGCGGGATGGCGATGGCCGAGCCGGTCACGCCTGCGGCGACGATGATCGCGGGTGCCTGCCGAGGGCGACGGTGTCTGCCGTTCGCGGAGCCCATGGGGATGCCTTCCGTGTGACTGACGAGTGACTGGTGAGTCGAACGGTGAACCTAGCGGGACTCGAACGTGTGTCACAAGTCGATGCAGCAGAGATCACGTGAAAGTCACAGAGTTGACAGAGTGTCACCTTCATCGTGTGCCCGCTCCGGTGCGAACTCCACCGGCAGCGTGCGCAGTCCACGCATGATGAGACCGCCACGCCACCGCAAATCGGCAGGATCTCCCGCAAGTCGCAGGTCCGGGAGGCGTTTCAGGAGCGTGGCGAGGGCGACCTGCCCCTCCAGCCGGGCGAGCGGCGCTCCCAGGCAGTAGTGGATTCCGTGACCGTAACCGAGGTGCTGATTGTCACGCCGCGCGAGATCCAGCACGTCCGGTCCGCCGAAGCGTTCGGGGTCCCGGTCGGCGGCCGCCAGCACCACGAGAACGGGGTCACCCCCGGCGACCCGCTGTCCGCCGATGGTCAGCGCCTCGGTGGCGTACCGCCAGGTCGCCAGCTCCACCGGGCCGTCGTACCGCAGCAGTTCCTCGACACCCGTGGCCAGGAGCTCCGTCTCCCCCGCGGCAAGGGAACCCTGGAGCCGCGCGCGCTGTTCGGGGTGACCCAGCAGGGTGTGGACGCTGTTGCCGATCAGGTTCACGGTCGTCTCAAAACCGGCAAAGAGGATGATAAAGGCCATCGCGGCAGCCTCGTTCTCCGTCAGGTGCTCACCGTGATCGCTCGCCCGGATCAGCCCCGAGATCAGGTCGTCCCCCGGGTTCTCGCGCTTGCGGTGGATCAGTTCGAGGAGATAGCTCCGCATCTTCTTCACGGACCGGGCGACCCCGCCGCGCGGCCCGCCGCCGTGGCGGATCATCATGCCCGCCCATTCCCGGAAGTCGTCCTGGTCCTCGCGCGGAACGCCCAGCAGGTCGCAGATCGCGTAGATGGGGAGCGGGAAGGCGAACTCGTGGATGAGGTCCGCCTCGCCCTTGCCGGCGAACCCGTCGATGAGCCGGTCGGTCAGCTCCTGCACGCGCGGAGCGAACTCCGCGACGCGACGCGGGGTGAACGCCTTGGACACGAGTCGGCGCAGCCGGGTGTGGTCGGGCGGGTCGATGTTCAGCAGATGCGTCATCAACTCCGCTTTGCGCTCGCCCGGGATCCCCGTCTTCCCCTTGGCGTGCGCGGACTCGGCGTGGTGCGCGGGGTTCTTGGACAGCCGGTTGTCGGCGAGGGCTTCCCTGGCGTCCGCGTACCGCGTCACCAGCCAGGCCTCGACCCCGCTGGGCAGCGTGGTGCGGTGCACGGGGCTGTGCTCCCGCAGCCAGGCGTAGGCGGGGTACGGGTCGGTGGCGAACTCCCACGTGAAGAGTTCGGGCGCGGGCGGCACGACGGGGGCCGCGTGGGCGGGGCAGCCGGTGGGGGGAGCTGGGGTCTCGGCGGGGTGGTCGTTCACCCCCCGACGTTATCCGCTGCCGTCCGCCGCTACTCCAGGCCCTCCGCCGCCCTGATGGCGTCCCGGTACGCACGCCCCGCGGCCCGCAGAGCCGCCTCCGGGTCGATGCCGTCCTCCTGGGCGCGCGCGGCCAGGGCGAGGAGCCGGTAGCCGATGGCGTCGCCCTCGGTGCCGTTCTCGTCGTCGCCCGAGGGGAGCGGCACGTCGAGTCCGGCGGTACGGGCCCGGCTCGCCAGCTTCGCGGCGAGTGCCAGGCCGGGCTGGCCGAGGGGGACCCCGTCGGTGACGGACTCGCGCTGCTTCTCGATCGCCTTCGTGCGCAGCCAGTGGGCGTGGACGTCCTCCGGCGTCTCGGCGGTCTCGTCGCCGAAGACGTGCGGGTGGCGGTGGATCAGCTTCTCGACGAGGGTGGCCGCGACGTCGTCGACGGAGAAGGGCTCCTCCTCGTCCTCCTCGGCGATGCGCGCGTGGAAGACGACCTGGAGCAGGACGTCCCCGAGCTCCTCGCGGAGCTCCTCCCGGTTGCCGTCCTCGATCGCCTCGACGAGTTCGTACGCCTCCTCGATGGCGTACCTGGCGAGGCCCTGGTGGGTCTTCTGCGAGGTCCAGGGGCATTCGAGGCGGATCCGGTCCATGACCTGGACCAGATCGAGGAGCCGGGCGCCGGGCAGGTCGTACGAGCCGGGCAGCAGCTCCAGGTTCGGCATCCGCACCCGTCCCGAACCGGCCAGCCTGGCCAGTCCGTCGGTCAGCGGCTGGTTGCCCTCGCCGCCGGTGAGGACGACGACGGTCCGGCCGCCGGCGCACGCGTCCACAAGCTCCTGCGCGTCGGGCACGCCGGGGGTGACGGTGACGCCCGCCTCGCGCAGGTAGGGCAGCTGGGGCTGGTCCTGTTCCCCGCAGTGCACGCGGTCGGCGGCGTGCAGGGTCTGCCAGGCGGGCCAGGACAGCAGTCCGGGCGCGACACGGTGGCTGGCGGTGAGCAGGACGATGCGGCCGGGGTCTTCAGCGTTCACGCGGTGAATCTACCCGGCCGCCGGTCCGTCCTCAGGCCCCGGCCTCCGCGGCAGACTGGGCCGGCTTGGTGACCTGGGTGATCCAGGGGGCCTTGTACTCCGCGAGCTGGATCTGCTGGTTGTTCCAGGTGCCGAAGCGCGGGTTGACGTCGACCTCCAGCGACTTGGACGCCTTCGTCAGTGCGTCGCCGAGGACCTTCGTGCCGGCCGGGGTGGTCGGGTCGGCGCCGAGTGCCTGGCCGAGCTTGGTCAGCTGGATCTGCTCGCGCAGGAAGGCGTCGATCTGGTCCGGGGCGATCCAGCGCTCCTGGAGCACCGCGGCGCGCAGCCCGGCCTCCCCCTTGTACTGGGCGACGGCCGACTGCCGCATCTGCTGGACCTCGGCGCGGGTGACGGTCACTCCCGCGTCCGCGGACGCCTTGTCCAGGACCCGGTCCAGGATCAGCCCGTGCAGCTTGGCGCGGACGAGCTGGCCGGACTGGTTGGTGATCTGGGCGGCCTGCTTCGAGGTGTCCTGGGCCTGGCGCACGTCGGCCACCTGGCCCTGCACGGTGGCCACCGTGATCCGGTCGCCGCCCACGACGGCCGCGGCGCCCGGGTGGGCCTGGCTGCCGCAGGCGGCGAGGAGCGGCGCTGCGGCGAGCAGCGCGGCGGAGACGGTGAGCGCGGTGCGACGGCGGCGGTGCAAAGGAGCCTCCCGAGGAGATTGTGCGGCGGTGCACAAAGCCTTGCGGTGATCGATGTTAGGCAGTGGAGCTGGTCCGGGCCACTGATTCGACCAACGATTCGGGAGGAGTTGGGGATGCGGGCGTCCGGCGGCGCGGCCGGGGCGGCGCGTCCGGACGGTCGAGGCGGGTCTCTCGTGGGGCGAGGCCCGCCCCCGCGGGGCGACCGCTACACCGTCGCCGGAGGAACGAGTCCTGCCACGGCGTCCATGTCCTTGACCCCGAACCACGGGAAGAAGATGCGCAGGGCGCTGCCCGCGGACTCGTCGAGCAGGATGAAGGAGTGCTTCACGAATCCGCGCTTGATCTCGGTCCGCGTCACGTCCTTGATCTCGAACGTGGCCAGGTGCCGGTCCGGCTTCGCGAAGGTCGGGTTGGCCTGGAACAGGAAAAGGCGTTCGCGGCTGGCCGCGAGGTACATCGGCTGGGGGGCTGCCGCGGCGATCATCGTCCCGCCGCTCAGGACCGCCGCGGCGATGCCCATCGCCACGTTCTTCTTGACGGAGACCTCGCTGAGATTCACCAGCGACGTCGCCTCGATCTGTTCACCGGGCTCCAGCATGACCGTGACGGCTTTCAGCAGGGCCCGGCGTCTTCTCGCGTTCACAACACACCTCTGTGGATGGATCAAGGAATTGCTGTGCGGCGAGCGGGGCGCGAGGAGCCGCGCCGAGGGCACCACCTCACCGGAGCCGCACGGCGCGACGGCTTCGTCCGGCTCGGCGCATATGACCGGGACACTGTGCCATACGGAATGCCGGGCTCCGCACCGCCGGCTCAGCCGACCCGTTCGACCGGTTTGGGCGGAGTGTCCGGCCTCAGCATGATCGTGCGCGAGACGACGAAGGTGATGGGGATGGCGGCCGCGGCGGCGACCAGGGGCGCGTACCGGCTGCTGAAACCGGCCAGGTCGACCAGCAGGTAGACGCCGCCGGTGGTGATGACGAAGTTGGCCGCGTTGGTGAGCGGGAAGAGCAGGAACTTCCGCCAGGTGGGCCGGGTGCGGTAGGTGAAGTACGAGTTGAGGAAGAACGAGCCGGTCATGCTGAGCGTGAAGGCCAGCACGTGCGCGGCCATGTAGGGCAGCCAGTGCAGCAGGGCGAGGTAGCAGCCGTAGTACGTGCCCGTGTTCACGACGCCCACGAGGGCGAACCGGGCCAGTTGTGCCTTGACCGTCATCGGCGTACGGGCTCCAGGGGTTCCGGCTCCGGGGCCGGCCTGCGGATCCGGGTGTTGGTGTCCTTCACCAGGAAGTGCGGGCGGCGTTTCACCTCGTAGTAGATCCGGCCGACGTACTCGCCGACCACTCCGACCATCACCATCTGGACGCCGGCGAGTGCGGTGAACACGACGAGGAGGGTGACGTATCCGGGAGTGTCGACACCCTTCACCAGGGCGACGCCGACGATCCAGGCGGCGTAGACGAAGGCCACGGACATGAGGAGCATGCCGAGGTAGAGCGCGGCGCGCAGGGGCTTGTTGTTGAAGGAGAGGAGTCCGTCGAGGCCGTAGTTCAGCAGTTTGCCGAAGGTCCAGGCGGAGCGGCCCTGTTCCCGGACGGCGTTCTCGTAGCTGAAGGTCGTGGTGGGGAAGCCGACCCAGGCGAAGAGGCCCTTGGAGAAGCGGTTGTACTCGGTGAGTTCGAGTACGGCGTCGGCGGCCCGTCGCGACAGCAGCCGGAAGTCGCCGACGCCGTCGACGAGTTCGACGTCGACGAGGCGGTTGATGAGCCAGTAGTAGGCGCGGGCGGTGAGGGTGCGGGTGACGCGGTCGCCGGTGCGGGTGCGGCGGGCGATGACCTGGTCGTAGCCCTGCGCGTGCTCCTGGAGCATGCGGCCGACGAGTTCCGGCGGGTGCTGGAGGTCGGCGTCCATGATGACGACGGCGTCGCCCTCGGCGTGCTGGAGGCCGGCCAGCATGGCGGCCTCCTTGCCGAAGTTGCGGCTGAAGGAGACGTAGCGGGCCCGGGGGTCGGCGGCGGCCAGCTCCCGCAGGATCGGCAGGGTCCGGTCCGCGCTTCCGTCGTCCACGTACACGATCTGGAACGCGTGGCCCAGGCGGGTCATCTCGTCCGTCACGCGTTCATGGAAGCGTTCGAGGATGTCTTCCTCGTTGAAGCAGGGCACCACCAGCGAGATCAGCACGCTTGTAATTCAGCCGGTCAACGTGTCGGGCGCGGATGGCCCGCATGGCCTCGTGGCGACGGCTGGGTGAACTGGTTTCCGTGTCGACATAATCGGGCGCCAGCCGCATCGTCGTCCGAAGGAGCAAGAAGTGCCGCAGAACCTCCCCTCCGGCGGAGCGCCGGCGAAAAGGCGCTCCGACCTTGCGGCCGTGAAGGCCTGGTGGCGGACGCTCGGGAGCGAGGGATGCGTGGTTCTTCCGCCACCGGGCCGGAGCCGCTACACGCAGAGCGACGGCCATGAGGACGCCGCCGAGCTGATCGGGGCGCGGGGGCTCGGCGACGGCACCTCCTTCGTCTACTGGCACTGGCAGTCCCACACGGCCTTCGACCGTTCCGGAGCGCTCCTCCGCGAGCTGAACCTGCACTGGGGCGGCGACCACGCGGTCGTCGCCGCCTGCCTCGGAGAGGGACCGCCGGGGTACCGGGTGGCCGACGGCGGGCCCCGAGGCGCCTTCGGGCTCGACCGGCTGACAGAACGGGACGGTGAAGGGCTGCCGTCTCCCGACGACGCCGCCGCTGTCCGGCAGTTCCTCACGGACGTCGACACCCCTCTCAGCCGGCGGAGGCTCCCCTACGCGTACCGGCCGCTGACCGGCCCCGAGGCCGGCTGGCTGCATGACCGGCTGCGTGCCCCGCTCGATGTGTCCGCCGCGGGTCCGTTCGTCACCTGCCTCGAACGGCGGGACGCGCTCACGTACGAGGAGGCGGCCGGGCTGCTGACGGCCTGGCAGGAGAACTACGCCGGACGGCCGACGTCCTGGGACGGCTGGTCGGCGCTGCTGCACGCGCTGCTCCGTCATGACCACCCGCGGGCCTGGGAGGTGGTCGCCGCTCTGGGTCCCGTGGCGGCGGGCGTCGCCGGGGAAGTGCCCTCGGAGCCCGGCCTCGCCGTTCTGCGGGACTGGGCGCTGGCGGGCGAGCGGGTGGCGGTCGGGCCGTGGCTGGCGGCGTATCAGGCCGTCCGGGAACCCGACTGGGTCTCGGCGGCGGGTGCGCTGGCCCGGGAGATGACGGAGTGCGGGGCGCCGGACAGGTCGGTGCGTGCGCTGTACTCCGCGCTGAGCCGGGCCGTGACGACGGTGTGGCTGCGGGGCTCGGAGGCCGGCCGGGCGGCCGAGCTGTCCTTCACCGCGTTGCTCTCGGTGCGGTTCGCGGTCGACGAGCGACTGCCGCACCGGCTCCGCGTGGCAGCCGCGGAAGTGGCGCAGGGACGGATCGCGGAGCTGCGGGAGGAAGCCGCGCTTCTCGGACCGGCTTACGCCGACGTCACCGGCACCGGCGCTGCGGACGCCCTGGCCGCCGCCGACCGGTTCGAGGCCGCCCGAGCCGGGCTCCTGTCCGGGACCGGCCCCGACCTGACGGCCTACGAGGGCGCGTTGTGCGACGTCTGGCCCCGCTACCGGACCTTGACCGAAGCCGACACCGCGTGGCTGCGGGCCCAGGTGGCGGACGGCAGGACGGCGATGCAGGGGCTCGGCTTCTGTCTCGAACTCCTCTACTCCCACGGCGCGGCCACCGCTGCCGAGGTGGACGCGCTCGTGCCGCTCTGGAAGAAGGTGCTCACCAAGCGGTACCGGACGACGTACACCGAGTGGCGCCACCCGCTGGTCACCCTGACGTGCCTGGCACTCGATCTCGGCCATCCGGTCGCGGACGAACTGGTGGCCTGGTGGGCGAAGCCGAAGCCGGTCTGGAAGAACGAGCTGCGCCTGCTCACCCATCTCGGCGCCCCCGACGAGGCCAAGGCAGCGGAACTGTGGGACTTCGTCGAATCGAGGGCCCATGACACCGGCCACCTGATGACCTGGGTGCTGATGCGCGCGAGGCTGGACGGTGTGCGTCCGCTGGAGGTCGCCGACCGGCTGGTGTGCGGGCCGGGCCGGGCGCCGTACGCACTCGACCGGACCCTGATCGGCGTGGCCGACCCGGCTCAGCCGCTGTGGCACTACAGCGTCGACCTGCGCAGCCGGGACTGGTGGAGGCGCGCCCAGGAGGTCGCGGACGACATCTCCCTGTCGCCGCAGGCACGCCGCATCGGCTTGGAGGCGGCGCGCGGGCACCATCTGATCCGCTACCCGGACCAGGTGCGCCCCGCCCCGACGAAGAGCGAGGTGGCGGAGGCTCTCGCCTGGGTCGACGGCCACGGCGACACGGAGCTCAGCCCCGGAGAATGAGCCGCGGCGGGTGGGTGAACTCCGCTCGGCAGACGAAGACGTTCATGGAGCCCCAGCGGCCCACGGTGATCCGCGTCGGGACGTTGGCGCCCATGACATCCGCTGTCGCGCGGTCCTCCTGCGGGATCCAGCTGCGGTTCCCGGCGTCCCACTCCTGGCTCGCCACCGTCATCAGGAGATCCGTCGGTGCCCCGCACGGACAGACCACGTCGACGTGCTCCGTCGACTTCCAGGGGGCGTGGCCGCCGGCCTTCCAGCCCGGCGCGACCGACAGGTCGGACCGGTAGAGGACCGCGTCCTCGTCCAGGTCGTCCTCGTCGCCCTCCCACGCGTCGATGCGCTCGCGCACGTCGTGCGGCAGTCGGCCGATGTCCGGATGCTCGACCACCTGCTCGGGGTCGAGCAGGCACGACGCGGGGACGTACCCCTCGGAGCCCACCACCTCGGGTTCCGGCTGATCTGCCAGGACCTCGCCGATCTCCGCCGACCGGCGTCCGCGCAGTGCGACGGCGGGCTCGTGACGCCCGTGGTGGGCGTCGAACGGACACCACAGGATCTGGAGCAGGTCGCACCGGGCCGGGACCGCGAGGCCGGGCACGTCCCGTCGGAACAACTGGGCCAGCGCAAGGAGGGGAACGGGGTCCGTGTCCCCGAGCGAGGGGGCATGGCGCGCCCGCTTGAACGAGCGGAGGACGTTCCCCTCCTCGTCCGTGGGGCCGGGACGCTGTCCTGGAGCGGGAACCCGGCTCCATGCCTCGTCGAGGATGCGGCGGCTCAGGCGTACGTCCGCCGTGCGCTCCCCGTAGCCCCGCCGGTGCCGCTCCGTGCAGACCGGCCAGGGTTCGTCGGCGGGCCACAGCAGCGGCCCGCCCACCGAACTGTCGTGATGCCCGGGGACTCCGGGACGCGGGTGCAGCCGGGTGGCGGTGCGCCGGTGGGCGGCCAGTTCCGGGAAGACGCTCTCGATGTCCACCGGTCGGGAGGGGGTGGTGCGGGACATGCGTCTCCTTGCACGGGGCGCCGCGCGGGCGTCGGGTTCTCCTCGCACGGTGCGGGGGCGTCGCGCGGGCGTCGGGTTCTACAGACTCGTCTGCGGGCGGCGGAGGTCGAACAGGTCGGGGTCCTGCTTCGTCAGTTCGCTCTCGAAGTCCGGCCATCCGTGCTTCTCCACGTACTCCGCCTCGATTGCGTGGAGCGGTACCAGCCACACGAGGGACACGTGCGTCCCGTTCTCCAACGTGACGGAGAAGAAGGCGTCGTCGAAGCAGATCGGCATGGCCGCATACAACGCCGTCAGGGAACCCCCGGGAGTCAACGGCATCGGCAAGGGCACGACGTCCCCGCGAAGAACCGCCCGGCCGGTCGGCCCAGACGTTTCTCCAGGTGGTCGATGAGAACAGCCACGCTTAGCTCTTACGTCGTTTCGGTGCTCGGCCGGTTCGTATCCGTACGGGCATGACGCCCGGCGGACTCGGCCCTCTGCGCTCCTGCCGGTGCCGCCGCGAGGGCCCGGCGTTCTTCGAGGCGGCACGGCGCTCATCGCTCGTCCCTTTCGTGCGTCCGGCACCGGTTCAGCCGCCCCTGACCTCCAGCTGACGCTCCAGCTGGCGGCGCAGTTCGGCCGGGAGCGGGTGGTGCGGGCCGTACATCCGCTCGGTGTCGTACAGCAGTGACTGGAGCTGGCCGCAGCCGCCCATGTGGTCGCCGAGGGCCAGCAGCAACTGGCCGATGCGGTGGCGGATCTCGTAGGAACGGGCCGGGTCGTTGTTCGTCGCGTACTGGTTCTCGTAGTACGGAAGGACCGCGCGGTACTCGGCGAGTGCGGCGGCGGGTTCGCCGAGCTGTTCCAGGCACTGCGCGGCGTCGTAGCGGAACTGCAGGGTCTGCGGGTCGGCCGGTCCGGCCTCGGCCGCGCGGTCGTCGGCCAGGCGGCGCAGTTCGGGCAGGGCGCGGCGGTACTGGCCGTCGTCCATCAGGGTCGCGGCGTACTGCTTGCGCAGGATGCGGACGACCGGGGAGCCCTCGCCGTGCTGTTCGGCGGCGGCCGGGAGGATGCCGCCGAGCATGTCGACGGCCTGGGTGATGCGGCCTTCGCCCAGGAGCCTCTTGACCTCGTCGACGGCGGCTGCGACGTCGGGCCGGGCGGGCATCGGCGCGGGCCGCTCGGCGGGCGGGGTCGTGGCGCGGTCGGGCCACGGGGCGTGGGGGCGCAGGAAGGGGCGGGTCGGGTCGAGCGGGCCCGACGGGTGTCCCGCGTTCCGGGCGGGCAGCAGGGGGGCGAGGTGTTCGTACACCTCCTGGGCGCTGGCCGGGCGGTGTTGCGGGTCCTTGGCGAGGAGCCGCAGGACGAGCGCTTCGAGGGGTTCGGGGATGTCGGGGCGGATCTGCCGGACGGGGGCCGGCGGCTCGTAGAGGTGGCGGTGCAGGACGCCGAGGGCCGTCGATCCGGTGAACGGCACGTCTCCGCTCAGGAGTTCGTGCAGGAGCACGCCGAGGGCGTAGAGGTCGGTGTACGGGCCGACGGCGCCGCCCATGGCCTGTTCGGGGGCCATGTAGGCCGGGGAGCCGATCGGTGAGCCGGTGTGGGTGAGGCGGGTGGTGTCGGTGTCCAGGACGGAGGCGACGCCGAGGTCGAGGACGACGACGGTGCCGTCCGGGCGCACCATCAGGTTGCGGGGCTTGAGGTCGCGGTGGACGATCGGCACGGCGTGCACGGCGCTCAGGACGGCGCAGAGCTGGGCGGCGACGGCGACGGACCACTGCCAGGGGTACGGATCGTGTTCGGCAAGGTGGTCGCCGAGGTCGGCGCCCTCGACGTACTGCATGACGAGGAACAGCTCGTCGCCGTCGCTGCCGGCGTCGTGGACGGTGACGAGGCCGGGGTGGTCGACCTGGGCGGTGACCCGGCACTCGCGGACGAAGCGGCGGCGCAGCTCGCCAGCGGCGTCGCTGCCGATGGGGCCGGTGACCCGGTCGGGGCGCAGCAGCTTGACCGCGACCCGGCGGTCCAGACGCTGGTCGTAGGCCGTCCAGACCTGGCCCATGCCGCCTTGTCCGAGGATCGTCGCCAGCTCGTACCGCCCGCCGATGAGGCGACCGCTCACCGGCCCTCCTCCTTACGGAGGTAGTCGCTGAGCTCGTCGAGCTCGGCGCGCACCTGGTCGAGGCGCTGGGGGTGGGGCGTCGGGTGCGGCTGGTGGGCGGGAGGCGTCGGCTGGGGCTGCGGTGTGGGGTGGGGCTGCTGGTACGGCGGCGTGTAGGGCTGCGGGACCGGAGGCTGCTGCCCGAACTGGTGCATCGGCGGCTGCACCGGTGTCTGCATGGGCACCGTGGGCCCGTACGCGTAGCCCGGGAACGGCGGCACGGGGCCGTTCGTGCCGTTCTGCCGGGCCGGCTGCGCGTAGTGGCGGATGTCCGCGACGATGAAGTGCGCGGGGGCGGCCACCATGGCGAGCAGCAGCAGCGGTATGAGGACGTAGTCGATGCCGTGGGCCTCGGAGTCGCTGCCGTCCCTGCCGATGATCGGCAGCAGGACGCAGACGAAGACGAAGCCGGCCCCGGTCATCCACCAGTCGAAGGCCCTGCGGCGCACGATCGCCAGCCGGAGCAGAGGCGTCCACAGGAGCATGCCGCAGGAGAACGCCGAGAGCACGCTGAACAGCACGCGCATCGACACGATCCAGGCCCTGCTGGGGACTGTGCGCGGCGCCGTCGGCGGTTGGCCCGGGGCGTACATGGCTGCTCCTGGATACCTGGTCATGGGACGTTCGCGCGCACGTGGACGTGCGCGCAGAACCGAGCGTAAGGGGCGACACCGACAAGGGTCCCCGGGTTGTGCGGAACCGTTGTGGTTCCGCTCACTTCGGCGTGACCGTTCCGTCCGTCAGTCCGTCGTACATCCCCTGGACGAGCCGTCCGCCGAGTTGGCCGGCGAGGCGTAGGGCGTCCTCGAAAGCGGCCAGGATGCGGAAGCGTTCGCCGTACCGCTGCTGCTCGGCCAGCGGCAGCCGGGGCAGTTGGAGGCGGCGGGCGTCGAGCCGGGTCGCGGTGGAGGCGTAGCTGCTGGCCTGGCGGTTGTTGGCGGTGCCGCGCAGGAAGCCGGCGAGGAACCAGGGGTCGAGTGCGGCCGGATCGGGGCGCAGCAGCTGGAGGTTGCGGCCGAGTGCGGCGCCCGCCGTGGCGTCGTCGATGACGCGGGCGACGGAGCCGCCGCCGAGCACGGGGACGACGACGTCGCCCGGTTCGACGAGCACGGGCTCCTCGTGCGGCCCGTCGGCGGGCAGGCTCCCCGACGGGGCGGCGGAGCCGAGGACGTCGTGCTCGGTGAGCACGGGCCCGGTGCCGGTGCCGGAGCCGCCGGTGCGGAGCTGGAGGGCGCCGGCCCGGGCGAGCTCGCCGACGGTGGTGAGCGGCCAGCGGGCGGGGGCGGAGACCTCGACGGGCGGCGGGGTGAGGCGGCCCGCGAGCCCCAGACTCTTCGTCAGCCGTTCCCTTACGTCGATCAGCTCGGCGGGTCCGTCCGCCGCGGCCGCTGCGGGCAGGTGGCGGGCAGGGGCCAGGTCGATGTCGTCGTCGAGGAGTTCGATGACCGGGACGACGCGGCTGGTGCCGAGCCGGGGGCGGCTGTTCTCTTCGCGCTCGCCGCTCGCACCGGCCTCACCGCTCGCGCCGCTCTCACGGCTCTCGCCTGTCTCACCGCCGAACGGTCGCCAGGCGTCGAGCACGGCGGCGTGCAGGGCCGGCCAGTCGAGCCGGTCGCGGCCGCTCCGGTCGGAGGCCGGTTCGGCGGGCTCGGCGGTGTCGACCAGGAGCAGTTCGGGCGAGGGGCGCGGCCCGGCGTCCGGCTTGCGCAGGACCCAGAGGTGGAGCGGGATGCCGTACGGGGGTGCGGCGCCGGCCGGGAGCGCGATGACGGCCCGCAGGGCGCCGCGCCGCAGCAGATCGGCGCGGATACGGCGGCCGGAGCGGCGCGACGCGGCGGCGGGCGGCATCAGCAGGACCGCGGTGCCGCCCTCGTGCAGATGGGCCAGCGCATGCTGCACCCAGGCGAGCTCGGACTCCGTGCGGGCGGGGAAGCCGTACTCCCAGCGCGGGTCGTAGGCGAGCTCGTGGTGTCCCCAGTTGCGCTCGTTGAACGGCGGATGGCAGAGCACGGCGTCGACGGTGAGGCCGGGAAAGGCGTCGGCGCGCAGGGTGTCACCGGTCCGCACGGCGAGCGTGCGCCCCGCGGAATCGGCGTGCAGGGCGAGCCGGAGCGCGGTGAGTGCCGCGAGGTCCGGGTCGTTCTCCTGCGCGTACAGCGCGTCCGGCCGCGCGACGGCGCCCAGCAGGGCCCCGGTCCCCGCCGCCGGGTCGAGGACGGTGCGCGGGGGCCGGCCGCCGGTGCCCGCCAGTGCGGCCATCAGCTCCGCGAGGCCGGGCGGGGTGAGCGTGTACTGCCGCGGGTTGGCGTCGAGCTGGCGCCCGAGCAGGAACTCGAAGGTCTCCCGGACCCCGGCCTCCGCGGCGAGTTCGGCGGCGGCGCGGAGCAGTGGCACGGAGGGCAGCAGTTCCGCACGGCCGGGGGTGCGTACGGCCCGTCCGGGTTCCGCTGCGGGGCCGAAGCGGTCGTCGAGCACCGCGCCGAGGGCGAGCGACAGCACACCGGCCATCGCCTCGTCCGCGACTGCGGTGAGCTCTCTCCAAGCGGCAGGGCTGCTCCGCATGAGCAACAGGGCGCTGCCCGTGTGGATCAGCGCGGGCATGGCACCCTCCGGATGGCCCGTCAGCTGTTGCCAGACCCGTTCACGGAGGGGGATCTCGGCGATCTTCCCCTGCTCGCGCAGCCACGACTCCACCGCGGACAGGGCGAACGACGGGCTCGTCTCGGTGCCGCCGACAGGCTGGGGGAAGTCGGCGTACCGGCGACGCCAGTTGCTGACGGCAGCGCGTCCCACGCCCGCGAGCCTGGCGATCCCGGCAGCGGTCACCTCTGTCGAGTTCTCCGGCACTGGCTGTCTCCCTGGTCGGTTGCCCTGTGCGGGCGAGCATACCGAGCCGACCTGTCAGCAGACCGTTCACAGCGTGTTCCCACCTCTCCCTCGTATTGAGTGTTGACTCGGTTCACAAAGACTGTCTGATGAGCGTGTCGTCACCCCATCAGCCTTCGGAGCCTTCTTCCCATGCGCCTTCTCGCCCGTACCGCCGTCAACACCCTCTGCGCCTTCACCGTGCTGGGTCTGGCCGCCTGCGGCACCGACACGCCCGCACCGAAGGACTCCGCGCCGAAGGAGTCCGCACCCTTCGCGGACCTCTCGGGCCCCGAGGTCGCCAACAAGGCCGTCACGGCCACCAAGAAGGTGAAGTCCCTGAAGATCGACGTCGACACGACGGCCGACGGGAGCAGGGTCTCCGCCCACCTCAGCAGCAACACGGCCGGAGACTGCACCGGCACGATGACCATCGGCCCGGTCGGGGCGATGGAGATCCGCAGGACCGGCGACACGGTCTACACGAAGTTCGACGAGGCGATGCTGCGCGAACAGTCCAAGGGCGAGCCCGCCGAGGACATCGACGCGGCGGTCGACATGCTCGCGGGTCACTGGCTGAAGTCGAAGGCGTCGGACCCCGACAACAAGGAGATGCTGGAACTCTGCGACCTGAGCTCCCTGCTGAAGGATTTCGAGGCCAACGACACAGGCGCCAAGAAGAGCGGGCGCACCACCGTCGACGGCCACCCCGCACTGCGCCTCACCGAGAAGGACAGCGAGGGCACGTACACGATCCTGGTGTCCACCGAGGGAGCGCCGTACATCCTCAAGGTCGACTCCAAGGGCGGCGACGACCCGATGTCGATGACGCTCTCCGAGTTCGACAAGCCCGTCGTGGTGAGCAAGCCCGCCGTGAAGGACATCGTCGACCCGGGCTGACCGCACCCGGGCGCCGCACTCGCGCCCGCACCGGGGCCCGGGCGGGACCCGTACGCCACCGCCGGGGGCGGGGGTGCCACGCCGGACGGCCCGGCCCCGGCGATACCGCCGGGGCCGGGCCGGTCATCCGGTTCAGCCCCCGCACAGCTCCAGCATGACCTTCTTGTCCGCTGTCGTGACCGGGAGTTCGTACTTCAGCGAGACCTGCGCGAACCGCAGCGCGTACGAACAGCGCACCGGCTTGTACGGCGGCAGCCACGACGCGGGACCCGAGTCGCGCTTGGCGTTGTTGGCCGGGCCGTCGACGGGAAGCAGATTGAGCGGGTCGTTCGCGATCTGCTGCCTCTTGGCCTCGTTCCAGCGGGCGGCGCCCATCTGCCAGTCGTAGGACAGCGGCATGACGTGGTCGATCTGGACCTTGGTGGCCTGCTGCTTGCGCCACTCGATGGCCGAGCCGGTGTACGGGTCCATGAGGGTCATGGCGATGACCACACAGTCCGAGCCGTCACGGAACCTGACCTTCCGGCCATCGCGGTTCAGCAGGTCGTTCCGCGTGTCACAGCCGTTCCGCGAGAGCGGGATGCCGTCGACCGAGTCCTTCCACGCGTAGCCGAACTTGTCGCGCTCGTAACCGGTCTTGGGGCCGCGCCCCTTGGTCGCCACCTTCTCGATGACCTTCCGGGCCGCCGCGCGGTCCGCGTCGGAGGTGAGGGGGGCGAGGCCCGGCTTCGTACCGTCGGGATTGTCCAACGGGCTGGCGCCGAAGCCGGTGCCGGACTGGCCGCCGCCGTTCGAGCTGCCGCTGGGCGACTCGGCACCGGACGTGATCGATTCGGGATCACAGCCGGTCAGGGCCAGCACCGCCGCCAGGCCCAGGGCCGGCACGATCACTCGACAATCGCGGGGAGATATCACTCGAAGCCGTCCTGACGGGGAGAAAGCCGAACCAACTCGGGAATTCTACGGACGTCTGCCCCGTCGGGACGTGTTCATGGCATCCGTTCACTCCGGATGCGTCGGGAGTCACACCTTGCCGATGCCCATCGTGTTCTCCGAAGGCAGCAGGCCGGAGCCGATCACCGCCACCCACAGCGGTCCGAGCAGCTCCACGAGTCGCTCCCGCTCCTGGTCGGTGAGGACTCGCCACGGAGCGGCCGCCGCCTCGTCCGTGCGCCGCTCAACCTCGGCGCGCAGCGCCCCGCCCGCTTCCGTCGCCGTACCGTCGTCCGCCACCAGGCCGCGCTTCGCGAGCCGTTCGCGAGCTTCGACCCACTCCCCGTCGCCCCATCCCCGGCTCGCGAAGACCTCCGGGCGCGCCGCGCCGATGGCGGCGAACGACACCAGCGCCTCGACCGGGTCGAGCTCCGCGGCGGCGAGCGCCGCGAGATGGCCGTCGCCGCGGTGTTCACGCAGGACCGTCGCCGCGTGCCAGAGCGCGAGGTGCGGTGCGTCCGGCCAGGGCAGTGCGGCGTTGGCGGCCGCGAGCGGACGGCCCGCCGTGTCGGCGGCCTCCGCGACGCGCCGCAGGAGCGTGGCGGCCTCGGCCGTCTCCGGAGCGGTGACCGCCTCCCCCAGCAGCGTCCCGTACGCGCGGTCGACGGCCCTGCGCCGCGCGGCGAGCACGGCGTCCGCCGAGGCGACGGACCAGGCGGCGGGAACGTACTCCCCCACCACCACCGGGCTGAAGCTGTAGAACGCCTCCGCGACCCTCCCCGCCCCGGCTTCCCCGAGCGGCGCCGCCCGCCAGGCGAAGTAGCTCGGCCAGCGCTCGTCGACGGCGTATCCGAGCGCCGAGGCCTCCTCGAACGCCTCCGGCGCGTAGTAGAGAACAGCGTGCAGGGGCTCCAGCAGGTGCCACATCTGCCGTACGCGACCCAACTCGTCGGACATGTCTCCGCCTTCCGCGGCAGCAGGATTGATCTAGCCGATGACTAGATAGCCAGCGTGCACCCGCACCGGGGAACTTGTCAATGACTAGATAGCGCGTAACCTGCTGTCCATGAGCAGCGACCGCACCTACCACCACGGCGACCTGCGGCGGGCCGTCCTCGCCACCGCACTCGACGTCATCCGTACCGAGGGCCCGGCCGCGCTGAGCCTGCGCGATCTGGCCCGCCGGGCCGGCGTCTCCCACGCCGCCCCCGCCCACCACTTCAAGGACCGCACCGGTCTGCTCACCGCCATCGCCACCGAGGGCTACGTCCTCTTCGCCGACGCCCTGGCCGACGCCCCGGACCTGCGCGAGCGGGGCGTGCGGTACGTACGGTTCGCCGCCGAGCACCCGGCCCACTTCCAGGTGATGTTCCAGCCCGAGCTCCACCGCATCGACGACCCGGACCTCATCGCGGCGAAGGTGCGGGCGACGGTGGAGCTGCGCGCGGGCGTCGACGGCCTCCCCTCCGGCGGCGGGGACGATGCCCGGCTCACCGGCGTGGCCGCTTGGTCCCTGGCCCACGGCTTCGCCACCCTGTTGCTCAGCGGGAACCTGAGCGGGGCGGTGGGCGACCGGGACCCGGAGGAGGTGTTCAGGACGCTCACCGGACTGTTCTTCCACCGCACACACCCGACTGACGCCCCCGGGGAATAGCCGGAGCCTTCGCACGATTGCCCAAGGCGTGCGCACGTGATCCACGGAACGGCCGTCCCAAGGGTCCGAAGAACCTGAAGAGTCCGAAGAGTCCGAAGAACGAGGGCGGAAATCATGGGAACCACGAACGCGACCCGGCGTGCGGGTGTCGCACTGTTATCAGCACTCACGCTGCTGGCACTGCCGGTCGTCGGCGGGCAGGTCGCCGGCACCTCCGCGACCGCGGCGGCGGCCGGTCCCGGCGCCGCGCAGCGGCCGAACCCCGGGAGCTGGCAGGGCGGCTGGGCCGCCTCACCGCAGGCGCCCACCGAGGCCTTCACACCGAACTGGTCCCAGCAGGGCTTCGCGGACCAGACGGTCCGCCAGGTCGTACGGGTCAGCACCGGTGGCACCCGGGCCCGCATCGAACTGTCCAACCGCTACGGCGGCACGCCGCTGCGGATCACCGGGGCCACGGTGGCCCGGACGGACAACGGGGCGTCGGTCGAGAAGGGTTCGGTCCGGCAGCTGACCTTCGGCGGGCACCACTCGACGACCGTTCCGGCGGGCTCCGATGCGACCAGTGACGCGGTGCCGTTCCGGACCCGGGCCCTGGAGTCGCTGACCGTCACGCTGTACCTGGCCGGGCCGACCGGGCCCGCCACCTTCCACATGATGTCGTCGTCGACGAGTTACCGGGCGCGGGGCGATCACCGTGCCGACCGCGGCGGAGCGGCGTTCACGGAGACCAGCGAGTCCTGGTACTACCTCACGGGCGTCGAGGTCAGCGGCGGTGGAATACCGCCCAGGAACGGGGTCGTGGCCTTCGGCGACTCCATCACCGACGGCGTCGGATCCACCCCGGACACGGACAACCGCTACCCCGACGAACTGGCGGAGCGGTTCGCCGCCGCCGGCCGGCCGCGCAGCGTCGTCAACCAGGGCATCGGCGGCAACCAGGTCACCAACGACACGGACTGGTTCGGGGAGAAGGGCGTGGTCCGCTTCGAGAAGGACGTGCTCGGCGAGCCCGGCGTGGGCACGGTCATCGTACTGGAGGGCATCAACGACATCGGGGCGAGCGCCGCGGGCGGGGTGGGCGCCCCCACCCCCGAGGTGTCGGTCGCGCAACTGATCGCCGGACACCGCTCATTGATCCGGCAGGCGCACGCCAGGGGCATCAGGGTGATCGGGGCGACGCTGACGCCCATCAAGGGTTCGTTCTACGACAGCCCGGTCAACGAGGCCAAGCGCGATGCCGTCAACGCCTGGATCCGCACCTCGGGCGCGTACGACGACGTGGTCGATCTGGACCGCGCCGTGTCCGACCCCGCCGACCGGGACAGCATCGCCCCGGCCTACGACTCCGGCGACCACCTGCACCCGGGCGACGCGGGCTACCGGGCGATGGCCGAGGCGCTGGACCTGCGCACGCTCTGACGGCAGGGCCGCGGCCCCTCCGCCACCGGAACGCGGCGGAGGGGCCGCACGGGGACGGAGGGGCCGCACGGGGGCTGGGGCGCACGGGGGCTGGGGCGTCGGCCGGTCAGGTGGATGCCGGTCGGCCGGCGTCCGGCACGTCGTCGGGCGCCCGCGCGCCCGGCAGGGCGTTCAGGGTGCGGATGCGCGGGATCGGCGAAGGCAGCAGCCACAGCACCGAGAGGGCCCCGCCCACCGCGGCGACGATCAGCGTCGTCCGCAGCCCGGCAGCCGTGGCGAGCGCGCCCCCGGCGACCGCGCCCAGCGGGCGGACGCCGTAGTTGAGCGTGCTGTACGCCCCCGCGACCCGGCTGCGCAGGCCGTCCGGGATCACCGTCGCCTGGAGCGAGTTGAGGTTGACGTCGAACAGCATGACGCCGAAGCCGGAGAGGAACTCCGCCGCGGCCAGCGTTCCGGCACCGAGCCAGGGCGGGCCGCCCGCCGCGGCGGCGAGCGCGAGCGGTGCGGGGAACATCACGGCACCCGCGACGATGCTGCGGCCCACGCCGAGCCGCCGGGAGATGACGGGCGCGCACACCGCGCCGAGCAGCGCGCCGGTCGCCCCGGTCCCGAGCGCGAGGCCGATCGCCCCGGCGGACAGGCCCAGGCTCCGGGTGGCGAACAGCACGAGCAGCCCGCTGCCTGCGACGAAGGTGAAGAAGTTGACCGTGGCCGCGCAGCCGAGGGTGGCCCGCAGCACCGGGTGGCGCACGACGAACGCCAGGCCCTCGCGGGCGCGTCGCAGCAACGGGACCGCGGGCGTGTCCCGATCGGCCTTCGCCGGATCGCCCCCCGGGACACGGCCGATCAGGACCGCCGACGCCACGAACGTCACGGCGTCCACCACGACGGCCACGGGCGCGGTGAGTGCCTGGACGAGCACGCCGCCGATGGCGGGGCCCGCCACCTGGGAGACCGAACGGCTGGCGCTGAGCTTGCTGTTGGCGTCGACGTAGGAGGTGCGCGGGACGAGGCGTACGAAGAACGGCGGGTAGGCGGTGTTGAACAGCACCCCGGCGGCGCCCGCCAGGATCGCCACTGCGTACAGGTGCGGGAGCGTCACCGCCCCCAGCGCGTAAGCCACCGGCAGACTCAGCAGGAACGCGGCGCGCAGCAGGTCGGCGGCGATCATCAGGCGGCGCTTGCGGGGCCGTTGGTCGACCCAGGCGCCCAGGACGATCGCGAGGAGGTTGGGGGCCCAGACGAGCGCGGTCAGCCAGGCGACCTGGTTGGCCGACGCGTCCAGGGCGTCGACCGCGATCAGCGGCAGGGCGAGCTCGGTGACCCGGTCGCCGAACTGGGAGACGGAGTGCCCGGCCCAGAAGCGGGTGAATCCGCGGTCGCGCCACAGCGATATGGCGGGGGGCCGGTCCTCGCCGTTCATGACGGCCGCCCTGCCCGCTCCTCGCCCCGCTCCCCGCCGGTCTCCGCCCCGCCGCCTTCCGCAGAAGCCCGCACCCCGGTGCCGCCCGGAGAAGCCACCGCCCCTCCACCGTCCGCAGAAGCCTGCGCCCCATTGCCTGCCGAAGGAACCTGCTCGCCGCCACCGTCCGCAGGAGCCTGCTCGCCGTCGCCCCCCGGCAGCGTCTGCTCCCCGTCGCCATCCGGCAGGACGTACCGCATCAGCCGGACACCACGACTGGCGGCCGGACGGTCCGCCGGGTCCCGGGTGACGTACGGCGCGAGCACGCGCTCCATCTCGTCCTGGATGGCGGCGAGTTCCTCGGCGGAGACCATGACGCGGGTGTACGCCAGCCCGGCCGGACCGCGCCACGCCGGATCGAGTCCGGGCTCGACCTCGGCGGCCCAGCGGCCCGGGACGTCCGCGTAGCGCAGGAACATCTGGCGCGAGAGCTCCCGCGCCGCGGACCTGCCCTCGCCGTCCGCCGGGTCCCGCGGCTCCTCGAACCGGAAGCCGCGCGCGACCGCCTCCCACCGCCGCTGCCGGCGGTCCGGGCCGGGCTCGCTGTCGCGGACCAGCCCGAAGGACGCGAGGTGGCGCAGGTGCCAGCTGGTCACCGAGGGGGTCGCGCCCACGTCCGGGGCGAGCTGGGTCGCCGTCGCCGGACCGTTCCGGCGCAGGTGGTCGAGGATCGCAAGACGCACCGGATGCGCCAGCGCACGCATCGCCTGCGGGTCGGTGATCTCGATGTCGCCCATGCGGTTACTGGAGTCCATGGCGTGAGAGCATCCTCTCACAATTCGTGAGAGTCAACTCTCACGTTCATGGCATCCAGTGACGCGTGGAGCGCTCCCCGCCGTTCCGCCCCCTTACGGCCGTTACGTCCTCTCGCGCCGCTCATGGCTCCTCACGAACCCTCCCGAAACCTCACGACCCCAGGATCGTCGTCAGGAACTCCCCGGTCCACGCCAGCAGTTCGCGTCCCACCACCGGCTTGCCGCCGATCCTGCCCCCGGTGGGGCGCGGCACCAGGATCTGGTGCAGGGCCGGCTTGATGATCGTCTTCGGGTACAGGCGCTTCAGGCGCAGCTCCTGCGACTCGCGCAGCTCCACCGGCGCGAACCGGATGTTCGACCCCTGGAGCACGATGTCCCCGACCCCGCAGGCGCGGGCCAGCATGCGCAGGCCCGCCACCAGCAGGAGGTTCTCGACCGGCTCCGGGAGCTTGCCGTAACGGTCGGTGAGCTCCTCGCGCACCGCCCTGATGTCCTCCTCCGAGGAGGCCGAGGCGATGGAGCGGTAGGCCTGCAGGCGCAGCCGCTCGCCGGGGGCGTAGTCGTGCGGGACGTGCGCGTCGACCGGGAGCTCGATCTTGACCTCCAGGGGCGGCTCCTCCTCCACCTCGCCTTCGAGGGAGGCCCGGTAGCCGGCCACCGCCTCGCCGACCATGCGGATGTACAGGTCGAAGCCGACCCCCGCGATGTGGCCGGACTGTTCGCCGCCCAGAAGGTTTCCCGCACCGCGGATTTCGAGGTCCTTCATGGCCACGTACATGCCCGCGCCCATTTCGGTGTGCTGGGCGATCGTGGCCAGGCGCTCGTGGGCCGTCTCGGTGAGCGGCTTCTCCGGCGGGTAGAGGAAGTAGGCGTAACCGCGGTCGCGGCCACGGCCGACGCGGCCGCGCAGCTGGTGGAGCTGGGAGAGGCCGAAGTTGTCGCCGCGCTCCACGATGAGGGTGTTGGCGTTGGAGATGTCGATGCCGGACTCGACGATCGTGGTGGAGACCAGCACGTCGAACTTCTTCTCCCAGAAGTCCACCACCACCTGTTCCAGGGCCTGTTCGGACATCTGGCCGTGGGCGGTGGCGATCCTGGCCTCGGGGACGATCTCGCGCAGCCGGGCGGCGGCGCGGTCGATGGACTCGACCCGGTTGTGGATGTAGAACGCCTGGCCCTCACGGAGCAGTTCGCGGCGGATCGCCGCGCCGATCTGCTTCTCCTCGTACGGGCCGACGAAGGTCAGGACCGGGTGGCGTTCCTCGGGCGGGGTGGTGATCGTCGACATCTCGCGGATGCCGGTCACCGCCATTTCGAGCGTACGGGGGATGGGCGTCGCGGACATGGTGAGGACGTCCACGTTGGCGCGGAGCTTCTTCAGCTGCTCCTTGTGCTCGACGCCGAAGCGCTGCTCCTCGTCGACGATGACCAGGCCCAGGTCCTTGAACTTCGTCTCGGAGGAGAACAGGCGGTGGGTGCCGATGACCAGGTCGACGGAGCCTTCGCGGAGCCCTTCGAGGGTCGCCTTGGACTGGGTCTCGGACTGGAAGCGGCTCAGCGCCCGTACGTTGACGGGGAACTGGGCGTACCGCTCGGTGAAGGTGCCGTAGTGCTGCTGGACCAGGAGGGTCGTGGGGACGAGGACGGCGACCTGCTTGCCGTCCTGGACCGCCTTGAAGGCCGCCCGGACCGCGATCTCCGTCTTGCCGTAGCCGACGTCGCCGCAGATCAGCCGGTCCATGGGGACGGACTTCTCCATGTCCTCCTTGACCTCGGCGATGGTGGAGAGCTGGTCGGGCGTCTCCGCGTGCGGGAAGGCGTCCTCCAGTTCGCGCTGCCAGGGGGTGTCCGGGCCGAAGACGTGGCCGGGGGCCGCCATCCGGGCCGCGTAGAGCTTGATCAGGTCGCCGGCGATCTCCTTGACGGCCTTCTTGGCGCGCGCCTTCGTCTTGGTCCAGTCGGCGCCGCCGAGCCGGTGCAGGGTGGGGGCCTCGCCGCCCACGTACTTGGTGACCTGTTCCAGCTGGTCGGTCGGGATGTAGAGCCGGTCGCCGGGCTGGCCGCGCTTGGCGGGGGCGTACTCGACGAGGAGGTACTCGCGGGTGGCGCCCTGCACCGTGCGCTGCACCATCTCGATGTAGCGGCCCACGCCGTGCTGCTCGTGGACGATGTAGTCGCCCGTCTCCAGCGTCAGCGGGTCGATGCTCTTGCGGCGGCGGGCCGGCATCCGGCCCAGGTCCTTGATGGCGGTGCGCTGGCCGGTCAGGTCCGTCTCGGTGAGGACGGCGATCCTGAGCTCGTGGTCGACGAAGCCGTGGTCGATGGCACCGCAGGAGACGTGGACGAGGGACGGGGAGATCTCGGCGAGGTCCGCGTCCAGTCGGGCCGGGATGCCTTCGCCGCTCAGCACCTCGACGGTACGGGAGGCGAGACCCTGGCCCTCGGTGACGTAGACCGTACGCCAGCCCTCGGCCAGCCAGCCCTTGGTGTCGGCGAGCGCGCGGGCGGTGTCGCCGCGGTACGCCTCCGGGGCGTGCATCCGGAGCTTGAGGGTGTCGGCGCCCAGTTCCTCGTCCGCCGCGAACGGGGAGAGGGACCACCACATCATCTCCAGCTCGCGGGCCCGGTCGCGGACGTCCGCGATGCCGCGCAGGGAGGCCGCGCCGACGTCGATCGGGGCCTCGCCGCCGCCCGCGGTGGCCGCCCACGACGCCTCCAGGAACTCCTGGCTGGTGGCGACCAGGTCCGCGGCCCGGGTACGGACCCGCTCGGGGTCGCAGACCACGGCCATGGAGCCCTCGGGCAGGACGTCGATCAGCAGTTCCATGTCGTCCACGAGGACCGGCGCGAGGGACTCCATGCCCTCCACCGCGATGCCCTCGGCGATCTTGTTGAGGAGTTCGCCCAGCTCGGGGTGGGCCTCGGCGAGCGCGGCGGCCCGTTCGCGGACCTCGTCGGTCAGCAGCAGCTCGCGGCAGGGCGGCGCCCACAGTCCGTGTTCGGCGATCTCCAGCGACCGCTGGTCGGCGACCTTGAAGTAGCGGATCTCCTCGACGTCGTCGCCCCAGAACTCCACCCGGAGCGGATGCTCCTCGGTCGGCGGGAAGACGTCCAGAATGCCGCCGCGTACGGCGAACTCACCGCGCTTCTCGACCAGTTCGACCCGGGCGTACGCGGCGGCCGCGAGCGCCTCGACCGTGCGGCCGAGATCCGCGCTCTGCCCGATCCGCAGCGCCACGGGCTCCAGGTCGCCGAGCCCCTTGACCTGCGGCTGGAGCACGGAACGGATCGGTGCGACGACGACGGAGACCGGCCCGGTCTCCGGGTCGTCCTGCCTCGGGTGCACGAGCCGCCGCAGCACGGCGAGCCGGCGCCCCACGGTGTCGGAGCGGGGCGACAGGCGCTCGTGCGGCAGCGTCTCCCAGGACGGGTACTCCGCGATCGTGTCCGGCGGCAGCAGCGTGCGCAGCGCGGCCGCCAGGTCCTCGGCCTCGCGCCCGGTCGCGGTGACGGCGAGCACGGTCCGTCCGGTGTCGCGGGCCAGTGCCGCCACGGCGAAGGGGCGCGCGGCGGGTGGACCGACCAGGTCGATGTGCATCCGGTGGCCGTCCCCGGCGGCCTTCACCGCTTCGGACAGCGCCGGGTCATGTACGACGACATCCAGCAGACCGTGCAGGCTCATGAAGGGCTTCCGTCCGGGTAACGAGGGCGAGATCTGACAGCCGGCTGCTGCCAGGGGCAACGCGAAGGGCCCGACACGTCGCACGGGCCGGGGTGTCCAGCGTACGACTCCGGGGTGACCGTCGCTTCCGCAACCGGGCTGCGCGCCGCGCGGCAGAGGGCGCGAGCGCACCTACGGAATCCGGCCTCCGGGGCGTTTGGAGGAACGCCCCGGAGGCCGGAGCCGTCAGTCTACGACGGCCACCGCGTCCCCGGTCCGTGACGGCCGGGTGCGCTCCACCGCTTCCGCGGCCCCGGGACCACACGCCCGGAAGTGGACGGCCACCCGGCGGACCGATGACGGACCGGTGACGGACCGCCTCAGCTGGTGAAGGCAGGCAGCCGGCGGCCCCGAGGGGTGCCGCCGGCTGCCTGCTCCTGGTTCCCGGGCCCGCGGACGGGCCCCGCCTCACCCGTCCGTGGCGATGGCGTTCAGGACGTTCATCCGCCCGGCCCGGAAGGCCGGGACCAGCGCCGCGAACAGTCCCACGAAGGCCGAGGCGACGAACACCGTGATGATCGTCGGCCACGGGATCTCCAGGACGCCGAGGCCCTCCAGTGCCAGCAGCTTCTGGGCCGAGGTGCCCCAGCCCATGCCCAGACCGAGGCCGAGCAGGGCGCCGAACAGGGCGATGACCACGGACTCCAGCCGGATCATCCGGCGCAGCTGGCGGCGGGAGAGGCCGATGGCGCGCATCAGACCGATCTCGCGGGTCCGCTCGACGACCGACAGGGCGAGGGTGTTCACGACCCCGAGCACCGCGACGACGATCGCCAGGGCGAGCAGGCCGTAGACGATGTTCAGCAGCTGGCCGATCTGGTCCTTCAGGTTCTGCTTGAAGTCGGTCTGGTCGAACACCTTGACCGTCGGATCGCCGGCCACGGCCGCCTTGAGCGATTCGTACGCCTGGTCCTGCTGGTCCGGTGCCGCCTTCGCGAACAGCACCGAGTCCAGGGGCATGCTGTCGGCCGGGACGTACCGCGCGACCGTGGTGAGGTTCGTGTACATCGCCCCGGAGTCGAGCGCGGAGTCGTCGGAGGTGACCGCGGCGATCTTCAGCCGGGCCGTCCTGCCGTGGTCGAAGGCGGCCGTCAGCTCGTCACCGACCTCGACCCCGTGGCGCTCCGCGAACTTCGAGCCGACGGACATCGCGTCCTTGCCGTAGACGGCGGAGAGGTCTCCCGAGAGCGTGTCGCGGGAAAGATCCTGTGTGTACGTCGGATCGGTGGCGCTCAGGCCCACCTTCGCGGTGGAGCCGTCCGGCAGGGTCAGCCGGGCCGGCACCTCCTTCGCGTGCGTGACGTGTGCGAGGTGCGGGGCGCCCTCGACCGCCGCGCTGGTCTGCTTGGTGAGCGGCCTGCCGTCACCGCCGCCCACCTGCACGATGAAGTCCGCCCCCACCGACTTGTCCAGTGCGTCCGTGGCCGAGGCCACCATGGAGGAGCCCACCACCGACAGGCAGGCCACCAGGGCCAGGCCGATCATCAGGGCCGCACCGGTCGCACCGGTACGCCGCGGGTTGCGCAGCGCGTTGCGCTCGGCCAGCCGGCCGACCGGGCCGAAGAACCTGAGGACGACGACGCTGAGTGCCCGTACGACGACCCCGGCGAGCAGCGGGCCGATGACGATGAAGCCGATGAGGGTGAGGACCACACCCAGGCCGAGGTAGAGCGAGCCGTCGCTCGACTTGTCCGCCTGCGTCGTGGCCCAGAGGGCGGCCGCGCCGCCGCCGGTGAGGACGAGGCCGATGGCGGCCCTGATCCACCCGGACTTGGCGTCCGCCGGCGTTCCGGCGTCGCGCAGGGCGGCCATCGGGGAGACCTTGCCGGCCCGGCGGGCCGGGACGTAGGCGGCCAGGACGGTCACGATGATGCCGAGCGCGAGCCCGACCACCGGGGTCGTCCAGGCGACGGTGAGGTCGCCGGTGGACAGCTCCATACCGATGGCGCCCATCAGTTTCATCAGCCCGACCGCCAGACCGACGCCGGCCACGACGCCGAGGACCGATCCGACGATGCCGAGGAGCACCGCTTCGAGCAGCACCGACCGGTTGACCTGCTTGCGGCTGGAGCCGATGGCCCGCATCAGGCCGATCTCGCGGGTCCGCTGGGCGACCAGCATCGAGAAGGTGTTGACGATCAGGAAGATGCCGACGAGGAAGGCGATCCCGGCGAAGCCGAGCATCGCGTACTTCATGACGTCGAGGAAGTCGCCCATGGAGTCCTTGTTGGCCTCCGCGGCCTCCTTCTGGGTCTGCACCTTGTACGCGGCCGAGCCGTCCAGCGCGGCGCTGACGCTCTGCTTCAACCGGGCGTCGCTGACGCCGGGTTCGGCGGTGATGGAGATCTGGGTGAAGACGTCGGCGCTGCCGAGGAGCTTGCGCTGGGCGGTGGCCGTGTCGAGGTAGACGATGGCCGCGCCCGGGTTGGTGACCTTGAAGGTGGCGATACCGCTGATGCGCGCCCTGATGTCGCCGGTGACCGCGATGGTGCGCAGCTCGTCGCCGATCTTCAGGTTGTGCTTGTCCGCGGTGTCGGCGTCGACCATGACCTCGGTCGGGCCGCGCGGGGCGTGGCCGGAGGTGATCTCCATGGAACGCAGGTCGTTCTGCGTCCAGTTGCCGGCGATCGTCGGGGCTCCCGTGTCGGACCCCATGTTCTTGTTGTGGCTGTCGACGACGGTGACCGCGGAGCTGGAGACGGCGCCCTCGGCCGTCTTGACCCCGTCGGCCTTCTCGACCTGGGCGATCACGGAGGCGGGCAGCGACTGGGGCTTGCCGTTCCCGGGGGTCTCGTCGGCCTTCGCCGTCTTCGGGCTGACGGTGACGTCGGCCGAGGTCGCGGCGAAGAGCTTGTCGAACGTGGTGTTCATCGTGTCGGTGAAGACGAGCGTGCCGCACACGAACGCCACCGACAGCAGGACGGCGACGGCGGAGAGCGCCATGCGTCCCTTGTGCGCGAAGAAGTTGCGCATCGAGGTCTTCCACACGGTCATGACGTCCGCCCGCGCGCGTCGAAGTCCTTCATGCGGTCCAGCACCTGGTCGGCGGTGGGGTTGAGCATCTCGTCGACGATGCGTCCGTCCGCGAGGTACAGCACGCGGTCGGCGTAGGAGGCGGCGACCGGGTCGTGGGTGACCATGACGATGGTCTGGCCGAGCTCGTCGACGGACTTGCGGAGGAAGTTCAGCACCTCGGCGCCGGCCCGCGAGTCCAGGTTCCCGGTCGGCTCGTCACCGAAGATGATCTCCGGCTGGGCGGCGAGTGCCCGGGCGACCGCGACGCGCTGCTGCTGGCCGCCGGAGAGCTCGGTCGGCCGGTGCTTGAGCCGCTCGGCGAGGCCGACGGTCTCGACGACCTGCCGGAGCCAGGCGGCGTCCGGCTTACGGCCCGCGATGTCCATCGGCAGCGTGATGTTCTCCAGCGCGTTGAGCGTCGGCAGGAGGTTGAACGCCTGGAAGATGAAGCCGATGCGGTCGCGGCGCAGCTGGGTGAGCTTCTTGTCCTTGAGTCCGGTGATCTCGGTCTCGGCGAGGTGGATCTGTCCGGAGGTCACGGTGTCCAGGCCGGCGAGGCAGTGCATCAGCGTGGACTTGCCGGAGCCGGACGGGCCCATGATGGCCGTGAACTGGCCGCGGGCGATGTCGACGTCGACGTGGTCGAGCGCGACGACCCGGGTCTCGCCGACCCCGTACGCCTTGACGACCTGCCGCGCTCGCGCAGCCACGGCCGTACGCCCTCCAGTGCCCCCGTGCCTGGTCATGGTTACAGCCGTTGTCACGGTTTTTCTCCTATGTCGGCGGACGACGGGTTGTCGCCGTTCTGCTGTGAAGTCTGGTCGCTGGAGGGGGTCCGGCGCGCTGGTGCCCAGCGCAGTCTTCGGGTGGGGTTTTCCCCACCCCGCCCCCTGTGGTCTGCCGCGGTCGCGGTGCGTTCCCGGTGCATGACCACGCTACGGAGCGGGCGGGGCGGACCACGTCCTCCGCCGGGAGGAACGGCCCCTGGGCCGGAGTAAGGAGCTACCCCTAGGGGTCTGGGCCCCTGGGTGGAGAGGTCTCTCAGGGGCTGCACCCGTGGGTCCCGGCCGCTGGGTGGAGCGGCGGGGGCCCGGCGCGGGCGTCTCAGGCCCTGTGGCCTGCTCCGGTGCGCTTCCTCGGGGCCAGTGCCGCGCGCAGGGCGGGGGTGAGGACGGTGCGCGTCTGAGCCGGGGTGAGGGCGGCCGGGGTGGCGAGCGGATTGAGGTAGCGGGTGTAGATGAGCCCGCCGAGGATCGTCACGACGGCGGTGGCACGGGCGGTCGCGTCGGGGCCGCCGAGGAATTCAACAAGGCGGGCCAGCAGTTCGCGTTCCAGGTATTCGCGGATCACAGCGGCGGCCTCCTCGCCCTGCGCGGTCAGCCGGCGGAAGTCCGCGTCCTCCCACAGGTCCGTCACCGCGTCGATCAGCCGGCCGGGAAGCGTGGCCGGATCACCGCCGAGGACCTCGTCCACCGCCAGCGCGTTGGCGCACTGGAACTGCATCACGTCGGCGAACAGGCCCTTCTTCGAGCCGAAGTGGTACGCGATCAGCGCCGCGTCGACCCCGGCGGCCCCGGCCACCGCGCGCAGGGTCGTGGCCCGGTAGCCGCGCTCCAGGAACAGCGCACGGGCCACCGGGACGATCGACTCGCGGGTCGGCGGATTGCCGCGGGGGCGGCCTCGGGTCCGGGCGGCGGCGGGGACGGCGTTATTCATCAGCGTTGAGCCTGCGTTCCGTGGTCGGCACAGTCAAGGCCGTTCCGCCACCGACACGAAGGACCACGACACCATGCGTATCGCAGTCTTCGGCGCCAACGGACCGACCGGCAGCCATCTCACCGAACAGGCCCTCGCCGCCGGTCACCAGGTCGTCGCCGTCACCCGCCGCCCCGGCTCCCTGCCCGCACGCCCCGGCCTCACCGTGGCCGTCGCCGATGCCACCGACCCCGCGGCCGTCGACGCTGCGATCGGCGGGACCGACGCCGTACTCTCCGCGCTGGGCACACGCTTCAGCAAGCAGACCGTCACCACGTACTCGGCGAGCGCCACGGCGATCACCGAAGCCATGGCCCGCCACGGCATCGGGCGGCTGCTCACCGTCAGCTCCAGCATCGCCGACCCGGACTGGCGGCCCACCGGCGCGCACTTCTTCAACCATGTGCTCGACCCGCTGGTCAACCGCCGCCTCGGCCGCACCCTCCACGAGGACATGCGCCGCATGGAGGCCGTGATCCGCCGGACCGGCCTCGACTGGACCCTCGTACGCCCGTCGGGCCTCTTCGAGCACCCCGTCGTCACGGACTACCGCACCGAGCGGACCAGCGCCGACGGCGTCTTCACCGCCCGTGCGGACCTCGCCGCGAGCATGCTGCGCGAGCTGACGGAGCGGCGCTACGTCCGTGCGGCCATGGGCGTCGTCACCACCGCCGTGAGACCGAACATCGCCAAGCTGATCTGGAACGAGGGCGTGAAGAAGAAGTGAGCCGGACGGCCAACGAACTCACCTCCGGCGAGAGGGAGTTCCTCGCCCTCCCCCGCACGGCCACGCTCACCACCCTGCGCCCGGACGGCACCCCGCACGTGGCCCCCGTCCGCTTCACCTACGACGCGTCCACCCGTCTGGCGCGGGTGACCACCCGGGCGGGAGCCCGCAAGTCCCGCAACATGGCGGCGCGGGGCGCGGGGGCGCCCGTCGCGCTCTGCCAGGCGGACGGCTTCCGCTGGATCACCCTCGAAGGCCGGGCCGAGGTCAGCGACGACCCGGTACGCCTGGCAGCGGCGGTCAGCCGCTACACCGCCCGCTACGGGGCGGCCCCGCCCACCCCGCCGGACCTGGTCGTCGTCGAGATCACCGTCGACCGCGTCCTGAGCCCGGGCCTGTGACCCGTACGGAATCGAAAACCCCGAACCGAAAGTGATGTGACACCGCGATGCCCACCGTTCCCGTGCTCGGCTCCACCCTCCACTACCGCGAGTCCGGCGACCCCGGCGGTCTGCCGTTCGTCTTCCTCCACGGCAACCCCACGTCCTCGCACCTGTGGCGCGACGTCCTGCCTGGTGTGGCCGCGCCCGGCCGCCGGCTGCTGGCCCCCGACCTCATCGGCATGGGCGAATCGGGGAAGCCGGAGCTCGCCTACTCCTTCGACGACCACGCCCGCCACCTCGACGCCTGGTTCGACGCGCTCGGCCTGGCCGAGGCCGTGCTGATCGGGCACGACTGGGGCGGTGCGCTCGCCTTCGACCGGGCCGCGCGCCTCCCCGGTACGGTCCGGGGCATCGCCTTCACCGAGACCATCGTCAAACCGCTGTTCGGCGACGAATTCCCGTCGGCCGGACGTGAGTTGTTCACCCTTCTGCGTACGCCGGGAGTGGGCGAGCGCATGATCCTGGACCAGTCGCTGTTCATCGAGAGGTTCCCGGACACCGTGGTCACCCCTCCGTCCCCCGCCGACCTCGACGTCTACCGCCGCCCCTTCCCGACCCCGGAGAGCCGTCGCCCGATCCTGGCGTGGGCGCGCATGATGCCGTTGGACGGTGAGCCCGCGGACGTCGTGGCGCGCGTCGAGCGCTACGGTGCCTGGCTCGCCGCGAGCCCCGAAGTCCCGAAGCTGCTGGCCGCGTTCGAGCCAGGCCCGGGCGCGATGACCGGCCGGGGGGCGGTGGCCTGGTGCGAGGAGAACATCGCGGGTCTTGAGGTCTCCCGCCACGGACCGGCCGGCCACCACTCCCCGGAGGACCGGCCCGAGGAGCTCGCCGCGGCCGTCGACGCCTGGGCCCGGCGCCACGGACTGGCGGGTCCGCGCGCCTGAGGCCGACCCGCCGTCCTGCCCGGGTACGGCACCAGGCCGCCAGCAGGCGGCACGACCGGGGTACCGAGTGGCGTGCGGCGTCGCCGGGCGAGGGCGGACCGGCCGAGGGCTGCCCCTCAGGAACGCTCCTCCAGCCTGGCCCAGAAGTGGTCGACGATCTCCTCGACATAGCGCCGCCCGTCCTCGCCGGAGGCGGTGCTGCCGCTGGCCCGGCTGAGTGTGGCCGCCATGAGGGCCTGGTACTCGTGGTACATGGAGTCCAGCGGCCCGTTCAGCTGCTTGCGCTCCACGGAGATGAGCTTGGCGATGGCGCGGACATGCGCCTGCCACCTGGTGCTGACGGCTTCGGTGAGCAGGCGGGCGAGTTCGCCCTCCAGGCCGGTGATGGCGATGTGGTCGCGCGGCGGGAGGCGGAGCAGGCTGCCGAGTTTCACGGACTGCCTCTGGTCACCGGTCCACCGGCCGGTCTCCTCCATGCGGAGGTAGGCGTCCAGGGGCAGGCCCGTACCGCGAGCGACGTCCTCGGCCGATATCCCGCAGGCGACGCGGTGCTCGCGCAGCGTCCGAGGGTGCCCCATGATCTCGCTGGGGTGGCACCACAACGCGCCTGCCAGCGCGGCGAGTTCATGGGGATCGGGCAGTGCGGTGCCGCCTTCCCACGCCGCGATGTGTTCCGGGGAGACGTGAGCCGTCCCGAAGGAGGCCCTCATTGCGTAAGCGACGTGGCCGTGGGCCATCCCGAGCTTCTCACGCAGGGCTCGGGCAGCGCGCGCATTGAAAGGGGGTGGAGGGTGCACGCACAGAACGTATGGGCAGCGTCACCAGAAAATCCACAACCGCTGTCGCCTGAATCACGGTTTGACTCCATAGATCACCGTCGATTCCGTAGGAACCGACAGACGCTTCGAGTCAGCAACAGCCTTATGGGGCAAGGCCCTTGAGCGTGCGGCCCTGGCACGTATGATCCGCTCGCAAGGCACCGCATGTGTGTTCGCACAACTGCCTGTCAGCTGTGCCCGGCAGCAGCGGTCCGCCTCTTCCCCCTTGTCCGTTGCAGGCCCAGGAGACGTATCCATGCAACCCAGCAAGACCAGCCAGGCCGAGATACCGGCGACCAGATCCGGTGAAGGCGGCCTCGACCGGTTCTTCCGCATCACCGAACGCGGATCGACCTACGGCCGGGAGATTCGCGGCGGCTTCGCCACGTTCTTCACCATGGCGTACATCCTCGTGCTCAACCCGATCATCCTCGGCGGCGCGAAGGACAAGTTCGGCGAGCAGCTGGACACGGTTCAGCTGGTGACCGCCACCGCCCTCGTGGCTGCGGTGATGACCCTGATCATGGGCGTGGGCGGCAACCTGCCGCTCGCCCTGGCCGCGGGCCTGGGCATCAACGCCGTCGTCGCGTACCAGGTCGCCCCCCTCATGGCCTGGGACGAGGCGATGGGGCTCATCGTGCTCGAAGGTCTGCTGATCTGCGTGCTCGTGGCGTCGGGTCTGCGCGAAGCGATCATGCACGCCATCCCGCAGGCTCTCAAACAAGCCATCAGCGTCGGCATCGGCCTGTTCATCGCGTTCATCGGTTTCGTCGACGCCGGGTTCGTCACCCGCATCCCGGACGCCGCGAACACCACCGTTCCCGTCCAGCTCGGCAGCGGCACCCTCACGGGCTGGCCCATGCTCGTCTTCTGCCTCGGCGTGATCATGACGATCGTCCTCCTGGCCCGCAAGGTCAAGGGCGCCATCCTCATCAGCATCGTCGTGATGACCGTGCTCTCCATCGTCATCAACTCGCTGGCCGACGTGAAGTCCTGGGGCCTGACCGTCCCCTCCATGCCCGACAAGCCCGTCGCCGCACCCGACTTCGGGCTGCTCGGCCAGTTCGACCTGTTCGGCTCGTTCGGCCAGATCAGCGTCCTGACGGTCATCCTGCTGATCTTCACCCTCATCCTGTCGGACTTCTTCGACACGATGGGCACCGTCGTCGGCGTCACCGCCGAGGCCGGGCTCCTCGACGAACGGGGACAGGTGCCGGGTCTGGGCCGGGTCCTGCTCATCGACGGCGCGGCCGCGGTCGCCGGTGGTGCCGCCTCCGCCTCGTCCGCCACCACCTACGTCGAGTCCGCCGCAGGTGTCGGCGAGGGCGCCCGCACCGGCTTCGCCAACCTCGTCACGGGCGGCATGTTCGCCCTGGCGCTCTTCTTCGCCCCCGTGCTGACCATCGTGCCCATGCAGGCCGCTTCGCCCGCACTCGTCGCGGTCGGGTTCCTGATGATGACCCAGGTCAAGCACATCGACTGGGACCGCTACGACCTCGCCATCCCGGCGTTCCTCACCATCACCGTCATGCCGCTCACCTACTCCATCACCAACGGCATCGGCGCGGGCTTCGTCACCTACGTCGTCATCAAGGCGTGCCTGGGCAAGGCCCGTGAGGTCCACTGGCTCCTCTGGATGACCGCGGCGCTCTTCCTCGTGTACTTCGCGATCGACCCGCTGGAACAGCTTCTCGACCTCAAGTAGCACGCCGGCCGCGGCCGGAGCGGCCTCTCCCGGCTGCGGAGCACGACGCCGCCCGGGAGGCCGCTCCGGGCGGCCGTGACGCCGAACTGCCCGGCTCCGGGCCCCTCGTGGGGGACGGAGCCGGGCAGTTCGGCTGTGGCGGGACCGCGGGGCCGGGTCAGCCCTTGGCCGCGGCCACCTCCGGCGAGGCGGACTCGTCGGCCTTCTCGCCCGCGGCGGCCGAGGCGCGCACGGCCGGGATGAACGTGGAGATCACCACGGCGACGAGGGCGACACCGCAGCCGAACATGAGGCCCGTACGGAACCCGGCCTCGGAGGTGAAGGTGTAGCCGGCCGTCTTCGTGGTCATCTGTCCGAGGACCGCGCCGATCACGGCGGCGCCGATCGACGTGCCGAGCGCGCGCATCAGGGTGTTGAACGCGTTGGCGGCGGCCGTCTCGGACGCCGGGACCGAGCTCATGATCAGTGCGGGCATCGCCCCGTAGGCGAGGCCGACACCGCTGCTGCTGACCATGAGGAACAGCATCAGGCCCCAGGCGGAGCCCATGAGGAGGATGCCCAGTCCGTAGGCCGCCGCGATGACCAGCACACCGCTGATCAGCGTGAACTTGGGGCCGCGGGCATCAGTGAGCTTTCCGCCCAGCGGGGAGACGATCATCATCATGACGCCGCCGGGGGCCATCCACAGACCCGCCTGGAGCATCGACTGGCCCAGGCCGTAGCCGGTGGCCTCGGGGAACTGCAGCAGCTGCGGCGCGATCAGCATGCCGGCGTACATGCCGAAGCCGACGAAGAGCGACGCGAGGTTGGTGATGAGCACGCGCGGGCGGGCCGTGGTGCGCAGGTCGACCAGCGGGTCCTTGGTGCGCAGCTCCCAGAAACCCCAGGCGACGAGCACCACGACGGCCGCGGCGAACAGGCCGACCGTCGTCGTGGAACCCCAGCCCCACTCCGCCCCCTTGGACACGGCGAGGAGCAGGCAGACCAGGCCGGCGGCCAGGCCGAGGGCGCCGGGCATGTCGAAGCGCTGCCCCTTGGCGGCGGCCGGGACATCCGGGATCAGGAACCAGACCAGCACGAAGATGGCGAGGGCCAGCACGGCGGAGCCCCAGAACAGCACCCGCCAGTTCGCGTACTGGGCGACCGCCGAGGCGATCGGCAGACCGAGGGCGCCGCCGATACCGAGGGAGGCGCTGACCAGCGCGATGGAGGAGCTCAGCTTCTCCTTCGGCACCACGTCGCGCAGCAGGGCGATGCCGAGCGGCACCATGCCCATGCCCATGCCCTGCAGACCACGTCCGACGATCATGGGGACCACGGTGGACGAGAGCGCGCAGACCACCGAGCCGGCGAACAGCGGCACCGCGCACACGAGCAGCATCCGGCGCTTGCCCAGCAGGTCGCCCAGCCGTCCGGAGACCGGCACGCACACGGCCGAGACCAGCAGGGTGGCCGTGATCACCCAGGCGGCGTTGGAGGAGGTCGTGTCGAGGATCTGCGGCAGCTCCGCGATGAGCGGTGTGACCAGGGTCTGCATGACCGCCGCCACGGTGCCGGCGAAGGCGAGGGTGGCGATCACACCGCCTGATCTGGCTGTCGGCCGGGGGGCATCCATGAGGAGGGACTCCTTGAGGGGGTTGTGGTCCCGCCTACCGGGACAGCGATGTGCATCGTACATGCCTAATGTGCCATACACGCTACGTGTCCTATGCACATCACATGAGAGCATGAGCCGTCGCCAGAATCCGACGCGCGACCGATCCCGGCGCGGAAGCAGCAGAAGCAGGAGGCCGCAGACATGCCGAGGCCCACAGAAGCGGTGGAGTACGAGCAGATGCTGCTCGGGCGCCACAGCCTCGCCGACCACCGGGGCGGACGCCACAAGAACGCCCTCCTGGACCGGAGCGCCTACACCCTGCTGAGCCGCCTGCTCGTCCAGGGGCCCATGTCCAACGGTGAACTGAGCGACGCCTTCGGCCTCGACGCCTCCACTCTCAACCGCCAGACGGCCGCCGTGACCCGCGCCGGGCTGGTCGAGCGCATCGCCGACCCCGACGGCGGCATGGCCCGCAAGTTCCGCATCACCGACCGGGGCACGGAACTGCTCGACGCGGAACGCGAACGCGTCGTCCACTCCCTGGACCAGGTCATGAAGGACTGGCCGGACGACGACATCGCCGCCTTCGCCGGCTATCTCAAGCGTTTCAACACCGGAATCGAGCAGATCTCCGCGCGCCCCTGGCCGCGCCCCTGACCGCGCGCGACCACCCCGGCCCCCGGCCGCGACGCCCCCGAAACCCGGCCGCGAGACCTCCCCGGCACGCCCCCGGAGCCCGGCCGCAGAACCCTCAGCGCCCCCGCACCGCTCCCCGCCCGCGGCCTCGCCCCTCAGTCCTCCGCCGGAGCCACCCGTCCGGTCAGCGCCGCCAGCGAGTGACGCACATGCGCCATGTGCGCCTGCACGTCCTCGCGCCCCTCCTCGTGCTCGCGCAGGATCCGCTCCGTCTCCCGCACCACCCGCTCCTCGCGCACCCGGGCCGCCGCGATCAGCTCCGCCCCCTGCGCCTCCGCGTCCTCCTGGCCGTGCCGCGCGGCCTCCTCGGCCTCGGCCAGCGCGCGCCGCGCCCCGGCCAGACCGGCCTCCGCCCGCTGCGTCAGCTCCACGTGCTCCGCCGACTGCGCCGCCTCGGCATCCGCCAGCTCCTGCCCGGCGGCCTTCCAGCGCTCGCCGTGCTCCTGCTCCTGATGGGACAGCACACTCGCGGTACGGCTCCGGGTCGCCTCCATCGCGGCCTCGGACTCCTCGCGCACCTGCGCCGCCTCCAGCCGGGCCGCGGCCCGTGCCTCACCGGCCGATCCCTCGGCCGCCGCCAGCACCTGCTCGGCATGGGCCGTCGCCGCCGACCGCATCGCCTCCGCATCGGCCCTCGCCGACTCGCGCAGGGTCCGTGCCGCCGCATCCGCCTCGTCGCGCAGCGCCTGCGACTCCTCCAGAGCGGCGCCCCGGACCGTCTCCGACTCCCCCTCGGCGAGCGCCAGAATCTGCTGCGCCCGCTCCCCCAACGAGGCGTAGTCCTGCGGCGCCAGCGCGGCGACGGCCTCGTCCAGCCGGGCCGACTCGGCCACGAGCCGCTCCGCCAGCGCCGTCAGCCGCGCCACCTGCTCCCGCGCCCCGTCCCGTTCCGCCGACAGCGCGGCCACCATCCGGTCCACCTGCTCCGGGCGATAACCGCGGCCCCGTACGCCGACGAAGCCGTGCGCGGACACCGGTGCAGAACTCATCCTTGACGCCTCTTTCCGACTACCGACGATCGAGCAATACGTCAAGGATGCGGCAATTGGCCAAGAAGTCGGAATCGATTCGATGCTTTCCGGACGGAAGCGACAGGCATCACAGCACACGGAAGAGGTGTGGCGCCCCTCCCCCGAAGGGAAGGGGCGCCACACCCCCGGCACTACCGCGACGACGCGCCCGTCAGATCAGCCCGTCCCACATCTGCTCCAGCAGCACCGACCACCAGCTCTCCGGCGAGGCCAGGGCCGCCGGGTCGAGCGCCGCCAGCTGCGCCTGGAAATCGACCGTCCAGCGGCCCGCCTGCTCGGGATTCAGCCCGAACCGCAGCCGCCACATCCGGCCCAGCAGCGCCATGCAGCGCGTGAACTCCGGCAGCCCCGTGTTCACGAACTGCGGCGGCACCGACTGCCCGCCCGGACCCGCCTCCACCGGCACGGCCACGATGTTCGCCGTGCCGTACTGCACACAGATCGCCCGGCCGAAGTCCGAACCCATCACCAGGTACGACCCCGCGTCAGGAGCCGCCTGCACCTGCCGCTGTGCCGCCAGCTCCGCCAGCGTCGGCACCACCGGCTGCCCCGGCTGCGCCCAGAAGAACGGCCCGAAGTCGGCGGGCAGACCCGCCCACACCAGCGTCCGCGCCACGATCTCCGGCACACCCTGCCGGGACACCGCGCGCTGGTCGAAACGCAGCACGCCCTGCGGGCCGAACGTCTGCAGCATCTCGTCCGCGATCGCCTCCGGCGGCACCTGCATCGCCGGCGGCACCTGCGGCAGCGGAGCCCGCACCGGCGCCGGACGCGCCGGACCGTCCGCGACCTGGTGCAGCTCCCCCTGATGCGTGAGCAGGTGCTGCATGCCCTGCTGCCGGCTCGCGTGGTCCGTGCCGTACGGGGCGACACTCGTGATCCGCACCTGCGGCCAGGTCTCCCGGATCATCCGGGCGCAGTAACCACCCGGCAGCTCGCACGACTCCAGCTCCGTGTGCAGCTCGATGACCTGCTGCGGCGGCACGTTCATCGCCCGCAGCTCGTGCAGCATCTGCCACTCGGGGTGCGGGGTGCCCGGCGCGGAACGGCGGATCAGCTGCTGCTCGCTGCCGTCCGGCGCGCGGAAGCGCAGCACGGCCTGGTAGCCGGGACCGACGGTCGGCTGACCGGCCGGCGCCTGCGGATAGCCGTACGCCGGCGGCGGGGTGTGACCCGGCGGCGGTACGGGACCGGGGGCCCCGCCCGACGACGCGCCCTGGCCCATCGGCGCACCGGGCGGACCCGGCGGACCGGGCGGCTGCGGAGCCGACGGCCCGACCCGGCCCGGCTCGGCGAACATCGTCGCCGCGTGGTGCACGCTGCCCGCGGCAGGCGGCGGCGTGGAACCGGGCGGCGCCGGAGGAGCCGGCGGCGGGGGCGCACCGGGAACCCCGGGCGGCCGCGGAGCAGGCGGCCCGACCTGACCCGGCTCGGCGAACATCGTGGCCGCATGGTGCACGTCGCCACCACGGGGCGGCGGCGTGGAACCGGGCGGCGCGGGAGGAGCCGGAGGCTGCGGCGCACCGGGCGGGCCCAGCTGCGACACCAGCTGCGTCGGCACGTACCCGCCCGCCGGAGCGCCGGGCGCACCCGGACCCGAAGGCGGCGGCAGCGGCGCGCCACCCGGCCGGGCACCCGGAGTACCGGGAGCGCCGGGCGGCGGCGGAGTGGTCGAGCCGCCCCCGCGCGCACCGCGCGGCGGAACGACCGCCTTGCTCGTCGCCTCGTCCGCGATGTCACCGGCACCGGCACGCGGGCCCGGACCGGCGGCACGGTGCGGCGCGGGGCCGCTCGGCAGGGGAGCCGGCGGCTGAGCACCGGGGCCACCGTGCACCGGCGCGGCGGGGGCCGCGGGGCCGCCCTGCGGGGGCAGGCCCGGGGCGATCGCGGTCGCAGGCAGCTGGCTGCCGCCCGACATCAGCGCCGTCGGCGCGTCGGCCGGCACCACCCGCGGCGGCTCGGCCTCGTCGTCCGCACCCGAGAGCGGCGGCGCGAACACGGTGGCGGGCAGCTCGACCTCGCCCTCGTCGGAACCCGCGTTCGTGTCGGTGCCCGCCCACGGAGTGGCCCCGACGGGCGGCTGCGGCGCGGACGCCCGCACACCCGGAGAAGCGGTCGGCTCGTACGGAACCGGCCCACCCGGCGCGGAAGGTGACGGGACCCCGGGCGGAGGTGTCCGGCCGGCCGCTTCCGCCCGGTGGTCGGGGATGCCCAGCTTGTCCGCCGCCTCCTGGAGCCACTCGGGCGGGCTCAACAGGAACGACGTCTGATTCAGATCGATGCGCTGCGCCGGCTCCGGCGTAGGCGCCGCACCGTCCGGCGCGCCGTACTCCTCCTCGTACCGCCGGATCACCTCACCCACCGGCAGCCCCGGCCACAACGTGGCCTCGCCGCTGTCCCGGGCGATCACCAACCGCTGCCGGCCACCGTCCGAGACCGGGCCCTCGGCGCGGTCCTCGGCCCACACCACGAATCCGAGCTCGAACTCACGTACGCGCACCTCCCGGTGCTGGTACGCCGGAACGTCACCGTTGACCCACTCGTCCGCGCGCTCCTGCGCCTGCGCAAAGGTCACCATCGCGCTCACCCCTCCACCGGGACAGCACGCGCGAAGCCGCCGTCCACCATCAGGTTCGCCACCGTCTCCAGCTCCGGCGGATTGCCCGCGAGCCGCTGGAGAAACGCGTCGAAGTCGGCGCCGCACGGCAGCAGCAGCCGGTCCACCCGCTCCTGCACACTCCAGCCGTCCCGGTCACGCGCGTCGTCGTAGGCGCAGAACCAGACCGAACCGACGCCGTCCCCGCGGACCTTGACCGCGAGGATGCCGCCCTGGACGAAACCGACCCCGAGATAGTCCTTGGTCAGATGGTCCCGCAGGCACTTGTTCACGTACACCAGGTCGTTCACACCGGCTTCCTCACGCACCGTGAAGAACGGCTGGTCGACCAGCAGACCGAGCTCCGCGTCCAGCGCCGCGCCGACCGGGGCCGAGCCGCCGGCCGCCTTGAGGAACGAGCGGTACGCACCGGGCAGCCGGTAGCCGAGATCCTCCTCGACCCCCTGGATCTGCTGCTCGCTCACCGCCACGGCGCCCTTCGGCAACCGGAAGTGCGCGGGCCGGGTCTCCTGCAGCGGACGCGTACCCCGCTTGTTCTGGTCCACCGCGGTCGTCGCCAGGCCGCCGTGATGCCGCAGCAGCGCCTTCACCTCGACGGGAACCAGCTCCATCCGCCGGCCGCCCGGCACGTGGTGCCAGGTCCAGCCGTGCGGAGTGGCCACCGCGGGAATCGTGCCCCACAGCTCGTGCCCGCTGGCCGCCAGCGCCGCGTTCGCCGACACGTAGTCCGTGAGCCGCAGCTCGTCCACGCCGAACCCCTGCGGGGGCTCGGCGATCTCCGCGGCGGCGCGCGCGTACGGCGCGAAGTCCGGACAGCCGTTCCCGTCCATGCGCACACCTCTGGGGTGGCGGGACGCCCGGACCGGGTCCGGGAAGTGCACGAGCTGCCCGGCGTAGGCCGCGTTCGGTGGCGCGGCTTGCTGCCCGAGCCGACCTGTCGTCATGGCGGTTGCCCCCTGCTGCGTCTGGCTGATGAGGACCGACCTGCCCACGGGGGCGGTCCAGGCACAGCCTATGCGGTGAGCCCGCAACAGACCCCGCCCCTCCGCCCCCGGGCCACTTCCGTCACCAACCGTCACAACGGGGTGACGGACGAGCGACGAACAGGCCACTGAATCGCGACACGCAGACACGTTTCACCGACCCAGCTTTCACAGGACCCGACACATTTGGCAGGCTGTCACCCGCATACACGGGGGCGTGCACATTCGGCAGCAGCCGCTGCGGGCACGGGAGGGACACAGCACCATGCACACCGCACACTCTGCACAGACCGTCACCACCGGGGACCCACGACTCAGCTGGAGCAGCGACGAGCCGGGCCACACGCCCCGGCTGACCCACCGCCGCGACGGCATCCTGCCCGCGGTGGCCGCAGCACTGTCCGTACGCGGCGAAACGCTCACCTGCACCGCGGGCAAGGGCGACCAGCCGCCGGTGCTCCACCACCTCGTCCAGGACTTCCTCGACACCCTCCCCAGCGGACAACGCGAGCGCTTCACCGGCCGCTGCCCCGAGGCCATACTGCTCTCCCGGCACCTCACCGCCGCCGAAAGCGGCCGCTCCAAGCGAGCCCAGCGCAAGCCCCTCACCAACGGCGAGGCCCGGCGCGCGCTCAAGCACGCCCGGCTCACCGCACGTCGCATCCGCGAGGACGGCGACCCCCTCCACGGCAGCTACGCGGCGCCCTGCCGCTCCTGCTCCGTCATGCTCGCCCACTTCGGCGTACGTCCCGTCGACCTCACCACGACCGGAACGGCGACCACCGCCGAGAAGGGCTGACCACGCCCCCATGCGCGACCGAACCGACGTGCCCGCACAAACCGGCCCGGCCCACCACAGCTCCACCCGCTTCCCCGTCGCCGTCGACGCCGCCCTGCGCGCCGCCGGCTGGCAGCCCGGCCGCTGGGACATCCGCCAGGCCGAGGAATGGGCGGACGCCCTGCGCTCCCACGCCTCACCCGCCGGACACCAGCACGCCGTGTTCCCGGCCGCGGTGGAGGCGTGGGCCGAGTTCGGCGGACTGCACATCACGGCCACCGCACCCGGACGGCAGATCGCGCCGCCGGCCGTGCGGATCGACCCGCTGAGCGGACTCCACCTGGCCCGGACCCTGGGAGACCTCGGACGCGCCCTGGAAACCGAAGTCGCGCCCCTGGGCGAAGAAGGGGACGGCCCGGCCGTCCTCGCCATCGACACGGACGGGCGGGTCTACAGCATCGACCACACCGGCGACTGGTACCTCGGCCCCGACATCGACAGCGCCCTCGCCACCCTCGTCACCGGCATCCAGCCGGAACGCCTGATCTCGGGCTGAGGGCGCGGCGCCCCTGCGCCGACGCGCCGCCCCGACGCCCGTACGGCAGCGCCCCGCCGACGCCCGTACCGTCACGCCGCGTCGGCGTCCGGCAGGACCGCCGACACCCGGAAACCACCCGCGTCCGTCGGACCGGACACGAAGACGCCCCCGAGCCCCAGCACCCGCTCCCGCATGCCGAGCAGCCCGTTGCCCCCGCTGGGCAGCCCCGCGTCCGCCGTGGCCGCGTCGGACGGGCCGTTCTCCACCTGCATCGCGACCTCGGAGGCCCGGTGGGCCAGGCGCACCCACGTCTTCGCACCCGCCGCGTGCTTGTGCACGTTCGTCAGGGCCTCCTGCACCACGCGGTAGGCCGTCTGCTCGACCTCCGGCGCGTACCCGCGCGCCTCGCCCTCCACCGACAGCTCCACCGTCATCCCCGCCGCCCGCGACTCCCCCACGAGCGTCTCCACCTCGTCCAGCCGCGGCCCGTCCTCCGTCGCCACCGGCGCCGCCCGGCCCACAGAAGCCAGCGGCACCTTCGTCACACGCGCCACCATCGGCTCCCCCGTGCGCAGCACGCCGAGCATCTCGCGCAACTCGGTCAGGGCCTGCCGCCCCATGTCGCCGACCAGCGCCGCGTTACGCACCGCCTTGGCCGGATCCTTCGGCGCCACCGCCTGCAGGGCCGCCGCGTGGACCACCATCAGGCTCACCCGGTGCGCGACCACGTCGTGCATCTCCCGGGCGATCCGGTTCCGCTCCTCCGTACGCGCCCACTCCGCCCGCTCCTCCGCCCGGTCCGCGAGCAGCGAGAGCTCCCGCTCCAGCGAGTCCGCGCGCTCCCGCAGGCTCTCCATCAGCCGGCGCCGCGCCCCTATGTAGAGGCCGAACAGCACGGGCGGCGCGGTCAGGCCCACCGCCATGAAGAGGGACAGCATCGGGACGTACCAGTCACCCGGACCGAAGTCCGCGTCGGCGTCGACGCCCTGCCGCAGCCGCACGTACGTGACGATGAACGTCCCCACCAGCTGCATGCTCATCAGCACCGCGGTGATCCGCCGCGGCACGTCGGACGCGGCCAGCGTGTACAGGCCGACCAGGCCCATCAGGAAGCCCATCTCGGCCGGGGTCGTCGCGATCGAGACGAGCACCACCGCGATCGGCCACTTCCGGCGCACCAGCAGTACGGCCCCGGCGAACAGCCCGAACACCACCCCCAGCGGCACCGGCAGCCCGGTGTCGCCCGCGAACTGCACCCCTTCCAGCGCACACTCCAGCGCCGAAGCCAGCGCCAGTCCCCCATCCAGTGCGACGCTCCGTCGCCGTTCCCACCACCAGTAGCCGCGGGTGGTCGGTCCCGCCGCTTCCCGGTCTGCCCCCGTTGCGGTCATGGCATCCAGCGTACGGGCGGGCGCACCTCATTTTCGGGTGACCTGCACAGCAGGTCGTGCCTATACCGTCGCGTTGAGGGCCGGTGGTACGGCATAGTGTTCCGTGCCAATCCGACAGCCTGGCGCAATGTCCGGTTCCGTCGGCTTTATTCCCCCATGGTGTAATTGGCAGCACAGTAGCTTTTGGTGCTATTTGTCCGGGTTCAAGTCCTGGTGGGGGAGCTGAGGGCCACGGGCCCCGACCCCACCGGTCGGGGCCCGCACCCATGTCCGGCCCAGCGCCCCCCGGTATCCTGCGGATGTCCAACACCCGAAGCCGAAGGGCCTATCCGTGAGCTCCGTACGCCCGGCAGCCGTCGTCGTCCTCGCAGCGGGTGAGGGCACCCGTATGAAGTCGAAGACCCCCAAGGTCCTGCACGAGATCTCCGGGCGCTCGCTCGTCGGACATGTCGTCGCCGCCTCTCGCGAGCTGGACCCGCAGCACCTCGTCGTGGTCGTCGGCCACGCGAGCGAGCAGGTCACCGCCCATCTCGGCGCCGCGGACACCCAGGTGCGCACCGCCTACCAGGCCGAGCAGAAGGGCACCGGCAACGCGGTGCGCGTCGCGCTCGACGAGCTGGGCGGGACCGTCGAGGGCACCGTGATCGTCGTCTGCGGCGACACCCCGCTGCTGTCCGGCGAGACGCTCGCCGCGCTCGCCGCCACCCACACCGCCGACGCCAACGCCGTCACCGTGCTCAGCGCCGAGGTCCCCGACTCCACCGGCTACGGCCGGATCGTGCGCGACGCGGCGACCGGCGCGGTCACCGAGATCGTCGAGCACAAGGACGCCACGGACGCGCAGCGCGCGATCCGGGAGATCAACTCCGGAGTGTTCGCGTTCGACGGGCGGCTCCTCACGGACGCGCTCGGCAAGGTGCGCACGGACAACAGCCAGGGCGAGGAGTACCTCACCGACGTGCTGTCGATCCTGCGCGAGGCCGGGCACCGGGTCGGCGCCTCGGTCGCCGGTGACCACCGGGAGATCCTCGGGATCAACAACCGCGTGCAGCTCGCCGAGGCCCGCCGGCTGCTGAACCAGCGGCTGCTGGAGCGGGCGATGACGGCGGGCGTGACCGTGGTGGACCCGGCGTCGACGCTGATCGACGTCACGGTCACCTACGAGCGGGACGCGATCGTGCACCCGGGTACACAGCTGCTGGGCGCGACGCATCTCGCGGAGGATGCCGAGGTCGGCCCGAACTCCCGGCTGACGGACACCGTCGTCCACGCGGGCGCCCGGGTGGACAACACCGTCGCCGACGGCGCCGAGGTCGGTCCGGGCGCGCTGGTCGGCCCGTTCGCCTATCTGCGGCCGGGCACGAAGCTGGGCGCGAAGGCCAAGGCCGGCACGTACGTGGAGATGAAGAACGCCACGATCGGAGAAGGGACGAAGGTCCCCCACCTGTCGTACGTCGGCGACGCGACGATCGGCGACCACACCAACATCGGTGCGGCGAGCGTCTTCGTGAACTACGACGGCGTGAACAAACACCACACGACGATCGGCTCCCACTGCCGTACCGGTTCGGACAATATGTTTGTGGCGCCTGTCACGGTCGGGGACGGCGTCTACACCGCGGCCGGCTCGGTCATCACGAAGGACGTGCCGGCCGGTTCGCTGGCCGTGGCCCGTGGCCAGCAAAGGAATATCGAGGGTTGGGTGGCCCGTAAGCGTCCGGGCAGCGCGGCCGCGCAGGCGGCCCTGGCCGCGGCGGAGGACACCGACAGCGAAAGCTGACCGGAAACAGGTGCGCCGCGCACGGCGTACCGTGATAGATGCTCACCCCATTTCGGCTGGCTCGTTGCACATCGGGACATCTGCGTGCAGCGCCAGATACACGTCTGAGGAGACTGTGCTGTGACCGGGATCAAGACGACCGGCGAGAAGAAACTGATGTTCTTCTCCGGCCGCGCCCACCCCGAGCTGGCCGAGGAGGTCGCGCACCAACTGGGTGTGGGCCTCGTGCCGACGAAGGCCTTCGATTTCGCCAACGGTGAGATCTACGTCCGCTTCCAGGAGTCCGCCCGCGGCGCCGACTGCTTCCTGATCCAGAGCCACACGGCTCCGATCAACAAGTGGATCATGGAGCAGCTGATCATGCTGGACGCGCTGAAGCGCGCGTCGGCCCGTTCCATCACGGTGATCGTGCCGTTCTACGGCTACGCCCGTCAGGACAAGAAGCACCGCGGCCGCGAGCCGATCTCGGCCCGTCTGATCGCGGACCTGATGAAGACGGCGGGTGCGGACCGCATCCTCACCGTCGACCTGCACACCGACCAGATCCAGGGCTTCTTCGACGGCCCGGTCGACCACCTCTTCGCGCTGCCGATCCTGGCCGACTACGTCGGCGCCAAGGTCGACCGCTCGAAGCTGACGATCGTGTCGCCGGACGCCGGACGCGTCCGCGTCGCCGACCGCTGGTGCGACCGCCTGGACGCCCCGCTGGCGATCGTGCACAAGCGCCGCGACAAGGACGTGCCCAACCAGGTCAGCGTCCACGAGGTCGTGGGCAACGTCGAGGGCCGGGTCTGTGTCCTGGTCGACGACATGATCGACACCGGTGGCACGATCTGCGCCGCCGCGGACGCCCTGTTCGCGCACGGTGCCGAGGACGTCATAGTGACGGCGACGCACGGCGTGCTCTCGGGTCCGGCCGCCGACCGGCTGAAGAACTCGAAGGTGAGCGAGTTCGTGTTCACGGACACGCTGCCGACCCCGGGCGAGCTGGAGCTGGACAAGATCACGGTGCTCTCGATCGCGCCGACCATCGCGCGCGCGGTGCGCGAGGTGTTCGAGGACGGTTCGGTCACGAGCCTCTTCGAGGAGCAGTAGGCCCTTCCCCTCCGGGGCGAAGAGCGTCACAGAAGATCCACTTTGGGGTGCGGCCTCCCCGCCGGGTAGACTCAGCGAGTTGCTCGGCGAGGGAGGCCGTACTCATAGGTACGGCGGTCCGTTATCGACGCGCTCTTCGTAGCAGGCCTGTCGTGGGCCGGGTGACCATCCGTAGTTTTGTCACCTTACGAGGAGTGCAGTCATGGCCGAGATCAAGCTCGCCGCCGAGGTCCGTTCCGAGTTCGGCAAGGGCGCCGCCCGCCGTACCCGTCGCGCCAACCTGGTTCCCGCCGTCGTCTACGGCCACGGCGCCGACGCGGTCCACATCACGCTCCCGGCCCACGAGCTGCAGCTCGCGCTCCGTACCGCCAACGTCCTCATCGGTCTCGAGATCGACGGCAAGGACGCCCTGGTCATCCCGAAGGCCGTGCAGCGCAACGCCCTCAAGGGCAACATCGAGCACGTCGACCTGCTGACCGTGAAGCGCGGCGAAAAGGTCGAGGTCGAGATCGCGGTGCACGTCGAGGGCGAGCTGGCCCCGGGCGGCAACCTGCTCGAGTACGTGCAGAACACCCTGCTCGTCGAGGCCGAGGCCACGCACATCCCCGAGTCCGTCACGGTCTCCATCGCGGGCCTGGACGCCGGCGACTCGATCCTCGCCAAGGACGTCCCGCTGCCCAAGGGCTCCGTGCTGGCCGGTGACGAGGACGCCGTCGTGCTCCAGGTCGTCACCGCTCAGGTCGAGGAGGCCCCCGCGGAGGAGGCTCCCGCCGAGGCCTGAGCCTCACCCCACCTGCTTGACTGACGGGGTGGCGGTCTCCTTCCGGGGGCCCGCCGCCCCGTTTGCCTGTTCCCTGTCGCCACCCGCCCGTACGCGAGGAGACCCAGCGCCATGTCCGACGCCAATGACCCCTGGCTGATCGTGGGCCTGGGCAATCCCGGTCCCGAGTACGCGGCGAACCGCCACAACGTGGGCTTCATGGTCGCCGACCTGCTCGCGGAGCGGATCGGCGGGAAGTTCAAGCGGGCCCCCAAGGCGCAGGCGCAGGTGCTGGAGGGGCGGATCGGCCCGCCCGGTCCGCTGAGCCGCCGCGTGGTCGTGGCCAAGCCGATGTCGTACATGAACCTGTCGGGCGGCCCGGTCTCGGCGCTGCGCGACTTCTACAAGGTGCCGCTCGACCACGTCGTGGCCGTCCACGACGAACTGGACATCGACTACGGCACGCTGCGGCTGAAGCTGGGCGGTGGCGACAACGGGCACAACGGTCTGAAGTCGATGACGAAGTCGATGGGGCCCGACTACCACCGGATCCGGTTCGGGATCGGGCGTCCGCCGGGGCGGATGCAGGTGGCGGATTTCGTGTTGAAGGACTTCTCCTCCACGGAGCGCAAGGAGCTCGCCTTCCTGGTGGACCGGGCGGCGGACTCGGTGGAGTGTCTGCTGGCCGAGGGGCTGGAGCGGGCGCAGAGCGCCTACAACTCCTGAGCCGCGCGGGCGGGCGTGAATCCCGACATACCGACAGGTAAGTGGGCTGTTTTCGGCCACAACTTGACCGACCGCAGGGCCCTGGCCAAGGATCGGCCCCCATGAAGCGCAGCTCCTCCCGCCGTGCCCTGCAGTACGGCCGCAGCGCGGCGCTCGGCTGCGTCGTCCTGCTGCTGCTCGTCGCGGGCGTGCTGTCCTCGTGGGACTCGGCCCATCACATCGTGCTGGCCAAGGGCCGTGAACACGGGACGATGACGGTCACGGGGTGCGGCAGCGAGGTCTGCACGGGTCCCTACACACCGACCGACGACGGGGCCGCGCGCTCCCGGGTGTCGGTCGAGAAGTCCGTCGCGGCGCAGAAGGGGGACCGTTTCCCCGTGGTCGTGAAGCCCGGCACCTTCGAGGTCGTACGCACCGGGACACCGGGTTTCCTGCATGCGTGGATGCCGCTGGGCGGGGCGCTGGTCCTGGCCGGCCTCGTGATCGGCGGCGGTCTGCGGCTGCCCCGGATCGGCTGGGGTGCCGGGATCGCGGGCGGGGCCCTGCTCGTGGCGACGTTCATCGCCCTGTGAGGGGACCCCGCCCGCGACCGTGTCGGTCAGCCGGTCTCGATCAGCCGGTGCCGGTCAGCCGGTCCTGCTGATCAGCCGGTGTTGCGCAGTCCGGCGGCGACACCGTTGACGGTGAGCAGCAGGGCGCGGGCGAGCAGCGGGTCGGCTTCCTCGCCGCGTTCGGCCGACTGGCGCTGACGGGCCAGCAGGGACACCTGGAGGTAGGAGATCGGGTCCAGGTAGGCGTCGCGGATGGCGAAGGTCTGCTGGAGCACCGGGCTGGTGCCGAGCAGTTCGGTGTTGCCGGTGACCTTGAGGACTTCCTGCACGGTCAGCGCGTGCTCGGCCTCGATGTCGTCGAAGACGTGCTTGAGCTCGTCGGGGACGAGCGTGTCGACGTAGTGCCGGGCGATGCGCAGGTCGGTCTTGGCGAGGGTCATCTCCACGTTGGAGATGAAGTTCTGGAAGAAGTGCCACTGTTCGTGCATCTCTTCCAGGACGGTGTCCAGACCGGCCTCGCGCAGCGCCTTGAGGCCGGAGCCGACGCCGTACCAGCCGGGCACGATCTGCCGTGACTGGGTCCAGCCGAAGACCCACGGGATGGCGCGCAGGCCGTCGAGCGAGACGCCGGAGCCGGGCCGGCGGGAGGGCCTGGAGCCCAGGTGCAGGTCGGCGAGCTGGTCCACCGGGGTGGAGGCGAGGAAGTACGTCGGCAGGTCGGGGTCCTCGACCAGCTTGCGGTACGCGGCGTGGGCGGCGTCGGAGACGGTGTCCATGGCCGCGTCCCAGCGGGCCAGGGCCTCGTCGGACTGGCGGGGCGCGGTGTGCAGCGCGGAGGCCTGGAGGGTGGCCGCGACGGTCAGCTCCAGGTTCTCGCGGGCGAGCGCGGGGATGAGGTACTTGTCGGAGATGACCTCGCCCTGCTCGGTCACCTTGATCTCGCCCTCCAGCGTGCCCCACGGCTGCGCGAGGATCGCGTCGTGCGAGGGGCCGCCGCCGCGGCCGACGGTGCCGCCGCGGCCGTGGAAGAGGCGCAGGCGCACGCCGTAGCGGTGGGCGACGTCGCGCAGCCGGCGCTGGGCGCGGTGGATCTCCCACTGGGAGGTGGTGATGCCGCCGAACTTGGAGGAGTCGGAGTACCCGAGCATGACCTCCTGGACGTCGCCGCGGAGCGAGACGAGCCGGCGGTACGAGGGGTCGGCGAGCATCTCGTCGAGGATGACGTCGGCGGCCTTGAGCTCGTCGGTGGTCTCCAGGAGCGGCACGATGCCGATCTTGGCCCAGCCGCCGTGCAGGTCCAGGAGGCCCGCCTCGCGGGCGAGGACGGCGGCGGCGAAGACGTCGTCGGCGCCCTGGCACATCGAGATGATGTAGGACTCGATGACTTCGGGGCCGAAGCGCTCGAAGGCCTGGCTGATGGTGTGGAAGACGCCGAGGGTCTTCTCGCCCGCGGCGTCCAGCGGGGCCGGGGTCGGGGCGAGCGGGCGACGGGAGCGGAGCTCCTTGGCGAGGAGCTTCTGCCGGTAGTCGCGCGGCATGTCGGCGTAGCGCCAGGACTCCTCGCCGAGGCGGTCGAAGAGCTGGCCCAGGGCGTGGTGGTGGGCGTCGGCGTGTTCGCGTACGTCCATGGTGGCGAGCTGGAGGCCGAAGGCGTTCAGCGTGCGGATGGTGCGGTCCATCCGGCCGTCGGCGACGATGCCGCCCTTGTGCTCGCGCAGCGAGGTCTGGATGAGGGCCAGGTCGGCGATGAGTCCGGCGGTGCCCAGGTAGTCGCAGCCGGGGCGGTGCGGGGTGCCGGAGGCGAGGCGCTCGCGGGTGTTGACGAGCTTCTGCCGGATGCAGGTGGCCTTGAGCCGGTAGGGCTCCTCGGCGTTCAGCCGCTTGTAGCGGGGGCTGATCTCGGGGAGCGCTTCCAGGTCGGCCTGGAGGGAGGCGAGGAGCTCGTCGGTGGCTCCGGTGTAGCGGATGGAGTTGGAGAGCAGTCCGCGCAGCTGGTCGACCAGTTCGAGGGCGTCGGTGATGCCGTGCTCGTGCTGGAGGATCAGCACCTCCCAGGTGACGGCGGGCGTCACGTTGGGGTTGCCGTCGCGGTCGCCGCCGATCCAGGTGCCGAAGGTGAGCGGGCGGGTACCGGCGGGCAGTTCGACGCCGACACGGTCCAGCTCGGCGGCCAGGTCCTCCAGGACGTCGCCCACGGCGTTGGCGTGGAGCTCGTCGAGGTAGTAGATGGCGTTGCGGGCCTCGTCGGCCGGCTCCGGGCGGACCACGCGCAGCTCGTCGGTCTGCCAGATGAGGTCGATGTTCTCGGCGAGCCGGATGTCCTGGCGGCGCCGGTCGGCCTCGATGACCGGGGTCTCCAGGAGTGCGGCGATGCGGCGGAGCTTGTTCAGTACGGAGCGCCGCGCGGCCTCGGTGGGGTGCGCGGTGAAGACGGGCCGTACGTTGAGGTTCTTGACGGTCTCGCGCAGGTGCTCGGGGTCCGCGTCCTTGAGCCGGTCGGCGGTCCGGGCGAGGAGCCCGCCCTCGGCGGCGCGCCGGTCGCGCATCTCGTGGGCGCGGTGGACCTGCTCGGTGACGTTCGCGAGGTGGAAGTAGGTGGAGAAGGCCCGCACGAGCTGTGCGGCGGTCTCCAGGTCCGTGTCGCCGAGGAGCTCGGCCGCGGCCTCGCCGTCGGTACGGGTCAGGGCGCGGACGCGCTCGACGAGGTCGAGGAGCTCCGGGCCCTCCTGGCGTACGAGGGCCTCGCCCAGCAGGTCGCCGAGGCGGCGGATGTCGGCGCGCAGCTCGGGGCTGGCGGCAGGGGTCTGGTCGGCACTGCTCACAGTGTGCGGCTCCTTGCAGTGGTTGAGCACGGGATCCGGGGCCCACGGCTGGCAGCGGTGCTGACGCAACCCCCCGGGTGGCAGGGTGCGGACCGCGCTGTCCGACCTCTCCAGGATAGGTGTCCGTGCTGTCGGTGCTGTTCGCGGCCCGAGAGGTGCCCGCCTGTTCATGACGGGTACGTGCGGGGTACGCGTCATGTCCCCTACCCCGTATAGCACCAGTACGTGCCGTCTCCTCGCCCTCTCGTGTGGCGGGCCTCCTCGCTGCCATACTTACGACGCCGTAGGTTACGGGTGCGTAGCCCGAGGGTCTCCCGTGCGGAGGCCCTGCCTTTCCGCCGCATTCTCACCCCCCAGGGGACTCCCCATGAAGACCAGCCCCGAAGTGATCGAGGCCGCTCAGACGGCTGACGTCCAGGATCTTCCCCTCGCCACGCTCGGCGGGGACAACAAGCGGTCGATCGAGCAGATCGCGCTCCTGCTGTTCATCGTCGTGCCGTTCGTGGCTCTGGTAGCGGCGGTGCCGCTGGCCTGGGGCCGCGGTGTGAGCTGGCTCGACCTGGGCCTGCTGGTGGCGATGTACTTCATCGGCTGCCATGGCATCACGATCGGTTTCCACCGTTACTTCACGCATGGTTCGTTCAAGGCGAAGCGTCCGCTCCGCATCGCCCTGGCCGTGGCCGGTTCGCTGGCGGTGGAGGGCCCGGTGGTCCGCTGGGTGGCCGACCACCGCAAGCACCACCGCTTCTCCGACGCGGAGGGCGACCCGCACTCGCCGTGGCGTTTCGGCGAGACGCTGCCGGCCCTGCTGAAGGGCCTCTGGTGGGCGCACATCGCCTGGATGTTCGACGAGGAGCGGACGCCTCAGCAGAAGTACGCCCCCGATCTGATCAGGGACCCGGCGATCCGCGGGATCTCCCGTCACTTCCTCACCTTCACGATCGTCTCGCTGGCCATTCCGCCGCTGGTGGGGGGCCTGGTCACAATGTCGTGGTGGGGTGCGGCGACCGCGTTCTTCTGGGGCTCGCTGGTCCGGGTGGCACTGCTGCACCACGTGACGTGGTCGATCAACTCGATCTGCCACGCGGTGGGCAAGCGCCCCTTCAAGTCCCGCGACAAGTCCGGCAACGTGTGGTGGCTGGCGATCCTGTCGTGCGGTGAGTCCTGGCACAACCTGCACCACGCGGACCCGACGAGTGCGCGGCACGGCGTGATGCGCGGTCAGATCGATTCGAGCGCGCGGCTGATCCGCTGGTTCGAGAAGCTGGGCTGGGCGACCGATGTGCGCTGGCCCGACTCCGCCCGTATCGAGTCCCGGCGCCACCCCGCGCGGGCCGACGCGGCATGATTGACGACGTGGCGACCGACTCAAGCGCAAGCAGCGAGAACACCCGTGCACCCTCGGCCCGGCGAGCCCGCCGGGTGCGGATGACCGGGAAGGAACGCCGCGAGCAGTTGCTCGACATCGGTCGCACCCTCTTCGCCGACAAGGGCTTCGAAGGCACCTCGGTGGAGGAGATCGCGGCGCGTGCCGGGGTTTCCAAGCCGGTGGTGTACGAGCACTTCGGCGGCAAGGAGGGGCTGTACGCCGTCGTGGTGGACCGGGAGATGCGTCAGCTCCTGGAGATGGTGAACACCGCGCTGACCGCCGGTCATCCGCGTGAGCTCCTGGAGCAGGCGGCGTTCGCGCTGCTGGACTACATCGAGACGTACACCGACGGTTTCCGCATCCTGGTCCGCGACTCGCCGGTGGCCCAGTCGACGGGCACGTTCGCCTCGCTCATCAGTGATATCGCCACACAGGTGGAGGACATCCTGGGGCTGGAGTTCAAGGCCCGGGGCTTCGATCCGAAGCTGGCCCCGCTGTACGCGCAGGCGCTGGTCGGGATGGTGGCACTGACGGGTCAGTGGTGGGTGAACGCGCGCAAGCCCAAGAAGGCGGAGGTCGCCGCCCATCTGGTGAATCTGGCCTGGCACGGTCTGGAGAACCTGGAGTCGAAGCCGCGGCTGATCGGGCACCGCAAGAACTGAGCGTCGGCGGCATACGTACGCGACGGGGTCCCGTCACCGGTGCTCCGGTGCCGGGGCCCCGTCCGGTTCCAGGAACTCCAGCCGGTTGCCCACCGGGTCGTGGCTGAAGAAGCGGCGGTGGCCCGGCAGGTCCCCGTCCCACCGCACCTCGGCGCCGCGCTCCGCCAGCCGGGCCGCGTACGCCTCGATGTCCTGCACCCGCAGGCCCGGGTGGGCCTTGCGGGCCGGGCGGAACTCCGCCTCGACGCCCAGGTGGAGCTGGACCGGCCCGGCCTGGAACCAGCAGCCGCCGCGGGCGGCCAGGACCGGCGGCTTGGGGATCTCCGTCATGCCGAGGATCCGTACGTAGTACGCGCGCAGGGCCTCCTCCGAGCCCGCGGGGGCGGCCAGCTGGACGTGGTCGACGGCGGCGATCATCACTTCTCCCGGTGGGCTACGGCGAAGACGCGTCGGAACGGGAAGACCGTGCCGTGCGGGCCCGCGGGGTACGCGGCGCGCAGCAGGTCGCGGTATTCGGCGAGGAAGGCGTCCCGGGCCTCCTCGTCGTCGGCGAGGGCGGTGAGGACCGGGCGCAGCCCGGTGCCCTTCACCCAGTCGAGGACGGGGTCCTCACCGTGCAGGAGGTGGAGGTAGGTGGTCTCCCAGACGTCGGCCGTGCGGTGGGGGCCCGTGAGGCGGTCCAGGTAGCCGGCGGGGGCGAGGACCGCGTCCGCGTGGCGCAGACGGCCGCCGAGGCGGCCGCGCCAGCGCGGGGACTCGGCGAGTTCGCGCATCAGGACGTGCGAGGGCTGGTCGAAGTTGCCCGGGACCTGGAGGGCGAGGGTGCCACCGGGGGTGAGGCCGTCCAGCCATCCGGGGAAGCGGTCGGCGTGGCCGGGGACCCATTGGAGCAGGGCGTTGGAGATGATCAGGTCGTGCGGCTCGGCGGGGATCCAGGTCGCGGCGTCGGCTTCGGCGAAGTCCAGCAGGGCGGTGGCGTGGGCGCGGGCCCGTTCCAGCATCTGCGGGGAGTTGTCGTAGCCGGTGATACGGGCCGCCGGCCAGCGTGCGGCGAGCAAAGCGGTGACGTTGCCCGCGCCGCAGCCGAGGTCGGCGATGCGGGGGGCGGCGGCCGGCGGTTCGGGGACGCGGGCCAGCAGGTCGTGGAAGGGGCGGGTGCGATGGTCCGCGTGGCGCAGGTACTGCTGCGGGTCCCAGGTGGGTGCGGTCATGGGATCAGGATCGGCCGACAGGTATCTTGATGTCAAGAGACTCGAATTCAAGAGACTTCATGTCGACAGACCCTCTACACTGATCCACATGGAGGACGAGGTCGACCGACTGGTCGCTGCATGGCGCCGCGAGCGCCCCGACCTCGACGTGGAACCACTCGAGGTCCTCAGCCGCGTCTCCCGCCTGGCCCGCCACCTCGACCGGGCCCGCAGAATCGCCTTCGCCGAGCACCACCTGGAACCGTGGGAGTTCGACGTCCTCACGTCGCTGCGCCGCGCCGGCGCCCCGTACCAGCTCTCCCCCGGCCAGCTCCTCACCCAGACCCTGGTCACCTCGGGCACGATGACCAACCGCATCGACCGGCTGACCAAGAAGAATCTCGTCGAGCGGCTCCCCGACCCCAGCGACCGCCGCGGCGTGCTGGTCCGGCTGACCGCCGAGGGCCGCGACAAGGCCGATCAGTCCCTGGCGGGCCTGCTCGCCCAGGAACGCGCCATCCTGGGCGAGCTCTCCCGCCAGCAGCGGGGCGAACTGGCGGGTCTGCTACGCCGGTTGACTGCCCCGTTCGACAACATCCCCGGCTAGGACCCGGTCCGCCGCCTCCGGTACCAGCGCGGGCGATCCCAGGTCGGCCGGGCCGACACCCGCCCGTCTCGCCAGCGCGACGGCCGCCAGCGTCGAGTGCACGCCCAGCTTCCCCAGCACGTTCTGCATGTGCGTACGCACCGTGTGCGGGGAGAGGAAGAGCCGCTCCGCCACCGCCTTGCGGCCGAGACCCGCCACCATGCAGCGCAGCACCTCGCGCTCGCGCGGGGTCAGGGACTCGACGAGCTGTTCGCTCTCGGTGCGGTGCTTGCGGTCCGCCATCAGCTCCCGCAGTACGCCCGTGAGCAGCGCGGGCGGCAGATGCGTCTCCTCGCGCAGCACGCCGCGGATCACCGCGAGCAGCCGTTGCAGCGAGCTGTCCTTGGCGACCCAGCCACAGGCACCCGACTGGAGCGCGAGCGCGGCCCGGCGCGGGTCGTCCTTCTCGGCGAGCACCACCGTGCGCACCGACGGCCGCAGCGCACGGATGCCGGCCACCAGGGAGATGCCGTCGACCAGGGCGTTCTCGCCGGCCCTGGGAGCGGGCACCGGCACCGGGCCGGCGGCCGGCCGGCCGGGCGGGCGCACGATGCCCAGCTCGGCGTCGACCAGTATCACGTCGTAACCGCGCCCCTCGGCCGCCGCGCGTTCCAGACACCGCAGGGCGGCCGGACCACTGCCCGCCGCGGCCACGTCCACGTCCGGCTCGGCGGCGAGCGCCGCGGCGAGTGACTCGGCGAAAATGCGGTGGTCGTCGACGACGAGAACCCGGATACGGGCCACAGGCACCCCCACGCTGTGTGTGTTTCTGGGGCGCCCGGAACGCGCGACCCCCGGCAGGGAGGGACCGGCACGGGTGCGACGCCCGGAGCGGGGAGTTGAACCGCAGTCCACGGCCGCCGCCGTGTGTCGACTGCCCCTCCGCCCGGGCGTCGCACCCGGCTGTCTCGTACCCCTGAATCAGCACCGGCCCCCGCCGGTGCTGTGCATCAGGGTACGGGCGGCGGCCGGGAGCGGAAGCCGATTCACAGAACTGGCGGCCGGTCCGGTCCTAGGCTGTGGTTCATGTTCCGTCTTGAGACAGAAGTGGACAAAGAACGACGTCAGCTGCTGAACAGGCGGCTGCGTGACGACAACACGGCCCGCTCACCGCGGATCCGCGCCCTGCGCGATACGCCCGCCGCACTCGAAGTCCCGCTGGAGGTGTGGGCGCTGGACGCCGAGGGGCGGGTCGCCGCGGGGCTGACCGGCCGCACCTGGGCGTACTGGCTCCATGTGGATCTGCTGTGGGTCGACGTCCGCCACCGCGGTTCCGGCCTCGGCTCGCGACTGCTCGCCGAGGCGGAACGGGTGGCCCGGACGGACCGGTCCTGCGCCCGCTCCCGGGTGGAGACCTGGGACTTCCAGGCCCCGGACTTCTACCGGAAGCGGGGTTACGAGGTGAGCGGGCGGGTCGAGAACTACCCGCCCGGAGTCACCGAGTTCACGCTCACCAAGGAACTCTGACGAACGGCTCGCGCCCGGCTCAGGCGAGCCGGCGGGCCCCCGCCGAAGGCACCGCGGGGAAGACGCCCGGGGCCGCGTAGCCCGCGGCGGCGAACGCCTCCTGCACGGACTTGGCGACCGTGTCCGCCTGCGACTCCTCCACGAGCACGATCGCCGAGCCGCCGAAGCCGCCACCGGTCATCCGCGCGCCGAGCGCGCCGGCCGCGTTCGCCGTCTCGACGACCAGGTCCAGCTCCACGCAGGAGACCCGCAGATCGTCGCGGAGCGAGACATGCCCGGCGGTGAGAACCGGACCCGCCGCGCGCACCTCGCCGGAGTCGAGCAGCGCGATGACCTGCTCGACGCGCTGGTTGTCGCCGACCACATGGCGTACGTAGCGCACGACGGACTCGTCCGCACCGGCCGCGGCCAGGGTGTCGAGCGCGGTGCCCAGCTCCCCGTACGGAAGCTCGCGCAGGGTACGGATGCCGAGGAGGCGGGCGCCCTCCTCGCAGCCGGCCCGCCGCTCCGCGTAGGCGCCGTCACCCAGCGCGTGCTTGACGCGGGTGTCGACGACCAGGAGCCGCAGGCCCTGGGCGGCCAGGTCGAAGGGGACCTGGCGCTGGGTGAGGTCTCGGGTGTCCAGGTGCAGCGCGTGGCCCTCGGTGCAGCAGGCCGACGCCATCTGGTCCATGACGCCGCAGGGGACGCCGACGAACGCGTTCTCGGCGCGCTGGGCGAGGACCGCGAGCTCGGCGAGGGTGAGTCCGAGACCGAAGAGGTCGTTCAGGGCCAGGCCCGTCACCACTTCGAGCGCGGCGGACGAGGAGAGCCCGGCGCCGGTGGGGACGGTGGAGGACAGCTGGATGTCGGCACCGGTGATCTCGTGACCGGCCTCACGCAGGGCCCAGACGACCCCGGCGGGGTAGGCGGCCCAGCCGTGGCCGTCCTTCGGGGTCAGCGCGTCGACGCGGAGCTGGACGACGCCGCCCGGCACATCCGTGGAGTGCAGCCGCAGCTCGCCGTCGGTGCGGCGGGCGACGGCGGCCCGTGCGGTGTGCGGCAGCGCGAGCGGCATCACGAAGCCGTCGTTGAAGTCGGTGTACTCGCCGATCAGGTTGACCCGGCCGGGGGCGGCCCAGACCCCCTCGGGCGCGCTCCCGTACAGCTCGGTGAACGAGGCGGTGAGATCGGTGAAGGAGGTGGTCGGCTCAGCGTTGTCGGTCATGGTGCGGTGGGCTCCTCTCGGCGGGCGAACGTCCAGGCGTCGGAGACGATTCCGGCCAGGTCGGCGCGGGACGGCTGCCAGCCGAGGCGCTCCCTGGCGGTGGCGGCGGAGGCGACGAGGACGGCCGGGTCGCCGGCGCGGCGCGGGGCCGCGGTCTCGGGGACGGGGTGGCCGGTGACCTCGCGGACGGTCTCGATGACCTCGCGGACCGAGAAGCCGTTGCCGTTACCGAGGTTGCAGATCAGGTGCTCGCCCTCGGTGGCGGCGTCGAGGGCCAGCAGGTGGGCCTCGGCGAGGTCGGCGACGTGGATGTAGTCGCGGACGCAGGTGCCGTCGGGGGTGGGGTAGTCGTCGCCGTAGACGGAGATCGACGCGCGCTGCCCGAGCGCGACCTGGAGGACCAGCGGGATGAGGTGGGACTCGGGGCTGTGCCGCTCGCCGCAGCTGCCGTACGCCCCCGCCACGTTGAAGTAGCGCAGCGAGACCGCGGCCAGCCCGTGGGCGGCCGCCTCACCGGTGATCATGTGGTCGACGGCGAGCTTGGTGGCGCCGTACGGGCTGGTCGGGGCGGTGGGGGCGGCCTCGGTGATGGGGCTGGAGACCGGCTCGCCGTAGGTGGCGGCGGTGGAGGAGAAGACCAGGGTGCGCACCCCGGCGTCGCGCATCGCGGCGAGCAGGGCGGTGGAGCCGCCCACGTTGTTGACCCAGTACTTCTCCGGGTCGGCCACGGACTCGCCGACCTGGGAGTACGCGGCGAAGTGCAGCACCCCGTCGTAGGAGGAGTCCAGGTACTTCGCGGCGTCCTGGATGCGGCCCTCGACGAACTCTGCGCCGGCCGGGACGCCCTCGCGGAAACCGGTGGAGAGGTCGTCGAGGACGGTGACGGCGTGCCCCGCCTCCAGCAGGTGCTGGGCGACCACGCTGCCCACGTATCCCGCGCCGCCGGTCACCAGGTACTTCTTCGGGGACTTGCTCACTCGCTCGCTACCTCTCGCAGTCGCTGGGCCGCGGTCTCCGGCGGCACGTCGTTGATGAACACGTTCATGCCGGATTCGGAACCCGCGAGGAACTTCAGCTTGCCGGAGGTGCGTCGGATGGTGAAAAGCTCCAGATGGAGCGCGAAGTCATCCCGTCCCCCGACTCCGAACGGCGCCTGGTGCCAGGCGGAGATGTACGGGGTCGGCGGCTCGCCGGGGCCGAAGATCCGGTCGAATCGCCTCAAGAGTTCCAGATAGACCTGTGGGAATTCCGTGCGTGCGGCCTCGTCGAGCTCCCGCAGGTCGGGAACGCGGTGGCGGGGGTAGAGATGGACCTCGTACGGCCAGTGCGCCGCGTACGGGACGAAGGCCACCCAGTGCTCGGCGGCGAGGACGATCCGGGAGCCGTCCGCCTCCTCGCGGGCCAGCACGTCGTCGAAGAGGTTGCCGCCGGTCTCCGCGTGGTGGGCGGCCGCGGAGCGGAGCATCAGCTGGGTGCGCGGGGTGACGAAGGGGTAGCCGTAGATCTGGCCGTGCGGGTGGCCGAGCGTGACGCCGATCTCGGCGCCCCGGTTCTCGAAGCAGAACACCTGAGTGACCTGCGGGAGCTCGGCGAGCTCCGCGGTGCGGTCGGTCCACGCCTCCAGGACGAGTGCGGCCTGCTCCTCGGTGAGGTCGGCGAAGGACGCGTCGTGGTCGGAGGTGAAGCAGACGACCTCGCAGCGGCCGGAGTCGCCGGCGAGCGAGGGGAAGCGGTTCTCGAAGACGGCGACGTCGTAGTCCGGCTCCGGGATCTCGCTCCGCCGGCCCTCCCGAGAGGGGCAGAGCGGGCACTCGTCGGCCGGGGGGTGGTAGATGCGGCCCTGGCGGTGCGAGGCGATGGCGACGCTGTCGCCGAGCAGCGGGTCGCGGCGGACCTCGGACGAGGTCGAGACGGGGTCGAGCGGACGCCGGTCCACGGCGTCGCGGACGACGTCGTCACGGCTGTCGTAGTAGATCAGCTCCCGGCCGTCGGCGAGCGTCGTAACCGTCTTCTTCACCAGACTCCTCCCAAACAGAACCGCACACAATGAACCACAAATCAACAGACTCGTCAATGAGTCCACGCGCGCGGCGTGAGAGGGATCTCCGGGGCGGCATCGCGGTTAAGGCCCCTGTTTTCGGCAATACGATCACAATCCAACAAAGAACCTCATGGGAAGTGTTCATTTTTTGAACACAAGAGCGTAGTTTCCTTCGGGTTCAGTTCGCGCAACGAAGCGAGATACCCCCACATGCAATATCTGGCTGCAGGGCTCCGGCTCCCCACGAACGGGCTCGACTACACGATCCTGGCGATCTACTTCGCCGTCGTCCTCGGCATCGGCTTCGCCGCCCGGGCGAGCGTGAAGACGAGCCTCGACTTCTTCCTGTCCGGACGGTCACTGCCCGCATGGGTGACCGGTCTGGCCTTCGTCGCGGCGAATCTCGGCGCCACGGAGATCCTCGGCATGGCCGCGACCGGCGCGCAGTACGGCGTCGCGGTCGTCCACTGGTACTGGATCGGCGCCATCCCGGCGATGGTCTTCCTGGGCCTCGTGATGATGCCCTTCTACTACCGCTCGAAGGTGCGCTCCGTACCGGAGTTCCTGCTGCACCGCTTCGACAAGTCGGCGCATCTGCTCAGTTCCATACTCTTCGCGTTCTCGGCGGTACTGATCGCGGGCGTCAACCTGTACGCCCTGTCGATCGTCGTGGAGGCGCTCCTCGGCTGGCCGCAGTGGGTCGCGATCGTGGTCGCGGGCCTCTTCGTCCTCATCTACATCACCATCGGCGGCCTCTCCTCCGCGATCTACAACGAGGTGCTGCAGTTCTTCGTCATCCTCGCGGCCCTGATCCCGCTGACCGTGCTGGGCCTCAAGCGTGTCGGCGGCTGGGACGGCCTGAGCGACTCGCTGGAATCGAGTCACGGCGCGAACTTCATGACCGCCTGGGGCGGCACCGGCATCGGTGACGCCAACCCCCTCGGCGCCAACTGGCTGACGATCATCCTCGGCCTGGGCTTCGTGCTCTCGTTCGGCTACTGGACGACGAACTTCGCCGAGGTCCAGCGCGCCCTGTCCGCGAAGAACCTCTCGGCCGCCCAGCGCACCCCGCTGATCGCCGCGTTCCCGAAGATCTTCATCGTCTTCCTCGTGATGATCCCCGGCCTGGTCGCCGCCGTGGTCGTGCCCAACATCGGCACCGCCGGCTCGGACACGACCTACAACGACGCCATCCCGCTCCTGATGCGGGAGCTGCTGCCCAACGGTGTACTCGGCATCGCGGTGACCGGTCTGCTCGCCGCCTTCATGGCCGGCATGGCCGCCAACGTCTCCTCGTTCAACACGGTGTTCACCACGGACATCTGGGCGCGGTACGTGAAGAAGGACCAGCCGGACGCGTACTACCTGGGCTTCGGCCGCAAGATCACGGTGCTCGGGGTGCTGGCCTCCATCGGCACGGCGTTCATCGCCTCCAGCTTCTCCAACATCATGAGCTACCTCCAGACGCTGTTCTCCTTCTTCAACGTCCCGCTGTTCGTGGTCTTCATCATCGGCATGTTCTGGAAGCGCGCCTCGATGAAGTCGGGCGTCTGGGGCCTGCTGGCGGGCACCACCGCCGCGATGGTCAACTACTTCGTGATCTACAAGCAGGGTGTCATCGACATCCCGACCGACCAGGGCGCCAACTTCGTCTCCGCGATCGTCGGTTTCGTCGCCGGTGCGGTCGTCATGGTCGCGGTCACGCTGTTCACGGCTCCCAAGCCCGAGGCCGAACTGGCCGGCCTGGTGTACGGAACCGAGTCCCCGGACGCCGACGAGCTGCCCGAGGAGGGCGACGACGCCTGGTACCGCAGGCCCGCGCTGCTGGGCTGGGGCGCGATCGTGCTCGCCGCCCTGTGCTACGTCCCCTACTCGTTCTGATCGGAGTCACCCACCATGTCCGACCTGCACAAGGAAGTCTCCGAGCTGGAGCGGAAGTCCGCCACGGCGGCCCGGCTGTTCGACATCCGGACGATCATCGGCGGTCTCTTCGTGGTCTACGGAGTCATCGTCACCATCGCCGGGATCAACCCGTCCGACGCCGACCTGAAGAAGGCCGAGGGCGTCCACATCAACCTGTGGACCGGTCTCGCCATGCTGGCCCTCGGGCTGTTCTTCCTGGTCTGGCTGAAGCTGCGCCCGGCCCAGCCGCCGGCGGTCGCGCCCGACACCACGGACGCGCCCGGCAACTGACGCACCCTCACACCGCAGGGGCCGGACACCGTCAGCCGACGGTGTCCGGCCCCTGCGGCGTCCCCAGCGCGGCCCGGTCCAGCAGGCCGGTACGGGCGGCGAGCGCCGCCGCCTCCAGCCGGGAGCCGACACCCAGCTTCATCAGCACGCGCTGCACATGCGTACGGGCGGTGCTCGGCGCGATCCGCATCCCGACCGCGATCAGCCGGGTGTCCTCGCCCTCGGCGACCCGGACCAGGACCTCGACCTCGCGCGGAGTGAGCATCTGCAGCAGCCGCCGGCCCTCGTCGTCCGGCTGCGCCGCCGGGTTGAGCAGTTCGGCGAAGGCGCCCTGGAGCAGCTGCGGCGCGATCGCCGCCTCGCCCGCCCGCGCCTTGGCGATCGCCCGCTCGACGCCCTCGATGCGTTCGTCGTGCCGGACGTACCCCGCCGCGCCTGCCGCGAAGGCGGCCGCGATACCGCGCGGACTGGGCACCGGGCCCAGGACCACCACGGCGGTCTGCGGGCGCTCGCGCCTGATCCTGACGACCGGGTCGAAGGTGCCCGGTTCGGCGGGTGCCGCCGTGCCGAACAGGCAGATCTCCGGCGCCCTGCTGACGACCAGTTCCGCCGCCCCCGAGGTGGGAGCGGCGGCGGCCAGCACCCGGTGCCCCCGCAGTTTCAGCGCCGAGGCGAGCGCCTCGGCCACCAGTCGGTGGTCATCGATCACCATGAGCCGCACGCCCATCGAGCAACCCCCCCTCGTACCGGCAGGCCCCCCGGCCCTCTCCAGACCCGGCAAGTTACACGCTTGTTCGAGGCGGCGGGCGTCTTAGCCGGCAGAAGGATCGAGATAGCCCGCTTCGGGTGCTTTCACGACGAGTTGATGACTCATCATGGCTGGATTCCGGCGGTTGTCACCCGCATGGCGACCATGAGTGGCCTGAATCGTTCCGGGTGCGGACATGCGTGTGGGGGTGGAGCCGGCCCGGCTCCACCCCCACCTGTGCGCCGGGCGGTCAGCTCGTGCTGAACGAGACGACCAGGTACTCCTTGTCGTCCAGCGAGCTCTCCCGCGGCTTGCTGACCATCGTCTCCGAGATGTACAGCCTGCCGCTGCCGTAGAGATACTCGGCGTAGTCGGAGGAGAAGCTGGTCTCCGCGTCCCGGACGGACTCGTCGCCCGGGTTGTCCATCAGCAGGGTCTGCTTGAAGGTGCCGCCGTCGATGGAGACGATCTGGCCGCCCTTGTCGTACGGGGGCTCCTTGTACGCGATGATGTTGCCGCCGTCCATGCGGACCGGGAACATCGTGTAGCGCTCGCCCGCGTCGGCCCGGTCACTGGTCGGCTTGCCGGTGGTCAGGTCGAACGAGACGATCTCGTTGGTGTTGCCGTACTCGCCGGTCCCCTCGTGCTCCTCGGTGGGCACGTAGATGCGGTTGTTGCCGACGGCGAGGTGCTGGCAGCTCTCGACCTTGGTGGAGCGGCAGCTCGCCGCGTACTTCTCGCCGTCCGCGGCGATCCTGGTGAGCAGCTTGCCGCTGGAGGCGTCGATCGAGAAGAAGTCCGAGATGCCGCTGCCGTCGCCCGCGGTGTCGCCGACGTCGGCGGCGACGACCAGCGGCTTGGTGGAGACGATGCTGGCGTACTCGACGCCGGGCGGCATCTTGTACGACGAGAGCGGGGCGCCCGTCGTCGGGTTCAGGGCCTGGATGACCAGCTGCGGGTCGTCGTACGTCCCGCACTTGCGGACCACGGCCAGCGCCTCGCCGCCGCCGTACCCCTTGTCGTAGCAGCCGTCCGTGGAGACCTTCGGCTTCCAGCGCTCGGCGCCGGTGTTCAGGTCGAAGGCCGCACCGCCCTCGGTGCCGCCGGCGGCGACCGTGGTGCCGCTGAGGGTGATCTCGTCGAACCGGACCGGGCGGTCACCGCCGGTGGACGCGGTCACCGACTTGTTCCACATGAGCTTGCCGGTGTTCAGGTCGAGGGCGCCCACCTGGTTGCAGGTGGGGTACTTGTTCGACGCGGTCCGCTTGCCCTCCTCGAAGGCGACGGCCGTCTTGAAGTCCTTGCTCATGTGCGGGGATGCGGCGCACAGCTGGCCGTCCAGCGGGATCGACCAGAGCTTGGTGCCCTTGGCCAGGTCGTAGCCGACGACCTCGTTGACGCCCGTCTTCACGTACGCCTTGTCGGTCAGCCAGGAACCGGCGACCGTGGTGACATCGGTGACCTTGGGCTGCGGAAGCTGGAAGCCGACCTGGGCCTTGGTGTTGGCCGGGGCCTTCTCCTTGCCCCCGCCGCCGAGGGTGCTGCCCGAACCGCCCTTGTTCTCGCCGGTGGTGCCGGCGGAGGTGGACGCCTCGTCCTTCTTCTTGCCCTCGTCGTCGCCGCCGCTCGAAGCGAACCAGACACCGCCGCCGATGATCAGCGCCACGGCGACCACCGCGGCGACGATGATCTGGGACTGGGTGGAGAACTTCTTCGGTCCGTTGCCGCCGGGCTGCTGCGGCTGCTGCATCGGGGCCGTCGGGTAGCCGTAGCCCTGCTGCTGCGTCGGCTGGCCGGGCGGGAATCCGTACCCCTGCTGCGGAGCCTGGCCGGGCGGGAACCCGTAACCGGACGGCTGCGTCGGCTGCCCCTGCGGGTAGCCGTAACCGGGCTGCTGCTGCGGCGGGCCCTGCGGGTAGCCGTAACCGGGCTGCTGCTGGGGCGGGCCCGCGGGAGGCGGGGTGCCGTAGCCGCCCTGGGCCGGGGGCGGCGGGGTGCCGTAGCCGCCGCCCTGGGCCGGGGGCGGCGGGGTGGCCGGCTGCTTGCCGAACGGGTCGGCGGGCGGCGGCGTCGGGGCGCCGAAACCACCGGGCGGCGGGTCCTGCGGGGCGCCGAAACCACCGGGTGGGGGGTCCTGCGGCGCGCCGAACCCGCCCTGGGACGGGTCGTTGGGCGGCGGCTGGGGCGGCTGCGTCATGGCGTTGCGTACCTCTGGAGAAGGGGAGTCGGGCGGTGGGTCCGGAGCCGGTCGCGGGCGGGTCTGCCGCCGCCCGCGACCGGTGGTGTTCCTGCGGGTGCCGTGGGGAGCGGTTACTTGCCGAAGGCCATCATGGTCTTCGTCTCCAGCTCTTCCTCGTCGTTGGTCGCGCTGACCCGGCCGCTGGCGATGAACGAGCGGCCGCCCGCGTAGAGCACCTTCTCGTCGTAGAACGAGCTCTCGACCTGAGCCATCGAGGCCGGGTGCTGGAGCACCATCTTCGGGCTGCCGCCGGAGGGTGCCAGGGTGGCGATCCCGCCGCCCTTGTTGTACCCGGCGTCCACGTAGAGGATCAGGTTGCCGCCCTCCATTCCCAGCGGCTTCATGGTCTGCTCGGCCGGGGCCTTCGCCTTCCACTTCGTCTTGCCGGTGTTCAGGTTGAAGGCGACGACCTGGTTGGTGCGGGCGGAACCGCTGGTGTCGTCCTGCGTCCGCATGTAGAGCGTGTTGGCGTCGGCCGTGACACCGTCGCAGCCGTCGACGGGCTTGCCGAAGATGGCGAAGGCGTTGCCGCAGGCCATCGGGAACTTGTCACCCTTGTCGCTGATGATCTGGGAGCGCAGCGAGCCGTTCTCCTTGAGCGCGAGGATGCTCCACTTCTTGTCCTTGCTGCTGTCGCCCTTGGTCAGCGACACGATGAGCGGGCTCACCGAGTAGATGTTGTCGACCTCCCAGCCGCGGGCCGGCTTGTAGGTCCACTTCGGCTTGCCGGTGGTCGGGTCGACCTGCTCGATCTCGTGCTGCGGGTTGTCGACGTCGCTGGTACGGCAGTTGGTGGCGGCGATCAGCTTGGCACCGCCCGCGAAGGCGAACGGCTGGCAGATCCCGTCGCGCTTGCCGAACAGTTCCTTGCCGTCGCTGACCCGGTAGGCGTTGGAGCCGCCGGTGCGGCCGACCGTCACGGTGTTGCCGCTGATGGCGAGGGAGAGGTCCGACATCATGTCGAAGAGTCCGCTCTTCTTGACCTCCTTCTTCCACCCCGCCTTCCCCGTGTTGAGGTCGATCAGCTGGAGGGCGGAGCAGTCGGCCTTGTCGGTCGTGCCGTTCTTCACCGCGATGACGATCTTGCCGTCCGTGGTGGTCTGGTGCGGGGCGGAGCAGATGTCGGCGGGGAGCTTCAGCTTCCACTTCTGCTTGCCGTCCGCCACCGAGTAGCCGGAGACCGTGCGGTACATGCCCTTGACGACGGTGTCGCCGACGATCCACGGGCCGTATACGTCCGCGCCGTTGCGCGGCAGGTCCACGTCGTTCTTCTGGAGCCAGAGGACCTTCGCCTCGCCGGGCTTGCGCCCGCCGTTCAGGTCGTCGCTGCCCTCACGGCCGGTGCCGTTGCCGTCACCCTCGTCGACGGTGGGCGACGCGGTCGGCGTCCGGACCTCGCCGCTCTTCTTCGCGACGGGCTTCTTGTCGTCGTCGCCCCCGCTCGACAGCAGGTAGACACCGCCGCCGATGACCAGCAGCGCGGCGACCGCGGCTCCGATGATCGCCGCGGGCTTGCCCTTGAACGGGCCACCGCCACCGGGCGGCGCGGGGACCGGCGCCCCCGGGTACTGCTGCTGCGGATAGCCGTAACCGGGCTGCTGCGGCTGGCCGTAGGGGCCGGGCTGCTGGGCGTACGGACCCGGCTGCTGCTGCCCGTAGGGGCCGGGCTGCTGGGGCTGGCCGTAGGGGCCCGGCTGCTGGGCGTACGGACCCGGCTGCTGGGGCCGGCCGTACGGACCCGGCTGCTGCGGCTGTCCCGGTGCCTGGCCCGGCTGCTGGGGGTAGCCGTATCCCGGCTGGGCGGCCGGCGCCTGGGGCGGCTGAGCGGGCGGCGGCGTCTGCGGCGGGCCCTGGGGCGGCTGCGGAACCCCCTGCGACGGCTCCTGCGGAGCGCCGAAGCCTCCCTGCGGCGGTTGCTGGCTGGGCGGCTGGGTCATCAGCGCGTCCCCCTTCATGCGGTCCGGTGCCCGGTCCGGACTCCCCCGCGATCACGCCGGAGCTCGGGGAATCAGCGAAGACCCCCTGAATTAACGGCGAAATGGAGCGAATCGGGCATGGATCCCGCAGTGTTACGACAGTCGAGCGGGGCTTCTTTGTACCACCCGGCCCGCCGCCCGCTGCGGTTCGGTCCACCCCTGTTCCCAAGGGAGAACCGGCCCGTGATACCGCCGTTATGCCTGCGAGAGCCCTGATCGGCAGTCAGTTGCCGAAGGCCGCGATGGATCGCGTCTCGATCTCCTCGTCGTCCGAACCGCTGATCCGCGAGCTCGTGAGGAAGCTGCGTCCGTCCACGTAGGAGATGTTCGGCTCGAAGAAGCCGCGCTCAAGGGCGGAGGCGGATGCCGGGTGCCGCACCACCATGTCCCATGTGCCGCCCGTGGCCGGGAGGGAGGCGATGCCGCCCCCCTTGTTCTTCGCCGCACCGAGGTACATCAGCAGCTTGCCGCCCTCCGTCCGCAGCGGGGTGAGGGGCTGCTCCTTCGGGGAGGTCACCGTCCACGTGGCCTTGCCGGTGGACAGGTCGAAGGCGGCGACCTTGTTGCCGTCACCGGCCTTGAGGTCGACGGCCTTGGTCGCCATGTAGAAGGTGTTCGCACCGGCGGCCACCCCGGTGCAGCTGTCGAGGTTGGCTCCCTGGACACGACGGTCCTTGTCGCACGAGACGGCGTACTCGCCCGGTCCGCCGGAGAGCTGGGTGCGGTAGGTGCCGTTGGCGTTGAGGACCAGGATCGCCCACTTCTTCGGCTGCGTGAGTGAGATGACGATGGGGTCGGCGGAGTAGATCTGCGCGACCTGCCAGCCCTTCTTGACCTTGTACGTCCACTGCACCTTGCCGGTGGCGGGGTCGATCCGCTGCACCTGGTGTTCCTTGTGGTCGTCCGCGGCGGTCTGGCAGCTCGCCGCGGCGATGGCCACGGGGCCGCTGGCGAATCCGAACGGCTGGCACTTGCCGGGCAGTTTGCCGAACAGCACCTTGCCGTCGCTGACCCGGAAGGCGTCGGTCCTGCTGGTGCGCCCCACGGTCACGGTGTCGCCGTTGATCGCCATCGCGAGGTCGGAGAGCCCGTCCCAGGCACCGTCGCGGGCGTACTGCTTGCGCCAGCCGGCCTTGCCCGTCGTGAGGTCCACCATCTGGAGGTTGTCGCAGAACGCGTCGTCCGACGTGCTGTCCTCGATGCCCAGGACGATCTTGCCGTCGGCGGTGGGCCGGGTGGGCGCGGCGCACGCGTCGGTGGGCAGCCGCAGCGTCCACTCGACCGTGCCGTCGGCTGCCGAATAGCCCGTGACCGTGTGGTACATGGCCGTGACGACGGTGTCGCCGGCGAACCACGGGCCGTAGAAGTCCTCGCCGCCCTCCGGGAGATCGACGCCGCTCTTCCGGAGCCAGAGGGCCTTCGCCTCCCCCGGCTTGCGCGTCGCGTTGATGGCGGCGGCCTCGGCGCGCGGGGTGACCGTACCGTCGTCGTCGGTGTCCCCCTTGCCGTCACCCTGGTCCACGGTCGGCGAGGGCGCCGGCGGCGCGGAGGTGTGTCCGCCGTGCGCCGTGCTCTTGCCGCCTCCGTCGTCGCCGGTGGCGAGCCAGATGCCGCCACCTGCGAGGAGCACCACCGCGAGCAGGCCGCCGACGATCATCCCGGTCCGGCCGCGGAACCGGCCGCCGCCCCGGGGGCCGTCGGGCCGCGGGGGCAGCGTCGGAGGGCCGTACCCCTGCTGCTGCTGCTGCGGGTGCTGCGGCTGTTGCTGGGGCGGGTAGCCGTATCCGTAGCCCTGAGCCGGCTGGTTGTACGGGCCGGGCTGACTGCCGTAGGAACCGGGCTGCCCGTACGGACCGGACCCGGTGTCGTACGGACCGGACCCGGTGTCGTACGGACCGGGCCGACCGTACGGACCGGCGGGCTGCGGCGGGGCGGCCGGAGGCGGATACGCCCCGGGCGGCGGGTCGTAAGGAGCTCCGAACCCGCCCTGCGGCGGCTGCTGTCCGGGCGGCTGGCTCATCGGCCCGTCCCCCTGTTCCGTTGTTGTTCCGTCGGTGCCTGTGGTGCTTCGCGGGTGCGGCTGCCGCGCCGGGGCAGGGCAGGGCAGGACTTCTTTCTACCACCCGCCCCACAGGCCCCAGCGGCCACACCGATCACGGCAGTTGCACAGGCCGCGCGGTCGGCGCCTCAGCGGCCGGTCAGGCCTCCTCGGCCAGTTCCAGCCAGCGCATCTCCAGCACATCGCGCTCCGCGACCAGCTCGCGCAGCTCGGCGTCGAGCTTCGCGACCTTCTCGAAGTCCGTGGCGTTGTCGGCGATCTGGGCGTGCAGCGTCGTCTCGCGGGTCGACATCTTGTCGAGCTGCCGCTCCACCTTCTGGAGTTCCTTCTTGGCCGCGCGGGCCTCCTGCGGCGAGACACCCGGTGCCGGGGCGGCGGCGGCCCGTGAAGCCGCGGCAGGTGCGGCGGGCGTGGCGGTGCCCGCCATCTGCAGCCTGCGCTCCAGGTACTCGTCGATGCCGCGCGGCAGCATCCGCAGCGACTTGTCGCCGAGGAGCGCCAGCACCTTGTCCGTGGTGCGCTCGATGAAGAACCGGTCGTGGGAGATCACGATCATCGACCCGGGCCAGCCGTCGAGGAGGTCCTCCAGCTGGGTCAGGGTCTCGATGTCCAGGTCGTTGGTGGGCTCGTCGAGGAACAGGACGTTCGGCTCGTCCATCAGCAGGCGCAGGATCTGGAGCCGGCGCCGCTCACCGCCGGAGAGGTCGCCGACCGGGGTCCACTGCTTCTCCTTCGAGAAGCCGAACTGCTCGCAGAGCTGGCCCGCGGTCATCTCCCGGCCCTTGCCGAGGTCGACCCGGTCGCGCACCTGCTGCACGGCCTCCAGCACCCGGAGGTTCGGGTTGAGCTCCGCCACCTCCTGGGAGAGGTAGGCCAGCTTCACGGTCTTGCCGACGATGATCTTCCCGTCGGCGGGCTGCGCCTCGCCCTGGGTGCGGGCCGCCTGCTCCAGTGCCCGCAGCAGCGAGGTCTTGCCCGCGCCGTTGACCCCGACCAGGCCGATCCGGTCGCCGGGGCCGAGCTGCCAGGTGAGATGGGTGAGCAGCGTCTTGGGGCCGGCCTGGACGGTCACGTCCTCCAGCTCGAAGACGGTCTTGCCGAGCCGGGCGTTGGCGAACTTCATCAGCGCGCTGGTGTCGCGGGGCGGCGGCACATCGGCGATCAGCTCGTTGGCCGCCTCGATGCGGTAGCGGGGCTTGGAGGTACGGGCGGGGGCGCCGCGCCGCAGCCAGGCCAGCTCCTTGCGCATCAGGTTCTGCCGCTTGCCCTCTTCGGTGGCGGCGATCCGCTCCCGTTCGGCACGGGCGAAGACGTAGTCGCTGTAGCCGCCCTCGTACTCGTGGACCGTGCCGCGCTGCACGTCCCACATGCGGGTGCAGACCTGGTCGAGGAACCACCGGTCGTGGGTGACGCAGACCAGTGCGGAGCGGCGGGCGCGCAGATGTCCGGCCAGCCAGGAGATGCCCTCGACGTCGAGGTGGTTGGTCGGCTCGTCGAGGACGATCAGGTCCTGTTCGGCGATGAGCAGCTTGGCCAGCGCGATCCGGCGGCGCTCGCCACCGGAGAGCGGGGCGATGACGGTGTCCAGGCCCTGCTCGAAGCCGGCCAGTTCGAGACCGCCGAACAGTCCGGTCAGCACGTCGCGGATCTTGGCGCTGCCCGCCCACTCGTGGTCGGCCAGATCGCCGATGACCTCGTGGCGGATCGTCGCCTTCGGGTCGAGCGAATCGTGCTGGGTCAGGACGCCGAGACGCAGTCCCCCGTTGTGGGTGACCCGGCCGGTGTCCGCCTCCTCCAGCTTGGCGAGCATCCGGATGAGGGTCGTCTTGCCATCTCCGTTACGGCCGACGACACCGATCCGGTCCCCCTCGGACACGCCGAGGGACACACCGTCGAGCAGCGCACGGGTGCCGTACACCTTGCTGACCTGCTCGACATTGACGAGGTTGACGGCCACAAACGCTCCAGCTCGAAGGAGAACACTGAACCTTCAGCGTAGTCGCCATGGCGCAGACCTCCGTACGAGCGCCCGCTCACCCGCGCCGGGCCGGTCGGGAAACGGCGTTCGCCCGGACACCTCGGTGCGGTACCTTGCCCGGATTGATCAAGATCCGGGCCGGTTCCGGGTCTCACCGGGGTGGGGAACTTCATGACACGACGTACGGTTCGCGGGCTCGTGCCCGTCCTGCTGGCTGCCGTCGCGCTGGCCGGCTGCTCGTCGGGGTCCGGCGGTACGGAGGCGGACACCAAGCCGGGCGGCGGAGCGGCCGCGCACGGGGCGGGTGCGAAGATCGCGGCCAAGGGCGGCACGGTCGGGGGCTCCGGTTCCGGATGCGAGCTGCCGGTCGTCTTCGACCTGGCGCAGCACTGGAAGGCGAAGGCCGTGGCGCCCGTGGAGCCGGACTCGGAGCTGGCCGGGCTCGCCCGGCAGGGACCCGTCGCGATGGTGTGCGAGATCGACGCGAAGCCGGCCGGGCACATCGGGTTCCTGCGGGTGTGGCAGGGCGAGGGCAAGGCGAGCACGGCGCGCCAGGCGCTGGAGGGCTTCGTGAAGGCCGACGAGAACGCCTCGAAGATCACGTACACGCAGACCGAGGCCGGGAAGCTGTCCGTGACCGAGGTGGCCTACACCGTCTACAGCAAGATCATGGAGGAGTCGCGCCCGGCCCGCGCCTTCGCCGTCACCACCCCGGACGGGCCGGTCGTCGTGCATCTGGGCGGTCTGGACGCGCAGGAGCACCAGGGCATGCTGCCCGCGTTCGAGCTGGCGAAGCGGAGCGTGCGGCTCGGCTGAGGCCGTACACGTATCGCCGTTGCCCTCGCCGGAGCGCTGTACGTACACTTACCTGTACGTACAGCATCCTGTACATCTTCGAGGAGGCGGCCGTGCGGACGATGACCTACACCGAGTCACGGGCCAAGTACGCCGAGACCCTCAGCGCGGTCGTCGACGACCGCGAAGAGGTCATAGTGACGCGCGCCGGGCACGAGCCCGTGGTGATCGTGGCGCTCGACGAGTACGAGGCCATGAAGGAGACGGCCTACCTGTACCGGAGCCCCGAGAACGCGCGTCGCGTGCTGGCGGCGATCGATGATCTCGAGAACGGTGACGGCTCGGTCCGGGAGCTCGTCGAGTGAAACTGGTCTGGCACGAGACCGCGTGGGCGGACTACGTGTGGTGGCAGGCCCAGGACCGGAAGATCCTCAAGCGGATCAACGCCCTGCTCCAGGACGTCGTTCGCAACGGGAACGAGGGCATCGGCAAGCCGGAGCCCCTGCGGCACGGTTTCCACGGGTACTGGTCCCGGAGGATCAGCGACGAACACCGCCTCGTGTACCGCGTGGCCGAGGACGAGGTGCGGATCGCCTCCTGCCGCTACCACTACGGCCGCTGAATCGTCGCCCCCGGTGCCGGGGATGACGCGATCCGGGCGGTGCGGCAGCTCCCCGAGGCGGTCAGCGCGTCGGCGATGGCGCGGGCCGACGCCTCGTCCTCGGTGAGGAACGCGGTGGTCGGCCCGGAGCCCGAGACCAGCGCGGCCCGTGCGCCCGCGACGGTGCCCGCGGCGAGGGTGCGGGCCAGCGAGGGCCGCAGCGACAGCGCCGGGGCCTGGAGGTCGTTGCTGAGGACTCCGGCGAGGGCCCCGGTGTCGCCGGACCGCAGCGCGCCCAGGAGCGCGGGTGATACGACGGGCTCGGGCACCCGGGTCCCCTCCGTGAGCCGGTCGAACTCGCGGTAGACGGCCGGGGTGGAGAGGCCGCCGTCGGCGACTGCGAAGACCCAGTGGAAGGTGCCGCCGACCTCGACGGGGGTCAGCTGCTCGCCGCGGCCGACCCCGAGGGCCGCCCCGCCGACGAGGCTGAACGGCACGTCGCTGCCCAGCTCGGCGCAGATGGCGAGGAGCTCCTCGCGGGTGGCACCGGTGGACCAGAGCGCGTCGCACGCCAGGAGGGCGCCGGCCGCGTCCGCGCTCCCGCCCGCCATTCCGCCCGCGACCGGGATGTCCTTGGCGATGTGGATGTGGACGTCGGGTGCGATGCCGTGCCGCTCGGCCAGCGCCGTCGCCGCGCGGGCGGCGAGGTTGGTGGCGTCCAGCGGGACCTGGGCGGCGTCCGGGCCCGAGCAGGTGATGCGCAGCCCGTCGGCCGGGGTGACGGTGACCTCGTCGTACAGGCCGACGGCAAGGAAGACGTTGGCCAGGTCGTGGAAGCCGTCGGGGCGCGCGGCGCCGACCGCGAGCTGCACGTTGACCTTGGCGGGCACCCGGACGGTGACGCTCGCGCTCATGCGGACAGCTCCGGCTTGTTCTCGGCGATGGCGGCGAACTCCTCGACCGTGAGCGCCTCGCCGCGGGCCTGCGGCGAGACGCCGGCCGCGACCAGGGCGGCCTCGGCGGCGGGCGCGGACCCGGCCCATCCGGACAGCGCCGCCCGCAGCGTCTTGCGGCGCTGGGCGAAGGCGGCGTCGACGACCGCGAAGACCTCGGCCTTGCTCGCCGTGGTGGCGACGGGCTCGGTGCGCCGCACCAGCGACACCAGGCCCGAGTCGACGTTGGGCGCGGGCCAGAAGACCTTGCGGCCGATGGAGCCGGCGCGCTTGACGTCGGTGTACCAGTTGGCCTTCACCGACGGCACGCCGTAGACCTTGTTGCCCGGCCTGGCGGCCAGCCGGTCGGCGACCTCGGCCTGGACCATGACGAGGGTGCGCTCGATGCTCGGGAAGCGGTCGAGCATGGTGAGCAGCACGGGCACCGCGACGTTGTACGGAAGGTTGGCGACCAGCGCGGTGGGCGGCGGGCCCGGCAGCTCCCGGACGAGCATCGCGTCCGAGTGGACGAGAGCGAACCGGTCGGCGCGCCCCGGCATCCGGGCGGCGACGGTGGCCGGCAGGGCGGACGCCAGCACGTCGTCGATCTCGACGGCGACGACCCGGTCGGCCGCCTCCAGCAGAGCCAGGGTCAGCGAGCCCAGACCGGGGCCGACCTCGACCACCACGTCGTCCGGGCGGACCTCCGCGGTGCGCACGATCCGGCGGACCGTGTTGGCGTCGATGACGAAGTTCTGACCGCGCTGCTTCGTGGGGCGTACGCCCAGCGTCGCGGCCAGCTCGCGGATGTCTGCGGGGCCCAGGAGGGCGTCGGGCTCTGTGGTGCTCACCTGTTAAGCGTACGGGCTGTCGGCCTTCCGCCCGCCCCGGCCGTGCGGGGGCCGGTGCCGGCCTTCACGACCCGGCTGACGGGTTCCCGTACGACCTCGGCCGCCAGCACCCGGGGCTTCTGCCGGACGCCGTTGACGGTCCGCAGGGCGTACATCACGCGCCGCGAACCGTCCCGTCCCTCCCGCTCGACCCGCTCCGTACCGGCGGGGATCGCCCCGTCCCCGGACCGCTCCACCCCGTACGGCAGCAGCTCCTCGCGCACCACCCGGGCGGTGGTGATCCGGAGCACCGAGACGGTCTGGCCCTCCCGCGGGAAGCTGTCCGGGGCCACGGACGTGGTGTCCTCGCCGCGCAGGACGACACCGGCCCGGGCGACGGCCTCGCGGACGGTGGCGGCGGTGGTGCGGACGGTGTGTTCGCGGCCGTCGGCCATCACGGTGACGGTGCGCTCGGTGCGTACGTCCAGGGTCAGTCCGGTACGTCCGATCGGCGCGGACCGGGAGACGGAGAGGTAGGCGCCGTCGGCCCGCACGCCCAGTCGGCGCAGGGCGGCGCCGACGGTGGGTTCGGAGGTCCAGACCCTGCGCCGCACCCCGTCGAGCGTGAGCGTCACCGGGCGCGGGCCGCCGACGGTGATCACGTCGCCGTCGCCGATGCGGGTGCCGGGGGCCGGGCTCACCGCCAGGGCGTCGTCGACGTCGACGCCCTGTTCGGCCAGGAGCTCCCCCACGTCGTCCGCGAAGGTGTGCAGGGTGCGGGGCTCCCCGTCGATGTCCAGCGTCACCGCCTTGTCCTCGGCGACGAACGCGGTCGTCCCGCCCGCCAGGAACGCGACCACGAGGGCCTGCGGGACCAGGCGGCGCAGCTGCTCGGGACGGACCGGCACCCGGCGGCGCCGGGCACCCCGCCGCGCCCCGGACCGGCGGGCGGGGGCCGGGACGGTGAGCGCGGTGACGGTGGGGGCCTGCGCGATGCGTGCGGCGCCGCCGGTCGCGGTCACCGTCCGCCCCGTCGGCACGTCGACGACGGTCGGCGTGTGCCGGTTCCACGCGGCGAGCGTCAGCTCCTCGTGCGGCGGCACGGCGGACGGCCCCGGCACCACGACGGTGTGCGGCGGCACGGGCGACGCGCCCGGCACCACGACCGCATGCGGCGACACGGGGGACGGACCCGGCACCACGACGGTGGCGGGCCCGCGTGTCCCGGCCGCCGCTCTGCGTCCCCTGCCGCTGCCGCGCGCGGCGCGGTGACTGCCCTGCGAATTGCTCACGACGCTCGCTCCAGAAGATCCGTACCGGCCCGGCTCACTCTTGGCGCCCGGGACGATAGCGGAGCTCCGGTGACTCTCCAAAACGGCGCGACTACACAGCGTCGACTCGGGCCGGTCAGTAGTCGAACGCGCGAGCCGTGTTGCCGGCGATCGCCGACGCCAGGGTGTCCTCGTCGACGCCCTTGACCGCGGCCATGGCGCGCAGCGTGACCGGAATCAGATACGGCGCGTTAGGCCGTCCGCGGTACGGGGCGGGGGTGAGGAAGGGCGCGTCGGTCTCGACCAGGACCAGTTCCATGGGCGCGACGGCCAGCGCGTCACGCAGCGGCTGGGCGTTCTTGAACGTCATGTTGCCCGCGAAGGACATGAAGTACCCGGCGTCCGCGCAGACGCGGGCCATGTCGGCGTCGCCGGAGTAGCAGTGGAAGACGGTCCGCTCGGGGGCGCCCGCGTCGGCGAGGATGCGCAGCACATCGGCGTGCGCCTCGCGATCGTGGATGACGAGCGCCTTGCCGTGCCGTTTGGCGATCTCGATGTGGGCCCGGAAGGACTCCTCCTGGGCGGCCATGCCTTCGGGGCCGGTCCGGAAGTAGTCGAGCCCCGTCTCACCGACGCCCCGTACATGGTCCAGCGCGGCCAGTGCGTCGATCTCGGCGAGCGCCTCGTGGAGCGCGGCCGTCCCACCGCCCTCGCGCGCGCCCTGCCGCGACCAGTTGTCCGGGTCGCCGTGCACGATGCGCGGCGCCTCGTTGGGGTGCAGCGCCACGGCCGCGTACACACCCGCGTGCGCGGCCGCCGTCTCGGCGGCCCAGCGCGAGCCCTTCACGTCGCAGCCCACCTGGATCACGGTCGTCACGTTCACCGCGGCGGCCCTGGCCAGGCCCTCCTCGACGGTGCCGTCCTGCATGTCCAGATGGGTGTGCGAATCGGCGACCGGCACCCGGAGGGGCTCGGGCAGCGGCGGGGCTTCGGTACGGCTCATGGCCACGATCGTACGAGGACCGTGGCCCCGGACCTCACCCCGCGGGCGTCACCTGCGGTGGAAGGGGTGGAACAGGTCGGAGAGGTGCCAGTGGTGGTCTCCCGCGGGAGCCGCCGTGGCGGCCACGGGCTCCCGCACCTCGGCATCGGCCTCTTTCGCCGCGGCCGGCCGGCGGTTCTGGAGCAGCTGCTGCACCGTCGAGACCCGTCCGGCCCGCATGATCCGTACGACGTGCCCGCCGCAGTTGGTGCAGGTGGGCGTGGAAAGCGGGGACGGCACCCGTTCGCCGTCCGCCTTGTAGACCACGAATGCTTTGTTGGAGCCGTCGACGTGGTGCTCTATTTCGTAGGCCTGTTCCCAGCCGTGTCCGCACCTCATGCAGGCGAAGGCATACGCCTCGTGCACGGTGGTTGCTGCGATCTCGCTCATGCCTGCTCCTCTTGTCCGCCGGACAAGCACTCCGGAGAATGCGTCCTGAATCCAGTGGACGCCTTTACCGGCGGGAGCGCACCGGGCCCTGTCGAGTGTTGGAGCGGTTTTGGCCTTCTCGTGGCAAAAGGGGCCGGAACGCGGCTCGCGCTTTGCCTTTCACGATAGTCCTTTACCGTCCGCCGGTCCGTTCCGAGCCGCATTCTTTGCCGCGACGACCGCGTCGAACACCTCGCGTTTGGGCAGCCCCGCCGCGGCGGCCACAGCGGCGATCGCCTCCTTGCGCCGCTCCCCCGCCTCCTCGCGCACCTGCACCCTGCGCACCAGCTCCTCGGCGTCGAGTTCCTCGGCCCCGGAGTCGGCAGCTCCCTCGACGACGACGGTGATCTCGCCGCGTACGCCCTCGGCCGCCCAGACGGCGAGCTCGCCCAGCGGACCGCGCTTCACTTCCTCGTACGTCTTGGTCAGCTCCCGGCACACCGCGGCGCGCCGGTCGACCCCGAAGACCTCGGCCATCGCGGCGAGGGTGTCGTCGAGGCGGTGCGGGGCCTCGAAGAACACCATGGTGCGGCGCTCGTCGGCGACCTCGCGGAGCTTGCCGAGGCGTTCACCGGCCTTGCGCGGCAGGAAGCCCTCGAAGCAGAACCGGTCCACCGGGAGGGCGGACAGGGCGAGCGCGGTGAGCACCGCCGAGGGGCCCGGCACCGCGGTGACCTTGATGTCCTTCTCCACCGCGGCGGCGACCAGCCGGTAGCCGGGGTCGGAGACGGACGGCATCCCCGCGTCCGTGACCAGCAGCACCCGGGCGCCGCCCAGCAGCGCCTCGACGAGTTCGGGCGTACGGGCGGACTCGTTGCCCTCGAAGTAGGAGACGACACGCCCCGTGGTGTGGATGCCCAGCGCCTGGGTCAGCCGGCGCAGCCGGCGGGTGTCCTCGGCGGCGACGACATCGGCCGTCTCCAGTTCTGCGGCGAGTCGTGGCGGGGCGTCCGCCACATCGCCGATGGGGGTCCCTGCGAGTACCAGCGTTCCAGTCGTTCCAGTCACAACGTCCATCCTCCCAGCACGGGCGACAGGACTCGCACAGATGCGTTCCCTACGATGGCGCGGTGACGAGTACTGCGCCCGAAGCCCGGCAGGGCCAAGACGCCGGGGAACACCATGGCCCGGAGCCGACTTCCTGGCAGCAGCGGCTGCGCCGCTTCGGCCATTCCCCGCGCCCCGGTATCGGGCTGCGCGAGCGGCTGGTTCCGCCGTACACCCGCCCGGGGGGCCAGTTGTGGGCGGTGCTCGGGATTCCCCCGCTGCTCGCGGACCGGCTGGTGCGCTGGTCGGCCTGGGGCGGTCCGCTGCTGGTGGCGGCGGTCGCCGGGGTGCTGCGGTTCTGGAACCTGGGCAGTCCGCACGCGGTGATATTCGATGAGACGTATTACGCCAAGGACTCCTGGGCGCTCATCAAGCAGGGGTACGAGGGGGCGTGGCCCAAGGACGTCGACAAGCTGATCCTCAACGATCCGTCGCAGGTCCCGGTCCCGACCGATCCGGGTTACGTGGTCCACCCGCCGGTCGGCAAGTGGATCATCGGGATCGGTGAGCAGATCTTCGGATTCACGCCGTTCGGCTGGCGGTTCATGGTCGCCGTGCTCGGCACGCTGTCGGTGCTGATGCTGTGCCGGATCGGCCGCAGGCTGTTCCGCTCGACGTTCCTGGGCTGCCTGGCGGGCGGACTGCTGGCGGTGGACGGCCTGCACTTCGTGATGAGCCGCACCGCGCTGCTCGACCTGGTGCTGATGTTCTTCGTGCTGGCCGCGTTCGGCTGTCTGCTGATCGACCGGGACTGGGCCAGGCGCAAGCTCGCCGCCGCGCTGCCGGTCGACGAGGACGGGGTGCTGCGGCCGGACACCGGGGTCGCGGAGGGGCTGCGGCTGGGCTGGCGTCCGTGGCGGATCGCGGCCGGCGTCTCCCTCGGGCTGGCCTCCGCCACCAAGTGGAACGGCCTGTACGTCATGGTCGCGTTCGGCCTGATGACGGTCCTGTGGGACGTGGGCGCCCGGAGGACCGCGGGCGCGGTACAGCCGCACAAGGCGGTGCTGAAGCGGGACCTGCTGCCGGCGTTCGTGTCCACGGTGCCGGTCGCGGTCCTCACGTACCTCGCCTCCTGGACCGGCTGGATCATCCACAACGACCCCGACCACCACGGCTACTACCGGGACTGGGCGGCGACCGACGGCGAGGGCGGCAGCTGGACCTGGCTGCCGGACTGGCTGCGCAGCCTGTGGCACTACGAGAACCAGGTCTACGACTTCCATGTGAACCTGACGTCCGGTCACACCTACCAGTCCAATCCGTGGAGCTGGATCGTGATGGGCCGGCCCGTCTCGTACTTCTACGAGGAGCAGAACGGCTGCGCCCGGTCGGCGACCGGCAAATGCGCCCGCGAGGTGCTGGCTCTCGGCACGCCCCTGCTGTGGTGGGCCGGGTGCTTCGCCCTGCTGTACGTGCTGTGGCGCTGGGTCTTCCGCCGCGACTGGCGGGCGGGCGCGATCGCCTGCGGAGTGGCCGCGGGATGGGTGCCGTGGTTCCTCTACCAGGAACGCACCATTTTCCTTTTCTACGCGGTCGTGTTCGTGCCCTTCCTCTGTCTCGCGGTGGCGATGATGATCGGCGCGATGCTGGGTCCTGCGGCAGGCACCGGAACGAAACACGAACTGGGCCTGGCAAAGGGAGATCCTTCGGGTGAACGACGCCGGACCGTCGGGGCCGTGGCGGCCGGCGTACTGGTCCTCCTGATCATCTGGAATTTCATCTATTTCTGGCCGCTGTATACCGGCACTCCGATTCCCGAGGATTCCTGGCGCGACCGGATGTGGCTGGATACCTGGATTTGACCGTTCTGTTCATGTCCTCCATGCCGCGGCGGATCGCATTCCGGTAACAACCGGCTCCCCCGTCACGGCCGTCCCGTAATGTGCCGGGTACAGCCACCTTGAACGCGTTCAAGGTGGCCTCCTGGGGAGGGGGACTGCAGGGATGCGCAGTGGAGTGAAGGTCGCCGTGGTCGGCGGAGTGTTCGCGGTCGTGGTCGGCGGAGTGGGCTACGGGGCCTACAACATCCTGGACGGGCTCGGCAGCAGCGGGGTCGGGGGCGGCACGGACACCAAGGCCACCTCGGCCGAGGTGAAGACAGGGCCGGTCACCAAGGACGAGATCGCCGACACGTCCGAGAAGTTCCTCGCCGCATGGGCGAAGGGCGACGCGGCCACCGCTGCCGCGCTCACCAACAACGAGGGCGACGCCAAGCCGGCCCTGGTCGGCTACAGCGAATCGGCCCACGTCACCAAGGCCGTGATCACCGCGGGCACGGCGACCGGCTCGAAGGTGCCGTACACGGTCAAGGCGACCGTCTCCTACGGTGGAACGACGAAGCCCTGGTCGTACGCCTCCGAGCTGACGGTGGTGCGCGGTCTGACCACGGGCCGCCCGCTCGTCGACTGGCTCCCCTCCGTCATCCATCCGGACCTCGACAAGGGCGAGACGCTGGAGACCGGCGAGTCGCAGACCGCGGCGATCGAGGCGGTCGACCGCAACGGCACCGTGCTCACCAAGGAGAAGTACCCGTCGCTGGGCACCATCTTGGACGACCTGCGCAAGAGGTACAGCGCGCAGGCCGGCGGCACCGCCGGCATCGAGACCTGGATCAACAGCGCGAACGCCGACGCGGCGGACAGGACGCTGCTGACCCTGGTCAAGGGGAAGCCGGGCAAAGTGCCGACCACCCTGGACGCGAACACCCAGGCGGCGGCCGAGACCGCGGTCAAGCAGTTCAGCGGCGCTTCGGTGGTAGCGGTGAAACCGTCCACCGGCGAGATCCGCGCGGTGGCCAACAACCCGGCTTCCGGCTTCAACGCGGCGATGCAGGGCGCACAGGCGCCGGGCTCCACGATGAAGATCGTGACGGCCGCGCTGCTCATCGAGAAGGGGCTCGCCTCCGCGAACAGCCCCGTCGAGTGCCCCAAGAACGTGATGTACCAAGGAACCACGTTCCACAACCTGAAGTACTTCTCGCTCCCGGACACGGACACGTTCACGTCCAGCTTCGCCCAGTCCTGCAACACGGCCTTCATCAAGCTGATCGACGATGTGAAGGACGACGCGGCGCTCGGCAAGGAGGCCCGGGACGTCTTCGGGATCGGCCTGGTCTGGAAGACCGGTGTCACGTCCGTCGACGGCAGCGTGCCCGAGGCGACCGGCGGCGAGGCGGCGGCCCAGTACATCGGCCAGGGCACGGTGACGATGAACGCGCTCAACATGGCGTCGGTCACCGCGACGGCCCGCACCGGCACCTTCCGTCAGCCGGTCCTCGTACCGAGCACTCTGGACGGCCGTCGGCTCGTGACCGCCGCGCGGTCGCTGTCGCCGAACGTCACGGGCCAGCTGAACGACATGATGCGGGCCACCGCCTCCTGGGGCACCGGCAAGGCGGCCATGTCCTCGGTCCGCGGGGACAAGGGGGCCAAGACCGGCTCGGCGGAGGTGGAGGGGCAGGGGAAGTCCAACAGCTGGTTCACCGGGTTCAAGGACGACCTCGCGGCAGCGGCGGTCGTCCAGTCCGGCGGACACGGCGGGGACGCGGCCGGCCCGCTCGTCGCCGCGGTCCTGCGCGCGGGGCAGTGACGACGGGACTCCTCCCGCCTGTGCTCCGGGGCCTCTGCCGCAGCTGCGGCAGAGGCCCCCTGCCGTGCCGTCCCGGCAACCCGATCGCACGCCCCCGACCACAGCCGATAGCGTGCGGGGCATGAGTACTTCAGACGCCCCCGCGCCGACGGGGGGCGACACCTCCGCCGCCCACCCCCGATTCGCCGAGGCCCTGCGCGAGCTCGGACTCGACGTCGAGATCCGCCGCTTCCCGGAGGCCACCCGGACCGCGGCCGAGGCCGCGGCCGCTCTCGGCTGCGAGCTCGGCGAGATCGTCAAGTCGCTGATCTTCGAGGCCGACGGGGTGCCGGTACTGGTCCTCATGGACGGCTCCTCGCGCGTCGATATGGAGCTCGTACGCCAGGAGTTGGGGGCGGCGAAGGTACGCCGGCCGGGCGCGGACGTGGTCCGGGAGGCCACCGGTTACGCGATCGGCGGCGTGCCGCCCTTCGGGCACCGCACCAGGACCCGGGTCCTGGCCGACCGCGGGCTGCTCGCCCACGCGACGGTGTGGGCGGCGGCCGGTACCCCGTACACGGTCTTCCCGCTCGACCCGCAGACGCTGATCGGGCACGCCGGCGGCACCGTGGTGGACGTACGCGAGCAGACCGGGTGACGCCGCTGGTGGCCATGGCCGTCCTGGCGGCCGCCTTCACACACGCCGGCTGGAACGCCATCGCGCATGCGATCAAGGACCAGTTGCTGTCCTTCACCCTGATCTCCGGGGGCGGCCTGCTGATCGGCGCGGCCGCCGCCTGCTTCGTTCCGTTCCCGGCCGCGGAGGCGTGGCCGTACCTGATCGTCTCCGCCGCCCTGCACGTGGCGTACATGCTGCTGCTGATGCGGTCGTTCACCCTGGGCGACTTCGGCCAGATGTATCCGATCGCGCGCGGCACGGCCCCGCTCGTGGTCACCGTCCTCGCCGCCGTCTTCGTGGGCGAACACCCGGACGGCTGGGCCACGGCGGGCGTCGCCGTCGCCTCGGCCGGACTGGTCGGGCTGGCCCTGTGGGGCATCCGCGGCGCGGGCAAGCGCCCGCAGTGGCCCGCGATCCTGGCCGCGCTCGCGACCGGCCTCGCCATCGCCGGCTACACGACGGTGGACGGAGTCGGCGTACGCGCCTCCGGCAGCTCGCTCGGCTACATCGCCTGGCTGATGATCCTGGAGGGCGTCGCCATCCCGCTCTACGCCCTCTGCCGCCGCCGCTCCGACCTGCCCGCCCAGCTCCGCCCGTACGCGCTGCGCGGCCTGCTCGGCGCGGCCCTGTCGGTGACGGCGTACGGCCTCGTCCTGTGGGCCCAGACCCGCGCGGCCCTCGCCCCGGTCGCGGCGCTGCGCGAGTCGTCGATCATCGTGGGCGCGGCCATCGGGACCGTCGTCTTCAAGGAACGGTTCGGCGCACCGCGGATCGCGGCGGCGGGGCTGATGGTGGTGGGCATCGGGCTGATGCTGCACACGGGTTGAGACGCGGTGGCGGGCGCACACGACCGCGCGCGGGGCCGCCGCCCGTGACCTCCGGCGGGGGCACCACCTGCGGGGTCAGCTGCCGTGTTCGCGGTCGTACGCGGCCCGGGCGGCGGCGACCGTGCCGCGGTGGCGCCCGGCCCAGTCGGTGAGCTCCAGCAGCGAACTGTGGAGCTCCCGGGCCATTTCCGTCAGCGTGTACTCGACCTTGGGCGGAACGACCGGATGGACGGTGCGTACGAGCAGGCCGTCCCGCTCCAGCTTGCGCAACTTGAGCGTGAGCATGCGCCTGCTGATCCCGCTGATCGAACGCTCCAGCTCCGTGAAGCGCACCGGCCCCTGCGCGGCGGCCACCAGGATGCCGATGCTCCACTTCCCGGAGACGTGGTCGAGGACCTCCGCGACCGGGCACGCCTCGCCTGCCAGGACTGACACATCGATGTGACTCCGGGACATGAGAGTGCCTTCTTCCGCCGGGCCCGATGGTGACCAACCATGTACTCCGTATCCCATCGTGCACCAACCCGGAAGGCGGCTCGATGCTCCAGGAACTCACAGACCGCGCTGCGATCACGGCTGTCGTCACCGCGTACGCGACGGCCCTGGACACCCGGGACTGGGCGGCCCTGGGCACGCTGTTCACCGACGACGCCTGCTGGGAGTACGGCGGTTCGGGAGAACGGATCTGCGGACCCGCCGCAATCGTCGCCAGGATCAGCAACGGCCTGGAGCGCATCGACGCCACCCAGCACCTGAACGGCAATCATGTCGCCGCGGTACACGGTGACGAGGCCGAGCACACGTGCTACTACCAGGCCCAGCACATCCGCCACGGCCTGCCCGGTGGCGACAGGTTCCTCGGCGCGGGCCGCTACGACGACCGGCTGCGCCGCACTCCGGACGGCTGGCGTTTCACCCACCGCAGGATCACCACCGTCTGGAGCGAGGGAAACCCCGCCGTGATGACGTCCTGACGTCGGACAGAGCCCTTCGCAGGTCGCCCGGACCGGGTCGGGGATGATCCCTGGACTCCGGGCGAGCGAGTACGGCAACCTGATCACGCTTCGTACCGCTGGAAGGTGTGACATGAAGCGAAGACACAGGCCAGGACACACGACAACCCGAGGGACTTCACCCATGCGCAAGACTTTCGCCCTGACCGCCGCCGCCGTCGGAATGATCGGGGCACTCGCCGCCGCGCCCAGCGCGTCGGCCTCCGTCGCGAACGAGGCGGAGCCGTCCCCCGTCGTGGCGGTCGACCCCATGCTGCCCGCCCCCGAAGCGGTTCCGTTCAACACTCCGGAAGGAACGGACGTCAACGAATCCGGGGGCAGCGTCTTCACCGGAGTCAAGAACTTCATCCAGTACGGGTACGGAACGTGCCTGGACGACAGCAACGCCTACGGGCTCCGTCTGCACACGTGCAGCAGCAAGAGTGCCGGCAACCCTTACCAGACCTGGGACTGGAGAAGCGAGGGCAACTACTTCCGGTTCAAGAACCGCAACACGCTCCTCTGCCTCGACGGCAGCAGCGGCCACGGTGTACGCACGCACACATGCAGCGACGCCAGTTACAACAACGGCTACCAGGCGTGGCGGCTGTACGCCACCAACCCCGGTGAGACCTATGCCAGTTGGCAGAACGTAGCCACCGGCCAGTGCATGGACTACAGCTCCGGCCACGGCCTGCGCCTCCACACATGCAGCACCGCGAGCTTCAGCAACGGCTACCAGACCTGGAGCTACAAGCAGGGGTGATCTCCCCTCGGGCCGCATGCGATCCGTCCGCCACCGGCGAGGGCATGCGGCCCGCCTCCCCGGCCCCCGGATGACAACCGGTGACGGCCGGCCACGGGTTCGGGAACAGGCACTCGGCCCGCTCCTGGACCTCGATCGCGCGAGGGCGGGAATCCGGTCCGGACCCGCACCGCCGGATACGACCGCCCGGGGCAACTCCGCCCAGGTCACGCCCCCTTGCCGCCGACAACCCGTACGGGGCGGGCGCCCGCGGCCGGAACAAGCTCCGTTAACCAACTATTGACACGCTCTTGTCAGGAGCGGAACACTCCGAGTTGGGAGAGCGCTCTCCCAACTCCATGCACACCCCCACGACGCAGCAGGAGGTCTCCATGCCACGGAGGTCGAGAACCCTCACCGGACTGCTCTTGTTCACCTCGCTGACCCTGACCACGGCAGGGATCGCCGGGATCGCGGCGACAGCGAACGCTTCCCCCGAGACGCCGGCCGCGGCGGCGGGCACGCACACCGCCCACAACGCCGCGTACTCCATGCCCGGGATGCCCGGCATGGCCGCGTCCACCCAGGCCTCGGGCGACGACCCGGACGGCGACGGCTACATCATGGCCAACCCGCCGGTCACCGGGGTCACCCCCTCGACGGCGGTCCCGCCGCAGGCGTACTTCCACGAGTTCCAGGCCAAGTGCGCCCCGACGCACACCGCTCCGGACGACCCGATCGTCTACCCGGGGCAGCCCGGCAAGTCGCACGACCACACGTTCATGGGCAACACCACCACGAACGCCGACAGCACCACCGCCTCGCTCGAAGCGGGTGGCACCACCTGCCTGGCGCCCGGCGACAAGTCCGGGTACTGGATGCCCAGCCTGTTCAACGGGACCCAGAAGGTCCTCCCCCAGGGCGTCCAGACGATCTACTACAAGTCGGGCGTCACCGACTACACCAGCGTGCGGCCCTTCCCGCGGGGCCTGCGGTACGTCGTCGGCAGCCCGATGCAGACCCAGGAGGAGTTCAAGAACCTCAAGGGCACCGTCGAGGGCTGGGAGTGCGGCGACAGCTTCAAGAACTACAACTTCCCGGCGACCTGCCCGAGCCGCCAGGACGTCCAGCTCAACCTGCGTCTCCAGGCGCCCAGTTGCTGGGATGGCATCCACCTGGACACGCCCGACCACAAGAGCCACATGGCGTACCCGGTGGCCGGCGGCGCGAACTACAACTCCTGCCCGGCCGACCACCCCGTCGCCCTGCCGATGATCGAGTTCAAGATGGCCTGGCCGGTCAACGGTGACATGTCGCAGGTGAAGCTGGCGAGCGGCGCCGGATACTCCTTCCACTACGACTTCATGAACGGCTGGGACGCCGCCACGCTCGACGCGATGGTCACCCACTGCGTCAAGGGCGGGCTCCAGTGCGACCCGCACGGCTACGACGAGAACCACCCCGGAGCCGGCGCGGTGCTCGACGGGAACTACGAACTGCCGTAGTCCACAGCCCCACACCCCCCACACCACGGGGCCTTTTTTCGGCCTTCGACGGAGAGCGCTCTCCAAGATCGCGTACGTCACACCCTCCCCACCCGCAAGGAGCAACCTGATGCACCATCCCCCCACACGCAAGGCCAAACGCCTGGTGGCGCCGCTCGCGGCGGCGGCGCTGCTCGGCGGCGGTCTGCTCGCCGCGCAGGCGCCCGCCGCCCAGGCGGCCGGAAACGTCGTGAAGGTCACCGGTTCACAGGGCGACTGGCAGCTGACCGTGGACGGTTCGCCGTACACGGTCAAGGGCCTCACCTGGGGCCCCTCGGTCGCCGACGCCGGGAAGTACATGCCCGACGTGAAGTCCATGGGCGTCAACACCATCCGCACCTGGGGCACCGATGCCACCAGCAAGCCGCTCTTCGACACGGCGGCGGCCAACGGCATCAAGGTGATCGCCGGCTTCTGGCTCCAGCCGGGCGGCGGCCCCGGGAGCGGTGGCTGTGTGAACTACCTGACGGACACCGAGTACAAGAACAACATGCTCGCCGAGTTCCCCAAGTGGGTCGACACCTACAAGGACAACCCCGGCGTGCTGATGTGGAACGTGGGCAACGAGTCCACGCTCGGCCTCCAGAACTGTTACGGCGGCGACGAGCTGGAAGCCCAGCGCAACGCGTACACGACCTTCGTCAACGACATCGCGAAGAAGATCCACCAGGTCGACCCGAACCACCCGGTGACCTCGACCGACGCCTGGACCGGTGCGTGGCCGTACTACAAGAAGAACGCCCCGGACCTGGACCTGTACGCCGTCAACGCCTACAACGCCGTCTGCAACATCAAGTCCGACTGGGAGCAGGGAGGTTACGACAAGCCCTACATCGTCACCGAGACCGGTCCGGCCGGTGAGTGGGAGGTCGACGACGACGCGAACGGCGTCCCGGCCGAGCCGACCGACGTCGCCAAGGCCGAGGGGTACGAGAAGGCCTGGGGCTGCATCACCGGGCACACCGGGGTGGCGCTCGGCGCCACGATGTTCCACTACGGCGTCGAGGACGACTTCGGCGGCGTCTGGTTCAACCTGCTCCCCGGCGGTGAGAAGCGTCTTTCGTACTACGCCGTGAAGAAGGCCTACGGGGCCGGCACCTCGGGCGACAACACCCCGCCGGTGATCACGGACATGGCGGTGGAAGGTGCCACCACCGGCGTCCCCACCGGCGGCGACGTGAAGATCAGCACCCGCACCAGTGACCCCGACGGCGACGCGATCACCTACCAGGTCCTCTTCAGCAGCAACTACATCGACCAGAACAAGGCGCTGGTCCCCGCCGAGACCAAGGACAACGGCGACGGCACGCTGACCGCGAAGGCCCCGAGCAAGACGGGCGTCTACAAGGTCTATGTGAAGGCCACGGACGGAAAGGGCAACGAGGGCATCGAGACCAAGTCCCTCAAGGTGGTCCCGCCGAAGGTGGACGGGACGAACGTGTCCCGGGGCAAGACCGCCACCGCGTCCAGCTTCCAGACCGACCCGACCGGCGGCTGCCCGTGCGGTGCGGCCAACGCGGTGGACGGCACGTTCGACACCCGCTGGGCCAGCGACTGGAGCGACCCCCAGTGGCTCCAGGTCGACCTCGGCGCCTCGACGACGTTCAAGCACGTCCAGCTCGCCTGGGACCCGGCGTTCGGTAAGGCGTACGACATCCAGACGTCCGAGGACGGGCAGAACTGGACGACGGTGAAGTCGGTGACCGACGGCAACGGCGACATCGACGACATCGACGTCAACGGCACCGGCCGCTACGTCCGCGTCAACGGCATCGCACGCGGCTCCGGTTACGGCTACTCGCTCTACGAGTTCGGCGTCTACAGCTGACAGGAGGCGGGCACTCATGATGGTCACGCGCCTCGGACGGGCTCAGCCCTACGCGCTCAGCCTGTTCCGGATCGTCGTCGGACTGCTCTTCACCTGCCATGGCATCGCGTCGCTCTTCGGCGTGCTCGGCAGGCCGATGCTCTCCGCGGGCACCTGGCCGGGGTGGTACGCGGCCGTCATCCAACTGGTCGGCGGCGCCCTGGTGCTGCTCGGCCTCGGTACGAGAACGGCCGCACTGGTGGGCTCCGGCTCCATGGCGTTCGCGTACTTCGACGTCCACCAGCGGGCAGGCCTGCTGCCGATACAGAACGGCGGCGAGGCGGCGGCCTTCTTCTGCTGGACGCTGCTGCTGCTCGTCTTCTCCGGTCCGGGCGTGCTGGCCATGGACCGGCTGCCGGTCTTCCGCGGAGCCACCCGGGAGAGCGCGGGGACGCGGCAGGAGCAGCACCTGGGGGTACCCGCCTGAGGGGACGGGTACGTCCGCACACCGGCCCCCCGGGACTGCCTCCGGGGGGCCGGTGCCGTGTGCCGGAGCCGTCACCCGGCGGGGCGCTCCGCCGCCTGCGCGTACTCCTCGCCCTCGGGCCTGGCCTTCTTCGGCAGCAGGAGCGTGACGGCGAGGAACGCCGCCAGCAGGCAGGCCTGCGCGATCAGCGCGTGGCGGAAGCCGGCGGTGAACTCACCGGCGCCCGCCCGGTCGAAGAACACCGAGCCGAAGACGGCCACGCCGATCGAGCCGCCGATGGACTGCACCGCCGTGAGCACGCCGGAGGCGGAGCCGATCTCGCTGTCGTCGACGGCGGCGAGGATGAAGCTGAACAGGGCGGCGATCACCATGCCCGCGCCGATGCCGGAGACTGCCACCCCGGGCGCGATGTCCCACACGGAGAACGACCCGGTCGCGCCGAGCTCGTACCAGAGCAGTCCGGCGCCCGCGAGCTGCACGAGCGGGCCGATCTGGAGGACCGCCCGGCCGATCCGTTCGGCGAGGAACGCACCGCTGACCGCGCCGCCGATCGCCGTCCCCACGGCGAGCGGCAGGTTGCCGAGACCGGCCTCACCGGCGGTGAAGTGCTGTCCGATCTGGAGGTACAGGGTGAGGACGAGCTGGCTGCCGACCAGTCCGCCGAAGAACAGCGCGATTCCGCCGAGCCCCACGGTGAACGCGGGCTTGCGCAGCAGCGCGGGGGTCACCAGCGGCTCGCGTTCCCGGGCGGCGGTGCGGCGCTGCTGGAGGGCGAAGGCGGCGAATCCGAGGGCGGACGCGGCCATGGACAGCCAGGTCCACAGCGGCCATCCGGACTCCTGGCCCTGATTCAGCGGCAGGACCAGCAGGGCGCAGGACAGGGCCACCAGGGCCGCGCCCACCCCGTCGACGACCACCGTGCGGTCGCCGGGCTTCTTCGGTACGACTTTCGCGGCGACGATCAGCGCGGCGATGCCGATGGGCAGGTTGACCAGGAAGACCAGCCGCCAGCCGAGGCCCAGGAAGTCGCCCTGGATCAGTCCGCCGCCCAGCACCGGGCCGATGATCCCGCCGAGGCCGAGAACGGGTCCGAAGATGCCGAAGACCTTGGTGAGTTCGGCGCCGGAGAAGTTCTCCCGCAGCAGGCCGAGGCCCTGCGGCAGGAGCATCGCGCCCGCGGCGCCCTGGAGCAGCCGGAAGACGATCAGCGCCCCGATGCCCGGAGCGCACGCGCAGAGCAGCGAGGTGAGGGTGAAGGCGGCGAGACCGGTCAGGAACATCCGGCGGCGCCCGTACCGGTCGCCGAGCCTGCCGCCCAGGATCAGACCGGCGCCCAGGGTGAGTGCGTAGCCGCCGATCACCCATTGGAGGCCGACCGGACCCGCCCCGAGGGACTTCTCCAGTTCGGGTCCGGCCACGTTGACGATGGACGCGTCCAGCAGGTCCATGATCTCCGCGACGAGCATCACCGCCAGGATCAGCCAGCGCCACCGGTACGGGGCATCCCCCGCCCGGTCCTCGGCCGGGGCGGTGGCTCCGGCGCCGGCCGCGATCGGATCCGCGCTCATTTTACCTCAGATCATTGATTACCAATTTTATTAGCAATATCGAGAGTATCCTGAGCCGCATGGATGTCAATCTGCCTGCCGCCGATCCCGCAGAGCCCACGCCGAGCGGTGGTGCCATCCGTGAGCAGCTGCGGAATCTCACGCTCCGGCAGCAGCGGTTCGAGCGGTTCCTGGGCCGCCGGCTGCACGTGGACGCCGCCGGTCTCGCCGTGATGGACCACCTCGTCAACGTCGGGCCGACGACGCCCACCGAGCTCGCCCGCAGACTGGACGCCTCGACGGCGGCGACGACGCTGGTGATCGACCGGCTCGTCGCGGGCGGCCACGCCCTCCGCGAACCGCACCCCACCGACCGCCGCAAGGTGATCGTCGCCCCGGCCGCGCACTGGGGCGCCACGGCGTACGAGCACGTATCGCCGGTCATCGACGGTGTCACGGAGGCCGCCGCGGAGCTCTCGCCGGACGAGCAGGCGGTCGTGGCGGCGTTCCTGGCGCGGATCGTGGGCGTGTACGACGACGCGACGAACCGCGCGAACGGCTGATCCGCCGGGACGTGCGGGACAGCCTCAGTCCTGCGCGAGCGCCTGCCGGAAGCCCGTGTTCACCGCGGTCAGCCCGCCGTCCACGCACAGGGTCGTGCCGGTGACCCACGCCGCGTCGCGCGAGGCGAGGAAGGCGACGGCGGCGGCGATGTCCTCCGGTTCGCCGACCCGGCCGAGCGGGTAGAGGCCGCTCACCCGGGACAGCTCGGCCTCGCGGCCGGCCCAGGCGTCGGTGCGGATCGTGCCGGGCGTGACCAGGTTGACCCGCACCCCGCGCGGTCCGGCATGACCCGCGAGCGTACGGGTGAGGCCGGCCAGGCCCGCCTTGGCGGCGCTGTAGGCGTGGTTGCCGAAGTCCTGCACCCCGTTGACCGAGCCGATGCTCACGATCGCGCCCCGGCCGGACGCGGCGAGATGCGGCAGCGCGGCACGCGCGCAGCGGTAGGCGCCGGAGAGCGTGACGTCCAGGTCGCGCTGCCAGACCTCGTCCGGCTCGTCCTCGAAGAGCGCGGCGTCCGGCGTGCACGCGTAGGCGTTGTTGACCAGCACGTCGAGTCCGCCGAACCGGGAGACGGCCTGCTCCACCGCCGCTTCGACCGCCGCCCGGTCGGCCACGTCGCAGGCGAAGGCATCGGCCTCACCGCCGCTCTCCCGGATCCGCGTCGCCACACGCCCCGCCCGGTCGCCGTCGAGGTCGGTGACCAGGACGCGGGCACCCTCGGCGGCCAGCCGGCGGGCGATGGCGGCGCCGATGCCCTGGCCGGCGCCGGTGACGAGGACGCTGTATCCGTCGAAGCGCGAAAGCGCGGCAGAAGTCATAGCGCCGAACGTAGCGCGCGTACCAGCGCCTGGGCACGGGGGTCGGCGGTGACTCCCTTCTGCAGACCGTTCGTCACATAGCCGAAGGCGATGCCGGATTCGGGGTCGGCGAAGCCCAGCGAACCGCCCCTCCCCGGGTGCCCGAAGGAGCCGGGTGCGAGCAGCGGGCTGGCCGGGCCGTGGAGCATGTAGCCCAGCCCGAAACGGGTGTTGACGACCAGGACCCGGTCCGGGCCCGCCGACTCCTCGGTGCGGGCCAGGGTGAGGGTGGCCGGGGCGAACAGCCGGTGCCCATCGACCGGGCCGATCATCGCGGCGTAGCAGCGGGCCAGGCCGCGCGCGGTGGCGGTGCCGTTGGACGCGGGGAGTTCGGCGGCCCGGTAGCCGGGGTCGTTCTCGTCGGGCAGCGGGTCGATGGCGCCGAACGCCCGGCGGGTCAGCGACTCCGGGTCGCGGTAGGCCTCGACGACCGAGCGCTTGGGGCGCATCCGCAACGCGCCCGTGCCGTCACCCGAGGGCGCCTCGACCGGCCCGATCCGGCCGATCCGGTGTGCCTCGTCCGCCGGGATCCCGAACCAGAAGTCCAGGCCGAGCGGGCGGGCGATCTCCTCGGCGACCCAGCGGCCGACGGTCCGCCCGGTGACGCGTCGCACCAGTTCACCGACGAGCCAGCTGTAGGTCTGCGCGTGGTAGCCGTGATCCGTTCCGGGCTCCCACTGGGGGCGCTGGGCGGCGACCGCCTGCGGACCGCTCACCCCGTCGGCCGCCTCGTCGGGGGTCAGCGGCCGGTCCAGGGCCGGGAGTCCGGCCCGGTGGGCGAGGAGGTGGCGGACGAGGACGCGTTCCTTGCCGTTCGCCTTGAACTCCGGCCAGTACGTGCCGACCGGGGCGTGCAGGTCGATCTGGCCGCGCTGGTGCAGCAGCAGCGGGACGGCCGCGGCGATGCCCTTGCCGGCCGAGCGGACGATCTGCACGGTGTCGACGGCCCACGGTTCGACGCCGTCGACATCTCTCGTTCCGGCCCACAGGTCGACGACCTTGCGCCCGTGCCGGTAGACGGTGACCGCTGCCCCGCGGTCTCCGCGCTGCTCGAAGTTTCGGATGAAAGCATCCCGGACCGGTTCGAATCCGGGCGCCGCCGTGCCCCGTACGTCCACGCCTGCTCCTGCGCTCCCGCTCATCCCCCCATGGTGCATTGCGCCGCAGGTCGCGGGTGGGGCGGGTCACCTCAAGTTCACCGTCCCGGAACGTGAGGCGTCACGGTACGCGAAGCATCACGGCACGCGAAGCATCACGGCACACGAGGCGTCACGGCACACGAACCGTCACGGACCGCGGGTCGAACCCGAAGGGGAGCTCCAGCCGGTGGGTGCGCATCAGTTCCTCGTCGCACAGGAGGTCCTGGGTGCGGTCGTCGGCGGCGATGACGCCCTCACTGAGGATGACCGCGCGGCCGCAGAGCTCCAGGGCGTACGGCAGGTCGTGCGTCACCATCAGCACGGTGACGTCCAGGGACCGCAGGATGTCGGCGAGTTCGCGGCGGGCCGCCGGGTCGAGGTTGGAGGAGGGTTCGTCCAGGACGAGGATCTCCGGCCGCATGGCGAGGACCGTGGCGACGGCGATGCGGCGGCGCTGGCCGAAGGACAGGTGGTGCGGGGGCCGGTTCGCGTACTCCTCCATGCCGACCTGCTTGAGCGCTTCGGTGACGCGCTCCTCCAGTTCGGCGCCGCGCAGCCCGCCGGCGGCGGGCCCGAAGGCGACGTCCTCGCGGACGGTGGGCATGAAGAGCTGGTCGTCGGGGTCCTGGAAGACGATGCCGACGCGGCGGCGGATCTCGGCGAGGTTGCGCTTCTCGACCGGGAGCCCGGCCACCCGGACGCTGCCGGCTCCGGCGTCGAGGATGCCGTTGAGGTGGAGGACGAGGGTGGTCTTGCCGGCGCCGTTCGGGCCGAGCAGGGCCACGCGCTCGCCGCGGGCGACGGTCAGGTCGACGCCGAAGAGCGCCTGGTGGCCGTCGGGGTAGGCGTAGGCGAGACCGCTGACCTCCAGGGAGGGCGGCGGTGCGGGTGTGGCGGAGGGCTGGCTCATACGGTCCATCCCAGCAGACAGACGACGAGGGCGAGCAGGGGGAGTACCGAGGCGTACGCCCACTGGGTACGCGAGGCCGTCACCTCGTCGATCACCGGCATGGAGCCGGTGTAGCCGCGGCTGACCATCGCGAGGTGGACGCGTTCGCCGCGTTCGTACGACCGGATGAACAGGGCGCCCGCCGTCTTGCCGAGGACACCCCACTGCCGTATGCCGCGCGCCTCGAATCCGCGCGAGCGGCGGGCGATGGACATCCGGCGCATCTCGTCGGTGATCACATCGCCGTACCGGATCATGAAGGAGGCGATCTGGACGAGCAGCGGAGGCAGCTTCAGGCGCTGGAGGCCGAGCAGCAGGGAGCGCAGCTCGGTGGTGGAGGCGAGGAGCACGGAGGCTGCGACGCCGAGGGTGCCCTTGGCGAGGACGTTCCAGGCGCCCCAGAGTCCGGGGACGCTGACGGAGAGCCCGAGGACGTGGGTCTGCTCGCCGGGCACGACGAACGGCATGAGCAGGGCGAAGGCGACGAACGGCACCTCGATCAGCAGCCGCTTGAGGAGGAAGGCGGCCGGGATGCGGGCCGCGGCGGTGGCGCCCGCGATCAGCAGCGCGTACAGCCCGAAGGCCCACACGGCCTCGCGCGGGGTGGTGACGACGACCACGACGAAGGCGAAGACCGCGGCGAGCTTGCAGTGCGGCGGCAGGTCGTGGACCGGCGAGTGCCCGTGCCGGTAGAGCTTGTGGGCGTGGCCCGCGCCCACGTCAGACCCTCTCGTCGGTACGGGAGTCGCTGTGCGCGGGCTCGTCGTCCGTGCGACGGCGGCGGCTGACCACGTAGAACGCGCCGCTGCCGACGACGAGGGTGGCACCGACGCCGATCACGCCGGCCAGTCCGCCGGAGAGCCGGGCGTCGGAGACGTCCTTGACGCCGTAATCGGCGAGCGGGGAGTCCTTGGCGGCGTGGTCCTTGGCCTCCTTGTCGATGCCCTGGTCGGTGGCGACCTTCTCCAGGCCGTCCGGGTTGGCGGAGGCGTAGAAGGAGACGAAGCCGGCCAGGACGAGGGCGGTGACCAGGCCGGTGGCCCACAGGCCCTTGGTGGAGCGGTGTGCGACGGCGGTCTCGCGGGCGGGAGCGGGGGCGTCGACGAGTTCGCCGTCGATGCGGAGCTTGAGCGGGGCGGTGAGGCCCCGGGCACCGTGGACCAGGTCGGGGCGGACGGCGATGACGGCGCCGACGGTCAGCGCGGTGATCGCGGCCTCGCCGATGCCGATCAGGACGTGGACCCCGACCATCGCGGTGAAGACCTTGCCGATCGGGATGTCGGTCGTGCCGCCGATCCAGTACATCAGCGTGAAGGCGGCGGCCGCGGCCGGTACGGAGACCAGCGCGGCGACGAAGGACGCGGCGGTCATGGAGCGGCGGGTGCGGGGCAGCACGCCGACCAGGCCGCGGAAGAGGGCGTAGGCGACGACGGTGGTCACGATGCCCATGTCGAGGATGTTCACGCCGAGCGCGGTGAGCCCGCCGTCGGCGAAGAGGATGCCCTGCATCAGGAGGACGACGGATATGCAGAGGATCCCGGTGTAGGGCCCGACCAGGATCGCGGCCAGCGCCCCTCCCAGCAGGTGCCCGCTGGTGCCGGCCGCGACGGGGAAGTTCAGCATCTGCACGGCGAAGATGAAGGCGGCGACCAGCCCGGCCAGCGGCGCGGTGCGTTCGTTCAGCTCCCGCCGGGCCCCTTTCAGGCTGACGGCCACGGCTCCGGCAGCCACGACTCCGGCGACGGCGGAGACGGGTGCGTTGATGAATCCGTCGGGTACGTGCATGGGGGCGGCTCCGCTTCCTGCGTTCCTGCATTGCTGCGCGGGGTCATGAACCTCTCAATGATAGGGCCTTGTTGCGAAGCCTTTGCAAGAGCGGGTCCGTCACAACTACCAAGTCGCCCTATCGTGCTCTTTTACGAAAATATGGGACATTGGATGACGAAGACCCAAGAGAAGACGGATGTGCACAGGAGGAGCCGGCCCATGTCCCCCGTGATCAAAGAACATGCCCGAGCCCGGCTCGTCACCGACGCCCGCGACCTGCCCGTGGTCCCCGTCGAGCTGCGGTACGACACCGCCGCCGCCCCCGACACCATCCAGGTCGCCTTCCCCGGCGGCACGCAGTGGGCGGTCCCCCGCGATCTGCTGGAGCGCGGTCTGCGCTCCCCCTCCGAAGAGGACAGCTTCCGGATCTGGCCGTGCGGCCGGGTCCAGCTGGTCGTCGAACACCATGCGGCGGGAGGAGTCGACGTGGTGCAGTTCGACTGCGCGCCACTGATCCGGTTCCTGCGACGCACGCACCGCCAGGCACCCAGAACCGAGACCGCGCCCGCCTGATACGCCCGCCCGCCGCCACCTCATGGCGAGAGCCCCCGTGCACATGTGCACGGGGGCTCTCGTCGCTCCGGCCCCCCGTCCCCACAGGTAACCGGCGCTTCCGGGGCCGCGTTCCGCTCAGACGCGGCCCCGGAGGTCAGCGGCTCGTTCGAGCAGCCCGACGGGCGCTCTCCGGCCGGCTCAGACGCGGCTCAGCTCACGCTCTCCGCCCGCGTCCGGACCGGCGTCGCCCGCGTCGCCGCCGGAGGTGGTGGAGAGCTCCTTGCGCAGCCCCTCACCCTCGACGTCCACGTTGGGCAGCGCCCGGTCCAGCCAGCGCGGCAGCCACCAGGCACGCTTCCCGAGCAGCGCGAGCACCGCGGGCACGATGGCCATGCGGACGACGAACGCGTCGAAGAAGACGGCGATGGCCAGGGAGAAGCCGATCATCTTGATCATCTGCTCGCTGGAGCCGATGAATCCGGAGAAGACCGCCATCATGATCACGGCCGCGGCCGTGACGACCCGGGCACCGTGCTTGAAGCCGGTGACGATGGCCTGGCCGGGCTTCTCGCCGTGGACGTACGCCTCACGCATCCGCGTCACGAGGAAGACCTCGTAGTCCATCGCGAGACCGAAGACCACACCCACCATGAAGATCGGCATCATCGACATGATCGGACCGGTCTGCTCGACCCCGAACAGTCCGCCGAGCCAGCCCCACTGGAAGACCGCGACGACCGCGCCCAGGGCCGCGACGACCGAGAGCAGGAAGCCGAGCGCCGCCTTCAGCGGCACCAGGATCGACCGGAAGACCACCATCAGCAGCAGGAAGGCGAGGCCGACGACGAGCGCCAGGTAGGGCAGCAGCGCGTCGTTCATCTTCTGCGAGAAGTCGATGTTCATCGCGGTGGCACCGGTGACGAGCACCTCGGCGCCGGTGTCGGACTTGATGTCCTTGCCCGCGTCGCGGATCGCGTGGACCACGTTCTCCGTCTCGACGGAGCTCGGCCGGTCCTTCGGGATGACGGTGATCATCGCCGCGTCGCCGGCCTTGTTGAAGGTGGCCGGGGTGACGGCGACGACACCCTTCATGCCGGAGATCTCGTCACCGACCTGCTTCGCGGCGGTCTTGCCGTCGGAGCTGTTCGCGGTGTCGACGACGACCAGCAGCGGGCCGTTGAAGCCGGGGCCGAAGCCCTCGGAGAGCGTGTCGTAGGCGCGGCGCTGGGTGGTGCTGGTGGGCTGGGAGCCGTCGTCCGGCAGACCCATCTCCAGCGAAGCGGCCGGGATCGCGATCGTGCCCAGGCCGATGACACCGACCAGCAGCACCCACACCGGCTTGCGCAGCACGAACCGCGCCCAGCGGGTGCCCATGTTCGGCTTGGCGTCGGGCTTGTTCTCCGCCTCGGCGGCCTTGCGCGCCTTGCGTCCCATGACCCGCTTGCCCACGAAGCCCAGCATGGCCGGGACGAGGGTGAGGGCGATGAGGACGGCGATCGCGACCGTACCGGCGGCGGCGAAGCCCATCTTCGACAGCATCGGGATGTTGACGACGGCCAGGCCGACCAGGGCGATGACCACGGTGAGCCCGGCGAAGACGACCGCGGAACCCGCGGTGCCGACCGCACGGCCGGCCGCTTCCTCGCGCTCCCGGCCCTCGGCCAGTTCGGCGCGGTAGCGGGAGACGATGAAGAGCGCGTAGTCGATGCCGACCGCGAGGCCGATCATCATCGCGAGGGTCGAGGTGGTGGACCCGAGGTCGAGCACATTGGCCAGGGCGGTGATCGTCGAGACACCGATGCCGACACCGATCAGGGCGGTCAGCAGCGGCAGCCCCGCAGCGATCAGCGAGCCGAAGGTGATGACGAGCACCACCGCCGCCAGCGCGATACCGATGACCTCGGTGGCACCGGTCTCCGGCATCACCTGGAGCGCGTCACCGCCGATCTCCACGGTCATCCCGCTCTTCTGCGCCGCCTCGCCCGAGTCCTCCAGGGCGTCCCGGGTCGCGTCGGTCAGCTCCATCGAGTTGACCTTGTACGTCACCGAGATGTACGCGGTCGTGCCGTTCTTGGAGACGGCCTTGCCGCCGCCGGCGTACGGGTCGGCCACCGAGGCGATCTGGTCCGAGCCGGACTCCAGCTCACCGGTGATCTTCTTGACCTCGGCCTTGTTGGCCGGGTCCGTCATCTTCTCGCCCTCGGGGGCCTTGAAGACGATGCGCGCGGTCGCGCCGTCGGCACTGGAGTCGGGGAAGCGCTGTTCCAGCAGGTCGAAGGCCTTCTGCGCCTCCGTACCCGGGATCGAGAAGGAGCTGGAGGTGGCGGTGGACGCGGAGGCCGCGCCGAATCCGGCGAGTGCCAGCAGTGCCACCCAGATCAGGGCGACATAGCGGCGGCGCCGGAAGGCGAGCCGTCCGAGCTTGTAGAGGAATGTGGCCACGGAGGCGTACTCCCGGTCAGGTCGTTGAGTGGAAAAGGGCGTGAGGAACCAGCCCGACGACGAGAGCGGCGTGTCAGGTGGGGCTTGGGGAGGGGGCCGTGCGGGTGTGCCGTGGGGACGGCGGTCAGACTCCGAGAGCGGGGAGGATCACGGAGTCGACGTAGTCGAAGAGGAACGCCTGGTCCACCGGGCGGTCCTCGACGAGCTGCCGAGCGGCGAACGCACCGATCAGCATATGGGGCAGATATTTGAGCGCCGGATTGTCCGGACGCACTTCCCCCCGGTCCACGGCCCGTCGCAGCAGCAGGTCGAGGCCGGTCATCTCCGGCTCGATCAGCAGCTCGCGCAGGGCCTGCAGGAGGTCGGGGTTCTCATGGACGGCATGGCTCAGGCCCCGCATCAGCGCGGAGTCCTTCTCCATCTGACAGTCGTCACTACGGCCCAGGACGGCATGGAAGTCACCGCGCAGCGAGCCGGTGTCGACGTCGCTGAGGGAAACGGGCTTGTTGTGCCGCATGGCCGTGACGACGAGCTCGGGCTTGCTCCCCCACTGGCGGTAGAGGGTGGCCTTGCTGGAACGGGTACGGGCGGCGACGGCGTCCATCGTGAGGGCGTCGTAACCGACCTCGCGGAGCAGGTCGAGCACGGCGGCGTACAGCTCGCTCTCACGCTCGGGCGTGAGCCGTGTGCGTGCCATGGTCGACCTCCTGTTCCCTGAGCTCGGGCGATTCGTTCGTCAGTCAATCGAACGAAACTGTTTCGTACACATCGACGGTACCCCGGGCGCCCAGCGAAACGAAATCGTTTCGCTTGTGTTCCGCACCACAAGTTGCCGCGGCCCCCTCACGCGGAAAGCATTGGGGGGTGAGTGACGACGTCTCGTATCTCCGGTTCCCGCACCTCCACGACGATCTGCTCTGCTTCGCCGCGGAGGACGATCTCTGGGTGGCCCCCCTCGTCCCCGAGGGCGAGGTGCCCGGGCGCGCCTGGCGCGTGACCGTCGACCGCACCAGAGTCAGCCATCCGCGCTTCTCCCCCGACGGGACCCGGATCGCCTACACGACCTGGCGCAGCCTCGACCCGGAGATCCATCTGGCGCCCGTCGCCGGCGGCCCGGCCCGCCGGCTCACCTACTGGGGCTCGACGGACGCCCGGGTCTGCGGCTGGACGCCCGACCCCGGGGACTCCGCACAGATCCTGGCCGTGTCCTCGCACCGGCAGCCGTTCTCCTACTTCTCCTGGGCCTACAGCGTGCCCACGGACGGCAGCCCCGGGGGCAGGCTGCCCTGGGGCCCGGTCTCCGACATCGCCGTCGCCGACGTCGACGGCGAGCGCCGCACCCTGCTCCTCACCGGAAAGCCGCCGCACGAGCCGGCCGCCTGGAAGCGGTACCGGGGCGGCGCGACCGGGCGGCTGTGGCTGCACGGCGAGCGGCTGCTCCCGGACATCGGCGGGCACCTGGACTCACCGATGTTCGTCGGCGGCCGCATCGCGTTCCTCTCCGACCACGAGGGCGTCGGCAACCTCTACTCCTGCCTGCCCGACGGCACGGACCTGCGCCGCCACACGGACCACGACGCGTTCTACGCCCGGCACGCCTCCAGCGACGGACGGCGGGTCGTCTACCAGTGCGCGGGCGAGGTGTGGCTGGTCGACGACCTCCAGTCGCCCGACGCCGTGCCCCGCAAGCTGGAGGTCCGGCTCGGCGGCCCGCGCGCCGGCCGGCGCACGTACCAGGTACCGGCCGCCAGCAACATCGACTCGCTCTCCGTGGACGAGACCGGCCGGGCCAGCGCCGTCGCCGTCCGCGGCAGCCTGTACTGGCTGACCCACCGCGACGGCCCCGCCCGCACCATCGCCGACACCCCCGGCGTCCGGGTCCGGCTGCCGGAGATGCTCGGCAGCGGTGGCCAGGTCGCGTACGTCACCGACGCGGAGGGCGAGGACGCGATCGAGATCGCCTCCCTGCCGCGCGCCAGCGGCGACCGCGCGCCGCGCCGGCTCGCCTCGGGCCGGATCGGCCGGGTCCAGGAACTGATCGCCGACCCGGACGGCGAACGGCTCGCCATCGCCTCGCACGACGGCCGTCTCCTCCTCCTGGACACCGACGAGGAGACGTCCACCGGCGAGCCCACCGAACTGATCCGCTCCGTCAACGGCCCGGTCCGCGATCTGGCGTTCTCCCCGGACGGCGCCTGGCTGACCTGGTCGCACCCCGGCATCGGCCGCTCGCTGCGCAAGATCAAACTCGCCCGTATCCAGGGCACCGGCTCCCCCGTGACCGTCGACGTCACCAACGGCCGCTTCGAGGACGAGAACCCCGTCTTCACCAGCGACGGCCGCTATCTCGCCTTCCTCTCCTGGCGCGGCTTCGACCCGGTGTACGACGTGCACACCGGCGACCTCTCCTTCCCCCTCGGCTGCCGCCCGTACCTGGTCCCGCTCTCCTCGGCGACCCCCTCCCCCTTCGCCCTCTCCCCCGACGGCCGGCCCGCCGCGGGCGGCCTGGACCCGCTGGACTCCGACGAGGCGGAGGCGGCCGAGGGCTCCACGGTCACGGTCGAGTTCGAGGGCCTGGAGAGCCGGGTCACCCCCTTCCCCGTCTCCGCCTCCAAGTACTCGGCGCTGTATCCGGTCAGCGGCGGCGGGCTGGTCTGGCTGCGCTGGCCGATCTCGGGCGCGCTCGGCGAGACGTTCGCCAACCCGGCGGACATGTCGGGCCGCCCGACCCTGGAGTACTTCAACATCACCAAGGCGAAGAAGAGCGAACTCGTCGACCACCTCGACTGGTTCGCCGTCAGCGGCGACGCCTCCCGCCTCGTGGTCATGGACGACGGCGAACTGCGCGCCGTCCCCGCCACCGAGCCCGGCGACAACGACTCCACCGTCTACCTGGACCTGCGCCGCATCCTGCACGAGGCCGACCCGCCGGCCGAGTGGCGGGGAGCCTACGACGAGGCGGGCCGCCTCATCCGCTCCTACTTCTGGGAGCCGGACATGTGCGGCATCGACTGGCCGGCCGTCCTCGACCAGTACCGCCCCCTGGTCGAACGGGTCGCCACCCCCGACGAGTTCGCCGACCTCCTCCGCGAAGTCCTGGGCGAACTGGGCACGTCCCACGCCTACGTCTCCCCCGCCCGCCGCAACGAGGGCCCCCCGCACTACCAGCGGGCGATCGGCCTGCTCGGCGCCAACTTCCTCTGCCGGGACGGCGCATGGGTCATCCGGCGGATCCTGCCCGGCGACTCCTCCGACTCCAAGGCCCGCTCCCCGCTGGCCGGTACGGGCATCCGCGAGGGCGCGGTCCTCACCCACGTCGACGGCCGCCCGGTCGACCCGGTCGCCGGCCCCTACCCCCTGCTCTCCGCCGCGGGCGGCACCACGGTCGAACTGACCTTCCGCCCCGCCGAGGGCGAGGGCCGCTCCCGCCGCGTCGCGATCGTCCCCCTGGTCGACGAACGCCCGCTGCGCTACCAGGACTGGGTGGCCAAACGCCGCGAAGTCGTACGCGACCTGAGCGGCGGCCGCTGCGGCTACCTGCACATTCCCGACATGGGCGGCTCGGGCTGGGCCCAGTTCAACCGCGACCTGCGCCTGGAGGTCTCCCGCCCGGCCCTGATCGTCGACGTACGCGGCAACGCGGGCGGCCACATCAGCGAACTGGTCATCGAAAAGCTCACCCGCACCATCCTCGGCTGGGACCTCACCCGCGACGCCCAACCGGTCTCCTACGCCTCCAACGCTCCCCGGGGCCCGGTCGTCGCCCTGGCCGACGAGGCGACCTCCTCCGACGGCGACATGATCACCGCCGCGTTCCGCCTCTTGAAGCTGGGCCCGGTGGTGGGCCAGCGCACCTGGGGCGGGGTCGTCGGCATGACGGGCCGCCACCGCCTGGGCGACGGCACGGTGATCACCGTCCCGATGAACGCGGCCTGGTTCGACACGTACGGCTGGTCGGTGGAGAACCACGGCGTGGAGCCGGACCTGGAGGCGCTACGCACCCCGCTGGACTGGGCGGAGGGCCGCCACGCCGTCCTGGACGACGCGGTGCGGGTCGCCCTGGACCTACTGGCCGCCCACCCCCCGGCGACCGCACCGACGTACGACACGGCCCCGGACCGAAGGCGGCCGCCGCTGCCGCCGCGGTAACGGGGCCGCCCCCGCACGCCCTCCGGCCCCCGCTACGGACGCCCCGCCGGCGCCCCGAACCACCGCTCCAGCGCGTCGGTCAAGGCGGCCTCCGGCTTGGCCGGGGCGCTCGCACCGGGGCGGTCCTCAGCCCAGGCCGTGAACCCGTCCGGCCGCACCAGAAGCCCGGACAGCTCCGGCCGCCCGGGGCAGACGGCCGTCCTGACGTCCACCCGGTCCCCGTAGCCTTCGGCCACAGCACGCAGCTCCGCATCGTCGCGCAGGTCGAGAAGCAGGGCGCGGCCGCCGTGAAGGTGGTCGGCGAGCCGGGTGCCGTCGGCGAACTCCAGGTCGGGCGCGCTGCCACCGACCAGTGGATGGCTGCCCGGCAGGTCATAGCGCTGCCAGACACCGGAGATCTTCTTGACCAGGTGCGTGGTGCCGTCGACCGTATGCGTCATGTCGGTGAACACCTCGCGCAGCTTGCGCGCGTGCGACTCCGGTCGCATGAGCGCGATCTGGGCGCGCGTCCAGTCCAGCACCCAAGCGCCGATCGGGTGCCGTTCGCTCGTGTACGAGTCGAGGAGGCTCTCCGGTGCCCGGCCGCACGCCACGGCGGCAAGCTTCCAGCCCAGGTTCATCGCGTCCCCCATGCCGAGGTTCAGTCCCTGCCCGCCGAACGGCGAGTGCACATGGGCGGAGTCGCCCGCGAGCAGCACCCGGCCGGCCCGATAACTGGTGACCTGACGGCAGTTGTCGGTGAACCGCGTCACCGTGCCCACCTCGGTCACGGTGACGTCCACACCGGACACCCGGCGCAGGCTGCCTTGCAACTCCTCGGCAGTGACGGGCGCCGTACGGTCGACGGGCGGCCCGTCGAACTCGACGGTGAGGACGCGGCCGGGGAGCGGACCGTGGGTGTAGACGCCGGTGTCCGTCGCGGTCCAGCCGCCCGCGAGCCCTTCGGCACCGGTCAGGCCGGCCAGCGCCTGGTAACCGGTGATCTCCGGCGGCGTACCGGGGAAGTCGAACCCGGCGAGCTTGCGCACGAGGCTGCGTCCGCCGTCGCAGCCGACCAGCCGGCCCGCCCGTACGGACTCGGGCGCCGAACCGTCGACCGACGCCAGGTGCACGGTCACCCCGTCGTCGTCCTGCTCAAAACCTGTCATCTCGACCCCGCGACGCAGCTCGACGCCGAGCTCCCCGGCGCGCTCGGCGAGCATCACCTCCAGCGAGGACTGAGCCACCATGCCCACGTCCCCTGCGGGACCCACGTCCGCGAAGGCCGGATCCGCCGCATCGAGCAGGGCCGCATCGAGCATGATCCCGGCGAAGTGCCCGGCGAACTTCGGGGGCGGCGGAGCGTTCCCGTCCCCGCCGCGCGACCGCTGGAACTCCCGGAACCGGTCCATCGACTCCTGCTGGACCTTCACCAGCGCGGGCAGAAACCCCCGCCGGTCGAGGGCCACGGCGGTGGGGATGTTGATGGCCCCCGCCTTGATCGTCTCGTCCACTTCGGTCAGGCGCTCGACGACCAACACACGGGGCACCCCGCCGAGTCCAAGTTCGCAGCCGAGCATCAGGCCGACGGGCCCGGCGCCGACCACCACCACGTCGTAGTGCGTCATGAGATCCATGACAGATAACTTTAGTCACTACAAACATGTATCCGCTATAGGTTCATCGATATGCTTCCGTCATGACGAAGGAACGGGAAACCCGCGAAGCAGCCGCGCTGCCCCTGCGGGAGCGCAAGAAACGGGCGACGCGGCAGCGGATCTCGGATGTGGCGACGGGGCTGTTCCTGGCGAACGGCTTCGACGCTGTGACAGTCGCTGACGTCGCGCGGGCCGCCGAGGTCTCCACCATGACGGTCTTCAACCACTTCCCGCGCAAGGAGGACCTCTTCCTCGACCGCACCCCCCAGGCGATCGAGTTGTTCACTGGGGCCGTGCGGCTACGGGGACCGAACGACACCCCGTTGGGCGCACTGCGCCGCCTGGCACTCGAACTCCTCGATCAGCACCACCCGCTGTCCGCCGTGGACGACGACTTCCCGGCCTTCTGGCGGATCGTCATCGCGTCACCCGCCCTGTGCGCCCGCGCCCGCGAGGCCGTCGAGGAGGTGGAGAACGCCCTGGCCCGAGCGCTTGCGGAGACCGACCCCGGATCCGCCGACCCGGCCTTCGCGGCGGCCCTGATCGTCGCCGCCTACCGCTCCAACTACCTCACCACCGCCCGCCGCCTGCTCGCGGGGGAGGCTGCGGAGGCGCTGGCAGACGACCACAGGACACGGGTGTGCGCGGCGTTCGACGCACTGGAGGCGGCGCTGAAGTAGGAGTGCACAGGCGGTTGGTGCGCCTCCGACGGCCGGACGAGACCAGGGTCCGAGACTCGGGGCTCGAGACTCGGGGTTCGAGACTCGGGGTTCGAGACTCGGGGTTCGAGAGTCGAGCTTCGGAAGGCCCTGTTCACTCTTTCGTGGGTACGTGACGGGCGCTCGGCCCGAGTCTCGGCCCTCGGGATCCGAGCGCCGAGGTCCGGGTTTCGAGAGTCGAGCGATGTCTGACAACCGGTGGGTAAAAGAAGGTGGTCGGGGAAACCTCCCCCACCTCCCTGACCCGTAACGGCGAGCAAGTATGACCGTTTGTGACCGACTTGCGGCGCAGCGTCGCGGCTGCCTACGGTGCCCCCAACGTAACGACCCCGACGCGGTGTTGATGCACCGGCCGGGGTCTCACCCAAGATCGAAAGACGACACCGATCTCGTGGCTATCCAGAACTTTAGTCCTGCCCTGCCGACGCCCGCAGTCCCGGCTCCGTGCCCGAAGGCCAGCCCCGGCTACGGCAAGCGTTCCGTCCCGGACCAGCTCCCGCCCCGCGATGACGACTTCGCGTGCCTGCCCGAGCGGGAGCGGTACATCGCCGGATACGTAGACACGCTCCCCGAGGGCGCCGCCATGAACATCAAGTCGCTCGCCAAATGCCAACCGCTGTACGGGCAGATGGCCGTCGGCAGCGCACTTCGGGCCCTGGGCGTGGCCGGTCACCTGCGCCAGGCCCGGTGCGCGGTCGGCGACGGCGACAACCTCCGCTGGGTCACCCGCACCTTCTGGTCCCGCACCGCCCGCGACAACGAGTGGTGGAACACTTTCCTCACCGCCGAGGCACGCCACCACCTGCCGGAGCCAGTGACCACATCCGCCACGCCCCCACCGCCGTGGGTCCCCGCCGAGCCCGCAACCTCCGCCGCCGCACCCGAAAAGCCCGACACGCCCGCCCCCGGCCCCGTCGTACCGCCCCAGCGCACCGGGCAGCCCCAGCCCGCCACGCCGGTGGACCCGTCGCCCGCCTACCTCGCCCTGACCCGGCTGGGCCCCGCCGACAGGCGCCTGGGGCTCTCGCAGGACGACTGCCGGGAGCTGGAGGAGCTCGCCGCCGAGTGGTTCGCACGCGGTGCGGACGCCGACTACTTCCTCCACACCCTCACCGCAGGGCTTCCCGCGACCGTCGATTCACCCCTCGGCTTCGTGAGGAAGCGCCTCATTACCAAGCTCCCGCCCCGGCAGCCCGCCACCCCTGCCCCCGCACCGCCGGGCACGCCCACACCCCGCCTGATGGTCGAATGCACCGACTGCGGCGCCCCCGGCCAGGCCGAAGCCTTCCGCGACGGCCTGTGCGCACCCTGCCGACAGCCCATCCAGGGCTCCGACGCCGGTCCGGCGCCCGCCGAAGATCCCTGCATCGAGCGCGACATCCAGGCCCACGTAAAGCGGCTGCGCGAGCAACTGAAGCTGCGCTGACGCACTCCCCCGCCCGCCCACCCGGCCCGACTCCCCCGCCGGTTGCACTGGCCGCTCCGTCTGCGATCCACGGCCGGCCGCGAACGCCCCGGCGCTGAGCGAGATCGATTGCCCGACACCGCCCCACCAGGGAATTTCGCTCTCACCCCGTGATTGGCTCAAAGTTTCCGGACCTGCACGAAACCTGCCGTTAACAGGAATTTACCTGTCTGAAATACCACACAGGCAATCGGTGACGCGTCGTGGACTCACTGCATGTATGGGGCAACAGTCATCCGAGGCAACTTTCTTCGATCGAGTGAATCGAGGTTCGTATGTGCGGAATCACCGGCTGGGTCTCCTACCGCCGCGATCTGACGGAACATCACGATGACATCGACGCCATGACACAGACCATGTCGTGCCGCGGCCCGGACGCGGCGGGCGCATGGGTAGCACCCCACGCCGCCCTGGGGCACCGGCGGCTCGCCGTGATCGACCTCCCCGGCGGTGCGCAGCCGATGACCGTGGACACTCCCGACGGAGCGGTCTGCATGGTCTACTCCGGCGAGGCGTACAACTTCACCGAGCTGCGCGCGGAACTACGCCGTGCCGGACAGCGGTTCGACACCGACTCCGACACCGAAGTGGTCCTGCGGGGCTACGTCGTGTGGGGCGAGAAGCTCGTGGAACACCTCAACGGGATGTACGCCTTCGCCATCTGGGACGCCCGGACCGAGCGCCTGGTGATGATCCGCGACCGGATGGGCATCAAGCCGTTCTACTACTACGAGACCGAGGACGGCGTCATCTTCGGCTCGGAACCCAAGGCGATCCTGGCCAACCCCACCGTCTCCCCCGTCGTGGGCCTCGACGGACTGCGTGAGGTCTTCGCCGGGGCCAAGACCCCCGGTGCCGCCGTCTGGGAAGGCATGCACGAGGTGCGGCCCGGCGAGATCATCGTCCTCGACCGCGGCGGAATGCGCCGCCACACCTACTGGCAGCTGCGTTCCGAGCCCCACACCGACAGCAAGGACCAAACAGTCGCGCACGTGCGGGAGTTACTCGACGACATCGTCCAGCGCCAGCTCGTCGCCGACGTGCCCCGCTGCACGCTGCTCTCCGGCGGCCTGGACTCCTCCGCGCTCACGGCTCTCTCACAGATCCACCTCGCGCCCCAGGGCGAGACGGTGCGCAGCTTCGCCGTCGACTTCCCCGACCAGGACAAGCACTTCCAGGCCATGGACGTCTCGCCCACCCAGGACACTCCCTACGTCCACGCCCTCGCCGAACACGTCGGCTGCGCCCACCAGGACATCATCCTGGACGGGGCAGCCCTGTCGGCCCCCGAGGTCCGCCGCGCGGCGGTCGGCGCCCGTGACCTGCCGACCGGCATAGGCGACCGCGACAACTCCCTCTACCTGCTCTTCGCCGCGGTCCGCCGCCACTCCACCGTGGCCCTGTCCGGCGAGTCGGCCGACGAGGTGTTCGGCGGCTATCCGTGGTTCCACGACGAGCGGCGCCACGCCGAGACGTTCCCCTGGCTGGCGGGCTCTCACGCGCTGATCGAGTCGGGCAGCCAGGTCAGCGAGGACCTCAAGCCCGCGCTCGGCCTCGGCGACTTCCTCGCCGAGAGCTACCGCACGGCCGTCGCGGAGACCCCCGTCCTCGACGGTGAGACCGGCCTCGACCAGCGCATGCGGGTCGTCAGCTACCTCCATCTGACCCGCATGGTGCAGGTCCTCCTGGACCGCAAGGACCGGATGAGCATGGCGGTCGGCCTGGAGGTCCGCGTCCCGTTCTGCGACCACCGTCTCGTGCAGTACGTCTTCAACGCCCCCTGGTCCCTCAAGACCTTCGACGGCCGCGAGAAGAGCCTGTTGCGCGCCGCCACCCGTGACGTCCTGCCCGCATCCGTCGCCAACCGCAAGAAGAGCGGATACCCGGGCACGTTCGACCCCGCCTATGTCGAGGCCATCCAGTCCCAGGGGGCCGGCCTGCTGCGATCCGGGCACGCGGCGACGGACCTGGTCAACCGGGAACGCCTCACCGAGGCCACCACCCTCCCGGCCGCCGACCTGAACCAGCAGCAGCGGATGCTCCTGGAGCGGACCCTCGACCTGGGGGCGTGGTTCGACCTCCACCGTCCGACGGTCAAGGTCTGACCCCGGCGGCGAGGCAGGACTCGGCAGGGGCCCTCAGTTCGCACCACACGGTCTTGCTGTACGGCCCCTGCTCCACGCCCCATCCCAGCGCCAGCGCATCCACGAGCCACATGCCGCGCCCGGACGTGCGGTCGGCCCCGGCGGACCGGAGCACCGGCCGGACACCGGGCGCGGGATCGCTCACCGCGACACGGATGCGACCGGCCCGCGTACCGCTGATCCGCAGCGTGACCGGCGTCCCCTCACCGAGGTGATCGATCACGTTGGTCAGCAACTCGCTGACGCACAGGCCCAGATCGCCCACATCCGCAGCCCCGAACCACGTCCGCAGCATCCGCCGCACCTCCGGCACGGCCTTCGGCACGGCGATCAGGTCCACCGAGAGCGGCAGCACCCCCGTCACCCTCCGGCCGCCATGCGCAGCGCCTCGGCCAGCCGATGCGCGGTGGCCGCGTTGCAGTTGCCGAGCGCGATCAGCGGCGGCCGGGTCGTGCGCGCGGCGAGGGTCAGGGGGTCGACGCCGAGCGAGGGGAGGGTGATGCCGTGCGCGGTGAGCGCGGCACGGAGAGCGTCGATCTCCGCGCCGATGTCGTACGTGACGTGCTGCGAGTCGTCCATGAGGGGCCCGTACACCTTTCGTTGCTGACTGTGACGAACGCCTCACACGCTGCCGTACGGACCTCTACCGTGAAAGAGGTTCCCGCTCCACAGAGCACAGCGCGAAAGGCGGTCGGCAGAGTGGCCACACGCAAGGAGATCGACGGATCGGCGGGAGTCCCGCAGTTCTACGGGAAGGAGCTGCGCTTCAAGAGGGAGGAAGCGGGCCTGACCCTGGAGAAGCTGGTCGAGGGCAGCTTCTTCGGCATCACGTACCTGAGCGAGATCGAGCACGGGCATCGGCGGATGCCGGTGGAACTGGCGCAGCATGTGGACCGGGTGCTGGGGACGGACGGGTTCTTCCAACGGCGTTGTGAAGACGTACGGAAAGCCAAGCAGGGGGCTCATGCCGCGTACTTCGCCGGGGTCATGGAGGCCGAGACGCGGGCTCGGTCCATCAGCGAATGGTCCGGCACCCTGATTCCCGGACTTCTGCAGACCCGGGCGTATGCCCGTGCCCTCGTCGACTCCGCGCATTCATTGGACTCACCGGAGGAAGTCGAGGCCAAGATCGACAGCCGACTGGGGCGAGCCCGGCTCTTCACCAACCCCAAGAGGCCTGAGTATTGGGTGATCCTTCATGAGGCCCTGGTGGACCACCCCATCATCCCGCCTGCCGAGATGGCGGAGCAGTTGGACCACATCGGCACCCTGATGCGACGCCGCCGCATCGTTGCACAGATCCTTCCGTGGAACGGCCCGACCCGCTCCCTCACTGAATTGCCGCTTTTTCTCATGGATTTCGACAACGAGCCACCGCTGCTCTACACAGAGGGCGCCTACCACGGTCAGACCATCGATGATCCGGCCCTCGTGATGCGATACCGCAAGGCCTACGATCGGCTCAGGGCCGCTGCACTGCCGCCAGAGGCGTCCCTCACTCTGATCGACAAGGCGGCTGAGGAGTACCGGCATGGCCAGCCCCGACCTTGACCTCAGCGCTGCGGCCTGGCGCAAGAGCAGCCACAGCAACGGCGATGGCGGTAACTGCCTCGAAGTAGCCGAAGCCCACCCCGGCCTCGTCCCCGTACGCGACTCCAAGTGCCCCGACGGCCCCGTGCTCATCGTGAACGCCGCCGCCTGGGCGCCGTTCGTCGAGGCCGTCAAGGCGCCCTGACCTGCCGGAAACGCAGAGGTCAGGCGTAGTACGGCTCCATCACCGCCCGCACCTCCTCCAGCAGCGCCGGTCCCTCCTGCGGCACGGGCGGGCGGCCGTTGCCCGGCCTGATGTCCAGGAGCTGTTCGCTCGACAGGGCGAACACCACGCGACGCAGCCCCGCCTGCTGGATGGCCGCCTCGCACATCGAGCAGGCCTGGCAGCTGGTGTACATCGTGGTGGCCGCCGCCGTGGCCGCGTCCAGTTCCCTCGCCGCCCAGCGTGCGAGCTTCAGTTCGGGGTGCGCGGTGATGTCCCGGTCGGTGAGTGTCGTGTTGCGGTCCTCGGCCAGGACCGTCCCGTCCGGGGCCGCCAGCAGCGAGCCGAACGGCGGGTTGCCGCTTTCGCGCGCCTCGGCCGCGAGGGCGATGGCCCGTCGGAGGAGGGTGTGGTCGTCGGGCGTGGTCATGGCTGCTCCTTCAGGTTCAGGTGTGCGGCCACCGTGGCGAGTGCCTGCTGGGCCGGCTGCGGATGCATGGTCTCGCGTGGGTCGCCGTGGTACGGGTCGAGGACGACCGTGTCGGCGCCCATCAGCCGCAGTCGGTCGAGGTCGTCCATGATCTGGTCGATCGTCCCCTCGCCGGCGAGGCGTTGCGGGCCGTCGACCGGCGTGGCGGTGGGACGGAGCACGATCCGGGGGGCGAAGGCGGGTACGGGGAGGCCCTCTTCGTACGCGGCCGACTTCAGCCGGTCCGCGGCGTCCCGCAGCCAGGGCATCGTGCAGCGCAGCGGATGCCAGGCGTCCCCGAGCCGCACGGCCCGGCGCAGGCCCGCGTCGCTGTTGCCGCCGACCCACAGCGGGATCGTCCCGCTTCCGTACGCGGCCGTGTCGGCCCACGCCTCCCGCATGTCCCTCAGGGCGGCGTCGGTCAGTCGTCCCCGCTGCTCGAAGGGGACGCCGAGGGCGGCGAACTCCTGCCGCGCCCAGCCCACCCCCACGCCGAGGACCAGCCGGCCGCCGCTGAGGGCGTCCAGGTTGGCCGCCATCCGGGCGGTGAGCAGCGGGTGCCGGTAGGGGGCGATGAGGACCGTCGTACCGAGCCGTATCCGGGTGGTGAGACCGGCCAGCCAGGACAAGGTGGTGAAGGGCTCGTAGAAGGGGGCCGGATACTGCTCGGCGACATCGGGCGTGATGGCGATGTGGTCGGAGACCATCAGCAGGTCGAAGCCCAGTCCCTCCACGGTCCGGGCCCAGTCGTGCAGGACTCCGGGGTCGGTGCCGGGTCCGAAGTTGAGGACGTTCACTCCGATCTTCATGGGGCCGAGCCTAGCCAGGCCGTACCGGTCGGCTGAAGGGATTCCTGCCTGTGCAGGCGCAGTTCACCCGTGGATCCCCCGGTAATCTGCGCGAATGGCCGAGAATCTTGATGCGACCGACTGGGCGATCCTCGACGAGCTCCAGCGGGACGGCAGGATCGCGTTCACGGAGCTGGCCCGGCGGGTGAACCTGAGCGCGTCGGCGACGACGGAGCGGGTGCGGCGGCTGGAGGCGGCCGGGGTCGTCACGGGGTACCGCGCGGAAGTGGATCTGGAGCGGGCCGGGTATGTGGCCCTGGCGGTCGTCCGGCTGAAGTACCCGGGGAGCCGGCACGAGCCGTTGCACCGCATGCTCCGGGAGCGGCCGGAGATCCTGGAGTGCCTGCGTACCACCGGGGACGACTGCTACGTCCTGAAGGTGGCGGCCACCTCGATGGCGCACCTGGAGGAAATCGTCGACGCGCTGGCCGAGTTCGGGAGCACGACCACCAACCTCGTCTTCAGCCGGACGCTGCCGCTGCGCGGCCCGCGCGAGCCCCGGGTGGATGTCACCGCCCGGTGATGAGCGGATCGGCGCCCCCCGCACGGGCGGCCGCTCCTCTCACCGCGCGGCTGTGTCCCGCAGATGATCTCCGGCCCATTCCTCGAAGGTGAGGAGGGGGATGCCGAGTGCCCGCGCGAATTCCGGGCGGGCGGGCTGAGTGTGCTCGTTGATGTGTGACTGGCCGAAGCCCATGTCCGGCATCCCGGCGGCCGTCGCCTCTTCCCCTGTCAGGTCGGGCGCGGTCAGCTCGACGCCGAGGTGGAGAGAGAGGATCGTGGCGATCTCCGTCATCGTCAGGAAGTCGCTCGCCAGCTCCAGCTCGACACCGTCGAAGCGCGCCGGCGCGGCAATGGCTGCCGCGGCTGCCCTGCCGATGTCCTCGACCGCGACGAGGGACAGCCGGGTTGCGGGCTTCAGCAGGCTCACCAGGCCACCCTCCACCCCGCGGGGGAACATGATCTCCTTGGCCGGGAGGAAGTTCTCCATGAAGAAGCCCGGCTTGATGAGTGTCCAGTGCGTGAAGCCGGCCTCGCGCACCCGGTCCTGGATCCCGGCCTTCGCGGTGTAGTAGGGCTCCATCCAGGCCCAACGGCCTGTGACCCAGCTGACGTGCTGCCCGGCGCCGGAGACGGATGTGTGCACGAACTGCGGCACTCCCGCCGCCTTCGCGCTCTCGATCAGGTTGACGGCCTGGGCCACCTCGCCTTCGAAGGCGCGTCCGTGCACGTCGGGCATCTGCACGGAGAAGACCGCGCGGGCCCCTTCGGCAGCCCGGACCAGGGAGCCGCGGTCGTCGAGGTCGCCGGTGACCAGCTCTGCGCCGAGTGCTTCGACGGCCTTCGCCCGGGCCGTGTCCGGGTCACGGACCAGCGCCCGGACGGGAACACCGGTCGCGAGCAGTGCGCGGGCGGTGGCGCCGCCCTGCTGACCCGTGGCTCCGACTACCAGGGCGGGGGAGGAATCTGAAGGCATGGTGCTCCTCAGGTAGTGGCACGCTGTGGTGGCACGCGAATATATGGCGGGGCCCGCCACTTATGCCTGGGTACGATACGGAGGCCCCCACCACTTAGCAAGGCCGGAGATGACGCCATGACGGGCCAGCGCGCGGACGCCCGGCGCAACTACGCGCGGATCCTCGCCGTCGCCGAGGAGGAGGTCGCCGCACGGGGTGCCGACGCCTCCCTGGAGAACATCGCCCGCACAGCCGGAGTCGGATCGGCCACCGTGCGCCGCCACTTCCCCAGTCGGCACGCCCTGCTGGAGGCGGTGTTCAGCGAGCGGATCGAGGCCCTGGTCGCCCGCGCCACGGCGTCGGCCGGGGCACCCGACGCCCGGGCCGCCCTGCTGGATTGGCTGGGCGGGCTCACCGCGTACGCCTCCTCTGCGCGGGGCCTGGCCGACGCGCTGACCCTGGCCGGAACGGACGACCCGGATCACGTCGACGCCTGCTGCTCGGCGAAGCTCACCGGGGCGGCCGACCCGCTGCTCCAACGCGCCGCGCAGGCCGGTGCGGTGGCGTCGGACGTGACCGCCGCCGACCTGATCACACTGGTCACCGGAATCGTCCTGGCCACGGAACACCACCCGAACCCCGCCGCCGAGGCGCACCGACTGCTCGGCCTCACCCTGCGGGGAGTCAGCCCGCAGGGATGACAGGAGACGGCACCTGACTCTCGGGCTGTCGGGGCAACGCCTGTCCGCGAACCCCCGGATCACCGAGGACTGAGGGACGCCCCCTTCCCCCGACCCGCGAGAGCCCCCGGGGAATCCACGCGAAAAGGGCGCACCCGGAACGAACCGGGTGCGCCCCTCAGCACGCGACGCTCAGAAGCGCGACATCAACGGTCGAAGCGCTCCCGCACGTCGTCCGCCGCACCCTGGGCGCGGTCGCGACCCTGCTCGGACGCCTGGCGGGCCCGGTCGGACGCGTCCTGACGACGGTCCTGACCCTGGCCCGGACGCTGGCCCTGGCGCTGACCCTGGCCCTGGTTCTTGCCGTCCTTCATGCGCTTCTGGCCCTGGTCGGCGAGGTCCTGCGCCTTGTCCTTGAACTGGTCGGCGATGCCCATGCTGTTCACTCCTATGTGAGGGTGCTTGGGGATGGCCCCGTCGGGGCCTCGACCAGACTTACACGCCAGGACATACGACGCATTTCGATCACTTACGCTGCGTATCCGTCGCCGCTCGCGAAGCCCGTTCGTCCTGGTCAGCCGCACCACCGGCGCCCACGAGCCCCTTGCCGACGCCCTCCAGCCGGGGCCCGAACCGCTTCATCTCCCGCTGGCCGACCGCACCGATCAGGCTCGGCAGGTAGCCGCGCACGGACTGCATCCCGCGCAGCCACCACTGGGCGTACACATGCGGGGAACGCCGCTCGATACCGGCCACGATGCGGTCGACGGCCGGGCCCAGCGGGTATGTGCGGTTCGACGGCCACGGCAGCCGCTGGCGCAGCTCCCGCATCACGTCGTCCTCGTCCGCGCCGCGCACCATGTCGGTGTCGGTCCAGGAGAGGTAGCCGACGCCCACCTTCACGCCCCGGTAGCCGACCTCCGCCCGCAGGCTGTGGGCGAACGCCTCGACGCCCGACTTGGACGCGCAGTACGCGGTCATCATGGGGGCCGGGGTGATCGCGGCCAGTGACGCTATCTGGAGGAAGTAGCCGCGGCTCTCCATCAGGATCGGCAGGAACGCCCGGCCGGTCACCGCGCCGCCGATCAGGTTGACCTCGATGACCCGCCGCCAGGCCACCGGATCGGAGTCGACGAACGGTCCGCCGGAGGCGACGCCCGCGTTGGCGACGACGATGTCGATCTTCCCGAAGCGTTCCTTGACCTCCTGCGCGATCCGCGCCATCGCCTCGTGGTCGGTGACGTCCGCGTGCCAGTGGTCGCTGTCCCCGTGCAGCCGCTCGGAGACCTTCTTCAGCTCGTCCGGCTCCAGGCCGACCAGCGCCAGCTTCGCGCCGCGCGCCGAGAGTTTGCGCGCCAGCAGCTCACCCACGCCGCGTGCCGCGCCCGTGACGACGACGACCTGGCCTTCGAGACTGCGCCTGCCGCTCATGCGACCTCCTCCTTGCCCTCGACATCGGTCGTACCCCGTACCGGGAGGTACGTGGTCACCAGTTCCCGGATCGCCGCCGTGACGATCTCCGGCGCCTCGACCGGCGTCATATGACCCATACCCGCCAGCTCGGTGAGACCGAGGCAGTCGGGCAACGCCGCCGCGAGCGCCCGGGCGTGGACGGGCGGCGTCAGCCGGTCGCCGGTACCCGCGATCACCGCGGTGGGCACCCGCAGCTCCCGTACGCCCTCGTCGAGGTCGAGGTCCGCGAGCACATGCCCCCAGGCGACCCGGGCCGACCGCGGACACGCGTGCACGATCCGCGCGCAGGCGTCGACCCGGTCCGGGGCCGAACCGGCTCCCATCGTCCCGTACTTGAGGATGCGCCGGGAGACCGGTGTGACCGGTCCGAGCGGCGCCCGCGCCCCGAGGATCGCACGCGTCACCCGGGTCCGCACGGCACCGGCGCGCATCGGCACGACGAGTGACTCCGCGATCAGCCGGGAGCTGCCGGTGCTGCACAGCAGGGCGGCGGCGGCGTGTTCGCGCAGCCCGGCCCGGCGCGAGGCGGACATGATCGTCATGCCCCCCATGGAGTGCCCGGCCAGGACGGCCTTCTCCCCCGGGGCGAGGGTGGCGGCGAGCACCGCTTCGAGGTCGTCGGCCAGCGCCTCGGTGCTGTACCCGTCGCGCCCCGCCGAGGGCGAGGTGCCGTGGCCGCGCTGGTCGTAGGCGACGACGCGGTGGTCGACGGCGAGGTCCCTGATCTGCGCGTCCCAGAAGTGGGTGTTGCAGGTCCAGCCGTGCGACAGGACCACCGTGGGGGCGCCGTCCTGTCCGTGCACCTCGACGTGTATGCGGGAGCCGTCGGCGGAGACGGCCATCAGCTCGCGCACGGGCACCGGCCGGGGGTGCGCGCCGCGCAGGGGCCGGCTCATCCCGCCACCTCCTCGGTGACAGCGGCGGTCTTCTTCGCGTCCCGTTGCGCGGGGACCCGTATGACCTCGTACTCCGCGAGGTTGACCTCTCGCGTCGCCGTGCGGAACTCGGCGGTGGTGCCCGGCCAGACGGTGGTGTTGCGCCCGTTGGCGTCCAGGTACCAGCTGTCGCAGCCGCCGGTGTTCCAGACCGTGCGCTTCATCCGCTCCTGGACCCGGCGGTTCCAGGCCCCGACGGCGGAGGTGCGCGCGTCGAGTGCGACGCGGCCGCCCAGCACGTTCAACTGGCGCATGTAGTCGGCCATGTAGTTCAGCTGGGCCTCGATCATGAGGATCATCGAGGAGTTGCCGAGCCCCGTGTTGGGGCCGATGATCGTCATCCAGTTCGGGAAGCCGGTCGCGCTCGCGCCGCGCAGCGCCTGCATGCCGTCCTTCCACGCCTCGGTGAGCGTGATGCCGTCCGCGCCCACCACCCGCTCGGCGATCGGCATGTCGGTGACGTGGAAGCCGGTGCCGAAGATGATCGCGTCGACCTCGGCCTCCGTACCGTCGGACGCCACGACCGTGGAGCCGCGCACCTCGCTGAGTCCGGAGGCGACCACGTCCACGTTGGGCTGGGCGAGCGCCGGGTAGTAGGCGCTGGAGAGCAGGATGCGCTTGCAGCCGATGCGGTACGAGGGGGTCAGCTTGGCCCGCAGCGCCGGGTCCTTGATCGACCGGGCCATGTTGGACTTGGCTATGCGCTCGATCAGGCCCAGCTGGTCGGGGTGCTTGGTGAAGGCACTGACCTGCAACTCCCGTATGCCCCACAGCAGTCCGCGGCGTGCGGTGCCGGTGAAGGGGAGCGTGCGGTGCAGCCAGCGCTCGGCACCGCTGATCGCGCGGTCCATCCGCGGCATGACCCAGGGCGGGGTGCGCTGGAAGAGGGTCAGCTTGCCGGCCTTCGGCTGGATCGCCGGCACGATCTGGATCGCGGAGGCGCCGGTGCCGATCATCGCGACGCGCTTGCCGGTCAGGTCGGCGTCGTGGTCCCAGCGGGCGGAGTGGAAGACCTTGCCGGGGAAGTCGGCGAGCCCCGGTATGTCGGGCGTCTTCGGGTCCGAGAGCGGGCCGGTCGCGGAGACGACGACGTCGGCGACGACCGTCGTGCCGTTGGCGCTCTCGATGACCCAGTTCAGCGCGTCGTTGTCCCAGCGCATCATCGTCACCTCGTGGTTCAGCCTGAGGTGCGGCCGCAGCCCGAAGGTGTCCGCGACGTGCTCCAGGTAGGCGCGTATGTGCTCCTGCCCGGAAAAGGTGCGCGGCCACTCGGGGTTGGGGGCGAACGAGAACGAGTAGAGGTGGGACGGTACGTCGCAGGCGCAGCCCGGATAACTGTTGTCGCGCCAGGTGCCGCCGACCGAGTCGGCCCGTTCCAGGATCACGAAATCGGTGATGCCTTCGCGGCGCAGCCGGACGGCGGCCCCAAGTCCCCCGAATCCGGATCCGATCACCGCCACTCGTACATGCTCGTGCTGGGCCATGCTGCCGCCTCCCGCGGTACGTCACACGACTCTGCCAGCAATCACTGGCATTGTTGGGAGAGTAGAGCAGCTTCGTACCGATGGGTAGGGATCCGACGGGGGAAAGTTACCGGCGGTACAAGCACCGGCCTCCCTCGTGGCGAGGCCGGTAGGGTGCGGGGGTGGCAGAAGGACACGAGCACCGCGAATACCGCATGGAGGAGCTGGCCGAGGAGGCCGGCATCCCCGTCCGGACCCTGCGCTTCTACCGGGAACGCGGCCTGATCTCGCCACCTCGGCGCGAGGGCCGGATCGCCTGGTACGACGACCACCACCTCGCCCGGCTGCGCACCATCACCGGCCTGCTGGAGCGCGGCCACACCCTCACCGGCATCGCCGACCTGGCCCGCACCTTCGACAGCGGCCGCGACGTCGCCGAGGTGCTGGGCCTGGGCGAACCGACCGAGGAGACCCCGGTCCGGCTCACGCCCGAGCAGCTGGCGGACTACTTCAAGGACGACTCCACGCCGGAGAACCTGGCGACGGCCATGGAACTCGGCTACCTCGGCACGGACGGCGACGCGATCGTGCACATCAGCCGCCGCCTCCTGGAGGTGTCGGCCGAGCTCGTACGCGAAGGGGTCCCGCTCGCCGAGGTGCTCGCCTCCGGCCGCCGGGTCCGCGAGCACGCGGACGCCCTGGCCGACCTCTTCGTCACGACGCTGCGCGCCCACAGCACGGAGGCCGAACCACCCCAACTGCGCCCACTGGCGCGCGCGGTGGTGGACGCGGAACTCTCCATGGCCCTGGACCGGCGGCTGCGGCAGGAGAAGCCGGAGGCGGAGGAGAGGTAGCCGCCCGGACGGTGTGCGGGCGGCTGCTCCGGAGGGCTCCCTCCGCAAAGGCGCCTCGGCCTGCAGCTGTTCTGCAAGTTTTTTGCATCAGGGCACTGGAAGTGTCGCGGGAGCGGGCGGTCGTGGCCGGGGTGAAGCGAGGCACGGGGGTTCCCGTTTCACCCCGCCCGTCGTTCGTGAACCGTTGAAGCAGGGGCCGGGGTGAAGCGAGGCACGGGGGTTCCCGCTTCACCCCGGCCCCCGGGCCGCCGACAGGACGGTGCGGGCCCGGTGCTCCACCGGCCGCAGACCCAGCTCCCGGGCCGCCGCCAGGGCGGCTTCCGCCAGCTCCACGGCGGCCTCGGCGTCCCCCTCCGCGTACCGCACCAGGGCCAGGACGGTCCGGGCCTCCGCCTCCTGATGCCGGAAGCCGGAGCGGCCGGCGATCTCCAGTGCTTCCTCCAAGCACGCCACCGCCTGGGGCAACTCCGCGCTGATACGCGACAGTTCACCGATATTGATCAGACAGTCGATCAGCGCGGTGGGGTCCGCCGTCTCACGGGCGAACGCCAGCGCCTTCCCGGCCAGCGGGCGGGCCAGGTCGAGGCGGCCGGTGTCACGGTGTGCGCGCGCGAGGATCTCGTGGGCGTCCGCTTCGTTGCGGCGCTTGGCGTGTTCCTGGGACAGCCGCAACGCCCGGGTTCCGTCGGCGAGCGCCGCCTCGTAATCCCCCCGGCCGTGGTGAGCTATGGCCCGGTTGATCAGCGGGCTGATGGTGCCCATCGGCTGCCCGTGTCCCAGGGCGAGCTCGATGGCCTCACTCGCGCGCTCGATCGCCTGCTCCGGCTCCCCGAGGTAGGAGTGGATCAGGGCCATCGTGTTGAGGGAGATACCGAGGAGCACCGGGCGGTCGAGGTCGCGGAACAGATCCACACCGCGTTGCTGCCATTCCCCAGCCTCACGCATCTGACCGCGACGCCCGTAGTAGACGGCCAGGTTGGACATGACGCTCACCTCGCCAGGGACGAAGCCGGCGCTCCGGTACCCCGCCAGGGCGCCGAGGAAGTGGTCCAGGTTGCTTCCCTGGTCCTCGGTGTGGTGGCCCAGAACGCCGAGGCTCTGCAGCATCGCCGCCCGCGCGAGGGGAACACCCGCGGCCTCGGCGGCGTGCAGACCGGCGGTGGCTATCGCCTTCCATTCGACCCTGTGGTGACGGTAGTAGACGTACATGCGCAGCTGGTCGGCGATCTGCCAGGCGATGTGCGGCGGGCCCGTCGCGGCAGCGCCGCCGACCACGGCGACCAGGTTCGTGAGTTCCTGGTCGAGCCATCCCAGGGCCTGCCTCCGGTCGGCGAACCGTCCGGAGGCGGCGCGCTCCCGCGGCAGCTGGGCGACACCCGTGTACTCGAAGGCGGTGGCGGCCTCGGCCGTGGCGAGATACCAGTCGCACAGCCGCTGCCACGCCTCCTCGTGCGCGGGCTGCGCCGCGGCGTGCTCTGCCGCGTACAGCCGCAGCAGGTCGTGGAAGACGAAGCGGTCGGCCGCGGTGCGCTGGAGCAGGCTCGCGTCGGCCAGCACATCGAGGAGTTCCTCGGCCGCCGCCGGTTCGGCCCCCAGCAGAGCCGCGGCGGCCTCCGCGCCGAAGTCCGGCCCGGGGTGCAGGCCGAGCAGGGCGAACAGCCGGACCGCGGCCGGATCCAGGACGGCGAGCGAGTGGTCGAAGGCGGTGCGGACCGCGGCCCGGCGGTCACCGGCGATGGAGAGTTTCGCCAGGCGTCCCGCCCCGTCCAGGTCGGCGGTGTAAGCCTCCAGCGACCGTCCCGGCCTGGCCGCGAGATTGGCCGCGGCGATCCGCAGGGCCAGAGGGAGCCGCGCGCACTGCTCGGCCAGCCGCCGGGACGCCTCCGGCTCCGCGGCCACCCGCCCCTCACCGAGGACGCCGGACAGCAGGGCGTGCGCCTCGTCCGGGTCCAGTACCTGCAGCCGTACGGCGTGCGCGGCATGGCTGACACCGAGACCGCGCAGCTCGGGACGGCTGGTGATCAGCACGGCCGCCCCCGCCGTACCGGGCAGCAGCGGCCGGACCTGCTCGGCGTCCGCAGCGTCGTCGAGCACGATGAGCACCCGGCGGCCGGCGAGCCGGCCGCGGAAGACGGCGGCCCGGTCGTCCAGCGCCTCCGGAATCGCGGCCGTGTCCAGGCCGGAGGCGTGCAGCAGGGCCGCCAGGACCTCGGACGGATCGCGCGGCCGGTCGCCCGCGCCCAGCAGCCGCACGTACCACTGCCCGTGCGGGAAGACCGGCCGCAGCCGATGACCGAGGTGCACCGCCATCGCCGTCTTGCCGACGCCGGGCGTGCCGGTGATGACGACCGGCGCGGCGGGTTCACCCTGCGCCGCCGCCGTCAGCAGGGACTCCAGTTCCCGTACCGCCTCATCACGGCCCACGAACCCGGGCACTGCGAAGGGGAGTTGATACTGAACGGTCCAGTCGCGCTGTCCGTCGCCCGTGGCGGCCGCCGTGGGCCGGGCAGGGGCCGCTCCCAGCTCCGGGGCGTCGCGCAGGATCGCCTCGTGCAGGTGCCGCAGGGCGGTGCCCGGGTCGACTCCGAGCTCCTGCGCCAGGCTCCGCCGGAACGATGCGTAGTGAGCAAGCGCTTCGGCCTGCCTGCCGGAGCGGAACAGCGCGGTCATGAGCTGGGCGGCGAGCCGCTCGTCCCACGGATGTTCGGCGGCGAGACCGCGCAACTGCTCGGTGAGGCCGGCCGGCTCGCCCACGGCGAGGCGGTGGTCGACGCGGTCCAGCAGGGCGGCCAGCCGCTCCTGCTCCAGGCGGGCGCGTACGGCTTCGGCCCAGGTGCCGGCTATGCCGGAAATCGGTTCGCCGTGCCACAGGTCCAGCGCCTCGTCCAGAATCCGCTCCGCCTCCGTATCACTGTCGGCGGTGCGGGCCTTCGCGGTCAGACTCCGGAAGCGGTGCAGATCGACGTCGGCGGCCGGGGCCGTGAGCAGGTAGCCGCCGGCCCGGCGATGTATCCCCACCGTGTCGTCGTCCTGCGGGGACAGGGCGCCCCGCAGACGGGCGAGGTAGCTGTGGAGCGTGCTGCGCGCGGTGGGGGGCGGGGAGTCGCCCCATACGCACTGGATCAGATGATCGGTGGAGAGTGTGACCCCCGGGGCCAGCAGGAACGCGGCCAGGACACATCGCTGCTTCGGCGAGCCGAGGGGTAGCGGGCGGCCGTCGCACGAGACCACGACGGGGCCCAGGAGCTGGAATTCCAAGCGGTGTCACCCGTCCGTCGGTTTGCGGCAGGCACGCGTTGCTGTCGGCACCGCCAGGTCGGCTCGGCGCCGCACCGGCGGCGCCGGCCGCACGGTGTCGCCGCGGAGGCTACCGCCGGTGGTCTGTTGAAGCACGCGGCCAACCTAGCGCGGCCCGGCTCCCGCGCCCGAGGAGGGGGGCGACCGCCCCCGGGCCCGGCCGGCCCTCCGGGGCGCGACGAACGCCGGGCGGGAGACGGCGTTCCGCGCTCTCGGTGGACGGGCCGGCACGGGCGTCCGGCGGCACAGCCGTCCGGCGGCACGACCGTCGGGCGGCACGGGCATCCGGCGGCACAGCCGGACAGAGGCTTCCCCCGCCACCGCCCTACAGGTCGAACACAGCGGTCACGGGCGCGTGGTCGCTCCACCGCTCCTCGTGGGTGGCGGCCCGCTCGACGTACGCCTTCACGGCCTTCGCCGCCAGCCCGGCGGTGGCCACCTGGTAGTCGATGCGCCAGCCCGTGTCGTTGTCGAAGGCGCGCCCGCGGTAGGACCACCACGAGTAGGGACCCTCCACGTCCGGGTGCAGGGAGCGCACGACGTCGACGTACGCGGCCTCGCCGAAGACCCGCGTCATCCACTCCCGCTCCTCGGGGAGGAAGCCGGAGTTCTTCTTGTTGCCCTTCCAGTTCTTGAGGTCGGCCTCCTTGTGGGCGATGTTCCAGTCGCCGCACACGACGACCTCGCGGCCCTCGGCGGCGGCGCGCGTCTTCAGGCCGGTGAGGTAGGGCAGGAAGGCCGCCATGAAGCGCTCCTTCTCCTCCTGCTTCTCCGTGCCGACCTCGCCCGAGGGGAGATAGAGGCTCGCGACCGTGACGCCCGGCAGGTCGATCTCGACATACCGCCCGCTCGTGTCGAACTCCTCGCCGCCTTCGCCCGCGAAGCCTCCGAACCCGATCTGGACGCGCTCGGGCGCCCGGCGGGAGTAGAGCGAGACCCCGGCCCGGCCCTTGGCGGCGGCAGGGGCGTGGACGGTGTGCCAGCCCTCCGGCTCACGTACCTCCTCGGGCAGCTGCTTCGCCTCGGCCCGCACCTCCTGGAGGCAGATCACATCGGCGTCGGTCTGCGCCAGCCACTCGACGAAGCCCTTCTTCGCGGCGGCGCGGAGACCGTTTACATTCACGGTGGTCACAGTGAGCATTCCGGCACGATACCGACCCGGTAGCCCGCATACATGTACCATCTATTGCATGCTTATCCAGCCTCGTCCGTACGATCACCCCGATGCCGTCAAACTCAACGATCTCGTGCAGCTCGAATACGCCGAGCGCTACGGGGACGAGGGCGACATCACACCGCTGGACGCCACGATGTTCGACCCGCCGCACGGCCTGTACCTGCTCGCCTACGACGCGTCGGACCGCCCGGTGGCCACCGGCGGCTGGCGCTCGCAGGAGCGCAATGCCGAGGGCTACTCGGACGGCGACGCCGAGCTCAAGCGGATGTTCGTGATAGCCGAGGGCCGCGGCCAGGGGCTGGCCCGCCGCATCCTGGCCGCCCTGGAGGCCGACGCCCACGCGGCGGGCCGCACCCGCATGGTGCTGGAGACCGGCGACCAGCAGCCCGAGGCGATCGCGCTCTACCTCTCCAGCGGCTACACACCCTGCGAGAAGTTCGGCCACTACCGGACGTACGACAGCAGCCGCTGCTTCGCGAAGCCGCTCCGCCCCTAAGGCCTGTCGAGGTCCTGGGCCAGCGCCTTCGCCAGGAACCGCACCACCGCGTCGTTGAACGCCTCCGGCCGCTCCACACCGGGCAGATGACCGGCCCCCTCGATCACGACCAGCTCCGCGCCCGGGATCAGCCCGTGCAGGAGCCGGGCCTCCGGGACGGGCGTGTAGACGTCGTCCGCGCCGACGAGGACGAGGACCGGCACATCGGCCCCGGCGAGCGAGTCGCGGTAGTCGGGCCGCTCGGCCCGGCCCCGCAGCGCGGCCGCCGCCCCCTCGGGAGAGGTGTTCCGCATCATGCGCAGCACCCGCGCGGCGACGTCCGGCAGCCCGGTGACGTTGTACGGGGCCAGCATCTTGTCGATCACCTCGTCCGCGTACCCGCCCATACCCTCGGCGAGCAGCCGATCGGCGAGGCGGTTACGGAACGCCTTGCCGTCCGGCGTCTCGGCGACCGGTGACGTGTCGGACAGGACCAGCGCCGCCACCCGGTCCGGGTGGGCGCGGTGGAACTCCATGGCGATCTGACCGCCCATGGACACCCCGCCGACGACGGCCCGTGCGATGCCCAGGTGTTCCAGCAGCGCGGCGATGTCCCCGGCGAAGTCCGCGAGCAGGGTGCGGCCGGGGACGATACCACTGTCCCCGTACCCCCGCAGATCGGGGACGACCACCCGGTATCCGGCCGTGACCAGCGCCTCGGTCTGCGGCTGCCACATGGTCCGGTTGAACGGGTGCCCGTGGACGAGGACGACGGGCGGCTTTTCCCCGGCCGGCCCCAGGTCGTCGTACGCGAGCACCGTGCCGTCCTCCGCGGTGAACCGGGCGCTCACCGGACCACGCGCCCGACACCCACGTAGAAACCACTGCGCTCGACGACCGGCGCCGGCTCCTCCCGGTACCACTCGGTCGCGGGGACGAGCCCCGGCTCGACGAGCTCCAGCCCCTCGAAGAACGGCTCGACCTCTGCGCGCGTACGCATCCGCAGCGCGATGGCGCCCTTCTTGTACGCCGTCTCGGTCTCCTGCTTCAGCTCCGGGTGCTGGTCGGCGGTGCCGTGCGAGAGGACCAGGTAACTGCCGGTGGGCAGCGCGTCGACCAGGGTGCGGGTGATGCCGTACGGGTCCTGGTCGTCCGGCATGAAGTGCATCAGCGCGATGAGGGACAGGGCGATGGGCCGGTCGAAGTCCAGGAGTTTCCTGGCCCGTTCGAGGATCGCCTCCGGCTCCCGCACATCGGCGTGGAGGTAGTCCGTGGCGCCTTCCGGCGTACTGACGAGGAGCGCCTCCGCATGGCGCAGGACGATCGGGTCGTTGTCCGCGTAGACGATTCGGGCCGTCGGCGTGATCGCCTGGACGATCTGGTGGAGGTTGGGCTCGGTGGGGATGCCTGTACCGATGTCCAGGAACTGGTCGATCCCGCCGCGCGCCAGCCAGGCGGAGGCCCGGTGCATGAACGCCCGGTTCCGCGCGGCGTTCCCGCGCGCCTCCTCCGGCAGGCTCTCCGCCACCTGCTGATCCACCGGGTAGTTGTCCTTGCCGCAGAGCAACCAGTCGTAGACACGGGCGGGATGGGGCCTACTGGTGTCGATCCGGGGCTGGGACTGGGACTGGGGCTCGGGCTGGGGCTGAGGTATTCCTGTCGTCACAGGACGCTCCTTGGTGCGGAGAACTTCACGAGCGGGTAAACGCTTTCAGCGTAGGCGACGGTGGCCGCCACCCGGCCCCGGGCGACCGCGCCGATACCTCCGACGCCCGTACACCGCCCTTGCGTTGAAGCGCACTTCAACAAGCACACTCCCTTCCACGGCCGCCGAACGACGGTGACCGGAACCGGAGGGGAACGTCATGAAGTACCGCACCATCGGCACAGATCCCGCCACCCGCCGCGAGGTGAGCGTCCTCGCGCTCGGCGCGATGCTCTTCGGGTCGGTCACCGACGAGCGGACCTCGTTCGCGATCCTGGACCACTTCGTCGAAGCCGGCGGTACGTTCATCGACACCTCCGACAACTACGCGTACTGGGTCGAGGGCGGCCTCGGCGGCCAGAGCGAACGGCTCCTCGGCGCGTGGCGGCGCAGCCGCGGCATCGGGGACGAGATCGTCATCGCCACCAAGCTGGGCGCCGAACCGCTCGCCCCCGGCACCGGGTTCGTCGACAACCCGGAGGGCCTGTCGGCGAAGGCGGTCCACGAGGCCGTCGAACGCAGCCGGGAACGCCTCGGGGTGGAGAAGCTCGACCTGCTCTACGCGCACATCGAGGACCGGACCGTCCCGCTCGCCGAGACCGTCGAGGCGCTCGGGGAGCTGAGCGCTGCGGGCACGGTCGGGCTGCTGGGCGCCAGCAACCACGCCACCTGGCGGGTGGAACGCGCCCGGGCGCTCGCGGCCGCCGCCGGGCTCCCCGGCTACGAGGTGCTGCAGTACCAGCACAGCCACCTGCGCCCCCGCTTCGACGTCCCCAGCCCCCTCTTCGAGGACGGCAGCCTGGGCCACGCCGGGCCGGAGCTGCTCAGTTACCTGCGCGCCGAGCCGGACCTGACCCTGGTCGCGTACTCCCCGCTGCTCGCCGGCGCGTACACCCGCCCGGACAAGCCGCTCCCCGAGGACTACGACCACCCGGGCACCCCCGCCCGCCTCGCCGTCCTGCGCGAAGTCGCCGCCGAGACGGGGGCGAGCATCAACCAGGTCGTCCTGGCCTGGCAGATCGGCGGCCGGCTTCCGGTGATCCCGCTGGCCGGGGCGTCGTCGGTGGCCCAGCTGAAGGAGAACCTCGCGGCCGTGGACCTGGAGCTGACGGACAAACAGCGGGCGCGCCTGGACGGGGCGCACTGAGGCGCGGGGCCCGGACCCTCAGTTCTTCCCTCCAGGGCCGCTGAGGCGCTGCGGGCGCCTGAACCTCTTCCCGTTCCGTGGAGTGCGCGCGGGCGGCGGCGTCGGGCGCGGCGGGGGGCTGCGTTCCGTTCTCGGCGTGGCCGCCGCCCCGGGAGGCGGGACGCCGCGGCTTCAGGCTGCCGCGCGTGCGTCGAGCGGGCGGCGACGGAGCGCGGTCTCGGTCAGTGAGCGCGGCGGGAACGAGGCGGCCGGGTTGTACAGGTTCGTTCCGGGCGGAACGATGGCGTCGATCCGGTCGAGCGTCGCATCGTCCAGGGTCAGTGCGGCGCCCTTGAGCAGGTCTTCCAGCTGCTGCATCGTCCGCGGTCCGATGATGGCCGACGTGACGGCCGGGTGAGCCACCGTGAAGGCCACGGCGAGCTGCGGCAGGGTGCAGCCGATGCTCTCCGCGAGTTCGACGAGCTGTTCCACGGCGTCGAACTTGGCCGCGTTCGCAGCGAGCGCGGGATCGAAGTTCGCCGGCCGGATCGCGGCACGACCGGTGGCCAGGTCCGCGGGTACGTCCTTGCGGTGCCTGCCGGTGAGGAATCCGAAGGCCAAGGGGCTCCAGACCAGTACCCCCATGCCGTAGCGCTCGCAGACCGGCAGGAGCGAGGACTCGATGCCACGGGCCAGGATCGAGTAGGGCGGCTGGTCGGTGCGGAAGCGTCCCAGGCTGCGGCGCTCGGATACGTGGTGGGCCTCGACGATCTCCTCGGCCTGGTAGTTCGAGCAGCCGAACGAGCGGATCTTCCCCTGGCGCACGAGGTCGTCGAGGACGGAGAGGGTCTCCTCCACATCGGTGGTGTGGTCGGGGAAGTGGATCTGGTAGAGATCGATCCAGTCGGTGTTCAGACGCCGGAGGCTGTCCTCGACCGCCTTGAGTATCCAACGCCGCGAGTTTCCGCCGCGATTGGGACCTTCGCCCATCGGGAAGTGGACCTTGGTGGCGAGCACGACGTCGTCCCGGCGCCCGCGCAGCGCCTTGCCCACGATCTCCTCGCTCTCGCCCCGGCCGTACATGTCGGCCGTGTCGACGAAGTTGATCCCCTGGTCGAGGGCCGTGTGGATGATGCGGGCGCAGTCGTCGTGGTCGGAGTTGAATCCCTCCTGGAACATCATGGTGCCGAGGCAGTGGACGCTGACCTCGATGCCGGTCCTGCCGAGGGCGCGATAGCGCATGGTGGTGCTCCCTTGATAACGATCACGCTGGGCGACAGGAGCGTCGGCCGCACGAGGAACCCTAGGAACTAGAGCCCTCTCTAGATCAAGCCCGTTAGCCTGGGCGGCATGGTTGAGGTTTCCACGAGCCTGAGCATCGGACAGGTCGCCGAGCGCACCGGTCTGAGCGTTCACGCGCTGCGCTTCTACGAGCAGGAGGGCCTGTTCGTCAACACCGTGGTCCGCGGGCCCGGCGGGCGCCGCGTCTACAGCCAGGACGACGTGGACTGGCTGACCGTCTGCATCATCCTCCGCGCCTCCGGCATGCCCCTGACCGTGCTTCGCCGGTACGTCGAGCTCGTCAGAGAGGGCGCCGGCAACGCGGAGGACCGTCTCGCGCTCATGCGTGAGCACCAGAAGCGGGTCACCGCCCAGATCGGCAGGCTCACCGAGTCCCTGGACCTGATCACCTTCAAGGTCGGGGTGTACGAGGACCTTGTCGCCCAGGGGGACGCCGCCGGGGCATGCCACGGCCCGTCCCTCGCCTGACGAAACGCTCACACCACGCGCCTTCTTGGGCGTAGGAAGACCGCTTCCCCGGACGGACGTGAACAAGGACGGGCGGCCGGCCGCCCACGGTGAGGCGGGCTGCTCATGCCGCGGGAGGACCGTCCGGGCCGCTGTCAGTGGCGTCGGGGATGATCGGGCATATGACACGTGGTTCCCGAGAGGCTTTTCGCTCTCTCGCCTTGCAGCATCTGTCGCCCGGGGACGCCGGGAAGTGGCTCGGCCTGCTTCGCCCCGGAGTGCGTCTTCAGGTGGCGACCGGTCCGGACGCCGTGGTGGGCCGGCTCGGTGGCCTGCCAGGTCTGGCGGCCGCGACGGAGTGGCCGGTGTGGGAGGGGAACGGCCCGCTCTCCTTCGTCGCCTCGATCGACTGCGCACGCCTGCCGACGTCTGCGCCGGACATCGGTCTGCCCACGGCGGGAACGCTGCTGTTCTTCTACTTCGACGGGCAGCTGGACGACGGCGACGCTCTCGTCCTGGCCGAGGACCGGGAGAGCTGGGCGGGCGCCCGCGTGCTCTACGTCGCAGCCGGCGAAGAGGTTGCGGAGCGTGAGGCTCCGGCGGGACTCACGCCGTATCCGGTGGTGACGCTCACCGCTCGGACGGAGATGACGGCGACCGAGCCCTGGCATCCGTCCGTCCGCGCCGCGTTCGCGCCGGATGCCCCGATGAGAAACCGGTACGACCACCCCGTGTGCTCGCAGAAGTTCCTCGACGCGCTGGGGGAGTTCGACGGCGAGGTGGGACACCGGATCGGCGGCCACCCTCACTCGATACAGAACCCGGTCGAGATCGAGATCGCGGAGGCGGTCCTCGACGGCCAGGTGCCGTGGGACGACCCCCGGCTGTCCCAGGAGGCGGGCGGCTGGGTGCTGCTGGCCCAGTTCGACAGCGAGGACGCCGCGGACATGATGTGGGGCGATGCCGGAGCCCTGTACTGGCTGATCCGCCCGGAGGACCTGGCGGAGCGGCGCTTCGAGCGGGCGATGTTCACCTGGCAGTGCGGCTGATGGCCGCGGCACCTCCCGACTGGGGAGTCCAGTACACGCTGAGCCTGCCGAATGAGGCCGCCGCCCGGGCCGCCGCGGCCGAGGTGTCCGGCCAGGGGCACCGTCTGACGGCCGTGCGGGTCCACGATCACTTCCGGTACGTCCCGTCGAGCCCCTCGTACGACCGGCCGTCGATGGACCCGGAGCTGGAGGGCTGGTGGCAGGTCTTATCACTGGCCGTCCACAGCGGGTACGAACGGATGGCTCTTGAGCCGTTCCTCCGGAGTCAACGGATTCGAGTCGCCCAGGTGGCCCGCGCCCACGGCGGTTTCGCGGAGGGTTCCGCCGAAGGGCATGCCGTGACGCTCGAAGAGTTCTTCGCCCGGGACGGCCTGGTCCATGAGCGGACCGGCGCCGAAGTCCCCCTTCCGAGTCCACTGCCCACGGATCCCGCACGCCCTGCGGCCGGTCCGCCCTGGAAGCCCAGTGAGATCGGTGAGCCCGCAGCGGTGATCCAGGCCGTGGTGGCGGTCGCGGAACGCATGTACGGCAGTGCGGAGGACGCGCCGGACGCCGTGGGGTGGCTGCTCGATGAGGAGTTCGCGTGCGGCGAGCCCTACGAGTCCACGGGTGACTTCCTCGGCGATCTCTCGGACGCGGTGGCCCACCAGGGCACCTGCACCGACGCCACGGTCGAGGCCGTCCCGTTCCTCGTGGAGCTGATCTGCGACGAAAGCATCGCGCCCGGCGGCCGGTTGGTTCTGCTCGGCGACCTGTTGCGGCTTGCGGCTTCGGGTCCCACGGCAGCGGTCTCCCTGGCCGACCGCGTCACCGCGCTCGGAGGTGCCTGGCAGGAGCCCGCGGCTGCCTGCCTGACACGCCGGGCCATCGCCGACGGACTGCCGAGGCTGCTGTCCCGCCGGGAGGGAGAGAGTGACGGCGTCCGGTTCGTTCTCGCCGCCCTCACGGCGCTCTGTGGTCTTCCTGACCGGTGCGCACTCTCGGGGCCGGCCGCTCCGCCGGCTCCGGCAGGCAGCTCCCGCGCCGATGTCGTATCGCTCGTGGCAGCGCTGCTCCAGGACGACCGGGAAGGCGTGGTCACCGCACTGGACCGGCTGGCGTCCTGGTCGCCCGGCATCGCCGAGAAGGCCGGCCCGCACGTAAATCCTCGGACTCTGGGACGGGCGATCCTCCCGTTGCTCGTCCTGGAAGACGTGACGTCAGGCATCGCGGCAGAACGTGATCTGCCGTAGCCGCCCACGCCATGGACGTACGCGCGGACGCGGACGCGACGCATGACGACGACGGCTCCTGCCCCCCGCCCGGCGCGGAGGCTGATCGTGCTGAAGGACGGTGGTTCGGCCGCTGCCCGGCGCGGAGGCTGATCGTGCTGAAGGACGGTGGTTCGGCCGCTGCCCGGCAGAGCGTGCTGAAGATTTTCCACGAGGAAGCGTCAGGACTTGTGGATCGTGCCGGATTGGCGTTGATCCACATCTTGCAGCCGGCGGTTCGCCGCGTTCCGAACGCGGCGGGTTCGTCCCCGTTCGGCGAGCAGGCTGAGGGCCTCATGTGAGGTGACGACGCGTACGACCGTGGCCGTGCGTTGGAACCAGTCGGTTGCGGTGGTGAGCTCCTCCGCGGTCCACGGCTCATCCAGCGCGACTGCTCTGAGCAGGGTCCACTCGCGCAGCCGACGGGCGAGGAAGGGTCGGTCCCCGATGACGGTCGCGAAGGTGTTGGCCCAAGCGGTGAACGCCGGGTCGGTCAGCAGGTCGGCGGCCCGACGCTCAAGCCGGCGGTTGACCGCGGCCTCCGCCATCGATACGTGCGGATCGTTCAGGACGGTGGCCACCAGGGCGGCCTCGTCCGCCTCCGAGACATCTTCCAGATCCTGCAGGTAGCTGCGGTAGCGGAGGTGCTCGGGGGGCTCCTCGTCGAGGGACTGGTCGGTCATGCGGCGAGCCTTTCCGGTCGCTGGAGCCAGCAGGCGGGACGGACCGGGATCACGCGTGCCCGCATACAGCCCACAAACGCCGTATACACCTGAACCTCCCCGAAACATCAGGCCGACGACCGCCAGGCAACCGCCTCCGGCACCGATCGCGTTCGGATCACTCCTCCAACAACCCCCGGAAACGCCAAGATCCCGCCCGATCAATCAGATCGGACGGGATCTTGTGAACTCTTCCTGAGCTGACTCAGAAACAGCCTTGCAGGGTGGACCTGTGGGGATTTGAACCCCAGACCCCCTCGATGCGAACGAGGTGCGCTACCAGACTGCGCCACAGGCCCTTGCAACGAGTGAAACTTTAGCACCCCGACCGGGGTGCTCGGAAATCCGTTCCGCGCTGGTCAGCCGAGTCGGTGTGGCAGTCGGTGTCGCAGCGGGCGGGGCGGGCGTCTCACTCGTTGGCCGCGCGGGGGCGGTCGTCCTCGTCGTACTGGTCGAAGAGCGGTGTCCGGCCCCGGTCGCGCGCGCGGCGGGACTGGGCGGAGCGCTGGCGGGGCGCCGGGTCGACCGGGGCAGCCGCGGTCTGCGGGGTGGCCGCCGGGGTGGGCTCGGCGGTGCTGGAGCGGGCCGCGCTCCAGGTCTCCGGGTTGCCGACCTCGACGCCGCCCGTGGCGCGCGGGGCGACCGGGGCGGTGACATAGGTCGGCAGCGGGACGGGGACGGGCTCCCAGCTGTCGCCCTGGACCCGGCCCCGCTCGCGCTGCTGGTCGACCCACTCCGCGTGGTCCGTCTGCTCGACCAGGGCGCGGCGGCCCGCCTCCTGCGGGGAGACCGTGGGGGTGGGTTCGGGCCCGGGGTGACGGGCTTCGGGGTCCTCGTCGGACTCGGCGGGGGCCGTCGCGGCCGGCTGGTGGCGACGGGGGCGGCTCTCGCGGAGCCGCTGCGCCGCGACCTCCGCCCGGCGCCGGTCCATGGTGAAGGCGAACCTCCGCCGCTCCTGCGCGCGCAGATGCACGATGTACGTGCTCAGCAGCACGGCGGGAACCGCGGGAGCCCAGAGGAGACGGAGGCCGCCGACCGCGGCGACGACCGCGCCGAGCGTGAAGCCGAGAAAGAGGACGACGGTGGTACGGCGACGGCGCGCGAGGACCTGCAGGCGCTGCGCACGCCGGGCGCGCTCCGCGTCGATCCCGCCGGGGCGCGGGCGCCTGGCCGATCCCGACGCGGATGCGGAGACGGAGGAACCGGTGGGCGCGGGCCGCTTACGGGCCGCGCGTTCCTGGGCGGAGTCCCCCTGGTCGGAGTGCTCCGGCGCACGGGCCGGGTCGTGCACCCGGGCCTCGGTGTGCGCCGGAGGCGCGGAAAAGGCCCGGACGTCGACGGAATCCATTCGGTCCGTGACTGCGTCCGGGTCGGCGTCGGGCGCCGCCTCCTCGTCGGTGCGCTCCCGCAGCTCCTTGGCGTACCGGCGCTCCATCGCCGCGCGTCCGGACAGCAGCCGGATGGCGGTGCTGAAGCGTTCCGTCGGACGGGCTTCGTTGAGCTCGTCCTGCCTGCGGAGCCACATCGGTACCAAGTAGGCGGCCCATGCCCCGACAATGACTGCGTAGATCAGGCCGCTGCTGCTCACATCTCACACCGTAGAGGGGTTTGCGTGGAGGCATCCGCCAATTGGCGCGGTGTGTCGCACGATCTGGCTGATATCACGGACTTTTTTTGTGATTGTTCGGATCAACAGTCGGCGTGTGTGCGTTCGTTAGCGGTCATCGCCCGATCAATTTCGAACACACATTTCATTTCACGTGAAACTCCGGACGCTCCGGAGGCTGCGGACGCGCCCGGTGCCACCTCCGCAGCAGGCCGTCGGGCACCTCCTCCGCGGTGAGCGCGTAGATCAGATGGTCCCGCCAGGCGCCGTCGATGTGCAGATAGCGGGGCCGCAGCCCTTCCTCACGGAATCCGAGTTTCTCCACCACCCGGCGGCTGGGCCCGTTCTCCGGGCGAATGCACACCTCGATGCGGTGCAGTCCGACCACGCGGAAACAATGGTCGACGGCGAGGGCGACCGCGGTCGGCATCACGCCCCGGCCCGCCACCTCCTGGTCCACCCAGTAGCCCACGTGACCCGAGCACATCGACCCCCAGGTGATTCCGGCCACGGTCAGCTGACCGACCAGCCGGCCCTCGTACTCGATGGCGAACGGCAGCATCCGTCCGGCGTTGGCCTCGGCGCGCAGATGGCGGACCATCTGGCGGTACGTGGGGCGCTGCGCCACCGGGCCGCCGGGAGCGGGCGGCGGCACGGTCGCCTCCCAGGGGCGCAGCCAGTCCCGGTTGCGCCGGTTGACCTCACGCCACACGCGCTGGTCGCGCACTTTTATCGGCCGGAGGGCGACGTCGCCGTCCACCAGGATCACCGGCCAGGTCGGGACGTTCAGCTCGGGCTCCCCGGTCGGGGGTGATCGCCGCCGCGGAGCTGCTCGACGGCGTGCACCAGGAGTCGGGTCAGGACAGCGAGCCCGTCGCGCACCCCGCCGGTGGAGCCGGGGAGGTTGACGACGAGCGTGCGGCCGGCCACGCCCGCCAGACCGCGCGAGAGTGCGGCCGTGGGGACCTTGTCCCGGCCCTCGGCGCGGATCGCCTCGGGGATGCCGGGCACCTCGTGGTCCAGGACGCGGCGGGTGGCCTCGGGGGTGCGGTCGGTGGGCGAGATGCCCGTACCGCCGGTGGTCACGATGACGTCGTAGGCGGCGGCCACCCCGGCCCGCAGCGCCTGTTCGACCGGGTCGCCGTCGGGGACGACCTGGGGTCCGTCGACGGTGAAGCCGAGCCCGGCCAGCGCCTCGGCGATCAGCGGGCCGCCCTTGTCGGCGTAGACCCCGGCGGAGGCCCGGTTGGACGCGGTCACCACGAGGGCGCGGTAGCCGGCGGAGGGCGCCTGCGGGGTGCTCATGCGTCCGCCCCGCCGGGCGCGTTGCGCCGGTAGTCGCCGGACTTGCCGCCCGACTTCGCCTCGACCCGGATGTCCGTGATGACCGCGGACTTGTCGACCGCCTTGATCATGTCGACGACGGTGAGCGCGGCGACCGAGACCGCGGTCAGGGCCTCCATCTCCACGCCCGTGCGGTCCGTCGTCTTCACGGTGGCCGTGATCTCCACCGCGTCGTCGGCCACGGCGAGATCGACCGTGACACCGGAGACGGCGAGCGGGTGGCAGAGGGGGATCAGGTCCGGGGTGCGCTTGGCACCCATGATCCCGGCGATGCGTGCGGTGGCGAGGGCGTCGCCCTTGGGGACCCCCTCGCCCCGGAGCAGCTCGATGACACGCGGCGAGACGAGGACCCGGCCGCCGGCGCGGGCGACGCGCGCGGTGACGTCCTTCGCGGAGACGTCGACCATGCGGGCGGCGCCCGCCTCGTCGATGTGCGTCAGCCTGTTCTGCGTACTCAACTAACTCCGCCTAGCGGTAGGGCGCCGGTTGCCCCGGTGCTGCACCGGGGTGCAGGTCCGGGGTCCGGGGGGTGTCCCCCGGAAGGCACAGCGGCAGATACCGTACCGCCACCGGGCGCCGGTCAGCGGAGCAGGATCACCTCGGTGTCCGCGCCGGGCTCGGCGGAGGTGATGTCCTCGGGCAGCACGATCAGCGCGTCGGCCTGGGCGAGCGCGGCGATCAGGTGCGAGCCGGAACCGCCGACAGGGGTCACGGTGCCCGCCTGCGCGTCGTACGTACCGCGCAGGAACTGCCGCCTGCCGGCCGGTGAGGACAGCGCCTTGTCCGTGACCAGCGAGGCCCTGACGGTCGGGCGGTTCACGTCGGGCAGGCCCATCAGGGTGCGGATCGCGGGCCGTACGAACAGCTCGAAGGACACGTAGCTGGAGACCGGGTTACCGGGCAGCGCCAGCAGTGGGGTGTGATCGGGGCCGATGGAGCCGAAGCCCTGCGGCTTGCCGGGCTGCATGGCGAGCTTGCGGAAGTCGACGCCGCCGCCCGGCTCATCCTCGTCGCCCACCGAGGACAGGGCCTCCTTCACGACGTCGTACGCGCCCACGCTGACGCCGCCCGTGGTGACGACGATGTCGGCCCGGATCAGCTGGTCCTCGATCGTGGACCGCAGCGTCTCGGCGTCGTCGGACACGGCGCCGACCCGGTAGGCGATCGCTCCGGCCTCGCGCGCGGCGGCCGTCAGCGCGAAGCTGTTCGAGTCGTAGATCTGGCCGCCGGTCAGTTCCTCGCCGGGCTGGACCAGTTCGCTGCCGGTGGAGATGACGACGACGCGCGGCCGGGGCCGCACCTTCACCGTGGAACGGCCGATCGCGGCGAGCAGGCCGATCTGCGGCGCTCCGATCACCGACCCGGCACGCAGCGCCAGATCGCCCGGCCGGACGTCGCTGCCGCGGTCCCGGACATGGGCACGGGCCTTGACCGGCCGGTGGACGCGGACCTCGCCGGCCGCCCCCTCGGGGGCGTCGCTGTGGGCGCGCATCGTGGCGGCGGGTCCCTCGCCCGTGCCGCCGTCGGTCCACTCGACCGGGATCACCGCCTCGGCACCGGCCGGAAGCGGGGCGCCCGTCATGATGCGGGCGGCCTCGCCCGGCCCCACGCGCTGGTCGCCGAGCAGTCCGGCGTCGCCCGCCGCGACGTCCCCGATGACGGTGAGGACGGCGGGGAACTCCTCGGTGGCGCCCTCCACATCGGCGACACGGACCGCGTAGCCGTCCATCGAGCTGTTGTCGAAGGGCGGCAGGGCGATCTCCACCACGACGTCCTCGACCAGGACGCAGCCCTGCGCCTCGGGCAGTTGCAGCTCGATGGGTTCGAGCGGCCTCACCGCGGCGAGGATGTCTTCCAGGTGCTCGTCCACCGACCAGATCGTGCTGCTCAAGGTCCTACATCTCCTCGGTGACGTAACTGCGGAGCCAGGTCCGGAACTCCGGGCCCAGGTCTTCACGTTCGCACGCGAGTCTGACAATGGCACGGAGGTAATCGCTCCGGTCACCGGTGTCATAGCGGCGGCCCTTGAAGACGACGCCGTGCACCGGGCCGCCGGTCTTCTCGTCCTCGGCCAGGAGCTGGAGGGCGTCCGTCAGCTGGATCTCGTCGCCGCGGCCCGGCTCGGTCCGGCGCAGTATGTCGAAGACCGCGGGGTCCAGGACGTAGCGGCCGATGATGGCGAGGTTGCTGGGCGCGTCGGCCGGTTCGGGCTTCTCGACCAGGCCGGTGATTCGCACCACGTCGCCCTCGGCGGTCGGCTCGACGGCCGCACAGCCGTACTGGTGGATCAGTTCCGGCGCGACCTCCATGAGCGCGATGACGCTGCCGCCCTCGCGCTCCTGGATCTCCACCATGCGCGCCAGCAGCGGGTCGCGCGGGTCGATCAGGTCGTCGCCGAGCAGGACCGCGAACGGCTGGTCGCCGACGTGCGGTGCCGCGCACAGCACCGCGTGGCCGAGGCCCCTCGGGTCGCCCTGGCGGACGTAGTGCATGGTGGCGAGGTCGCTCGACTCCTGGACCCTGCGCAGCCGTTCGGCGTCGCCCTTGCGGGTCAGCGCCGACTCCAGTTCGTAATTGCGGTCGAAGTGGTCCTCCAGGGGACGCTTGTTGCGACCGGTGATCATCAGGACGTCGGAGAGTCCGGCGGCGACCGCCTCCTCGACGACGTACTGGATGGCAGGCTTGTCGACGACAGGAAGCATCTCCTTGGGCGTGGCCTTGGTGGCCGGCAGGAAGCGGGTGCCGAGGCCTGCCGCCGGGATGACAGCCTTGCTGATCCTGAGGTTCGACTGAGTCATGCGCAGAACCCTAACCGGCGCAGATGGGCGGAAGGTGAGCCTCCGGTTAACTTTGTACTTAAATATGCCGGTACGAGAGGCTCTAGGGGTGCCCTGTTGAACACCGACATGTCCGCAAAGGCGCTGTTGCGGCGTGATCTGCTCGCCGCACGACGCCTTCTGACCAGTGAGGACGCCGATCGGGCCGCCGCGGTTCTGGCCCGTCGCGCACTCGAACTCCCGGAGGTCGCCGGGGCCCGTACGGTCGCCGCGTACGTCTCGGTGGGGCGGGAGCCCGGGACCCGTGCCCTGCTGGACGCGTTGCGCGCACGGGGCGTTCGCGTCCTGCTGCCGGTACTCCTCGCGGACAACGACCTGGACTGGGCTCCGTACGAGGGAGCGGACCACCTCGGGAAGGCCGGCCGCGGGCTCCTGGAGCCCGACGGGGTGCGGCTCGGCCCCGACGCCGTCCTGGACGCGGAGGTGGTGCTGCTTCCCGGCCTCGCCGTGGACGGGCGCGGGATGCGGCTCGGCCGCGGCGGCGGCAGCTACGACCGGGTGCTGGCGCGCCTCGCGGCGGCCGGGGCGCATCCCGCGCTGGTCGTGCTGCTGTACGACGACGAGGTGACCGCGCGGGTCCCGGAGGAACCGCACGACCACCCCGTGGACGCCGTGGTGACACCGGCCGGCCCGCGCCGCTTCGGCGACGCCTGAAGGTCTGCCGGCAGCGGCCGGTCCACGGACCCCGGAGGCGCTCTCCGAAGGGCCGGGGGCCGGCCTTCGGAGGAGCCTGCGAGGGACGCGGCCCGCCCTTACGGCTTCAGCGTCAGCGTGTCCGTGGTCGCCTCGGACACCGCGTTCGTGCCGAAGGACCAGTCGAGCAGTTCACCGTTGACCCACTTGTCGGTCTGGTCGGTGTAGTGCGCGCTGAACGCGTGCCCGGAGGCGCCGGTGAGGTTGATCCAGCGGGACTTGTCCCAGTCCCCCACGTTGACGACCATCCGCATCGACGGGACCCAGACGACCTCGTAGCCGCCGGCCGCGTTCCACCCGGTGGCGTTCACCGCGGCCTCACCGCCGCCGAGGTTCCAGGGGCCCCGGTTGAGCGCCCGCTGGAGCAGTCCGGGCCCTTCCGTGCCGAGGGTCTGGTTCTTCAGGGTCAGCTGGTGCAGCCGGCCCCAGCTCCAGGTGGTGATGTCCTTGCCGAGCTTGGCCGTCAGCTCCCAGCGGGCGTCCTTCATCGCGCGGGCGAAGAGCTCCTCGCGGTTGTCGGTCGCCCGGTCCTTGCGGTTCGCCGGCGCCTTCCACCACGCGCTGTCCGGCTTGTCCATGAGGTTCGCGACCACCTGGTACCAGCGGTCACCGCCGTCCGGCTGCGCGGAGTCGGCGTCGCGCTGACCGCATTCGCGTACCAGCGTGTCCTGCTCGTCGACCGGACCCGAGCTCTTGGCCGGGGGCACGTTCAGGCACTCGCCCTCGACGCGCATCTCCTTGGGCAGCTTGTCGCCGAAGGCCAGCTTGAGGATGTTGCGCCAGACCGCGTTGAAGTACGCGGCGGCGGCCGAGTCGGCCTCCTGGGTGTAGTCCCAGCCCTCCAGCAGCTTCTGCGCCTCGCGGATGTCCTTGTCCGAGATGTTGATCTTCATCAGCTCGGGCACCAGCAGCGCGGCGATCTCGCTGGTGTTGTCCATCTGCATCTTCTGCATGTCTTCGGTCGAGATCTTCCCGCCGCCCTTGATCTTCGACTGGACGAGGTCGTTGATCCGCTGGCTGCGGCTGCCGTAGCCCCAGTCCTTGGTGAGCAGGTACGGGTACTTGTCCTCGTCGACCACCGCCTGGTTGGCGGTGACGATGTAGCCGCGCTTGGGGTCGTACTCGTACGGCAGCTCATCGAACGGGATCGGGTCCTTCTTCCAGCCGTACGCCGAGGACCAGCCGGGGCTGGGCATCGTGCCGTCACCGGACGTGCGGACCGGGATCTTGCCGGGGGCCTGGTAACCGATGTGGCCCTTGGTGTCGGCGTAGATGAGGTTCTGCGAGGGGACCTCGAAGTGCTCGGCCGCCGCACGGAAGGAGGCGAAGTCCTTGGCCCGGTTGAGCTCGAAGACGGCGTCCATGGTCTTGCCGGGTTCCAGCGCGGTCCACTTCAGCGCCACCCCGTAGCCGTCCGCCCGGTCGGGGGCGGCATTGCTGACGGGGGCCTTCTGGCCGACCTTCTCCAGCTCGCTGCTGCGGTCGGAGACGAGCGGGCCGTTGTTGGTCTCGCGCACGGTGATGTGCCGGCTCTTCCCGCCCGCGACCTTGATGGTCTCCTCGCGGACCGTGAAGGGCTTCACCTTGCCGTCGTACAGGTAGCCGTCGCCCGAGACCTTCTCCAGGAAGAGGTCGGTGACGTCGGCGCCGAGGTTGGTGAAGCCCCAGGCGATGTCCTGGTTGTGGCCGATGACCACGCCGGGCATGCCGGAGAAGGTGTAGCCGGCGGTGTCGTACTTGCAGGTCGCCGAGACAGCGCGGCAGTGCAGCCCCATCTGGTACCAGAGCGAGGGCAGCTGCGGCGCCAGGTGCGGGTCGTTGGCCAGCAGCGGCTTGCCGGTGGTCGTGTACTGCCCCGAGACGACCCAGGAGTTCGAGCCGATGCCGTTGCCGTTGGGGCCCAGCAGGGCGGGGATCTCGTCCAGGGTGTCGGAGAGCGCGCCGAGCTGGGCGGTGAGGCCCTGGGTGGCGCCCTCGGCGGTCGCCGAGCCGGTGCCGGCGGACGGCGTCGCCTGCGGATCGAACGTCCCGGTGACCGGGGAGATCCCGCCCTCGCTGACGATCGGCTCGTGCTTGTCGTACGGGTAGGGCGGGTACAGGTCCTCGATCTGCTTCGCGTCGAGCCGGCTGGTCATCAGCGAACGGTCGATCTCGTCCTGCATGTTGCCGCGCAGGTCCCAGGCCATGGCCTTCAGCCAGGCGACCGAGTCGACCGGGGTCCACTCGGTGGGCTTGTAGTCGTTGGTGAAGCCGAGGGCCGCGTACTCGACGGAGATGTCCTTGCCGTCGCGGTCCTTGAGGTAGGCGTTCACCCCGTCCGCGTACGCCTGGAGGTTCTTCTTGGTCTCGTCCGACAGGACGTTGTCGTACTCCTCCTGCGCGACCTTGCGCCAGCCCAGCGTGCGCAGGAAGGAGTCCGTCTCGACCTGTCCGGAGCCGAACATCTCGGAGAGCCGGCCGGCCGTCATGTGACGGCGGACGTCCATCTCCCAGAAGCGGTCCTGCGCCTGGACGAAGCCCTGGGCGCGGAAGAGGTCGGCGTCTGAGTCCGCGTAGATCTGCGGGATCCCGTAGCTGTCGCGCTTGACTTCGACGGTGCCGCCGAGTCCGGCGAGCCGGGCCGTCCCGGTGGTCTGGGGGTACGAGGCGCGCACAGTGGATACGGACCAGTACGTTCCGTAACCGATACCCGCGACAAGCGCCAGCACCAGAACGATCACGATCAGGCGGGCGCGTCGCCCCTTCTTCTTGACGGTCCCGCCGCCGGCGGTACCGGTGGAGCCGGAAGAGGCGGTTGTGTTGGCGGGCATCGCTGTCCTTCGAGGGGCAGGGTGGTCCTGGGAGTGCAGGAGCAACCATAGGCGCAGCGCCGAGGCCGGTCCGACGCGGTATCGGGATGGTTCGAATTGCGTAGCGATCGCACGAATGCTCGAACGCATCAAGAAAACGTTAAAGATTAGGTAAGGTAACGAAGTAACCCGCCGCCGGAAGTCGATCCGGCAGGCGTACGCAGGGAAGGACCGGCCACTGACTGTCCACGCGCTCAACGAACTCCTGCTCGTCTGCTCGCTCGTCCTGCTCGTCGCGGTGGCCGCGGTACGCATCTCGTCCCGCAGCGGGCTCCCCAGCCTGCTCCTGTACCTCGGCATCGGGATCGCCCTGGGCCAGGACGGCTTCTTCGACGTCAAGTTCGACAATGCGGAACTGACCCAGGTGATCGGCTACGCGGCCCTGGTCGTGATCCTCGCCGAGGGCGGCCTCGGCACGAAGTGGAAAGAGATCAGACCCGCGTTGCCCGCGGCCGTCGTCCTCTCCCTCGTCGGCGTGGGCGTGAGCGTGGGCGTCACCGCGGCCGGAGCGCACTACCTGGTCGGCCTGGAATGGCGGCAGGCGCTGATCATCGGCGCCGTCGTCTCGTCCACGGACGCCGCCGCGGTCTTCTCCGTCCTGCGCAAGGTACCGCTGCCCGCCCGGATCACCGGCGTCCTGGAGGCCGAGTCCGGCTTCAACGACGCCCCCGTGGTGATCCTGGTCGTGGCCTTCTCCACCGTGGGACCGGTCGACAGCTGGTACGTCCTGGTCGGCGAGATAGCCCTGGAGCTGGCGATCGGCGCCGCCATGGGCATCGCCGTCGGCTGGCTCGGCTCGTACGGACTGCGGCATGTGGCACTGCCCGCCTCGGGCCTCTACCCGATCGCCGTGATGGCGATCGCGGTGTCCGCTTACGCGGCCGGCGCGATGCTGCACGGAAGCGGATTCCTCGCCGTCTACCTCGCCGCGATGATCCTCGGCAACGCCAAACTGCCGCACTGGCCCGCCACCCGCGGCTTCGCCGACGGGCTCGGCTGGCTGGCCCAGATCGGCATGTTCGTCCTGCTCGGGCTGCTCGTCACCCCGCACGACCTGATCGACGACTTCTGGCCCGCCGTCGTGGTGGGACTGGTGCTGACCGTGGTGGCGCGGCCGCTGGAGGTCTTCATCTCGCTGGCGCCCTTCCGGCTCCCCTGGCAGGAGAAGGCCCTCATGTCCTGGGCCGGACTGCGCGGCGCGGTGCCCATCATCCTGGCGACCATCCCCATGGTGTCCGGGATCGAGGGCTCCACCCGGGTCTTCAACATCGTCTTCGTGCTCGTCGTCGTCTACACCCTCATCCAGGGACCGACCCTGCCCTGGCTCGCCAAGGCCCTCAAGATCGCCGAAGACCCGTCCGAGGCGGCCGACCTGGGCATCGAATCGGCGCCCCTGGAGCGGCTGCGCGGACATCTGCTCTCGGTGGCCATCCCCGCGAAGTCGAAGATGCACGGCGTCGAGGTCGGCGAACTGCGCCTGCCCGCGGGAGCGGCGGTGACTCTGGTCGTCCGGGACGGCAAGAGCTTCGTACCCGCACCCTCGACCGTGCTGCGCCGGGGCGACGAACTGCTGGTCGTGACGACCGATCCGGTGCGCGACGCCACCGAGGCCCGGCTGCGCGCGATCGGCGAGGGCGGCAAGCTGGCCGGCTGGCTGGGCGCCGGCAGCGCGGGCGACGACGGACCCCACGTGGGCAACGCGCTCAAGGCGGTCAAGAAGCTGGGCAGGACGGACGACGCCAGAAAGCACGAGGGACGGTCGCGTGACGCCAAGGCGCACCACTGAGGGTGCGCCGAGGATGCGCGATGCCCCCGTGTTCGCAGGTGACAGGGGTTGGCTTGCACACATTCACAGGGGCGCAGGCGTCTTTGCCTGTAGCATGAAGAAAACCTAGATCGACCTATTTGATCCACCAACTCTGCCTGATGCAGAGCTGGCGCGACCGTATGGCGGTCGTGGCGTCCTCCGCCTCTGTCGCGAGCGCCCGGCATCTACCGCAGTTCCGCGCGAAGAGGACAGCTCTCGGCAGCTCCTGACCGGGTCCGCACCCACGTGCCGGCCCGCCTCGCAGGAGCACGGCCACCAGGCGGCAGAAAGGCATGGACCGTGGCGTCCACGGTCTCCGACCGCCCCGGATACGGGCAGTTGCTGCGCACCCCGGGTGCGTGGACCTTCCTCCTGCCGGGCTTCGCCGCACGGCAGCCCTTCGCGATGCTGACCATCGGCATCGTTCTGCTCGTCCAGCACACCACCGGTTCGTACGGCAGCGCCGGCGCCGTCGCCGCCGTGACCGGCGTCTCGATGGCCCTGTTCGCCCCCCAGACCGGCAAGCTCGCCGACCGCTTCGGCCAGCGTGCCGTGCTGCTGCCCGGCGTCCTCGTACACACGGCGTCCGTCTCCGCCCTGACCGCGCTCGCGCTGGCGGACGCCCCGATGTGGGCGCTGTTCGCCGCGGCCGTTCCGACGGGCGCCTCCGTCCCGCAGATCGGCCCGATGGTGCGCGCCCGCTGGGCGGCCGTGCTCGGGGCCGCTCCGGGCCGCGAGGCCTCGCCGCTCATGTCGACGGCGGCGGCCTTCGAGTCGGTGACGGACGAGTTCACGTTCGTCATCGGTCCGGTCCTCGCCACCGCGCTGTGCACCGGCGTGCATCCGGCGGCGGGGCTGATCGCCGAGGCCGCACTGACCCTGTGCGGCGGCCTGCTCTTCGCCGCGCAGCGCGCCACCCAGCCCGCGGTGCGCAACGCGTCGGCCGCCGGCTCCCGGCGCCACACCTCCGCACTGTCCGTGCCCGGCGTCCGCGTGCTCGCGGTGGCCTTCCTCGGGATCGGCGCGGTGTTCGGCGGGATGCAGGTCTCGCTGACCGCCTTCGCCGAGGAGATCGGCAGCCCCGGTGCGAACGGCCTGCTGTACGGGATCTTCGCCGCCGGCAACATGCTGGCCGGTATCGCCTGCGGGGCCATCGCCTGGAAGAGCGGCCCGCGGCGCCGGCTGATCGCCGGATACGCGGCCCTGACCCTCACCGCGTCGGGCCTGTGGGCGGTGCACTCCGTGCCGCTTCTGGCAGGACTCGGACTGCTGGTCGGACTCTCCATCGCCCCGGCCCTGATCAGCGGCTACACCCTGGTCGAGGCGCTCGTCCCGGGATCGGCGCGGACCGAGGCGTTCACCTGGCTCACGGGCGCGGTCGCGCTCGGCCAGGCGGCGGCGGTGACGGTGGCCGGGCAGCTCGCGGACGCCCATGGCGCGAGCACCGGATTCCTGGTGCCGCTGGTGGGTACGGTGCTGGCGCTGGTGACCCTGGTGAGCCTGCGTTCGCGGCTCCTCCCGAGAAGTTCGGGGCGGACCGTGGCACGTGGGATCGGTCACCGCGGGCCGGTCACGGTGGACTGATGCCGAGGAATACGTCAGTATGGAGCGTCGTTAGCACTCATTGAGTCAGAGTGCCAGGAGGAACAAGTGCCGACCTATCAGTACCAGTGCACCGAGTGTGGCGAGGGCCTCGAAGCGGTGCAGAAGTTCACCGATGACGCCCTCACGGTGTGCCCGAGCTGCGACGGACGCCTGAAGAAGGTGTTCTCGGCGGTCGGCATCGTGTTCAAGGGTTCCGGTTTCTACCGGAACGACAGTCGCGGTTCCTCGTCGAGCAGCACGCCGGCCCCGGCCACTGCGAAGACCTCCGGTTCCGGATCGTCGTCCTCGACGGGATCGGACGCGAAGTCGTCCTCGTCGTCGACGTCCTCCTCGGGTTCGTCCGGCTCTTCCGGCTCTTCCACGGCGTCTTCTTCGTCGTCCTCGTCTTCTTCGTCCTCGTCGAGCGGTTCTTCGGCCGCCTGAGGCGCCTGTCCGACCGCTCCACCTGGCTTCACCGAAGACCCCGCCGATCCACTCGGCGGGGTCTTCGGCGTTCTGCGCGCACTGCGTCGCGTGCGGCGGGGTGTCCGTCAGCCGGGGTGGGCCGGCTGGGCGGGGCGGGGAGGCAGTTGCGGTGGGAGGGGCGGCAGCCCGTGCTCCCGGCCGACTGCGTAGGCCGCGCGGCGAACGCCTACTGTGACCGCATGGTGAACGCAGAGGCAGAGATCGGTGTGATCGGCGGTTCGGGGCTGTACTCCTTCCTGGAGGACGTCACCGAAGTCCGCGTGGAGACCCCTTACGGAGCGCCGAGCGACTCCGTCTTCCTCGGCGAGATCGGCGGCCGCCGGGTCGCCTTCCTCCCCCGTCACGGACGCGGCCATCACGTGCCGCCGCACCGCATCAATTACCGCGCCAATCTGTGGGCATTGCGCTCGGTCGGCGTGCGCCAGGTGCTCGGGCCGTGCGCGGTGGGCGGGCTGCGGCCGGAGTACGGGCCGGGGACACTGCTCGTACCGGACCAGCTGGTGGACCGTACGAAGGCGCGTGTCCAGACCTTCTACGACGGGGAGACCCGGGCGGACGGGACGGCACCGAACGTGGTGCACCTGGGTTTCGCGGACCCGTACTGCCCCGAGGGGCGCAAGGCCGCTCTGGCGGCGGCCCGGGGACGGGACTGGGAAGCGGTGGACGGCGGAACGCTCGTGGTCGTCGAGGGGCCGCGCTTCTCGACCCGGGCGGAATCGCGCTGGCACGCGGCGATGGGCTGGTCGGTGGTCGGGATGACCGGACACCCCGAGGCCGTGCTCGCCCGCGAGTTGGGCCTCTGCTACACGACGATGACGCTGGTCACGGACCTGGACGCCGGCGCGGAGGCCGGAGAGGGTGTCTCCCACGAGGAGGTGCTCAAGGTGTTCGCCGCCAATGTCGACCGGCTGCGTTCGGTCCTCTTCGACGCGGTGGCCGCTCTGCCCGCGGACGCCGACCGGGACTGCCTGTGCGCGCATGCGCTGGACGGGATCGAGACGGGGATCGAGCTGCCGTAGCCGGTCGACTCCTGTTTCCCTCACGCGAGTGAGGGAGTTTTCCACATCGTGTGGGCCGTCCACAGGGCTCAGCGGGAATCTCGCGGGTGAGGGAACGTGGGTGCTGTCCGGCCGGTCCTCTTCGGCCGGACAGCACCCACGATCCGATTGCTCTGAACTCCCTCACCGCAGGCGGTGTTTGCCATGCCTTCCTACACCTCGTCCAGCCCCTCTCCTCCTTCGCTCTTCGCTCCCCCGCCCCTGCCCGCCCCCGCGCCCCCGCCCGGCGGGGTGCCGCCGTTTCCCCCGCTGCGGGTGCGCGGAGGCGGTGGGCACGGGCTGCGGCGGGCGGTGTGGCGGCAGCGGCGGGCGATGGCCGCGGGGCTGGCCCTGACGGCTGCCGCGCTGGCCGCTTCGGGGCTCGGCAGCAGTGGGGCGGGGAGCGGACCGGGGCCCGTGGCCGGGGCGTCCGACGCCTCCGGCAGCGCCTCGCGCCCCGTGTCGCCGCCGGCCCGTCTGGTGTCCGCGCCCGTCCGGATCGCGGATGCGGAGACGGTCCGGCTGCTGCGGCCCGGCGACCGGGTCGACGTGATCGCGTCCGAGGGTGCCGGGGCGGACTCCCGGGTGCTGGCGAAGGGTGCGCGGGTGACCCGGGTGCCTTCGGCGTCCGTCGGGGGTTCCATGGAGGACGGGGCGCTGATCGTGCTCTCCGTGCCACGGGCGACGGCCACGGCACTGGCCGGTGCGGGGATCTCGGCCGGTTTTGCGGTGATCCTGTGTTGATTCGTACTGACGAACTGTCACGTCACCTGGCAAGAGACGCGCATGGGCTGAATTCCCCCCATCCTGCCGTAAGTTGCGGAACATCTTGTTCCTCTTACGACACGGACGAAGGACGGCTCACGCGTGAGCGAGAAGAAGAAAGTCAGCCTGCTGGACGGCTTCAAGGCCTTCCTGATGCGCGGCAACGTGATCGATCTGGCGGTCGCCGTCGTCATCGGCGCCGCGTTCACGAACATCGTGAACGCGGTGGTCAAGGGCGTGATCAACCCGCTCGTCGGTGCGTTCGGCACCAAGGACCTGGAGAGCTACAGCTCCTGCCTCAAGGGCCCCTGCACGACGGATCCGAAGACGGGCGAGGCGACCGAGGGAATCCGGATCCTGTGGGGTTCGGTGCTCAGCGCCACCCTCAGCTTCCTGATCACCGCTGCCGTCGTCTACTTCCTGGTGGTGCTCCCGATGGCGAAGTACCTCGCCCGCCGGGCCGCCATGCAGGCGGCGAAGGAAGGCGTGCAGGAGACGATGGAGGTCAGCGAGCTGGAGGTCCTGAAGGAGATCCGCGACGCACTCGTATCCCAGCGCAGTGGCAGTGGCAACGGCAGTGGCAACGGCCCGGCGCAGGGGAACAGCGGCGCGGATCCGGGGCGGGGTCACCAGGAGTAGCACCGCGGGTCGCGCGAGGGCGGGCTCAGACGTGGTGCGGGGGCTTCTCGTCGAGGAACCGGGCCAGGTCGGCGGAGCTGCCACCGGAGGGGGCCCGCTCGCCCCACCCCCGGTCCGTGTCGTCCGCGGACTGCTGGTCCAGCGGATCGTCGAAGATCAGTGCCGGCTTGGGCTTCGGCCGGTCCGGCGAGCTCGGCTTCGCATCGCGCGGTCCGGGGGCGGGGGCGGTACTCATACCTCCAGGGTACGGCCGCACCCCGGGTGGACGGGTGCCCCGGCGTGCGCCCGCGTTCGGGGCGGGACGCCGGGGCACCGCTCAACGGTCCTTGGGGTCGAGCCACCAGAGGCCGAGCACGACGAGGAACGACAGACAGAGGAATCCGGCCCCCCACCACGCGGTACCGGTGTTGCCCTCCATCCATTCGTCGATGACGACCGTGAGTCCCCAGAGCTGCCCGATGACGACGGTCATGGCCAGGGTCAGCCGTGCCGTCAGTTTCGAGGACCGCTCCGGTTCCTGGTCGGTGCCCGCTCCTGGCCCCGGCCCGGTGTGGCGGACACGGGGGTCGCCGTAGCCGCTGGTGGACCGGATCTGGGGGTAGCGCTCGTGGACGGGCCGGTTGAGTTCGGGCCGTGCGCTGCCCGGGTGGTACTCCGGGTAGTTCGGGCCGGTGGGCTGCTGGGCGTCGCTCATGTCCGCCTGCCGGAGGTCTGGGACTCGGTGGCCCCGGTACGGGAGGTGCCGGTTGCCCCCGCGCGGGAGGTGCCGGTGGCCCCGGCATGGGCCGTGCCGGCAGCCCCGGTGCGGGAGGGGTTGCCGGCCCCCGGGGCTTCGGGGGCTTCGGCGCCCCTGCGGACTCCGGGGCAGCCGATCCGGGAGGCGAGGTCCGGGCGGTCGTCGCCGAGCTGACGGCACAGCCCCTGTTCGATGCTCTCGTCGGAACGGGTGGTGCCGATCGCCCAGATGCTGCCGTCCGTCTGCTCGGTGAGAACCACCTTGGGCAGGCCGCGGGGCGGCGGGCCTGCGGTGACATCGCCGGTGCGGGCGTCGAAGACGCCCTCGTGACAGGGGCAGTACAGCTCGCCCTCGGAGCCCCGGTCCTTCCGCCACAGCACGGCGCAGGCCAGGTGTGTGCAGATCGCCGAGTAGCCGACGAGGGTGCCGTCATCGAGCCGGACGGCGACTGCCTTGTCCTCCTCCTCCGGATAACTGAAGGCGAGGGACTCCCCCGGCAGCAGCTGCGAGCTGATCCTCTTCGGCGCGGGCGCCTTGCTGTCCTCGGGGTCACCGTGGCGCGGGAGCATGCCGGCCGCCACGCCGAGCCCGCCGACGGCGAGACCGCCGGAGACGGTGGCGACGATGCGGAGGTAGTCGCGGCGGGTGGTGAGGGAATCGGCGGCGATCCGGTCGTGCAGGGCCTCGCGCGGGTCCCCGGAAGGCGGCTGTCGCGGGTCCCCGGGGGGCGGTTGTTCGGTGACGGTCATCGGCGGACGTCCTTCCCGTTGATCTCCACGACGGGCAGGCCACCGGGCACGGGCCACTGGACCCGGTCGGCGGGGACGACCATGGCGACCCCGGTGCGGACCTCGGTCTCGCCGAAGACGAAGGTGTCGGCGACCTGGACTCCGGGGCGTTCGGCCTGGAGCTCCTCGACGGTCCCGTAGAAGAGCGCTCCGGTCGGGCAGACGGTGGCGCACATGGGGGCGAGACCGTAGGCGGTGCGGTCGTAGCAGAGGTTGCACTTCATCTGCAGCTTCGCCTGGAGGTCGATCTTCGGTACGCCGAAGGGGCAGGCGTTGACGCAGTTGGCGCAGCCGATGCAGCGGGTGGTGTCCGCCTGCTGCACCACCCCGTCCGCGGTCACCAGGATCGCGTCGGCGGGGCAGACCTCGGCGCAGGGGGCGACGGGGTCCTCGCAGTGCATACAGACCGTGGGAAGGGAGGCGACGGACTGGCCCTCGTCGGTGTAGTCGAGGTGGATCATCGACTTGCCCCGGTGCGAATCGCATTCCCGGCAGGCGGAGACACAGGCCTGGCAGCCGATGCAGCGCCCCGGGTCGATGAAGATCGTTCTGCCCATCATGCGGGCATCAGCTCCTTTCCGAGGTGCCACGGCCCTGCGGGGACGTGGGCGGCAGCGGGTCGGTGCGGGAGACCTGGGTCTCGGGGTAGGCGACATGGCCGGGCGCGACCGGGGGTGCGGGGACTTCGTCGATCCGTTCGGCGTGCTCGATGCGGCAGGCGCACACCTTGTACTCGGGGATCTTGGAGCGGGGGTCCAGGGCGTCGATGGTCAGCGCGTTGGCCGCGGTGGGGACGGGCCAGTGGTACGGGATGAAGACGGTGTCGGGGCGGATCGCCTCGGTGACCAGGGCGGGGAAGACCTCGCTGCCGCGCCGGGTGACGACGCGGACCGGTTCGCCGTTGCGGAAGCCGTGGGAGGGGTGGATCTCGGCCCAGGGGCGCGGGGTCTGTTCGACGAGGGCGCCCAGGCGGCGGGTCTGGTTGCCGGAGAGGAAGTGCGCGACGGTGCGACCGGTGGTGAGGGACATGGGGTGGTCGTCGTCGTACGGGTCCATCGGCAGGTGCCATTCGACGACCTGCATATGGATCTTGCCGTCGGGGTGGTAGGTCCTGCCGTCCTCGAAGAGCCGGGGGGTGCCGGGATGGTCGGTGGACGGGCAGGGCCAGGCGATTCCGCCGGTCTCCTCCAGCCGTTCGTAGGTGATGCCGTAGTAGTCGTTGACGGTGCCTGCGGAGGCGATCCGCAGCTCGTCGAAGACCTCGCGGGAATCGGCGAAGGCGAATTTGTCGCCCGCGCCGAGACGTCTGGCCAGTTCGCACATCACCCAGGTGTCGGTCCGTACGCCGGGGGGCGGGTCCTGGGCCTTGTTGTGCTTGACCACCCGGGCCTCGGCGTTGGCCATCACCCCGTCGTCCTCGGCCCAGGTCGTGACGGGGAAGACGACATGGGCGTTGGCAGCGGTCTCGGAAAGGAAGAAGTCGAATTGCGCGTGGAACTCCGCGGTGTCGTACCCCTCCTTGACCACCTTGTAGTTGGGCAGGGAGACGAACGGGTTGTTGCAGATGCCGATCAGTCCGCGGATCTCGCGGCGCTGCATCTGCCAGACCATTTCCATCATCGAAGTTCCGGCGGGCGGGAGTTCGGACTCCTCGATGCCCCAGATCTCGCAGATCTGGCGGCGGTGCTCCTCGTTCAGGATCGAGCGGCCGCCCGGCAGGAGGTCGGACTTCTGGCCGTGCTCGCGGCCGCCCTGCCCGTTGCCCTGGCCGGTGATGGTGCCGTAGCCGGCGCCGGGCCTGCCGATGTGTCCGGTGGCGGTGCAGAGGTTGATCACGCTGAGGCAGTTCTCGACGCCCTGCGAGTGGTGCTCGATGCCGCGGGCGTGCCAGGCCATGGCCTTGGGTGCGCGGGCGAAGGTGCGGGCGACCTGGACGATCTGTTCGGCGGGGATCCCGCAGATCTCGGCGGCCCGGGAGGGCGGGTACTCGGCGACCTTGGCCTTGACCTCCTCCCAGCCGGTGGCGTGGGCGGCGAGGTAGTTCTCGTCGGTGAGGCCTTCCTCGATGACCACGTGGAGCACGGAGTTGAAGAACGCCGAGTCCGTCCCCGGCTTGAGGGCGACATGGATGTCGGCGGTCCGGGCGATGGCCGTCTCGCGCGGATCGATGACGATCAGGCTGGCGCCGCGGTCCCGGGCACCCCACACGTACTGGGTCATCACGGGGAAGCACTCGCCGACGTTGGAGCCCGCGATCAGCAGGCAGTCGGTGAGCAGGATGTCGGAGAAGGGGTTGCCGGCCCGGTCGATGCCGAAGGCGAGCTTGTTGGCGCCCGCCGCGCTGACCATGCAGAGCCGGCCGTTGTAGTCGACGTGCCGGGTCTTGAGCGCGACCCGGGCGAACTTGCCGACGAGATAGGTCTTCTCGGAGAACAGGCTCGCGCCGCCGAGCAGCCCGAAGGCGTCGTTGCCGTAGGTCTGCTGGATGCGCTTGATCTCGGCGACGGTGAAGTCGAGCGCCTCGTCCCAGGAGACCTCCCGGAACTCCTCGTCACGGGAGCGGCGCATGAGCGGGGCGGTGAGCCGGTCGGGGTGGTTGACCTGCTGGTACGCGTTGATGCCCTTGGGGCACAGGCGCATCCGGTTGATGTCGTGGTTGCGGGGTTCGACGCCGAAGACCTTGCCGCCGCGGTCGACGCGCAGATACATCCCGCACTGCACCCCGCAGAAGCAGCAGTGGGTGGGGACGAGCGTTTCGCCGTTCTGGTCGGCGTGCCACTGGTCGGCGGGGATGCCGCCGGCGTCGCGGAAGGCGCGGGTGCCGGGCGGGGCGAGAGAGGGGTCGAGGGGGACGACCGCACGGGTGTCGGCTGCTCGCGGATCCGCGGTCACTTGAAGCCCTTCTTCACCTGGGAGAGATAGGCGCTGCCGCGCAGCACCCGCTTGCAGCGCGGGCAGTACTCGGCCCACTGGTCGAAGTCGAGGCTGAGGTCGCGCATGGTGCCGCGGAGGTTCTCGACGTACGGGGCGGTGTCGATGGGCTCCTCGCAGCGCCGGCAGCTGAAGACCTCCTGGTCTTGCCGGCCGGTGTACTTGAACAGCTGCATGCCGACGGCGGCGGGGCGCTGGACGATGTGGAAGAACTTCCCGAACGGGATGTAGATGAGGGTGAAGACCACCGAGACCATATGGAGGATCGCCAGGAACTCGTATCCCCCGCCGTGCAGGAAGATCGACGAGAAGGTGAGGAGCAGCCCCGTCACGGAGATGACGATCAGCGCGATCAGCGGCACCAGGTCGTAGCCGAAGCGCTGGCCGGTGATGGCGCCGCGGTCCTTCATCCGGCGCCACAGGAAGTAGGAGGCGCCGGGGATGACGAGGACGGCGGCGATGTCGAGGCCGTGGAACATCAGCCAGCCGAGGAAGTCCAGGGAGTCGAAGCCGACGATCTTGAAGCCCCAGATGCGCATCTCGTAGCCGGGCCCCGATCCCGTGCCCGAGGTGAAGGTGAACCAGCCCCAGGTCAGCGGGAAGGTGATCAGCGAGGCGAGGATGCAGCCCCAGAAGATCAGCTGGTGGGCGGCCCAGCGTGCGTGGGAGCGGGCGCCGAGGAACTTCTGGAAGCCGAGGTAGGTGGCGATCATCTTCGGCAGGGCGGTGGGCGCCCTGCGGAAGTTCTCGGCCGAGAAGAGGCTCCCCCAGCCCTTCTTGAAGAGCCGTCGGGCGCCGGGGGCCGAGACCCAGACCGTGTAGCGGTAGGCGACGCCGAAGGCGAGGAAGACCGTGGCCACGGCGTACGGCAGCAGCGCGGAGTCGAAGTTCTCCAGGAACCTGCTGCCGAGCACGATGGCCACGATCAGCAGGAGGGAGACGATCACGCCGGCCGCGGTGGCTCGGGCGGTGACGGACCGGGGGACGGCGGCGCCGGAGCGGGCGGGCCCGCCGGAGGGCGGCGGGGCGACGGCCTCGTCGGATGAGCCGGTGTGGTCACCGGGGGCGGGCTGCGCTGCTGCGGCAGAGGCTTCTGGTGGCTCGGTCACGCCGTCAGCGTAGGGCCGTATGGGGATATTAGTCCTGTTTTATGGCCTTACGGGGTGAGCGCGTCGCGGCGGGGCGGCAAGTGGGGTGCGCGTTCGGATTACGGCTCACACGGCGTACGGTCCGTGCGCGGCGAAAACCGCGCGGGCGGAGGCGAGCCGCCCGGGCGCGGGAGGGGCGCCATGGAGGGCGAACGGCTTTCCCGGCGACCTCGGTGAAGGGCCTCTGATCCCGCCGGCTGCCGGCGGGATCAGAAGCCCTTCACCGATCCCGTCGACTGCCGGCGCGGACCACGCATACAGTGTCCGAGCTGGGCGTTCTCGCGGGGCCTTGGACCATCGTCCACTTGTGAATGCATTCACAAGAATTTCGGCCTGTCCTGCTTTCCCCCGGCTGCCCGGCGGGTACGTTCACGATGCCCGCCCCCTCCCGGAGCAGTCAGCCACCCGCACCACAAGGAGCACCGGATGACCGGCCAGGACACCTCAGCCCCCGCGGCTCCGCCTTCACCTGGACCACAGCGGAGGGACGCGCTGACCGATGTCGCCGGGCTCCGCGTCGGGCATGCGCGGGTCGCGGGCGAGGGCGCGCTCAGCGGCACCACGGTGGTCCTCGCGCCCGAGGGCGGCGCGGTCGCGGCCGTCGACGTCCGTGGCGGCGGGCCGGGCACCCGCGAGACGGACGCGCTCGATCCGCGCAATCTGGTGCAGCGCGTCGACGCCGTGGTCCTCACGGGCGGCAGCGCGTTCGGGCTGGACGCGGCGTCCGGGGTGATGGCGTGGCTGGAGGAGCAGGGGCGCGGCGTGCGGGTCGGCGCCGATCCGGCCCAGGTGGTGCCGGTGGTCCCCGCGGCCTGCGTCTTCGACCTGGGGCGCGGCGGCGACTGGCGGGCCCGGCCCGACGCCTCGACCGGCCGGGCGGCGGTGGAGGACGCGGCGGGCACGGAGCCGGGCGCCGCGGTCGCCGAGGGCTGCGTCGGTGCGGGCACGGGCGCGGTAGCCGGGCAGCTGAAGGGCGGGGTGGGCACGGCGAGCGTCCTGCTGCCGTCCGGGATCACGGTGGCGGCGCTGGCGGTGGTGAACGCGGCGGGCTCCGCGCTCGATCCCCGTACCGGGGTGCTGTACGGGGAGTACGGCGGCGCCGAACCGGCCGTCGCGCCCGCGCCGGAGATCCACCAGGAGGCGCAACGGCGCCTGACACAGGCGCACGATGCCCACGCACGCCCCCCGCTCAACACCACGCTCGCCGTCGTCGCCACGGACGCCGACCTCGGCCGCGCACAGGCCCAGAAGCTCGCGGGGACCGCGCACGACGGGCTGGCGCGCGCCATCCGGCCCGTCCACCTGATGACCGACGGGGACACCGTCTTCGCGCTGGCGACCGCCGGGCGGACACTCGATCCGGCGGACCCGACGGCCCTCAACGACCTGCTCGCGGCGGGCGCGGAGGCCGTGGCCCGGGCCATCGTGAAGGCCGTGCGGGCCGCCACGGGCGTCAACGGCCGCGACGGCGGCGGCACATACCTCGCGTACGGCGATCTCTACGACACACCGCGGCAATCGGCACAGTCACCGGACAATAGGGTGCACGGCGCCGACTCGCCCTCGGGGTAGGGAAGTTCGGACGAGGAGAGGGAACCTTCTGCGTGCGCCGTACGTTTTTCCCAACCCCGGTCACGATGTCAGACCCAGGGACTACGTTGAGCACGCACCAAGTCACACGCGGCGACGGCCTGGAGACAGCACCTTGAGCGATCCGTACGAGACAACCGAGCAGCACCTCGATGGACTCCTGCGACGGGCTCTCAACTCGTTCGACCTGCCCGACAGTACGGTCGAGCGGCTCGGCACCGCGCTCGCCCACAGCAGCTCCCTGCATTCCTCGCACCACAGTTCCTCCCTGCACCGCGAGACCTACCGCCACACATATCTGCTGGCCGACGGCACACCGCTCACCCTGTGGGAGCTCGTGCACTGCGGCTCGCGCGACGCCACGGACCCGGGACACGGCCCGTGCGACGCCACGGATCCGGCATACGGCGCGCGGGCGCGGGACGGCTTCCGGCAGCACGAGCTGTACGACGACGAGGCCGACGCCCACATCGCGGCCGCCCGGCTGGCCGGCGGCTTCCGCGACGGTCCGGTCTTCGAGCACGACGGGCCGCAGGCCGACCTGGAGATCCTCGACGCCCTGATGGCGGCCCCACCGGCCCCGATGCCCCGGATGTACGCCCCGGACAACTCGGCGGACCACGCCCGCCGGGTCCTGCGCCGCGCGGAGAACCGGGACGTGCCGGGCAAGGCGACGGCGCTCCTGCTGCGGTCGGCCTTCGCCCACCACATCACCCAGGTCTTCGGGCGCCAGTGCCAGGTGGACGGACGGGACGCGGGTTTCACCCTGTACGAGCACGCCTTCCTGCTGCTCGACGGCAGAGAGACGAGCCTGTGGGAGGTCGAGCACACGGCGACGCCGGACGGCCGTCACATGTGCGAGGTGTACGGCGACGAGAAGGCGGCGCGCGGCGCGATGGAAAGCCGTACCCGCATCTGCTGACCCCCGCCCGGCCCCGGGCATGACGGTGCCCGCACCCCGACCGGGGTGCGGGCACCGTCACACTCCTCCGCTTGCTCCCTGACGCACTGCGTCCGCTCAGTGCGTCAGCACCGGCTCCTTGGCAGGTTCGTCGGCGGGGCCGGTGGGCTCGGCGCTCTCGTCGCCGCCCTCCACGTGCTGCTTCGGCCGGGCCGGCAGCGCGAACATCAGCAGGAAGATCACCGCGAGCACGCCGGCCACCCACCACAGCGAGTGCTCGAAGGCGTCGGCAAAGGCCGGGCCGATCTGCGGCGGCGTCAGGTGGTCGCCCATCGCGCCGATGAAGATGACCGAGACGAGGGCGAGCCCCAGCGCGTTGCCCATCTGCTGCACGGTGTTGAAAAGCCCGGACGCCGATCCGGAGTGCTCCTTGGGCACCTCGGACAGCACCGCGTCGGCCAGCGGGGCCACGATCAGGCCCATGCCGAGGCCCATGACCACCAGCGGCAGCGCCATCTGCCAGGAGGCGATGTCCATGCCGTAGCGGTTGGACTCCCAGATGTAGAGCAGCAGACCGGCGATCATGAGCAGGGCCCCCGCCTGGAGCACCTTGCGGCCGAACTTCGGCACCAGCTTCTGCACGGAGATACCGGCGGCGAAGGAGACGGCGACCGAGAACGGGATGCCCGTCGTACCGGCACGCAGCGCGCTCCAGCCGAGGCCCTCCTGCATGTACAGCGTCCAGACCAGGAAGAAGATGCCGAGGCCGACGCCGAAGGTCAGCTGTACGGCGATGCCCGCGGCGAAGCTCTTCACCCGGAACAGCGAGAGCTCGACCAGCGGCGAACCGTCGCGGCGCGCCTTGGCCCGCTCGAACAGGACGAGGGCGGTGAAGACGACGACGCTGCCGGCCATCGACAGGTAGCCCCAGAGCGGCCAGCCCAGTTCCTCGCCGCGGGTCAGCGGGTAGATGAGCATGAGCATCGCCAGCGTCACCAGCACCACCCCGACCATGTCGAGGCGGAGCGCCTTCGGCGCCTTGGACTCGGTGATGAACTTCCGCCCCAGGATCAGACCCACGATGCCGACCGGCAGGTTGATCAGGAAGATCGGGCGCCATTCGAGACCGGCGATGTTCCACTCGGTGAGCAACGCGCCCAGCAGCGGCCCCGACACGGCACCGAGGCCGACGATCGCGCCGAAGAGGCCGAATACCTTGCCGCGCTCGTGCGCCGGGAACGTGGCATGCACGATCGACAGCACCTGCGGCACCATCAGCGCGGCCGTGCCGCCTTGGAGGATGCGGGAGGCGACGAGCATCTCCGGGTTCGCGGCGAATCCGCACAGCGCGGAGGCCACGGTGAAGCCACCGATCCCGATGAGGAAGAGCCGCTTGCGGCCGTAGATGTCACCGAGCCGGCCGCCGGTGATCAGACCGGCGGCGAAGGCCAGGGCGTATCCGGCGGTGATCCACTGGATCGAGCTGAAGGAGGCGCCGGTGTCCTCCCTGATGCTCGGGATGGCGATGTTGACGATCGTGACGTCCACCAGGTCCATGAAGGCGGCGGTCATCACGATGGCCAGGGCGAACCACCGTCGGCGGTCCGACGGGCTCGGGGCCGCGGGAGCGTCCGCCGGTGACGGCAGGGGTGCGGAAGAAGTCATATGAGGAAGTTAAACGTCGATTAGGTCAGGTCATGACCCAATGGGCGGGCATCCTGAGTGACATGACCGACACCCCGGCACGACTGCTGAACCTGCTGTCACTGCTCCAGACGCCGCGCGAGTGGCCGGGCAGTGAGCTCGCCGACCGGCTCGACGTCAGCCCGCGCACCATCCGCCGCGACATCGACCGCCTCCGTGACCTGGGCTATCCCGTCGAGGCGTCACGCGGCTCGGTCGGCGGCTACCGGCTCGTGGCCGGTACGGCGATGCCGCCGCTGCTTCTGGACGACGAGGAGGCGGTGGCCATCGCGGTGGGCCTGCGGGCCGGGGCCGGCCACGCCATCGAAGGGGTCGACGAGGCCTCCGTACGGGCACTGGCCAAGCTGGAACAGGTCCTGCCCTCCCGGCTGCGCCACCGGGTCTCCACCCTGCAGAACGCCACGATGCCGCTGGCCCGCGGGGACGGCTCGACAATCGACCCGCAGACGCTGACCGTGATGGCGTCCGCGGTGACCGGGCGGGAGCGGCTGCGGTTCGCCTACCGCGCGGGGGACGGCGCCGAGACCAGGAGACAGGTCGAGCCGTACCGCCTGGTGAGCACCGGGTGGCGCTGGTATCTCGTCGCGTACGACCTGGAGCGGGAAGACTGGCGCACCTTCCGGGTCGACCGGGTGAGCAGCCCCTTCGCGACGGGTGCCCGTTTCGCTCCGCGCGAGCTGCCGACGGGCGACGCGGCGGAGTTCCTCAGCAGTTCCATGGCGCGCAGGCAGCCGGAGCTGGCGGTCGACGTGAGCTTCGCGGCCCCCGCCGACTTCGTGGCGTCGCGGCTGCCCGCCTCGATCGGCCCGCTGGAACAGACCGGCGAGCACAGCTGCCGGCTGCGGGCGGTACTGACCGACTCGCTGGAATGGGTGGCGCTGCGCCTCGCGCTGGTGGACTGCGAGTTCACCGCGCACCAGCCGCCCCAGCTCGTGACGTATCTGAAGGACCTGGGCGGCAGGCTGACCCGCGCGGCGGCGTCCCCCGCCGCATAGAGCCACGCTGCCGGGAAAGCCGCCGGGAATCCGGAGTGGACTGCCGGAAAGGGCTGCCGGAAAGGGCTGCCGGAAAAGGGATGAGCCCCGGCGCCAGGGGGGGGTGGGCGCCGGGACTCAGCTATAGGGGGCCACCGATGTGAAGCGGCCCAATTCGGAGGTTACTGGACGCGAGCTCACGCCGCAGCGTCAAAGCCCGTGTCGTGAGCCATTCGCTTCAGTTCGAGCAGTGCGTGCTTCTCGATCTGGCGGATCCGCTCGCGGGTGAGCCCGTGCTGCTTGCCCACCTCCGTGAGGGTCCGCTCACGGCCGTCCTCGATGCCGTACCGCATACGGATGATCGACGCGGTGCGGTTGTCGAGCTTGCCGATCAGCTCCTCCAGCTCCTCGCTGCGCAGCAGTGTCATGACGGACTGCTCGGGCGAAACGGCGGAGGTGTCCTCCAGGAGGTCACCGAACTGCGTGTCGCCGTCGTCGTCCACCGACATGTTCAGACTGACCGGGTCACGGGCCCAGTCCAGGACGTCGCTGACCCGCGACGTGGTCGAGTCCAGCTCGGCGGCGATCTCCGAGTGCTCCGGGTCGCGCCCGTGCTCGCGGTTGAACTCGCGCTGCACACGGCGGATCCGGCCGAGCTCCTCCACCAGGTGGACGGGGAGCCGGATCGTGCGCGACTGGTCGGCTATGGAACGGGTGATGGCCTGCCGGATCCACCACGTCGCATACGTGGAGAACTTGAAGCCCTTGGCGTAATCGAACTTCTCGACCGCGCGCACCAGGCCGGCGTTGCCCTCCTGGATCAGGTCGAGCAGGGGCAGTCCCGCTCGCGGATAGCGGCGGGCGACGGCAACGACGAGGCGGAGATTGGAACGGATGAATATGTCCTTGGCGCGCTCGCCCTCGGCGACCAGCGCCTCCAGCTCCTCGCGCGAGGCCCCGCCGGCTTCGCTCTCCACCGACCCGTCGAGGACCTGCTGTGCGAAGACACCCGCTTCCAGGGTCTGCGACAGCTCGACCTCCTTGGCGGCATCGAGCAGCGGCGTGCGCGCGATCTCGTCCAGGTACATGCCGACCAGGTCGCGATCGGCGATCTCCCCGCCCACGGCGCGAACACTGCTTGCCCGGTTGGTCCCGCCAGTGGCGGACGAACGACGGGCGACGGCACGGGTTGCCATGCGTGCTCCCTTGCTGAGTAGGTCGCGACACCCTTTCGGGTGCCCTGCATCCGATGGAAACAACGACTGGAATCCGGACAGAATTCCCATGACCGGCATTCATTTTCGAGATCATGCAGTACCCTGTCGCGTCACCAGGGGAGGGCGCATGCCACAGTCGGGCACAGAGGTGCAGGTCAGGCCGGGTATCGAGGCCGATCTCGAGCCCCTCACGGACATCTACAACCACTACGTGCGTGAGACCGCCCTCACATTCGACACGGTCCCCTTCACTCCCGAGCAGCGTCTGCCCTGGTTGCGCTCCCACCCTGAAGACGGCCCGCACCGGCTTCTGGTTGCTCAGGACGTCCGCAATACGGACGAAACGAGCGGGGCGGGCCCCCGGATCCTGGGCTACGCCACCAGCAGCGCGTTCCGCCCCAAAGCGGCGTACTCCACATCCGTCGAGGTGAGCGTCTACTGCGCCCCCGGCACCACGGGGCGTGGTCTCGGCACCCTCCTCTACTCGGCGCTCTTCGACGCCCTCGCCGGCGAGGACCTGCGCCGCGCCTACGCGGGCATCGCCCGGCCCAACGAGCCCTCGGTCCGGCTGCACGAGCGCTTCGGCTTCCGCCACATCGGTACGTACTCGGAGGTCGGCCGGAAGTTCGACCGGTACTGGGACGTGTCCTGGTACGAGAAACGCCTGGGACCGCAGACCTAGTCCCGGCAGCCGCCCCGTCCGGGACCGCAGCCCGTTACCGGGCGCCGCCCCGGTGCCTACCGTGATGCCCCATGGACCTCACGACGCACACCTCGTCCGACGCCTCCGGCACGCTCGACGAAGCGCTGGAGCGGCTCCACTCCTTCGGCCCCGAGCGGGGCGGCTGGCTGAGCAATCACGCCCCGATGGCCGTGGAGGCGCTGGTGCGCCACGGCCGGGCAACAGCCGTGCACCGGTGGCTGGACCACTACCGGCACAAGCTGGAGGACATGCCGGACCCGGCCGCCGAGGTGACCCCGGAGAACTGGCAGCAGGCGCTCGGAGATCCGCGGCGCATCGCCGACTGGGCGGTGTACTTCGAGCGCGAGACGGCCGACCGCCCCTGGCGCGACGTCCTCGCCGAGTGGTGGCCGCGGCTGCTCCCCGGCATCGCGGCCGGCGCCACGCACCCGGTGATCCGGGTCGGCCACAGTGTGCGCACCCTGCTGACCCCGCAGGATGACGGGCCTCGCGCGACCGGGCCGGGCGTGCCGGAGAACGGGCCCCGTGTGGCCGAGCTGGCCCATGCCCTCGGCTACTGGGCGGCCCGCCATCAGCCGCTGCCCCCGCTGTCCTCGCTCGCCCCGGCACCCGATGCCGCCACCGCACTGGACGCCGTGCTGCCGGTGCCCGACCAGAGCGGCGGCATCCGGGCCCGGCTGGATCAGCTGACCGCGTTCCCCCGGTGGCCGGCCGGGCCCGTGGACGGCCCCGACACCGCCCGCGCCCGGCTGGAGGAACTGGTGCGGGCCGCCACCCATCGCTATGCGACGTACGGATACGGCGCGCCGATCATGCTGGTGCACGCCGCCACCGCACCCAACGCCGTGCTGCGCACCCTCCCCGCGCTCCCCCGCGAGCTGTGGGCGCCGAGCGTGGATGCCGCCTGGGCGGCGAGCGCGGCAGTCACCGCCGCGTACTCCCCGGCGCGGCCCGCCGACCCGGTGCCCGTGCCTGGCGGACTGTCTCCCGAGGAGGTCTTCGCACGGGCGGCGGCCCACGGCGACGACCACACCATCAAGTTCACCGACACGGCGCTGGACATCGGCGACGCGACCGCGCTGGCCGCAGCGCTCCGCTCGGTCGAACTGAACCCGCCGGCGCTCTGAACGCTCCGCTCGGTCGGACTGAACCCGCCGGCGCTCTGAACCGGGACGGGCACAGGCGGGCGGGGGAAAGCCCGCCCTGTACCCGCCGTTCCCGCCCCGGGGCGGGCACCGGGGAACAGCCCGCACCAGGCCCGGCGTACCGACCCTGGGCGGACTGGAAAGGCCCGCACCCGGTCCGACGTCCCGACCTGCGGGCGGCAGAAGAGAGCCCGCCCCCAGGTCGGACACTTCACCCCGGGGGCGGGCAGGGGGAAAGGCCCGCCTCAGCCGAACTGCACCGAGCGCTTGGCCAGCCCCATCCAGAAGCCTTCGATCACGCTGCGCCCCTGGTCCAGCTCCTGCTCCGCGGCCCCGAGCGTGACGAAGAGGGGGGCGAAGTGCTCGGTGCGCGGGTGGGCCAGCCGGCCTGCCGGTGACTTGTGCTCGAAGTCCAGCAGCGCGTCGATGTCCTGCGCCTGGAGTGCCCGGTGGCCCCAGTCGTCGAACTCCGCGGACCAGCCGGGCACGCCGCCGCCCGTGTGCCGCAGTGCGGCCAGGTTGTGCGTGAAGAAGCCGCTGCCGACGATCAGGACGCCCTCGTCGCGCAGCGGCGCGAGCTTGCGCCCGATCTCCATCAGCTTCTGCGGGTCCAGCGTCGGCATGGAGATCTGCAGGACCGGGATGTCGGCCGCCGGGAACATCTCCACCAGCGGGACGTACGCACCGTGGTCGAGGCCGCGGTCGGGGATGTCCTGGACCGGCGTGCCGGCGCCGCGCAGCAGCTTGCGGACGTTCTCGGCCAGTGCGGGGGCGCCCGGGGCGGCGTACCGCACCTGGTAGTAGTGCTCGGGGAAGCCCCAGAAGTCGTAGACCAGGGGGATCGTCTCGGTGGCGCCCAGCGCGAGCGGGGCCTCTTCCCAGTGGGCCGAGACCATGAGGACGGCGGTGGGTCGCGGCAGCCCGGCGGACCAGGCGGCCAGCTCGCCGGGCCAGACCGGGTCGTCGGCCAGCGGCGGTGCGCCGTGCGAGAGATAGAGGGCGGGCATGCGCTCCGCGGTGACTGTCATGACACTCCCCATCCACTGCTGCTCAAGGTAAGTCTTCTACGGGGCCTTCGACAGGAACAGTTCTTTAATGTTCAAGTTCCCACCTTCGGAGACCTTAGCTCTATCTAGTTCAACTTTCAAGAAAAGGTCGTACAGTGGAGTACATGACCACGGCATTCACCGGTGAGCAGCCGCGTTGGCTCACCGACGAAGAACAGAGCGTCTGGCGTGCGTACCTGCACGCCACCACGCTCCTGGAGGATCACCTCGACCGCCAGTTGCAGCGCGATGCCGGCATGCCGCACATCTACTACGGACTGCTCGTCCAGCTCTCCCAGGCGCCCCGCCGTCAGAAGCGGATGACCGAACTGGCCAAGGACGCCAAGATCACCCGATCCCGGCTCTCGCACGCCGTCGCCCGGCTGGAGAAGAGCGGCTGGGTGCGCCGCGAGGACTGCCCGTCCGACAAGCGCGGCCAGAACGCCGTCCTCACCGAGGAGGGCCACGAGATGCTCCGCCGTTCGGCCCCGGGCCACGTCAGCGCCGTACGTCAGGCCATGTTCGACCGGCTCAGCCCCGAGCAGGTGCGCACGCTCGGCGAGATCATGCAGGTCATGGCGGCCGGACTCCAGCCGGAGGGCACCGACGCGGACCTTCCCTGGCTCCGCTGACCGCGCCGCGCACCGCCCCCACCCCCGAACGCGCCTCTGCCCCGGTTCCGTCGAACGGAACCGGGGCAGAGTTCGCTTCACACCGCGTCACGGCACGCCGCGCGCGAGGGGTCAGTGCGCGATGACCGGCACCTTGACCTCGTCCTCGACGGCGTCGGCGGAACCGGTGCCCCCGGACGCCGTGGTCGTCGCCGACGGACGGCCGGCGTTGATGAAGGTCCCCGCGATCGCGGCGGCCACCACCAGGATGCCGACGGCCCACCAGATGGCGCCGGTGAAGCCGTGCACCATCGACTGGAGCTTCAGCAGCTCCGGGTCGGTGGCACCGAGCGCGGCGTGCGAGGTGGCGTACGCCGTGGCGGCGGAGGCGGCGATGGTGTTGAGCAGCGCGGTGCCGATCGCACCGCCGACCTGCTGCGAGGTGTTGACCATCGCGGAGGCCACCCCCGCGTCACGCGGCTCGATGCCGTGCGTGGCCAGCGACATGGCGGGCATGAAGGCCGTACCCATGCCCAGGCCCAGCAGGAGCTGACCCGGGAGGATGACCGCAGCGTAGGACGAGTCGATCTCCAGCTGCGTCAGCAGCAGCATGCCGACGCCGGCGAGCAGGAAGCCCGGGGCCATCAGCAGGCGGGCCGGGACCCGCGTCATCAGCCGGGCACCGATCTGCGTCGACCCGGTGATCATGCCCACGATCATCGGCATGAAGGCGAAGCCGGTCTTGATCGGGGAGTAGCCCTTGACGACCTGGAGGTAGTACGTGAGGAACAGGAACAGACCGAACATCGCGATGACGGCCAGGCCCAGCGAGAGGTAGACACCGCCGCGGTTGCGGTCCATCACGACGCGCAGCGGGAGCAGCGGCGACTTGACCTTGGACTCGGTCAGGACGAAGGCCAGCAGCAGCACACCGGCGGCGACGAACGTGCCGATGGTCAGCGCGTCCGACCAGCCGCTGGACTCGGCGCGGGTGAATCCGTAGACCAGCGAGACCAGACCCAGCGCGGACAGGACGACGCCCGGGATGTCGAGCGAGGAGCGGTTACGGCCGCCGGCCGGCTCGCGGATCACGAAGTACGCACCGGCTGCGGCGACGATCGCGAAGGGGATGTTGACGAAGAAGGTCCAGCGCCAGTTCAGCGTCTGGGTGAGGAAACCGCCGAGGATCAGGCCGACGGCGCCACCGCCACCGGCGATCGCCCCGTAGATGCCGAACGCCTTGGCGCGCTCCTTGGCGTCGGTGAACATGACCGCGAGCAGCGAGAGGGCCGCCGGGGCGAGCAGCGCGCCGAACACGCCCTGAAGGGCGCGGGAGCCGAACAGCATGCCCTGGTTCTGCGCCGCGCCACCGAGGGCGGAGGCCAGCGCGAAGCCGATCAGACCGACGACGAAGGTGCGCTTGCGGCCCCAGAGGTCGGCGATCCGGCCTCCGAAGAGCAGCAGCCCGCCGAAGGCGAGGGCATAGGCCGTGATGACCCACTGCTTGTTGGCATCGGTGATGCCGAGGTCGGTCTGGGCGTGCGGAAGCGCGATGTTCACGATGGTGGCGTCGAGGACGACCATCAACTGCGCGAGGGCGATGAACGCCAGCGCCTTCCAGCGACTGGGGTCCGGGAGTCGGATATCAGCTGTTTTTGACATGGGAGTAGCCACCTAAGGACGCGCGAGGGCGCGCGAGGTCGTGAACCGCGAATGCGGTGAAGGCCGGGCGGAAGCGAGGGTCGGACTCTGGGGTCAGGGAGGAGGAGGGTCGGACTCCGGTCGGGGAGGAAGAGAGGGTCGGACTCCGGTCAGGGAGAAGGAGGGTCGGACTCCGGTCGCGGAGAAAGGGAAGAAGACGGTCGCGGCGTGGCCTGCACACGGCCGGGCATCGGGTCGGACGCCCGGCGCGTTGGTCAGTTCCGGCGCCGCAGGTCCTCCAAGGTCGCCGCCGTTCCGGGCAGTCGGGACCGGGCCGGAGCCTCCAGTCCGTCCAGGAACAGCTGGATGTGGCGGTGGGCGAACCGGTCGATGTTCAGGCAGGCGATGCCTGGCAGCGGCCGGGTGAGCTGGGAGAGGACGACCAGTACGTCGCCGACGGCGATGTCGGTACGCAGGCGCCCCGCGGACATGGCGCGCCCGACGAGCCCCTCGACGGCCCCTTCGAGGCGTCGGCGCTCGGCGAGCAGTTCGGGATGGTCCTTGTCGAAGCCGCCGGACAGCATGGGGCACAGCGCCCCGATCCGTTCGTCGGCAGCCGCGTGCACGAAGCGGCTGAGCGCGACGAAGGGGTCGGACTCCTCCCTCGCAGCCTCCTCGGCACGGTCGGTGGTGCGGGAGGTGACCGCGAGGACGACCTCGTGGGTCAGCGCGGCCCGGTCGGGGAAGTTCCGGTAGAGGGTGGCGTTGCCGACGCCTGCGCGGCGGGCGACCTCGTCGAGCGGCACATCGGGGCCGAACTCGACGAACATCTCGCGCGCGGCCGTCACGATCCGCTCCCGGTTGCGCAGCGCGTCGGCCCGCGGGCGGGGCGTACGCGGCTGCGCGGTTCCGGCTGCGGTGCGGGCGGCGGTGTCCACGGCGGCGCTCCTTCTCTTCCTGGTCTTCCGGTCTCGGGCTCTCGTGCGGCGGAACCCTGCCGGGCTCGTGCCGTTCCTGCGTACGTCACTCCGGCGACCCCTCGGGTTAACCGGGGACCGCCTCCCCGTTTTGCGGGGGACACCGATACAAACGGGGAACTGGTCCCCGGTTATTTCCCCCGACGATGTGTCCTGAGTCACATCATCGGACCGGGGCAAAAACCCACCGATCGGCGCACCCAACGCGCGGCGCCGCACCGCCCGGCCGAGGCTGATCGACAGAGCGCAGTCGGGGTCGGCCGACTGCCGCGGACCCGAAGGCGCCTCTATGCAGCAGCCCCGCCACCGGATACGCAAGCACCGTCACCCGGTGGCCCTCGGCGCGGCAACGGCCCTGGTCATCGCTGCACTGGCCTCGGCCAGCAGCACCCTTCCCCTGCCCAGCCGGGCCTCCGCGGGACCGATGACGAGCCCCCAGGCGGCCGGTCTGGGCCCGTGCCGGATATCGGCGGAGATGGGTGTGCAGATGTCGGAGGGCATGCCCACGCAGCCGGGCTACGCCCGCTCCACCGGCCAGGTGCACGCACTGAACCTGATGATCGACTTCCCCGACGCGGAGGGGAAGGAGCCGGCCATGGACCGGCTCGCGGAGTTCTTCCCGCAGACCACGGACTGGTTCCGCACCAGCTCCTACGGGCGCCTCACCTACGTACCCGAAGCACCGGTGAAGACCTGGCTGCGGATGCCGCTGCCGTTCTCGGCGTACGGGATCGAGCGCGGATCACCGTACGAACCCGGCTACCGCCACCTCGTCCAGGACATCGTCGCCGCCGCCGACCCGAAGGTGGACTTCACCGCATACGACCTGATCAACATCCTGGTCACGCCGAACGCCGGACCCTCGGCCCTGGACACCGTGCTGTCCGTGACCTTCTCGGGCAACGACGACGCTCCGTACGCGGACGGCGTCCCGCTCTCCAACACGTCCTTCGTCTACAGCCGCCAGGACGACGGCTCGGGCTCGTACCCCCAGACCGGCTACCGCGTCCTGCCGCACGAGAACGGCCATGTCTTCGGCCTGCCCGACCTCTACACGATGGAGGGCGGGGGCTCGGTCGGGCACTGGGACATCATGTCGGAGGACTGGGGCGCCAATAACGACCTGCTGGGCTGGCACAAGTGGAAGCTCGGCTGGCTGGACAACAACCAGATCAGCTGCGCCTCCCGCCCCGGCACCAGCGACCACGTCCTGGAACCGCTGGCCACCCACGGCGGCACGAAGCTGGCGTTCGTCCCGCTGACCGCGGAATCCGGCTACGCGGTGGAGGTGCGGACCCAGGCCGGAAACGACCAGGAGGTCTGCCGGCCGGGTGTGCTGATCTACAAGGTGAGCTCGGACGTCGACACCGGCCAGGGGCCCGTGTCCGTCACGGACAGCACCAAGGACAGCAGCGGCTGCACCCGGCTGCCCAACGTCCACGCCGAACTGTCCGATGCCCCGTTCCAGCCCGGTCAGACCTTCGACGACCGGGCCAACGGGATCCGCATCTCGGTGCTCGACAAGGACGCCAAGGGCGACTACCGCGTACGCATCACTCGCCTCTGACCGTCCGCGCCACCCCGTCCACGAGATCCGCCCGCGCAACCCGGTCCACGAGATCCACCCGCGACACCCTGTCCACGAGATCCACCCGCCCGTCCCGGATCACCGCCAGGTCTCCGGTACGGAACCAGCCGTCGGCGAACGACCGCGCCGTGGCCTCCGCGTCCCGCCAGTACCCACGAGCCAGCGCCTGGCCGCGGAGCCACAGTTCGCCCGTCTCCCCGTCGGGCAGCGTCTCGCCCGCCGGACCGGCGATCCGCACCTCGGTGGTCGGCGTCGGCCGCCCCGCACTGCCCGGGTGGAGCCGGCACTCGGCACCGAAGTTCGCCATGACTCCGCCGCCGGTCTCGGCCGGCCCGTAACCGCCGCACGGTTCGATCCGCTCCCCGTAGCGGGCCGTCAACCGCGCGACCAGGTCCCGCGGTACGGCGGATCCGCCGGTGTCGAGCGTCTGGAGACTCTCCAGCCCGTCCCCCGTCCGAGCGGCCGCGTCCAGCAGCTCGCGGGCGGTCGCCGGCGCCGCGGAGCAGTGCGTGACGCGGTGCTCCCGGATGAGCCGCAGTGCCTCCTGCGCGTCCCATGTGCGCATCAGGACGACGGCGCCACCCGCCGACATCGCGGCATGGACGCCGGTGAGCGCGGCAACGTGGAAGGACGGGAACGTCAGCAGCGTGACGGGCGCGGGCCCCTGCCCCGGGACGGTTCCCCGGCCGAGCGCGGAGGCCGCCGCGTGGAAACGTGGGTTGCGCGCGGCGCCCGCCTGGGCCAGCTGCGTGGCGACAGCTCCCTCGGGCCTGCCGGTGGTACCCGAGGTGTAGATGATCGTCGCATCGTCCTCGGGCCGGATCTCGACGTCCGGCGGCGCGGCGAACGGATCGGGCGCCGGCAGGTCTTCGTACCGCTCGACGCCCTCGAAAGGCATCCCGCCGCGCGCCTCACCGCGGCCGTGGTCCTCGCCACGAAAGACGATCACCCGCGCCCCGGCCCTTCGGGCCCAGTCCGCCACCAGGGGCAACCGCTCCCCGTCGACGAGCAGCACCCCCGGCCCGCAGTCCTCCAGCACGTACGCGAACTCGCCCTCCGTCCATCGGACGTCCAGCGGTACGGCGACCAGTCCGGCCAACTGCGCGGCCCAGAAGGCGATCTGCCACTCCGGGCAGTCGCTCATCGCGACCACCGCACGGTCGCCCGGGCGGAGGCCGTACCTCTCGCTCAGCCGGCATGCCAGCTGGGAGGCGGCGGCGAAGAACTCTCCGTACGAACAGCCGCGCTCCCCCGCGATCAGGAACGGCTGGTCCCCGAACGCCCACGTGGTCTCCACGAACTCACGGAGGGTCCTGGGCCCGTCCGCGTACACGAGCGAACCCGCCTGCGGCCCGTACTCCTCCCGCACCACGGCGAACGGACCACGGGGACCACTCAGCGCGGCATGCACACGCGCCGCCGCTTCGGTCGCGGCGGCGTCGGCCACGACCGCCGGGGCGGACGGAGGTACGGCTGGGGTCGGATCGGAATGCGGCACGGACAACCTTCCTGAGCACAACGCCGGGCGGCACGCACGCAGGCACGCACGTATGCACCGAGTAGTTCACGTCCTGTCCCGCCCGCACTGCCATTCCCGCGCCAGTGACGCACCTCACAGAACGATCGATCGCGCCCGAAAGCACGCGACCCCCGGAAACGGGCCGACGGGCCGGCCGGAGCGCGGCCGACGGTGGGTGCCGGGTGGCGGGTGGCGGGTGGCGGGTGGCAGTCGGCACCCGGCGGCGGAACCGGTCAGGAATCAAGAAGCACCCGCGGCAGGCCCGCAATTAGCGTGAAACGCATGACCTTCATCGAAGCCCTCACCCTTGAGGTGGCCGACACCACGGCCGCCCACCGCTTCTACGCCGCCCTCGGTCTGGACACCCGGGTGGGCCTGCGCTCGTCGGACGCGCCGACCACCGGATTCCGCGGGTTCTCGCTGTCGCTCACGATGTCCCAGCCGGCCGACGTCCGCGGCTTCGTCGACGCCGCTGTCGATGCCGGTGCCACGTCACTGAAGCCCGCCACCAAGTCGTTCTGGGGCTACGGCGGCGTCGTCCGGGCCCCGGACGGAACGATCTGGAAGATCGCCACATCGGCGAAGAAGGACACCGCCCCGGCCACCGGGCAGATCGACCAGATGGTCCTCCTGCTGGGCACGGCGAGCGTGACCGCGAGCAAGCGCTTCTACGTCGAGCGCGGCCTCACCGTGGCCAAGAGCTTCGGCAGCAAGTACGTCGAGTTCGACACCCAGGGCAGCCCCGTCAAGCTGGCCCTCTACGGACGCCGCGCCCTCGCCAAGGACGTCGGCGTCCCGGTCGACGGCACCGGCTCGCACCGGCTCGCACTCGCGGGCGATACGGGCGCGTTCACCGACCCGGACGGATTCGGCTGGGAGGCCGCCTCGCTGACGCCCGCGCCTTGATCCGGGGCCCGGGGTCCGGGATCAGGGGGCCGGGGCCTCCCGGTGGAGGGGCGCATTCACACCGCAAAAGGAGTAGAGAAGACGAAACGGCTCGACCGACCGCAACTCCGGAATTCCGGTCGAGCCGCGTCGACAGCGCCACCCGTGTCGGCAGCGAGCGAACCGGCGCGATGGCGTATGTGCGTGATCCAATCCACCCCGACCGGGTCGCAAGGGCAAACGGGAGGTGGTGCCGGGAACGACGGATGCGGGACTGCGGCGGGGAGTGCGGGGATGAACGCGGAAGGCATCGCTGACCTCATCGCTCAAGCTGGGCAGAAGGCCCCCCGTCTCCGTGCCGGGGCAGCGGACGAGCTCCCCGCAGCCACGTCCGGGGGCCTCCCCGCAGCCAGTCCGGGGGGCGGACCACTCTGCGTTGACGCCCTTGATCCCGCTGAACCGCGACCGCGAGGCGTACTTACGCGAGCGGGCCACCTCCGCGCTGGGCCAACTCGCCAAGGTGGACGGTCCAAGGGTGGACACGGGCAGCCGCATCAGTGACAGCGCCACCCGAACCGATCATCGCGCTCCCTACCCCGCAACGATCCCACCACGGGCCGACATCACGCCCCTGTGGGCACTCGGTCGATTCGATTGCCAAGCGCTTCGGTTTCCCTCTTGAGCCCGTCAAGAACACCCTTCTTCTCTTTTATGAGACGTTTCTGCTTTTCTACTTCAACCCTATGCCATTTTTCGACGAACAACACATTTCTTTTACACTTCACATCAGCGACAGCAGTGGACTTCTCCGCGCCGGACGGGTCTCCCTCATGCTGCCAACGGCGATCACCAACCGCATCCTCGGGTGTGTCGTACTTGTATCCCGCATTCCTCATGCATGCTTTCCATCGAATTACAGCATCAACGACGATCCGGTCATTCCTCGAACTTTCCCAGGTTCCGTAGCGCATAGCGTCGAGCGTGGTGGAAATCAGCCCTTGCGGAGGAAGCCCCAGCTTCCTGTACGCCTCTCCACGGCATCCCCCTTCAGGGATCTTCCTTCCGGACAGAGTTTTCAGATTCTCCCCCGTGTACAGATTTATTGTTTCGCGAGGAAGATTCCTGGTTCTTTCAATGTTCTCCCGGCCGACCCTCAGCGCCTCTTTGCGAGTTACGCCATGGGGGAGCGGGACAGCGTATCCGAACTTTCTGGCATCACCTTCGTTGACAACCCCATATCGTCGAGAGTTGTCGGCCACCTCGGACACCTGCTCGACGGGCTTCGGCCAATCGAGACCAAAACCTTTCATACATTCACTGGAAAGCACATAGACTGCCGATTTAAAACGTTGTCGCTCGGTCTTCTTCAGCGCATATTCATCAAGCGGAAGAATAATATCAAGCCCTTGATAATAGCCACTCGCTTTCGGAATTTTCATGGGCGTGGCCGCGCCGCGATCACGCACCTCTCCGTTCGCGCATCCGCTGACCAAAAGACCGAGCAAGGAAAACGTGGCAGCCAAACGAACCCTGCCGATCACGTCATCGCTCCCATACATGCACTACAACCCGTTCAAAGCCGACGGCCTCGACAATCCTCGTTCGAGGCGATGGGAAATCTCCTGAAACGTCAACGGCGACATCGCACTCACATTTCATTCGACGGAGGTCCAGCCAGGACATCGAGTCTGGCTGAACCTCCGCCGGCACCTCATTTAGTACATCAGGAGTGACACATGCTCACCCAGAATCAGCGCCTCAGTTGGGGCAGGCTGCGTTGTTAGCAAAGCAATGCGAGCTCCACTTATCGCTCCAACCGCCCTCCCAGTTCACTTTCCACCCCGGGACATTCCCCATGGCGGTGCCCGTGTAATTCACTCCGGCGTAGAAGGTGACCTCGGTGTCAGGATCCCGATTCCACGTGGAAGACACGGTGTCGTTGATGCCGACGCTGCTCCCGTAGTACGTTCCGGTGTACGAGGCTTTGCTGTAGAGAGTGTCGTAGACCTTACCCGTATTGTTATTGGTGTCATACAGGCACACTTCTCCACCGTTGGAACTTTCACATACGCCGTTATAGCTACCCGCAGCGGCGCTACCGGTGAAGGCGGCGGTGGCAATGAAGGCAGCAGCCCCGATTACAGAAATACCTCTTAGTCTTGGCACGAAATTTACCCCTCCCAGTTGTGTGGAAATTCGTTCTTCGTTGAGCAGCCACAAGGCAGCTTCCGGCCCGCCGATCAGCTAAGGCGGGGATATTCGAACGGTTGGATTAGCAAAGGGAGATTAACACCGGGCCTACTTCCGATCAACCATCGAATACCAGCCATGTGGCTCAAACTTAATAGCCACATATCGACGGAACCGTAAACGTTGATGCCGATTCATCACACGCGTTATGGCCGCATTTATTCGATGCCACAGGTGGAATACTGGATTCCGGCTCTGTTTTCGAACTCACCCCCATGCGCCTTGAGCACCGCCGCTTTGCCCGACTCCTCCTTCCTCGGCCGATCGTTGCCCGGCCGGGCCGGCACCGGGTCCTGGTGCGCGGTGAACCGCCGCAGTCGTCGGGGAGCGCCCGGCTGCCCGGCTCCGCACGCGTCGCACTTCCCTGAGTGGCGCCGTCGGGTGAGGACGTTGGCCCCCGTCCGCGCACATCGACGGGGCCCCGCAGCCGCGCCCGCTACACGCCGGTTCGGGCATCCGCGCTGCCCGCACAGGCGGCCGGCATCTGATCACGCCGGCTTCAGCCCTCTCCGCACCCCGTTGGAACCCCGCAGGTCAAACGGCGCGCGTGCCCCACGCCGACGCCTGGAGACAACGGGGGCGACCTCCGCAACCCCTATCCGCTACGCTGTCAGCGGTCAGTCGACCTTCAGGGCACCTGCCCGGGAAGGTGTCCATCCGGACCCCGCCCCGGCACCGCCCACAAGGGAGCCTGACCAGGGCGCTTGTCGCACTCCGCCCGGCCTTCCCCTGGGATGTCCGGCAAGGTTCACGACAAGCCCCGCCTTCGTAGCTCAGGGGATAGAGCACCGCTCTCCTAAAGCGGGTGTCGCAGGTTCGAATCCTGCCGGGGGCACAGGGAAAAGAGCACCCCTCAACGTTGAGGGGTGCTCTTTTGGCATCCGCCTCCGACATCAACGGCGGCCACTCACGGCCGGGCCGCCTGTGGAGCAGCCGGCCCATGTGACGGATCGCCTCGCCGCTGCGTGTCCTGGACGACGTATGTGACGACGCATGTATAGACGTCCGTCACGAGGCTCGCCACGTTCCGAGTGGCCTCGGTCCGGATCGGTCGATCGTCATCGGAATGCGTCGGCGCCGCCCGGCGCGTGCGTGGAGGAGTTCCCTGCCTCACCGTGACGCCCCCCTGGATTCCCGCGTCCTCCGTCAAGCCGGGTCGGCACCTGCCCTGTTGGGGGCGAAATGCCCACGGCTGACGAGGAGCCGGGCAGGCACGCTTGCGGCCGTCCGAGCTGCGGGCGGTAGGCACTCCAGGACCCTCCCGGGTGAACTCTACGTAGTTGATCTAGTACTCAGAGTGATCCTGTGCGTACGGTCAGCGCGTTACCCCCCGCCGTATTTCTGGAGAACCCATGGAACGCTTCCGCACCCGTCCTGCCCTGCTGGCCTTGGCCACGGCTCTCGCCGCCGGCGCTCTTGCCCCCGCTCAGCTCGTCGGAGCACAACCCGCCGCCGCGGCGAGCTACGACTGGGTGGCCTTGGGCGACTCGTACACCGCCGGCGTCATCCAGGCCGCCGGCGACGTCTACGAGTACCCGCGCGACGGGTGCGAGCGCACCGACCGGTCCTACCCGCAGGTCATCGACCGGGACTTCGGCTCACTGATCGAGCTGACCAACGTCAGCTGCGGCGCTGCCACGATCGAGGACATCACCTTCCGCGCACAGGAGCCGATCGGCCGCAACGTGCCGGGCAACCCCGACCCGGACTACCCCTTCCCCCCGGTACCTCCGCAGTCCGAGGCCGTCAGTCCCGGCACTGACGTGATCACCGTCGGGGTGGGCGGCAACACCCTCGGCTTCGGCGAGATCCTCTTCAAGTGCATCGAACTGGGGTCGGGCAGCGACGGCAAGGGCACGCCCTGCAAGGACGAACTGGCCGCGAGCATCCCCGGGCGGCTGACCAAGGTCAGCACCCAGTACGGCCAGATGCTCGCCAAGCTTCACGAGAGGGCCTCGGACGCCAAGATCCTGGCTGTGGGCTACCCCACGGTCATCCCCGAGGACGCCTCCAAGTGCGGCTACAACAACCAGCACCAGTTCCTCTCGATCACCCAGGGCGACCTTGACTGGCTCCGCCAGGACGTCCTGGAACCCCTCAACCGGACCATCGAGAAGTCGGCCGACGCCCCCAGCTCCACCACCTTCGTCAACCTCTACGACTCGTCCCGGGACCACAGCGTCTGCGACAGCCGCAAGTGGGTCGAAGGCGTCTTCGACGGCGACAACCGCATCACCCTCGTCCACCCCAACGCCGCGGGCCACCGCAACGCCGCCGACCACGTCGCCTCGGCGATCCTGAACGCCATCGCTCCGTCGGACTGACCAGCACACGGCAGCCCGCCCCCGAAAGCAGCACCACCCGGGGAGCCGCCCGCGGAGCCAACTCACCGCAGGCGCTTCCGGGAGCCCAACCCCCTGACATGACAACGGCCTTGCCACCGGCCCCGTGGCTTCTCGGTTTCCGGGACACGGCGAGGAGGCCGGGCCGGTGGATCATCCCCGGGTGATGTGTCCCACCCGACGCCAGGTGTGACACTCCTCGCCCCGCGGACGCTGGATACTTCAGACCATCACGAAGACTTGTGGTGCTCACGTGACCGCGAACGGAAACAATGGGGTGGGGCATTGAGCCCGCGCACAAAGCACGCGTACAAACCGCTGAGCCTGAAGAGACGGGCCTGGCTGACCATCGGAGCCGTAGTCCTGGCGGGGGCGGGGGCGACGGCGTACGCCGTCGCGGGGCCGGCCGGCAACGGGCCGGGGAACGGTCACAAGGGCCGGGCCGCAGCCGTGCGTACGGTCAAGCTCGCCGGCCAGGGTGCCGGTCGCAAAGGGCTCCCGAAGCAGGACACCGCGCAGTTCAGCGCCGCGCTGCTGACGTGGTCGGACCCGGACGTCAAGCTCAAGGGGACCGCCCAGATCCGGTCGAAGGAGGCCGGGACCGGCGAGTGGTCGGGCTGGCAGGCCCTGCCGGACGACCCCTTCTCCGCCGATGGCAAGGAGGCCGCGGACGCGGCCACCCGCGGCGGTACCGCCTCGGTCTGGACCGGGCCCTCGGACGGCGTCGAGGTGCGGGTGGTGGCCGCCGACGGCTCCGCCTCCGCGCTCCCGGCCGGCATGGACGTGAAGCTCCTCGACCCGGGCACCGACCCGAAGAGCGCCGCGAAGCCCGTCGCGTACGCGCAGGACCCCACGCCGACCCCGGTGGACACGACGCCCGCGGGCACGTCCAACGACACGGCCTCGCCCTCTCCCTCGGACACCGCGACGCCGCCGCCGAGTGACTCGGCGTCCCCGTCGGACACCGCGTCGCCCAGCAGCACCCCGAGCGGCACGCCCAGCGAAACGGTCACGCCCTCCCCGTCCCCGACGGTCCCGGCTCCCCTCCCCTCGACCGTCGTCAAGCCGCCGGTCATCACGCAGGCCGAGTGGGGTGCCTCCACGGACTACGACGGCACGCCCGGGTACGGCCAGGAGATCAAGGCCGCCGTCGTCCATCACACCGGCGTCGACCAGGACAACGCTGTCCCGTGCAGCCAGTCGAAGGCCCGGATGCGCACCATCCAGCAGGAGCACTTCGCCCGCGGCTACTACGACATCGGCTACAACTTCGTCGTCGACCGCTGCGGCCAGATCTTCGAGGGCCGAAGCGGCGGCATGGACCTCCCGGTGGTCGGCGCCCATGACGTCGGCTTCAACACCAACACGGTCGGCATCTCGTACATCGGCAACACGATGACGCTGAAGCCGACCCGGGCCGGCCTCGAGGCCATCTCCCGCGTCATCGCGTGGAAGTTCGGCATGTACGGCATCAGCCCGACCTCCAACGTGACGCTGGTGTCCGGTTCGCCGCTCGGCCAGGACGGCAACAAGGTCGCCCAGGGCGACTCGATCACGCTGCCCCGGGTCTTCGGCCACCGTGACACCAACAGCACGCTCTGCCCCGGCGACGCGCTGTACAGCAAGCTGCCGCTGATCCGCACCCTCGCGGCCGCGCCCGGCATCTCGCACGCCCTCACCCGCACGGACTTCAACGGTGACGGCGTGACCGACCTGGTCGCCGGCACCCCGAAGACGGCGAGCAGCGCCGGTTCGGTCACGGTCGTCCCCGGCGGGGACAGCGGCCCGGTCGCCACCGCCAAGCGCATCATCGACCAGAACAGCGAAGGCGTCCCCGGGAGCAGCGAATCCGGTGACCTCTTCGGCTCGTCCAACGCCTACGGCGACGTGAACGGCGACGGATACGGCGACCTCGTCATCGGCTCGCCCGGCGAGGACGACACCAGCGGCCACGCCGACTCGGGCTTCGTCACCGTGATGTACGGCCCCGCGCTCACCACCGGCACCTCGTACGGGACCGCCACCGCGACCCGCGCCGCCGGTGAGAAGCTCGGCACCTCCGTCGCCACCGGTGACTTCAACGCGGACGGCAAGGCCGACGTCTTCTCGGTCGCGCCCGGCAAGCCCGGCCGCTGGTGGTCGTACGACTCCGCGTCCGGCGCGGCCAAGTCGGGATATCTGAACACCACCGCCTACACCGCGGCCGTCTCCTACGCGGCCGTCGCCACCGGTGACTTCAACCGGGACGGTTACGCGGACGCGGCGGTCAACTTCCGTGACCCGACCGGCATCTCCCGGCTCCTGTGGCTGAAGGGCTCGGCCACGGGCCTGCAGCGCGTCGGCATTCTCACCGCAAAGGGCGGCCGCTCCCTCGCCGCGGGCGACGTCACCGGCGACGGGATCGACGACCTGGTCGTCGGACAGCCGGGCACGACCGAGTCGGGTTCCACCGCCAAGGGCGGCACGGTCGCCCTGGTCAAGGGCACGACGACCGGACTCACCTCGACCGGCGTCATCACGCTCGGACAGGACTCCGCCAATGTGCCGGGTACCGGCGAGACGGGCGACGACCTCGGCGCCGCGGTCGCCGTCGGCGACTACAACCTGGACGGTTACGCGGACGTTCTGGCCGGAGCCCCGAACGAGGACATCTCCCGCGGCGGTGTGAGCCGGGTCGACGCCGGTACGGTGATCCTCTTCAAGGGCACCTCCGCCGGTATCTCCGGCACCGGCTCGGTCGCGTACAGCCAGGACACGGCCGACGTCAGCGGCGACACCGAGACCGGCGACCGGCTCGGGTCCTCCGTCCTCCTCCAGGACCTGTCCGGCTACGGCCGTGCGGACCTGGCGATCGGCGCGGACGGCGAGAACGCGGGCGACGGCGTCTTCCTGCAGATGGACAGTGGCAGCGCGGGCGTCTCCCCCAAGAGCACGGTCTACTACGGCCGTTCCAACCTCGGCACCCCGGCAGCGGCCCACGTGGGCCAGACGCTGACGCCGTAGCGGCTCGGGCACGACACGAGGGGCCGGTACCCAGCGAGCAGCGCTGGGTACCGGCTCCTTCCGCATGTGCGCGGCCGGGAGGACTACGTCCGCCGGGCGAATGACCCTCCGCCGTAGTTCCTGCGACGGACCCCTGGGGTCGCCATCGCAGGTGACGACCCCGACGGGGCTGCCGCCTAGCGTGTTCCAGGTGATCGGGATCGTCCGGCGACCGCCCGGCATTCCAGTGGTCCCCTTCGCCCCGAGCAGAGGTTCGCCATGCCTGGAAACCCCAAATCTGTCATGCGCAGGTCAATTACAGGAGGGGTGGCGCCGCTCCGGTCAGAGCTCCCGCCCGGAGCGGTTCACGACGCGGGACGCGAAGCAGGACACGACGCAACACAGGCAGGACATGGCGCGGGACGCGGAGCAGGAGAGGAAGCGGGACATGGCGCGGGACGCGTCGCGGCCGGGACGGCGACCCTCGCTCTCGTGCTCGGCCTGTGGGGCATCGCGCGCGGCAACAGCATGTGGCGCGACGAGGCGGCGACCTGGGAGGCCGCCCACAGGAGCATCCCCGAGACCGTGCGCCTGCTGGAGCGGATCGACGTCGTCCACGGCCTCTACTACCTGTTCATGCACGGGGTGTTCGCGCTCGCCGGAGACAGCCTCGTGGTCCTGCGGCTGCCCTCCGTCCTGGCCATGGCCGGCGCCGCCGCCCTGGTCTCCCTCCTGGGTTCCCGGCTGGCCGGCCGGCACGCGGGACTGGCCTGCGGGCCGGCCTTCGCCCTGATCCCCGCGGTCCAGCAGTACGCGCAGGAAGGGCGCCCCTACGCCCTGGTGACGGCCTGCACGGCCCTGGCCTGCCTCCTCCTGGTCGCGGCGGTGGAGAGTCCGGGTACGGGGCGCTGGGCGGCGTACGGCGGGGCCGTGCTGGTCGCGGCACTGCTCAACTGGTTCTCGCTGCTGATGCTGTGCGCCCACGCGGCGACGATCGTCCTGGCCCGGCCGCCCCGCGCCACCGTGGTGCGCTGGGGGGTGGCCTCGGCCAGCGCCGTGGCCTGCACGCTCCCCCTCGTGGTGGCGAGCGGGGCGCAGTCGCAACAGGTGGCCTGGATCCGTCCCGTCAGCCCGGGCACGCTGTCCGGCCTCCTGCTGACGTTAGCCGCAGGCACCCTCTGCGCAGGGGCGATACGGCCGGGAGAACGCCGCCGCGCGCCCCGCGGCACACGAGTCCCGCTCACCGCGGTCGCCCTGCCCCTGCTCGTGCTTCCCCCGCTCGTACTGCTCGCGGCCTCCCTGATCCGTCCCGTCTACCTCACCCGCTACGTCCTGTTCCACCACATCGGGCTCGCCCTGCTCATCGGCGGAGCCTGCCACGCGCTCGCGCTCCGGCTGCGCGCCTCCCCTCACCGGACGATCGCCGCGGTCATGGCGCCCGCCTTCGTCGCGCTGCTCCCCGTACAACTGTCCCTGCGCGAGGCCGACAGCCGGGTCGACGACGTCATGGCCACGGCCGGCAGCGTCGCCGCCGTCCGCGGGACGGGTGACGCGGTGCTGTACATCCCCGCCGCGCGCCGTGACACCGCCCTCGTCTCCCCCGCCGCCTTCACCGGGATCAGGGACCTGGCACTGGTGCGGGGCCCGTCGGAATCCGGCACCCTGAGCGGCGTGGAGGGCAGCCCGCAACGGATAGCCGCCGCGATGCGCACCGCACCCCGGATCCTCGTCGTCAGCGACGCGGGGGCCCCGCCCGCCGCCACGGATCGCGACCGGGCCAAACAGCTCGTCCTGAGGGCGCACTTCATCCGCTGCTCCGCGGTCCTCGCAGGCGGCCGCCAGGTCACGGTGTACCACCGCCGGGGCGACCGCGGCGGCTGCGGCGGGCCGGTCGCGGCACCGAGCCGCCCCCACGCCGGTCAACGACCCTGATTCCTCGGGTGGTTGCGCGCCATGCGCTCATTGCCGAACTTGTACGCACCCGTCCAGCGGGCCATCACCGCCTGCGCGTCCCCGGCCTCCGCCTCGGCCACGAACCTGGCCGCCCGGTCACCACGCAGCGTCGTCGCCTTGCGGTCGCGGTGGGTGATGACGACGGTGCCGTCGTTGCGGGCCTCGTAGCTGAACCCCGAGGGTGCCGGCATGGTCGGACCTGCCTTCTCTCGCGTCCGTGCGCCTCTGCCCATACTCACGTGTATCCGCTCGGATCCGCTCGCATTTTTGCCCGGATCCGCTCGTGCCCCCCTTCGTATCGGACGGACCGGGAGAACGTGAGAACGTACCCGTCCCCCGCGCACGCCGCCTCAGCGGCAGGATGCCTTCAGCTGCGCCGCCGCATGATGCGCACCCACCAGCTGCGTACTGCCCCAGTCCCGGCCCCGGTCGATCAGCTGGACCGCGAAGGTGTCGCCCTTGACCGGGTAGCTGTTCACGTCGACCGCGCTGCCGCGATGCACGGTCTGGAGTACGGCGAAGCCCCTGTACGCGGAGTCCGCGTCCTCGGGGTCGGACAGCACCCGGTAGACGGTGGGGTTCCCGGCGACGTCCCGGTCGCGGTCCGAGCGCGGGACGAAGACGGTCAGCGCGCACTCACGGAATCCGGGCCCCAGGTGCCAGGACCAGGTGGCGGTGCTGCCGCCGTCCTCGTCAGGGCTGCCGGACATCGGGACGGCGCTGAACCGGCCGTCGCACGAGCCGCCGTGGAAGCCGCCCGAGGTGACCGTGTACCAGCCCGCGTCACCGTTCTCGAAGCGCCCGTCCTCGCGGTACTCCCCCGTCGTGCAGCCGGGGCCCGCCCACGCCGTGTAGCGGTAGGCCGGGGCGGACGGGCTGCTGCCGGGGTCCGGGGCGGTCGCGGCCGGTGAGGACGCGGGGGCGCCGGTGTCCGGTCCGGCGTCCGAGGGGCTGATGCGGGTGGGGGCGCCGCCCGCCCGGTCACCGGCCCCGCCGCCCGAGCGGCCCGCCGCGCCGATGCGGGTCTCGCCGCCCGCCGACGCGATGAGCGACACGGCCGTGACCAGGAAGCCGGTCAGCACCACCACGCCCGCGGCCAGCCAGGCCTTACGGCTCCCCGGCAGCGTGGACATCCGGCCCGCGAGTGTCTCCCGGGCGATCCACGCACCGTCCCCGCCGCCCGCACGCCGCGCACCGTCGCAGTCGGGACAGCTCATACCGGGCAGCGCACCACGCCGCTCGCCGCCGCACTGTTGGCACCTCATGGCAGCACACCATGCCAGTGCGGCGTCCCCGCAGGGAGAGTTCGTACGGAATAGGCCCGGCCGGTCCCCGTACCGTGGCGCGGGGACCGGTGGCGGGTGTCAGCGCAGTTCGTCCGGGCACGGTGTCCCGGGCGACAGCTGGTAGGGGGCTCCGAGCCGGTACACGCCGGGGCGCGGGGCGAGCAGTTCCGTCCACTCGTCGCCGTGCTCGTCCTCGTCCACCTTGATCAGGCAGCCGTTCGTGTTCACGAACGACCTCGGGCTGTCCTTGTCCGCGCGCTGCTTGGACGCCTCGGTCTCCTGCGGCCGCTCCAGGCTCCTGCCCTCGTCGTCGACGACGGCGAGCCAGCGCGAGAACGGGATACGGATCAGGACCCGGCCCGCCTTCTTCACGTGGATGGTCAGCTCCTCGGCGCTGGCCTCGTCCACCGTCGCCGGGGGATCGGCCATCGGCACGGGGCTGTCGACCGCGAAGAGCCGCCAGTTCTCGTCGGACCAGATCGCCTTGAGGTACGGCAGCCCCTTGCCGACCAGCTCCGCCTCCTGGACGGCGCCGCTGGAGTCCGGGTCGCCCGTGGGCAGCACCACGTAGTGCACGGCCCAGCGGTCGAGCCACTGGCGGTAGTTGACGGCGTCCAGGGTGTCGTCGTAGAAGAGCGGATTGCGCTCCATGTCGGCCTGCCGGTTCCAGCCGCGCGCCAGATTGACGTACGGCAGCATCGCGGCCGCCTCCCGGTGGCTGCTCGGCGGGACCACCTCGACCCGGCCCCGGTCCGCACCGACCTGCTGGAGCTGATCGACCATCGGGGCCAGCGCACGCGCCCACGACGCGGTGGGCGCGGTCTTGACGATGTCGTCGACACCCTTGAAGCCGATCCAGAAGTTCAGCCCCGCGAACGCGAGGACCAGCGCGTACCACTTACGGGAGCGCGGCACGGTGTACGGCAGCGCGGCCAGCAGCACGACCCCGGCGAACAGCATCGCCATCCGCGAGACGTTCGAGCCGATCTGCGAGTCGACCACATAGGTCAGCAGCGTCCCGATGCCGTACACGGCGGCCGCGGTGCGCACCGTCTTCCAGTCGCCCGGCACCAGGAAGAAGACGAGAACGGCGAAGACGAACGGTCCCGACAGCGTCGCGATCGACATCGGCTGCGTACCGGAGAACGGGAACAGCCACGCGGACAGCGCCACCACCACGATCGGCGCAAGACCCAGGGCGTACGCGCCGGGACGCCGCTTGTTCAGGAACAGCGCGGCCGCGATCACCCCGAGGAAGAGCCCGGCCACCGGGCTGCCCGCCGTAGCGAGCGCGGCGAGCGGTGCGGCGACGGCCGCCTTCGCCCAGCGCTTGTACCGCCACCGGTACGGCCAGCAGAACACCGCCGCCGTCGCACCGATTGCGAACATCATGCCGAGCCCGAACGTCACCCGGCCCGACAGCGCGTTGCACAGATACGCGAAGACGCCTGCCATCGAGCAGGCCAGCGGATTGCGCACCGCCTTCACCCGGTAGAGGATCAGCGAGGTCAGCCCCGCCGAGACCGTCCCGGCGATCATCATCGTCGTGCGCACGCCGAGCAGCGACATCAGATACGGCGAGACGACGCTGTACGAGACGGGGTGCATGCCCCCGTACCAGGCCAGGTTGTACGCGGTCCCGGGGTGCCTGCCGACGAACTCGGCCCAGGCGTCCTGGGCCGCGATGTCGCCACCGCTGTTGGCGAAGAAGAGGAACCAGAGAATGTGGACGGCGGCCGCCACGGCCGTCGTCAGCAGCACCGGATGCCGCAGGCATCGCTGCTTGAGGCCGTCGAACCGCCCGGCGAGCCGAGGGGTCCCGCCGGGGCCGGTCGATCGGTCCGGGCCGCTAGTCCCGTCCGCTCCGGCAGTCGTGTCGGGGTCGGGTCCGGTAGTTGTGTCGGGTCCCGTAGTCCCGCCGGATCCGGTCGATCCGGTCGTACCGGGTCCGGCGGTCCCGTCGGGGCCGGTCGATCGGTCCTGTTCGGTCGGTCCGTCCGTCCCGCTCGCGCTCCTCCCGGAGCTTGCGGAATCCGTACTGCCCGCCCGTGTCGGCTCGGCCGTGGTCACTGCGACTCTCCCCGTCCCTCCCCGGACGCGTTGGGACCGCCGGCTTGCCTGCTCGGGTCTCATGGGCGGGAAGACGCGTTCCAGGGTCCACGCGTTGCCTCCGGGACGCTAACACGCACACTCTCGTCGCCGCCCCGAAAAGGCCCGTGAGGTGACGCGCACCTCGGTGGACGCCGGGCGCGACGGTGCCCTGCGGAAGCGGATCCCGCAGGGCACCGGAGCTGCGCACGCACCCGTCGGTGCGAAGCGTCAGCCGATCCGGGTCAGCTTCTGGCCGAAGGCCGGGTCCTTCAGGTCCTGCTGGAGAGCGACCGGGGCGCTGACCTTGCCGGGGCCCGTCCCCACCGTCACCACGCCGACCTTCGTGCCCGCCTTCATGCTGCGCGAGATCTCCTCGCCGTTGCCCTGTACGGAGAGCTCGACCTTGAGGCCGGGCCAGCCCTTCGCCTTCAGGTCACCGGTCGCGACCAGCGGAGTGTGGCCGCCGAAGCCGTCGTCGACGTATCCGACGACATCGCCCTTCTTGACGACCGTGGCGGACGTCACGGCCTCCTGTGCGTCCTTGATCAGCTTGAGGCTGTTGTTCAGCGACATCACCAGGCTGTCGTACGGCTGCCCGGTGCCCGCCTGCTGCCCCATGACCGCGCCGTAGATCCAGAGCTTCTTGCCGTCCACCACCGTGTTGGCGGACCAGACAAGGTTGCCGCCGGCCGGCGTGGAGGAGCCGGTCTTGATGCCGCTCACGCCCGGCTCCAGCAGGATCGTGTTGTTGTTGTAGATCGTCGTGTCGATGCCTTCGATGTCGATCTGCGGGGTGTCCACGATCTCCCGGAGCACCTCGTTCTGCATCACGGCCCTGGCCAGCTTGAGCTGGTCGACAGCGGTGGAGACGGTCGTCTTCTTCAGACCGCTCGGGTCCGTGTACGTGGTGCCGGTCATACCGAGGTCCTTGGCCGCCGCGTTCATCTTCGCGACGAACTCGGTCTCGGACGAGTCCCAGCGGGCGAAGAGGCGCGCCGCGTTGTTCCCCGACGGGATCATCAGCAGCTGCAGCAGCTGCTTCTCGGTGAACTGCTGCCCCTTGCTGATCGGCGCGGTGGACTCGTCACCCAGCTTGGACTCGTCCTCGGCCTGCTGATCGACGGTGATCTTCTCGCCCTGCTGCTTGCCGGTGAGCGGGTGCTCCTTGAGCACCACGTACGCCGTCATGATCTTGGCGACGCTGGCGATGGGCGCCGGCTTCTGCGCCCCCGCCGAACCGAGGGACCCGACACCGTCCACGGTGACCGCCGACTGTCCCTGGTCCGGCCAGGAGAGGTTCGGATCGCCGCCCTTGAACGTGTACGACGACTGCGCCGTCATCGTGAGTACGGGGGTCGGCAACGGGCGCACCATCTGCACGATCGCAAACACGATCAGCAGCAGGAGGACCAGCGGGGTCCAGATCTTGACGCGGCGCACAGCCGTGCGGACCGGGGTCTCCGGCGGCGGCGGGGTGTTCGTCAGCTCGGCCAGGAGGTCGAGCGGCGGCCTGGGCGGCATCGGCTGCTGCCGGGTCCGCTCGGCACCGCTGAGCGACGCGTCGGGCTGCTGCCGGCCGGCACCGGGCGCGGCTGCCGGTGAGGGCGTCTCCGGTGCGCGAGGTGCGGGAGCGGGGCGTACGTCGTCCGCACGCAGCGGCACGAACTTGCTGGTCCGCTCGGCAGGGGACTCCGGCCGGGTCCCGGTCTCCGGCTTCGGCTTCGCCGGTGGCGGGGTGATCTTCAGCGCGGTCGTGGGCTGGTCGACGCGGGGCAGCTTCGGCGTCTTGAAGACGGCCGTCGCCTGATCGATTCCGCGCTCGTCCCCCACGGGCTGCGCCTCGTCGCCGGACGCCTCGCGGGTCCGCGGAACACGCGCCTCGGACGTGCTGTCCGGGGCATCGCGGTCGGAGGAATCCTCGGCAGAGGAATCAGCCGCCGAGGTCTCGTCGGCGGAGGTCTCGTCGGCCTCGGGAGCGGACTCGGACTCGGACTCGGACTCGGCACCAGCCTTGGTCTCGTCCTCGGCCTCGGCATCGGACTCGGACTCGGCTACGTCGCTCTTCGCGTCGTCGCTCGTGGAGACCCAGGCGGCAACGGCTGCACGCAGCCGCGCATCGCCGCCCTCGGTCTCGGCGCCCTCGGTCTCGGCGGCCTCATCCGGCTCGACGGCCGTCTCCGGCTTCACGACCTTCTCCGGCTCGGCGGCCGGGCCGGACGCCACGGGCTCGGACTTCCCGGACTCCTCCGCCTTCTCGGACGCGACGGACTCGTCGGCGTCGGCGGGCTCTGCCCCCTCCGCGGCCTCCACGGGCTCCAACGGCCCCTCGGGCTCCCCGGACGCCTCCGCAGCGCCCGGACCGGCCTCAGAGGCCTCCACCGGGCCCTCAGCGCCTTCCGCGGCCTCCGCGGCCCCTGCCGCCGTGCGCGCGGCAGCCTCGGGCCCCTGAGCGGTCACCTCATCGGTTTCGGCGGGGTCGCTCGAAGCGGCCTTATCGGCGGAGTCGCTCGAAGCGGCCTTCTCGGCCGCCGCGTCGACCCCATCGCCCGCGTCACCGTCGGCGGTCCCGGCATCCGCATCGCCGCCGTCACGAGAATCGCCGTCGCCGGCCGCCTCGGCAGCGCCATCGTCCTCAACACCGGCCTCGACATCGGCGACACGGGCAACGTCCGCGCCCGTCGCGTCCGCGTCCGCCGCGTTCGCCGCATCCGCATCCGCATCCGCATCCGCGTCCGCCGCAACCTCGTCCACGGCCCCGCCCTCGGCGCCCCCGGCATCCTCGGCGTCCTCCGCCTCCGGCCCGGACCGCTGCGTGCGGAAAACGGCCGTTGCCGTGTCCACTCCGCTTCCGGACTCCGCCGGAGAGCCGGGTTCACGGAACACCGCAAGCCGCGGATCGGCCTCGCTCCGAGTCGTTCCCGACGACTTCTGCTGCTCCGACTTGTCGGGGGACTCGCCCGCCACCGATGCCTCCTCCATGCGGCGCGGGGACATCCCCGCGCTGTCCGAACCGTCTACCAGTGTCCCGTGTGAACCCATGTCCGGGCTGCTAGACGAGAACGACATACCTACTGGTTCCCGTACAAAGCACCCAGGCACCCTCGACAGACAGATGTGAGAGGGGTCACCCTGTCACTCATCCACGCGGGGAGGCATGGATGGGCAGGAGCCGCAGAACAATTCCGGAGGAGCTTCTGCTGCTCGCTCTGGACCCGACCACGGGTACCACAGCGCAGCCGCAGTCGCTCGACCTCGGCCTGGCCGGGGCCCAGCTAGTAGAGCTGGCTCTGGCAGGACGGATAGCCCCTGATGGGGATCGTATCGCCGTGGTGATGCCACGGCCGACAGGAGATCCGACTCTGGACTCCGCACTGGAACTGCTGCGCAGACGCGGCAGCCCGGTCCGGGCCGTCCACTGGATCGGCGGACCCCGGCTGGGGCTCCGCCAGATTTACCTCGCTCATCTGGAGCGGTGCGGCATGGTGCATGCCGTGGCGGGCCAGATGTGCGGAGTGCTGCCGACGACTCGCTACCAGGCGACGGACACGGCAATCAGCCGGGACATCAGAACCAGGCTGGACAGTGCGATCCGCACCGGCGTACCGCCGGACCCGCGGACCGCGGCGCTCGCCGCACTGGCCCACGCGGTCGGACTCGGCAAGCACCTGTACCCCGGGAACGAGGGGCGCTCCTCGCGCTCCCGGCTCCGGGACCTGATCAGGCACGACCCCATGGGCGGTCTCGTGGCGCATGCCGTGATGGACGTCCAGAACGGGGCGGTCGCACAACCGCGCCGCAACCAGGCGGCCGGAGTTCCGTTGCAACAGCAAGTGCAGTCGCAGTCACGCCGCGACAGCATGGCGCACACCGCGGTCCACTAGGGCCGCACGGGCGTCGACGCAGCACCCGCACCACCCGCATCACTTGCACCGTTTCACTCGCACCGCAACGCATCACCGCAACAACCGCATACCGCCGCACCGTCGTCCCCAAGACCCGGTTCGGGAGCCGCACCAAGCGCGGGGCAGCCGGGACCACCGACTGCCCCGCGCCGCTGCGTGTGGCCGTTTCCCAGCGCGGCCGGGGGCACGGGTGGCAATCTGCTGAGCAGTAGATACGCACAGCTACATAGCCGGAGGTGCCGTTTCCGTGCCGTCCAACGTCAATCCCACCGTCAGGCGACGCCGGTTGGGTCAGGAGTTGCGCCGACTGCGCGAGGTCAAGGGCATGACGGCCGAGGAGGTGGCGGAGCGGCTGCTGGTCTCGCAGTCCAAGATCAGCCGCCTGGAGAACGGCCGCCGCTCGATCAGCCAGCGTGACGTACGCGATCTCTGCGGGGTGTACGAGGTCGAGGACGTCCGGGTCGTCGAATCGCTCATGCAGATGGCCAAGGACTCCCGCCAGCAGGGCTGGTGGCACGCCTTCGGCGACATCCCGTACAGCGTCTACATCGGCCTGGAGACCGATGCCGAGTCGCTGCGGGTGTACGAACCCCAGGTGATCCCCGGCCTGTTGCAGACCCGGCAGTACGCCGAGGCGCTGATCAACGGCGCGCTTCCGGAGGCCCCCCAGTCGGACATCGACAAGCGCGTCAGCGTCCGTTCGCGCCGCCAGGAACGGATCACCACCCCCGAGCACCCGCTGCGGCTGTGGGCGGTCATCGACGAGTCCGCGCTGCGCCGGCTGGTCGGCGGCAAGCAGGTGATGATCGAGCAGCTGGAGCGTCTGGTGGAGCTGTCGCACCTGCCGCACGTGACCGTCCAGGTGCTGCCGTTCGACATGGGGGCCCACCCGGGCATCAACGGGCAGTACGCCATTCTGGAATTCCCGGACGCCGCGGATTCCAGCGTGGTCTATATCGAGGGCGTCACCAGCGACCTCTATCTGGAGAAGGCGAATGACGTGCAGCGCTACAGCGTCATGTACGAGCACCTGCGGGCCCAGGCGCTGAATGTGGAGCAGACCCGGCATTTCATCGGCGGGATCGCGAAGGAGTACACCGGCCTGAACACCAAGTGAACTCCGGCCGTACGGGCGTATAAACCAGCCAGCCCGCAAAGTCCGGTATGCGAGAAATGAATCGATGTTACGGGTGAGGCGACGGCACGGTACACCGTCGCCACCTCGTAGCGGAAGACCTGCATGGTATATACCATCCGGTCGAGTGAACGGCCCCTTCACTCAGGGAGCTTGGCGAGTAGCGTCGATCACGCCAACGGGGAATCCGCTGGCGCTCACACAACTCTCTGAACCGGAGTGAACATGGCCATTCGTCAGGGTGCTACGGAAAACTGGACGAAGTCGTCGTATTCCGGGGGCAACGGCGCCTGCGTCGAAGTCAAGTCCCCTCTCGTGCAGGCGATTGCCGTACGCGACTCGAAGGCCCCCGAAGGACCTTCGCTCACCTTCGCCCCCGGCGCCTGGACCGCGTTCGTGCGTGATGTCACCGAGGGCTCCGTCGACGCCTGACCGGTGTTTTCCATAGCGCGTATCGCCGCACCGATTCAGGTGCTGCCGGTAGCCCTCTCGCCCGGTTCGCCGTCCTGGCCGAGGGGGCTTTCCGCACGCGTCGCGGGAAGGGAACCATCGCGGCACGGCGCCGCGCGGTGCCCGGCTCAGCGCAGCTGATCGACGTACCGGTCCGTGCCCGGCACGGTCGGGATGAACGGCGCCACCAGCTCGACCCGCCCCAGACCCGATTCCGCGACCGTCGCGTCGAGCCCGGCGAAGTGCTCGGCCCAGCAGGCTCGCGGGTCCTCCTGGAGAAACCAGAGCAGGGTCAGCCGGGTGCCGACGCCCTCGACCTGCTTCACATAGGTCATCCGGTCGCCCGGCAACGGCGTGGGACGGAACACCGTCACCATCGCCGCGGGCGACCCGTTCAGCCGCTTCGGCAGATGCCGGGAGCGCAGCCACTCCAGCAACTCGGTCCGCTGTGCGGGCCCTTCGGCGTCGATCACCTGGAGGACCAGCCCGCTGTACGGGTGGTCCAGGGCGTGGAAGTCCCGGGGCCCCGCGGCCCCGTCCCGGTAGACCGTCGCCTCGTGGTCCTGGAACGCCGTGAAGACGTGGGTGCGGTCCTGGTAGACGCGGCCGTCGCGGTTCAGCCGCTTGTTGATGCCGACGGTCCACTTCATGTGGTCGTCGTAGCGCCCGTCCGTCACCCAGTACGTGGACAGATAGCACCCGGCTCCGACCGGCTGCGCGATCGCCGACTTCTCCGGGTAGCGCAGTTCCTGGAGCTCCCGGGTGGCCACCCAGCGGCGGCCGGCGAACATCCAGGGCATCGCCATCGCGCCCGCGTAGTAGTGATCGTCCTCGTACCACCGGTTGTACGCGAACTCGTGGCCCGGGTGCGGCTCCACCATGGTGATCAGCGCGTGGCCGGGATGGACTCCGTACGGCCCCAGCGCGGCCAGTTCGGCGTACGTACCGCTGCGCGTACCGTCGCCCGGCACCGCTTCGGGCCTCGTTCCCTCACTCATGCCGTTCCCCTTCCGTACTCCGCCGGAGGGACCTACTCTGACGCCCCGTCAGAAGAACTGCCAGAGCCGGGAGGCGCCGATGTTGCTCACGGGGAAGACCGTCATCGTGTCGGGAGTGGGCGCGGGGCTCGGGCATCAGATCGCCGCCACGGTCGTACGGGACGGGGGGAACGCCGTCCTCGGGGCCCGCACCGCGGCCAACCTCGCGAAATCGGCCGCCGAGATCGATCCCGAGGGGCGGCACACCGCGCACCTGGCCACCGACATCACGGACGAGGCGCAGTGCGAGGCGCTCGCGGCGCTGGCCGTCGAGCGGTTCGGGCGGATCGACGCGGTGGTCCATGTCGCTGCCTGGGACAGCTATTTCGGCGGGGTCGAGGACGCCGACCTGGACACCTGGAAGGCGGTCGTCGACGTCAATCTGCTCGGCACCCTGCGGATGACGCGCGCCTGCCTGCCCGCGCTCAAGGAGCGGGGCGGATCGGTCGTCGTCATCGGCACCCAGTCCGCGGTGGCGGCGCCGTCCCAGGTGCGGCAGGCGGCGTACGCGGCCTCCAAGGGCGCGCTCACCTCGGCGATGTACTCCATGGCCCGGGAGTTCGGGCCGCACCGGATCCGGGTGAACACCGTGCTGCCGGGCTGGATGTGGGGGCCGCCGGTGCAGGCCTACGTGCAGTTCACCGCGCACACCGAGAAGGTGCCCGAGTCCGAGGTGCTGGCGAGGCTCTCGGAGCGCATGGCGCTGCCGGAGCTGGCGACGGACGGCGACGTGGCGGAGGCCGCGGTCTTCCTGGCCTCCGACCGGGCACGGGCGATCACCGGACAGTCCCTGCTCGTCAACGCCGGCGAGCTGATGCGCTGACGCGCGGGCGCGCTCCGCAGGGATTTCGGCAAGGTCAGTTCTCCTCCTTCTCGGCCGCACGGGACCCGCATCCCGTGCGGTCTTTCGGCGTTCCTGGATGTTCCCTGTATCTCTGCACAGCCTGACGAAGTGCCCGCTCATCGTGTGGCCCCCGTCACGTGCACGACAACGCTTTCGTGGGTCAAGAACAAGTAAAATCGTTCGGCTTACTGATCCACGTTCACATTTCTGACCGGCGAAGACCTTGACCGAGGTACCGAACAGGCGGTTCAATCCCCGAAGTCCCCGTTCCCGCACGGGGACACCGCTGAACGGCCGTACTGACGAAGTGCGTACCCGTTCACAAGGCGGACCCCAGGAGGGGGCACATGAACAGTCTCGACTGGGTCGTGCTCATCGGCTACTTCGGCGTGATGATCGCGATCGGACTCTGGTCCCACAAGCGTGTGGACAACGTCAGCGACTTCTTCACGGCCGGCGGCAAGATGCCGTGGTGGCTTTCCGGCATCTCGCACCACATGTCCGGCTACAGCGCCGTGATGTTCACCGGCTACGCCGGCATCGCGTACCAGTACGGCGTCACGTCCTTCGTGACGTGGTCGCTCCCGATCGCCATCGGCATCGGGATCGGCGCCAAGCTCTTCGCTCCCCGGCTCAACCGGCTGCGCTCGCGGCTCCACGTCGCCTCGCCGCTCGAATACCTGAAGAACCGCTACAACATCCAGACCCAGCAGGCACTCGCCTGGTCGGGCCTGCTGCTGAAGATCGTGGACGTCGGCGCCAAGTGGGCGGCCATCGCCACCCTGCTCTCCGTCTTCACGGGCATCACCCTGACGCAGGGCATCTTCATCACGGGCATCATCACGGCCATCTACTGCACGGTCGGCGGCCTGTGGGCCGACGCGCTGACCGAGCTGGGCCAGTTCGTCATCCAGCTGTTCGCCGGTATCGCGATGCTCGTCACCGCGATGAGCAAGCTCGACGGCTTCAGCACGCTGTGGACGGTCTGGGACAAGCTGCCCGAGGGCCACACGGACCCGACGGCCGGTCCGTACACCGTGACCTTCCTGCTGGCGTACCTGTTCATCAAGACCTTCGAGTACAACGGCGGCATGTGGAACCAGGCCCAGCGCTACATGGCCACGGACTCCGCAGCCTCCGCGACCCGCTCGGCGCGGCTCTCCGCCGTCCTGTGGCTGGTCTGGCCGACGGTCCTGTTCTTCCCGATGTGGTGCGCCCCGCTGCTCGTCGACGCGCAGAAGCCGGACGCCTCGGACAGCTACGCGCTGATGACCGAGCAACTGCTCCCGCACGGTCTGCTGGGCCTGGTCGTCGTCGGCTTCTTCTCGCACACGATGGCGATGTGCTCCTCGGACGCCAACGCCATCGCGGCGGTCTTCACCCGCGACATCGCCCCCGTCTTCTCCAAGGCGGCCCGCAACTGGAACGCGCGGGCCGGCCTGCTGGCCGCCCGGCTGTCCACCCTCGGCTTCCTGGGCCTGTCCATGGCGCTGGCGACACAGATCAACTCGCCGACGTTCAAGGACATCATCTCGGTCGTCATCAAGTGGGTCGCCGGCCTGATGGGACCGATCGCCATCCCGTTCATGCTGGGTCTGCTGCGCCGGTTCCGTAAGTCGGGACCGACGGCCGCGCTCACCAGCTGGGCGGCGGGTCTGCTGGCGTTCTACTTCACCAACTACAACTTCGACGGTTCCGTGAAGACGGACGTCGCCCTGCAGTACCAGGTGGCACTGCCGCTGGCGATCTCGCTGGTGCTCTACGTCGTCATCGGCTTCATCAAGCCGGAGGACACCCCGGAGCGCGACGCGGTCATCGAGCGGATCAACACGGACGGCGACGACTCGGAGGCCGCCGCGGCCCTGCCGGTCCAGCGCGGTCCCGAGGACGTGGCAGCCGTGGAGGGCGTGAAGGACTGACGCCCGCGGCGGTACGCGGGGTGCGGGGCGGGGGTACGGATGCGGCGGCTTCCGTAACCCCGCCCCGCACCCCGTTCCGGCTCCCCGTTCAGCCGCGCGGGTAGCGGGCCAGCCAGCCCGGTGCGGCGGCGGCCGGGCCGTGCAGGGCGGGCCCCTGTGTCATCTCCATGGCGAAGTCGTCGGCGAGCTCCAGGAGCGTGGCGCGCCCCTCCAGTTCGGCCAGCCAGGCCGGCGGCAGCGCGGTCTCGCCGTGCAGCGCGCCGAGCAGCGCCCCGCACAGGGCCCCGGTGGCCGCGGACGGCCCGCCGTGGTTCACGGCCAGCCGCAGCCCGTGCCGGATGTCCTCGCCCACCAGGGCGCAGTACACGGCCACCGCGAGCACCTCCTCGGCGGAGTCCGTGGCGCCCAGCGACTCGATGAGCGCGGGGCCCGGAATGCCCTGCCGCACGGTACCGAGGGCCTGTTGGAGCGCTTCGGTGACGGGCTCGTGGCCCGGCCGCTCGGTGAGCAGGGCCAGCGCGTGCTGCACGGAACCGTCCAGCGTCTCGCCGCGCGCCAGCCCGTGCACGATCACGGAGAAGGCGCCGGCCGAGAGGAGGGCGGTGGGGTGGCCGTGCGTCTGGGCGGCGCACTCGACGGCCAGCTGGAACACGAGTTGCGGCTCCCAGCCGACGAGCAGCCCGAACGGTGCGGAACGGGTGAGCGCGGCCGAGTCGTGCGCGGCCGGGTACTTGGGCCGGTCGAGCGTGCCCATGACCGTGTCGCCGAAGCCGCCCAGACACTCCCGGGTGGGCGCGCGGCGGCTGTAGAGCCACTCCTGCCCGGCGAGCCAGCCGTTGTCCTTGCGCCGTTCGTCGGGCCCCCAGTCGTGCTGCGTGGCGGCCCAGCGCAGATGGGCCAGGTGCACATCGGTGGGCGGGTGCCAGGCGCCGGTGTCGCGGCGGACCTGGGCGCGGATCAGCCCGTCGACGGTGAACAGGGTGAGCTGGGTGACGGCGGTGACCCGGCCGCGCCCGCCGTGTGCGGGCACGAAGTCGGTGACCGCGTCGGCCCCGTGGGCCTCGCGGATCTCCTCCAGCGTGAGCCCGCTGACGCCCGCGCCGAGCGCGTCACCGATGGCTCCGCCGAGCAGCGCGCCGCGCACCCGGCTGCGGAAGTCCTGCTGTTCGGCACGGCCCCAGACAGCTGTGGTCGCTGAGCTCACCGTGCCCCTTCCCCTCGGTCCGCCGACTCGTTTCCGTGTGCGACTGTGCGGTGACTGCGCAGCACTGTAATCGAACGACCACGGGGCCAACGGGGGCGGAACGGTATGTACGAAGTAGCTGGTTCGGTTCAGTTTTGCGCGGCATTCTCCGGAGATTGCCGCTGCATCCGAAGGCCCCGGCTGTGCGCGATGCGCAACAGATCCCCCAGCGATTCCGTGGCCCGGGTGAGCGCGAACCGCACCGCCCGTTCCCCCGCCGCCCGGTCCGCCAGCACGGCCCGCGACCCGGCCCACACCTGCTCGCCGCACTCGATCTGCTCGTCCTCCATGTCGTCGGCCATCCGGGACATCAGGCTCCACGGATCGTCGGTGCTCAGCCAGCACGGTTTGCCCTCCGGGGAGGCCCAGGGAAGGAGGCGGGGAGGAAGGTCGGCCATGACTGCTCCTGACGGCCGGCGGGCGCTGTGTCCCACCGACGGGTGACGGTGACGGATCGTGACCCGATGATGACGCGCCCGCCGTACGCTCGGACAGGACGACACGATTGCCCGCGCGCAGGACAACGGAGGGCCGCCGATGACCGAACCCACGCCCACGGACGAGGAGTCGGGCCGCGCCGCGCTCGGCCGGGCCCTTCGGTACTTACGCGAGAAGGCGGGCCTGTCGCTGGGGCAACTGGCCGAGAAGACCCGCTACGACAAGAGCTACCTCTACCGCCTGGAGGTCAGCCAACGTCTCTCCAAGCTCGCGGTGATGGAGGACCTGGACCGGTTCTACGACTCCGGGGGCCTGCTGATGCAGCTCTGGAAGGTGGCGCGCAAGGAGGTCTTCAAGGACCGGTACAAGGAGTTCATGCGGCTGGAGCCGACGGCTCGCATCATGCACCTCTTCACGCTCGGCATCCCGGGACTGCTCCAGACGGAGGAGGTGGCGCGGGAGCTGTTGTCCGGCGCCCAGGAAACCGACACCGAGGCCGAGTTGGTGGAGGAGCAGGTCATAGCGCGCATGGGACGGCAGCAACTGCTGCACCGCAAACCGGCTCCGTCCGTGCGGATCATCATGGACGAGTACGCGCTCCGCAGGCCGGTCGCCGACTCCAAGGCGTGGGACGGACAACTGACGCATCTGCTCGACATGAGCGAGGCGTCCTCCGTAGTCCTTCAGGTCCTGCCCTTCGCCGCCGGGGCCCACCATCTGATGGACGGTTCCCTGACGTTGCTGTGGCAGGACGACGCGAGCGCCGTTGCCTACACGGAAGGCAATGGATGCGCCGAGCTGATCGAGGATCCGGCCGCCGTGACGCGCTACCGGCTGTCCTACGATCGGCTCCGGGATCTGGCGCTGCCCCCGCCGGACTCCACCGCGTTCATCAGGGGTGTCCTGGAGGAACACAGATCATGAGCCGAACCCCCGAACTCTCCACCGCGACCTGGCGTAAGTCCAGCTACAGCGACGGCGGCGCCAACAACTGCGTCGAGGTCTCGGACACCTTCCCCGGCCTCGTCCCCGTCCGCGACAGCAAGACCCCCGCCGGCCCGGTCCTGGTCTTCGGGCCCGGGGCCTGGTCCGCGTTCGTGGGGTTCGCCGGAGCCGGGCACACCCTCGGATGACGGGACAGGACCGAGGACTTCGGACGGCGATGCGGCGCTGAGCACGCCTGACAGCGATGGCGGGCTCACCCCGGCCGGAGGCCGCCGCGCACGAGGGCGCGGGACGCGGGCGGCGGGACGCGGGCGACCGCGTCGTCGCATGCGACAGACCCGGCGACATCGGTGATCGCGCCCGGGATACTGGTCGCCCATGGATGAGGTAGAGGTCGTCGTCGCCCATTCCGAGCGTGCGACTCTGCGCGTCGGCGACGTGTTCCTGAAGGTGGACCCCGACCGGGCGCGCATCGACGCCGAGGTCGAGGCGATGTCGCTAGCGCCGGTCCCCACCCCGGAAGTCCTGTGGCGCAAGCCGCCCGTGCTCGCGATCGCCGCCGTCCCGGGGACGGCCCTCGGGCGCCTGGGCAGGCCGTCGACCAGGTCGCCGGCGGCGTGGTCCGCGGCGGGCGCCGCCATGCGGAAGCTGCACGAGGCACCCCCGCCGGCCCGGCCGGGCCGGGCCGGGCGGAGCACGGTCGCGCTGGCGGCGGAACTCGACGACGAGTGCGAGTTGCTCGTGTCGAGAAACGTCCTGCCCGCCGACCTGGTCATCCGCAACCGCCAGGTCGCCGAGGCGGCACTCCGACCATGGACCCCGGCCTTCACACACGGCGATCTGCAGATCGCACACGTCTTCGTCGACGACGACGAGGTCACGGGCATCATCGACTGGTCCGAGGCGGGCCGGGGCGACGCCCTGTACGACGTCGCCACCTTCACGCTCGGGCACGAGGAACACCTCGACGACGTCATCGACGGCTACGGGACTGCCGTCGACCTCGACGTGATCCACGCCTGGTGGTCGTTGCGAAGCCTGCTGGCGGTTCGCTGGCTGATCGAGCACGGCTTCGACGCCTTCGCTCCGGGCTGCGAGGTCGACGTACTGAGATCCCGGATGTGAGGCCGACGTGCTGCGGTCCCGGATGTGAGGCTGCGCGGCACGGACTGCCGGGTTCGCGTCCGACGCATCGGGGCACTGCCGGAAAGCCCCAGGGAACTCCAGGGACCTCCTACTGCCAGGAGTCCTCGGAGCCTTGAGCCGGTTCCCGCCCCTCACCGGAGTCGTGCGTGCACCCCGGCCCGGGGCGCACGGTGTTCGGCCCGGATTCCGGCCGTGTTCACCGACCGTTGGCCGGGGCCTCGTCGGGTCTTTCGACGATCTCCCCATGAAGCAACTGACTCGTGCCACCGCCACCTCCTGCGCCCTGGCCGCCGCCCTTCTCGTGGGGCTCACGGCTCCGGCCGCCTCCGCCCACCCCTCCCCCGCCGCACCGGGCCAGGGCTCCCACGGACGCATCCCGTTCACCGAGGCCACGGTGACCGCGAACGACAACGGCACGTACACCGTGGAGTGGAAGGCCCCCGGCATACGCCGCGTCGCCGTCAGGGCGAACGGCCGTACCGTCGCGACGGGCGGCCCGGCGGGCCGGGTCACCGTGCGCGGGCTGCCCGCGGCCGACCGTCAGTGGTTCGACCTCGTACCCGAGCGTGGCGGCTCCCTGCACCTCGCGGACCGGCTCATCGCCCTCCAGGGCGCGGTCAACTTCCGTGACGCGGGCGGCTACCGCACCGCCGACGGCCACTGGGTGAAGATGGGCGAGGTCTACCGCTCCGACGCCCTGGACAAGCTCACCACCGCCGACCTGGCGAAGCTGCGGCGCCTGTCGGTCCGTACGGTCTTCGACCTGCGCATGGCGTCCGAGCGCACGGCCGCCCCGGACCTCGTCCCGGCCGGTGCCCGCCACGTCGTCGCGGACGTCCTGGCCGGTTCCCCCACCTTCACCGCGATGCCGACGACCCCGGCCGAGGGCGTGGCGATGATGGTCGAGGGCGAGAAGTTCATGGTCAGCGGTGACACCGCGAAGAGCGCGTACCGCTCGGTCTTCGGCGGGATCGCGGACGACCGCTCGCGGGCCGTCGTCTTCCACTGCACGGCGGGCAAGGACCGTACGGGCTGGGCCAACGCCGCCCTGCTCACGGCGATCGGCGTACCGCGCTCCACGGTCATGGCGGACTACCTCGCCTCCAACGACTACCGTGCCGAGGCCAACGCGGCGGCGCTCGCCTCGATGCCGGCGGCCCAGGCCGCGGTGTACAAGCCGCTGCTCGACGTGCGCCCCGAGTACCTCAACTCCGGATTCACGGAGGTCGGCAAGGAGTTCGGGTCCTTCACGGCATACGAGAAGCGCGCTCTCGGCCTGGACGCCGGGGACATCCGCGAGCTGAAGCGGGACCTGCTGGTGGGCTGACGGCATGCGGTCCGGCCCCGCCGCACGCCGCGGGGCCGGACCGAATTCCGTTGCGGGGCGGCGCCCGCGGAGCGATGATCGCGCGATGCCCTCTCCTCACCCCGACGGCCGCGCCGGAATCGACGCGGCGCTCGTGCAGCGCCTGATCGCCGCCCAGTACCCGCAGTGGAGCGCACTGCCCGTGACCCCGGTGGAGGTGGACGGCTGGGACAACCGGACCTACCGCCTCGGCGACGCGATGACGGTCCGCCTCCCCACGGCCGCCGGGTACGTCCCCGCGGTGGAGAAGGAGCACCACTGGCTGCCGCGCCTCGCCCCTGCCCTGCCCGTCGCCGTCCCACCGGTGCTGGCCCTGGGGGCTCCGGGCGAGGGCTATCCGCATCCGTGGTCGGTCCGGCGCTGGCTGCGGGGCGAGACCGCCGCGCGGGGCCGTATCGACGACCTTTCGCGGTTCGCGGTCCAGGTGGCCGGTTTCCTCGTCGCCCTCCAGCGCTGCGACGCGACGGACGGCCCGCTCGCCGGGCCGCACAGCTGGTACCGGGGCGCCTCACCCGCCCACTACGACGAAGAGACCCGGCGCTGCCTGGAAGCCCTGGTGGACCGTGTCGACACGGACCGAGCCCGCACGGTCTGGGACGCCGCGCTCGCCGCCGAGTGGCGCGGGGAGCCGGTGTGGTTCCACGGCGACATCGCCTCCGGCAATCTGCTGATCGAAGGCGGCGAACTCTCGGCCGTCATCGACTTCGGTACGTCGGGGGTCGGCGATCCGGCCTGTGACCTGGTGATCGCGTGGGGGTTCTTCGACGGGGACAGCCGGGAGGCGTTCCGCGAGGCCGTCGGCCAGGACGCCGGGACGTGGGCGCGGGCCCGGGGCTGGGCCCTGTGGAAGGCACTGCTGAACCTGACGGGGGACATCGGCGCGGACCCGGAACGGGCCGGCAATGAGCTGCGGGTGATCGAGGCGGTCCTGGCCGACCATGACCGGTTCAGCTGACGTGATGGCGGTCCTCGGCCATGCCCGGTTCAGCTGACGCGATGCCCGTCCTCGACCATGCCCGGTTCAGCTGACGCGATGCCCGTCCTGCCCGCTCGGAGCGGAGTCGTGCGGGGCCGGCGCCGTCACCGTCCGGGCAGGTTGACGCGGTACTCGGCACGGGAGGCTCCGCGCATTGAGCTCGCCACCTCGGCGGCGTGCCGCGCCTGGGCCGCGGACAGGCGTCTGGCCGCCCACAGCAGCGCCGCCGCGTCGGCGGCCTCCGGAGCCGGTGGCCGCGGGGGCGCAGGGAGTACGACTCCGGTCAGCGCGGCGAGTTCGCCCGCTTCGATCCCCAGGAGGGCGGCGAAGTCCGTCACCAGGCGAGGTGTCAGCTCCTTGCGCCCCGCGCCGATCACTCCGTACGTGGCCGCCGACAGGTACGTGGGCGTCAGGACCGCCAGTGTGTGCGCCAGGCCCGTCGGGCTCAGGTTGCGGTACTGGCACATGCGGATCAGCCGGCCGCCCGGACCCTCGGCCAGGGGAACGGCCCGCTCCGGGACGAAGGGCGAGCGGCGGTCCGCCTGCGGAAGCGAGCGGACATGGGACAGGAGTTGACGGCGCCCCTCCGCCGGGAGGTGCGCCGCATCCATCACCAGGTGCGGAACGCACCGGGCAGCCGCGGCATCCAACGGCGCCAGGTCGTCCGGGACCGCCAGTCCCGCGAGGACGAACAGATCGGCGGCGTGCAGGCCCAGCGCGGGCGCCCACCGCCGAAGCGCCTCCTCGCCGGGGTGCTCCCCCGCGAGCACCGCCCGGACCTCTTCGTCGGCCGGCCCGGCACGGCGGCCCGCCTCCGGTGCGACGATGCCTCTGTGGTCCCGCAACCAGACCCGGAACGCGTCGGACCCGTCGTGCGGGCGGCTCCGGTCTGCTGCGGTGGACACGGTCCGATTCTGGCAGCTCATCACCCGGGGCGCGGCTTCCGGGCGGAGCGCCCACCCACCCCTGACGGGTCGGGCGGCGAGGTACGGCACAGGGTGTCCGGTTGCACGTCGGGCACCGGGCCGCCGGCCCTCGCCGACGACCTGTGTGGACCCGCGCGAACAGGCAGACACGAACCTTGAGGAGATCCATGTCCGACCCATCGAAACCGGCACTCCGAGGAAGGACCGCCCTGGTCGCGGGCGCCACCCGGGGCGCCGGGCGGGGCATCGCCGTCCAGCTCGGCGCGGCAGGTGCGACCGTCTACGTCACCGGCCGCACGACGCGGGAGCGGCGCTCGGAGTACGACCGGCCGGAGACGATCGAGGACACCGCGGAGCTCGTCACCGCCGCCGGCGGTACCGGCATCGCGGTGCCGACCGACCACCTGGTGCCCGAGCAGGTCCGTGCGCTGGCCGAGCGCATCGACGCGGAACAGGGCGGGCTCGACGTGCTCGTCAACGACATCTGGGGCGGCGAGCGGCTGTTCGCGTTCGACAAGCCGGTGTGGGAGCACGACCTCGACGACGGACTGCGGCTGCTCCGGCTGGGCGTGGAGACCCACGCGATCACGAGCCACTTCCTGCTGCCCCTGCTGGTGCGGCGACCGGGCGGGCTCGTGGTCGAGATGACCGACGGCACGGCCGCGTACAACCGCGCGAACTACCGGAACTCCTACTTCTACGACCTGGTGAAGAACAGTGTGCTGCGCATGGCGTTCGTGCTGGCCCACGAGTTGAAGCCGCACGGCGGGACGGCGGTGGCGCTCACTCCCGGCTGGCTGCGTTCGGAGATGATGCTCGACGCGTTCGGTGTGGCCGAGGAGAACTGGCGCGACGCGCTCGCCGAGGTCCCGCACTTCTGTATCTCGGAGAGCCCGGCGTACGTCGGGCGTGGGGTCGCCGCTCTGGCCGCGGACGCCGGTCTCGGACGCTGGAACGGCGAGTCGCTGTCCAGCGGACAGCTCGCCCAGGAGTACGGCTTCACCGACCTCGACGGCTCCCGGCCCGACTGCTGGCGCTATCTGGTCGAGGTCGACGCCGCGGGGAAGCCGGCGGACGCAACGGGGTACCGGTGAGGGTCTGGCCGTAGCACGGCGACCGTTCGGGCGGCTGGGACCGGCGAGGTCCCGGCCGTCCCGGCCTCTTCCGCCGGAGGGGGCCCGCCTACTCCCCGGCGAAGACGTCCTCGACCGATTCCGCGGTGGGAGCCCGCAGGAGCCAGCGGTTCAGGGTGTCGACATCGCCGCAGGTGGTGATCCGCTCACGCGCCTCGTCGGATACGTCGACACGCCGTTGCGCGAGGAAGAGCAGAATGCCCTGCGCGATGCCCTCGGTCCGGCCCTCGGTCCGGCCCTCGTCCCGGATTTCCTCTGCCATGAAGGACTTGTAGAAAGTGAGGTCCACGGCCACCAGGTTCCTCCACTGTTGTGCGGCCCGGCGGTTGCCCAGGCCTTGTGCGGTGAGTTCGACAAGGGGATCGGCGATGATTTCAGGCACGTCCCGCAGAGCGGTGGACAGCGTCTTCAGTATGGTACCGATGTCCGGATCGGCGGCATGTGTGATCGCCGCCAACGTGGCGAGTGCCAGGTCCTTGCGTGCCTCAGGGACATTGGTGATCACCGGCATGTTATGGGGGCCCGCGACGAGTGGACGCAGGGTGAGCGCGGGCCACTGACGGGGCCCGATGGAGACCGGGCAGGAGGCCCATTCAGCGGTCGCACGGTCCTGGCAGACGACCAGCAGCAGCGGCGGAAGCCGGTATTTCGTGTACAGGTACGACAGGTAATAGGCCCAGCTCGCCGGCTTGTCCGTGTCCTTCTTCCCTTGGGCTTCGACGGCCAGGAGGAACGGCTCGTCGTCCTCCGTGTCCAGGCGCAGCAGGGTGTCCACACGACGTTCGACGGGACGGTTCTCGGTCAGGTCGGTGGGCATCACGGTGACCGAGACGAGTGGGGAGATCGTGATCCCCAGAACCTCCGAGACGCGGGAGAACAGTCCCGGGTGCTCCTGGAAGATGCGGTGCATCGCCTCGTGCGGCGAACCGACCATTCGGGACTCCTGCGAGTGACGTGTGATGCCCGAACTTCCACCCGGGCAATGGGTCGCTATTGCCCGGAGCATATGCACGCCAGCATCACTCGGGCCCCGTCCGCAGAGCCGTCCCACCCATGTGAGTGACGTACCCGGAACGGCAGTTGCGCGCAGCCGCTTCCGGAGCCCGCCCGACGGGCTCCGGAAGCGCGCCCCCCTTACTGCGGCAGCACCGGCAGCAGCTCCGGCAGGTGTCCGTCCGAGGCTGCGGCCGCCGTCACCCGCTCGGCCGGCACCTCCCCGTACAGCGTCGTCCGCGGCTTCGCCGGGCGGCCGGCGGCCGCGGCCACCGCGACCAGGTCCTGCACGGACTTGTACGAGCCGTAACTCGACCCCGCCATGCGGGAGATGGTCTCCTCCATCAGCGTGCCGCCCAGGTCGTTCGCGCCCGAGCGGAGCATCTCCGCCGCGCCCTCCGTGCCCAGCTTCACCCAGCTGGTCTGGATATTGGTGATGTGCGGGTGGAGCAGGAGGCGGGCCATGGCGATGACGGCCCGGTTGTCGCGGTCCGTGGGACCGGGGCGGGCGATGCCGGCCAGGTAGACGGGCGCGTTGGTGTGGATGAAGGGGAGCGTCACGAACTCCGTGAAACCGCCCGTCTCCTGCTGGAGGCGGGCCAGGGTCCGCAGGTGGCCCAGCCAGTGCCGGGGCTGGTCGACATGGCCGTACATCATGGTGGACGAGGAGCGCAGGCCCACCTCGTGGGCGGTCCTGATGACCTCCAGCCAGGTCGCGGTGGGCAGCTTGCCCTTGGTGAGGACCCAGCGGACCTCGTCGTCCAGGATCTCCGCCGCCGTGCCGGGGATGGAGTCGAGCCCGGCCTCCTTCGCGGCGACGAGCCAGTCCCGGATGGACATGCCGGTGCGGGTGGCGCCGTTGACGACCTCCATCGGCGAGAAGGCGTGGACGTGCATGCCGGGGACACGCTCCTTCACCGCCCGCGCGATGTCGAAGTACGCGGTGCCGGGCAGGTCCGGGTGGATGCCGCCCTGCATGCAGACCTCGACCGCGCCGACGTCCCACGCCTGCGCGGCCCGGTCGGCGACCTGGTCCAGGGAGAGGGTGTACGCGTCGGCGTCGGTGCGCCGCTGGGCGAAGGCGCAGAAGCGGCAGCCGGTGTAGCAGACGTTGGTGAAGTTGATGTTGCGCGTGACGATGTACGTGACGTCGTCGCCGACGACGTCACGGCGCAGGGCGTCCGCGATCCGGCACAGCTCGTCAAGCGCGAGCCCGTCCGCGTGCAGCAGGGTGAGCGCCTGGTCGTCCGTGAGCTTCGTCGGGTCGGCGGCGGCCTGGCTCAGGGCGCCCTTCACATCGGTGCCGATGCGGGAGGGGACCATGCCGGGCGCGGCCGCCTCGCGGAGCGCCTCCCAGTCCCCGTACACCTCGTCGAAGTCGTCGCGGCGGTCGCCGGTACGGCCTTCCGTGTCGATGGTGCGGTGCAGATCCGTGCGGCCGGAGGCGTTGAAGCCCTCGTCGGGCTCCTGCCACGGCAGTCCGACGGGGATCGCCCCCTCCTTCGCGAGCCCGGTCTCCGGGTCGGCGAGGGCGCGGACGTGCGGGAGCAGGCGGGGGTCCAGCCAGGGCTCGCCGCGCTGGATGAACTCCGGGTAGATGGTGAGGCGTTCGCGGAGCGCGAAGCCGGACTCGGCTGTCCGCGCGGCGAGGTCGTCGATGTGCGGCCACGGGCGCTCGGGGTTCACGTGGTCCGGGGTGAGCGGCGAGACGCCGCCCCAGTCGTCGATCCCGGCGCCGACGATCAGCGCGTACTCCGCGTCAACGAGGTTCGGCGGGGCCTGGATGCGGGCGGACGGGCCGAGGATGTGGCGGGCGACGGCGATGGCCGCGGCCAGCTCCTCCAGCTCCGCGTCCGGCATGGCGCGCATCGCCGTGTCGGGCTTGGCGCGGAAGTTCTGGACGATGACTTCCTGGATGCCGTGGTAGGCGCGGGCGGTCCTGCGCAGCTCGAAGAGGGAGTCGGCACGCTCCTCGTACGACTCGCCGATCCCGATGAGGATGCCGGTGGTGAAGGGGACGTTGGACCGGCCCGCGTCCTCCAGGACCCGCAGCCGCACGGCCGGTTCCTTGTCCGGGGAGCCGTGGTGGGGGCCGCCGGGCTCGGACCACAGGCGGGTCGCGGTCGTCTCCAGCATCATGCCCATGGAGGGCGCGACCGGCTTGAGGCGCTGGAGGTCGGTCCAGGTCAGCACGCCCGGGTTGAGGTGCGGGAGGAGACCGGTCTCCTCCAGGACGCGGATCGCCATGGCGCGTACGTACGCGAGGGTGTCGTCGTACCCCTCGGCCTCCAGCCACTCCCGGGCCTCGGGCCAGCGGTCCTCGGGCCGGTCGCCGAGGGTGAACAGCGCTTCCTTGCAGCCCATCCGCGCACCCTCGCGGGCGATGTCGAGGACCTCGTCCGGCGACAGGAACATGCCGTGGCCCTCGCGCCGCAGCTTGCCGGGGACGGTGACGAAGGTGCAGTAGTGGCACTTGTCCCGGCACAGCCGGGTCAGCGGGATGAAGACCTTGCGGGAGTACGTGATGACGCCGGGCCGGCCCGCCGCCTCCAGGCCCACGTCCCGCACCCGGGCGGCGGAGGCGGCGAGATCCGTCAGATCGTCGCCGCGCGCCTGGAGCAGGACGGCGGCCTCGGCCACGTCGAGGGCGACACCGTCTCTGGCACGCTTGAGGGCACGTCGCATGGAGTTGGTGGTGGGGCGTCCGCGCTGAGGATCGGTCATGAACCGAGCATACGAGCGAGTAGCCGACCGGTGACCGGCCGGATCTCCCGCAGGTCACCCCCGCCCCTGCCGCCCCGGCCGCGCGGCGGCCCGCTCCCCGCAGGCTCGGCCCGTAGGCTCGGCACGGTGATGGAAACGATCGTCTTCGACATCGGCGAGACACTCATCCGCGACGACCGCTACTGGGCGTCCTGGGCCAACTGGCTCGGCGTCCCGCCGCACACACTGAGTGCGCTGGTCGGGGCCGCGGTCGTCCAGGGGCGGGACAGCGCCGACGCGCTGACCATGCTGCGCCCCGACATGGACATCACCGAGGCCTCGATGGCGCGCACCGCCGCCGGGCGCGGTGAGCACCTGGACGAGTCGGACCTCTACCCGGACGTGCGGCCGGCGCTGGCGGAACTGCGGGGGCTGGGCGTACGGGTGGTGGTCGCGGGCAACGGGACGGCGCGGGCCGGGGAACTGCTGCGAGGGCTGGACCTGCCCGCGGACGTGGTCGTCACCTCGGACGAGTGGGGCGTCGCCAAGCCGGACCCGGAGTTCTTCGCCCGCGTCCTGGAGGTGTCCGGGTCGGACCCGCAGTCGACGCTGTACGTGGGCGACCACCCGGCCGGCGACCTGTTCCCGGCCAAGTCCTCGGGGCTGCTGGCGGCGCACATCCGGCGGGGGGCGTGCGGGTACTGGTGGGCGGATCACCCGGATGTGGTGGAGACGGCGGACTTCCGGATCAACGCGCTGACGGAGCTGCCGGCCCTCCTGGGCAAGGCGGCGGACGTGCCGGTGCCGCCGCGCCCGAGGCTGCTGCGGGTGCTGTAGCCGCGCCCCGCCGGCCACCGCGACCGGGGCCCCGCTGCCGGTACAGCAGCCACGCCGGGAGCGCCTCGTCCGGGCCCGTACGGACGGTGGGTCTGCCCGGAATCTGCCCTCGCGCACCTGTCGGACACCCTCTGCGGGGTGTTTCGTGGTGGGGTCCGTGCCGTCGGCGAAAGGCGTTCCGTTGTTGCACGAGCGAGGCTCCGAACGGGCCGACGGTAAACAGTCAGCGTCGCGGGTGCGAACCCCGACGGACCACGCCGGCATCATGGCGCTTCAGCGCAGCGTCGGAAACGCCGCGGTGCTGCACATGCTGCAACTGGCCGGCCACCAGGACGAACAGCACCAGCACGGCGCGGACTGCGGCCACCACGAGGTGCCTGCGGCGGGCACCCACGTACAGCGGTCCGCCGTCCACGAGGTACTGGCCGGATCGGGCAGGCCGCTCGGCACCCCGCTGCGCGAGGAGATGGAATCCCGGCTGGGCGCGGACTTCTCCGAGGTCCGCATCCACGAGGACAGCGCCGCCCGCGCCTCGGCCGCCGGGGTCGGGGCCCGCGCCTACACGTCCGGCAACCACGTCGTCATCGGTGACGGCGGCGGCGACAAGCACACGCTCGCGCACGAGCTCACCCACGTGATCCAGCAACGCCACGGGGCCGTCTCCGGCACCGACAACGGCAGCGGGCTGTCGATCAGCGACCCCGGCGACCGCTTCGAACGCGAGGCCGAGGCCAACGCCCGCCGCGCCATGTCGGGACCGGCGCCGGAGGTGCAGCGTGCGGTCCTGGACCAGGCCCCCGCAGGCGCGGGACGCGCCCGCTCTTCGGGCACCGCCGTCCAGCGCGCCGGCACGGGAGGCCACGCGCAGGGCGACCACGTGTTCAACGCTCTCGACGCCACGGCCGCACAGATCGCCGACGCACTCGCGGCACGCGCGGAGGCGTTCCGCAAGGGGCCGGAGCTCGACGACCTCACCAAGAAGGCCATCGCGAAGAACGCCAACCTCCGGACCGCGTTCAGTGCGAAGCTCGGTGCGTTGACGACGGCTGTCACCGCTCTGCGGGCGTCCGCGGTCCACGCCGGGAACCTCGGCCATCCCAACGACAGCAGCGTGGCTCACTACGCGTTCATCGCGACCCTGGCGGAGGACTCGGTCACGGGGCCGGACGCGAACGCGTCGACGTTCGGGGAGTTCTCCCGAGAGCTGAAGGGGCAGGCCGCAGCGGCAGGGTCGGCAGGCTGGGAACTCGGCGACCTGGCCGTCACGGCCCCGGGCTGGGGCACCCTGCTCGAAGCGAAGATCTTCGACCCGGACGCGGTGACGAAGATCAGGAACAGCCGCCTGGGAGGCGGTCAGGCCGGTGCCTTCAACACATGGCTCACGAACACCAAGGACGCGTACGGGATTCTGTACTTCCGGCTGATCACGGCCATGAGGGCACTGGACACCTTCATCCGGTGGACCACGTCGACCCAGAACAACATCTACAAGATCGAGGACGCCGGTCGCACCGACTGGGCCCGGGCCGACGCGGACACCTATGTGCCGCTCGCGCCGGAGCCCCAGTAGCCGCCGGCCGACCCACCCGGCCGAGCCGGCTGAGGAACAGCGCGGCGGCGCACGGCGGTGCGCCGCCGGTCCGCCGCCGCCGGTCCGCGCGTCGCGCCGTGTCCGCCCCCGGCGCGGCCGGCGCGTCGGGGGCGTCGGGGGCGGCTCCCTCAGAGGTACGGCCGCTGGGCCGACTTGGCGTTCACGTAGGCCTCGCGTGCGGCCCCGGTCTCCGGGGCGTCGGAGACCTCCGCGACCGGGACGTCCCACCAGGCCCCGGAGGACGGCCCGGGCACCAGCGGGTCGGTCTCGATGTGGATCACCGTGCACCGGTCGGAGGCCCTGGCCTCGGCAAGTGCCTCGCGGAGACGGGCGATGGAGGCGACGCACAGGACGTCCGCCCCCAGGCTCGCCGCGTTGGCCGCCAGGTCGACCGGCAGCGGGCCGCCCTCCAGCGCTCCGCTGTCCGCGTCGCGGTAGCGGTACCAGGTGCCGAAGCGTGGTGCGCCGACCGTCTCGGAGAGCGCCCCGATCGACGCGAAGCCGTGGTTCTGGACCAGGACGACGATGAGCTTGACCCCTTCGGCGACGGCCGTCACCAGCTCCTGCGCCATCATCAGGTAGGAGCCGTCGCCCACCATGACGAAGACCTCGCGCTCCGGGGCGGCGAGTTTCACGCCGAGCCCGCCGGCGATCTCGTAACCCATGCAGGAGTACCCGTACTCGACGTGGTACTGCTTCGGGTCCGCCGGCCGCCAGAGCCTGTGCAGGTCGCCCGGGAGCGATCCGGCCGCGCAGATCACCACACCGTCCTCGCCGGCCGCCTCGTTGACCGCTCCGACCACCTCGGACTGTGCGGGTTTCGGGGTGTGCCCCAGCCGGTGGGCGGCGTCCACGGCCGCGTCCCAGTCGCGGGTCAGCGCGCCGGTCCGTGCGCGGTGCTCCGGGGACACCTGCCAGTCGGCCAGTTCGGCGGTCAGCGCCTCCAGTGCGGTACGGGCGTCGGCGACCATCGCCAGTCCGGCGTGCTTGACGGCGTCGAAGCGGGCCACGTTGATGTTGAGGAACCGGACGCCGGGATCGGCGAACAGGGTGTGCGAGGCGGTGGTGAAGTCGCTGTAGCGGGTCCCGATGCCGATCACCAGGTCGGCCTCCCGGGCCAGTGCGTCGGCCGCCGTCGTGCCGGTGTGCCCGACGGCGCCCGCCGCGGACGGGTGGCCGTGCCGGAGAGCGCCCTTGCCGGCCTGTGTCTCGGCGACGGGGATGCCGGTGGCACGGGCGAAGGCGTCCAGCGCCTCGGTGGCGCCCGCGTAGACGACGCCGCCCCCGGCCACGACGAGCGGGCGGCGGGCGGCCCGGATCATCCGGACGGCGTCGGCCAGCACGTGGGCCTGCGGGGCCGGCCGGTCGATGCGCCACACCCGGGGCGCCAGGAACTCCTCGGGCCAGTCGTGGGCCTCCGCCTGCACGTCCTGGGGCAGCGCGAGCGTCACCGCGCCGGTGTCCACCGGGTCGGTGAGCGTACGCACAGCCGCCAGGGCGGCGCCGATCAGCTGCTCGGGACGGCTGATCCGGTCGAAGTACCGGGAGACGGGCCGGAAGACGTCGTTGACGCTCACGTCCCCCGCCCACGGCGCCTCCAGCTGCTGGAGCACCGGTTCGGCGACGCGCGTGGCGAAGGTGTCCCCCGGCAGGAGCAGCACCGGGAGCCGGTTGATGGTGGCCCCGGCGGCGGCCGTGACCATGTTGGTGGCGCCGGGGCCGACCGAGGAGGTGCAGGCGAACGTCGAGAGACGGTCGGTCATCCGCGCGTACGCGGCCGCCGTGTGCACCATGGCCTGTTCGTTGCGGGCCTGGTAGTACGTCAGGTCGCGGTTCTCCCACAGCGCCTGTCCCAGCCCCGCGAGGTTGCCGTGCCCGAAGATCCCGAAGCAGCCGGCGAACAGGCGACGGCTCTCCCCGTCCCGCTCGGTGTGCTGGGCGACCAGGAACCGCACCAGGGCCTGGGCGACGGTGAGCCGGATCATGATGCCCCTTCCGTGGGCGGTGTCCCGGAGGCGGCCGGAGCGGCGTCCCAGGTCTCGCGGATCCAGGCGTGTTCCGGATCGTCGGTGATCCGCCAGGCACGTTCGTCGTGCGGGCCCGCCATGACGTTGAGGTAGTACATGGGGTAGCCGGGCAGGGCCGCCGACGGGCCGTGCCAGCCGTCCGGCACCAGCACGACGTCGCCGGTGCGGACTTCGGCCGTCTCCCCGGCGCGGCCCGGCGGGCTGCCGCCGAGCCGGTGCTGGCCGAAGCCGCCGCGGCCGATCTCGAAGTAGTAGACCTCCTCCAGCTCCGACTCGGTCGCGGTGTGCTCGTCGTGCTTGTGCGGCGGATAGCTGGACCAGTTCCCGTCCGGGGTGAGGACCTCCACCACGATCAGGCGGTCGCACGCGAAGTCGTCGGCGCTGGCCAGGTTGTGGACCCGCCGCAGGCAGGAGCCCGAGCCGCGGGTCTCGACCGGTACCCCCTCGGCCGGTCCGCGGCGGAACGGCAGGTCCCGCAGGGCGGTGCCGCTCGCCAGCGCGAAGCGGCCGCCGCCGGGGCTGCTGAGGACGGCGTCGCTGCGGCGGGGGACGTAGGCGAAGTCGCTCACACCGTCGAAGACCCCTTTGCGCCCGGCCAGTTCGAACTCCTGCGGGCCGCGGCGTACGGAGCAGGAGCCGGACAGCGGGAGCACGATCACCTCGCGTTCCTGCGTACGGAACGGCTGCGAGCCGCCGGGGCCGAGTTCCAGCACCCGGAGTCCCGTGTGCCGCATGCCGGTGTCCACGGTCCAGGGGCCGTGTGCGGTGCTGCCCGCGGGCTGGTGGCCGTCCATGGCGTCTCCTCTCACAGCAGGCCGACGGCGGTGTCCACCGCTGCGGCCACGTCGTCGTCGGGCGGGTAGAGCAGCGACCGGCCGACGACCAGGCCGCGCACGGTGGGGAGGCGGAGCGCCTTCTCCCAGGAGGCGTACGTCTCGTCCGGGGTGCCCGGGGGATCTCCGCCGAGGAGCAGCGCGGGAAGCGTCGAGGCTTCCATCACCGCTTCCATGTGGTCGACCACGGGGACCTTCAGCCAGGTGTAGGCGGAGGTGCGGCCGAGGCCCTGGGCGATGGCCAGGGCCCGGACCATGGCTTCGGGGCGCAGGTCGTTGACCGCCCGGCCGTCCGGCCCGCGCCTGATCCAGAACGGTTCGACCAGGGCTGTCAGCCTGCGGTCCGCGAGCGCGGAGACGGCGTCGGCGCAGCCCGCCAGGGTGGCGGCGGTGGCGGCGTCGGCCGGATCGATGCGCAGGAGCATCTTCCCGGCGTCGAAGCCCATCTCCTCGATCGCGGCGGCGTCGTAGGCGGTGAACCGGTCGTCCATCTCGAAGACCGTCCCGGGTACGCCGCCGCGGTTCATGGAGCCGATGACGACCTTGTCCTCCAGGGCGCCGAGGAGCAGCAGATCCTCCAGTACGTCGGGGGTGCCGAGCACGCCGTCGACACCGGGGCGTTCCAGGGCGGTGAGCAGGCGGTCGAGCAGTCCGGCACGGTTCGCCATGGCGTCGGAGCGGCCGCGCACGGCGAGGACGCCGCGGGCCGGATGGTCGGCGGCCACCAGCATCAGCCGGCCGGAGGGCTGGATCATCGGGCGCCGGCTGCGGCGCCGGGCCGCCTCCAGGATCGCTTCGGGCCGCCGGGCCCGGGTCTCCGTCAGGGTCTGCAGCACTCCGTCACGCATGCGGTGCCGCTTCGTGGGAGGGGGTGTCTTCCATCATGTCCTCCACCTGTGGGGTCGTCGGCATGTCGGGGGCGCAGAAGAGCCGCCCCGCGACGTGGGCGCCTGCGGCGTTGGCGAAGCGGAGGGTCCTTTCGAGCGGCCAGCCCGCGAGCAGGCCGTGGCACAGGGCGCCGCCGAAGGCGTCGCCCGCTCCCAGGCCGTTGACGACGCGGACGGGGTGGGGGGCGACCACGACCCGCTCGGTGGCGGTGCGTGCCAGTACTCCTGCGGGTCCCTGTTTGACCACGGCCAGTTCGATGCCGGTGGCGAGCAGGGCGTCGGCCGCGGCGTCCGGGTCGCGTACGCCGACGGCCGCCTCGCACTCGTCGAGGTTGCCGACGGCCACGGTGGCTCCGGCGAGGGCGGCCCGCAGGGCGGGTCCTGCGGCCTGCGGGGAGGGCCAGAGTCCGGGCCGGTAGTCGAGGTCGAGCACGGTGATCCCGGACCGGTCGCGGGCGGTCAGGGCGGCGAGGTGGGCGGACGCGCTGGGTTCGGCGGAGAGCCCGGTGCCGGTGACCCACAGGAGTCCGGCCGCGCGCACCTCGTCCAGGTCCAGCTCCTCGGGGCTGATCCGGAGGTCCGGGGTGCCGGGCGGGCGGTAGAACCAGATGGGGAAGTCGTCGGGCGGGAAGACCTCGCAGAAGGTGACCGGGGTCGGGGGTCCGGCGACGGGAGGGACCCGGGCGGCGTCGACTCCGTAACGGCGCAGCTCGGCTCTGAGGTAGTCGCCGAAGGGGTCCTGTCCGGTGCGGCTGATCAGGGCGGTGCGGCGGCCGTGCCGGGCGGCGGCGACGGAGACGTTCGCGGCGCTGCCGCCCAGGTGTTTGCCGAAGGTCTCGACGTCGGCCAGGCCCACCCCCTGCTGGAGCGGGTAGAGGTCCACCCCGAGCCGCCCCATGACCAGGACCTCGGGCGCGGGCCCCGCGGCCGTCACGACGTCACCTCGGTCAGATGGGCCAGGGACGCCACGACATCGGCCAGCGGCCCCTCGCCCACGGCGGGTTCGGCGTCGAGCACGGTGTCCTGTTCGAGTACGTACCACCCGGTGTAGCCGGCCGCGTCGAGCGCTGTGGTGATCGCGGAGATGTCCACGTCACCGCGGCCGAGCGGCTGGTAGAGGCCGGTCCGGACGGCTTCCGTGTACGTGACGTCCCCGGCTCGGACCCGGGCGGCGAGCGCCGCGTCGACGTCCTTGAGGTGGACGTGGGCGATGCGGTCCGCGGCCCGGCGGGCCAGGGCCACGGGGTCGGTGCCGCCGGCCAGCAGGTGGCCGGTGTCCAGGCAGAGGGGGACGGAGCTGCCGGTGAGGACCCGTTCGACCTCGTCCGGGCCCTCGACCATCGTGCCGATGTGCGGGTGCAGGGTGGCGGTGACGCCCTCGGCGCCGGCGTGGGCGGCGATCCGGTCGAGGTTGGCCAGCAGGGCGTCCCATTCCCGGGCGGAGAGTTCCGGGCGGGCGTCGTAGCCGTCGGCCCCGGTGGCGGCGGCCAGGACCAGGGTCCGGGCGGACCCGAATCCGGCCAGGGCGCGCCGGACCTCGGGCAGCGGGTCGCGGCCGGGGTCGTGGAGGACCACGGGGACGAATCCGCCGACTGCGGCCAGGCCGTGACCGGCCAGCAGTCCGGCGCGGGCGTCCGGGTCCTGCGGCAGGAAGCCGTCGGGCCCGAACTCGGTGGCGGCCAGTCCTGCGGCGGCCATCTCCTCCAGCACCCGCTGCGGGGCCATCTGGTGTCCCCAGCCGGGGACTTCGCACACACCCCAGGAGATGGGGGCTCCGGCTACGCGGATCATCGGCCCGTCTCCTCTACTCGTACGGGACGGCCGGTGCGGCACGAACGGTCGGCGGCCTCGGCCACCAGCAGGGCGGCCAGCGCGTCGTCCCCCGTGCAGGGGCTGGGGCGGGCTCCCGCGGCGACCTCGGTGAAGGCGGTCAGCTCGGCGACGTACGCGTCGCGGAAGCGGCTGAGGAAACCGTCGTGGGAGACGGATCCGGGCTGCGGTCCGCCGTCGGCGAAGCGGAGGGGGGCGCGGGGGCCGAGGCCGGTGGCCAGGGTGCCGTGGGAGCCGGCCACCTCCATCCGTACGTCGTAACCGGCGCCGTTGTAACGGGTGGCGGTGCAGGCCACCAGGGTGCCGTCGTCGAGAGTGAGGACGGTGACCGCGGTGTCGACGTCCCCGGCGGCGGTGAAGCAGGAATCGCCCCGGTTGGCGCCGGTGGCGCTGACCTCGACGACCTCGCGGCCGGTCACCCAGCGCACGATGTCGAAGTCGTGGACCGCGCAGTCGCGGAAGATCCCGCCCGACGCGGGCAGGTATCCGGCCGGTGGCGGGGCCGGGTCCGCGGTGCAGGCCCGGACGGTGTGCAGCCAGCCCAGCTCACCGGCGGCGACGGCGTCGCGCAGGGCGGTGTAGCCGGCGTCGAACCGGCGCTGGAAGCCGACTTGGAGCGGGACGCCGGTGCCGTCGAGTTCGGCCAGCAGGGCGCGGGTCCCGGCGAGGGTGTCGGCGATCGGCTTCTCGCAGAAGACGGGCACTCCGGCGCCGGCCGCGGCGCGCACGAGGTCCGCGTGGGCGGCGGTGGGGGCGGCGACCACGACACCGTCCAGGCCGGAGTCCAGCAGGCCGTCGAGGTCGGGGGCGTGCTCGGCACCGATTTTGACGGCCAGTTCGTGCGCCTGGCGTTCGACGGCGTCATGGAGGACGACCCGCTTCACGGCGGGCAGTCCGATCAGGGTCTCGGCGTGGAACGTGCCGATCCGGCCGGTACCGATGAGTCCGATGCGCATGCGCGAATGCCTCCGGTTCGAGGAGGAGTGGATTCCTGTCTGATGCCTGCCCCTGATTTGTATCCTCGGCACTCACAACGAGTCAAGCATTTGTTCTGACATATATACGTACTGAGCTGGCGTCACGAGGTGCTGCATACTGAACGCCCGGCACCACGCGTCGAGGAGTCCCCATGGAATCGATCACCCGGCTCATAAGCATCGACCGCAGCAGTCCGGTGCCGCTGTACTTCCAGGTCGCGCAGCAGCTCCAACAGCTCATCGAATCGGGCACGTTGGCGCCCGGCACCCGGCTGGAGAACGAGATCGCCCTGGCGGACAAGTTCGGGCTCTCGCGCCCGACGATGCGTCAGGCCATGCAGTACCTCGTCGACAAGGGGCTCCTCGCCCGCAAGCGCGGGGTGGGCACCCAGGTCGTCAACAACCGGGTACGCAGGCAGGTCGAACTGACCAGCCTCTTCGACGACCTGAAGCGGGCCGACCGCCGGCCCCGCACCGAGGTGCTGTCCCTGCAGACCGCGCCCGCCGCGGGCCCCGTGGCGGCCGCGCTCGGAGTCGAGCCCGGCACACCCACCGTGGCACTGCGCAGGCTGCGTTACGCGAACGACGAGCCCATAGCCGTCATGCAGAACCACCTGCCGGCCGACCTGCTGCCCCTGACCGAGGACGACCTCACCGCACACGGCCTCTACGAACTGCTGCGGCGGGCCGGGGTCTCCCTGCGCACCGCCCGCCAGACCGTCGGGGCCCGCCGGGCCACGGCCGCCGAGGCCCGCCTGCTGGGCGAGGGCCGCGGCGCCACCCTGCTCACCATGGAACGTACGGTCCAGGGCGACGCGGGCCGCCCGGTGGAATTCGGCTCGCACCTCTACCGCGCGTCCCGGTACTCCTTCGAGATGACGCTGACCGCGTACTGAACGGCTCGGCGGGATGCCGACGAGCGGCAGCGGGCGCGTACCCGGCCCACGTCACTCACGCCCCACCGCCTCGACCCGTCGGGCCAGGGCCTCGTTCATCGCACGGAACTGCGGGAGCGTGGCGTCCCTCAACTGCCCCTCCACGAATGGCACGGCGACCCCGGTGAAGGACTCGCTCTGGGTGAGGCGGACCCGGCCGCCCTCGATCTCCTCGATCACGAACCGGTGCTCGCCGTCAGCGATCCAGCCGGGCCCCATCTTCCCGAGCCACCGCAGCTCCCGGCCCGGCTCCACGGTCAGGAGTTCCGGGGTGAAGACGGTGTCCCCCGTCCGGTCGTGCATCACGTTGCGCAGGGTCGCACCCTCTTCTAGACGCCCGCCCTCCGATGTCACCTTCGTCGAGGTCATGAACGGGTTCCACCGCGGATAGGCGGACAGGTCGGTCAGCACCTGCCAGACCTCGTCGGACGACGCCTCGATCTCGATGGAGGCGGTCAGCCGGACGGGGTGGGTGTTGGTCCACGCCGTGTACCCGCCGAGCAGGGCGACGAGGGCCGCCCCTGTTCCGAGGAGTACGCGGCGCCTGCGGCGCCGACGGGGAGCGGGAGCGGGAGTCGGGGGCGTATCGGTCGGCGTGGACGGTAAGGCGGTGGCCATCGTCGGACGTCCTCTCGTCAGGGGTTACGGGATCCGGGGCACGGCCCGCCTCAGGCGGTCGCGCCCCGCAGCGCACTGGTCACGAGCAGGTCGACATAGGCGGTGTCGAGAGGACGGCCCGTGATGAGCAGCCGGTAGTACAGGGCGCCGGCCAACTGGTCGAAGAGCACCTCGGGCTCGACACCCTCGCGCAACTCCCCCGCGTCCCTTGCCTGTTCGATGAGCCGGAGCACCAAGGCGTTGCGCCGGACGAACACGGCCTGCACGGCGGAGCCGATGTCCGCGTGACGCGCGGCGGCGGCGGCGACCTCGGCGACGAGCCCGGCGGACGCGTCGCCCGACGCGGCGGGGCGTCCGGCGAGCCGCATCCGGTCGAGGCCGTCGAGGATCGCTCCTAGGTAGCGCGTGAGATCGGCGCGCACGTCGCCCCGGTACTCGACGGAGACCTCGTCCTGCATCCGCGCCACGACTGCGACGACGAGGTGGTCCTTGGTGGGCCATCGCCGGTACAGGGTGGTCTTGGCGACCCCGGCCTTCACCGCCACTTCGTCGACCGAGAAGGCGTCGTAGCCGCGTGCGAGCAGCAGCTCCAGGGCCGCGCCGGTGATGCGGACGTCCGCCGCCTCACTGCGCGGCCGACCGCGCCGGACTGCCGGTTCCACGGACCCACCCCTTATCGCTACGACCGTTTCGTAAAACGAAGGTAGCGCCGAACGAGTCATTACGCAACGGTGGTAGCGAATATACTCAGCCGAGATTCCCGTACAGAACAGCGAAGCTCCCCCACACTGCGACGGGTCCGCGGCGGCCGCTACCGCGTGATGTAAGAGATCCGGGACGCACGAGTCACCGTGATCGTGATTCACGCGGGTCGCGTCGGTTGACCTCCGCCCCCGGACACGCGGGGCCCGTCAGCCGAGGAAGAGCGGCAGGCGCGCGGCCAGGACGCCGATTTCGGCCGTCTCCGCCTCGGTCGGGGCCCGTCGCCCGGTGCCGATGAGCAAGGCATCCCGGTCGGAGAGCGAGGCGGGGAACGCCGCCCCGGCGATCGACTCCAGGAGCGCACGCGAGCGGGCGAGGCCGTCCGGCGGCGGGTCCACCGCGTCCGGGAGGTGCGCGATCAGGTCGAGGTGGTGCAGCGTCCACTCCAGGACGTACGTGGTGAGGTACTCGGCGACCGTGAACACCTCGTCGCGGGTGCCGACCCGGGCCGCGGGATCCGCGAGACCGGCAGCCCGGCTTGCGGCCGAACCCACGTCGTCCAGATGGAACTTGAGCAGCCACGGCTCCTCGTACGCCGCCGCGAGACGCACGGTCAGCGCGTCGAGCGGGTCGTCACCGGTCGGCGGCGTGCCGGAGACCTCCCAATAGGTCACCGCGTCCCGGGTCGGCTCCGAAGAGGCGGGCGTGGCGAGGGTGATCAGGACGTCCTGGGCGTCGATGACCAGGTGACACACCAGGTCTCGTACGAGCCAGCCGGTGCAGCCGGAAGGGCGGGCGAAGTCCTCGTCCGGGACTTCGGCGACCGCTGCGCGCAGCGCTGTCCATGAGCGGGAGAAGAGATCCATCGCCGCAAGCTAGCAGCGCCCGGCTCCGACGCCCCCAACCCGCCCGCCCGACCTCGTACCAGCCCTGACCGAACCCTTCCGGCGCGGCACCGAGGACGCGCGAGCGGCAGTGCTTACGGTTTGTGGGTGACCCAGAGCATTTCCGCCGGCCAGCGGTGTGCCCAGTCGGGCGGATCGGTCTGGTTGTAGCCGTTGGCTGCCGCGGGTTCGGGCCGCGGCTCGATGAGGTCGTCGATGACGAGACCGGCACCGCGCAGGACCTTGATCCAGCCGCCGTAGGTGAGCTGATAGCTGACCGCGTCCTCACCTTCGGCGATGGCGTCCAGACCGAAGTAGTCCTGGTGCAGCGTCGTGGTCGCACGGCCGGCGGCTTCGTCGTAGCAGGCCTCGAACCAGGGGCTGGCGACGTTGAACACCAGGCGCCCACCGTGGCGCAGGATGCGTGCGGCCTCCGGGACCGCCAGGTGCGGGGGCGCCCAGCTGAGCCCGCCGTAGTCACAGAAGACCAGGTCGAAGCTGTCGGCGGCGAACGGGAGGTGTTCGGCGGCGCCTTGCACCAGCGGGTAGCGGGCCCCTCCCATCGCGCCGGCTGCCGCGGCGAGCTGGGCTTCGGACAGGTCGAGCCCGACCACGTCGGCGCCCTCCGCCGCGAGCACCCTGGACCACTGGCCTGCGCCGCAGCCGAGTTCGAGGACACGCTTGCCGGTGACGTCGCCCAGGGCGTTCAGGTGCGTGTCGGCAATGGCGTACGTACCCCACAGCCGGGGCGCCGCGCCGATCTGCGGGTCGTGTCTGTGCTGGTAGCCGCCGCTGATCCGGTTCCAGAACCGCCGATTGGCGGGAATGCTGTCCACGCGCCGACTCAAGCACTGACCGCCGGGGCGGTCAACACGATTGTGCTGCGCCCGGGACGGCTCCCCGGGTCACGGGTGTCCTGTCCGGCTGCCGACGCGCCGGGACGCGATGGGACACGCTCCCGCTGGGACAGCCCTTAGATATGAATGAGGATCTGTCGCAGGGGATGTCCGAGCGCCCCCGCCAGAGAGTCCAGCTCCCCGTCGGTCAGCCACGCCCGGTTCGGATACAGAACCTCGATCCTGAACCGCGCGAACCCCATCGGCCAGTCGTACACCAGATCGTTGAGCGACGTCTCGACATCGCAACAGGGGACGGTCACCATGAGCGTGGGAAAGCCCTCGTCGTAGCACTTCGAGACGGCATCGCCCCACCAGCCGAGTGCGCACTCCGCACCGCACCGCGGGCAGGAGACCCTCTCCAGGTTGGCGAAGCAGTGGACCACCTCGACGCTGTCGTGCCACTTGGCTTCCAGGCCGCGTCGGGCGTCCTCGTCCGGAAGCATCCCGGACAGCACCACGGCAGCACGATCCGCCGCATCCCTGCTGGGCTGCCAGTACGGATCGGCCGGAATCACCGTCAGGTAGTCGTCACTCATCGCCCGTCCCCACGCCCGCCGCGGCCCGCCTCCTCGGTCTCCGCCCCGTTCAGTCGGGCAGGACGAGAGGCTCCACACCCCGCCCGGCCTCCCGCCGCACGGAAACCTTCCGGTGCCGGATGCGCCAGCCCCGACCGGTCCGCACGAGCTGATCCTCATAGGTGAAGCTCGCCACCGACCCGTCCTGGTTCAGGGCGATGCCCTTCGACCACGCCCGGGCCCCCTCGCCGTCCTCGCGCGCGATCACATTGGTGACGTGGTGGGCGAGCGGGCCGTCGGAGCCGTGACGGTGCGCTGCCGCGATGTAGAGGTCGAGGCGTCGACCGGAGAGGCCGGGGGCCGGCAGGGGGGCGAGACCGAGAGCGGAGGCGTCCACCACGAGGTCGGCGGTGAACACCTCGTCGAACCGCTCATAGGCGCCCGCGTCGCACAGATGACCATGAAGTGCGATCACCTCGTGGATCTCCAGACGATCACTGCCGGTCAAGCTCATTTCCCCACCCCACTGTTGGTACGTACACACCCGTCCACCCACCCCGCGCTGCCGTGAGACAGCCCGGGGACACCCGCGATTCCGCACCAACGGAACGCGGAACACGCTGTACTTGGGCCGCTATCCGAAGACCTCCAGGATCAGCGGCAGGTCCTCCAGCCATTCCTGGAGACGGGCCCGCTTACGAGCGGCGATCAGGCACGGATACGCGGTACCGTCGTGGAACCTGACCGTGACGCTGAGGTGTTTCGGGCCCCAGGCCGCGTACTCGACCGTGCTGATCTGGGCCCAGGTGAACTGCACATCACCGGCCGCCGTGCCGAACTCGACGCCCACGGAGTCGATCAGAAGGTGACTGTCCGGGGCAACCGCGAGGAAGTCGAGGTCGTTCCCGGGACCGGGCGCCACATGCCCTCCAGGAGAGAACGCGGCGGCGAACGCGGGGGCGAACCCGGGTCCGAAACCGGGGCCGGGGGCGAACCCTGCCCCGGGAGCGGGGCCGAAGCCGGGAGCGGGGCCGAAGCCGGGGGTGTCACCGGTCGGCGACCGGTCCCACTGCATCGGAGTGGCGTTGGACGGTGCGTAGGAGGGCGGCGGGGGTACCGCCATCGTCGGGGGGTGCGCCGCGCCACTCGGCACGAACAGGTCCAACAGGCCTTCGGGTGTGGGCCGTTGCCCCGGCTCCTTGGCCAGGCACGACGCGACGACCGGCCGCAGCCCCTCAGGCAGCGCGGCCAGGTCCGGCGTCTCGTGCACCGACCGATACATCAGCCCCATCGGCGTACCCGCCCCGAACGCGCTGCCGCCCGCCGCCGCGACGAGCACCGCGCCGAGCGCGAACACATCGGCCGCGCCCCCGACTTCCTGCCCCTGCGCCTGCTCGGGCGCCAGGAACCCCGGCGTGCCGAAGGCCATGCCGGTGGCCGTCAGACGGGTCGACTCCAGCGCCCGCGCGATACCGAAGTCCAGGACCCGTGGCCCGTCCGAGGCCATGATGATGTTCCCCGGCTTCAGATCACGGTGCACCAGGCCGCAGCGGTGGATCGCCGCCAGCGCTTCGGCAAGGGCCGCGCCCAGCTGCCGTAGCCGCGCCTCGCCCATCGGCCCCTCGGCTTCGACCAGCGCGGAGAGCGTGGGCCCGGGAACGTAAGCCGTGGCCAGCCAGGGCGCCGCCGCATCCGGGTCAGCGTCCACCACCTGCGCCGTGTGGAAGCCGCCGACGCGGCGCGCGGCCTCGACCTCGGCGCGGAACCGCTCCCGGAAGTGCGGGTCGGTCGCGAGCTCCGAGCGCGCCACCTTCACGGCCACCGCACGCCCGCCGCGCGAGCGCGCCAGATAGACGACGCCCATCCCGCCGGCGCCCAGCTCCCGCTCCACGGCGTAGCCGCCGACACTCTCCGGCAGGCCCCCGCCGTCCGCCCCGTACCCCATGCGCCGTACGCCTCCCCCTGTGCATCAGCGCCTCAGTATGACGCAGGCCCTGGGGGCAGGGGGCAGGGGACCGCAGGCCCGGAACCGGTCAGGGGCGGGCGCCTGCGCGCCCCTGCGTCCCCTGGCTCAGGGGGCCTCTCCCGAACGCTCCAGGTCGAGCGCGACCGTACGCACCGCATCGACGATCGGCAGCAGTTTGCGGCCGAGGGGAGTGAGGTCGTACACCGTCGACTGCTTGCTCATCGACTCGGCGACCCGGCTGACGATGCCGGCCTCCTCCAGCTTGCGCAGGCGATTGGTGAGGGTCACCGCGTTGACCTTCGGGACGGCCCGCTGAAGTTCGTTGAAGCGCATCTCCGACTTCTGCAGCGTCATCACGATCGCCAGCGTCCACAGGTCACCGACGACCGACAGGATCTGCATGCAGCGCGCGGTCTGGGGGTCCTCCGTCTGATCCATGATGCCGCCCAGTCTAGGACGCGTGCTATCTTCACTGGTAAATTTTCTTTAGTGGTTTGTCGTGAGGAAGGTGTCACCCGCCATGAGAATCACGATCTTCGGCGCGACCGGACGCATGGGGCAGCTGCTGGTCCAGCAGGCCCTCGACGCGGGCCACGCGGTCACCGCCTACGCCCGCACCCCCGCCAAGCTCCGCCTCACCCACCCGGACCTCACCGTCGTCGCCGGACAGCTCGACGACGACGAGGCGATCCTCGAAGCCGTACGCACCGCCGACGCCGTCATCGAGGGCGTCGGCTCCGAGAGCGCCGCGACCCGCAGGATCATCGCCGCCATGGAAACCGCCGGCGTCAAACGGTTCGTGGTCGTGTCCACGTGCAGCGTGCCGGACCCGGCCGACCGGCCGGACCTCAAGTTCAAAGCCCTCGTCCGCATGGTCAGGACCGCCGCGCCCCGCCCGTACGCCGAAGTGCGCTCAGCGGCGGAGGCGGTACGCGCCAGCAAGCTGGACTGGACGCTGGTCCGCGTGGCCAAGCTCAACGACAAGCCCGCCACCGGAGACATCAAGGTCGGGCACTACGGACACGGGGTCGTGGACCTCTCCCTCGGCCGCGCCGACATGGCGGCCTTCCTCCTCAGCCAAGTGACCGACGAGACGTACGTGCGCGACGCCCCGGCCATCAGCAACTGACCACACCCGACCGCCTCGGCGCGGCGGCACGCTGGCGGAGTGGGGAGAGGAAGGGGCGGCCACAGGCAGCGGTGACCGGGCATTGCCGGGCCGTGCGCGTAACAAACCTCTCCCAACTCCGCTCCGTAGACCTGGGGTTCCCACGGTCTACGGCGCGCAACGCCCGCGCGGCATTCCGCCCACACCGTCTTCCCGACCACGCGCTCGGCCACGCCCCACTTCGCCGCCAGCGCCTCGACCAGGTGCAGGCCGTGGCCCGCCTCCGCGTCGACGCCCTGACCGACCGCGAGGAACACCCCGCCCTCGACGGCACGTTCACCTTGAATCTCCAGGCCCCCCACGTCGACGTGGCCCCCGCTGCCTGGTCCGCCTTCGTCGCCTACGCCTGCCGGGGCTGATCCCGGGGCCGGCCCGGGACACCGGAGCGCCCTGAAAGCGCCGGCGGGGTGCGCTGCGCGGCCAACTCCCGTCCGGCATGCCACCGCATCGGCGGATTGATCATTCCCCGCGGAGGCCCCGGCCGCCACCGGACGGCTTTTCGTACGGGTCCGGCTCTCCGCGGGGCCGCACGCCGGTCACCACGACATCGAGCAGGTGACCGATCTGTTTCGCCCGTTCCCGGGCACCCTCGGTGGCTACCGCGATGCCGTTGGCCAGGGTGAGCAGATCCGAGATCGTGAGATCGCTCCGGGCCGCGCCCTCCTGCTGTGCCTGTCGCAGGAGCTCCCCGCCCGCCGCACGCACCTCGTCGTGACGGGCCTCCACGTGTGTCCCGGACTCGGCCGGCTCCTCGGAGAGCAGCGCGGCAAGGCCACGGAACGTGCAGTTGTGCTCCACGACTTCCCGCATCCACAGGTCAAGGGCCCGCCCTGGTCCGAACTCGTCCGAGAGCCCACGTGCTCGCGCGCAGAGGGCCCCGACCCGCTCGTCCATCACCGCAGCGGCAAGTGCGTGTCTCCCCCGGAAGTGGCGGTGCAGCGTCGCCGAGCCGACGCCCGCATGCCCGGCAATCCGCTCCAGCGAAACCAACACACCTTCCTGCGCGAAGAGTTGACCGGCTGATGCCATGATCCGCTCGCGGCTGATCCGGGCATCGGCACGCACGTGCCGATCGGCACCCGCGCGCACCTCGTCGTCTGGCTGCATTCGTTCCCGTCTTCTCACTAAATGGGGTCTGACCCCGTTTACTGTGGCATGGTGAGGCGCCAGGCTCCTGCCGATCGAAAGGTTCGATGCCCGATGCCCGATGCCCTTGGTGATCGCGACAAGCTTGTCGGCGGCTTCGTGGAACGCCCGTCGCTGGATCGGTATGCCACCGCTTTCTCCGAGCACTTCGCCATCCAACGGGACGCGGGAGTCATCGAGATCCGTATGCACACTGCGGGCCGATCGGCCGTCCTTTCGCGTGCGCTGCTGAACGCCTGGGGGCGCGTGCTCACGGAGGCCGGCGCGGACCCGGACAACGAGGTCGTGATCATCACGGGCACGGACGGACACTGGATGGCCGGGGTGGACCACCGGTCGTTCGCGCAACCGTTGTCGCAGTGGTCCAGCGACATGCTGTACGAGCAGTACGCAGACGGGGTACGGCTGCTTGAGGGCCTGGTTCTCCACGTCGACGTACCGACCATCGGTGTCCTGAACGGGCCCGGACCGCGACAGGAACTGGCCTTGATGTGCGACATCACCCTGTGCGCCGACGACGTGGTGATCGCGGACGGGAACTTCGCCGCAGGTTCGGTGCCCGGCGACGGCATGCACCTGGCGCTGGAGGAGCTGATCGGCACCAAGCGTGCCGCCCACCTCGCCTACACGGGCAAGGGGATCGACTCCGCGACCGCGCTGCGATGGGGGCTGGTCAACGAGGTGCTCCCGAGGGAACAGCTGATGGACCGGGCCCGCCGAATCGCGGAGACGGTCATGGCTGCGCCTCGTACATCCCGTCGACTCACCCATGCGGTCGTCAGCCGCCCGTGGCGGCGCAGGATCTCCGAGGATCTGCGTGGCCTGTATGCGCGTCAACTTCTGGCCGGCAGTGGCCATTAGCGCCGCCGCGAACTCACCCGGCCATCCGGACACCCGGCACACTCCAAGGAGCCCCCAGCGACCATGAACATCGACTCCGTAATTGCGCGCCAGCGTGTTGACGACCTGGATGCAGCCATCCCCTTCTACGAGAAGTTGACTGGCCTGACGGCCGCCCGCTTCGCCTTCGCCGGGGTGACTCTGGCTGCCATCGGCCCCTTCCTGCTGTTCAGCGGGCCCGACGAGGCGGTGCAACAGATCGCCGGAGTCGCGGCGACTCTGGCGGTCGTCGACCTGGAGGCGGCAGTCGACGAAGCCGTAACGGCCGGGGCCGCCGTGCTGAGACCGGCCCAGCCCACCCCCAACGGCCATCGCGCGGTGCTCCGCCACCCCCACGGGGGCGTGTACGAGTACGTCGGCCCCTGAGTGACCCGTCACGCCCTGGCTGCCCAGTACGCCTGCCGGGCCTGCCGGGCCTGCCGGGCCTGCCGGGCCTGCCCCCGGATCGTGCGCCACCGGGTCGCGGGAATCCACGACGCGGTACCCACATCGTGGATTTCCGCGTCCCGGTGCGCCGCGACGTAAAGGCTTTTAAAGGCTCTTGGAAGAGAACTGAATACCCACCCAACCCGCCCGGCGTCCTCGTCACCCGCACGGGTGAGGTTCGCCAACTGAGCTGGATTTGCCCCCGGTTGCGTGGCATATGCTCGCCGCACCAAACTTCAGACCTCTGACGGCCCCCGCCGGGACGACAATCCCGAGCGGGGGCCTGACCAACACGGAAGTGAACCCCTTCCTGATGGCTACCTCGCAGGTTATCGCGGCCCCCTATGTCCCGCCCTCTGGCGTCGAACATGTCAACGTCCGCCACACCGAACGCTTCACCGTCGTGGGCAATCACCTCAGTCAGCACCCCGAACTCTCCCTCGCCGCCCGGGGCCTGGCCCTCCACATCCAGTCGCTGCCGCCCGGCGCCAAGATCGGCATCAAGACCCTCGCCGCCCGCCTGCCCGCCGACAGCGAGCACCGCATCGCCGGGGCCCTGCGGGAGCTGGAGCAGCACGGCTACTTGAAGCGCACCCGGGTGCGCTCGCCGGAGGGGAAGGTCTACACGCGCACCGTCTCGTACAACCACCCGGACCCTGCCGCCCTCGCCAAGGCGCAGACGCAGACGCAGACGGTCAAGCCGCGCAAGCCCCGCCCGGCCCCGGCACCGGCACCGGCACCGGCACCGGCACCCGAGCCCACCCCCGCGCCGTCCCCGGCGCACCCCGCGCCCCTCCCCCGCGTCCCCGCGCCCACCGCCAAGAAGCCCCCGCGCCCACCGCTGCCCCAGCCGGTCAATCCCCGGCCGCAGCTGCTCCAGGCTGCCGCGCTCCTCCTCGTCGGGCTACAGAACCAGGACGCCGAACTCGTCCTGACCGAGGAGCAGATCGACTTCCTCGCTCCCGGTGTGGCGGCATGGTTCGAGCGCGACGCCTCGCCCGCCGCCGTACGCAAAGCGCTCACCGCGGACCTGCCCAGGCCCGTACGGTTCCCGGCACAGCTGGTGAGGCACCGGCTCACGGTCTCCCTGCCGTCCGGGCGCTCCCTGCCTGCCGCGTTCCGCCCGGTGCCGATGCAGAACTGCGACGGCTGCGACCGGGCGTTCAGGGCTCCGGAGCCGGGCAGCTGCGACGAGTGCGCAGGGGCCACGGACACGTACCCGCTGAACAGCTGCGGTTGAATGGGCCGGTGAACGAGACCGCAGCGCTCCACAGACGGTGCGCTCGGCTTCGCCCCACTGCCCCTTCTCCGGGCCCTGCATGAGGCCCTGGCCGCCACAGGCTGCACGGCGCTGCCCGAGCTGGACCGGCCGCAGGTGGCCTACCAGGTGACCGGTGTCAGCGGCGACCTGTGCACGCCCGCCCTTCCCTGGGGCGACATGGATGTCACGCCCTGCCTCGCCCGGGCCCTGCGCACCTGTGACCCGGCTGGGTTCGACATCCAGTACGTCGAGTTGGACGACCTGATCCGTATGCGGCACGCCCTCGGCCGCCCCAAGGATCTCCGTCGCGCGGCCGAACTTGAGGCCTTGCGCCCCTGAGAAGCGCACACGCAGCGGCCTCGGGGCGGGGCCTCCTGCGGGGTCACCCCTCCGGGACGTACCGGACGCCCGCGAGAGGCGCGGTGGGCTGTGCGCCGAACTTCTCCGCGACGGTGCCCTCGGTGCCGTGGTGCACCACCTGGAGGGCGACATGGGTGTCCCATTCGCGCAGGTCGAGCCGCACGCGGGGGGAGCCGCCCTCGGACTTCATGTTCACGATCAACTCGTCCGGGTATCCGGCACGGTTGAGTGCGGTCCGCACCTCGGCGGCGTCCTCGCCCGTGCCCTTGAGGGCGGTGGTGACGTGCGCGGCGAACTTGTCCGCGTAGCAGATCTCGGGCTTGGTGAGCGGGACCGGCTCCAGAAGGCTCCCGTCGGGCACGGGCGGCGCGGAGTCCTCGGTGACGGGCGGATCGGCGGGCACGGGAAGGCGGTCGCCGGGATCACCCGTGGGCTTGATGGAGGGGTCTTCTTCGGGAACGGTGGGGATCTCGCCGGGGCCGAGGACCTTGTCGGTCTTGCTGTCGTCCAGCGGCGGGCAGTCGGCGGTAAGCCCGAGGGACAGCCTCATGAAATCGACCACCGGTTCGCCGGAGCCCTCGCCCTCGGACGCCGGGGCGACCCTGTCGGTCTTCATGGCGGCGGCCTGGGGCGTGCTGGAGCAGGCGGTGAGAGTGAGTGCGCCCAGAGCGAGGGTGGCTGCGGCGTGCGCTATTCGAGGCATGTCGTCAACGTAGAGTCGCGCGCCGCCACAGCCATGAGTACGTGTACTCACCTCGAAGCCGGGCCCCGTACGGGGGCGTTCGCCGACTGGGGCTTTCGCGGGGGCATCTGCTCGCGGTCGGTGCCTGCCGCCCGAGACGGGGTCGGCAGTGTTGTCAGTGGCCTGCGGCATGATGCTGGGCACGTGACGGCCTGCCTGGCAGAGGCTTTGAGCCGTGCTCGACGAGGGGAGTGCTGTGCATAGGCCGGTCGCAGGTGAGGTGTGCGTCCACGATCGCCAGATCTACGTCGAGAGCGATCCTGGCGGCGTCAGACCTGACCTCGCCAAGGCGCTCACCCACCAGATCGGGGGGCTGTGCGGCGCTGCGGCACCAGGTGTGATCGTCCTGTCCACCGGGCTGTACGCGGGCGACGTCGGCTTTGTCGTGGAAGTCCACGAAACGGCACCTGCGCTGGACCCGGTCTGGGATGACGTGATGGAGGTGTCCTACCGCCCCGCGTCGGAACGCACACGGCTGGTACAGGGGGACGCCGAGGCCGCATGGGACCTGGGTCTCGCTCGGACCGACTACCGGGTCCGGTACTGCGCCCGGGGAATGGACGAGGGAAGGGAGCTCTCCACCAGAGGTGCCGGGGAGCCGCAGGCGGACAGTTACCTCCTGCAGTTCTGGCCTGCCCCACCCCGCCCGGACGAGGTCATCCGCCACACCTCGCGGATGGCCGGGGACCTGCACATGTACGCTCGCGCGACGGCGCGCACGCCCGAACAGCTCGCCGAGGCCGGCCGTCTGACTCGCCAGGTGTTCCAACGGGCCGCCGAGGAGCGGGCCGAACAAGCCGCCGAGGGGCGGCGCCTGCACCACGAGGAATGGGAGTGGGGTGGACGGCTGCCGAGTGAGCGGCTGCGTCGTGCCCGTGAGAGCAACGTCCTGGGTCTGCTCCGCTTCGACAGCGACCTGGTGCACGCCCTCGATGTCGTGGGTCCCGAGGTCCAGCGTGCAGTGGCATTGCTGGCCGCGCGGCGTGCGTGCGAGGCCGCAGGCCTGACCGATGTGCCGTGGGTGGCCCGGGCGCTCTCGGAATTGGCGGAGGGACACCCTCTGCCGGCGCCGTTCGACAACCCGGCCCGGATGCGGGAGGCCCTGCGCTCCGACCCTCGGGTACCGGACACGTCGGTGCTCGGGGCGATACCTCCGCAGCGGCCTCCGTACGTCCCGCCACCGTCCGCCGACACAACGAACAAGGCCTTCGTGACGGTGCACCCTGCCGCTACGCCACAGACCCGGGGCCTGATCTCGCAGCCGCACTTCGCTCTTCCCGCCGTGCTCGCCGCTGCCAAGCCCGCACCGCTCACGGCTGCACTGGACGCGGTATGGCATGCCCTGAACACATACGGCGAGCACTACCCCGGCCTGCTGGACGAGATCCGGTCGGTGTGCGCCGAGCGGGCCATGAGTGTTGACGCTGCACTCCGTACCCGTACCACCCCGCCCCGCCCGGTCGACGTCACCGCGGTCGCCCCGCAACTGACCCCGCTGGCACGCACGGCGACCCGGCTGCATCCCCGCCCCGGGTCGCCCACACCGTACGAGAGTTCAGTCGGCGGGCCGCTGCTGTGGCCCGCCGACGAGCCGTGGCCGCACTGCGACGGACCGCACAAGTGGGACGGGCTCAACGCGATCCATTCGCCGGAGGACGTGCGGCAGCAGCGACGCATACAGGCGGCGGTGGCAAACCGGCCGGGTGGCGAGCCCCCGAGGACCCGGTACACGCCCGCGGAACGGCGATCGCTGAGCGGATCCAGACCGGCCGCCCATGGCCCGAGGGCCCGATACCCCTGCTGCCCGTGGCCCAGTTGTACGTACGCGACGTCCCCATGCTGTGCCCGCCCGGGCAGGCCGAGGCAGATCTGCTTCAAGTGCTGTGGTGCCCCTTCGACCACCTCGCGCATCCCGAGACCGCGCTGTTCTGGCGGTCCGCCGACACAGTCACCGACATCCTCGACACACCCCCCGAACCGCCCGCGATCCAGTTCCCCGGCTACCTGCCGGAGCCGTGCCTGCTGGCACCGGAGCAGATCACCGAGTACCCCAACATCATGGAACTGGGCAAAGGGCTCCAGCAACAGCTGGAGGACTGGCGCAGATGGCAGGAAGCCGGCGCCGTTCTGGGCAGCTCTGACACGCCCTACCCCCTGGACAGCTCTGACAGGCCCTACTCGAAGGATTTTTACAATGAGTTCTACACAGGCAGGCTGTCCGTCGCTCCCGGCTGGAAGGTCGGTGGATGGACCCGTTGGGACCTCACCGATCCCCGGCCCCGGCTCTGTCCCTCATGCGGCACCGAAATGGATCCGCTGCTGACCATCGCCTCAGAGGAATGGAACTCGAACTATCCCGACTGGATTCCCCACGAGGACCGTGCCCGCTCGCTGTCATCCACCACCCATCCTGAACCGCACAACCCGACCATGCTCGGCCTCGCCGGAGGCTACGGCCTGCAACTGCACGTCTGCCCGGTATCCCCGGACCACCCGCACATCGAGCTGATCCAGTGAGCCGATTCCCGGTCAGCAGTTGCCCGGCCGTCTGCTGGACTTCGGCGGCGGCCGGCTCCAGTTCCAGTTCCAGTTCCAGTTCCAGCAGGCGATGCTCCGGCAGGTCGGCTATCTCCAGCCGACCTGCCGGGTACACCGTGACCTCCACCGGTACCTCGCACGGACCCAGTTGTCAGACATCACTGGCAGCATCCCTCCTATGAACGCCACCGTTACCACCCCGCCCCGGGCTGATGCCGTGAACGCTTACGGGAAGACCATCGACCGGGCGGACGTCTCACCGTTCACGCCTTCTCTCGCCAAAGCAGTGTTCAGGGACCTGACCCCGATGCACGTCTCCCGGCCGGCCGCGATAGCAGCCGCGTCGGTGACGCGGACCGTGCTGACGGAGATCATCGACGCCGCGAGGAGGGCGGCGGCAGAGGAGAACCGAACGAGACTGCTTCCCACGGACCTGATCTCGGCGATCGACCGGGACGTCGAACTCGACGTGGGGGGCACGTGGTTCGGATACAGCTCGACGTTCAAGGAGCGGATGGGTGTCGTGCGCGACGCCGAGGGTGTCATCGTGACCCCTCCCAAGCGCAGCAGGTCGCGCAGACCGAGCGCTGTGGCCGGCTCCCACCGGTTCGAGGCCGGGGTCAGGAAGCTGCTGCGTAGCCAGGGGGTGTCGGCCGTCCCGGCGATGGTCCGCGACCTGGACGGGATCGCGAGCACGTTCCTGACGGACCTCGCCCGGGACGCGGTGATGGTCGTCCGCGAGGACGGGGTCAAGCGTTTCGGTACGGTCGCCTCAGTGATGCCGGGCGGCGAACCGGCTCCGCCCCTCGCGCTCGACGAATCCCTCCGGGCCCTGTCCGTCCGCAGCGGGGCCAGGCGGACCGTCGGTCGGGATGACGTCATGGCCGCCACCAGGATGCGGTTGTTCGTCGGCATCAGGCAGCGCGCCCTCGCCGAGGCACGCGAGGCGACACGCGACGCTTCGGCGGGCTGAGCGGAGCGGCCGACCGCCGACGTCGCCACCCAGGGGCGATCCCTACGCCTCGCCCTCTCTGAAATTCCGCCGGTCGGCGGTTCCCCAGTACCACCCCAGAGAAGCCGGGCGAGGCGTAGGGATCTCCGGAACCGTATGTCGTTGCCATTACTGGTGCGTTACATGCCGGCACACGCCAACTGGGCTTGCGGGAAACGCGTGAGCCGGCGTCCCCGCACTGGTGCGGGAAACGCCGGCTCAGAGGGTGCGGGATGTCAGGCGTTGTCGATGGTCAGGGTGATGGCCGAACGGATGGCGGTGTAGGAGCCCGAGACCTCGTTGCCGACGAGGCCCGCCGTGCGGTCGGTGCCGTAGGCGTCGAAGGGCAGGGTGACGATCTCGTCCTTGCCGTCGCCGTCGAGGTCGGCCACGAAGTGCTCGCGGGCTCCCCAGGCGTTGAAGCCGGTGACGGCCAACTGGTACGGCTCGACGTCGGCCTTCAGCACCTCGGGCCTGAAGAGCGCGACGAACGTCTCGCCGCTGCGGACGAGGATGCGGGCGCCGTCGGGGCCCGTGGCGAAGGAGCCGCTGCGGATCTCGGCGATGGCACGGGCGTGGCCGTCCACGCCATCCGCGCCGTAGGTGCGGAGCGAGGCGAGGCTGTTCTCCACCAGGCCCTCGGGGCCCGTCGTCCAGTTGGCCAGGGTGGCGTAGCCGCCCGCCTCGGCCTCGTGCAGCAGTTCGCCGGTGCGGCCGTCGCGGATCTGGACCATGTTGGTCAGCTGGTTGGGCGGCAGCTGCTCCGAGTTGCCGCGCACCACGTAGGTGAAGACCACCGCGTGACCGTCGGCGTACGGGATGCCGGACGAGGCGAACGTGCCGGCGCGCAGCGGCATGCCGAGGACGTCGCCCTGGCTGGTGCTGGGTGCCTTCGGGGTGAACGACCAGGCGGCCGAGCCGTCCTTGCCGTTCAGCGCGACGCCGCCCACAGCGACCGGAGCGGTGGGGCCCTGGCCGCGGGACTGGTACTGGGCGTAGATCTTGCCGTCGGCGGCCGACAGGTCGGCGAACGCCGGGGTGCCGATCTCCGCCGGGACCGTGTACTCCCACTTCAGGGAGCCGTTGCCCTCGTAGGCGCGGACCTTGTCGGTCGCCACGGTGACCTCGGCGACGCCGTCGCCGTCGAGGTCGGAAGCCACGACGTTACGGACGTACTCGCCGGCGCCCGCCTCGATGACGGTGCGGACCTTGCCGGTGCGGGCGTCGACGATGGCGGTCGCCGTACTCGCGGCGACGATCAGCTCGTCGCGTCCGTCGCCGGTGGTGTCGGCCTTGATGACCTGGACCACGCGGCCGGGCAGCGTCGCCGACCACAGCCGCTTCGGCTGACCGGACACCATCGACGTGCCGTCGTAGGCGAACAGGCCGTTGGACGAGCCGCCGAGGACGACGTCGTTCTTCCTGTCGCCGTTGATGTCCGTGGTGGCGGCGGTGGTGGGGACGCCTTCCAGCGGCTGCACGGCCTTCTGCGCGCCGTTGCCGACGTTGTAGACGCGTACGTTCTGGTCGGTGTCGACGGTCCGTATCCGCCACGAGCCGTCCTTGAACGGCTCGGTGTACAACGGCGAGCCGATGACGCCGCTCTTCTCCCACTTCACGGCACCCTTGGTACCGCTCAGGACGGAGATCTTGGCGTAGTGGGAGCCGTAGCGGTTCTCGGCGGCCTGCAAGTCCGTGTCGTCCAGGTAGGAGGCGACGATCTTGCCGTCGACCGCCTTCAGGCCCCAGGCGGCGGCGACGTCGCCCTCGTCGCCCGTCCGCTTGACGGTGCGCGCCCAGAGCAGGCTCGCGTCGTCGCCGTCGAGCGCGCGGACGCTGTTGGTGTTCATGTCGGGAACCGGGCTGTACGGGGATTCGGAGAGCGTCGACTCGCTGACCGTGTACTCCGGCTTGGCGCTGCCCTGAATGTCACCGATCTCCAGTGCGAGGGGAAGCGCGTTGATCCGCTCGGTGAGGGTGGTCCGGGTGCCGTCGGCGATGTCGTACGCGGCGATCTCGTACTTCACGCCCTCGGTGTAGTCCGACTGCTCCAGCGCCACGACGCGGTCACGCTTGGCGTCCAGGCGCAGCTGCCGTACGTAGAGGCTCCCGGTCTGCTCCCACTTGACGCTGCCGTCCTCGGTGTCGATCACCAGGGTGTGGCCGCTGGGGTTCTGGTCGGTGGCGTAGTCGCGGTCCTGGTTCCAGGATGCGGCGATCAGCCCGTCGCCCAGCGGCTGGAGCGAGCCCCACTGGACGCCGTTGTAGAGCTCTGCTTCGTGCGTCCAGGTCTGCTTCGGGGTGAGCTTGCCGTCGGCGAAGTCGAAGCGGATGCCGGTCAGGGTGGCCTTGGAGCCGGCCGGGGAGTTCATGTTGGAGAACGCGGAGTCCGCGATCACCAGTGTCTTGCCGACCAGTTTGACGTTGTAGGCGGCCGCGTAGAGCTTCGACCACAGTGTCTTGCCGGTGGCGCCGTCCAGGACCGTGACGAAGGTGCCGTTGGGCAGCGAGGAGCCGGGGGAGGTGAACGGGCGGTAGGGCAGTACGCCGTTTTCGGCGGTGAAGACGATGTCGTCCACGCCGTCGCCCGTCAGGTCGCCGGTGGTGACACCGTCGTCACTGGCCATGGCGAACGGGCTGATCGCGTTGAAGCCCATCACCACGGCGGGCGGGTAGGGCTCCTTGCTGCCGCGCGGGGACGGGGTGATCTGCCAGTCCGTGTCCAGGGACGTGGCGTCACGCGACCAGAGCTGCTTGCCGTCGGCGCCGACGCGCTGGATCGGGCTGAGCCCGTTGACGCTGAAGTAGTCGCCCTTCGAGCCGCCGACCGGGAAGGTGGCGGCCATGCCCTGGGCGCCCTCGATGCCGGACTTCTTGGTCAGCTTCCAGGGACTGGTGGCGTCGGTCGACGCACCGCTGTCGGCCGTGGAGGCGTCCTCGCCCGCCGCGGAGGCGGCGGTCTTGTCGGCGGTTGCCTTGGCTGCCTGGGCTGCCTCCCGGGCATCTGCCTGGCTCCGCCCGTCGCCGTAGACGTCGGGCATGAGGCGGCCGGCCATCTCCGCGGCCTGGCTGTCGGTGAGCTTCAGGATGCCGTTGCTGTCGTCGGCGTGGACCGCCGGGGCGATGCTCAGGGCGAGGCCGGAGGCAACCAGCATGGAGGCCAGGCGCAGGCCCCGTCGTTGCGGGTTTCTCATCAGATGTCCTTCGGGGAGAAGCGGAGGGCGGTGGCGTCGCTGAGGACGGTCTCGTTGAACGAGCTGCCGAGACCGTCGGTGCCCGCCTGGTTCTCGATGCCGGTGGTGGCCGAACCGCCGCGCTGCGAGGCGGCGCTGCCGAGGCCCTTGTACTGGAGGGTGACGGCGCCGGTGGCCTCGTCGAAGAGGACCTCGAAGGAGACACGCACCGAGGTGTCGGAGACGAAGGCGGCGTTGTTCCACACGATGGCGAACTGCCGGGAGCCGGTCTTGCCGGTGACGGCCGTCTGGACGCTCGACTTCTTGTCCAGGGTCAGGTCGTCCCAGAAGGCGGCGACGACACCGTTGGGCTGGGCGGCCGCCGGCAGAGCGGTGTTGACGTAGTCGCCCAGGCGCGGCTGCAGGAAGTTGACCAGGCCGTTGGTGGTGACGGAGGCGCTGGTGTAACTCACGCCGTAGTGGCGCACCGGGAACGGCAGGCTGATCTTCGTGGCGTCCTCGTCACCGGTCAGGGCGACGCTCTTCGAGCCCTTGACCCAGGAGGAGGCGACGGGGGCGCAGGAGTAGGTACCGGCCGCGTCCGTACGGTTGGGCAGCTTGACGTCTGCCGTCTCGTCGCCGTCGACCTTCAGCGCGCCGTTGTAGACGCCGTTGCACACGACCGGGGCGGCCGGGGCGACGGACAGCGTGTAGGCGCCCTCGGCGACCTTCGGCAGGGTGAACAGGCCCTGGCTGTCGGTGGCGACCGCCGCGATCGGGGTGCCGGTCACGGAGACGGTGGCCTTCGCGAGCGGCCGGCCGGTGACGTCGAGCACCTTGCCGGTCACCTGGTGCGCCGGCACTGCGGTGAGCGAGAGGTCCTGCGTCAGGGGCTGACCCGTGGCCAGTTCGACGCCCGAGACCGTGCCGGTCACGTAGCCGTAGGAGCCGGCCGAGAAGCTGTAGGTGCCCGGGAGCAGCGACAGCCGGTAGGAGCCGTCGGTACCGGTGGTCACCGAGCGGTTCGTGGAGTCGTTCGTGGCCTTGACGGTGACGCCCGACAGCGCGGCGCCGCTCGCCTTGTCCGTGATCTTTCCGGACACCGTCACCGCGGTGTGCGGGGCCTTCTCCACGGAGGCGAAGATGTCGAGCTTGCCCTCGCCCCACACGTTGTTCATGCCGGCGGTGCCGCCGCAGTGCGTGTCCTCGACGTCGCGCGCGCCCTCGTTCAGGAGCGCGCGGGTGCCCTCGATGTCACCGATGAGCGAGGGGGCCGCCGACCACAGCAGCGCGACCGCGCCCGCGACGTGCGGGGTCGCCATCGACGTACCGCTGATGGTGTTGTACGACGAACCGGGCCAGGTGGCCGTGACGTCGACGCCCGGTGCCGAGATGTTCGGCTTCGCGAGGCCGTCGATCGGGGAGGGGCCGAAGCCGGAGAACTTGGCGATCTTCCCGGTGGAGTCGTACGCGCCCACGCCGTAGGAGGCGACCTGCGCGCCCGGCGGGTGCGTGGTGGAGCAGGTGACGCCGTCACCGTCGTTGCCGGCCGCGAAGGCCTCGAAGATGCCCGCGGAGTTCCAGGCCTCGACGATCTCCTTGTAGAAGGTGTTGTCGTCACCGCCCCAGGAGTTGTTGACGATGTTCGGCGCGAGGTCCGGGCGCGGGTTCTGCCCGTTGTGGTCGGTCGGGGCGAGGATCCACTGACCGGCCTTGAGGAGGTAGTCGTCCGTGCACTTGTCGGACTCGCAGCCCTTGGCCGCGATCCACTTCGCGTCCGGGGCGACACCGATGCCGTGCTTGCCGACCATCGTGCCCATCGTGTGGGTCCCGTGGCCCTGGTTGTCGCACGGCGTACCGGACGTGCCGCAGGCCCCGGACGGGTCGTAGAAGTTGTAGTCGTGCGTGAACGAGCCGTCGCCGTTGTTGCCCCGGTACTGCTGCACCAGGTCCGGGTGGTCGTACTGCACACCCGAGTCGACGCTGGCGATGACGATGCCCTCGCCGCGGTTGTCGTACTGCGACCAGACCTGGTCGGCCTTGATGTCCTTGACGCCCCACTCCGGGGTGTCGTCGCCCGTGGCGGAGGAGTCGGCCCCTGCCGAGACGGTGCGCGATGCGGTGACCTTCGCGTCGGAGGTCTCGATGTCGTCGAGCTTGTACGTCCGTGCCTTGACGATCCGGGCCACGTCGGACCGCTTCGCCAGCTCGTCCACCAGCGCCTGGTCGCCGGTCACCTGGACCGTGTTGGCGATCCAGTAGTCCTGGTGCCCGACCTTCTCCTTGTCGAGGAAGGCGGCGAGCGAGCGCTGGCCCTTGTGCGCGGTGTCGCGCAGCGACTTGTAGGCGGCCTGGGCCGCCTGGGCGTGGGTCGTCTTGCGCTTGGCGGCCGTGAGGTCGGCCTGGTCCTTGAGCACGACGAAGAAGCGGGCGTCCGCGCCGTTGCGCACGGCGGACGCGAGTCCGGCGTCGATCTTGACCGATGCCGGGATCGACGGTGCGGAGTCGGCGGAGTCGGCAAGGGCGGGTACGGGACTGGCCAGCAGCGCGGCAGCCGCGCTGAGCGAGGCCACCGCCCACACGGCGCGTCTACGCCTGGGCGATCGGGGCAGGTGCATCGAGGCACTCCTCCGGGGGAAGGCGGTCGGGTGACCGGACCCTAGGAGGCCGCCGTTACTCGGCCATTACAGGCCACTTGTTCTCGCCGTGTCCGCCCCGGTGCGGCCCCGCCGCCGCTGGCAGACGGCCGTTTTCCGGAGATCGTGAACTCAGAGGTAGACGGTCCGTTGCCGAGATCGTTGTTGCCGGGGTGCTCGGATTCTTCGAAGCTGATGCGGCGTAATGCTGCGCCCGCACATCCGTTTCCCGAGGAGCGGTCACATGACCCTCGCTGCCTGCACCTTGGCAAGCATGCTCGACCTGCTCGTCCTGTTCATCGGGATCCGGTTCCTGTTCCGGCCCGGTCCGGCCGCCGCAGGCTACGGGGTGCCCGCCAAGGCCGACGGGTGCGGGACGGGACGTTCGGCATCATGGGGCCGGCCCTGCCGGCGTTCGAGGGTGCCCATGCCGGGGGCTGGTTCATGCTGGTCGTGGCACTGTGCCCGCTCGGGGACACCGTGATCGTGCTGCGGAACGGAGGGACCAAGGCCGTCGCGTACGAAATCCACTTCGCCACCGCCGTCGCCGTCCTCATCAGCGCGGCCCTGCTGTTCGCCGTCTGAGCCACCGGGGCGCCCGTACGGGCGCCGCAGACCCCAGGAGTTCCTCATGTCCCTCGTCCTGCCCGACTTCTCCTCGTCCGTGATCGTCCGCTCGGCCGACGCCGAAGTGGTCGGTGGCGCGCCCACCACGATCCGTCTGCTGGCCGACAGCAGCGAGACCGGCGGTGCGCTTTCCACCCAGCGGGTCACCCTCGCGGGCGGCGCCGACGGTGCGCGTCCGCACCGTCACGACAACTCCGCCGAGATGTTCTACATGCTGGACGGCGCCGCCCAGTTCCTCTCCGGCGACGAGGTCGTCACCGCGGAGCCCGGCGATCTGGTCGTCGTCCCTCCGGGCCTCCCGCACGCCTTCGCCGCGGCTCCCGGATGCGATGCCGACATCCTCATCGTCATCACGCCGGGCGTCGAACGCTTCGAGTACTTCCGCCACTTGAAGCGCATCGCACTGGGCGAGGTCACCCCGGAGAGCCTGCTGGAGGTGCAGGAGTTGTACGACACCTACTTCCTGGGCAGCAAGGCGTGGGACGGGGCGCGGGCCAAGTAGGCCGTCGGAGGGCGGCGGGGGCGGCCCCGGTCAGCTCAGGCGGGCCTCGGCGTACACGACCATCGCATCGCGCTGGTACGCGGCCAGGCCGTCGGCGATGCGGTCGAAGTTGGCCCGCATCCGCGGGTCGTCGACGTACGTCCGGCCCAGGCCCCGGTAGGCCTCCGCGTTCGGCGTCCAGAACCGGCAGACGCCCCGGAAGTGCGCGTCCGTCTCCGCCTGCACCGCGGGGTCGTCGGCCGGTGTGCCCAGGACCATGAACTCCGCGAGCCGGATCATCTGCGCGGTGGCTTCCCGCTGCCACGCCTCCTGGTCCGCATCGGTCATCGTGCGCACGGCCCGGCGGGACTCCGCCCATGCCTCCGGCCACCGCTCGCGCACCTCGGAGTCCTGCTCCGCGGTGTGTTCGAGCCCCTCGAACAGGTTCTCCGGCCTGTTGATCCTCACCATGGCGTTGCCGTCCTTCCCTTCCTCCAGTTCGGTGATGGTCCGCTCGACCGTGCGGACGAGCGTGTCCAGCCGGTCACGCTCCTCACGCAGCCGCCTGCTGTGCTCGCGCAGTGCGCTCACCGGGTCGGTGCGCTCGTCCAGCACACGGCGGATCTCACGCAGCCCCAGACCCAGCTCCCGCATCAGCAGGATCCGCTGCAGGCGCAGCAGTCCGGCCTCCTCGTAGAAGCGGTGCCCGTTGCTCCCGGTCCCCGCAGGCGGCAGCAGGCCGATCTCGTCGTAGTGCCGCAGCGTCCGGGACGTCACCCCGGACATCCGCACCACCTCCGCGATCGACCAGGCCATGGCCGCGCCTCCCTCCACCGGGCCGGTTCCTCCGGCCACCCCATGACCGTAGGAGTTGACGCAACGGAAAGCGCAAGCCGGACGCGGCGGGGGCACGCGGCCCGTTCCCGGCCAGGAGGCCAGGAGGGCAGGAGGCCGGAACGCCGGGAGGCCGGGAGCCCGCGTGGCCGTGCGACCATTCCGCCGTGACGCATGAGCAGATACCCGGAACCGGCGTTCCGGCCGCACTCCGGTCGGTCGGTGTGGCGCTCAATCCGGCCGCGCCCGTCGACATCCTGCTGCGGCTGCTCGCGGACGGGCCGGACGAGGCTCGGGAGGTGCTGTGCCGGGACCGGGTGCTGCCCGGTGCCGTGGTGGATGCGGTGGTGGCCCACCCGGACGCGAGGACGCGTGCCTTCTTCGCCCAGAACCCGTACGCCGATCCGGAGCAGCGGGCACGGCTGGTGGACGATCCGGAGTACCGCGTGCGGGGGCATCTGGCCCGGGAGCCCCGGGCCGACGACGTCTGCCTGCCCCGGCCGCTGCCGGACCGGACCGTCGTGCGGATCGTCGAGACGTACGAGAACGACCACCTGGGGGAGCTCAACCGGCTGGTCTCGCCCGGTCTCCAGCGGGCGATGACCACTCATCCCTCGGCCAAGGTCCGCAGCATGGGGATCGGCCGCCTCTCCTGGAAGTCCCTGACACCCGACGTACGGGACGCCCTGCTGGCAGACCCCGATCCGGAGGTCCGCAGCAGCGCCGACGCGAGCCGGCATCTGCACGAACGGCTCCTCGATCCCGACGCGGTACGGGAGGACCTTCCCGCACACCACTGCCATGCGCGTACCCATCTGCTGCTCCACGGGGCGCTCGCTCCGGATGTCGTGGCGGAGGCGCTGCCCCAGGACGCCTGGCTGATCGCCGGCAACGACAGCACGCCGCCGGAGACCGTGGCCCTGCTGGCCGCCCACCCCGACCCCGCGGTGCGTACCCGCGTCGCGCAGCGGCCCGGTCTGGGGCCGGCCGAACGCCGCGCACTCGCCGTGGACGCCGACCCGGGCGTGCGCCTCACCCTCTCCGTGCACCCGGCGCTGACCGAGGCGGAACGGGCCGCGATCGACTACGAGGTGGATCAGGACGGGTGGTACAGCCGCTGTCCGGTGTACGACCCCGAGTCGCTGCCCGGCCCGGAGCACGTCCGCGCCCTCGCGCTGTCCGCCCACCCGCTGCTGCGGCGGCGGGCCGCTCGGCAGCCGCATCTCCCCACCGGCCTGGTCGCACTCCTGGCGGACGACTCCGACCTCGGCGTACGCGTCCTGCTCGGCCAGAACCACCCGGACGCCCCGGCCGCGCTGCTGCTCCGCTGCTTCCTGGAGTACACCGGCCGCGACCGGTGGCATCTCACCGGGCACGGCAACTTCCCCCGCGCCGGGCTCGCCCGGTTCGCCGGGGACGAGGATCCGGCGGTCCGGCGGCTGGCCCTGCTCGATCCCGGGATGTCCGGGGACGCCGCCGACCGGCTCACCCGCGACCCCGACCCGCAGGTCCGCGCGGACGCTGCGCGCCACCCGCGGCTGCCGCAGGACCGCATCGCGGCGCTGCTCGATGATCCGGAGCTCGCCCGGTGGGCTGCCGCGAATCCGGCGCTGCCGGTCGCGACGATGTACGGACTGACCGCCGCGGTTCCGGGAGAGGCGACGGGCGACAACCGCTGAACCGGGACCGGCCGGAGACGTAGAACTGAAGGGCGCAAAGTTGCAGGCCGCATCCGGGGGCGGTCCGTCCGGGTGGGGCGGGCCACTGGACGGGGCAATGGCACGTGTCGCCCCGGGGCCGGTGTACCGGCGCCGCCCAGGATGCCCGTATGAGACCCCTGACCAGGCGCTTTGCCGCGCTGCGGGCACGCGCCCGAACCACCGGCGCGGCGTGTGCCGTGCTGGCGACCGTCGTCCCCGCGTTCGCCCTCGGCCTGAGCGCGGCCCCCGCCGCCGCCGCGTCCCTGCCCGGCGGGCTCGGCCCGTGCGTGGAGGGAGACTGCCCGGACCCGTTCCCGGAGATCAACAACGGGGATATCGCGGGCCGGGACGACGCGATCAACATCTACGTCGGGGACGACTTCCTCGTACGCGGCCGTGCGTCCGAGGCCGAGGGCCGGGTCGTGGTGCTCGACGACTTCGACCAGGACAAGGACCCGGAGGCGGGCCAGGGGTACAACCTCGGCATCGTCGGCGTCGGGTCCCGTGTGGCGCCGCCCGTCGACTCCGACTTCCTGACCACCGGCGGAGACGTGACGATCGCCGCCGGCGAGACCCTCGACACGACGGGCGGCCTCGTCGGCGAGGTGGGCACCGTGCGCTACGCCGGTACGCAGACCGGCACCGTCACCGGGGCCCTCGTCCAGGACGACGACGCGGCGGCCCCCTACGTGGGCCTGCGCGACCAGCTCACCGACGCCAGCCAGTGCTACGCACGGCCCGACGGAGAGCTCCGGACCCCGACCGGGACCGCGGTCAACCAGGGCACCCAGACGCTCTTCACGGGTGACGGGACGTCCGCGCTCCAGGTCTTCAACGTCGACTTCGACATGACGGCCGCCGACGGCGGCCAGCAGGGAGTCGTCTTCGAGCCGCTGAGCATCCCCGACGACGCGACGGTCCTGGTCAACGTCATCGGGGCCGACCGCACGATCAACACCTACAGCGGCGGAATCGACGACGCCACCGACCCGCTGAACGCCTACCGCGAACGCCTCCTGTGGAACTTCCCCGACGCCACCACCGTGGACCTGGCGGGAACCGGCCAGTTCCAGGGCAGCTTCCTGATGGGCGAGCAGTCCTCGATGACCACGGTGTCCCTCCCGGGCGTCAACGGCAGGTTCTTCACGACGGGCTCGGTGACGCACACCAGCTCCGCGACCGGCGGTGGCGGCCAGGAGTTCCACGCGTACCCGTTCAACGGCGACCCCCCGGACTGCGACGGACCGCAGCCGGTGACGGGCGAGGTGAGGGTCCTGAAGACGGACGCGGAGACCGGTGACCCGCTCGCAGGGGCCGACTTCGAGCTCTGGCGCGAGACCAACGGCGCCGACGGCCTCCAGACCACCGGCACAACCCCCGACACCATGGTCACCACCTGCACCACACCGGCCAACGGCATCTGCGCCGCGACCACCACACCCGGCACCTACTACTGGCGCGAGACCGCAGCACCCGACGGCTACGAACTGCCGGATCCGGCCGTGTTCGGCCCCCTCGCACTGACCGAGGACAACGCCGACACCGGCGTCCAGACCGAAGCCGCCAACACCCAGGAACCCGTACCGCCCGTCACCGGTGAAGTCCGAGTCCTCAAGACGGACTCAGAAACCGGTGACCCGCTCGCGGGGGCCGACTTCGAGCTCTGGCGCGAGACCAACGGCGCCGACGGCCTCCAGACCACCGGCACAACCCCCGACACCATGGTCACCACCTGCACCACACCGGCCAACGGCATCTGCGCCGCGACCACCACACCCGGCACCTACTACTGGCGCGAGACCGCAGCACCCGACGGCTACGAACTGCCGGATCCGGCCGTGTTCGGCCCCCTCGCACTGACCGAGGACAACGCCGACACCGGCGTCCAGACCGAAGCCGCCAACACCCAGGAACCCGTACCGCCCGTCACGGGTTCGCTCACCGTGGAGAAGACGGACGCGAAGAACGGGCAGCCGCTGGCCGGAGCCGTCTTCGAGCTGTGGCGCGAGACCAACGACGTGCCCGGACTCCAGACGACCGGGACGAATCCCGACACGCTCGCCGACGCGGGGTGCTCGACCGGCGACACGGGTGAGTGCGCGTTCGACGATCTGCCCCTCGGTGAGTACTACCTGCGCGAGATCGCCGTCCCGGAGGGCTACGTCCTGCCGGCCAACCCCGTCTCGGGGCCGTACGAGCTGACGGAGGCCAACAGCTCTCAGGGCGTCACCGTCGAGCTGTCCAACCGACGCGGCGAGCCCTGCAAGGGCAAGGACTGCAAGAAGCGCGTCCACGAGGGTGCACGCGCCTGACCTGATCACTCACCCGGCCGTCCATCGATGGGCGGCCGGGCGGGCGCACTGGTTGGCTGGCAGGACCTCGGTTCCCGATCAGCCAGGAGGTCCGGCAGTGCGTCCCAACAGCCTCATCGGTGCCGTGGCCGCCACAGCGACCACGGCACTGCTGTGTACCGCGGCCCCCTCGGTCGCCGCCCCGGCCGCCTCCGCGGACGACACCGCGTGCACGGCCCCGGCCGGTCCGTACCAGCGGCAGCTGGAGAAGCACCTCGGCCGGCCCGTGGACGGCCGCCAGTCCCCGGCCGACTGCCGGGCCATCCGGTCCTTCCAGGCCGGGCACGGGCGGCCCCATCCCGACGGCCACGCCGACCTCGGCACGTACCGCACCGTGCTGGTCGTCGAAGCGGCACCGGACCCGAACGCCGCCGGCCACTGCCCGGTCGGGACCACCCGCGTCACCTGCGTCGACATGGACCGCCAACTGCTGTGGGTGCAGAAGGGCAAGCGGGTCGTCTTCGGGCCCGCCCCCATCCGTACGGGCCGCGACGCGCAGGAGACCCGCCCGGGGTGGCACTCGATCTACTGGCGCCATCGCGACCACGTCTCCACGATCTACGACAACGCCCCCATGCCTTACGCCCAGTTCTTCGACGGCGGACAGGCGCTCCACGGACACCCGGGCGACCTGTACGACGGCGGGGGCTCGGCGGGCTGCGTCAACCTGACCGTGGACGACGCGGCGGCGCTGTGGGACCTCCTCGCGGTGGACGACCGCGTCTACGTCTGGGGCGTCAAGCCCGGCACGGCCGGCTGACGGCCGGCCCGGGCCGGCCGGCCCTCAGAGGTACTCCGCGTACGCGTCCAGCGTCCGCAGCACCTCCGGTTCGGCGGCCGGAGGCAGTTGGAGGACGATCTCCTCGATACCCAGGTCCGCGTAGTGCGCCAGCTTGCCCGGGCTCGGCAGGACCGCGTACGGGACCACCTGGAGGTCCTTCGGGTCGCGGCCCGCCGACTCCCAGGCCGTACGGAGCACGGGCACCGACTCCGTCAGGCCCCGGCCGCCGATCGGCATCCAGCCGTCCGCGTACTCCGCGATGTGCGCGAACAGCTTCGGGCCCGCCGCGCCGCCGATCAGGGTGCGCGGGCCGGCCACCGGGCCGCGGGGTTCCTGGACCGGCTTCGGGTAGACGTGACTGGCCCGGACGGAGCCGAACTCGCCTTCGTAGGCCGTCGGTTCGGGGGCCCACAGGGCGCGCATGAGGGCCATCCGGTCCCGGCCGAGCTCCCGGCGCGTCGACCAGTTCACACCGTGGTCCGCCGCCTCCTCCACGTTCCAGCCGAAGCCGAGACCCAGCGTGAAGCGGCCGCCGGAGAGATGGTCGAGGGTGGCGATCTGCTTGGCCAGATCGATCGGGTCGTGCTGGGTGACCAGAGTGATCCCGGTGCCGAGCGCCAGCCGTTCGGTCACCGCGGCGGCCTGCCCGAGGGCGACGAACGGGTCCAGGGTGCGGCCGTACTCGGGCGGCAGATCGCCACCCCCGGGGTAAAGAGTTTCCCTGCTCACCGGGATGTGCGTGTGCTCCGGGAGATAGAGCCCGGCGAATCCCCGCTGCTCAAGCTGGCGCGCGAGCCGCACCGGTGTGATCGTTTCGTCGGTGAGGAAGATCGTCGTGGCGATCCGCATTCGAGGACACCTCCGTCGTTGTCTGGTGGCGGCTCAAACGTATGCCGTACGGTGCGCAAAGCCGAGCCTTCGGCGACTTCGGGGGAGGTCCACCACCATGCACCGTACGCGCACGCGCACCACGCTCACGGCTCTGTTCCTGACGGGCGTCCTCGTCGGCGGCGCACCCGTCGCGGCATCGGCCGCCGCGCCCGCATCCGCCGTATCCCGGACCGCCTCGGTGCGGAGCGCCGGACACGTGGACGGCGCGTCAGCCGTCCGCACCGGTGTGCGCGAGGCGGCGCACACGTACAAGAACAAAAGCAAGAGCAAGAGCAAGAAGCGGCGGAAGCACGGCTCGGGCGGGTTCGGGGGCGGGCTGATCGTGGGCATCGCGCTGGCCGTGATCGTGGCCGGCATCATCGCGTTCGTGCTCGTCTCGCGGTCACGGCGCAACTCATAGACTCCGCGCCACTCGCCACCCCGGTCGGGTGGCGAGTGGCGCGGTCCTCCCCGCGCTTCCCCGGCCGGACGGCGCGGTCCTCCCGCACCCCCTCGGCCGACGTGGTGCGGATCCACCCGGCTCCCCCGTGGTTCACCCGGCGTTCACGGACCCCGTTCACGGTGTCGGGTACGGAGACCTCGTCTCGGCCCACGACGCCCCGGGAGCCCTCGCATGCCCGCACCGCATCCCGCGCACCGCCCGATCGCCAGGCGCGGCCTTCTCGTCACATCGGCCGCCACCGCCCTAACGTTGGGCACCGTGAGCTTCGCCGACGCCGCCGACGCCCCGGAAGCGGACGACCCGGGAGGCGCGACCAGGACCCGAACCGTGCGCGGCGTCCTGCCCACCGGGTCGCCCGACTACGTCTACCTGCCCGTCGATGTGCCGCGCGGCGTAGCCGAGATCGCCGTGTCGTACGCGTACGAGAAGCCGCCCGTCCCCACCGGCACGCAGGGCAACGCGCTCGACATCGGCATCTTCGACGAGCGCGGCACGGACCTCGGCGGGCCGGGGTTCCGCGGCTGGTCCGGCGGGGCGCGCAGCAGCTTCTTCATCCGGGCCGACGAGGCGACGCCCGGCTATCTCGCGGGGCCGGTACGGGCGGGGACCTGGCACATCGCCCTCGGTCCGTACACCGTGGCGCCCGAGGGGCTGCCGTACGAGGTGACGGTCACCCTGCGCCTCGGCGCGGCCGGTTCCACGCCCGAGCCGGTGTATCCGCCGGAGCGCGCCAAGGGGCGCGGGCGCGCCTGGTACCGCGGGGACTGCCATCTGCACTCCGTCCACTCGGACGGGAAGCGGACGCCGGCCGAGATCGCCGCCGCGGCCCGTGCGGCCGGGCTCGACTTCGTCAACAGCAGTGAGCACAACACCACCTCCGCACACGGCGCCTGGGGCGGGCTGTGGGGGGACGACCTGCTCGTCCTCACCGGAGAGGAGGTCACCACCCGCAACGGGCACGTCCTCGCGCTCGGCACCGACGCGGGGACCTGGGTGGACTGGCGCTACCGGGCCAGGGACAACCGGTTCGGGCACTACGCCAAGGCCGTGCGCCGGGCCGGCGGCCTCGTCGTACCCGCCCATCCGCACGCCACCTGCATCGGCTGCCACTGGAAGTTCGGCTTCGGCGAGGCGGACGCCGTGGAGGTGTGGAACGGGGCGTACACCCCGGAGGACGAGATCGCCCTCGCCGAGTGGGACAACTCGCTGGTGGCCGCGGCACGTTCCGGCCGCCCGTGGGTACCGGCGATGGGCAACAGCGACGCGCACCGCGAGCCGGACAAGGTGGGGCTCCCGCAGACCGTCGTGCTCGCCGACGAGCTGTCGCGCGAGGCGGTCCTGGCCGGGATCCGGGCCGGGCACTCCTACGTCGCGGAGTCCTCGGCCGTCTCGCTGGCCTTCGGCGTCTCGGGCGGGCGCGGGCAGCACGCGGGGATCGGGGAGCGGCTGCGGGTCACCGGGGACGACACGCCCGTCACGGTGCGCCTGGAGGTCACCGGGGCCCCCGGCTGCACCGCGCACCTCGTCACCGACCAGGGCACGCTGTTCACGGCCGCGCTACCGGAGTCGGGCACGGGGACGGTGCAGTGGCGTACGACGCCCGCCTACGCCGCCTACGTGCGCGCCGAGGTCCGGCACCCCGTCTCCGTGCCGGGGCTGCCCGGAGCCCTTGCGGCGCTCACCAATCCGGTGTTCCTGGAGGGCTGACGGGGCAGCCCTCAGGAGGAGGGCGCTCCGGGAGGGCCGGCCGGGCAGCCTTCCTCGGACCGGGTGGACGGGACGGCTGCCGCCGTCGGCGTACGGTCCGGTCCGGGCACGGCAAGGGCACGCAACCGCTGGGCGCAGCAGCGTTGTTGTACGAGTGCGAGCCCCGCGACCACCGTCCCGAGCGCCAGCCAGCCCGCCGGCCCCGCCGCCATCACCACGCCGGTCAGCAACGGCGGTCCCGCGGACTTCTGGATGGACTGGGACATGCCGGCCACCCCCAGGTAGGCGGCCCGTTCGCCGGGAGGCGCGAGCAGGACGGCCAGCTCCCACGAGCTCACCGAGCGCATCAGCTCCGCGAGGGTGACCAGCACCGCCGCCGCGAGCAGGACCACGGCGGCGGTCCAGGTCCCGCACCGGGTGGCGGCGGCGAGCAGGGCACAGCAGGCGGCCATCAGGACTCCGCCCAGCACGACCGTCCGCAGCACGCGCCGCGGGCCCTCCGCCCGCCGGGAGACGGTGAGTTGCAGCGTGACGACCAGCACGGTGTTGATGACGAGGACGGCCGGTACGAGGGCGTGGGGCGCCGAGGTGCTGCTCACCAGCCAGAGGGGCAGGCCGACGCCGAGGACGGAGTCGTCGAGGTTCATCGGGATGTCGAGGAGGACGAAGCGGAGGTAGCCGCGATCCCGCCAGGGGCTCGTGGGCCGGGCGGGACCGCGGGGGACCGCCGGGGCCGTGCCGGGCGCCTCGCTCTTCGCGACTTCCACCGTCACCGTGTCGCGCGGTTCGCCGGTGCGCCGGACCAGGAGGGCGGCGACGGCGAAGGACAACGCGTTGGCGAGGATCATGGCGCGGTAGGCGTCCGCGGTGCCGATGGCCAGGCCGATGGCCGCGAGACCGGCGCCGACGCCGTAGCCGGCGTTGGCCGCGCTGCGGGACAACGCCTGGTAGGCCGCCCGGCGTTCGCCCGCCGTACGGGTGGCGAACAGCATCTCCAGCGTCTTCGCCGACCGGTCGCCGAGGTAGGTGGCCGCGATGACGGGGAGCAGGGCCGTGAACCCGGTGCACGTCAGCACCAGGGTCAGGGTGAGCAGCCTGAGCAGATGGCAGCCGATCAGCAGCGGGCGGACCGGGAAGCGGCCGGCGAGCCGTCCGGCCAGGGGCGAACCGGCGATGCCCGCGACTCCGGCCGTCCCCAGCAGCAGTCCGATCTGCTGAGGGCTCAGATGCGTGACGAAGGTGAGGTAGAGGACCGAGGAGGCGGCCCACAGGCCGGATCCGGTGCGGTCGACGGCCAGGGCGAGCAGCATGATCCGGGCGTTCCGGCCGCCCGGCGGGTTCCGCAACTGGGCCAGCAGCCCCTGCCCGCCCTCGCCCCGCTTCTTCCCCGAGCTTCCGCTCCCCGCCGTGCGGCGCACCGCCCACCCCCGGTTATCTCGACATCAAGAGACTTGCAGACCCGGGGAAGCCTGCCGGGAGTCATTCTCGATGTCAAGATACTTGATAGCGAGATACTCGCTTCTCGCCTGTCGACCGGATCGCGGCCGGCCCGGGACGACCGGATCACGGCCGGCCCGGGAACGACGGGATCTCGGCCGGCCCGGGAACGCAGCGGGGCCCGGAGCCTCTGTGGCCCCGAGCCCCTCCGTCCCCTCGCTCCTCAGCCCGGCCAGACGATCGACTGCGTCTCGCTGTACGCGTGGAGGGCGTACGAGCCGACGTCGCGGCCGACCCCGCTCCGCTTGAACCCGCCGAACGGGGCCTCCATGTTCCGGCCGATGGTGTTCACCCCGACCCCGCCGGCGCGCAGCCGGCGGGCGGTGCGGAAGGCGCGGGCCACGTCACCCGACCAGACGTAGTCGATCAGCCCGTAGTCGCTGTCGTTGGCGAGCGCGATGCCCTCCTCGTCGTCGTCGAAGGGGACGACCACCACGACCGGGCCGAAGATCTCCTCCCGCACCACCCGCATGTCGTTGGTGCAGTCGGCCAGCAGCGTCGGGGCGACGTAGAAGCCGCGGCCGGTCGGGTCCGGGCGTTCGCCGCCCGTGACGACCCGGGCCCCTTCCTTCCGGCCCAGCTCCACGTACGCCTCGATGCGGTCGCGGTGCGCGGCGGAGATGACCGGGCCGACGACCGTCCCCTTCGCCCTCGGATCGCCGACCGTCAGATACCCGGCGTACGCGGTGAGCTTCTCGATCAGCGCGTCGTGGACGCCCCTTTGGACCAGGACGCGGGTCGGAGCCGTACAGATCTGTCCGCTGTAGAACGAGAACGTCGTCCCGATGCCCGCGACCGCCGAGTCGAGGTCCGCGTCGTCGAGGACGACGGCGGCGCCCTTCCCGCCCAGCTCCATCAGCTGCCGTTTCATGCTCCGGCCACAGACCTCGGCGATGCGCTGCCCGACGGACGTGGAGCCGGTGAAGCTGACCATGTCGACGTCGGGCGCGTCCACCGCGGCCTCGCCCACTCCGGGCGCCGACCCGCTGACCACGTTGACGACGCCCGCCGGCACGCCCGCCTCCGCGAGGGCCTCGGCCATCCGGTAGACGGAGAGCGGGTCCTGCGGGGCGGGTTTCACGACGACCGTGTTGCCCATCGCGAGCGCGGGCGCGATCTTGCCTGCCGGGTTGGCCCAGGGGTTGTTGTACGAGGTGATGCAGGTGACGACGCCGACCGGCTGCCGGACCGCGAGCGCCCCGAAGATCCCGGCCCGGCCCATCGGCCCGGCCTCGTTGATCTGCGGCGCGATCGCCTGCTCGACCGGCTCCAGCGCGCCCTTCGCGTACCGCCGGAAGCGGGCCGCGCCCACGGCGACCTGCATGCCCCGGGCCGTACCGGTGGTGGCGCCGCTCTCCGCCTGCGCGAGGTCCGCGTGGGCGAGGAAGTCGCGCTGCATCAGGCCGGCCGCGCGGTCGAGGATCCCGGCGCGTTCCTCGGGGCGGGTACGGGACCAGGTGGCGAAGGCGGCACGGGCCGCGGCGGCCGCCTCGTACACCTGCGCGCAGCTCGCCTCGGGGGCGAGGCCGACGGTCTCCTCGGTGGCCGGGTCGACCACCTCGTAGTGGCCGTCGGCAGGTTCGGTCCACTCGCCGTCGATGAAGAGCCGCTGTTCCCGGGTCCGGTTCTCGCTCATACGGTGCTCACCGTCCGGGTGTCGCGGCCGGAGCGGAGCACCGTGCCGGGGACCGCGCCGGTCACCTTGTCGTCGCGCAGGGTCTCCACCCCGTTGACGCGGACCGACACGATGCCCAGCGCCTTGGAGTCGAGCCGGGGGCTGTCGCCCGGCAGGTCGTGGACGAGGGTGGCGGGGCCCGCGTCGATGCGTTCGGGATCGAAGAGCACGAGGTCGGCGTGGAAGCCCTCCTCCACGCGCCCCCGGTCGCGCAGTCCGAAGAGGCGAGCGGGGTCGTCGGTGAGCATCCTGACGGCCTGCTCCAGCGGCACGAGCTTGCGGCCGCGCAGGCAGTCGCCGAGGAAGCGCGTGGTGTACGGGGCGCCGCACATCCGGTCCAGATGGGCGCCGGCGTCGGAGCCCCCGAGCATGACGTCCTCGTGCTCCCAGGTCCGCTGCCGCAGCGCCCAGGAGTCGGGGTCGTTGTCGGTGGGCATCGGCCACAGGACCGTACGCAGTTCGTCGGCCGCGCAGATCTCGACCAGGCACTGGAAGGCGTCCTGGCCGCGCTCGGCGGCGATGTCCTTCACGACGCGCCCGCTGAGGCCCTCGTTCGCCTCGCTGTACGTGTCGCCGATGACGTAGCGCCCGAAGTTCGCGAGACGGCGGAAGACGCCCGCCTCCTTGCTGTTGGCGCGGCGCAGCATCTCGGCGCGGGTGTCCGCGTCACGGAGCCGCTCGATGCGCTCCGGTACGGGCAGGGCCAGGATGTCGCCCCAGCCCGGGATCAGGTTGAGAGCGCAGAACGTGCCGAGCGACATGTTCATCGGGGTGAGGATCGGCATCGTGAGCGCGACGATGCGGCCCCCCGCGCGACGGGCGCGTTCGCTGGGGACCAGCTGGCGCGGGACGCGTTCGGGGACGGCGGCGTCGATGGTCAGGACGTTCCAGTTGAGCGGGCGCCCTGCGGCGGCCGTCATGTCGACGAGCAGCTCGATCTCGTCGTCCGAGAACTGGTCGAGACAGCCGGCCACGATCGCCTCGATCTGCGTGCCCTCGTGCTCGCCGACGGCACGGGACAGCGCGAGAAGCTCCTCCGGCAGCGCGTGCCGAGAGGCGACGGGCATCCCGTCGCCGTCGGAGTGCGTGGAGGACTGCGTGGTGGACAGGCCCCACGCCCCGGCGTCCATCGCGTCGTGGAACAGTGCGAGCATGGCGTCCAGTTGGGCGGGCGTGGGCCGGCCGCCGACCGCGTCCGCGCCCATGACGTGGCGGCGCAGGGCGCAGTGGCCGACCATGAAGCCGGCGTTGACGGCGATCCGCCCGTCGAGCGCGTCGAGGTACTCGCGGAAGCTGGACCAGCTCCAGTCGACGCCCTCCTCCAGGGCCTTGAGCGCCATGCCCTCGACGCGCGACATCATGCGCCGGGTGTAGTCGGCGTCCTCGGGACGGTCCGGGTGGAGCGGGGCGAGGGTGAACCCGCAGTTGCCGCCGGCGACGGTGGTGACGCCGTGGTTCATCGACGGAGTCGCGTACGGGTCCCAGAAGAGCTGGGCGTCGTAGTGCGTGTGCGGGTCGACGAAGCCGGGCGCGAGGACGAGGCCGGTGGCGTCCTCGGAGGTCACCGCGTCCTCGGCGACGGTCCCGGGCTCCGCGATGACGGCGATACGGCCGTCCCGGATGCCGATGTCCGCGGGGTAGGAGGGCCCGCCGGTGCCGTCCACGACGGTCGCTCCGCGGATGAGGTGGTCGAGCATGACGGGGTCCCTTTCTTCTTGGTGGTCTGTTGCGCCGGGGTGCGTACGGCCGCGGTACGCACCCCGGCTCGCGGAGCGGCGGTCCGGGAAGACGCCGCCCGTGTGTGGGGGGAGGCCCCTGGGCTCCCCCGGACGTCGTCCGGGGGAGATCGAGGAGCGGGGTACGGGGGCGGCGCCCCGGGAGCCCGCGCCCCCGGCCGGCTACGCCGCGTCGCGGAACCGCGTCGTCCGGTGGACCGGATCCGTGTCGATCTTCGGGATCACGTGCTCACCGATCAGCTTGATCGAGTTCATCGTGTCCTCGGGGCTGATCCCGATCGGCAGCCCGAAGCTCAGCTGGTCCGCCCCGGCCTGCTCCCAGCGCCGGCACTGCCCCAGTACCTCGTCCGGGTCGCCGCAGATCATCAGTTCCTCGGCGATCAGGAGCTCGATGATCTCCTCGGAGTACTCCGGCAGCAGCTCCGGCCACTCCGGTATCCCCTCCGGCCGGGGGAAGGTGTCGTGGTAGCGGAACAGCAGCGACTGGAGGTAGTTCAGCCCGCCGCCGACCGCGATCTCGACGGCCTTCTTGTGGGTCTCGGCGCAGATCGCCGTGGACGTGACCATGACGTTGTCGTTGACGAAGTCACCGACCGGCTCCGCGTCCTTGACGGCGTTCTTGTAGGACTCGACGACCCACTCCATGTCGGAGACCTTCTGCACGCTGAAGCCCAGCACGCCGAGCCCCTTCTTGCCCGCCATGGCGTACGAGGGCGGCGAGCCGGCCGCGTACCACATCGCCGGGTGCGACTTCCCGTACGGCTTGGGCAGGATCTTGCGCGGCGGCAGCGACCAGTGCTTGCCCTGGAAGCCGACGTACTCGTCCTGGAGCCACATCTTGGGGAACTCGGCGATGGTCTCTTCCCAGAGTTCCTTGGTGTGGTTCATGTCGGTGATGCCCGGCATGAACCCGAGGATCTCGTGGGTGCCCGCCCCGCGGCCGGAGCCGAACTCGAAGCGCCCCTCCGAGAGGTGGTCCATCATGGCGACCTTCTCGGCCACCTTGACCGGGTGGTTGACCGGGGCCAGCGGGTTGAAGATGCCGGATCCGAGGTGGATGCGCTCCGTGGCGTGTGCGAGATAGCCCAGGTACACATCGTTGGCCGAGAGATGCGAGTACTCCTCCAGGAAGTGGTGCTCGGAGGCCCAGGCGTACTTGAAGCCGGACTTGTCCGCCTGGATGACGTACTCGGTCTCCTCGATCAGCGCCTTGTGCTCTGCCCCGGGGTCGGCCTTGGCCCGCGCGGCGGGCACGTACCCCTGTACAAAGAGCCCGAATTCCAAGGGGGTTCACCGTCCTCAATCGTTTCTGACACATCGTCAGATTTTGATGTGTCCGACTGTTCCACCGACACCCCGACCCGTCAATACCTGATACTCCGTCAGACGGGACGGGCGGGCGGCGCGGTCAGAAGAGGCTGACGCCCGCCAGCCATCCGCCGTCGATGACGAACGGCTGCCCGGTGATGTACGAGGAGTCCTCCGAGGTCAGGAAGAGCGCGAGCGCCGCCACCTCCTCGGGCCGGCCGATCCGGCCGAGCGGGACGAGCTTCTTGTACAGCGCGCCCACGGCCTCGGCCGTCTCCTCCGGGTCCGCGTCCGGGTCCAGCGCCGCCGGATTGGTCATCGGGGTGTCCACGGCGCCGGGGCACATGGCGTTGACCCGGATACCCTTCGCGGCCAGCTCCACCGCCGCCACCCTGGTCAGCCCCAGCACGGCGTGCTTGGTCGCCGCGTACGCGCCGACGAACGCCATGCCGGTGAGCCCGGTGTACGAGGAGGTGTTGACGATGGTCCCGCCGCCCGCCGCCTCGATCTCGGGCGCGACGTTCCTGATGCCCAGGAAGGCGCCCACCTGGTTGACCTGCACCACCTGCTGGAACTCCTCCAGCGGCGTGGTCACCAGCTCGTTGAAGCGCAGGATGCCCGCGTTGTTGACCAGCCCGTCGATCTTCCCGAAGGCGCCCTTCGCGGCGGCGACGGCGGCCTGCCAGTCCGCCTCCTGGCTCACGTCCAGGTGCACGAACAGCGCGGTCTCCTCCCCCAGCTCCTTCGCGAGGGCCTCGCCCTGCGCGTCGAGCACATCGGCGATCACCACCCGCGCACCCTCGGCGGCGAACAGCCGCGCCTCCTGCTCGCCCTGTCCGCGCGCCGCGCCACTGATCAGCACGACCCGCCCGTCCAGCTTGCCCATGGCCTGACTCCTACCTGTCGATGGTGCCGAGGTGAGGTGCGACTTCGGCGGCGAACGCCGCCATCTGATCGGTCAGTTCACTCCTGCTGCGGCTGCGGAAGCGCACCTGGATCTGATGCACCCCCATCGCGCCGTACTCCCGCAGCGACTCCGCGAGGGCCTCCGGCTTCCCGCTGAGCGTGCGGCGCCCCACGGACCAGTCCGGCTCCCCCACGTACAGCGGCTCGGTGATGGCGCCGACGACGATCGGCCTGTCCACCCCCGCCTCCTCGCGCAGGGCGTGCAGCCTGGCGATCTGGGCGGGCAGCTTCGCCCGCGGATCCCCCTGCGGCAGCCACCCGTCCCCGCGCACGGCGGCCCGGCGCACCGCGGCGGGCGTCGAGCCGCCCACCCAGACCGGCACCCGTTCCTGGGCGGGCCGGGGCAGCTGTCCGAGCCCGCTGAAGGAGAACCGCTCCCCCGCGAACTCCGGGTACTCCTCCGGCCCGAGCGCGGCCTTGAGCGCGTCGATGCTCTCGTCGAGCACCCCGCCCCGCCCCTCGAAGTCCGCCCCGAGCGCCTCGAACTCCTCCCGCACATGCCCGGCACCCACCCCGAGGACCAGCCGGCCGCCGCTGAGGTGGTCGAGGGTGGCGTACTGCTTGGCGGTGGCCAGCGGATGCCGCAGCCCGACGACGGCCACATGACTCATGAGCAGCACGCGCTCGGTGATCCCCGCGAGAAAGGCGAGCGTCGCCACCGGGTCGTACCAGACGGTGCTCATCGCCTCCGCGAGCCTGCGGGGAATGGCGACGTGGTCACAGCTCGCCAGGTAGGTGAACCCGGACCGGTCGGCGGTGCGGGCGATCTCGGCGAGGTCGGCCGGGGTGGCCCCGGCCTCCCACGGCTCTGCGTAGATGGCGCTCTGCGACTGGATCGGGAGCTGCATCCCGTACGACAGCGGTCCGGCGGTCAGTATCGGCACCGAACGGCCTCCTTCCCCTGGAATGACCCTGACGCAATCTGACGGCTCGTCACATTCCGAGCGGAGTCATCGTCGTACCTGACGCCGCATCAGGCAAGGGGGGTGGGGGGCGCCCTCAATCGCCGGACGGGCTTGAGAGGTGCGGGTGCCCCTGTGGGGTGCGGGGTGCCACCGCCGGGTGGGTGGGGGTGGGGTCCCTCCGGGGCGTCTCCTCAGAAATGGCGTGTTCACCCGGGACCGTGAGGGACCCGGGTCGTACGCCATTTCCTGCGGGGACTCCCCTGCACGCCCCCACCCGGCATCGCCTGCGTCTGCACACCGGCCCTGCGTCTGTCGCAGACGCAGGACGGCCGGGGCCGGGGCCGTGCAGGGGAGTCCCCGCAGAACGACGAACACCGACCCGGGTCCCTCGCGTACCGGCGGAACGTTCGTCGTTTGAGGAGACGCCCCGGAGGGGCCCCGGACCCCCACCCACCGGGGAACGGCGCACCGCACCACCGCGGAGCACCCGCACAAACCAGCCCGTCCGGCGATTGAGGACGGAACCCCCCGCCCGAGGACCGGGCAAGACACGGGACCCGGCCCCGCAGGGCCCCCCGCCCGGGGCAAGGGCAAGGGCGCACCGCCCCTACTTCCGGTACAGCTCCTCGATCTCCGCCCCGAAGTCCCGAGCAATCGCATCCCGCTTCAGCTTCAGCGACGGCGTCAGATGGCCGCCCTCCTCCGTGAAGTCCACCGGCAGCACCGTGAACTTGCGTATGGACTCCGCCCGGGACACCAGCCGGTTGGCCTCGTCCACCGCGCGCTGGAGCGACACGCGCAGGTCCTCGTCGTGGACGAGGTCGCGGATCGGGACGTCCTGCTTCTTCTTCATCTGCCGCCAGTGGGACAGCCCGTCCGGCTCCAGGGTGATCAGGGCGCTGATGAACGACCGGTTGTCGCCGACCACCATGCACTGGCTGACCAGCGGGTGGGCGCGCAGCCAGTCCTCCAGCGGGGCCGGGGTGACGTTCTTGCCGCCCGACGTGATGATGATGTCCTTCTTGCGGCCGGTGATCGTCAGGTAGCCGTCCTCGTCGAGCGCGCCCAGGTCGCCGGTGGCGAACCAGCCGCCGTCCAGGGCGGGGACGGCCTCGCCGCGTTCGGTGTCCCAGTAGCCCTGGAACACCTGGCCGCCGCTGAGCAGCACCTCGCCGTCCTCCGCGATGCGTACGGCGGTGCCGGGGAGCGGCCAGCCGACCGTGCCCAGGCGGGGTTTGAGCGGCGGGGTGACGGTGGCGGCCGCGGTGGTCTCCGTCAGTCCGTAGCCCTCGAAGATCTCGATGCCGGCGCCCGCGTAGAAGGCGGCGAGCCGGCGGCCCAGGGGGGAGCCGCCGCAGACCGCGTAGCGGACATGGCCGCCGAGCGCGGCCCGGATGCGGCGGTAGACCAGCGGGTCGTAGAGCGCGCGTGCCGCCCGCAGGCCGAGCCCCGGGCCGGGGCCCGTGCCGTGCTCGGCGGCCTCGACGGCCTGGCCGTAGCGCTGGGCGATCCGCGCCGCACGGTCGAAGGACGAGGCGCGGCCCATCTTCTCGGCGGTGGCCCGGCCGGTGTTGTAGACCTTTTCCAGTACGTACGGGATGGCCAGCAGGAACGACGGTTTGAAGCCGGCCAGGTCGGCGAGCAGGTCCTCGGTCCGGATCGACGGGGCATGGCCGAGGCGGACCCGGGAGCGAAGACAGCCGATCGCGACCATCCGGCCGAACACGTGCGACAGCGGCAGGAACAGCAGCGTGGACGCCGGGTACTTGCTGACCGTCTTGAAGACCGGGTGCAGCAGCTCGATGGCGTTGTCGACCTCGGCGAAGAAGTTGCCGTGCGTCAGGACGCACCCCTTGGGGCGGCCGGTGGTGCCCGAGGTGTAGATGAGGGTGGCCGGGGTCTCCGGTTCCAGGGTGGCGCGGCGGGCGGCGACGGCGTCGTCGGGGATGTCCTTGCCGAGCGTCTTCAGCCGCCCCAGCGCGCCCGTGTCGAACTGCCACAGGTGGGTGAGGTCGCCGAGCTGTTTGCGTTCCTGGCTGATGACGCGGCCCTGCTCCGCCGTCTCGACGGCGCAGGCGACCGCGCCGGAGTCCTGGAGGATCCAGCGGGCCTGGAAGGCGGACGAGGTCGGGTAGATGGGGACGGTGACCAGGCCGGCGGCCCAGGACGCGAAGTCGAGCAGCGTCCACTCGTACGTCGTACGCGCCATGATCGCGATCCGGTCGCCGCCCCGCAGGCCCTCCGCGATCAGGCCCTTGGCGACGGCGAGGACCTCGGCCGCGAACTCCGTCGCCGTCACGTCCTGCCAGCTGCCGTCCGGCTGCTTGCGGCTGAGTACGGCGTCCGAGGGCGCCTCGCGGGCGTTGTCGAACGGGATCTCGGCGAGCGAGCCGCGGCGCACGGGCGGGGCGAACGCCGGTACGGAGACCTGCTGGACGCTGCCGTCGGCGGCCCTGACCTTCGTCGGCTCGACCAGGACGGGTGCGGAGGGGGCGGGTGCGGAGGGGGCGGGTGAAGGGGCGGGTGGCGTGGACACGTGCGGCTCCTCGACGTCGGGGTCGTGCGGTTCACCTGGTGCGGACGACGGCAGGCGCTGGGGCCTTGGTCGGACTGTGCTCGACTTCGCTGCGGTTCACACGCGTTCGAGGATCGCCGTGACGCCCTGACCGCCCGCCGCGCAGATCGAGATCAGTCCGCGGCCCGGGGCGTCGCGTTCCGCGAGCAGCTTCGCGAGGGTGGCGACGATCCGTGCGCCCGTCGCGGCGAACGGGTGCCCGGTGGCGAGGGAGGACCCCGCCACGTTGAGCTTGTCCCGGTCGACGGGGGCCAGCCCCTGCTTCTCCCAGGCAGCCAGTGTGGCGAGCACCTGGGAGGCGAAGGCCTCGTGGACCTCGAAGAGGTCGAAGTCCTCGATGCCGAGCCCGGCCCGCTCCAGCAGGCGGGGCACGGCGTACGCGGGCGCCATCAGCAGCCCGTCCTCGCCGCCCACGTAGTCGACCGCGGCCGTTTCGTACAGGGAGAGGTAGGCCAGCGGTTCCCGGCCGTGCCGCTCGGCCCACTCCTCGCTCGCCAGCAGCACCGTCGCGGCGCCGTCCGTGAGCGGGGTCGAGTTGCCCGCGGTCATCGTGGCGTCCGGGTGGTCCGTGCCGAACACCGGCTTCAGCGTGGCGAGTTTCTCCACCGTGGAGCCCGGGCGCAGGTTCTGGTCGCGGTCCAGGCCGAGGTACGGGACGACGAGGTCGTCCAGGAAGCCCCGGTCGTACGCGGCGGCGAGCCGCTGGTGGCTGGTGGCGGCGAGCCGGTCCTGCGCGGCGCGGCCGATGTCCCACTGCCTCGCGGTGACCGCCGCGTGGTCGCCCATCGACAGGCCGGTGCGCGGCTCGGCGTTGCGCGGGATGTCCGGGACGAGGTGCCGGGGGCGTACCCGGGCGAGTGCCGCCGCCTTGCCGCCCGTCGACTTCGCGCGCCGCGCGGACAGCAGCAGCCGGCGCAATTCGTCGTTGACGCCGAGCGGCGCGTCGCTGGTGGTGTCCGCACCGCCCGCGATCGCGCAGTCGACCGCCCCCAGCGTGATCTTGTTGGCGGCCGCGATGACCGCCTGGAGGCCGGTGCCGCAGGCCTGCTGGAGGTCGTACGCGGGCGTGCGCGGGTCGAGGAGCGAGCCGAGGACGGTCTCCCGGGCCAGGTTGAAGTCCCGGCTGTGCTTGAGGACCGCACCGGCGGCGAACTCGCCGACCCGCTGCCCCTGGAGTCCGAACCGCTCGACCAGACCGTTCAGCGCCGCGGTGAGCATCTGCTGGTTGGAGGCCTGCGCGTACGGCCCGTCGGAGCGCGCGAAGGGGATACGGCTGCCGCCGATGACCGCGACCCTGCGGGGCTGCGGGAGTGCGAGGGGGATCAACTCGACCAACTCATCTCGACCAGCTCCTGACTCTTGAGTAACCTTACTCTGGAGTAAATCTACGACCGAGCAGGGAGTCTGGACAATGGCCGACCGCTATCTGCACCTGACCGGCACAGCCACCGGCCGATTCCTGACCCGGAGACTCGGCCTGCCCCAGCCCGCCCCGCTGCGCCGCTGGACCCTGGAGACCCAGACCCTCACCGGCCCGGTCCTCCACCTCACCGCCGGGGACTCCGCCCTCACGGACGAACTCCGCACCGTCCTCGCCGCCTGCGGACCGGAGGTCGTGGCACGCGCCGACCGGCCCGCCGGAATCGTCCTGGACGCGACGGCCGTCGACACCGCCGCCGGACTCGCAGCCGTACACGCCGCACTCCACCCGGTCGTCCGCTCCCTCGCGCCGGGAGGCCGCGTCGTCGTCCTCGGGGTGCGCCCGTCCCCGGACGACCATCACCAGGCCGCCGCCCAGCAGGCCCTCGAAGGCTTCGTGCGCTCACTCGGCAAGGAGATCGGCAAGGGCTCCACCGTCCAGCTGCTGCGCATCGCGCCCGGCGGGGTCGCCGGCGCCGGGTCCACCCTGCGCTTCCTGCTCTCCCCCCGGTCCGCGTACATCAGCGGCCAGGTCATCGAGGTGACCGACGCCGCCCCCGACCCCGTCGCCGACTGGGCGGCCCCCCTCACCGGCCGCACCGCACTGGTCACCGGCGCGGCACGCGGCATCGGCGCCGCGGTCGCCTCGGTCCTGGCCCGCGACGGCGCGCACGTCATCTGCCTGGACATCCCGCAGGCCCAGGAGGACCTGGTGCGCACCGCGGACCGGCTCGGCGCCACCGCCCTGCCGCTGGACATCACCGCGGACGACGCGGCCGAGCGGATCGCCGCCGCAGCGCCGGACGGCCTCGACATCCTCGTCCACAACGCCGGCATCACCCGTGACCGGCGGCTCGCCAACATGGCCGCCGACCGCTGGGCCTCGGTCATCGACGTCAACCTCGACAGCGTCCTGCGCACCACCGACGCCCTGCTGAAGGCCGGTACGGTCAACCGCGGCGGCCGGATCGTCGCCACCGCCTCCATCGCCGGCATCGCGGGCAACAACGGCCAGACGAACTACGCGGCCAGCAAGGCCGGCATCATCGGCCTGGTCCGCTCCCTCGCGCCACGCGCCGCCGCCGACCACGGCGTCACGGTCAACGCGGTGGCCCCCGGCTTCATCGAGACGAAGATGACCGCGGCCGTCCCCCTCTTCATCCGGGAGGCCGGCCGCCGGATGAACTCCCTCTCGCAGGGCGGTCTCCCGGTCGACGTCGCCGAGACCACCGCCTGGTTCGCCCAGCCCGCCTCCGGCGCCGTCAACGGACAGATCGTCCGGGTCTGCGGCCAGAGCCTGCTGGGAGCGTGACGCGGATGCCGAGCCTGACCCTGTCCCTGGCGCGCGGAGCCGCGGCGTCCCCGTTCAAACGGGCCGGCCGGCCCGGCGCCACACTGCCGGCCGACCGGCCGACCCGGCCGGCCGCACCGACCGCCCCCGGACCGCTGGCCGCGTACAACAGGCTCTGCGGATTCACCGGGCCGGACACCCTGCCGGTCACCTACCCGCACGTCCTGGCCTTCCCGCTGGCCATGGACCTGATGACCCGGCGGCACTTCCCGCTGCCGGTCACCGGCCTCGTCCACACCTGGATCGAGATCACCGCGCACCGGCCGCTGCTCCCGGCGGACGAACTGGAACTCTCGGTGCACGCGGACGAGTTGCGGCCGCACCGGCGCGGCACCGAGGTCACGATGGTCACCGGGGCGAGGCTGGCGGGCGAGCTGGTGTGGGAGTCCCGCAGCGGCTATCTGTCCCGCCACGCGACCCGTACGGCCACGGCCCCGGCCCCCGCCGCTCCCGAACCGGCACTCCCCGCCGTCACCGAGTGGCGGCTGCCGGCCGACCTCGGGCGGCGCTACGGAGCCGCGTCCGGCGACCGCAACCCGATCCACCTGTACCCGCTGACCGCCCGGCTGTTCGGCTTCCCGCGCGCCATCGCACACGGCATGTGGACCGTCGCCCGCTGCCTCGCCGAGGCCCCGCAGCCCCACCTGATCCACTCGGTACGGGCCGACTTCAAGGCCCCCGTCCTGCTGCCCGGCACCGTCACCTACGCCACGGACGGCGCCGCCTTCCAGCTCCGCGGCGACGGCGGACGCGTCCACCTGACGGGGACGGCGAGCGCGGCCGCCTGACAGGGGCGACAGCGGCTGCGGGCCCGGAGGCCGGTGCTACACCCGGCCCGGGGCCTGCCAGGGACGACCGTTCATCAGGTTCTCCAGACCGGCCCAGGAGAAGTTCATCAAGGTGGCCGCGGCCTCCTTCGCCGAGACGCCCGGAGTCTCGTTCGCCCAGCCGGCGAGCGCCTCAGCGGCGCCCACCAACGCCTGCGCGAGCCCCGTCACATCGCGGTCGGGAAGCGCCGGATCACTGTGCGCCTCGCGCGCCGCGGCGCCGATGAGACCCGTCACGAACGCAACGATCTCCTCGCGCATCACGTTCACCTCACCGGCGAACGGCTCCCCGTGCGTCCGTGCCTGCCGGTACAGCACCGCCCAGCCGTGCGGGTTCTCCGCGGTGTGCGTGAAGAACGCCCGCAGCCCCTCCCAGAGTTGGCGGTCCGCCGGCAGCCCCGGCTGCACGCCCGCCTGCACGGCGGCGACCAGCGCTTTCGCCTCGCGCGCGATGCACGCGGAGAAGAGTTCGTCCTTGGAGTTCAGATAGAGGTAGACCAACGGCTTGGACACGCCGGCGAGCTCGGCGATCTCGTCCATCGAGGCCGCGCGGAATCCCCGCTGCCCGAAGATCTGCACCGCGGCGTCCATCATCTGCTGCTCACGCACCGCGCGCGGCATCCGTTTGCTCTTCACAGCACCCACGTCGACTTCCTCCCGCCCCCGATGCCCTACTCCTCGGTAAGCGTACGGCGCGGGCCGCCTCGCCGCGTCGCACGGAGCGGGGTTCGCACCGCGCGGACGGCCGGAAATCATCGCCCGGCACACGGGAGCGCCCCCGGTCCAGTGGGACCGGGGGCGCTCCTGGGGATCGTGCGTGCGGGTTACGCGGCGACCGCCACGCGCTCCCGCTCGGTCGCGGGCACCTCGTCCTCGACCGGGGAGGCCGAGGCCGAGTTGTACGCGTCGTGGTCGAGGATCTTCTCGCGGGCCGCGACGATCACCGGGACGAGAGCCTGGCCGGCCACGTTCGTCGCCGTCCGCATCATGTCCAGGATCGGGTCGATGGCCATCAGCAGGCCGACACCCTCCAGCGGGAGGCCCAGCGTCGACAGCGTCAGGGTCAGCATGACCGTGGCGCCGGTCAGACCGGCGGTGGCCGCCGAACCGATCACCGAGACGAACGCGATGAGGATGTAGTCACCGACGCCCAGCTGCACGTCGAAGATCTGCGCGATGAAGATCGCGGCCAGCGCCGGGTAGATCGCGGCGCAGCCGTCCATCTTGGTCGTCGCGCCGAACGGGACGGCGAAGGAGGCGTACTCCTTCGGGACGCCGAGGCGCTCGGTGACCTTCTGGGTGACCGGCATCGTGCCGACCGAGGAGCGGGAGACGAAGGCGAGCTGGATCGCGGGCCAGGCGCCCTTGAAGAACTGGAGCGGGCTGACCTTGGCGACGGTGGCGAGCAGCAGCGGGTAGACGCCGAACATGACCAGGGCGCAGCCGATGTAGACGTCGGCGGTGAACGTCGCGTACTTGCCGATCAGGTCCCAGCCGTAGTCGGCGATCGCGTAGCCGATGAGGCCGACGGTGCCGAGCGGGGCGAGGCGGATGACCCACCACAGGGCCTTCTGGAGGAGCTCCAGGACCGACTCGCTGAGGGTGAGGATCGGCTGGGCCTTCTCGCCGAGCTTCAGCGCGGCGATACCGGCGACGGCGGCCATGAAGACGATCTGGAGGACGTTCAGCTCGGTGAACGGCGTGATCACGTCGCTCGGAACGATGCCTGTCAGGAAGTCGAGCCAGGAGCCTGCGTGCTCGGGGAGCTTGCCGTCCTTCGGCGTGAGGCCGGTGCCGGAGCCCGGGTTCGTGATCAGGCCGATCGCGAGGCCGATGGCGACCGCGATCAGCGAGGTGATCATGAACCAGAGGACGGTGCGGCCTGCCAGCCGGGCGGCGTTGTTGACCTTGCGCAGGTTGGTGATCGACACCAGGATCGCGAAGAAGACGAGCGGTGCGACGGCCAGCTTCAGCAGCTGGACGAAGATGTGGCCGATCTTGTCGAGCGTGGTGTAGAGCCACTCGATGTCGTAGCTGCGGGTGAGCCAGCCGAGCAGGACGCCGAGCACGAGGCCGGCGACGATCTGGGCCCAGAACGGGACCTTGGGTATGCGGAAACCGGAGCCGGTGGGCTCATCGGTGGTGGTGGACGCGGGGTTCGCGGACACGGACACACTCCAGATGTGACGCATCGGGACGCACGGGGGCGCGGTGCGGGGGACGGGGGTGCGGCGCCCGCGTCAGGGGCGGCGCCGCTGCATGATGCCGGTTCAGACGTTGCGGCAACAGACCGCGGACATACAGCGGCAGAGATCGACATGCAGGCGCTCCACGAGCGGGATGCTCGCGGCAGGTCGGAGGCGCACAGCTGTCTTCATGTCGAACACGTTAACACTTGAACTTTGAGAACCTCAAAGGTCTTCTTTGGGGATCCGGAGCGGCCGGCGGCCCGTCGATCCGGACGGTCCACGCTCAACACCCGTCCCGGGAACGCGAAAACCCCAGTACAGGAGCGGTCGCTCCGATGCTGGGGTTTCGAGAAGAACGGGGGCGGGTGTGAGGAAGCTTACAAATTCCTTACTCTGCCCTCACCGAATCACTACTGGCTGACGCTGTCCTCGCGCGTGCGGTTCGATTCGAGGCGGGCCTTGGCGCGGTCGACCGAGGACACGATCTGCACGGACATCTCGTCGCGCTGCTTGCGCAGGAGTACGTAGCTGAGCGGCGCGGAGAGCACCAGCGCGAGCAGGACGACCCAGACGACGTTGGATCCGCCCGCGCCGGAGGGGATGAGCCCGAAGTTGACGGCGATGGCGGCGACGACGAGGCAGCCGACGAAGATGCTCAGACGCATCGCGGTGTACCGGACGGTTGCGCTCGGCTTGGCAGCGGACACAGCTGGCCTTCTCTCTACGTACGACAGTCCTGCCCGACCAGTGAAGCATGCCCCACAATCGATCAGTTCGGAGGGCTGCGCCAAGCACGTGCCGGAATCCCTCCCCCGACCCCGCCGCCCGCGCTCAGCGGAGCGGCAGCAGCATGATGACGTCGTCCCGGTCGTCGCCCTCGGCCACCCGGATCGCCCCCGGCACCCGTCCGACCTCCTTGTAGCCGCAGGCGCCGTAGAAGCGGTCGGCGCCCGTGCCGCCGCGGCAGGTGAGCCGGATAGCCTCGATGCCGTCGAGGGTGCGCGCGGCGTCGGCGGCCGCGGCCATCAGATCGCGGCCGTAGCCGCGGCCCTGGTGCCGGGGGTGGACCATGACGGTGTAGATCCAGAGCCAGTGCCTCATCAGCCGGTGGGTGTTGTGGGTGAGGAAGGCCGTGGCGGCGACGGCACCCTCCTCGTCGTAGCCGACGAGCAGCCGGGTCCGGCCCTCGGCCATCGCGGTCAGGTGCTTGACCAGCTCGGGCCGGACGTCGTCGGCCGTCACGGGCGGCACGAAGCCCACCGCGCCGCCCGCGTTGGACACATCGGCCCACAGCGCGGCTATACCGTCCCGGACGGACGGGTCGAACGAGGGATCCAGCTCAAATGTAAGCGCCATATGCGCAGATTAACCATTACTCCCTTTCGGCTCAACCACCGTCCGAAACGCGAGAAAGCTCCGGCCGGGGACGGCGGCCGGAGCTTTCGTACAGCGGTACGCGCGACGGGGCGCGCGCAGGTTCAGACCCGCATCGGCTGCGGCGACTCGCGCCGGTCCGCGTCCGGGCCCGGGTACTCACGGATGATCTCGTACCGGGTGTTGCGCTCCACGGGCCGGAAGCCGGCGTCGCGGATCAGGTCCAGCAGATCCTCACGGCCCAGCTTGTTCGGCGTGCCGTAGTTGTCCGCGTCGTGCGTGATCTTGTACTCGACGACCGAGCCGTCCATGTCGTCCGCGCCGTGCTGGAGCGCCAGCTGGGCGGTCTGCACGCCGTGCATCACCCAGAAGACCTTGACGTGCGGAACGTTGTCGAACAGCAGGCGGGAGACCGCGAAGGTCTTCAGCGCCTCCGCGCCGGTCGCCATCGTCGTCCGCGCCTGGAGCTTGTTGCGGACCTTGCCGTCCTTCATGTCCACGAAGTCGTGCTGGTAGCGCAGCGGGATGAAGACCTGGAAACCGCCGGTCTCGTCCTGCAGCTCACGCAGCCGCAGCACGTGGTCGACGCGGTGACGGGGCTCCTCGATGTGCCCGTACAGCATCGTCGCCGGGGTCTTCAGACCCTTCTCGTGCGCGAGCCGGTGGATGCGCGACCAGTCCTCCCAGTGGGTGGCGTGGTCGACGATGTGCTGACGGACCTCCCAGTCGAAGATCTCCGCACCGCCGCCGGTGAGCGACTCCAGACCGGCCTCGATGAGCTCGTCGAGGATCTCGGAGGCCGAGAGCCCGGAGATGGTCTCGAAGTGGTGGATCTCGGTGGCGGTGAACGCCTTGAGGGAGACCGACGGCAGCGCTTCCTTCAGCGCGCTCAGCGAACGCGGGTAGTAGCGCCACGGCAGGGTGGGGTGCAGCCCGTTGACGATGTGCAGCTCGGTGAGGCTCTCGCCCTCCATCGCCTTCGCGAGACGGACGGCCTCCTCGATGCGCATCGTGTACGCGTCCTTCTCGCCCGGCTTGCGCTGGAACGAGCAGTACGCGCACGAGGCGGTGCACACGTTGGTCATGTTGAGGTGACGATTGACGTTGAAGTGGACGACGTCGCCGTTCTTGCGCGTACGCACCTCATGGGCCAGACCGCCGAGCCAGGCCAGGTCGTCGGACTCGTAGAGCGCGATCCCGTCCTCGCGGGTCAGCCGCTCACCGTCCCGGACCTTCTGCTCCAGCTCGCGCTTGAGTCCCGCGTCCACTAGGGCGCCTCCCATTTCTCTCCGTAACAGCCTTCAGCTCACCGTACGCCTAGCCCTCTTCGGGAAGGTCTCCGACCCGGTTCTCCCACTTGGTGGACAGGACGATCGTGGTCCGCGTCCGGGAGACGCCCTTGGTACCGCTGAGCCGGCGGATGGTCTTCTCCAGGCCGTCCACGTCACCGACCCGGACCTTGAGCATGTAGGAGTCGTCGCCCGCGATGAACCAGGCGTCCTCGATCTCGGCAAGGTCCTTCAGCCGGCGCGCCACGTCCTCGTGGTCGGCGGCGTCGGAGAGCGAGATGCCGATCAGGGCCGTGACCCCGAGGCCGAGCGAGGCGGCGTCGACGGTGGCGCGGTATCCGGTGATGACACCGGCGGTTTCCAGCCGGTTGATGCGGTCGGTGACGCTGGGCCCGGAGAGCCCCACGAGCCGCCCCAGCTCGGCGTACGAGGCCCTGCCGTTCTCCCTGAGGGCCTGAATGAGCTGCCTGTCCACCGCGTCCATGTGACTGAAACCTTCCATTGTTCAGCAGTATCGCAAGTCTACGTGTAGAATCTAAGGCATGCAGGCTTCGCGGCCTGCAAATCTTTCCGAACTTCCAAAAAACGCATTCGAATCTTCAGGAGTGGATACACCGTGTACACGATCGAGATGGCCTACGCCCGGATGCGCGAGCTGCAGGACCTGGCCAACCGCTCGCGTGCCCATCAGCCCGCCGCGGCCCACCGGGTCGACAGGACCCGCAACCCGCGCACCCCCAAGAAGCGCTGACTCCACCCGGATCAGCCGCGAGAGCCACCACCGAGCTCTCCCTCCCAGCGGCGGTACAGCAGATGCGGCACCCCTGCCGCGTCCAGCACCCGCCCCGCGACGAAATCCACCAGATCCTGGATGTGCGTCGCCCCCGCGTAGAACGCCGGAGAGGCGGGCAGCACGACCGCGCCCGCCTCGTCCAGGGCCACCATGTGCCTCAGCGTCTGGCCGTTCAGCGGCGTCTCGCGCACCGCGACGACCAGCTTCCGCCGCTCCTTGAGCGTCACGCTCGCGGCCCGCTGCAGCAGATCCTTCGAGAGCCCGAGCGCCACCCCGGCCACACAGGCCGTCGACGCGGGCACGATCAGCATCCCCTTCGCCGGATACGACCCCGAGGACGGCCCCGCGGCCAGATCGCCGGCCGCCCAGTGCCGCACCCCGGACACGTCCACGTCGAAGGTGTGCGGCTTCCCGTCCGCCCCCCGTGCCAGCCAGCCGCGCAGATCCTCCTGCCAGTGGGCGTCACGGAACGCGATCCCCGTCTCGTCCAGCAGCGTGAGGCGCGAGGCCCGGCTGACCACCAGGTCGACCCTCTCCCCCGCGGCCAGCAGACCGCGCAGCACGGCGGCGGCGAATGGGGTGCCCGAAGCGCCCGAAACCCCGACAATCCAAGGCTCTCGCCGCTGCTGACTCACTGAAGTCCCGGAATCCACACCCCCGAGCCTATCCGGCAGGCCGCAGCGCGGGCGCGTCAGGAGTTCGGACCCGGAACGGGTACTACACCGTCAGGCCCCGCACCAGCAGGTCCAGCAGCGCGCAGGCGAACAGCGCGATCCCGATGAACCCGTTGACCTGGAAGAACGCCCGGTTCAGCCGCGAGAGATCGTGCGGCCGCACCACCCGGTGCTCGTACACGAAGGCCACGGCGACGATCACCATGCCGATCCAGTAGAAGAGCCCGGCCTCCGTGGCCAGACCGAACCAGACCAGCAGGCCCGTCGTCACCGCGTGACAGACCCGGGCCCCCCACAGCGCCGCCGGGACGCCGAAGCGCGCCGGGACGGACAGCACCCCGTGGGCGCGGTCGGCCTGCACGTCCTGGCAGGCGAAGATCAGGTCGAAGCCGCCGATCCAGACCCCGACGGCCAGCCCCAGGATCACCGCGTCCCACGACCAGCTGCCCGTCACCGCCAGCCAGGCGCCGATGGGCCCCATGGCCTGGGCGATGCCCAGGATGGCGTGCGGGTAGTTCGTGAACCGCTTGCCGTACGGGTAGACGACCATCGGGATCACCGCGAGCGGCGCCAGCGCCAGACAGAGCGGGTTCAGCAGAGCCGCCGCCCCGAGGAACACGACGACGGCGACGAGCGCGCCGGTCCACGCCGACTTCACCGACACCGCGCCCGTCACCAGCTCGCGGCCCGCGGTACGCGGATTGCGGGCGTCGATCTCCCGGTCGATGATCCGGTTCGCGGCCATCGCGAACGTCCGCAGCCCGACCATGGCGATGGTGACCAGCAGCAGCGTGACCCAGTGGATCGACTCGTCGTCGGCGAACATCGCGGTCAGCGCGGCGATGTACGCGAAGGGCAGCGCGAAGACCGAGTGCTCGATCATCACGAGCCGCAGGAACGCCTTGACCTTGCTGTTCGGTTGCGCGGGCCCGGAGCCCAGGGTCGCTTCGGCGGCGCTCACAGTCCGTATTCCTTCCACCGGCGGTCGACCTTCGCCGCCGTGTCCGGGTCGGACTCGACCATGTCCGGCCAGCCCCCGTCCCGGGTGTAGCCCTCCTCGGGCCACTTCTTCGTCGCGTCGATGCCCGCCTTGCCGCCCCAGAACTGCTGGTAGGAGGCGTGGTCGAGATGGTCGACGGGCCCCTCGGCGACGGTGAGGTCGCGTGCGTAGTCGGTGTTGCCGAGCGCCCGCCACGACACCTCGTGCAGATCGTGGACGTCGCAGTCGGAGTCCACGACGACGATCAGCTTCGTCAGCGACATCATGTGCGCGCCCCAGATCGCGCTCATCACCTTCTGGGCGTGCTTCGGGTACTTCTTGTCGATCGAGACGATCGCACAGTTGTGGAAGCCACCGGACTCGGGCAGGTGGTAGTCCACGATGTCCGGCACGATGATCTTGAGCAGCGGCAGGAAGAACCGCTCGGTGGCGCGGCCCAGCGGCCCGTCCTCGGTCGGCGGCCGGCCGACGACGATGGACTGGAGCAGCGGCCGCTTGCGCATGGTCACGCAGTCGATGGTCAGCGCGGGGAACGGTTCCTGCGGCGTGTAGAAGCCGGTGTGGTCCCCGAACGGCCCCTCGGGAAGCATCTCCCCGGGCTCCAGCCATCCTTCGATGACGACTTCGGCGTTGGCCGGGACCTGGAGCGGGACGGTCTTGCAGTCGACCATCTCGATGCGCTTGCCCTGGATGAACCCGGCGAAGAGGTACTCGTCGATGTCCCCGGGCAGCGGCGCGGTGGAGGCGTACGTGACCGCGGGCGGCGCGCCGAAGGCGATGGCGACCGGCAGCCTCTCGCCGCGCTTGGCGGCGACCTGGTAGTGGTTGCGGCTGTCCTTGTGGATCTGCCAGTGCATCCCGATGGTGCGGCGGTCGTGGCGCTGGAGGCGGTAGAGCCCGAGGTTCCGGACGCCGGTCTCAGGGTGTTTGGTGTGGGTGAGCCCCAGGTTGAAGAAGGAGCCGCCGTCCTTGGGCCAGGTGAACAGGGCGGGCAGCAGGTCCAGGTCCACGTCGTCGCCGGTGAGGACGACCTCCTGGACGGGCGCGTTCTCGCTCTTCACCTTCTTCGGCGGTACGTGCACCATCGTGCCGAGCTTGCCGAAGGCCTCCCGGACGCCGACGAAGCCGTGCGGCAGCTCGGGCTTGAGCAGTCCGCCGATCTTGTCGCTGATGTCGGCGTAGGACTTCAGCCCGAGCGCCTTGAGGAGGCGCTTGTCGGTGCCGAAGACGTTCATGGCCAGGGGCATCGAGGAGCCCTTGACGTTCTCGAAGAGCAGCGCCGGCCCGCCGGCCTTGTTCACCCGGTCGACGATCTCACCGACCTCCAGGTAGGGGTCGACCTCGGCCTTGATGCGCTTGAGCTCGCCCTCGCGCTCCAGAGCCCGGAGGAGGGATCGAAGATCGTCGTAAGCCATACGCCCCAGTATCGGCCACCCGCTACCCTGGGCCCGTCACCGGGGCGGGACATTGCCCCCGCCAACTCTCCTCGGGGGGACCTTCCACCATGTTCCGGGCCCTGATCTATCTCCTGCCGCTGGCACTGACGATCTACGCGTTCATCGACTGCCTGAACACCCCGGAGGACGAGGCCAAGCACCTGCCGAAGATCGCCTGGGTCTTCATCATCCTGCTGTTCTGGATCGTCGGCCCGATCGTGTGGCTGGCCGCGGGCAAGTTGCGCGAGGTCCCCGCCGGAGGCCGCACGCCGTCCGAATGGCACCGCAACCACCGTCAGCGGTGGGTGGCACCGGACGACAATCCCGACTTCCTGAAGTCCCTGAAGGACGAGAACGAGAAGGACGAGGCCGTCCTCAAGGACTGGGAGGCGGACCTGCGCCGCCGCGAGGACGAGCTCAAGCGGCGGGAGAACGGGCCGGAGGGCTCGGCACCGCCCGCTTCCTGACCGCGTCCGCCGCCCCCGCTTCCCGGCCGTCGCCCCTCTGCCGCTTCCCGGTCACGCGTACAGCTGCTGCCCCAGCTTGTCGAGCAGGGGCAGCAGCGCTGTGCGCTCCTCCGGGGTGAGCGCTTCGAGCGCGGCGTGCACGGCGCGCATCTCGGCGCGGATGGTGTAGGCGAGCGCCGTGCCCTCGGGGGTGCGGCTCGCGACCTTGGAGCGGCGGTCGTCGGGGGACGGGGTCCGGCTGACCAGGCCGCGGGTCTCCATGCGGCCGACGAGGCCGGTGGCGTTGGACGCGTCGCAGACCAGGTGGGCGGCGAGCGCGCTCATCGGCATGGGTTCGTTGAGCGCGATCAGCGCGCGGGCCTGCGAGGTGGACAGGCCGTGGCGGGCGGCGACGGCGGTGAGGTCGTCGTGGTGGCCGCGGACCACGAGGGCCAGGGGCTCCAGGAGGTCCTCCGGGGTCGGGACGGGTCGATCGTCCGGAGCAGCGGCGGCGCGGGGCGTCGGTTCGGTGGTCATGGTCGGCCATTCTTCGATCGGCGTCCGTCGACATTTATTTGACATGCTCAACTTTTGACAGTTACATGAACTGGATTGCTTGAGCATATCAAGTTCCATGCCGGCCTCGCCGGTGTTCAGCCGCAGTCCCCCATCGCAGGGAGTACCCCATGCCTTCCGCATCCGAGACCGTCGACCGCCTTCGCGCCACCTTCCGTACCGGGCGGACCAAGAGCCTCGACTGGCGCACGGATCAGCTCCGGCGACTGCGGGCGCTGCTCACGGAGCGCGGTGACGAGCTCGCCGCCGCGCTCAACGCCGACCTCGGCAAGAGCCGCAAGGAGGCGTACCGCACCGAGATCGACTTCACGGTCCGCGAGATCGACCACACGCTGGAGCACCTCGCCGACTGGCTGCGGCCCGAGCCCGCCCCCGTACCGGCCTCGCTGCGCGGCGCGACGGCGCACACCGTGCAGGACCCGCTCGGCGTCGTCCTGGTCATCGCACCCTGGAACTACCCGGCGCAGCTGCTGCTGGCCCCGGTCGTCGGCGCGCTGGCCGGGGGCAACGCGGTCGTGGTCAAGCCGAGCGAGATGGCGCCCGCGACCTCCGCGGCCGTCGCGCGGCTGCTGCCGCAGTACCTGGACACGGACGCGGTCGCCGTCGTGGAGGGGGCGGTCCCCGAGACCACCGCGCTGCTCGCGGAGCGCTTCGACCACATCTTCTACACCGGCAACGGCACGGTGGGCCGCATCGTGATGGCGGCCGCCGCCAGGCACCTGACGCCGGTGACGCTCGAACTGGGCGGCAAGTCACCGGTGTTCGTGGACCGGGACACGGACCCGAAGGCCGTCGCCGGCCGGCTGGCGGCCGGCAAGTTCCTGAACGCGGGCCAGACGTGCGTCGCCCCCGACTACGTCCTGACCGACCCGGAGACCGGTGCCGCCCTCGCGGACGCGCTCGCCGCCGCGGTCGAGGGACTGTACGGGGCGGACCCCTCGACGCACCCGGAGTACGGGCGGATCGTGAACCAGCGCCACTTCGACCGGCTGACGGGGCTGCTGGGCTCGGGCCGCACGGTGACCGGCGGGACGTACGACCGGGACAGCAGGTACATCGCGCCGACCGTGCTGGCCGACGTGGCGCCGGACGCGCCCGTGATGCGGGAGGAGATCTTCGGCCCGGTGCTGCCGATCGTCACGGTCGACGGGCTCGACGAGGCGATCGCGTTCATCAACGACCGCGACAAGCCGCTCGCCCTGTACGCGTTCACCGATTCGGACGCCGTACGCGAACGGCTGGTCGCCGAGACGTCCTCGGGCGCGGTCGGCATCGGACTGCCGCTGGCCCATCTCACGGTGTCGGACCTGCCGTTCGGCGGCGTCGGCGAGAGCGGGATGGGGAGTTACCACGGCCGGTACTCGCTGGAGACCTTCAGCCACCGCAAGGCGGTCCTGGACACCCCGATGCCCTCGTGAGCGCGCCCGGCCGGGACGCGGTGTGGCTGGCCACCGCCCTCGACGAGGCGCGCGCCGGTCTCGCCGAGGGCGGCATCCCGATCGGTGCCGCCCTGTACGGGGCGGACGGCACGCTGCTGGGGCGCGGCCGCAACCGCCGGGTCCAGGACGGCGATCCGTCGACGCACGCGGAGACGGCCGCCTTCCGGGCGGCCGGGCGGCAGCGTTCGTACCGGGGCACGACGATGGTGACGACGCTGTCGCCGTGCTGGTACTGCTCGGGCCTCGTGCGGCAGTTCGGGATCTCGCGGGTGGTGATCGGCGAGGCGGAGACCTTCCACGGCGGGCACGACTGGCTGGCCCGGCACGGGGTGGAGATCGTGGTGCTCGACGACGCCGCCTGCGTGGAGCTGATGCGCGGTTTCGTACGGGAGCACCCCGCCCTGTGGAACGAGGACATCGGCGACGACTGACCTCCCTCACCGCGCACCGCGCCCCCGCCTCGATCGTTCGAAAATTGTCACCGCCCTCCAACACCCGGTCGATAAACTGATGTTGACGGAGTGGCAGATCGGAGTGCGGCGGCGCTGGGGGTGCTGTGGAGCGAGAGCTGTACGGGCGCGAGGCAGTTTTCGGTGATGACGGACTTGCGGCGCGCCTGACCGGCCTCACTCCACACGGCTCGCGGCGGGTCGCCTGCGAGCACGGCGACGATCCGCCGGTCGCGGTGCTGACGGGCGGCCGCGGCATGGGCAAGACGGCGGTGCTCAAGCAACTGCGCAGCCTGTACCGCGAGATCACCCCGGTCGCCCTGGTGGACTGCGAGGCCGTGCTGCCGCCCGCGGATCCGGGGCCCGGCTGGACGCCGGTGACGGGGGTGCTGCCGGAGCTGGCCACCCAGCTCACGGCCCGGGTGCACGCGGCCCGTCCGGTGCAGTTTCCCCGCCTCGGTCTGGGCCTCGTGGCGGTGGCTTCGGTGTCCTGGCGGCGGGAGGACGAATCGCGGGCCCAGCGCGACCTGCAGTCGCTCGGCCCGGTGCTGGCGACGCTCGACACCCGGGGCGACGCCGCGACGGGCTGGGTCACCAAGGTGCTCACGAAACTGGCGGCCGGAGCCTTCGACTCGGTGGCGCCGATGGCGGGCATGGTGGCCGAGGCGACCGTGGAGACGGTGCTGGAGGAGACGTTCAGCCGGTTCCAGCGGCGGTCGGCCGACTGGTACGGGACCTATCCGCACGCGGGCGGCAACGGACGCATCGGACTGCGGCAGCTCGCGGTCGACTTCGAGCGCGGCGGCGATCTGCGCCGCCGCGCCGAGGACCATCTGGTGCTGGCCCTGGTCGAGGACCTGGTGCGGGCGTACCGGGGAATGGCGCGCGGTGCCCGGCGGGGCCGTCCGGTCCTGCTTCTCGACAACGCGCACACGGAGCTGGGCCGCCGGCTCGTCGAGCCGCTGCTGCGGCAGCGCACGGCCGGCGTGCGGGACCAGATCGCGGTGTTCGCGTCGTCCCGCGTCCATGACCACGCGGGGCTGAGCCACGCGGTGCGCCGACGTCTGCCCGAGGTGGCACACGCCTCGCACTGGGCGCGGGGCACGGAGGTGACCTCCGGGATCCTGGCCGTCGGCCTCACCCCTCTGGACGCGTCCCACGTCCGCTCGGCGCTCGACCGGCACGATCCGCACGGCCGGACCCCCGCCGGGCTGGCGCGCGGGGTGCACCGGCTGACGGGCGGGCGGCCGCTCGGCGTGGCCCTGCTGGCGCAGGCGGCGGGCGAGTCGCCGGACCCGGGCGCCCTGGTGCCGGGGGCGCTGCTGGACGGCACGGTGGAGCTGCGCGAGGACCGGCCGCCGGTGCGGGTGGCGGACGAGCTGCTGGAGCGGCTGCTGCCCGGGCAGCGTCCGGACGTGCTGAGCGTGCTGGCCGCCGCGCACGGCGAGGACTCGGCGCGGCTGCTGGCCACGACCCGGCTGCGCGGGGAGTCGTCGGACGGCGATGTGGCGCTGCGGGTGCGGGACGCGCTGCGGGCGGAGGACTGGCCGGTGGGGCCGGAGCACTTCGTCGCCGATCCGCTGCTGCGGTCGCTGCTCCTGCACCGGCTGCGGTTCCAGGACGACGACCCGCCGTACTACGCGGCGTGGCGGGCGGTGCACGAGACGCTGCGTTCGGCGTACGCGGCCGGGGGCGCCTGCCCCAGCGAGCCGCACCGGCTGCACCAGGAGCTGGTGCTGGGCGGGGCGGAGGACTGCGTCACGCACCTGCGGGTGCAGTTCGCCCGGCCCGATGTGCTGAGCTGGCTCGACGCGCTGCGGTTCGTCGCCTCGGCCCCCTTCCCGCGCCCGCCCGGCAGCACCGGTCCCGATCCGCGGCGGGCCGTCGCACTGGGGCGGGCGGCCGCTTCGGACGACGAGCGGGCGGCGTTGGCCGGGCTCGTCGAGCGGGACGCCGAACTCCAGTTGCAGTTGAGGCGGTTGCTCCACGCCGTCTGGCTGCTGTCCGATCCGCTGGCGCTGCCCGACGAAGAGGTGATCGACAAGATGGCGCACGAGCTGCGGCAGTTGTCCGGCAGGCACGCGACGGGGCACGCGGTGCTCTGGGACGCGGCGACGCACTGGCCGCGCGATCTGCGGGAGTGGCGGGCCCTGTCCATGCCGCCGGGGGCGCCCGCCCCCGTCCGGGGCGGGCCGCACCGCCCGGGGGGCGGTGGTCCGGATGCGTAATCCGCTGCGGTACCGCCTGTGGTGGACCACCCGGCAGAAGATCGTCACCTCGGTCGTGGTGGCCGCCCTGCTGGTCACGGCCGGCTGGTACGGGGTGGACCGCGTCACCGCACCCGAGGACCGCTCCTGCGCGGCGGGAGTGGAACGGCCGCAGGGCAGCGACGAGTGCGTCGGGGTGTCCGGGGACGGCTACGACTTCGGGCAGTCGCAGCTGACGTCGGCCGCGGCGGCGATCGGCCGGGAGAACCGCTCGCTGAAGAAGGACGCCCCGTACGCGACGGTGGCGCTGCTGCTCCCGCTGACCTCGACCGACGCGTCCATGCGCACGAAGGTGCTGCACGAGCTCCAGGGGGCGTTCGCCGCGCAGTACCGGGCCAATCACCACGCGAACGGGCAGGTCCCGCAGATCCGCCTGGTGCTCGCGAACATCGGGAACAACAGCCTCCAGTGGCGCCCGGCGGTGGACCGGCTGCTGACGATGACGGGGGCTCCGGACCGGCTGCGCGCGGTGTCCGGGGTCGCGATCAGCAGTACGCAGACCAAGGAAGCGGTGAAGGAGCTGACCGGGGCCGGGATTCCGGTCGTGGGCTCCACGATCACCGCCGACGACATCGCCAACGGCCCGGCCGGCGACCCGTTCCCCGGCCTGGCCCGGGTGTCGCCCACCAACCGGGACGAGGCCCGCGCCCTGGCCTCGTTCGGTGAGGTGAAGGCGGACAAGGCGTTGCTGGTGCAGGACACCCGCAGCGGCGACCACTACACGGACACCCTGAAGTCGGCGTTCCGGAATCTGCTGAAGGGGTCGAAGTACGAGCCGGAGCTGTTCACCTCGCGCAAGGACCCGTACGACGAGGGCACCACGGCCAACACCTTCGAGCAGATCACCCACCTCATCTGCGACACGGACGCGGACACGGTGTTCTTCGCCGGGCGCCACGTCCAGCTGCGCCAGTTCGTCAACGCGCTGGGCGCGCGCGGCTGTCAGAGCCGCCGCTTCACGGTGCTCACGGGTGACGAGGGCTCGTACCTGGGCGACGACGAAAAGCTCGACCGGGACGCGCTGCGGCGCAAGGTGACCGTCCGCTACGCCTCGCTGGCCCATCCGGACGCCTGGCCCACGGTGGCGGCGGGCAAGAAGCAGCCCACGGGCGGTTCGGCACAGGACTACCGGGCGTTCACCGGTCTGCTGGCCGAGGTGGGAAGGAAGCCGGTCGGCCCGATCGGGCCGACCGCGCACGACGACCTGACCGACGGACAGGTGATCATCGCCCATGACGCGATGACGCTGGCGGTGGCGGGTATCCGGCGGGCGACCACGGACGGGAAGGAGATCCCCGGGCTGGAGGACGTGGGCGGCCAGTGGCCCCGGGTGAAGGGGTCCCTGCGGGTGCGGGGGGCCAGCGGCTGGATCTGCCTCGACAACCACGGCAACCCGTACAACAAGGCCGTACCGGTGGTGGAGCTGGCACCGGACCCGCCGCACCAGCGGTTCTCGGCGCTGGCCTGGCCGGAGGGGGCGCCGCCGAAGGAGCAGTGCCTGCCCCCGTCGTCGGCGCCCTGACCCGGGAACGGAAGACGGCTGCCCGCCCCCGCCGGAGCGGGGACGGGCAGCCGTGGGGTGCGGGCCCCGGGGGCTCAGACGCCGGCGTAGGAGTGCTTGCCGGTGACGAAGATGTTGACGCCGTAGTAGTTGAAGATCCAGCAGCCGAAGGCGATCAGCGCCAGGTAGGCGGCCTTGCGGCCCTTCCATCCGGCCGTCGCACGGGCGTGCAGGTAACAGGCGTACGCGACCCAGGTGATGAAGGACCAGACCTCCTTGGGGTCCCAGCCCCAGTACCGGCCCCAGGCGTCACCGGCCCAGATCGCACCCGCGATGATCGTGAACGTCCACAGCGGGAAGACGGCGGCGTTGATCCGGTACGAGAACTTGTCGAGGCTCGACGCGGACGGCATCCGGGAGAGCACCGAATGGGCGAACGTGCCCGGCTGCCCCCCGTTGGCGATCTTGCTCTCGTAGCTGTCGCGGAAGAGGTAGATGAGCGTGCCGATGCCGCCGATGAAGAACACGGCACCGCAGATGATGGCGGTGGAGACGTGGATCCACAGCCAGTACGAGTGCAGGGCGGGCACCAGCTGGTCGCTGGAGGTGTAGAGCACCGTGGTCGCGAGGCCGAGGTCCAGCAGGATGGCCGTGACCAGGATCAGGCCCATCCAGCGGACGTTCTTCTTCAGCGCGAGCAGGATCAGGTACGCGCCGACCGCCACCGTGGAGAAGGTGATGGAGAACTCGTACATGTTGCCCCAGGGGGCCCGCTGCACGGACAGGGCGCGGGCGATGACCCCGCCCGCCTGGACGAGGAAGGCGAGCACGGTCATGGAGACCGCGATCCGCCCGTAGAGGTCGCCCTTGAAGGTGCCGCCCGCGGCACCGGGTCCGTCCGGCACATCGCGCGATCCGGCCGCGGAACGGGTGACGATCTTCGGCCGCTCCAGTACGGCGGTGGTGCCGCCCTTCTGCGCGACCTGGACCTTCACCGTGCCGGCGGCGGCCTGCTCGGCCGTCAGCTCGGCGGCGGTGCGGCCGACCTTGCTCCGGGAACCGAACACCCACTCCGCGATGTGCGCGAAGAAGGCCAGCGTGTAGACGGCCATCGACGAATAGATCAGCACATTGCTGGTGTGTGCCAGGTTCTCGTTGGTTGCGGCGGCGAGATTCACTTCTCAGCCCCTTCGGAAGGTTCTGCGGAGGACGCGGCGGCGACGGGGGTGCCGGGGTCCGGATCGGGGTCGGGGTCGGTGTCTGGGCCGGACGCGGTGGGCGCCACGGCGTTGAGCGTGACCGCGAGATCGGCCAGCTCCTCGGGAAGCTTCGCGGACTCGCTGCGGCCGAGCCCCGCCATTTCGACGACGGTGACGCCGTCGGCGCCGCGTACGGCGCGGATCCAGACCCGGCGCCGCTGGATGAACAGGGAGCCGGCGAGTCCGGCGATCGCGCCGATGGCCCCGGTGAGCGCCCAGCCGCTGGCGGGCTGCTTCGAGATCTGGAAGCTGGCCCACTCCTGGAGGCCTTCGAAGGTGATGGAGCCTGCCCCGTCGGGCAGCTTCATCGTCTCGCCGACGAGCAGGCGCTGCTTGAGCTGCTTGCCCTGGGAGTTCTTGAACTCCTTCATCTTGGACGTGTCGAGCTGGTACACGTTCTGCGCGATGCCGGAGTCGACGCCGAGCGAGCCGTGGAAACCGTTGAGCGCGAGAACCGGCATGTCGGCGGCCGGGAACTGCGAGAACATCGTGCCCTTGCCGTTGCCGGCGAAGGTCGGCACGAAGAACGCCTGGAAGCCCAGCTGCTCCTTCTTGCCGTCCTTGCCGCGGTAACCGTCCATCACCTTGATCGCACCGGACGACGTGACGTTGTTGTCGATGGGCAGCAGCGGCACGGCGGCCTTGTAGACCTCCTTGCCCCTGCCGTCCTTGACGGAGACGACGGGCGCGTAGCCGTGGGCGTTGAGATAGACCTTCGTACCGTCGACGACCAGGGGTTCGTTGACCTTGATGACCTTCTTCTCGGCCTTGCCGTAGGCGCCCTTCGAGTACGTCACGCGCGCCTCGTAGGTCCGCGGCGTGCCGATCTGGGGGCCGCTGCGCTCGTACGTGCCGATGAAGTCGTCGAGGGTGAAGCTGAAGGGGACCAGCGAGTCGTTGTCGAAGAGCGAGCCGGACTTGAAGTCGTCGTACTGGGTGATCGTGTTGGAGAAACCGTCGCCCTCGACGACCAGCTTGGCGCCCTCGGACTTGAAGAGCTGTCCCCAGGCGAAGGCCACCAGCATCACGATGAGCGCGATGTGGAACATCAGGTTCCCGGCCTCGCGCAGATAGCCCTTCTCGGCCGCGACCGCGTCCCCGTCGACATGGGCCCGGTAGCGGCGCTTGCGCATCATCGCGAGCGCGGCCTCGTGGACCTGCCCGGGCTCGGCCTCGGTGCGCCAGGTGGTGTACGCGGGCAGCCGGGTCAGGCGCCCCGGTGCGCCCGGCGGGCGGCTGCGCAGCTGGCCGATGAAGGTGCCGGTGCGCGGCACGATGCAGCCGATGAGGGAGACGAACAGCAGGATGTAGATCGCGGAGAACCACACCGAGCTGTAGACGTCGAAGAACTGGAGCTTCTCGTAGATCGGCGTGACGGTGGTGTGGAGCCCCTTGAAGGTCTGCACCTTGAGCTCGTCGACGCTGTTCTGCGGGATCAGGGAGCCGGGGATGGCGCCGAGCGACAGCAGGAAGAGCAGGATCAGCGCGACCCGCATGGAGGTGAGCTGCCGCCAGAACCAGCGGGCCCAGCCGATGACGCCCATGGCGGGAAGGCTCGCCAGGCTCTCCTCGCGCGGGGCGGTCGAGAGCTGGGAGCCGGCGGCGCCGAGCTCCTGGGCCGTCTCCCGGTCCCGCTCGGCGCGCACCTCCCGCTCGTCGGGGCGCTCGCGCTTCTGGGACGGGTTGGACTTGGTGTTGCTCATTCGGTACTCAGATCCCCACCGTGAAGCCGGCGGACCAGCCCTGTAGTTCCTGCATCATGCTGCCCCACGCGCCGGTCAGCAGGAGCAGCCCGGTCACGATCATCATGCCGCCGCCGATGCGCATGACCCAGGCGTAGTGGCGCTTGACCCAGCCGAACGCGCCGAGCGCCTTGCGGAAGGCGACGGCCGCGAGCACGAACGGGATGCCGAGGCCCAGACAGTAGGCGACGGTCAGTATCGCCCCGCGTCCGGCGGTCCCCTGGTCCATCGCGAGGATGCTCACCGAGCTGAGCGTAGGGCCGAGGCACGGCGTCCAGCCGATCCCGAAGAGCGCGCCGAGCAGCGGGGCACCGACCAGGCCGGTCACCGGCTTCCTGTGGATGCGGAACTCGCGCTGGGTCATCCACGGCATCAGGCCCATGAAGAAGAGGCCCATGAGGATCATCAGCACGCCGAGGACCTTGGTGAGCGGTCCGCTGTTCGCCTGGAGCGTGTCGCCGAAGTAGCCGAAGAGGGCGCCTCCGGAGACGAACACAGCGGTGAAACCGGCCACGAAGAGCGAGGCGCCCGCGACCATGCGCCCCCGCCGGGCGTCGGCCAGATCGGCCCCGCTGACTCCGGTGACGTAACTGAGGTAGCCGGGGACGAGCGGCAGGACGCAGGGCGAGAAGAAGGAGACGAGCCCGCCGAGCAGGGCGATGGGCAGGGCGACGAGCAGGGCCCCGCTCAGGACCGTCTCGTTCTGTGTGGCGGCGGCGAGGGTGATCACCTGATCACTTCTCCGCGATCAGCGGGTCGAGCATCTTGTGCAGGTTGGTGTCGTCGAGCGGGCCCACGAAGCGGGCGGCCAGCTTCCCGTCCCGGTCGATGACGACGGTCGACGGGATGGACTGCAGCTTGAACGTCCCCTTGGGGAAGCGGAGCAGGAGCTTGCCGGTCCGGTCGTAGAAGCTGGGGTAGGTGACCCCGAAGTCCTTCTCGAAGCTGATGGCCTGGGCGCGCTCCGCGTCGCGGGTGTTGACCCCGACGAACTGGACGCCCTGGCCCTCGGTCTCCTTGGCCACCTTGGTGAAGTACTTCGACTCCAGCCGGCAGGGGGCGCACCACGAGCCCCAGGCGTTGAGCACGATGATCTTGCCCTTGTAGTCGGCGAGGTCGAGCTTCTTGCCGTCCAGAGTCTCGCCGTCGAGCTTCGGCGCGTCGGCCCGCTCGCCCTTGGGCGCGGTGGCGATCCCGCCGGTGCCCGTGACGAAGTTGGTGTCGCCGCCGCCACCGGTCTGGCCGTCCGAGCTGCACGCGCTCAGCGTCAGTGCGAGCGCGACGGCCGCCGCGGGGGCGGCGAGCAGGGTGAAGCGGCGTCGATGTGCGCGGCCATAGCTCATGTGAAAAGTTTCGCATGGCGGTTTCGGGGATCTTGGGCACCCCCCTCGGTGCCCGTAAAGCCCGTTGTCAGGCTTGTTTAAAGAACGTGTTCCAACCGCCGTCGGGGGCCTGCCCGACCTCCAGCGAACGGAGCTTGGCGAGCACCGCGGGATCCTGGACGTCGAGCCAGTCGACGAACTGCCGGAAGGAGACGAGGCGCACATCCGGCTTCCCGGCGATGTGCTTGAGCGCGTCCTCGACCGCATCCATATAGATGCCGCCGTTCCACTCCTCGAAGTGATTTCCGATGTAGAACGGCGCACGGTTCGTCTCGTACGCGCGCTGGAAACCGCTGATGTACGACTGCGTGGCCTGCTCGCGCCAGCCCGGATACCGGGAGGGCATTCCCCTGGTCGAATTCAGCGACTGGTTGGCCAGGATGTTGTAGTCCATGGAGAGGACCTCGAAGCTGTGCCCGGGGAAGGGGATGCCCTGGAGCGGCAGGTCCCACACGTCCATGCGCTTGGTGGGCCAGACCTGGGTGCCGCCGGGCGAACTGGCGTCGTAGCGCCATCCCAGCTTCTTCGCGGTGGGCAGCAGATTGTCCTGTCCGAGCAGACAGGGGGTACGGCCTCCGATGAGTTCCTTGCGGTAATCGAAGGGCAGCGGATCGAGGTCGGTCCAGCCGGTGTTGGTGCGCCATTCGGTGACGAAGGAGATCGACTGATCGATTTCGCTCTGCCACTCGGAGGCCGACCAGTTGCCCACCGATCCGGAACCGCCGCAGAAATGCCCGTTGAAGTGCGTCCCGATCTCGTGCCCGTCGAGCCAGGCCTGGCGCACGTTGTTCAGCGTCTCCTTGATGTGGCCGTCGGTGAGATAGCCGATGTCGGAGGCGCCGATGGGGTTGTTCGGCGGGCGGTAGAGGGTTTTCTTCGATTCGGGCAGCAGATAGAGCCCGGACAGGAAGAAGGTCATCGCCGCGTCGTGCTGTTTGGCGAGTTCCAGAAAACGCGGGAACAGTCCGTTTCCGACCTCGCCGGCGCCGTCCCAGGAAAAGATCACGAACTGCGGCGGCTTCTGGCCCGGTTCGAGCGGAACGGGCGCGGACGGCTGGTGCGGCTGCTTCCCGGTGTCGGCGGTGGAACCGTCCCCGATGGCACGGACGTCCTTCTTCGCGGGTCCGTTGCCCTTGACCGCACCGTCGGTGCCCTTCTGGCCCTTGGCACCCTTGTCCGGCCCGGCCCCACCCGTACGGGAGGTACCGGATGAACTGCAGCCCGCCACCCCGACGGCGGCCGCGGCCCCAAGTCCGGCTCCGAGCAAACCCCTTCGGCTGATGTCACGCATGCGGATCCCATCTGCGGTCGTTTTGCCTCAAGTCCATACAAACTGCCAAAGGCTTAGATGGGCGAAGCAACACGGAGGTTCCGCGAATTAGCACACAATTCTTTACGGAACCAGACCCCGACCATGACCGAACGCAAGATCGACCCCGAAACCTCCTCAAAAACCGCAGCACGAAACCCGGGCGCACAAATACCGCCCGGTTGGCTCACAAACAGTCAGGAACTTCACCTCGGGCCGCCGAACGGCCACATCTCGGACCGCAGCGGCCCGCATCAAGCCGGTCCGGCGATCGAGGACGAGCGGTCACCCGGACGAACCCGGGCCCGCCCACCGGCCGAACCGGGGACGGGCCCGGCCCCGAAGACCTCCGGCCCGGGGACAGCCCTTACGCGCCGAACCCCTTCGACGCCCCCTTCACCGGCTTCGCCCCCGCCAGCAGATGCGCCGGCACCAGATCCCGGGCCGGCTCCGAGTACCCGACGGACACGATCTTGTCGCCCTGGTACGTGAAGCTGGTCAGCGAGGCGAGCGTGCACTGCCGCTTGCGCGGGTCGTGCCACAGCCTGCGCCGCTCCACGAAGCTGCGCACGATCCAGATCGGCAGCTGGTGGCTGACGCACACCGCCTCGTGGCCACGGGCCGCGTCGCGCGCCGCGTCCAGGGCGCCCATCATCCGGACGACCTGCTCGATGTACGGCTCACCCCACGACGGCCGGAACGGATTCGTCAGGTGCTTCCAGTTGTCCGGCTTGCGCAGCGCCCCGTCGCCGACGCCGAAGGTCTTGCCCTCGAAGACGTTGGCGGCCTCGATGAGCCGCTCGTCCGTGGCGAGGTCCAGGCCGTGCGTCTTGGCGATCGGCGTCGCCGTCTCCTGGGCCCGCTCCAGCGGAGAGGCGACGACATGCGTGATGTCGCGCTTGTCCAGGTGCTCGGCGACCCGGTCGGCCATCTGCCGGCCGAGCTCGGAGAGGTGGTAGCCGGGCCGGCGTCCGTACAGCACGCCCTCCGGGTTGTGCACCTCCCCGTGGCGCATCAGGTGGACGACGGTGATGTCCTTGCGTCCGGCGTTGCTGCTGGTCTCGCTCATGCGGTGGCCTCCGATGCGGCGCGGGCTGCTGCGGGCAGCGCGGCGGCGATCCGCTCGACGGCCCGGGTGTCGTGGGCGGTCGAGACGAACCACGACTCGAACGCGGACGGCGGGAGGTAGACACCCTGCGCCAGCATCGCGTGGAAGAACGCCGTGAAGCGGAAGGCCTCCTGCCGCTTGGCGTCGTCATAGGTGCGCACGGGACCGTCCGTGAAGAAGACGGAGAACATGTTGCTCGCCGCCTGCACGGTGTGCGCGACGCCCTCCTTGTCCAGGGCCTGGCTCACCAGCCCCCGGATCTCCGCGGAGACCGCGTCGACCTTCGCGTACGCGGCGTCGTCCAGCAGTCGCAGCTGGGCTAGACCGGCCGCGGTGGCGACCGGGTTACCGGAGAGGGTGCCCGCCTGGTAGACCGGGCCGACGGGCGCCAGGTGCGCCATCACGTCGGCGCGGCCGCCGAACGCCGCGGCCGGGAAGCCGCCGCCCATCACCTTGCCGAACGTCATCAGGTCGGGCCGTACCCCGTCGATGCCGAACCAGCCGGCCTTCGACGTACGGAAGCCGGTCATGACCTCGTCGGAGATGTACAGCGCGCCGTTGGCGGCACAGATCTCCTTGAGCCCCGCGTTGAAGCCGTCCAGCGGCGGCACGACGCCCATGTTGCCCGGCGACGCCTCGGTGATCACGCAGGCGATCTCGCCGGGCTGCGCGGCGAACGCGGCCCGCACGGCCTCCAGGTCGTTGTACGGCAGCACGATCGTGTCGCCGGCCTGGGCGCCGGTGACGCCCGGCGTGTCCGGCAGGCCGAAGGTCGCCAGCCCGGACCCGGCGGCGGCGAGCAGCGCGTCGACGTGACCGTGGTAGCAGCCGGCGAACTTCACGATCTTCGCCCGGCCGGTGAAACCACGGGCGAGACGGATCGCGGACATGGTCGCCTCGGTGCCGGACGACACGAGCCGTACCTGCTCCACGGGCTCGACCCGGGCCACGATCTCCTCGGCGAGCGCGACCTCGCCCTCGCCGGGCGTACCGAACGAGGTGCCGCGGGCGACAGCCTCCTGGACGGCCGCGATGACATCGGGGTGGGAATGGCCGAGAATCATCGGCCCCCACGAGCACACGAGGTCAACATATTCATGACCGTCGGCGTCGGTGAGGTACGGACCCTTGCCGGACACCATGAAGCGGGGCGTACCGCCCACGGCCCGGAAGGCACGTACAGGAGAGTTCACGCCACCGGGCGTCACGAGGGACGCGCGGTCGAAAAGCGTCTGCGAAACTGAGGCGTCAGGGGCGTCATAGGGAAAGCTCACACATGCCATGGTGTCAGAGCCACGGACGGACTTGCGGACAGGTGTTTCACCGCACGCCCGCGGGGGAGGTCACTGACACGATGATCGGGTTGCGCGGCGGGGGCTGTGTCTCCTAGTTAGTAGTCGGGTGGATGAAATATGCATCGCGGTGGCGGAGTGGGCGAAGGGACCGACGACCTGGGGCCCGAGCCTGCCCGGCGGGGTCGGCACCGGCGCGAGGCTGAGCGCAAGCAGGGCATACAGTCCGCTGGCGCACAGGTCGGAGCCGGAAGCAGGAGTGGTGGCCGGGTGGGGGTGACCTACAAGTATTTCGGGGCCCCCGACGGGGCCACTGCCGCACGCGTGCCCATTTCCATGCGTCCCGAGGAGCTCGGCGGCGACGAGCTGGGCATGGGCGGCATGTTCACCAAGATCAAGCCGGAGACGGTGGCCGCGATGGTCCTCACCGGCATACAGGGCATACCCCTGCACAAGGTCCCGCCGCTGGAGCTGGTCGTCCTGCACCCCGACTACGCGGTGGTCAAGCTCCCCATGACGGTCGTGGACCCGCTGCGGGACGTGGGCGAGGAGTCCGTGGGCGCCGCGGCCTTCATCTGGTCGACGGTTCCCGACCGCGGCGGCCCGCGCGACGCGTTCAACGTCTACCAGCTGCTGCACGAGTGGCAGGATTTCAGCCATCGTCTGCACGACGCGGGACACCAGGCGTACTGCCTGGTGTGGCCCTGACCCCACCCCCTCCCGGCGACGGCTTCGTCAATCGCCGTTAGTTATAGAGTCGCGCCGTGAGCAGCGAGGATGCCGCCCTGGAGGCGTTGGCCGCACTGGGTGATCCCGTGCGGCGCGGACTGTACCGGCACGTCACCGGGGCGCCGGGCGAGGTGGGCCGGGACGCGGCGGCCGAAGCGGTCGGGGTGTCCCGCTCGCTGGCCGCGTTCCACCTGGACAAGCTGGTCGAGGCCGGACTGCTGGAGGTGTGCTTCCGGCGGCTTTCGGGGCGCAGCGGCCCGGGGGCGGGCCGGCCGTCGAAGCTGTACCGACGGGCCGAGGGCGAACGCACGGTGTCCGTACCTCCCCGCTCCTACGACACCGCGAGCCGGCTGCTGGCCGAAGTGGTGGAGCAGGCCGGGCTCGACGGAGAACTGCAGACGGCGGCAAGGGCGGCCGGGGAGGCCGAGGGCGCCTCGGATCGCGAGACGGATCCGGTCGAGGCGCTGCGCTCGCGCGGTTACGAGCCGTTCCACGACGGCGGGACGCTCCGGCTGAACAACTGCCCGTTCCACGCCCTGGCCGACCAGTTCCCCGCCCTGGTCTGCGGGATGAACCTGGCGAAGATCCAGGGCCTGCTCGCCGGGCTGCCCGGGGGCCGGGGCTGGAAAGCCGCGATGGATCCCCTGCCGCACGGGTGCTGCGTATCCCTCGAAGCCGCGCAGGAAACGGCACAGGAGACCGCGAAGGGCCCGGCGGACCCGGCGGACCCGGCGGACCCGGCGGACCCGGCGGACCCGGCGGACCCGGCGGACCCGGCGGACCCGGCGGACCCGGCGGACCCGGCAGGCGCAGTCTAAAAAAGTATTCATTGACTTTAGAAGGTTCACCCGGCCATGCTTGCCCGGTGACCAACTTCCACCTGGCCCAGGTCAACGTCGGGCGCATCCTCGCCCCACTCGACAGCCCCCGGCTGGCCGACTTCGTCGCCCAGCTCCCGGAGATCAACGCGGTCGCCGATCAGGCACCCGGCTTCGTCTGGCGCATGGTCGACGACAGCGGATCCGACGCGACGAACCTGCGTCCCGAGAACGACGACGACATGCTCCTGATCAACTGCTCGGTGTGGGAATCGGCCGAGGCGTTGCGGAACTTCACGTACCGCAGCGAGCACCTCAAGGTGCTGGCGCGCCGCCGGGAATGGTTCGAGCGCCTCGCCGACTTCCATCACGCCCTGTGGTGGGTCCCCGCAGGACACCGCCCGAGCGTCGACGAGGCGATGAACCGCATCGCCCTGATCCGCGACGTCGGGGAAGGCCCCGAGGCGTTCACCTTCCGCGCCCCGCACCCCCCGCCGGCCGAGTCCCCCGGCACCTTGGGGCACGGCCGCCGCGACATCCCCTCCCCCACTGAACACGCTCCCGCCGAACACACACCCCGCTGAGCGGTCCGCCGCCGAACACGCGGCCCAGTACGCGTCACCCCTGCCGCCCACCTGCACGAACAGCGTCCTTCAGCCAGCCCTATCCGGCCATTCATTGGCCGAAGAATGATCTTCAGCTGACGTGTCGCACCTGCCGATGCAGGAGGCATCGACTCTGAAGGGGGCCTGCCGTGGGCGACACTCTGCTGGCTCTGTCCATTCCCGTACTGGTCTTCGCCGGCGGCATCTACGCAGCGTGTGAGAGCTGGTGGCGGCGCCGTCATCCGGCGCCGCCGTCCCCGTACACCCATCAGGCGGCCCGGCTCGCCGAGCGGGCGATGCTCGTGGATGCCGAGCGGATCGTGGAGGGCGCGTACGGCACCCTCGGCACGCTCTACGACAGCCCGACGGCGGACACGCCGGTTCCGGCCATCGGCGTCAGGCCCGGGACGGCTGCCAGCCGGGATCACGACCAGTCAGCGCCAGCACCCGCGCAAAGGGGCTAGCCCCGTCCGGTACGGGGAACGGCTCGCCGAACATGCCCGCCTCGCGGGCCCTCGGCGCCATCCCCGCCAGGGCGGGCCCGATCTCGTCCACCACGTCCGCGTCCGGCACGAACTCCTGGCCGGTGGCCCGGGCCAGGTCCCATGCGTGCACGGTCAGATCACCGAGCACCATCTGTCCCACCGTCCGGGCGGGGAACCCCATCGAGCCCGCGGTTCCCTCCTCGGCGCCCGGCGCCGCCCACGCCTCGACCAGCGCGGCCGTCTCCTCGCCGAAGCGCCGCCGCCAGTCCCCTACGACCGCGTCCGGGGTCTCACCGAAGTCCGCGTCCTTCCTGGCCGCGAGCGCCGTGAAGTTGACGACCACCTGGACGAGATGGCTGATCAGGGCACGGACGTCGTACTCCGCGCACGGTGTGGGGTCTTCCAGGCGGCTGTCGTCGATCCCGCGCACCACGGGCAGCGCGCCGCCGGCCGCCGCATCCAGCAATTCACTGATCTTCTTCATGCCTCGACCCTGCACCCGGCCACGACCCGGGTCTTGAAGAAACGCGACACATGGGACACGGAAGCGACCGCGTCATAGGATCGGCAGCCATGCCCGGCTCCCGAGGTCCCCGACGCGACACCCGGGGCATCGTCGACGCCCCCGAGCTGTTCACGCACGTGCGCTTCCGGCGCCGCGAACCCGCCCCCGCGCTGCGCCCCTACCTGGAGCACTACTGGCTGATCGACTGGGACCTGCGTCACCCGTACGCCTCCCATCTGGTCCCGCACCCCAGCGTCAACCTGGTCTTCGAGCGGTACGCGGGCTGCGGCGACGAGGACGCCGGGTTCGCGGAGGTCTCGGGCATCGGGCTGGAGCTCTTCACGCAGAAGCTGGAGGGGCGGGGGCGGGTCTGCGGTGTGCAGTTCCGGCCGGGCGGCTTCCGGCCGTTCGCACCCGGCCGGCCCGTGTCGGAGTGGACGGGGCGCCGGGTCCCGGCATCCGAGGTGTTCGCGCCGCCCGCCCCGCCGTCGGCCGTGCTGGACCCCGGGCAGGAGGACGCGCGGGTCGCGGCGCTCGACGCGTATCTGCTGGCGCTCGGCCCGCAACCGGATCCCCAGGCCGAACAGGCCATGGCCCTGGTCGATCTGGTGCGCACCGACCGCACGGTCCGCCGCGTCGACGAACTGGCCCGCACCGAGGGACTGTCGGTGCGCTCCCTGCAGCGTCTGTTCGCCACCTACGTGGGCGTCGGCCCCAAGTGGGTCATCCTGCGCTACCGCATCCACGAGGCACTGGAACGCGCCGAGTCGGACCCGGCGGTGGACTGGGCGCAGCTCGCCGCGGATCTCGGCTACAGCGACCAGGCGCACCTGGTCAGAGACTTCACGGCCACGGTCGGCGTCCCGCCGACCGCGCTCGCCGAGCACGCCCGCGCCCGCTGACTGTCAGTGGCCCGTCCTACAGTTCTGGCATGGAGCGGACCGCAGCATCATCCGTACGGCTCGAACCCTGGTCCCGGAGCGACCTCCAACTGCTCCGCCGTGCCAACGCACCGGAGCTGATGGACCACCTCGGCGGCCCCGAGTCGGAGGAGCAGCTCATAGGGCGCCACGGCCGCTATGTGGCGCTGAGCGCGGACCGGACGGGCCGGGGCAGGATGTTCCGCATCGCACTGCCCGGTGAGGCCGAGGCCGTGGGCACCATCGGTTTCTGGGAGCGCACCTGGAAGGGCCAGGAGGTGTACGAGACGGGGTGGGCCGTCCTCGCGGAGTTCCAGGGCCGCGGCATCGCGTCGGCCGCCACGCTGGCCGTGGCCGAGCAGGCGCGTGCCGAGAACAAGCACCGCTACCTGCACGCCTACCCGTCCGTGGACAACGGCGCGTCGAACGGGGTGTGCCGCAAGGCGGGTTTCCAGCTGATCGGCGCGTGCGAGATCGAGTACCCGCCGGGACACCCGATGCTGACCCACGACTGGCGACTGGACCTCCACCCGGAACGCTGACCGGCTGGAGCGGCACGCGCGGGGGGCGTGTGAGGGCACGCGCGGGGGCGGGCGCGCGGGGGGCGTGCGAGGGCGCGCGCGGGGGCGGGCGTGCGGGGACGGCCCGGGGATGCCCTCACCGGAGCGGACCCGGGGCGACCGCACCGGGGCGGGGCACAAAGCGTTTGACGGGTGCCTCCGCCTCCTGGATATTTACCTGCGTCACGCAGCTTATGTGTGTCGCAGGCGAATCTGCCCAGACTTCCGCCCCACCCACCCCGCACCCCGAGGAGACCCGCCCATGCTCACCCTTGTCACCGGCTGCCGCGGCCGCGTAGGTTCCGCACTCGTTTCCCTCCTGCACGAGCGCGGCCACGCCGTGCGCGCAGGCTCCCGCAACTCCGGCGAGCTCTCGCCGCCGGCGGGCGTCCCGTCCGCAGCCTGCGATCTCGGCGACCCCAGCACCTTCGCGGCCGCCCTGGAAGGCGTCGACTCCGTCTTCCTCTACGCGGAGCCGTCCCGCATCACCGAGTTCCTCGCCGCCGCACGGACCGCAGGCGTCGCGCACATCGTCCTGCTCTCCTCCAGCGCGGTCCTCGGCCCGGACGCCGGGTCCAACCCGATCGCCGCCTCCCACCACGCGGTGGAACAGGCGCTGGGCGACTCCCCCCTCACCACGACCCTGCTGCGCCCCGGCGCCTTCGCGGGCAACGCCTACCAGTGGTCGGAGTCCTTCCGGTCCGGCCGCCCCGTCGAACTGCCCTACCCGGACAGCCGGACCAGCCCCATCGACGAGACCGACATCGCCGAGGCGGCCCTCGCCGTCCTCACCGACACGCGGCTGAAGGGCTCGGCGTATCACCTGACCGGCCCCGAATCCCTCACCGCCACCGAGCAGGTCGAGCTGCTGGCCGCCGCGTCGGGCAGTCCCGTCACCGTCCGCACCGTGAGCAGGGCCGCCTGGAAGGCGTCCGTCTCGCCCTTCGTCCCGGAGGAGATCGCCGAGGCACTGCTCGACTACTGGGCCGCCACGGACGGGTCCGCCGCCGAAGTCACCCGCGAAACCGAGAAACTGACCGGTCGTCCGGCCCGTACCTTCGCGGCCTGGGCCTCCGGGCACGCCGACGCCTTCCGCGCCTGACGCCTCGCACGCGCGCTCCTGCCCGCACGCGCACGATCCCGAATTCCGTGGCCCGCCGCCCGCCCCGATGACATCCTGACCAGGTGAACGGACCCGAGATCCACGTCGAAGTCGCTCCCGAACTCCGCCTCTTCGTCGCGCACGAACGCCGCCTGGGCCGGACGGCCGTGACCACCGACGGCTCGTCCACCCTCGGTCACGTCGTGGAGTCACTGGGCGTTCCGCTCACCGAGGCCGGCGAGCTCCTCGTCGACGGGCACCCCGTCGCGGTCTCACACATCCCCGCCGCGGGCGAGACGGTCGACGTCCGGGCGGTCCGGCGTCCGCAGAGCGTGCCGGGCGCACCCCTGCGGTTCCTGCTCGACGTCCACCTCGGCACGCTCGCGCGACGACTGCGGCTGCTCGGGGTCGACGCGGCGTACGAGAGCGAGGACATCGGTGATCCGGCCCTGGCCACGCGCTCGGCGACGGAGCGGCGGGTCCTGCTCTCCCGGGACCGGGGGCTGCTGCACCGGCGGGAGATCTGGGCGGGGGCGTACGTCTACAGCGACCGCCCCGAGGCGCAGTTGCGTGACGTACTGGAGCGGTTCGCGCCGGTCCTTGCCCCGTGGACGCGATGCACGGCGTGCAACGGACCGCTGACGGCGGCCGACAAGGACTCCGTCAGCGCACATCTGGAACGCGGCACGCAGCGGTCGTACGACGTCTTCGCCCAGTGCACGGAGTGCGACCGGGTGTACTGGCACGGCGCCCACCACGCCCGGCTGGAGGCGATCGTCACCGACGCGGTCCGCGAATTCGGCAACGCCCTGGCCGGACCGGACAGGCCCCCGACCGGAGCGCCGCCACGGCCTTAGGCGGTGTCGCCGTCGCGCAGCCGCTCGATCTGCACCGCGCTCAGCTCCACCGTGCGCCGCATATGGGCGATGAGGAAGGCGACTTCGTCGTCTCCGTACGCATCGAACAGCGCCGCCCAACCGCTGTTCAGCCGCTCCCAGACCGCACCGAACTCCGCCATCCGCTCGGGCACCGTCGCGACGAGCACCCGCCGCCGGTCCGCCGTGTCCCGTTCGCGGGTCACGTAGCCGGCCCGCTCCAGCCGGTCGACGAGCCGGGTCGCCGACCCGGTGGTGAGCCCGGTCAGCTCCGCGACACGGCCCGTGGTGACGGGACCGGCCTCCAGCCCGAGCAGGTTCAGGCACTGCAGATCAGTGGGGTGCAGCCGCAGGTGGTCGGCGACGGCCTGGTTGAACAGGGCGTACGAGGCCATGTAGCGGCGCGACGTGACCGCCAGCTCGGCCAGCAGCACGCTGCGGCGCGGGGCGGATGACTTCTGCGGCATGCGGAGAGTGTACGAAGCGGGACATCGCCCACGCCCTCGCTCCCGCAGGCGCGCCTCACCAGGGGGGGCCGGTGCCCGCGTCATGGGCGAGGGACCGGACGGGGGCGCGCCCCGGACAGTCGAGCCGCCCCGGACGCCCGCACCGCCCGAGGCGTTCAAGCCCCGCCGCACCTGTGGGACCGGGCCAGGCCCGCTCAGAAGACGTAGTCGTCCCCCGTGGCGAGCGCCAGCACCTCGTGCTCGCTGTTCTTCGCGTTCCGGTCCGCCGCCCCGCCGTTCCACACGGTGTCGATCCGGACGACCACCTCCGCCGGGCGGCCCGCGAGCTGTAGTTCGAGGGCCAGCCGCGGCTGCTCGTAACCGTCCGCGTGCAACGCACCCGTCCGGCACAGCACGGTCGCCCGGTCGGCCCGCAGGCACTCCTGCGGCAGCTTCTGGCGGCCGGCCAGCGGTACGGAGACCCGTAGCCGCACGGTGACTCCGGCCAGGTCCGCCGGCCCGCGGTTCTCGCTGCGCAGCCAGATCCCGAGCCCGGTACCCCACAACGAGACATGCCCGTGGTGCGACACATCCGCCTCCGGTGCGATGTTCCGCCCCACCGGCGTACCGACGGGCGATCCGACGGCCGCGGCCGTCCCGCCCACACCCAGCGCCACCGCCGACGCCATTGCCGCCGCAGCGGACACACCCAGCAAAGCCTTACGCGTCACGACCATGCCCTGAAGATACAGATCATCACGAATTATCCATATTTACCCACTGGTTCGGCGCGTCTCGGGTACGTGTCCATGGCACGCTTCCCCCCATGTCCGTGATCCGCTCCATCGCCCTCTTCGTCGTCGCCGCCCTGTTCGAGATCGGTGGCGCCTGGCTCGTGTGGCAGGGGGTCCGCGAACACCGCGGCTGGGCCTGGATCGGCGGGGGCATCATCGCCCTGGCCACCTACGGCTTCGTCGCCACCCTCCAGCCGGACGGCGAGTTCGGGCGGGTGCTCGCCGCGTACGGCGGGGTCTTCGTCGTGGGGTCGATCGCCTGGGGCATGGCCGCCGACGGCTACCGGCCCGACCGGTGGGACGTGACGGGTGCGCTGATCTGCCTGGCCGGTATGGCCGTGATCATGTATGCCCCCCGCAACCACTGACCGCGCCCCTGCCTATCCTGACCCCGTACCGATCAGCTGTCCGAGGAGCCCGCCATGGCCGCATCCCCCATCGCCGTCATCACCGGAGCGAGCAGCGGCATCGGCGCCGCGACCGCCCGGCAGCTGGCGGCCGCCGGCTTCCGCGTGGTGCTGACCGCCCGCCGCAAGGACCGCATCGAGGCGCTCGCCGCCGAGATCACCGAGGCGGGCCACGAGGCCACGGCCTACGCCCTGGACGTCACCGACCGTGCCGCGGTCGACGAGTTCGCCACCGCGTTCCGCACTCTCGCCGTCCTCGTCAACAACGCGGGCGGCGCGCTCGGGGCCGACCCCGTCGCCACCGGCGACCCGGCGGACTGGCGCCAGATGTACGAGACCAACGTCATCGGCACGCTCAACGTCACCCAGGCCCTGCTCCCGGCCCTCACCGCGGGCGGGAACGGCACGGTGGTCATCCTCTCCTCGACCGCGGGACTCTCCACCTACGAGGGCGGCGGCGGCTATGTGGCCGCCAAGCACGGCGAGCACGTCCTGGCGGAGACCCTGCGCCTGGAGATCGTCGGCACCCCCGTCCGCGTCATCGAGGTCGCCCCCGGCATGGTCAAGACGGAGGAGTTCGCCACCACGCGCTTCCGCGGCGACGCCGAGAAGGCCGCCAAGGTCTACGCGGGCGTCGACGCCCCCCTCACCGCGGACGACGTGGCCGACACGATCACCTGGGCCATCACCCGCCCCAGCCACGTGAACATCGACCTCCTGGTGGTCCGCCCCCGCGCCCAGGCGTCCAACTCCAAGGTCCACCGCACGGTCTGACCGCCCGCACACGGACACATGTGCGGGGTGAGGCTCCCCCGTGGGCCTCACCCCGCCGGCGGTCCGCCGCTTTCAGCCCTTCACGCAGATGACCTGCTTCAGCTTCGCGACGACCTCGACGAGGTCGCGCTGCTGGTCGATGACCTTCTCGATCGACTTGTAGGCGCCCGGGATCTCGTCGACGACGCCGGAATCCTTACGGCATTCCACGCCCCGCGTCTGGTCCTCCAGGTCCTGCGTCGAGAAGCGCCGCTTGGCGGCGTTCCTGCTCATCTTCCGGCCCGCGCCGTGCGAGGCCGAGTTGAAGGACTTCTCGTTGCCGAGACCCTTCACGATGTACGAGCCGGTGCCCATCGAGCCCGGGATGATCCCGAAGTCACCGGAGCCGGCCCGGATGGCCCCCTTGCGGGTGACCAGCAGGTCCATGCCCTCGTACCGCTCCTCCGCCACGTAGTTGTGGTGACAGGAGATGACCGGCTCGAAGGTCACCTTGGCCTTTTTGAACTCCTTGCGGACCACGTCCTGGAAGAGCGCCATCATGACCGCGCGGTTGAGCTTCGCGTACTCCTGCGCCCAGAACAGGTCGTTGCGGTAGTCCTGCATCGGCGGGGTGTCCGCGAGGAACACCGCCAGGTCACGGTCGACGAGCCCCTGGTTGTGCGGCAGCTTCTGCGCCTGGCCGATGTGGAAGTCGGCCAGTTCCTTGCCGATGTTCCGGGACCCGGAGTGCAGCATCAGCCAGACCGAACCCGCCTCGTCGAGGCAGAACTCGATGAAGTGATTTCCCGATCCGAGCGTTCCCATCTGCTTCGTGGCCCGCTCCTGACGGAACTTGACCGCGTCGGCCACCCCGTCGAACCGCGCCCAGAAGTCGTCCCAGCGGGCCGCCCCGAGATCGTGCAGCCGGCCCGGGTCCACCGGATCGTCGTGCATCCCCCGGCCCACCGGAATGGCCTGCTCGATCTTCGACCGGAGCCGGGACAGGTCCCCGGGCAGGTCGTTGGCGGTCAGCGAGGTCTTCACCGCGGACATTCCGCAGCCGATGTCCACACCCACCGCCGCGGGGCAGACCGCACCGTGCATCGCGATCACCGACCCGACCGTGGCGCCCTTGCCGAAGTGGACGTCCGGCATCACGGCGAGGCCCTTGATCCAGGGCAGGGTGGCGACGTTGCGCAGCTGCTGCATCGCGACGTCCTCGACCGACGCCGGGTCGGCCCACATACGGATGGGCACCTTCGCACCCGGCACCTCTACATACGACATAGTTCCTCGATTCCCCCGAAAAGTCTGAAAACGCAAAACCGGTGCCAAGGTCGGCAAATGAGTCGGCCGACCGGCATTCACAGCGGCGCGTGCGATACACATTGTGTCCACCGGCCGCCATCGAGCGGCAACCGTTTTTCGTGCGAAGGGAGCCCAGGACCGTGCGACGAATGGCGTACGTACCCGGCGCCGTGCTGATCGCGGCACTCGTCGCCGGCTGCAGTGCCGGCACCGAAGGCGACGTATCCGCCTCGGACAGCAAGCCCGGCACCCTGACCACCTCCGCCGCGCCCCCGGGCAAGTACCTCACCCTCCCGGAAGCCTGCCGGGCCATCCCCCTCGCCACCCTGAAGGACCTCCTGCCCGGCGCCGCGCAACTGCCCGAGGCCCAGCAGGACAAGGTGTACGAGGGCACGCCCGCCGGAACCTTCGACACGGACCGCCGCGTCGGCTGCCGCTGGACGTCCGACGCGCCCGACGCCTCCCGCAGCATCGCCATCGACTTCGAGCGCGTCGTCTCGTACGACCCGTCCGTGAGCGACGACGACCGCGCCCGCGAGGTGTACGCGAAGAAGGAGGACGCCGCGCACCTCCCCTCGACCTCCCTCCCGCCCGACGGCACGGACAAGGCGACGGCCTCGGCCGAGGGCTCCACGACGGGGACCGAGAAGGCCGGAAGCACCGGCGGAACCGACGGCAAGAAGGACCCGGCCCCGGGCTCCGGTACCGAACCGACCAGCAGCGCGACGCCCGGCGCGGACGACGGCACCTCGGACGACGGCTCCGGCGGCAGCCCCGCCGAGAACCTCCAGCCCCGCGTCCTCGACACACTCGGGGACAGCGCGTTTCTGGACGATGCGCTCACCCGGGCAGGTTCCACCGCACAGCACCGCACGGTGAGCGTGGTATTCCGCACATCGAACGTCATCGTCACCATCGAGTACACCGCGCAGCCGGCCCTCTCCACCGAGGTCCCCGACAGCAAGGAACTGCAGGAGAAGGCCCAGGCACTGGGCGAGAAGCTGGTGGACACCTTCAGCGAATAGCCCCGCCCACGGCCGTCCCGGACAGGGCGCCGACCGCCCCGCGGACCTCCCTGCCGAGGCGGCATCCGGCGCCCGTCCGTCGTACCGTGGCCCTCCGGACCGCCCGACCGCCGCTCCACCCGAGTGAAGGAACCATGCACCGATCAGCCCCGCGACTCACCCGCATACTCGCCTGCGCCGCCGTCCCGGTGATGCTCGTCGTCGCCGGCTGCTCGTCGGACTCCGACGGCAAGAAGGACGACGCCTCCTCCTCGTCCGCCGCACCGGACGCGACGCAGACGGAACCGGCCGTCGCGCCGGCGAAGTTCGCCGCGCTGCCCGACCCGTGCAAGTCGATCACCGCGAAGACGGTCAAGTCCCTGGTCCCCTCGGCCAAGACCAAGAGCGGCACCCGCGGCAAGTCCAGCGACGAATCCGTGCGCGGCGGCTGCTCGTGGAACGGCCTCGACGACAACGGCATCAAGGGCTCCCAGTACCGCTGGCTCGACGTCGGCTTCACCCGCTTCGCTTCCGACCAGGCCCTGGGCAGCGGCGCCGACCGCGCCCAGGCGGACTACACGAAGCAGGTCGCCAAGGCCCAGGCGGCCGAAGGTGCGAAGAAGCTCGCCACCGCCCCCGTCGGCTCCATCGGTGAGCAGGCCACCCGGATCACGTACGACCTCACCAAAACGGGTGAGGACTTCAAGTACGCGACCGTCATCGCCCGTACGGGGAACGTCGTGGTCACCCTCAACTACAACGGTGCCGGGTACGCGGGAGCCAAGACCCCGTCCGCCGCCGACATCGTGAAGGGCGCCGAGAAGGCCGCCAAGGAGGCGGTCGCCTCGGTCGCCGCCGCCAACGGATCCGCACAGCCGAGCGGCTCGCCGAAGCCCTCCCAGTCCACCGGGGCCAAGGAATCCGGCAAGGCGACGAGCAAGGCGACCGGCAAGGCGACGAGCAAGGCGACCGGCAAGGCGACCAGCGCGGCCGCGGCCAAGAAGACGAGCTGACCGCCCCCGCCGCCCGCCCGGCACCCGGGGAGCGGACAAGCCGCGACAGCGGCCGTGAGGCATCCGTGAGCGACAGCCGGCAGCCTCAACCCTCCCCCGCAGAAGCGGTCTTGCGAAGCCCGGTCCTCACCCGAGAACCGGGCTTCGCCCCTCCCCGCGCAACGCACCACGCCGGCATGTGCCAGGCTGTGCCCGCCAGAACTCGAAGTCGTCCCGCTGGAACGGACGTCGGAGACACAGAATTGGGGAGGGGTCGCGGGTGGCCGCGATGCAGCTGACACGCACGCACCGGATACTCATCGGGCTCGTGGTCGCCGGTGCGGTGCTCATCGCAGCGATCGGTTTCGCGGGCTCGTACGCGGCGGTGCGCGAGCTCGCCGAGCAGAAGGGCTTCGGCGGCTTCTCGGTCGTCTTCCCGATCGGCATCGACGCCGGGATCTGCGTCCTGCTCGCGCTGGACCTCCTGCTGACCTGGCTGCGCATCCCGTTCCCGCTGCTGCGCCAGACTGCCTGGCTGCTGACCGCGGCCACGATCGCGTTCAACGGCGCGGCCGCCTGGCCCGACCCGCTCGGGGTCGGCATGCACGCCGTCATCCCGATCCTGTTCGTCGTCTCCGTCGAAGCCGCCCGCCACGCCGTGGGCCGGATCGCCGACATCACCGCCGACAAGCACATGGAGGGCGTCCGCCTCACCCGCTGGCTGCTTTCGCCCGTCCCCACCTTCAAACTGTGGCGGCGGATGAAGCTGTGGGAGCTGCGGTCGTACGAGCAGGTCATCAAGCTCGAACAGGACCGGCTGATCTACCAGGCCCGCCTCCAGGCCCGCTTCGGCCGCAACTGGCGCCGCAAGGCCCCCGTCGAATCCCTCATGCCGCTCCGCCTCGCCAAGTTCGGCGTCCCCCTCGCCGACACCGGCCCCACCGGACTCGCCGCCGCCGGCATCGAACCCGCCCTCCTGCCCCCGGCCCCCGCCCAGACCGCCGCCCCGGCCACCACCACCACCGCCGTGGAAACAGCCCCGCAGGCCGAACTCGCGTACGCCCCCCAGCAGGAGCAGTACGCCCAGACGGTCCCCGGGGAATGGGCCGAGGAGCCGCCCGCCGAGGGCCCCGGCTCGCACGAGAGCCCGTGGTTCGCGGCACAGGTTCCGGACGGGGCGTACGAGGGTTCGTACAACCCGACGTACGTCGAGGGACTCGAGCCCACCCCGGTCATGATCCCGTCGGGTCCCGGCGGCCGCACCCGCCCGCTGGGCAACGTCGGCACGATCGGTGCCGTGCCCGGCCCCCGTACCGAGCAGATGCCGCCGGCCCCCGAGGGCGAGGCGCAGGCGGCGCAGGCCCCGGAGCAGGTCCGGATCCCGGTCCAGGAGCAGGCCCCGGTCCAGGAGCAGCAGCCGACGCCCGTCGTCGAGGCCGCCGACGAGTGGGCCGAGGAGTGGGCGCAGGAGGACGCGGAGTTCAGCGAGATCGCCTACGAGGTCTTCGCGGCGTTCGTGACGCAGCACAGCACGTACCCCAGCATCGAGGTCCTCGACATACACCTGTCGGACGGCCACAACGTGCGGCACCCGCGCAGCGTGGCCCTGCTCCGCCAGCTGATCCAGGGCTTCAAGAACCGCTACCACGCCGAGCTCGAGGCCGACCACATCGCCTGAGCCGGCGGTCAGCGGCACCCCGCACGCCCATGACGAAGGGCCGTCACCCGGATCACCGGGTGACGGCCCTTCGTCCTGCGTGGTGACGCGGCTACGCGCCGAGCAGCCTGCGCACCCGGTCCGCCCCCACCGCGAGCAGCAGGGTGGGCAGGCGCGGGCCGGTGTCCCGGCTGACCAGCAGCCGGTACAGCAGCGCGAAGAAGGACCGCTGCGCCGCCTTCAGCTCCGGCGTCGGCTTGGCGTCGGCGTCCAGCCCCTCCAGCACCTTCGGCACGCCGTACACGAGCGTGGTCAGGCCGTCCAGTGACCAGTGCGAGTCCAGCCCCTCCAGGAGCAGCCGCAGCGACTCGCGCCCCTGCTCGTCCAGCGAGCCGAGAAGCTCCTTGTCCGGCTCGTCGCGAACGATGGTGCGGGCCTCGGCCGGGACCTGGGTGGTGATCCAGCTCTCGGCCCGGTCGAGCCGCGGCCTGGCCTCGTCCAGCGAGGTCAGCGGGCTCGACGGGTCCAGCTCGCTGAGGATGCGCAGCGTCTGGTCCTCGGCGCCTGCCGTGATGTCGGCGACCGAGGCGAGGGTGCGGTACGGCAGCGGCCGCGGCGTGCTCGGCAGCTCACCGGCGGCCGTGCCGATCGCGCGGGTGTACGCGGCGGCGTCCGCCGGCAGCACGGAGCCGTCGGCGACCTTGCGGCCCAGCGAGTCCCACTCGTCGTAGAGCCGCTGGATCTCCTGGTCGAAGGCGATCTTGAAGGACTGGTTGGGCCTGCGGCGCGCGTACAGCCAGCGCAGCAGCGGCGCCTCCATGATCTTCAGCGCGTCGGCCGGGGTCGGCACGCCGCCCTTGGAGGAGGACATCTTCGCCATCCCGGAGATGCCGACGAACGCGTACATCGGTCCGATCGGCTGCACGCCGTCGAAGATCTCGCGGACGATCTGGCCGCCGACGACGAACGACGACCCGGGCGAGGAGTGGTCGACCCCGCTCGGCTCGAAGATCACGCCCTCGAACGCCCAGCGCATCGGCCAGTCGACCTTCCAGACGAGCTTGCCGCGGTTGAACTCCTTCAGCCGGACCGTCTCGGCGAAGCCGCAGGCCGTGCAGGTGTAGTTCAGCTCGGTGCTCTCGTCGTCGTACGACGTGACCGTCGTCAGGTCCTTCTCGCAGTTGCCGCAGTAGGGCTTGTACGGGAAGTAGCCGGCCGAGCCGCCGCTGCCGTCGTCCTCGCTCGCCGCACCGGAGCCCGCCTCGGCCTCCAGCTCGGCCTCGTCGGCCTTCTTCTGCTGCGGCTTCTTGCCCTTGCCGCCCGCCGCCGGGTCCTTCTTGGTCCGGTAGCGGTCCAGGACGGCGTCGATGTCCGCGCGGTGGCGCATCGCGTGCAGGATCTGCTCGCGGTACGTCCCCGCCAGGTACTGCTCCGTCTGGCTGATTCCGTCGTACTCGACGCCCAGCTCGTCCAGGGCCGCCGTCATGGCGGCCTTGAAGTGCTCGGCCCAGTTCGGATACGCGGAGCCGGCCGGGGCGGGCACCGAGGTCAGCGGCTTGCCGATGTGGTCGGCCCAGGACGCGTCGACGCCCTCGACGCCGTTCGGCACCTTGCGGTAGCGGTCGTAGTCGTCCCACGAGATCAGGTGCCGGACGGTGTACCCGCGGCGGCGGATCTCGTCGGCGACCAGGTGCGGGGTCATGACCTCACGGAGGTTGCCCAGGTGGATCGGGCCCGACGGGGAGAGGCCGGACGCGACGACGACCGGTTTGCCAGGCGCACGACGCTCCGATTCGGCGATGACCTCGTCCGCGAAGCGGGAGACCCAGTCGGTCTCGGTGCTGCTCTGACTCTGAGCCACGGTCGGCACGTCCTTCTCTCTTGTAGGACTCATAGGGGCACCGACCATTCTCCCAGGTACCGCCCACAGCGCGAAAACGGCTTTACGGGCCGTGGGATACTTGGGGTCATCCCTTGTACCCCTACGGAAACGGCAGCCCGTCCCATGCCTGAGCACGGCTCGGTCAATTCCCTCGCTTCCACGCTCCAGCAGCAGCTGGCGGACGCCCTGACGGCAGCGCTGCCGGATGCCGGTACCGCGGACCCGCTGCTGCGCCGAAGCGACCGGGCCGACTTCCAGGCCAACGGCATCCTGGCGCTCGCCAAGAAGCTCAAGGGCAATCCGCGCGAGCTGGCCGCCCAGGTCACCGCCGCCCTTCCGGCGACGGACCTGATCAAGGACATCGAGGTCTCCGGACCCGGCTTCCTGAACATCACGCTCTCGGACAAGGCGGTCATCGAGACGCTGGCCGCGCGCGCCGCGGACGAGTCGGGCCGGCTCGGCGTGCCGTACGACAGCTCCGCCGGCACCACCGTCATCGACTACGCCCAGCCGAACGTGGCCAAGGAGATGCACGTCGGCCACCTGCGGTCCGCCGTGATCGGCGACGCGATGGTGCAGATCCTGGAGTTCACCGGCGAGTCCGTCGTCCGGCGGCACCACATCGGCGACTGGGGCACCCAGTTCGGCATGCTCATCCAGTACCTGATCGAGCACCCGGACGAGCTGAACCACGAGGGTGACGAGGCCGACGGCGAAGCCGCCATGTCGTCCCTGAACCGGCTCTACAAGGCGTCCCGGGTCCTGTTCGACTCGGACGAGGAGTTCAAGGCCCGCTCGCGGGACCGGGTGGTCGCGCTCCAGGCCGGTGAGCCGGAGACGCTCGCCATGTGGCAGCGGTTCGTCGACGAGTCGAAGATCTACTTCTACTCGGTCTTCGACAAGCTCGACATGGAGATCAGCGACCCCGACATCGTCGGCGAGTCCGGCTACAACGACATGCTGGAGGAGACCTGCCGGATCCTGGAGGAGACGGGCGTCGCCGTCCGCTCCGAGGGTGCGCTCTGCGTCTTCTTCGACGACGTGAAGGGCCCGGACGGCAACCCGACCCCGCTGATCGTCAAGAAGACGAACGGCGGCTACGGCTACGCCGCGACCGACCTCTCCGCGATCCGCGACCGGGTGCAGAACCTCAAGGCGGACACCCTGCTGTACGTGGTGGACGCGCGGCAGTCCCTGCACTTCAAGATGGTCTTCGAGACGGCCCGCCGGGCAGGCTGGCTGAACGAGGACGTGAAGGCGCACCAGCTCGCCTTCGGCACGGTGCTCGGCAAGGACGGCAAGCCGTTCAAGACCCGTGAGGGTGTCACCGTCCGGCTTCAGGACCTGCTGGACGAGGCGGTCGAGCGGGCGACGGCCGTGGTCCGGGAGAAGGCCGAGAAGATCGGCCTGTCCGAGGAGGAGATCGTCGAGAACGGCCGGTACGTCGGCGTGGGCGCCGTGAAGTACGCGGACCTGTCGACCTCCGCCGTGCGGGACTACAAGTTCGACCTGGACCAGATGGTGTCGCTGCACGGCGACACGTCGGTGTACCTCCAGTACGCGTACGCGCGTATCCGCTCGATCCTGCGCAAGGCGGGCGACGCGAAGCCGGTCGCGCACCCGGAGCTGGAGCTGGCCCCGGCCGAGCGGGCGCTGGGTCTGCACCTGGACCAGTTCGGCGAGGTGCTGTCGGAGGTGGCGGCTGGCTACGAGCCGCACAAGCTGGCGGCGTACCTCTACCAGCTCGCCTCGCACCTCACCACGTTCTACGACCAGTGCCAGGTCCTGAGCGACGCCAACCCGGCCGAGGTCGTGGAGAACCGGCTGTTCCTCGTCGAGCTCACCGCCCGCACCCTGCACCAGGGCATGGCGCTGCTCGGCATCAGGACCCCCGAGCGCCTCTGAGCGCCGCACGTCCGTACGGAACGGGGCGGGGCCCGGCACACATCGGTGTGCCGGGCCCCGCCCCGTTCCGGCTCCGGGTCCGCGTCACTCCGGCCGGCCGAGCGCCCAACCGGACACGTCGGACAGCCGCCCGCGCCACAACGGGAGCCGCAGCGGAGCCGTACCGCCGAAGAGGAGCGTGGCATCCCTCAGGTGGATCCACCGCGGCAACTGCGACGCACCCTCGTCGGCGCCGACTTCCTTGATGCCCTGGTCCACCGTCTCGGGGAACTCGGCGATGAGGTTGGCGCCTTCACCCTCGACCTGCCGCAGGCTCCTGGACCAGTCCGCCTTCCACGCCTCGTGCCCGATCACGTCACCGTGCAGCACACCGGCGGGGATGGTCAGCGTGAGCGGCAGCCCGGAGCGCATCTCCCTGTCGAGCAACTGGACCAGCAACTGGAGCTGAAGATCGGGCACCGGCTCGATGATCACCGCAGTCGAGTCCGGTGCGGGGCCTGCGGACTCGTTCATGAGCTGTTCCCTTCGCCGCGGCGGCGCGCCCGGAAGCAGATCCGCACGAACCGCATGGTCTGGTCCCGCTCACCTTCCCCGAGGAGGGGACCGCACTCCTGCTGACACCCCGGTCTCGGTCCCGTCTCACACCGGGGCGATTCCTCCATTGGACTTGACCAATTTTCAGATGAGAGGAAATCATGACCGAAGTCGCCACAGAACCTTCATAACTGCTCCGCGGGAGAACCACGCATCATGCGTATATCCACCACTGCTGCCCTCGCGGCACTCGGCGGTGCCCTGGTACTCGGGCTCACCGTCGCACCGGCCGCCCAGGCCACCCCCACCCGGACGGGCTGCACCACGGACGCCTTCGGAATCGCCGGTAAGTACGGCGAGTTCGTCCTCGGGGACGACGTCCACTCCCCCGATGCGGAAGGTGCCGTGGCCGTTGGTGGCAACGCCGACTTCCGGGGCGGGTTCAGCGTCGCCAACGAACTGTCGGCCGCCGAGGTCGACGCCCTGCCCGGCCGGGCATCGCTCGTCGTGCGCGGCGACCTGCTCAACGGCGCATCGGCCACCGTCGCGATGAAGGGCAACGCGGTCGTCGGCGGCAAGGTCAAGGACCGGGCCGTCGAACTACACAACGGCACCTTCAGCCAGAAGGCCGACCTCATCGACTTCGAGGCGGAGTTCGCCAAGCTCGGGTCCTACTCGGCCGCGCTGGCCCAGGAGCCCACGACCTCGGGCGCCCAGGTGCGGCTCGAAGGGAACCGGCTGACCCTGGAGGGCGGCGACAGCGGCCGCAACGTCTTCTCGGTGCCGGCGGACCAGCTGGAGAAGGCCAAGGAGGTCTTCATCAAGGTTCCGGCCGGGGCGACGACGATCGTCAACGTCACGGGCAGGGACTACGACATGGCGGCCGCCGGGACCACGGGCTTCTTCCTGTCGGGTGGTCAGGACTTCGTCCTGGACGACAAGCTGCAGAGCGCGTCCGAGGGCGCGGTGCGGGCCAAGCTGCTGTGGAACTTCCCCGACGCCACCGCGGTCACCAAGAACAGCCAGGCCGCCTGGCCCGGCAGCGTACTCGCCCCCAAGGCCCACCTGGAGCTGGGCACGGCCGCACCGGTCAACGGTTCGGTGTGGGTGGCCTCCCTGCACGGTTCGGGCGGGGCCGAGACGCACCACTTCCCCTTCACCGGCTGCCTCCCCGAGGCCCCCGGCACAGAGACCCCGGCGCCCGGCACGACCCCGAGCACCACCCCCGCGACGACGCCGCCGGCCACGGGCACCCCGTCGGCCCCGGTGACCACGCCGTCCGGGAGCTCCACTCCGTCCGGCAGCCCGTCCGGATCCGCGGCGCCCGGCACCCCGGCCCCGTCCGGCAGTTCCGCACCGGGCACCTCCGGCGGCGGTGAGGGCGACCTGGCCTCGACCGGCAGCAACGGCACGATCCCGATCGTCATCGGCGGCGCGGTCGTACTCGCCGCAGGCGCCGGCCTGGTCGTGGCGGCCCGCCGCCGCAAGCAGGCCTGACGCACCCCGTACGGCACACCCCCGTACGACACACGCCGGGCGCGGATCCACCGCGCCCGGCGCCCCGGTCCCGGATCCGGTCGACGTGTGCCGGAACCGCTTCGGCGCCCCTCACCGCCTGCGCGGCGGGGCGCCGCCCGTCACCAGTCGACGGTGTCGACCCAGATCGAGACGACGTATCCCGGTCCCCACGGGTTCGTGGCGACGGACGTCTGCCCCGGCACGGCCCAGTCACCGAGAACGATCCGCTGCGGAAGCCGCGGGTCCAGGGCCCTCAGCACCGCGTGGATCCGGTGGTGCCCGGTTCCGCCGGTGCACAGGCTGGTCACGGTGCTCGCGGAGGAGATCGTGCAGTTGTCGGGAGCCGCCTGGGCGGCGGGGGCCGCGGCCAGCAGCGTACCTACGGCGGTCATGGCAACGGCGGCGGTGCCGATCACACTGCGCTTCCTGAACATGGGACTCCTTGGTCCGGCCTCGAGAGAGGTCGCTCCGGGCCGCCGTCCGACGGCCCGTCCGTACGGGTGGAACGGTGAGACGAATCCGTCCCGGCTCCGCCCGCCGGACACGGCCCTCCGCGACGCGCAGCCCCCTGAACGGCCTGCGGGCGCCCGACAGGAAAACGGTCGCGGAGTAGCAACCCCCCTCGAAAGAAAGGAGATTGCGTGAAGGAGTCTGCCGAAGCGTGCAGGCCCTGACAAGACCACTTCACCATCTGGTCCAGTCCAATCCAGGCAGCCGGACCGGCCGTCGTCAGCCGCCCTGCCCCTCCAGCGACTCCGAGATGTCCTCCCACTCGGACGTATCGGTCCGGTAGTTGTACACGGGCCGGTCCCTCATGCTCGCCGTACGGAACGGCTTGCCGTTGTCGTCGATCCGCAGGGTCCCGGTCCGGCCCCCGCTGGACCATTCCAGCTCCAGGTACCAGGCCACGTCATGGCTCTCCGTGTGCGCGTCGAGGTGGAACACCTCCACGTCGGTGGAGCTCACCCGGTACGGGAAGTTCTTCGCCGCGACGACTCCGCCGGCGTCCTCACCGGCGACCGGCTGCGAGACGGGCTGACCGGCGTCCAGGTCGATGTTGAACGTCTGCGGCACGATGCCGCCCCCGCACCCCTCCCCCATCGAGTACGCGGGCCAGTCGTTGGCCGCCTTCTGCGACACCACCCGGACATGGAGCGCGTTCAGGACGACCGCGTCCTGCGAAGCCCCCTGCACGGTGAGATCGATCAGCATCTTCCCGCCGTCCACCCCGCCCAGCTGCGCCGCCCAGTTCCGCCTGGCCCGGTCCTGGACATCGGGCACCGGCGGCATGCCCTTGGGGTCGCGGTCGAGCAGAAAGTACTGCCCGCAGGGCCAGTCCCAGTTGTACGAACTGATGGTGGCCGTCACCGGCACGCCCTGGGGCGCGGCCTTCTTCTCCCCCTTCGGGTCCGCTCCCTCGGCGACCGTGGACCTCGTGGCCGAGGCGGAGGGCTTCGCGGAGCCGCTGCTCGCGGACGACGAGGGCTTCGAAGGACTCGGTGACGAAGGCGCGCTGCCGCTCCGTCCGGGCGTGGACGGTGCGTTGCTGCGGGGCGCGTCCATTCCCTCGTCGTGCGGACGGTCGCCCTTGTAGTCGTTGAGCGCCAGCGCGGCGGGCACGGTGAGCGCCACGACCGCGACGGCCGCGAGCAGCACGCGCAGCCGCTTGCCGGACAGTCGGCGCGAGGCCGGCGGGGAGCCGGCGGACAGCCGCGCGTCCGGCGTCACGTCCCCGGCCGCCGGTTCCGGCACCGGTTCCCGCGGCTCCGATCCCGACCGCGGCTCCGGCCTGCCCACCGGCCCCGATCCCGATCCCGGCTCCGGCTCCGGCCTGCCCACCGGCTCCGAGCCCAGCTCCGGTTCCGCTTCCGGTTCCCGCCGGTTCACCGGGGCCGGATCCGGCTCCGGCGATGCCGCGCGTTCCGACGCCACCGTCACCGGCTCGACCGCCTCGGCACTCTCCGTCTTCCGAGCGCCTCTCCGCTTCGCCTCGTCGGCCAGGATCCACTGCCGGTGCAACGCCACCAGCTCGTCCGACCGCGCACGGCACACGCGCGCGAAACGTTCGACCGGCGCGTAGTCGTGCGGGACCGCGTCACCGTTGCAGTACCGATGGATCGTGGAGGTGCTCATGTGCAGCTTCTGGGCCAGCGCTCCGTAGCTCAGCCCGGAGCGCTGCTTGAGCCCCCTGAGCAATGCCGCGAAGTCCTGGATCTCCGTGCCCACCCTGACCGTTCCCCTCTCCTACCCTCCCGGAACGGCGTCCCAGGCAGGTGATGTCATCGCAGGTCAGAGGCCGTTTTCCCGTTCCAGCGTCCCGTACCGCCCGGCATTCGTTGCCACCGGATCCGCGGACGGGACACGATGTTGGAACACACCGCAGCAGCACCCCGGCAAGGGCGAGCAGCGCGACTCGTACATCCACCACCTGCCCGTCCCCGGGAGCCGCAGTGCGTACACGTCCTCGACTCAGCCTGACCGACGCAGTGGCCACAGGAGTCCTGATCGCCTCTGTCGCGACCGTCATCACACTCCTGTGGCACCTCTGACCACACGTCATTGTCCAGTACACCGGTCAGCACCCGGTGCGCCAAAGCGGCGCCCCACGTTCCGCAACACCTTCCGAACAGAAACGGCCTCTCATGCGCACCCTCGCCTTCCGCCGCGCCGCCCGCACCTCCGCCCTCGGCGCCCTCGCACTCATCGCATCCCTGTCCCTGACGGCCTGCCAGGGCGACGACCCGGCGCCCTACGACGACCACGCCTCCGCCTCGGCCGGCTCGTCCTCCCGGACCCCGGCGGAAAGCTCAGGAGGCAAGGGCACGGCAGCCCCTGACGCCGGCCAGGGCAAGAACTCCGCCGGTTCGAGCGCCGGTTCGGACTCTGGTTCGGGCTCGGGTTCGGACTCTGGTTCGGGTTCCGCTTCCGGTTCCGGTTCCGGTTCGGACTCGGGCGAGGACTCCGACGCCGCCGCGTCCAAGCCGAAGGGCGCCGGACCGGCCACGGTGACCTGCAACGGAGAGAACTCCAAGCTGTCGCTGACCGAGGTGGCACGGCCGGTCAACCACCTGCTGCTCACCCTGACCAACGTCGGCTCGAAGGCCTGCAACGCCTACTACTACCCGTACCTGAAGTTCGGCGAGGCCCAGTCCGTTCCGAAGACCTTCGAGGACAGCAAGCCGCAGGCGGTGGCGACCATCAACCCGGGCGAGTCCGTCTACACCGGCGTCCTGACCTCGGCGGCCGACGGCAGCGGCTCGAACGGATACTCCACCAACGACGTGAGCGTCAGCTTCCAGAACAGCGACGGCAACTCCGACGGCACCGGCCCCGCAGTCAGCGTCCCGCTCTCCAAGAGCACGTTCGTGGACAGCAGCCTGAGCGTCACCTACTGGCAGATGAGCATGGACGACGCCCTCCAGTACTGACCACCACGCACCCTCGCCCTCATCCACACCACTGCACCTCACGGGGAGTCCCACCATGCGCAGCAATCGCATCCGCACCACCGCCCTCGCCGCCACCGCCCTCCTGGCCGCCCTCTCCCTCACCGCGTGCAGCAGTGACAACGGCAGCGGCGAAAGCGCCAAGGCCGAAGCGGCCGCTCCGGCAGCGCGCACCACCGCCAAGGAGTCCCCGTCCCCGGCCGCCCAGCCGGACAAGGACGCCACGGACACCGCGACCGACGCCCACGCGAGCAGCGCGCAGGGCAACCCGACCGCACCCCCCGCCGAGAGCGACGGGAAGAACACCACCGGCACCACGAACCGGGCGGGCAGCGGCAGCGGCACCACCAGCCGCACCCCCGTCACCTGCGACGGCAAGAACACCAGGACCGCCGTCAGCACGGTGAGCCGCCCCATCAACCACCTGCTGCTGACCCTCACCAACACGGGCAGCCGGCCCTGCTACGCGTACTACGCGCCCAAGCTCCGGTTCGACGACGCGCAGGCCGTCTTCCCGGTCCTCGACGCCAGCAGGCCCCAGGCCGTCGTGACACTGCAACCGGGAGAGTCCGCGTACGCCGCCATCGGCCTGACCGGCGAGCCCGGCGCCGGCCCGGCCCCGCGCAAGGCCACCCGCCTTCAGGTGAACTTCTCCGGACGGAGCCCCGAGGGCTCCACCGGCACCCCGACCGAGCTGACGCTTCCGTCCCGCACCTACTGGGACGACAACGGCTTCGTCACCTACTGGCAGACCGAGATGGCCGACGCGCTCACCTACTGAGCCCCGTCCACGGGCGCGGCGTCGAAGTCGAAGTCGAACCAGATCCGGTGCCGGCCGTCCTCGTCGACGGCCAGCCCGCCGCCCCCACGGATGCCCGTCAGTGCGCCGGTCCCGCTCGACGGCGCGATCGCGAAGAACTCGTTGGCGCGGTCGTCACCGCTCGTCGCGGCCGAGTGCACGAAGTTGAACGTCCCCTCGCGGCCGTCGACCACGCCCTCGAAGGCCTCCATCGCCACGTACGTACCCACGCCGGCGGCCTGGTCGAACGCGGCGGTGAAAAAGGTCGTCGAACGCCCGGTGATCTCGCCCTCGAAGCTCTTCACGATCGTCGCGACGCCCATCGGAAGACGGGTCTCGACCTCGGGGACGGGCTTCAGGTCGGACGGGACGAACGAGGAGACGGTGAAGGTGCCGGAAGCTCTCATGCCGTCAATCGTAGGGACCCCCTCGGACATCCGGCCGGGAATCGCGGGACCGGTTGATCACGAGGCCGGACGGACGGGCACGTCCCTGCCGGCGCTCACGGGCGTACGCCCCTTCCGCTCCCCTACGATCGGCGCCATGGCCATGTTCGTCCACCTGACACCCGCCGCGCACGCGGCCCGCATCCGCAAGTCCGGTGTACGGGCCGCCAGTCACGGCCACGACGGCGACAAGGGCCTGTTCTGCTTCCCGGTCCTGCCGTCCTACACCCTGACCCACCAGTGGCTGCGCGAGCTCTCCCGCCGCGGCGGCCCGCGCGGCCTCGTCGCCGTCCGGCTGAGGCTCCCGGACGACGAACCCGTCACGGTCGGCCACTACAGCAACCGCCCGGGCAGGACCCCCACCCGCACCACGGCCGCCGACGCCGTGCGGCGGGTGGCCTCGTTGGAGGACCCCCGCGGCTGGGAGGTCTTCCTCCCCCGGGCCGCGACCCGGGACGAGATCCACCGCATACACGCGGTCCGCCAGGTCACCGGCTGGCGCTACTTCCCCGGCTCCAACGGCACACCGCCCTGCACCTGTTACGGCTGCCGGGTGCGCGGGGAGTACGGCTCGCAGCGCCTGCGCCGCCGACGCCCTCACCCGCTGGACGGGCCCGCACCCGCGACGCCCGTGCTGCTCGCCCGGATCTCCGAAGCCGGCGACCCCGGCGACGCCGCCCAACTGTGCGCGACCCTGCACTGGTTCGGCTTCCGCCGACGCGGACCGGTCGCCCGACTGGCCCACCTCGCAGGTCATCCCGACGCAGATGTCCGCCTGGCCCTGGTCGAGGCCGTGGCCCGCTGGCGGACCCCCGGAGTCGACGCGCTGCTCCAGCAGCTGGCCGACGACCCGGACGAGGTCGTACGCGAAGCGGTCGTCTTCACCGGCCGGCTGAACCCGGCCTGACCGGCAGCCCCGAACAAGCGGCCGGCGGAACGGCCTGCGGGGCAATGCGCCCGGCTGGGCGACCGGTTGTCAGTGGCCGCCCGTACGCTCCTGGACATGGCGACGCTTCCGAACCCGCTCCCGTCCCTGGCCACGTCAGGGCTCCGACTCCCGCCCGGCACCCTTGTGGACGCCACGATCGACGAGCCGTGGCACGAACCCCTGCTCTGGTACGCGAACGGGCCCGCGGCGCCCGGCACGTGGGCCTCGCTGCGCGACGCGGGACGGAGCCACGGGCTGCTGCCCGTACTCATCGACCGCGGCAGCCGCGACCAGGGGCCCGAGGTCTGGGACCTCAACCCGGCCGACACCTCGTACCCCGGCGACCACGACGCCGAAGACGTCCTGAGCGAGGTCTGGGACGCCTACGCGGAGGACGAGCTCGACACCGGGAACACCTGGCCGGGGCTGGCGCCCGTCCCCCTGGCCGAGGGCCCGGACAGCCCGGAGGAACTGGCCGCCGCGATGGCGGACATGCTCACCGATGACGGCATGGCGATGGAAGGTGCGCGCCTGGCGCTCGTCCCGGCCAGGCGCAGTGCGGACATCCCGGCCGCGATCGGCTGGGGCGGCCCGCTCAACCACGAGAACGACGTCGCGCGGCTCTGCGCCGTCCTGCGCTCCTGGGAGGACCGCTTCGGCATACGGGTCCTGTCGCTCGGCTTCGACACCCTGGCGGTCTCCGTGGCCCGCCCGCCCACGACACAGGAGGAGGCGCTGGCCCTGGCCGCCGAGCACTTCGCCTTCTGCCCGGACAACATCCAGCAGTCCACGCTCAACACCCTGGAGGCCTATGCGGAGAAGGCGCTGCTGAACCAGGAGGCCTGGTCCTTCTGGTGGGACTGAGGAACCGCCCCACCGCCGGACCGGCCTCCGCCGGGAACGGCCCGGCTTCCGCCACAGGCCTCCGTCAGGAACGGCCCAGCTTCTGCGCGACCTCGGTCGCCCAGTAGGTCAGGATCATCTGCGCGCCCGCGCGCCGGATGCCGGTCAGGCTCTCCAGGATCGCCGCGTCCCGGTCGATCCAGCCCTTCTCGGCGGCTGCCTCGATCATCGCGTACTCACCACTGATCTGGTACGCGGCGACGGGCACGTCCACCGAGTCGGCGACCTTCGCGAGGACGTCGAGGTACGGTCCGGCCGGCTTGACCATGACCATGTCCGCGCCCTCGGCGAGGTCCAGCGCCAGCTCGCGCATCGACTCGCGGAGGTTGGCCGGGTCCTGCTGGTACGTCTTGCGGTCGCCCTTGAGCGAGGAGCCGACGGCCTCCCGGAAGGGGCCGTAGAAGGCGGAGGAGTACTTCGCCGTGTACGCGAGGATCGACACGTCCTCGTACCCGGTCTGGTCGAGCGCGTCGCGGATCACGCCGACCTGGCCGTCCATCATGCCGCTGGGGCCGACCACATGGGCGCCCGCGTCGGCCTGGACCTGGGCCATCTCCGCGTACCGCTCCAGCGTCGCGTCGTTGTCGACCCGGCCGTCCTCGGTCAGCACGCCGCAGTGGCCGTGGTCGGTGGTCTCGTCCAGACAGAGGTCGGACATGACCACGAGATCGTCACCGACCTCCGCGCGCACCGCGCGCAGACCGAGCTGGAGGATGCCGTCCGGGTCGGTGCCCGCCGTGCCGCGGGCGTCCTTCTTCTCGTCCAGGGGCACACCGAACAGCATGATCCCGGAGACGCCCGCCGTGACCGCGTCGACGGCGGCCTTCCGCAGGGTGTCCAGGGTGTGCTGCTGCACGCCGGGCATGGCCGAGATGGCGACGGGGGCGTCGATGCCCTCGCGCACGAACGCGGGCAGGATCAGGTTCGCCGGGTCGAGCCGTGTCTCGGCGACCATCCGCCGCATCACGGGGGTCGTCCGCAGCCGTCGGGGGCGAGAGCCGGGGAAGTTTCCGTACACAGTCATCCTTCGAGACTAGACCCGTGCACATGACGCTCTTACCGACACCTGGGCCGGGAAAAGCGGACGGGGTCCGGTCCGCCGAAGCGGACCGGACCCCGTACCTGCTGCCGGACGGATCAGGTCGTCGTACGACGCCGCCGCGCACCCGGACGGCGCTCGCTCGGCCGCGTCACCGGGTCACCGGCCTCCTTCGCCGCGTCCCGGCGCTGCGCACCGAACTCGGCGAGGGCCTCGGCCAGCTTGTGCACCGAGGGCTCCGGCGACAGGACGTCGACGCGCAGGCCGTGCTCCTCGGCGGTCTTCGCCGTGGCCGGGCCGATACACGCGATGATCGTCACGTTGTGCGGCTTGCCGGCGATGCCGACGAGATTGCGCACGGTCGAGGACGAGGTGAAGAGCACCGCGTCGAAACCGCCGCCCTTGATGGCCTCACGCGTGTCGGCGGGCGGCGGCGAGGCGCGGACCGTGCGGTACGCGGTGACGTCGTCGACCTCCCAGCCCAGCTCGATCAGCCCGGCCACCAGGGTCTCGGTGGCGATGTCGGCGCGCGGCAGGAAGACACGGTCGATCGGGTCGAAGACCGGGTCGTACGGCGGCCAGTCCTCCAGCAGGCCCGCGGCGGACTGCTCACCGGAGGGCACCAGGTCCGGCTTCACACCGAAGTCGACGAGCGCGGCGGCGGTCTGCTCGCCGACGGCCGCGACCTTGATCCCGGCGAAGGCACGGGCGTCGAGCCCGTACTCCTCGAACTTCTCCCGGACGGCCTTCACCGCGTTGACCGAGGTGAACGCGATCCACTCGTAGCGGCCCGTGACCAGGCCCTTGACCGCCCGCTCCATCTGCTGGGGCGTACGCGGCGGCTCGACGGCGATCGTCGGGACCTCGTGCGGCACGGCACCGTACGAACGCAGCTGGTCGGAGAGCGACGCCGCCTGCTCCTTCGTACGCGGCACGAGCACCTTCCAGCCGAACATCGGCTTGGACTCGAACCACGCGAGCTGGTCGCGCTGGGCGGCGGAGCTGCGCTCCCCGACCACGGCTATGACGGGCTGGTGCCCGTCCGGCGAGGGCAGGATCTTGCCCTGCTTGAAGACCTGGGCGATCGTGCCGAGCGTCGCCGTCCAGGTGCGCTGGCGCGTCGTCGTACCGGCGACCGTCACGGTCAGCGGGGTGTCGGGCTTGCGGCCCGCCGAGACCAGCTCGCCGGCGGCCGCGGCCACCGCGTCGAGCTGCGTCGAGATCACGCACGTGGAGTCGCTCGCGCCGACCTCGCTCCAGCAGCGGTCCGAGGCGGTACGGGCGTCGACGAAGCGGACGTCCGCGCCCTGCGCGTCGCGCAGCGGCACCCCGGCGTACGCGGGCACGCCCACGACGTTGGCGACACCCGGCACGACCTCGAAGGGAATGCCCGCGGCGGCGCAGGCCAGCATCTCGCTGCCCGCGTTGCCGTCGAGTCCGGGATCACCGGAGACGGCACGGACGACCCGCCTGCCGCCCTTCGCGGCCTCCATGACAAGATTGACCGCATCCCTGAGAACGGGAACACCGGCGGCTGTTGACTGCGCGTCAACAACCGTCAGCTCAGGCGTGCTTACGCCTGCCCGCGCATGGCAGCGGACGACGCCGAGAACGTCCGGCTCGGCGACAAGAACGTCCGCGCTCGCAAGCGCCTCGACGGCGCGCAGAGTCAGCAGTCCCGGGTCGCCGGGACCGGCGCCGAGGAAGGTGACGTGCCCTGCGGACAGGACAGGAAAATCGGATGCGGCGTGGCCGGTGGGGCTCAAAGTGCTCGCTCCCCCATAAGACCGGCCGCACCCTTGGCGAGCATCTCGGCCGCGAGTTCGCGACCGAGGGCCGCCGCGTCGTCGTGCGACGTGGGGACGGGACCGGTGGTGGACATCTGTACCAGCGAGGAACCGTCGATGGAACCGACGACACCGCGCAGGCGCAGTTCGTTGACAGCCTGGCCGTCGGCCAGGAGGTCGGCCAGCGCACCCACAGGTGCGGAGCAGCCGGCCTCCAGGGCGGCGAGCAGGGAACGCTCGGCGGTCACGGCGGCCCGGGTGTACGGGTCGTCGAGCTCGGCGAGCGCGGCGGCGAGGTCGGCGCTGCTGGCAGCGCACTCGATCGCCAGTGCTCCCTGGCCGGGAGCGGGCAGAACGGTGTCGACCGACAGGAAATCGGTCACCTCACCGCTCCGTCCGAGGCGGCTGAGCCCGGCCGCGGCGAGTACCACCGCGTCGAGTTCACCGCTTCGTACGAATCCGATACGCGTATCGACGTTGCCGCGGATCGGCACGGTCTCGATGTCGAGTCCGTGACTACGGGCGTACGCGTTGAGCTGCGCCATGCGGCGCGGCGAGCCGGTGCCGACGCGGGCGCCGGCCGGCAGCTGCTCGAAGGTCAGCCCGTCGCGCGCCACCAGGGCGTCGCGCGGGTCCTCGCGCACCGGCACAGCGGCCAGCACCAGGCCCTCGGGCTGCGCGGTCGGCAGGTCCTTGAGCGAGTGGACGGCGAAGTCCACCTCGCCGCGCAGCAGCGCCTCACGCAGCGCGGCGACGAAGACGCCGGTGCCGCCGATCTGCACGAGGTGCTCGCGGGAGGTGTCCCCGTACGTGGTGATCTCGACGAGTTCGACGGCGCGGCCGGTCACCTCGCTGACCGCGTCGGCCACCAGGCCGGACTGCGCCATGGCGAGCTTGCTGCGCCGGGTCCCCAGCCTCAGCGGCTGGGTTGACCCCGCGCCCAGGGGTGAGTTGTCGGTCATGACCGCCCTCGATTCGGGTCGTTCAGGTCTGCCCGGGAGACGGCGGCGACCGTCTGCGGGTCGAGGTCGAAGAGTTCCCGCAGCGCATCGGCGTACCCGGCGCCGCCGGGCTCGCTGGCGAGCTGCTTGACCCGCACGGTGGGCGCGTGCAGGAGCTTGTCGACGACGCGGCGCACGGTCTGCGAGATCTCGGCGCGCTGCTTCTCGTCCAGATCGGGGAGGCGCCCGTCCAGCCGTGCGATCTCGCCCGCGACCACTCCTGCGGCCATCGTGCGCAGGGCGACGACGGTGGGGGTGATGTGGGCGGCGCGCTGGGCGGCACCGAAGGCGGCGACCTCGTCGGCGACGATGCTGCGCACCTGGTCCACATCGGCCGCCATCGGGGCGTCCGCGGAGGCCTCCGCGAGCGACTCGATGTCGACGAGGCGCACACCGTCGAGGCGGGCGGCGCCGCCGTCGATGTCGCGCGGCATGGCGAGGTCCAGCAGGGCGAGGCGGACGGGGCCGGTCGACTGGGCCGGGATCCGGCGCACGGCGGCCTGGGCCTGCGCGATCACGGTGGCGGAACCGTTCTCCACCCACGCGGCGTGCTGCTCGTCCGGCTGGACGGGTGCCGGTGCCGCCACCGCGACGGGCGCGGCGGGCATCTCGTACGCGGGAGCCGGGTCGATCCCGAGCGCTCCGGCGACGGCCTCGGCGCTCAGCACGAGCCCGGTGGCACCGGTGCAGGAGACGGCGATGTCGGCACGTGTCAGTTCGTCGGAGACCGCGTCCATCTCCACGGCCCGGGCGGCCACTCCCGTACCGCCGGCCTGGTTGAGGATCTCGACCAGCCGGTCGGCGCGGGCGCGGGTGCGGTTGGCGACGACGATCTCGGCGACACCGGTGCGGGCCAGGGTGGCGGCGGCCAGCGAGGACATCGAGCCCGCGCCGATCACCAGGGCGCGCTTGCCCTTCGCCCAGGCCGCGGTGTCGCGCCCGTCGGCGAGCTGCTCCAGGCCGAAGGTGACGAGCGACTGCCCGGCCCGGTCGATCCCGGTCTCGCTGTGGGCGCGCTTGCCGACCCGCAGGGCCTGCTGGAAGAGGTCGTTCAGCAGCCGGCCGGCGGTGTGGAGCTCCTGCCCCAGCGCCAGCGCGTCCTTGATCTGGCCGAGGATCTGGCCCTCGCCCACGACCATCGAGTCCAGTCCGCAGGCCACCGAGAAGAGGTGGTGGACGGCCCGGTCCTCGTAGTGCACATAGAGATACGGAGTGAGCTCGTCCAGCCCGACGCCGCTGTGCTGGGCGAGCAGGGTCGACAGCTCGGCGACGCCCGCGTGGAACTTGTCCACGTCGGCGTACAGCTCGATGCGGTTGCAGGTGGCGAGGACGGCGGCCTCGACCGCGGGCTCCGCGGCGAGGGTGTCCTGGAGCAGCTTGGCCTGGCTCTCGGCGGACAGCGAGGCCCGCTCCAGCACCGACACGGGGGCGCTGCGGTGGCTCAGCCCTACGACAAGGAGGCTCATGCCGGCATCACGGCGGGCATGTCCCCGTCGGGTCCCTTCCGGTTGCTGGTCGTCGCGCGCACGGGCGGCGCCGCCGGGTCGGGGCCGCTGTCGGCGGCCTCCTCGCCGGCCTTGCGCTGCTCGTGGAACGCGAGGATCTGCAGCTCGATCGAGAGGTCGACCTTGCGTACGTCGACGCCGTCGGGCACCGAGAGCACGGTCGGGGCGAAGTTCAGGATGGAGGTGACGCCCGCGGCGACGAGCCGGTCGCAGACCTGCTGGGCCGCGCCGGGCGGTGTGGTGATCACACCGATCGAGACGCCGTTCTCGCTGATGATGCGGTCCAGGTCGTCGGCATGCTGGACGGGGATCCCGGCGACGGGCGTTCCGGCCATCGCGGGGTCGGCGTCGATCAGCGCGGCGACCCGGAAGCCGCGGGAGGCGAAACCGCCGTAGTTGGCGAGGGCCGCGCCGAGGTTGCCGATGCCGACGATGGCGACCGGCCAGTCCTGGGTGAGGCCGAGTTCGCGCGAGATCTGGTAGACGAGATACTCGACGTCGTAGCCGACGCCGCGCGTCCCGTACGAGCCGAGATAGCTGAAGTCCTTGCGCAGCTTCGCGGAGTTGACCCCCGCCGCCGCGGCGAGCTCCTCGGAGGAGACCGTGGGTACCGAGCGCTCGGAGAGCGCGGTCAGTGCGCGGAGATACAGCGGAAGTCGGGCGACGGTGGCCTCGGGAATTCCTCGGCTACGGGTCGCCGGTCGGTGATTTCGGCCAGTTGCCACGGTGCTCCTGCGGGATGAGCGGGGCTGCAGGCGGCCGTATGTCCCAAGACCGCCCCGTCGAATGCAGGCTATGTCTTTGTGAACGCGTGCACAAAGATAGTGTCCGTTTTGTCCGGTCAAAGTGACCGGGGTCACGCGCATTCGCCGGGCGATCCAGGAACCGCGGATCGCATCAGCCCGTTGCAGGCCCGAAGGGGGCAAAGCGGAACACACTCCTCACAGCCACGCCCCCGAGACCACTCAAAACGCCCACGATGGTAACCGGGTTTCACTCAGGAAATCAGCGCACTGCGCAGTCTGGCCGGGTCCACCCGCCAGAACGTGTGCTGTTCGTTATCAACGAGGACCACGGGGATCTGCTCCCAGTACTCCTTGTACAGCGCCTCGTCCTGAGTGATGTCCTTCTCCTCCCAGGACGCGCCGGTCTCCTCGCAGACCGTCCGCACCACCGCCCTGGCGTCGTCGCAGAGGTGACACCCCGGCTTCCCGACCAGGGTCACCACACGGTCGGCGGCCTTCTTCTTCGTACGACGCAGCAGGGGACTCATACCTTTCATTCTGCGCCGCTCCCGGGCCCGATCCGCCCTCGATCCGGCCTTGAACCGGTACGCCCGGAATCGCCCGTTTAACGTGTCGGCCTCCGAGAGTTCACGCCACCGCATCCCGGCAGGTCGGGAAGGGGCGGGGTGACTGGCTATGCTCACGGCATGGCCGCTCTTGGATGGCTCACACCGCGTAGGCGTTCCGCGACAGCACGCAGCGTGCTGGCAGGCGAAGCAGCGGCGGAGGCAGCACGGAAGTCCTCGCTCGCCGCCGAGCAGTCCGCCGCCGCCGAGGACGGCGCCGCTCCCGACGCGCAGGAGGAACCGGAGTTCCCCGTCGTCGGCGACGACCGGGCCGCCGCCTTCTTCGACCTCGACAACACCGTCATGCAGGGCGCGGCGATCTTCCACTTCGGCCGCGGGCTGTACAAACGGAAGTTCTTCGAGCGCCGCGAGCTCACCCGGTTCGCCTGGCAGCAGGCGTGGTTCCGGCTGGCCGGCGTGGAGGACCCCGAACACATGCAGGACGCGCGCGACAGCGCCCTGTCCATCGTCAAGGGCCACCGCGTCTCCGAGCTGATGTCGATCGGCGAGGAGATCTACGACGAGTACATGGCCGACCGCATCTGGCCCGGCACCCGCGCACTCGCCCAGGCCCACCTCGACGCCGGCCAGAAGGTCTGGCTGGTCACCGCCGCCCCCGTGGAGACGGCCACGATCATCGCCCGCCGGCTCGGTCTGACCGGGGCGCTGGGCACCGTCGCCGAATCGGTCGACGGCGTCTACACCGGGCGCCTGGTCGGCGAACCGCTGCACGGCCCGGCGAAGGCCGAGGCGGTACGCGCGCTGGCCGCGGCGGAGGGCCTGGACCTGGCCCGCTGCGCGGCGTACAGCGACTCGCACAACGACATCCCGATGCTGTCCCTGGTCGGGCACCCGTACGCGATCAACCCGGACACCAAGCTGCGCAAGCACGCGCGCGCCCGGGACTGGCGGCTGCGCGACTACCGGACCGGCCGCAAGGCCGCCAAGGTCGGCATCCCGGCCGCCGCCGGCGTGGGCGCCCTCGCCGGCGGCACCGCGGCGGCCGTCGCCCTGCACCGCCGCCGCCGCTGACGGACCGGCCGCGGGCTCCGATGGCGGGCCCCGGTAGCGAGCCTCGGCCGTGGGATCCGGCGGTGGGCGCCGACCGTGGGCCGGGCCACGCCCGGCCCACGCCGCCAATCGGGGCCCCTTGCCCGGCGACCGCCCCGGCCAGTCGGGTTACCCGCACTCGACCACAACCTGTCGCCGCTCCCGGCAGATCTCGAAATAATTCGATCAACAACCGGTCACGATGTGCTACTTGATGCGTCGAATAGTCGCTACAGAAGCGACGTAATCGGTGATTTGAGCAACTGGGTGTAGCACTGCCTGTACGAAGCGTTATTCTCCTCAGACGCATTCCGGAACCCACCACTCACTACGACGAGTGACGGTTTCGCACTGCACGTGATGGAAGCTCTGCCTCTGGGAGTCCCGTGTACCCACACGTCGGGGTTGACGCCTCGGGCCTGGCTACGCTGCGCGCAACGGTCGCCGACCGCTTGCGCGGCTTCGTCCCCACCGCGTACGCCGTACCCGCCTTTGCCACCCCTGCACCTGCCGGCCCCTGCTACGCCCTGGCCGAACGCGGCGCGGCGGTCGGAAGACGCAGCAACCGCGGCGCAACGACCACGACCACGTCCACCGTTCGTCGGCCCACGGCCGACAGCGACAGCGCGCGCATGATGGATCTCGTCGAGCGCGCACAGGCCGGTGAGGCTGACGCCTTCGGCCGCCTCTACGACCAGTACAGCGACACCGTGTACCGCTACATCTACTACCGGGTGGGCGGCAAGGCGACTGCGGAGGACCTCACGAGTGAGACCTTCCTGCGCGCCCTGCGGCGCATCTCCACCTTCACCTGGCAGGGCCGTGACTTCGGTGCCTGGCTGGTCACCATCGCTCGCAACCTGGTCGCCGACCACTTCAAATCCAGTCGCTTCCGACTGGAAGTGACCACCGGCGAAATGCTCGACGCCAACGAGGTCGAGCGCAGTCCCGAGGACTCCGTCCTGGAATCCCTCTCCAATGCCGCACTGCTGCAAGCCGTGCGCCGACTCAACCCCCAGCAGCAGGAGTGCGTGACCCTGCGCTTCCTGCAAGGCCTCTCGGTCGCCGAGACCGCCCGGGCGATGGGCAAGAACGAGGGCGCGATCAAGACCCTGCAGTATCGCGCCGTCCGCACCCTTGCCCGGCTTCTTCCGGACGATGCCCGCTGACCCCACCCCGAGCCGAATCACTCTCGGCGATATGTTCATCACGCACTGGTCCGATCATCTTTCGTGCGTAACCCAAGTGCCGCGCCGCTCGTTGTGCCGGTTGCAGGCCCCCTGTCGTCACCCCATGTCCGCGGACACTCACTCTTTCGTGTGGATGCGCTCAAGGTGTGCAACCTTCCGGACCCACAGGGGAGTCGACCGTCATGACGAGAGGAGGTGCCGCCAGTGATCGCAAACGTTTCGGCACACCGGCGGGCGAACGCCTTCGCCCAGGCCCTGGAGGAGCAGTCGCTCCGCGGTGCGGCGGCCGTACAGCCCGAGGACCCGGCCGAACAGGCCGGCCCCGGACCGCTGTTGGCCCTGGCGAACGGCCTCGGTGAGCTACCGAAGCCGGAGTTGGATCCCGAGGTCAAAGTGGTGCAGCGAGCGCAGCTCGTCGCCGCCATGGAGGCCATGTTCGCCGAGGGCGGCGCAGCCGCGGACCCTACGGTGCCCGAACAACGGGGCAAGGGGGCCCACCGGGCCTCGCCACTCCGGAAACTGCGCCCCAGATCGCGCTGGACGAAGGGGCTCGCAGCCGGCGGGCTCACCGTCGGTGTGGCCGCAGGGGCCTTCGGCGGAGTGGCGGCTGCCAGTTCCGACGCCCTGCCGGGTGACTCCCTCTACGGGCTCAAGCGCGGCATGGAGGACATCCACCTCGGCCTGGCCGACGGCGACGCGGACCGCGGCGAGGTCTACCTGGACCAGGCCTCGACCCGGCTGAGCGAGGCCCGCAGGCTGATGGAGCGCGCCCGCTCCGGCGACCTGGACCACGAACAGCTCGGCGAGGTCAGGCGCACGCTCAACGGCATGACCCACGACGCCACCGAGGGCCACCGCCTCCTCCACGCCGCCTACGCACGCGACGGCGCGATCGGGCCCATCCAGACCCTGGACTCCTTCGCCCGCGCACACCGCGACAGCTGGAGCAGCCTCCGCGACAGCCTCCCCCTGCAGCTGACCGACGTCGGCGACCAGGTGAGTTCGGTCTTCGCGGCCATAGACGAAGAGGTCGAGCCGCTGCAGTCCCTGCTCCCCCGCCCTCCGGAGACGAGCAACGGATCCCGGGAGTCCGGTACCACCGGTACCGGCTCGGCCCCGTCCTCCCGCTCGCACGCCCCGTCGCCCTCGTCCCCCGCCGGCACACACGACAGCAGCGGTACGGGCACCAGTTCCTCGCCCCGGCCGTCGGACTCGGGCAGCACCCCGGCGGACGGCCTGATCGGCGGCGGCGCGGACGGGCTCTTCGACCCGCCGTCGCCCGGCGCCACCACACCGACGCAGGAGACACCCAGCACGACACCGTCGCCGGACGTCACCCTTCCGCCGCTGATCCCCGGCCTGATCGGCGGCCTGGGAATCGACGCCGAGGACGACAAGAACTGACGCGATCGCCGGACGGGCCCGGTCGAGCCCGTCCGGCAGCCTCAAGCCCTCACGGCCATGGAGGGCGGAGCCGGACGGCACCCGCGCCCCGGACACCCGGGGCCGGCCATGCCCGGCCCGTCCGGCGGTCGAGGACGGACCCCCACGACCGCACGCCTCAGAAGAACACCGAGCGCCGCTGGACCAGCAGCTTGTACAGCGTGTGCTGAATCTGCTCCCGCACCTGATCCGTCAGGTTGAACATGAGCATCGGATCCTCCGCCGCCTCCACCGGATATCCGTCCGTGGGGATCGGCTCACCGAACTGGATCGTCCACTTCGTCGGCAACGGCACCGCCCCCAGCGGCCCCAGCCACGGGAACGTCGGCGTGATCGGGAAGTACGGGATACCCAACAGCCGCGCCAACGTCTTCGAGTTGCCGATCATCGGGTAGATCTCCTCCGCCCCCACGATCGAGCACGGCACGATCGGCACCCCGGCCCGCAAGGCCGTCGACACGAAGCCGCCGCGCCCGAAGCGCTGGAGCTTGTACCGCTCGCCGAACGGCTTGCCGATGCCCTTGAACCCCTCCGGCATCACGCCGACGACCTCGCCCTGCCGCAGCAGCCGCTCCGCGTCCTCCGCGCAGGCCAGTGTGTGACCGGCCTTGCGCGCCAGCTCGTTGACGACCGGAAGCATGAAGACCAGGTCCGCCGCGAGCAGCCGCAGATGCCGCTCCGCCGGATGGTTGTCGTGCACCGCGACCTGGAGCATCAGCCCGTCCAGCGGCAGCGTCCCCGAGTGGTTGGACACGATGAGCGCCCCGCCGTCCGACGGGATGTTCTCGATGCCCTTCACCTCGACCCGGAAGTACTTCTCGTACACCGGCCGCAGCACCGACATCAGGACCTGGTCGGTGAGCTCCTCGTCGTAACCGAACTCGTCGACGTCGTACTCGCCCGTGACCCGCCGCCGCAGAAACGCGAGCCCGCTCGCGATCCGCCGGTCCCAGCCGCCGCCTCCCGCGTCCTCAGAGGCCACCACAGCCTCCTCCTGCCTCTCCGGAGGCAGCGTGGCACCCGGCTGCCCGGGCAGGGCGCTGACGGACCCTGTGCCGCTTCCCGAGGGCCGCCGGCGCGCGGCGCGCGGCCCGCCCCCCGACCGCGAACGGTCGTCGTCGAACGGAATGACCTTGGCATCCGCCATCGTCGGTGCGCTCCTCTACCTGACGCTCGGAGTCGGGTGTGTGTCGCCGCCGGCCCCACCGGCGAACGGCGTCGCGGCCAGCCTGTCGACGGCCCGGCCCACCGCCGCGGGCGGCAGCAGCCCCGGACCCCGGCTGCGCGCGAACTCGGCGAAGGTCTCCGCCGTGGAGAACCGCGGCCGGAAACCCAGCGTCTCGCGCATCTGGACCGTGGATACCACCCTGCCATGGGTGAGCAGCCGGATCTGTTCCGGCGAGAAGTCCGTCATGCCGACGGTGCGCAGCGCCTGCCCGACCCATGTGACCGCGGGCAGCAGCAGCGGCATCGTCGGCCGCCCCAGCCGCCGCGAACACTGCGACAGCAGCAGCACCCCGTCCCCCGCGATGTTGAACGTGCCGCTGTTCAGGGTCCCGCGCCGCGGTTCGCCCGCGGCGATGCCCAGGACGTCGAGGACGTCGTCCTCGTGGACGAACTGGAGCCTCGGGTCGTACCCGAACACCGTCGGCAACACCGGCAGCGACAGATAGTCGGCGAGCGGCGAATCGGGGTCGGGCCCCAGGATGTTCGCGAACCTCAGCACGCACACGGCCACGTCCGGCCTGCGGCGCGCGAAGCCCCGTACGTACCCCTCGACCTCCACCGCGTCCTTCGCGAAGCCACCGCCGGGCAGGGACTTGGGCGGGGTCGTCTCGTGGAAGACCGCCGGATCGCGCGGTGCGGAGCCGTAGACACCCGTACTGGACTTCACCACCATCCGCCTGATGGACGGCGCCTTCTGGCAGGCACCGAGCAGTTGCATGGTGCCGATGACGTTGGTCTCCTTGACCGCGGCACGCCCCTGGGCCCCGAGCGCCCTGGCGCTGACGTCCAGGTGGACGACCGTGTCGACCGCGTGCTCGGCGAGGACTCTGGCGATGGCGGGCTGGCGGATGTCCGCGCGGACGAAGACCGCGTCGCCCAGCCGGTGGCCGGGCGCGACCGCGTCGACCGCGATCACCCGGTCCACGTCCGGATCACGCTGGATGCGCCGCACGAACCGGCCGCCCAGCTGCCGGGCCGCTCCCGTGACGAGCACGACCTTCCCCAAGATCAGCGCCTTCCGTCGGTCTCGCGCGAAGTGAGTGGGATGAATGAGGTGAGCGAAGGGGACGCCCCGCGAGAGGCACTCCCCCGGTCGTCACCGTAGCGGGTGGATGTTGCCCTGTGATGACTGCGCGGCGGCCCTGTTCCGCGTCTTGGCCCGAATGTGCGCACCCTCCGCGCATACCCCCCGTACAGCACCGCAGCCCTCCCGCCTGATCGGCGGAAGGGCTGCGGACTTCACGAACTGCGTTCGCTTACTTCTTGTTGCGACGCTGAACGCGCGTGCGCTTGAGCAGCTTGCGGTGCTTCTTCTTGGCCATCCGCTTACGCCGCTTCTTGATAACAGAGCCCACGACTACCCTCGCTCACTTCTTCTTCACTGGTGCGGGGCGTCTGGGCCCACACGACCTACGTCGGCCTAGCCTACCCGCCACCGCGTGAGGTACGTAATCCGAGGGGAATGTCAGGCCGTCCCCACCCCCACGAAGGACTCGCGGAGATACTCGTGAACCGCTTGCTCCGGCACCCGGAAGGACCTTCCCACCCGGATCGCCGGCAGATGACCGCTGTGCACCAAGCGGTACACCGTCATCTTCGACACTCGCATGACCGAGGCGACTTCCGCCACAGTCAGAAACTTGACCTCGTTGAGAGGCCTCTCGCTGTCAGCAGCCATGACCCACCTGTACCTTCCGCACGAGACGCGCACCGGCTTCCCCTCCGGTGACTCTTCGTCGTTGTGCGCTCACTCCCCAGATTAGGGGCGGGTGATGCGAGTGGGGAAGAGGAGAGACGATCGGCCGCCTACTGTGACAGACACGCCCGATTGAGTACATAGCGCGTCAGCGGCAGGTAGTACGCGGACCGCACGGCGTCGTCGAGCGGAACGGCGACCGACACCCGGCCCTCCGCCTCCCCGACGAACAGTGCCGGATCGTCCGTATCGGCCAGGCCGATCGCCTCGATGCCCAGCTGACCTGCCCCGCAGACCCACCCGTGGTCCCCCACGACGAGCTCCGGCAGCAGTCCCCCGGCGTCCGCGGCGGCCTCCAGAGCCACCCTCAGCGGCAGTGGTGAGTGGGTGTGTGCGCCGGTGCCACCACCCGGCACTCCCGCGCCGGGTTCGCGCACCATCGCGACCCCCCGTACGTAGTCGAGGTTGCACGTACGTACGCCGAACCGGGTCGTTATGTCGATACGTCGCCCCTGCGCGGGGGTGAGCACGGCACATCCCGCCGCCGACAAGGCGTCTGCCAGCGCCGCGTAGAAACCCAGCAGACGGTGCGGATGCCCCGTCCCGAACAGCACCGGCGCCCGCCGCGCCGCGGCATCCGACAAGCGGCCGGCGAAGGCGTCCAGCCCCGCCACCGTCCGCTCCGGATCGATCACGTCAGGGCCCGAGACATGCGCGGGATCGTCCGAGACCCCGCACTTGTCGGCCATGAGCCGCAGCAGGTCCCGCTCCCCCCACACCCGTCCGGGATCGAGGCCGAGCGTCACCCGCGGATCCCTGGCCGCGAACAGCCGATAGCTCCGCAGACTCAGTTCCCTCGAGGTGGCCACGGGCCCGGCCAGCCGGGCCGCCAGCAGATGCGCACGCAGCGCTCCGGTGCTCAACACCCTGCCGATGCTCCCCCACCCACCGTACGCAGGGGCCAAAACCCGGATTACGCCCCACAGTTGGCGTAATCGGCACTCCACCGCACTCCTGACGTCAGGTCAGCAGCCCCCGCAGCGGGAACGCCGCACGCCTGGTCGCCAGCACCGCCTGGTCCAGCCGGTCGGCGGGATCGTAACCGTCCTCCCACGCCTTCCACGACGGGATCCGCCCATCCGTCATCCGGGCCGGCCCGAGCTGCCGGGTCCGGGCGTAGACCTCGTCCCGCCACGACGACGGGATCACCGACTCCGGGTCCACGGGCGCGTGCGCGGCGATCCCCACCAGATGCGTCCAGGACCGCGGCACCACGTCCACCACCGCATAACCACCCCCGCCCAGCGCCACCCAGCGCCCGCCCTCCGCGTACTCGTGCGCCAGATCGTGGCAGGCCGCCATCACGGCCCGCTGCGCGTCCAGCGACACCGCGAGATGGGCCAGCGGGTCCTCGAAGTGCGTATCGGCCCCGTGCTGCGTCACCAGGACCTGAGGCCGGAAGTCCGCCAGCAGTTCCGGCACCACCGCGTGGAACGCCCGCAGCCATCCCGCGTCCCCCGTACCGGCCGGAAGCGCCACATTGACCGCACCGCCCTCTCCCGCCCCGGCACCGGTCTCCTCCGGCCAGCCGGTCTGCGGGAAGAGCGTCCGCGGGTGCTCGTGCAGCGACACCGTCAGAACCCGCGGGTCCTCCCAGAACGCCGCCTGCACCCCGTCGCCGTGGTGCACGTCCACATCGACGTACGCGACCCGCTCGGCCCCCAGCTCCAGCAGCCGCGCGATGGCGAGCGCCGGATCGTTGTAGATACAGAAACCCGCGGCCCCGCCGGGCATGGCGTGATGGAGGCCGCCGGTGAAGTTCACCGCGTGCCCGGTCCCGCCCCGCCACACCGCCTCGGCGGCCGCCACCGACTGCCCGGCGATCAGCGCCGACACCTCGTGCATCCCGGCGAACGCCGGATCGTCCGTCGTCCCGATCCCGTAGCTCTGGTCCGCCGCCCGCGGATCGGCGGAGGCCGCCCGCACAGCCGCCACGTAGTCCGGCCGGTGCACGAGCCGCAGTGTCGAATCGCCGGCCGCCTTGGCCGCCACGACATCCACCGCCCGGTCGAGACCGAACGCCCGCACCAACCCCATCGTCAGGGCGAGCCTGACCGGGTCCATGGGATGACTGTCCCCGAAGTCGTATCCCGTTACTGCGTCATCCCACATCAACTGTGCGCGGCCGCTCATGCCCGCCACCGTATCGGGCGGGCTCCGCTCCGAACGACTTGGCGTACACCAGCGTCGCGAGCACCAGCACCATCGGTACGAGCATCGCGCCCCGGTAGCTCCACGCGTCCCCGAGCGCCCCCACCAGGGGCGAGCCCACCAGGAATCCCACGTAGTTGAAGATGTTGAGCCGGGCAATGGCGGTGTCGCTCGCCCCGGGGAACATCCGCCCGGCGGCCGCGAAGGTCTGCGGCACGATCACACAGAGCCCGAGCCCCAGCATGGTGAACCCGAGCATCCCGGTCCAGGCCCCGCCGGCGACGGCGACCACTCCGAACCCCGCCGCGGCCAGCACACTCCCGGACCGCACCACGGCCACGGCACCGAACCGCCGCACCCCGAAGTCCCCGACGGCCCGCCCCAGCAGCGTCGTCACCATGTAGACGTTGTACGGGACGGTCGAGAGCTGCTCCGAACTCCCCAGCACATCCTGCAGATACTTCGCGCTCCAGTTGGAGACCGTCGAATCCCCGATGTACGCGAAGCACATCACCAGACAGAGCGGCATCAGCAACTTGAAGGAGACCGAGCCGGCCTTCCCCCGATCCGCGCCCAGCAGCTCCTCCTCCTGCTTCCCCTCGACGTACCACCGGCTCCCGACGAACGCCACGGGCAGCAGCACCACGACGACCGGAAGGTACGAGACCAGCAGCGACAGATCCCAGTGCGCCCCGGCCCACGCCATCGACGCCCCGGCGATCCCGCCCAGGCTGTACGCGGCGTGGAAACCGAGCATGATGGAACGTCCGTACGCCCGCTGAAGACTGACCCCCATCATGTTCATGGAGGCGTCCAGCGCACCGACGGAGATCCCGAACAGGCCGAGCGCCAGGGCCGCTTCCCACACCTCGCTCCCGGCACCGACGCCGAGCAGCGCAAGCAGCACGACCGGCTGCGCCCACCGCAGAACCACCCTCGGCCGCACGCGCGCGACCACCTTCTCGGTGACCACGCTTCCCACGCCGGCCAGGATCGGCACGGCGGCGAGGAACACGGGCAGCAGGCCGTCGGATATCCCGTACCTGTCCTGGATCGCGGGGATCCGGGTCACGAGGAGAGCGAAGGTGACGCCCTGCACGAAGAAGCTCAACGCGAGGGAAGCCCTGCCGTGCCGCAAACGTGCATCTGTCATGTGCGCGAGCGTAGAGGCAGTCTCTACCCATGGGTAGACACGTCAGGCAAGCAATTCCCGCAGCTGTCCCATGTCGGAGAAATGCCCGGTCACCCCGGCCAGCCGGTCCGCCGGCATCATCGAGGTGAACCCGTACACGTCCATGCCCGCGGCCTTCGCCGCCTCCACCCCGAGCGGGCTGTCCTCGATGACGACACAGTGCTCGGGAGCCACTCCCATCCGCTCGGCGGCGAGCAGGAACAGATCGGGCGCCGGCTTCCCCCGGCCCACGTCCTCGGCCGAGAAGATCCACTCCTCCTCGAACCACTGGTCGAGCCCTGTCGCGCGATGGCTGACGCGGATCCGTTCGTGGCTGCTGGAGGAGGCGACGCAGTACGGAACCCCGTCGGCGACGAGCTCCCCCAGCACGCCCTCCACGCCGGGAACGGGTTCCAGCTCCCGCTGGAACGCGGCGAAGATCCGTGAGTGGAGCGTGTCGTTGAAGTCCGCGGGCAGCTTCTCCCCGCCCCGCTCCTCGACGAGGTCGTGCACCCGGTGCACGGCGGACCCCATGTAGTCACGGAGGGACTCCTCGTACGAGGTGGGGTGCCCGAGCTCGGTGAGGTACCCGGCCAGGATGGTGTTGGCGATCGGCTCGCTGTCCACGAGCACCCCGTCGTTGTCGAAGATGACCAGTTCGTAGCGCATGTCATGACCTTAAACGGTCGGAACGCAGAAAAGCCCCGTGCCACAAGGGCACGGGGCTTTTCATAAAAGGAGTTCGGCGGCGTCCTACTCTCCCACAGGGTCCCCCCTGCAGTACCATCGGCGCTGAAAGGCTTAGCTTCCGGGTTCGGAATGTAACCGGGCGTTTCCCTAACGCAATGACCACCGAAACACTATGAAATTAACCAACACCGGAACAAAACACGGCCGTTCGTTATTTCAGAACTAACACAGTGGACGCGAGCAACTGAGGACAAGCCCTCGGCCTATTAGTACCAGTCAGCTCCACCCGTTACCGGGCTTCCACATCTGGCCTATCAAC
>NZ_JBIDAD010000009.1:0-399669 GCF_043202315.1 Streptomyces sp. NPDC048211
CGGTGGTGGGTTGCCGAAGACGTCGACGGAGCAGGACGGTGTTCCGGGTCCGGTGATGTGGCAGCGGACGCAGAACTGGCTGCGGATCGAGTCCGGGTACTCCGGGCCGGTCGACGGTGTCCCGGGTCCCCGCACGTACGCCGCGCTCCAGCTGAACATGCGGGGCTGGGGCTATACCGGCCCCCTCGACGGCGTACCCGGAACGAACACCTGGGCCGCGCTCCAGCGACTGGCCGCGGCCCACGGCTACACCGGGCCCATCGACGGAGTGATGGGCCCCAACTCCTGGCGAGGCTTCAGCCGCTTCATCAACCAGGACGCATGGGACTGAGACCCCACCCACACCACGCCCGGCAAACCCGACAGACGGCACAGAAAACCCCCGGTCCGCAATTGTGGACCGGGGGTTTTCGCGGGTATATTGATTCTTTCTGTGCGCCCACAGAAAAGGCCCCTCACTGGGGGCCACTAAGAAGCACCGTATCCGGCAGGGAGCAATGTTGTCAACTCGGGAATTCGATGAACTGCAAAAGGAGCAGGAATTCATCGACCGGCTCTACGACCGTGTCGACGCGCTGCGTGGCGTCGCCGCGCAGCGCGTCGAGGATGCGCTGACGCCGGTCGGCAACGGCCTGCAGGCGCGTCTCGAACGCGATGTGCTCGTCGCCGAACGCTCGGGTCTGCTGGCCGCCCTGAATGCGGTGGACGGCTCGCTGTGTTTCGGCCGCATCGATCTCTCCGACGGCGCGGCGCACCATATCGGCCGCATCGGAATCCGCGAGGACGACACCGCGCACACGCCCCTGCTCATCGACTGGCGTGCGCCGGTCGCCCGCCCCTTCTACCTCGCCACCGGTCACACACCCATGGGGTTGCGCCGGCGCAGGCACATCACCACCGAGGGCCGCTCCGTCACCGAGCTGCACGACGAGATCCTCGACGTCGGGGACCGCCGGCGCACCGGATTCGAGGACCCGAGCGGCGACACCGTGCTGCTCGCCGCCGTGAACTCCGCCCGCACCGGCCGCATGGGCGACATCGTGCGGACCATCCAGGCGGAGCAGGACCGCATCATCCGCGCCCCGCACCGCGGCGTGCTCGTCGTCGAGGGCGGGCCCGGTACGGGCAAGACGGCGGTGGCGCTGCACCGGGCGGCGTTCCTCCTGTACGAACACCGTGAGCTGCTCGCCAAGCGCGCCGTCCTGATCGTGGGCCCCAACCCGGCCTTCCTGAGCTACATCGGCGAGGTGCTGCCCGCGCTCGGCGAGACCGGGGTGCTGCTCGCCACCCAGGCCGAGCTCTTCCCCGGGGTCCACGCCGGCGGGACCGACACGCCCCGCGCCGCCGCCGTCAAGGGCGGTGCGCCGATGGCGGAGGCGCTCGCCCTGGCCGTGCGCGACCGGCAGGTGCTCCCCGAGCCCGGCGCCCCGCTGGTCATCCGGCACGACGACGGGGACCTGATCCTCGACTGGGAGATCGCCTACGAGGCCCGGCAGGCTGCCCGCGAGACCCTGCTGCCGCACAACCTCGCCCGCCCGCACTTCGCGTTCCGGATCATCGACGCCCTCACCGCACAGCTCACGGAGCGCATCGGGGCCGACCCGTACGGCGGTCCCAACTTCCTCGGCCCCGACGACATCGCCCAGCTCGGCAAGGGTGTCGCCGTCAGCAAGGCGGTACACGGCGCCATCGACGAGCTGTGGCCGCCGCTCACCCCCGAGGAGTTCCTCGGCGACTACCTGGCCGACCCCGTCTACGTACCGGATGAGGACGCGGAGGCGATCCGGCGAGCACCGGGCGACGGACGGTGGACCCCCGCGGACGTACCGCTGCTCGACGAGGCGGCGGAGCTGCTCGGTGTCGACGACAGCGCGGAGCGGGCGGCCGCCGAGGCCGGGCGTCAGGAGCGGATCGCGTATGCGCAGGGCGTGCTGGAGCTGTCGAGGGGCTCGGAGTCGTTCGAGTTCGAGGACGAGGAGTCCGAGGTCCTGGCCGCCCACGACATCATCGACGCCGAGCGGATGGCGGAGCGGCAGGAAGAGGCCGATCACCGCAGCGCGGCCGAGCGTGCCGCGGCCGACCGCACCTGGGCGTTCGGGCACATCATCGTCGACGAGGCACAGGAGCTGTCACCGATGGCGTGGCGGCTGCTCATGCGCCGCTCGCCGACCCGCTCGATGACCCTCGTCGGTGACCCCGCGCAGACCTCGGAGGAGGCCGGCGTCGGCTCGTGGGAGAGGATCCTGGACCCGTACGTCGGAGACCGGTTCGAGCACGTCGCGCTCAAGGTCAACTACCGTACGCCCGCCGAGATCATGGAGCTGGCCGCCAGGGTGCTGCGCGCCCACGATCCCTCGTTCGAGCCGCCCGCCTCGGTGCGGTCCACCGGCGAGGTGCCGTGGGTGCGGGAGGCCGGGGACGACCTGGCCGGCGAGGTGGCGCGGGCGGTCCTGGAGCTGACGCCCGAGGAGGGGCGGCTCGCGGTGATCGCGCCCCGGGCACTCCACGGGGAGATCGGCGCTCCGCTGGAGGGCGTCACAGCCGGCGCCGAACCCGATCTGACCCACCCCGTGGTGCTGCTCGACCCGCGGCAGGCGAAGGGGCTGGAGTTCGACCACGTGCTCGTCGTGGAGCCCGCCCTGTTCGGGACCAGCGACCTGTACGTGGCGCTGACCCGGGCCACGCAGCGCCTGGGCGTCATCCACCGGGAGGAGCTGCCCGAGGCACTGCGCTGAACCCGCTCGGGCGGGACCGGGGCCGGTGAGGTCCAGGCGCAGCCCGCTTCTCCCGTCCTGGGCGAATACGCCGGTCGTGTCCTCCCGGCGCTGTCCGGACAGCGCTCAGTCGCGGTTCGCGCGGCGGAGCTGCGCCGAGAGGTGGTGCTGGAGCGGGCGGCCGACCGCGGCGAGGTCGTGGGTGAAGTCGAGCGTGTCGACGTCCGTCAGCGCATAGCGCCGACGGGTGGCGTCGACCTGCTTGGCCGTGGGTGTGAGGGCGACGTGGTGGGTGGCGAGGTCCACGGCGCCGTCGGCCGCGAGGCCGGTCATCATCTCCGCGACTCCGGTGGGCTGCGTGATCAGCGCCTCCACGCGCCCGTCCGGCTGCATCCGCCACCAGCCGCTCTCCCGCGCCGAAGGCCGCAGTGGGGCGCCGTCCGCGTCCAGCAGCCAGGCGCGCGCCTCGTACTGGAGGAACGGCCGTCCGTCATGGCTGAAGGTGACCTCCTGCCCGTACACGAATTCTGCGTCGAGGGTCGGATACCCTCCGCGGCCCCCACCCGTCCAGCTGCCCAGGAAACCGAGCAGGGGCTCCAACAGGGGGTGCGGTGCCGGCAGTTCGTCCGGCCGAAGGGCATCGCGATACGGGTGCTTCAGGGCCGGGTCGAACATGCGGTGCGCTCCTGGGTCGGGCCGTTGCCGGTTGGCAGCCTAACCTGGCACGGAACCGGTTCTCCTGCCACGCACGTGCCGGCGGAGCAGGCTGTCGAACCGGTCGAGCACGCCCGCCTCCTGCCGCTGGGCCCGTGGGCGGCGACCGTGCGATGGCGCACTGCGCGGTGCGTCACGGGGAGTCCGGTGTGCCGAGGTCATGGGCAGTGCCGGCGACGGCGGGCCCGCATCCGGGGGGAAGGTGGGCGACGACCAGGGCGACTGCGTCACGCGGGTTGTCAGCCTCTCCGATGTCCGCCGGTCCCCGAGGCGAGCGGGTCTTCCACCAGGTGACGCGGTATCGCCCGTTCACCGGAGTCACCACCGGAGCGTCGTGGGTGTAGGGGAAACCGGTACAGCGGCTGAAGGTGAGCGATCGGTGGCTGTGGAAGGGGAACAGGGCTCGCAGCTGCGGCTGGGCGTAGGAGGCTTCGATCAGGTCATGGTCGACAAATCGCGCCGCGGTCCGACGGTAGTCCGCCCATCTGGCCTCGGCCGCGGTGCCGCGCTCGACGCCCTCGGCGAGCGGGCTGAGGAGGATGAACGGGCATGCGGACCGCAGAGCCTCCAGCTCGGCGCCGGACTGCCAGAGCCCGGTAGCCGTGGCAGCCTCGTTCAACGTGGTCGTGGTGCCCCCGGCCCTCGCGACACCGCGTTCCCGGAAGGTCATGACGAAGCAGCGTTCCCGGATACCCAGGCGGACGCCCGTCGTCCGGCCGTCACTGTCCGCGCGGGCTGTTGACCAGCTCCGTCCAGTGCCTTCGTCGGGGAGCACCTCGCATCGATATCCGGCCTGGTGAACGGCGTTCTGCAGGGCGATCCGGAGCGTGCCGTCCTGGCCGAGTTCAGGGTAGAGACTGACGGGATGCGGGGCTGGCTGAGACGTCACGTCGCGTCCTTCAGTCGGTACCGCCGAGGGGAGCGGATCTCTGACACCGTGCATGAGCGGCCGGACGGCTCCACGATCCGGCGGAGCACCCGCCGAGGCCCGGTGGCCCCGTGGTGTGCCGGGCCGGCCCGTGTGGGGGCCGGCCCGGCACCTCACGCTCAGACGAGGTCGAACCGGTCCAGGTTCATCACCTTGTCCCACGCGGCGACGAAGTCCTTGACGAACTTCTCCTTCGCGTCGTCGCTCGCGTAGACCTCCGCGACCGCACGCAGTTCGGAGTTCGAACCGAAGACGAGGTCGGCGCGGCTGCCGGTCCACCGGACCTCGCCCGTGGCGGCGTCGCGGCCCTCGAAGGTGCTCGCGTCGTCGGAGGTGGCCTTCCACGTCGTACCCAGGTCGAGCAGGTTGACGAAGAAGTCGTTGCTCAGGGACCCGGGCGTCTCGGTGAGGACACCGAGTGACGACTGCTGGTAGTTGGCGCCCAGAACACGCAGACCGCCGACGAGGACCGTCAGCTCGGGGGCGCTGAGGGTCAGCAGGTTCGCCCGGTCGAGCAGGAGGTACTCGGCGGGGAGCCGGTTGCCCTTGCCGAGGTAGTTGCGGAATCCGTCGGCGGACGGTTCCAGCTCGACGAACGACTCCACGTCCGTCTGCTCCTGCGACGCGTCGACGCGGCCCGGGGTGAAGGGGACGTCGACGGCGAACCCGGCGTCCCCGGCGGCCTTCTCGACGGCTGCGGCGCCGGCGATCACGATGAGGTCGGCGAGCGAGACCTGCTTGCCGCCCGACTGGGCGGAGTTGAAGGCCTCCTGGATCCCCTGGAGGGTGCGCAGCACCGTCGCCAGGCGGTCCGGGTCGTTGACCTCCCAGCCGTTCTGCGGTTCGAGGCGGATGCGTGCGCCGTTGACGCCACCCCGCTTGTCGCTGCCGCGGAAGGACGAGGCGGATGCCCACGCGGTGGAGACGAGCTCGGACACGGACAGGTCCGACGCGAGGATCTGGGCCTTGAGGGAGGCGGTGTCCGCCGCGTCGACCAGCTCGTACGTCCGGGCGGGAAGCGGGTCCTGCCACACCAGGGTCTCGGCCGGGACCTCCGGACCGAGGTAGCGCACGACCGGGCCCATGTCACGGTGCGTCAGCTTGAACCAGGCGCGGGCGAAGGCGTCGGCGAACTGGTCCGGGTTCTGGTGGAAGCGCCGCGAGATCTCCTCGTAGGCGGGGTCGAGCCGAAGCGACAGGTCCGTCGTCAGCATCGTCGGCGCGTGGGTCTTCGACGGGTCGTGCGCGTCGGGGACCGTACCGGCACCGGCGCCCTCCTTCGGCCGCCACTGGTGGGCGCCCGCAGGGCTCTTGAACAGCTCCCACTCGTAGCCGAAGAGGATGTCGAAGAAGCTGTTGTCCCAGGTGGTCGGGGTGTCGGTCCAGATGCCTTCGAGACCGCTGGTGATGGTGTCGGCGCCCTTGCCGGTGCCGTACGTGCTCTGCCAGCCGAGGCCCTGCTGCTCCATCGGGGCGGCCTCGGGGTCGGGGCCGACGCTGTCCGCCGGGCCCGCACCGTGGGTCTTGCCGAAGGTGTGCCCGCCCGCGATCAGGGCGACCGTCTCCTCGTCGTTCATCGCCATGCGGCGGAACGTCTCACGGATGTCGCGGGCCGCGGCGATCGGGTCCGGAGTGCCGTTGGGGCCCTCGGGATTGACGTAGATGAGGCCCATCTGCACCGCGCCGAGGGGGTTCTCGAGCTCCCGGTCACCGGTGTAGCGCTCGTCGCCCAGCCAGGTGGTCTCGGGGCCCCAGTAGACGTCCTCGTCGGGCTCCCACACATCCGCCCGGCCGCCGCCGAAGCCGAAGGTCTTGAGACCCATCGTCTCCAGGGCGACGTTGCCGGTGAGGACGATGAGGTCCGCCCACGAGAGGTTCTTGCCGTACTTCTTCTTGACCGGCCACAGCAGCCGGCGGGCCTTGTCCAGGCTCGCGTTGTCCGGCCAGCTGTTGAGCGGGGCGAAGCGCTGCTGACCGGCTCCGGCGCCGCCGCGGCCGTCACTGATCCGGTAGGTGCCGGCGCTGTGCCAGGCCATCCGGACCATGAAGGGGCCGTAGTTGCCGAAGTCGGCGGGCCACCAGTCCTGCGACGTCGTCAGCACCTCGGCGATGTCCCGCTTCACCGACGGGAGGTCGAGGCTCTTGAACGCCTCGGCGTAGTCGAACTCCTCACCGAGCGGGTTGGCGACGGCGGGGTTCTTGGCGAGGATCTTCAGGTTGAGCCGCTCCGGCCACCACTGGCGGTTGCCGCCGCCCTGGGTCGGGTGCGGCGCGCGACCGTGCGCGACCGGGCAGCCACCGGCCTCCTCTGCCTTCGGGTCGGTGACGATCGCGTCGTGGTTCTCAGTCATGGAAATCCTTCCGGACGGGGCGGATCACGGTGCTGAGGAACTTCGGACGGTGGAAAGGCCGGGCCGGGATGCCGGGGCGAACCCGTCTCCTGACGTCACGTACTTTTCCGCGCTGCTGTCCTGTCCCTTGGCTTGTAGCCGGAACCGATCCTACGATGGACATAGTCCAAGTCAATACGAACGACAGGCGTGTACGGACCTATTCGTCGGACAACGCACAGTTAGGCTGGTGGGCATGAGTGACCTGCTGCAACGGCTTCGCGCACGTGGCTGGCGGATGACCGCTCAGCGCAGGGTGGTTGCCGAGGTGCTCGCCGGCGACCACGTCCACTTCACCGCGGACGAAGTACTCGCGCGCGCCACTTCCCGGCTGCCGGAGATTTCCCGCGCCACCGTCTACAACACCCTCGGCGAACTCGTCGCGCTGGGCGAGGTGATCGAGGTGGCCACCGACGGCCGTGCCAAGCGCTACGACCCGAACGCCCACCACCCCCACCAGCATCTGGTGTGCTCCGGCTGCGGCACCATCCGGGACGTCCACCCCGCCGGTGATCTCCTGGCGGAGCTGCCCGAGTCGGAACGGTTCGGCTTCACCGTCTCCGAGGCCGAAGTGACCTATCGGGGCCTGTGCCCGGGCTGCGGCCCCGCCTGACCCCCACGGGCGGGCGGGCCGCCCGGGCGTAAGCTTCGCTCACCATGGACGCGGCGGGGGCGGAGCACATGACAGCTGGATCAGCGACGAGGTGGGCGTCTGCCCTCGACTCCGTCGTCGTGTACGCGCAGGGCGCGCTCTGCCGTCGCCTGGCGCGGGGCGGCGTGCCGTCCGACGGCCTGGTGCGTGTGACGGGGCTGCCCCGCTCACTGGACCCGGGCTCGTTGCGGGTCCGGGTCGTCGGTGAGGCGGGGGTGCGTGTCACCGAGGCCCGGGTGGAGGTCGAGGCCGAGCTGCCGGCCACGGACGCGCCGGACACGTTGCGGCGCGCGTACGAGCGGCTGAGCGACGCGTACGCCGCGGCGCTGGCACGCCGGGACCGGCAGCTGAGCGTGATCGAGGAGGTCAGGGCGCTGCAACCGGTCCCGCCGCCCCGCAAGCGGGAGGACCCGCACCGCCGCACCCCGGCCGACGCGTGGCTGGAGCTCGCCGACTTCGTCGACGAGCGGCTCACGGGGCTGCACGACCGCCTCGCCGGGCTGGAGGAGGCGCTGCGCACCGCCGAGCACGAGCTCACGGTCGCCGCCGACAGGCTCGAACGCGGCTCCACCGACGCGCCGTCAGCCCATGTGGAGGCCACTGTCTGCGCACTCCTGGCCCTGCACGGTGCCGGTGACGCGGACGGCGCCGAGGTGGAGGTGGAGCTGGAATACGGAGTGCCCGGCGCCGTCTGGGTGCCCGCGTACCGCCTCGCTCACCAGCAGGGGGACGGCAGCGGCCGGCTGGTGCTGCGCGCCTCGGTCGCCCAGCGGACCGGTGAGGACTGGAACGGCGTACGGATCGCCCTGGCCACCGCCGACCTCCGGCGCCGGACCGACCTGCCGAGGCTCCGCTCGGTCCGGATCGGCCGGAGTCAGCCCGCTCCCGCTCCCTCCGGCTGGCGCGAACCCCCGGCCGGACTCGTCGACCTGTTCCACGGGTACGACGCGGCAGGCCCCGCCCCGGAGCGGAACACCGCACCCGTGGCCGTCGCCGCCGGGGCCGGTGCCGCGCCCGCGGGTGCGGTCGGCAAGTCCTCCTTCCACCCCGGTCCGCCCCCTCCCCCGCCGTCGCCGGTGGCACCGGGCGGTGCTCCCCCGATGGCCTACGGCGGCGGGATGCCCGCTCCCGCGCAGCCGCTGACGGGGGTGCCGCGCAACATGACACGATCCGCCGGGGCCGCCCCCGCGCCCCCGGCGCCCGGTATGGCCGCGCCGCCGCCCCCTCCGGCACCGGTGGCCGGTCCGCCGCAGCCGAGCGGCGCCGAGCTCGACTACGCCGCTCTCACGCTGAGCGGCCCGGACGGGCAGGGCGGTCGCAGGGGCCGGCTGTTCCCCGGCTCCCCCTTCGACCCGGTGGCGGCCGAGTTCCGCCGCCGCGCCGAAGCGGTGGCCGCGCTGCCGCTGCCCGGTCAGGCCGTGCGGCCCCGCGAGTCGGCGGGGTCCTTCGACCACCGCTTCGATGCCACCGCGCGCGCCGACATTCCGTCGGACGGCACCTGGCACACCGTCACCGTCGGCGAGATCCCGGTCGGGCTGCGCACCGAGTACCTCTGCGTGCCGTCCGTGGAGCCGGTCGTGTACGCCACGCTGCTGCTGTCCAACGCCACCGACCAGGCGCTGCTGGCCGGTCCGGTGGAGGTCACCGTCGACGACGAGTTCCTGCTGACGGCCGCGCTGCCCACGCTGGCACCGGGCGGGGTCCGCAGGGTGGGTCTCGGGCCGGCCGAGGGCATCCGGGTGACGCACCGTACGAGCGTGCACGAGTCGACCTCGGGACTGCGCAACAACACCACCGTGCTCGACCACCGCGTCCACGTCGAGCTGGCCAACCGGCTTGCCCGGCCCGTCACCGTGGAAGTCCACGAGCGGGTTCCGGTCACCTCCGAACCCGACGTCAGGATCGAGGAGCGGGCCGACTGGACGGCACCCGACGACGGCGTGGGACCGGACCGGCACGCCCCGGGCACCCGGGTCTGGCGACGGGACCTGCCCGCAGGCGCCACCGCCGCTCTCGACGGCGGCTACGAGATCCGCATCCCGACCGGCAAGGCCCTGGCCGGCGGCAACCGCAGGAGCTGACACACCCCATGTCCACGGAACCGAAGCCGGTCGCCCTCCCCGTCACCGCCGTCACCTGCCTGGAGGATCGCGCCCACATCGAGCGCGCCGCAGTACTCGACCTGAAAGCCGGGGTACAGCGGCTGCGTCTCGGGCCGGTCAGTGCGCTGGCCGTCGACCGGACCCTCCATGCCGAGCTGGCATCCGGTCACCCCGCGACCGTGCTCGACGTGCGGATCGTCCGCGACTGGACGCCGCGCGAGCCGTCGCCGCCCACGGCCGACGACTCCGCCCTGCGCCGGCGCGTACACGTCCTCGAAGAGGAGCAACTGGCCCTGGGACAGCGCCGCGACCGGCTCCACGCCCGCCTCGGCCTGCTCGACCGTCTCGCCTCCGATCTGCTGCGGGAGATCGGAGAGGGCGCCGGGTCCGGCGAGACGGAGCGGGAACGCTGGACCCGCGAGCTGGACCGGGTCGACGCCGAGCGGGACACGCACGGTGAGGAACTCCGGACGGTGGAGGTCCGGTTGGCCTCGCTCACCGCCGAACTCTCGGACGTGCAGCAAGCAGTGTGCCTCTCGGAGGAGGAACCGGCCGAGCTGGTCGGCCATGTCGAGCTGACCGTGGAGGCCGCGGTCGCCGGGCCCGTCGGGCTGCGCCTGACTCATCTCACCCCGTGTGCGCTGTGGCGCCCCGCCTACCGGGCCGTGCTCGAAGGGGACTCGCTGACGCTGGAGACCGACGCGATGGTCTGGCAGCGCACCGGGGAGGACTGGTCCGGTGTACGGCTGACCTTGTCAACGGCCCGCTCGGCGCTGGCGACCGAACCGCCACGGCTGGACGAGGACCGGCTGACGCTCAAGGACCGCTCCGCGGCGGAGCGCCGCACGGTCGACGTCGAACTGCGCGAGGAGGAGATCGGCACTCTCGGGCCGGCCTCGGTGCTCGGACTGCCGGGGGTGGACGACGGCGGCGAGACGCGGGTGCTGCGGTCCCCCACGCCGGTCTCGGTGCCCGCCGACGGCCGCGCCCACCGGGTGCGTCTCTCCGCGTTCACGGCGACCGCGCCCAGCGAGTACGCCTGCTCTCCGGAGTTGTCCCCCCTGGTCACCCAGGTGGTGCGGTTCGACAACCTGTCCGGCCACGCGCTGCTCGCCGGACCCGTGGATCTGGTCCGCGGCAACGGATTCAGCGGCCGCGGCACGCTGGACTTCACCGCCCCCGGCGCCCCCGCCGAACTGGCCTTCGGCAGCTGCGACGACTACCGGGTGGTCCGCCGTGCGACGGAGTCCCGCGACTCGGCCGCCCTGACCCAGCGGACCGTGGTCACCCGCACGGTCCGGCTGAACCTGTCCCGGTTCTCCGCCCCCGGGGAGCGCGGCGACCGGGTGGTCGCCCTTCGGGAGCGCGTTCCCGTCTCCGAAGTCTCGGCGGTGACCGTACGCGTGCACAAGGACTCCTGCTCCCCGCCGCCCGACGTGATCGACGCCGAGGGCATCGCCCGCTGGGACGTCGCCCTCCCGCCCGGCGGCCGGCGCACGGTGACCCTGGTCTACGAACTGTCGGCGAGCGCCAAGGTCACCGGCCTCTGAGGCCGGGGCAGGCCACCGCACACCGGCGCGGCGGCCTGCCGCCCCCGCCCCTCAGGACGGCGGCATCGACGCCCGTTCCGCCTCGCTGCGGAGCACACAGAACTCGTTGCCCTCAGGATCCGCCAGGACCGCCCAGCCGGCGCCGTCGGGTTCCCGGCGATCGGTGACGAGGGTGGCACCGATACCCAGCAGCCGCTCGACCTCCTCCTCGCGCGATGTCGTCGGGCGCAGGCACAGATGCACCCTGTTCTTGATCGTCTTCGGTTCCGGCACCTGGTTGAAGTGCAGCAGCGGACCCACCGGCAGCATCACCTCGGTCTCCAGGGCGCCCGGTTCGTCCTCCGGATGCAGGGGGCAGCCCACGACCTCGCTCCAGAACCGGGCCAGGGCGTAGGCATCCGCACAATCGATCGCAATGTTCTGCACTACCGAAATCATGGGGACGAGCCTGCCCCAGACCGCACCGTCCGCACCACCGCGTCGCGCCGGAACTCCGTCGGCGCAGCGGACGACGCCGCATCCGGCGACCCGGCCGTGTGCCCCGTACACGCACAGGGCAGGATCGTTCTCCGGGCGCCGCTGCCGGGAGCCGCCCCCGGACCGCCCAGGTCCGCCCCCGCCCAGCCCAGGAGAACGCATGCCCCTCGACGTCCCCGCGCTCCGCGCACAGATTCCGGCCCTGACGGCCGGGTCGGCCCGCTTCGACGCGCCCGGTGGCACCCAGACCCCGCAGCCGGTGATCGACTCGGTCGTGGACGCCCTGTCCCGGCCGCTCGCTGTGCGGGGCACGCAGAACGAGGGCGAGCGGAACGCGGAGGCGATCGTGGCCGGTGCGCGGTCCGCGCTCGCGGACCTGGTGGGTGCGGAGCCGCGCGGCATAGTGTTCGGACGCAGCTCCACCCAGCTGACCTACGACCTGGCGCGGACCCTGGCCAAGGGCTGGGGCCCGGGCGACGAGGTGGTGGTCAGCCGTCTCGACCACGACGCCAACATCCGCCCCTGGGTGCAGGCGGCCGAGGCCGTCGGCGCGACGGTCCGGTGGGTCGGCTTCGAACCGGACAGCGGGGAGTTGCCGCCCGCCCGCTTCGCCGAAGTGCTGTCCGCGCGGACCCGCCTGGTCGCGGTCACCGGGGCGTCCAACCTGATCGGCACCCGCCCCGACCTGCCCGCGATCGCGGATCTCGTCCACCGGGCGGGTGCCCTGCTGCACGTGGACGCCGTGCACCTGGCAGCCCACGCTTCTGTCCGGCTGGACGCACTCGGCGCCGATTTCCTCGTCTGCTCGCCGTACAAGTTCCTCGGCCCGCACCTGGGCGTACTGGCGAGCCGCCCCGAGCTGCTGGAGACCCTGCACCCCGACAAGCTGCTGCCGTCGACCGACGCGGTCCCCGAGCGGCTGGAACTGGGCACCCTGCCCTACGAGTTCCTGGCCGCGGCCCGGGCCGCGGTGGACTTCCTGGCCTCGCTCGCCGCCGGCGCCGACGGCACCCGCCGGGAGCGGCTGGCCGCGGCGTTCGAGGCGATCGAGGCCCACGAGGACGCTCTGCGGGACCGGATCGAGAAGGGTCTGTCCGCCCTCGACGGTGTCGTCGTCCACTCGCGTGCGGCCCGGCGCACCCCGACGCTGCTGGTGACCTTCCCGGGCCGGTCGGCGGCGGACGCCTCGCGGTTCCTGGCGGAGCGCGGGGTCGACGCGCCGGCGGGCTCGTTCTACGCCCTGGAGGCCTCGCGCCACCTGGGGCTGGGCGACACGGGAGGGCTCCGGATCGGTCTGGCCCCGTACAGCAGCGAGGAGGACGCAGACCGGCTGCTGGAGGGCCTGGCCGCCTTCCTCGCGGGGACCGCGCGCGGCTGAGCCCGGACCCGTACCGCCCGCCCTCCGCGGTCGCGGAGGGCGGGCGCGGGCAACGATGGCCGTGTCCTGACCCCGCCACTCGACCTGCCGGATGTCACACGCTTGGATGGTCACCGGCCGAAGGGCCGGTCGCGCACGATGTCCGAGTTGCACGGAGCCTGCGAAACGGAGCCGATGGTGGAGTCTGGGATGGCGACGGCCGGGGTGACCCTTGCCGACCGGTACACGCTTCGACGGCTGCTGGGACGCGGTGGCATGGGAGAGGTCTGGGAGGGCCGGGACGCGGTGCTCGGTCGCGAGGTCGCGGTCAAGGTGATGCCCGTCGCGCGGGACACCGTGTCGGAGCGGCGCTTCCAGCGGGAGGCCGAGATCCTCGCCGGGTTACGGCACCCGGGGATCACGGTGGTGCACGACGCGGGCCGCCACGACACGTTTCGCTTCATCGTCATGGAGCTGCTGACCGGCCACGACCTGGCCCGGCTGCTGGCCGAGCACCCCGGGCACCTGTCCTTCAGCCGTGTGGTGGATCTGACGAGCCAGACCGTCGACGCCGTGGCGGCGGCCCACCGGCACGGGGTGGTGCACCGCGACCTGAAGCCGGCCAACCTGTTCGTGCAGGCGGGCGACCGAGTGAAGGTCTGCGACTTCGGCATCGCCCGGGTCGCCGACACGTCCGAGACACTGACCTCCACGGGGCCGGTGCTCGGTACTCCCGCGTACATGTCGCCCGAGCAGCACCAGGGGCGGACGGCGGACGCGCGCACCGACCTCTACTCCCTGGGCGTCGTGATGTTCGAGATGCTCACGGGCATCCTGCCGTTCCCCGTCGACCAGCCCCTCTACGCGTTGATGCGCCAGCACGTGGAAGTCGTCCCGCCCCGCCCCGGCGCCATCCGTCCCGGCATACCGCGCGAGTTGGAGAAGCTGGTCATGGGGCTGCTGGCCAAGGATCCCGCACGACGGCCGGACACCCGGGAAGTGGCCGCGGGACTGGCGGAGCTGGCCACCCGGGACTCCCTGCCGACCGCGGCCGCCGGGTCCGTGCGCGGTTCCCGGCACGACCGCGGCCGTCGGCCCCGGACACCCACGCTCGCGGCCAACCCGGCGCAGGACGACACCGCGAGCCTCGCGTTCGGCCTGCTCCGTACCCTGAGGAGCGCGTCCGGCGGCTGCGTCGACGCGTTGGCGTTCAGCCCGGACGGTCGGGCTCTCGCCACCAGCCACAGCCAGGCCGGTGTCCGTCTCGTGGACCCGCGCACGGGCAGATTGCTCCACCGCCTCGCCGGGACCGAGGAGCGCGTCCACTCCCTGGCGTTCAGCTCCGACGGCCGCACACTCGCGACGGGGGGCGAAGGTCCGGTGGTGCGCCTGTGGGACGGCCGTGGGGACGCGCTCAGGGCGCAGCTCACCGGGCACGCGGGCACCGTCACATCCGTGGTGTTCGCTCCGGACGGTCACACCCTCGCCGTCGGCAGCTACGCGGCGCTGCGCCTGTGGAACGCGGACACCGCGAAGCACATGACCGACCTGCCCGGCGCCACGGGCCCGGCAGCGTTCAGCCCCGACGGCCGCCTCCTCGTGTCGGGCGGCGCCGAAGGCCTGGTGCGCCGTTGGAGCCCGCGTTCCGGCAAGTCGCACCGTCCCCGGTCCCTCAGGCCCAACGGCCGGGTCCGGCTCCTCGCGTTCGGCCCGGACGGCCACGGCATCGCCGCTGTCTGCGCACCGCTCGTTCCCCAGGACAAGGGGCTGGTCAACGTCCTGGACACGCGCACCGGGCGGGGGCACCGCCGGCTCACCGGCCACACCGACGACGTGGCCGCGCTGGCCTACAGCCCGGACGGCAGGCTGCTCGTGTCCGGCGACCACGGGGGCACGGTCATCGTCCGGGACGCCCGCTCCGGCGCGCAGCTCCTGATCCTGCCCGAGCGGTCCGAGCGGGTCCGCGCGTTGGCCTTCAGCCCGGACGGCGGAACGCTCGCCGTGGGCGGCTTCGACGGGAGCGTCCGCCTCTGGGCGACCCGTACCTGAACCGCTCGGACCGGTACGGCGGGCGGGGTGTCGAGCAGTGCCCAGCCCGCCGTACCGGTCTGCGTCTCAGCTCGGTTCGGCTCGCTCGGCTCAGCGCGAGCGTCGAGGCGTCAGCCGGAACGAACCCTCCGCCGAGGGGAGTTGCACCGTGTACTGGCGCAGGTAGGTGTCCAGGAACGGCGAGCGGGCGCCGGCCGTCGCGATGTCGTTCGCCGGGTCGGCCAGGGCCAGGGCGAGCCGGGCCCCCTTCACCGTGATCGTCTCGCCGGAGGGGGTGTCCCGCCAGGAGCCTGTCTGGATGGAACCGATCTCCACTGCCAGGGCGTGCCCGGCGGCCAGTGTCCAGTCGGTGGCCTTGAGGTCGACGGTCAGCCGACCCGTGCCCACCAGGGACACCTGCTCGTCGAACATGACGGCCTTCCCGTCCGGGCCGACGTCGTACAGCTTCACCATGACGTTGCCCCCGCCCTTCGCGGTCAGGGACAGCCGCGGGGTGCCCGTGACGCGGACAGCCCGGGTGACCGGTTCGGACCGTACGAAGAAGCTGGACGTCACCTCACCGGCGGCCTGAAGCCCTGCCGCACCCGCGGCGAGTGTCTTCGGTGCGGCCGGGTCCAGGGAGGGGGCGTTCTCCAGGTCCCACTCCCCGGTGGGCTGCGCAAAGGGCCGCAACGCCGGACCTCCGTCCTCGGCGGCGGCCCCGCGCGCCGACGCTCCCCCGTCGTCCACGTACGCACCGCTGCCGAGCGCGACGTTCACCGGCCGGGACTCCCCCGGCCAGGTGCGCTGGGCACGCCAGGTACCGGTGGAGTCCTCCACGGAGTAGGCCGGGTACGAGACCGTGGGCCGCTTGCCCTTGAGGTACTGGTCGTAGAAGGAGAGGGTCTCGTCGTACCACCCTTCGCGTCCCATGGAGAGGCGGCCGTCGGAGGTGCGGTCGCCGCCGCGGACGTGTTCCCACTGGCCGAGCCAGCCTCGCTCGGGGCCCTTGTGGTTGTCGAGGTACTCCTCCATCTCCTCGGGCTTGGTGTTGTTCTCGATGAAGCCCTGGGTGACGAAGAGCGGAGTATCGGTGCCCTTGGCCTTCCTGGCCAGGTCGCGGGAGGTCCAGTAGCTGCTCCGCTGATCGACCGTCCGGTAGCCCGCGGCGTTCTGGGTGAGGCATTCCGGATGGGCCTGCTCGTAGGCCGCGTTGGCCCGGTAGCGGGCGTCGTCGTCCGCCAGCGCGTCGAGCGTGGCGATGGAGTTGTACGCGTTGGCGGTGCCGGTGACGTTGGGGCGGGGCACCCCGTTGGAGTAGATGTACTGGTACATGTCCCAGACCGGTTCCTGCGCGACGACCGCCTTCAGCGCACGCTGGTCGAGGTCGTTGCCGATGAGGCCGGTGGAGGCGTCGTAGGACTTTCCGTACATGCCGACGGCGCCGGTGGACCACGACCGGTCCGCCGCCCAGTCGACGGCCGCGCGGACGTCGGCCTGTTCACCGGGGCCCGCCCAGTCGAGGCAGCCGGTGGAGCCGCCGAAGCCGCGCAGGTCCACCATGACGAAGGCATAGCCGTGGGCGAACAGGTCCGTGCCCTCGATGAAGTCCTGGAAACGGGACGAGGGGCCGCTGTGACTCCAGCCCTCGGGGCCGGTCTGCCCGGAGTGCCCGAAGTAGGGGCCGACCGACAGGATGACGGGGACGCGCGCCGCCTTCGGCAGACCTTCGGGGAGCAGGACGTCGGCATGCAGTTCGGTGCCGGAGTGATCCGACGAGGGGAAGTAGTGCTGTGTCCAGACGGCCCCTTCGGGGACCCGGTCGTTCTCCTCGTGGGTGACGGGGTCGGAGGGAACGGCGGCGCCGCGGACCGCGGCGGGCTCTGCCGCCGCGGCGAGGGTGACGGGGCCGGCGAGGGCGCCGGTCAGTGCGAGGGTGGTGACGAGGACCGAGGCAGCCAGGGCTGCCGCGCGATGTGCTCTCACATGCTCCTCCGGTGTGTGGTGAGCCATGGTGCGGTGGTGCCGACCCCTGCCGGACCGCGGCCCGCGGCCCGCGGTCCGCCGAGGTTGCGTCAGGGAGCGCGTCACACGTCCACAGACGGGCGCGGACATGTCAATAACTCGACGTCGAGCGAGCCTATGATCACCACGTTCACGGATCAACGCCCGCGCGTGTACGTCTTGTTACCGATGGGCGGGCCCGCGAGTCCGGGCCGTGCCCCGCCGACGATGCCTCCCGGTCGCGGCAGAACGTCAGTCACGCGACAGATGTGGCGTTCTTCCAGCGGCGTCAAGCTCGCTTCAGGAAGCAGTCACGACCGATCGCGAGGAGGGCTCATGCGACGCCCCAGCCACCTGACCCGGCTCAGCCCCGTGGGCGACCTGTGGGACTGGCAGCGCCTGGCCGCCTGCCGAGGCATGGACAGTTCCGTCTTCTACTCCCCCGCCGGGGAACGCGGCGGCCGGCGTCACGCACGGGAGGAACGCGCCCGCCGGATCTGCGACGGCTGCCCCGTCCGCCGGGAATGCGCTCGCATGGCGCTCAGGCACAAGGAGACGTACGGCGTGTGGGGAGGCCTGTCGGAGGCGGAGCGCGATCGTCTGGGATGACGGGCGGTCATGCCCGCGCCGGCCGGCGCGCCGCGGCCGATCAGCGACGGCGGTCCGGCGACCACGCGGCGGACGAGGCGGAGGAAGCCGTCGTGCAGCACGGGACGGACGCCGGGGGTTACGGCCGTGGCCCCGGCGGCGGGCGGTGGCCGGGGCCGGCGGCGCAGCCGGACTGGCTCCGGGCACCGCCGCCGGGCCGTCAGATCTTGAGGCCCAGGGCCCGGTACACGTTGATGTCGGCGTCGGTGGCGTCGTTGATGTCCTTGTACCTGACCTTCTCGATGTCTTCGAGGCCCGCCAGGTAGGCGTCTTCGGGCTGCCCGGGCACCGGAGCGGCGTCGTCCGGACGCCAGTGGTGCACCGGCACGACTCCGGGGGTGGCGAGCTCCGGTCCGGCCTCCGTGAAGAAGCGAAGTGCAGGACCGCGACGAGGCACAGCGCGACGGGGCGGATGAAGTCCAGGGTCCGCGCGGCCTGTTCGAGGATCCGTGCCGGGCTCGTCAGGTCCGCGTCGATGCAGTCCGTACGCCCTTCGGGACCGCTGGTGAGCAGGGCGTGGGCGAGGACGACCGGATCGTTGTCGACGTGGACCACCCGTGTTTCGGGAGCCGTGTTCAGGATCCCGGCGGTGCGCCGGCTCCGGCGGACGGGTCACCGTCCGGGTCCCCTGCCATGAACTCCGCCACGAGTGATGCCGGATTGGCAGCCGCCGTCAGCCGGAACATCGTGTCCGGGTCGAACATGTCGTAGAGGATCACCGGAAGCGGCTGCCCCAGCGCCTCCACGATCCGCCCGCTCCCGTGGAGGCGCCGGGCCGCCCCGACGCACACCTCGTAGAACCACGCGCCCAGCAACTCGTCGCGCTCGCCGGACTCGTCCTCGTCCTCGTACCAGAGCCCCCGGCGCTCCGCTTCCCGCCGGTGCGCCGTGACACCTTCCGGTTCACGCCCGACGACCCGCACGCCTTCGAGCCCCGTCTCGGCGAAGTAGGCGTAACTCCAGCGCGCCTCCCAGGCGTCCACCGCGGTCCGCGCCACCTTCGCGGCGTCCGCCTCGGTCGTGTAGCCGACCGCTACGTAAGGAAACCTCGGATCCTGATCGGTACTGTCGATCCGGAACGTCAGCGCGTAGATCCCGGCCTCGGCCGGGAACTCTCCGACGACTTCACCGACGACCCGTTCCACATGCCCTGCGAATGTCATACACCCCTCCTTGACCAGGTCAAGGATGACAGGGACGGATCACGTAGAAACACGTCTCCTGCCGGCCCGGCCACGATTCCGTCCGCCGACGGTTTCTCCGGCCTCGCGGCGAACGCCCGGGGCACCGTCCCTCCCCCGGGTTCCGATCGGCCCGCCCGGACTCGGCAGGAGGCGGCAGCGCGGAGTCGTCGCTGTCGGTCCGCATGGTGCTTCGTTGCCGGATCACCCCACCAGGTCCGGGGCGCGCAACATCTCGGACGGGATGCCCCAGGCGTCGACGAGGTCGACCGCGAGGGGCCGTACCTTGCGGCAGAGGCCGTTCACCTCGCGGCTGATCGCCTTGGAACGCTGGACGGTCAGGCGGCCGTGTTCCATGAACCAGGCCCGGTCCGCCTCGATCGTCGACAGGGCGAACAGATCGCACAACAGGCTCAGCGCGACCTTGTTGCCGCTCTCGGGCAGCGCGCGCACCTTGTCGACGAACGCCTCCAGCACCAGCCGCTCGACGTGCGCGTGGGCGACCGCGATGACGTGGTCCTGCACCTGCGAGAAGACGGCGCCGGGGTCGCGCTTCTGGTCGATTCCCCGCTTGAGCCGCCGGGCCACGCCGGCGAGCATGTGCTCCTCGCGGTAGCGGAGCATGGCGAGCTGGTAGTCCGAGTCGAGCAGGCCGGCCTCCTGGTCCCATTCGTCGCCGCCGGGCAGCAGGTCACGTACCCGCTCCAGCAGCTTGTGGGCGGAGGTCTTCTCGATGACCGTCTCGACGGCGAGGCCGGCGACGTAGCGGACCATGCCGAGCTGGTCCAGGTCCTCGAACTCGTCGGCGTAATGGGTGAGCAGCCCCTTGGCCACGAGCTGCATCAGGACGTGGTTGTCGCCCTCGAAGGTGGTGAAGACATCGCTGTCGCCCTTGAGCGCGGCGAACCGGTTGACGGTGAGGTAGCCGGCGCCGCCGCACGCTTCGCGGCACTCCTGGATGACCCGCGTGGCGTGCCAGGTGGCCAGGGCCTTCGTCCCGGCGGCCCGTGACTCCAGCCGGCGCCGCGCCTGCGCGTCGTCCTCGATGCCCGAGAACACGTCGTGCAGGTGCGTGCGCACGACGTCCTGCGCGAAGTGCAACGCGTACGTCCGCGCGATGAGCGGCAGCAGACGACGCTGATGCAGGCCGTAGTCGAGCAGCAGCATCTCCTCCGCGTCCGGGGCCGCCTTGAACTGCCGCCGCCGCACGGCGTACTTGGTGGCGATCGCGAGGGCCACCTTCGCGGCGTTGACTCCGGCGCCGCCGACGCTGACCCGGCCCTGCACCAGGGTGCCGAGCATGGTGAAGAAGCGCCGGTCGGGGTTCTCGATCGGGCTCCGGTAGACGCCTTCCACGGTGACGTCGGCGAACCGGTTGAGCAGCGCCTCGCGGGGCACCCTCACCCCGTCGAACCGGATGCGGCCGTTGTCCACGCCGTTGAGTCCCATCTTGCGGCCGTCGTCCTCGATCGTGACGCCGGGCGCCGCCTCGCCGCCGGCCCGGATCGGCACGACGAACGCGTGCACGCCCTCGGACGTGCCGCCCACCTCCAGCTGGGCGAAGACGACCGCCAGCTCGGCGTGGCGTGCCGCGTTGCCGATGTAGTCCTTGCGCGCCTGCTCGCCCCGGGTGGTGATGACGAACTCCTGGCGGGCGGCGTCGTAGCTCGCCAGGGTGCCGAGCGCCTGGACGTTGGAGCCGTGCCCGGTCTCGGTCATCGCGAAGCACCCCATCAGCTGCCCGGTGATGAGGTCCGGCAGATAGGCGTCGTGGTGACGTTCCGTGCCCAGGTGCAGGATCGCGCCGCCGAAGAGTCCGAACTGCACGCCGACCTTCACCAGCACCGACAGGTCGCCGAAGGCGAGCGTCTCGAACGCGGCGATCGAGGCTCCGATGTCGCCGCCCCCGCCGTACTCGGTCGGGAAGCCCATCCCGGTCTGGCCCGTCGCGGCCATCTCGACCACGAGTTCACGCACCCGCTCGCGAAACGCGTCCATGCCGAGCACGTCGGCCTCTTCGAGAACGGAGGCATACGTCACCAGGTTGGTCCGGACGAGATCGCGGATTTCGGCGTAGTCGCCGTCGAGCACCCCGGTCAGCGCCCGGACATCGATCTCGGGCCGCACGTAGCCGCTCGCGGGTGTGGAGGTGTTGTCATTGGCCATGTCCTGTCGCTACCCCGCCCCGGGACGATCAAGCGGCGGCGAAGAGGCTCACGGCCCGGGATCCGGCCCGGGCCGCGCGCACGCACGCGTGGTCCGGGCCGGGCAAACGCCGGGTCAGCAGGCGCCGAGGTCCTGCCAGACCCCCCATTCACCCGTGGTGCCGGGCGTCTCGTTCTGCGTCCACCACTTGGCCTTCCACGTGTGGCCTCCGTACGAGACGGTGTTGCCGGCCGTGTAGACGGCACCGCTGTTCCACACGGCAGCGGTGCAGCTGCCGCCCGGCGGAGGGGTGGTCGGCGGTGTGGTGGTCGGCGGGGTGACGCCGGCGAACCTCACCGAGTACTTCGCGAAGTCCCAGTCCGACTGGGCCACACTGCTGCACGTGCCGGACGTCTTGCCGTTGTTGTCGGGCGGAGTGCACTGGCGGTCGCGGTTGAGGGACCAGAAGGTGAAGCGGTCCATGTGGTGGCCGGTGGCGTAGTCCAGCACCGTCTGGAAGTCGGCCTGGCCGAAGTACTCACCGGTGTCGCTGCGGCCGTTCATGCCGGAGAAGCCTTCGTGCGCGTACGCGGTTGCCTCGTCCCATCCGAAGGTGGACCGGAGGATGGAGTTGAAGTTCGTCAGGGCGCCGGTCTGGGCGGCCGCGCCGTTGAACCCGCCGTCGAAGGGCATGATGGAGAAGTTGTTCGGTGTGAAGCCCTGGGCCTTGGCCTCGTTGAGCATCTGCTTGCCGAACCAGCCGGTGCCGTCGGCGGTTCCCGCGGTGGTGACCGAGACGTAGAGGCCCGGGTTGTTCTGCTGAAGGATCTTGGCCGCGCCGATCTCGCGGGCGATGGCGGCCGTGTTCTCGTACTCCGGCTCCTCCAGGTCGAAGTCGATGGCCTTCAGCTGGTACTTGGTGATGACCTGCTGGTAGGCGGCCGCGGTCGACGCCGCGTCGGAGCAGGTCTGGCCGAGTTTGGTCCCTCCGTATCCGCCGATGGAGACCGACACGTCACCGCCCTTGGCTCGGATGGCGCCGATGACGGATCCCACCGCGGTGTCCGTCGAGACCGGCGACGTACCGTCCCAGGTCGGGCTGCAGCCGCCCCCGTTGGGAGCGAGGACGAACGCGAGCTGGAAGCCCTTGAGGCCGGTGGCATCCATGATGGCGCCCGCGTCCGGCGGGTTGTTGTCGTGCGGCATCAGATAGGGCGCGGCGGCGTACCACCGGTTACTGAGCGCCGTGGCGTCGGCGGACGCACCCGAAGCCTGCTGCGCGGCGAAGGCGGCGAGTCCCGCGGTGGCCAGTGCGGCGGTGGCGGCACCACAGAGCAGCGCGCGAAGACGCTTCATGGAGACTCCTGTCGGAAGAAGGTGCCGCCAGAATCGAGCGATGACGCATGCACGTCAATGCGTTGGCCTAGACCATTGCCCGCTCTTGAAGATTGGCGCGCGGAGGCGGGCGGCGCCCGCGCTCCCCACGGGGCCGAGTCGCGCTCCGCCGCACACCCCGCCCGGCCGCCCTTCCCAGCGGCCCCGCACCCCCGGTGTCACTCCCCCAGGGAGTACGCACCGTCCACGTGTACGGCGTTGATGCCGCTGATGTGCCGCGCGCCGCAGCGGTCCTGCGGGAGGACGAGCTGCGGGCCCGCGCGGTCGAGCGGGGTGCCGTCGATCGTCACGGCGAGCAGCACCCGGGCCCGTCCGAAGTCGGGATCGATCTCCGCCCAGGACAGCAGGGCGCGATGGCCGTCCGCGCCGGACACCGCGATCAGGAAGCGCAGCCGGTCCTTGCGGCGGGCCGGGTCAAAACCGGGCCCGGCGCCCACGAGCACATCATGCAGCAGCGGGCCGGTGAAGCGGTGGCGCCGGGTGCCGCTGGTGGCGCACTCGAAGCTGACGCCGGCCTCGTGCTGCGGCCAGGCGAGCAGATCAAGAACCGTCAGACGGGCCGGGCGGGCCAGGTCGCCGCTGAGGACGAGTTCCGGCACCACGCCGGGGGCCGTGCCGGCAACCGAGAGGGACTGACTCACGGGCTACCACCTCCCGGGTGACCGTACCCGCACGCCCTGCCCGTACAAACGCACATACCAGCCACGACAATCACGATTCCGACTCATGCAATCCAACAGGAGACTTTTCCCTTGCATCTGCGGAAGTATGATCAGCGCATGCGCACCCCCGACCGGGGACGCCGCGCCTTCCCGGTGTCAGCGCCGACACCGTGAGGCGCCCGGCCGACGACGGGGAACCCACCGGGCCGTTCCGGACGGTGGCACCGGTCAGCCGTGAGTCGGTTGAGGAACCGGCGCCGGAGCCCGGCGCTCCGGCGATTGCCGTGATCAAGTCGGCCGACATGGCCGTCGAGAAGCCGTAGAGGGTTCGCGAGGACCCCAGGCGATGGTGTCCGTCAGGACAAGAGGGAGCAGACCCGTGATGACCCGTACCGCGCGCCGGACCCGCCGGACCCTTCAGGTGGCCGGCGCAGGAGCCGCCGCCCTGCTGGTGCTGAGCGCCTGTTCGTCGTCCGACGACACCTCGTCGACGACCTCGGACTCCTCGGCGTCCGCCTCGTCCCAGAAGCTGTCCGGGACGGTCACCGTGTTCGCCGCCGCCTCTCTCAAGGAGAGCTTCACGGCCCTGGGGAAGCAGTTCGAGGAGGACCACCCCGGCACGACGGTCACCTTCAGCTTCGGCGGCAGCGACTCCCTCGCGGCGAGCATCACGGGCGGCGCTCCGGCCGATGTCTTCGCCGCGGCCAGCCCCAAGACGATGAAGATCGTCACGGCCGCCGGGGACGCCTCGGGCACGCCCGCCACCTTCGTCCGCAACCAGCTGGAGATCGCCACCCTTCCGGGCAACCCCGACAAGGTCGCCTCCCTCAAGGACCTCACCGGGTCCGGCCTCAAGGTGGTCCTCTGCGACAAGGAGGTGCCCTGTGGCGCGGCTGCTCAGAAGGCCCTCGACGCTGCCGGGCTCAAGCTCACGCCCGTCTCCTACGAGCAGGACGTGAAGTCGGCCCTGACCAAGGTCGAGCTGAAGGAGGCCGACGCGGCCGTCGTGTACAAAACGGATGTGCACGCGGCGGGTGACAAGGTGGAGGGCGTGGACTTCCCCGAGTCGGCAGACGCCATCAACGACTACCCGATCGTCCAGCTCAAGGACACGAAGAACGCCGAGGCCGCCAAGGCGTTCATCGCTCTGGTGCAGTCCTCCGACGGCCAGAAGGTCCTGACCGGGGCCGGGTTCCTCAAGCCGTGACGAAGTCCGACGGGTCCGGTGCCGCGACCAGCTCTCTCCGGGGCGGGCCGCGGCGCCGGCGTGTCCGGAAGGGCGGCAGCGGAGCCGTGCCGCTGCCCCTTCTGGTGCCCGCGTTGCTCGGCCTGGCGTTCCTGGTGGTGCCGCTGATCGCCCTGCTCGTACGGGCTCCCTGGCGCAGCCTGCCCGAGCTGCTCACCAGCGCCGAGGTATGGCAGGCGCTCCAGCTGTCGCTGGTCTGCGCCACGGCCGCCACCGCGGTGAGTCTGGTCATCGGTGTGCCACTGGCCTGGCTGCTGGCCCGCGTCGAGTTCCCCGGCCGCGGACTCGTACGGGCCCTCGTCACCCTGCCCCTCGTCCTCCCTCCCGTGGTCGGCGGTGTGGCCCTGCTGATGGCCCTCGGGCGCAACGGCATCGTCGGGAAGTCCCTGGACGACTGGTTCGGGATCACCCTGCCGTTCACCACGGCGGGAGTCGTGATCGCGGAGGCGTTCGTCGCGATGCCGTTCCTCGTCATCAGCGTCGAGGGCACCCTGCGCGCCGCCGACCCGCGCTTCGAGGAGGCTGCCGCCACGCTCGGCGCCTCCAGGTTCACCGCGTTCCGCCGGGTCACGCTGCCGATGATCGCTCCGGGCATCGCCGCGGGCGCTGTGCTGGCCTGGGCCCGCGCCCTGGGCGAGTTCGGCGCGACGATCACCTTCGCCGGCAACTTCCCCGGCCGTACCCAGACCATGCCGCTGGCCGTCTACCTGGCACTGCAGAGCGATCCGGAGGCGGCCATCGCCCTCAGCCTGGTCCTGCTCGCCGTGTCCGTCGCCGTGCTGGCCGGCCTGCGCGACCGTTGGATGACAGCAGGATGACCCCGCACCCCGATTCCGCCACCGGCGCCCGCTCCGGCGCATCCGAAGAGGGCCTCGACGCCCGTCTCGTCGTCGAGCGGGGTGCCTTCCGTCTCGACGTGACGCTGACCGCCGCGCCCGGCGAGGTCGTCGCCCTGCTCGGCCCCAACGGCGCCGGCAAGACCACGGCCCTGCGCGCCCTCGCCGGCCTGACGCCGCTCACCGATGGTCATCTGCGGCTGGACGGAAAGGCGTTGGACCGTACGCCGCCCGAGTCCCGCCCGGTCGGTGTCGTCTTCCAGGACTATCTGCTCTTCCCCCACCTCACCGCTCTGGACAACGTGGCCTTCGGACCGCGCTGTCACGGCGTGTCCAAGGCCGCGGCCCGAGCCCAGGCCGCCGAGTGGCTCGGCCGTCTGGGTCTGGCGGACCACGTCGGCGCCAAGCCGCGCAGGCTGTCCGGCGGCCAGGCCCAGCGGGTCGCCCTGGCCCGGGCGCTGGCCACCCGCCCACGCCTGCTGCTGCTGGACGAGCCGCTGGCGGCGCTCGACGCCCGCACCCGCCTCGAGGTCAGGTCACAGCTCCGGCGGCACCTGGCCGATTTCGAGGCCGTCGCCGTTCTGGTCACGCACGATCCGCTGGACGCCATGGTGCTGGCCGACCGCCTGGTCGTGGTCGAGGACGGCCGGGTCGTCCAGGAAGGCGCACCGTCCCACATCGCCCGCCACCCGCGCACGGACTACATCGCCCAGCTGGTCGGCCTGAACCTCTACCGGGGCACAGCCGACGGCCACACCGTCCGGCTGGACGCCGGCCCCGGCATCAGCACCACGGAGGCCATGTCCGGCCCGGTCTTCGTGGCCTTCCCGCCGAACGCGGTCACGCTCCACCGCGACCGGCCCGCCGGCGCCAGTGCCCGCAACCTCTGGCACTGCGAGATCGCGGGCCTGGAGACCCACGGGGACCAGATCCGCGCCGACCTCACCGGAGAGCTCCCGCTCGCCGCCGACCTGACCACGGTCGCCGCGGCCGAACTCGACCTGCACCCCGGCGCCACCGTCTGGGCGACGGTGAAGGCCACACAGACCCACGCCTACCCCGTCTGAGGGCGCGCCGCAGCGGCGGGACGAGCCGGCCCCGCCCTCACACGGCGGCGCCGCGGCGTGTGCGTGAGGCGTAATGCCCCGCGATCCCAGCGCGTGACCGAGCGGAAACCGGATCTTTCTACGGTGCTGGTCATGGGGTCGGCCACCGCACACCGCACCGGCCCGCTCAAGCGGCAGCAGGCCGGAAAGTGGGGGTTCGGTGCCAGCTGGCTCGAAGAAGGACGGGGTCCGTACGGTCTGTTCGTACTGCGGGGTCGGCTGCGGAATCGTGCTCGACATCACCCGGGACCCCGCCGACGGGCGACGCCGGGCGTCGAAGGTGTCCGGGGACCAGGACCATCCCACCAACGCGGGCCGCCTGTGCACCAAGGGCTCGACGAGCGCGGACATGATGGCCGCGTCCGGGCGCGCCGCCAGGGCACTGGTGCGCGCGGAACGGGGCGCCCAGCCCGCCGAGGCGCACGTGGACGAGGCGATCGCGTCGGTGGCCGGCAGGCTGAGGACGATTCTGGACGAGCACGGGCCGGACGCCCTGTCCTTCTACGTGTCCGGGCAGATGTCCCTGGAGGCGCAGTATCTGGCGAACAAGCTGGCGAAGGGCTTCGTCCGGACGAACCAGATCGAGTCGAACTCGCGGTTGTGCATGGCTTCGGCGGGAACCGGCTACAAGCTGTCGCTGGGCGCTGACGGCCCTCCCGGCTCGTACCAGGACCTCGATCACGCGGACGCGTTCTTCGTGATCGGCGCCAACATGGCCGACTGCCACCCGATCCTCTTCCTGCGCATGATGGACCGGATCAAGTCGGCCGGAGCCCGGCTGATCGTCGTCGACCCGCGCCGCAACGCCACCGCCGACAAGGCCGACCTCTTCCTCCAGATCAAGCCCGGCACCGACCTCGCCCTGCTCAACGGCCTGCTGCACCTCCTGGTCGCGAACGGCCACACCGACGAGGCGTTCATCGCCGAGTTCACCGAGGGCTGGGAGGAGATGGCCGATTTCCTCGGGGACTACCCGCCCGCGAAGGTCGCGGAGATCACCGGCATCCCCGAGTGCGACATCCGGCAGGCCGCACAGTGGATCGGTGAGGCAGGTGAGTGGGTGAGCTGCTGGACCATGGGCCTGAATCAGTCCACGCACGGCACCTGGAACACCAACGCCCTGGTCAACCTGCACCTCGCCACCGGCGCTCTCTGCCGCCCGGGCTCCGGGCCCCTCTCCCTCACCGGCCAGCCCAACGCCATGGGCGGGCGGGACATGGGATACATGGGCCCCGGCCTGCCCGGTCAGCGCTCCGTCCTGGTCGAGGCCGAGCGCGCCTTCATCGAGGACCTGTGGAGGATCCCCGAGGGTTCCCTGCGTACCGAGGTCGGACGCGGCACGGTCGAGATGTTCGAGCGGATGGCCGCCGGCGACATCAAGGCGTGCTGGATCATCTGCACCAACCCCGTCGCCTCGGTCGCCAACCGCAGGACCGTCATCGCCGGCCTGGAGGCCGCCGAACTCGTCGTCACACAGGACGTGTTCGCCGAGACCGAGACCAACGCCTACGCCGACGTCGTGCTGCCCGCGACGCTGTGGGCGGAGTCCGACGGCATCATGATCAACTCCGAGCGGAACCTCACGCTCGTGCAGAGCGTCGTCGACCCCCCTGAGCAGGCACTGCCCGACTGGCAGCTGATCGCCCGGGTCGCCTGCGCGATGGGCTTCACCGACGCGTTCACGTACGACAGTGCCGAGGAGGTGTTCGAGGAGCTCAAGCGGGCGTGGAATCCCAGGACGGGATGGGACCTGCGTGGCGTGACCTACGAGCGGCTGCGCACCACACCGGTCCAGTGGCCGGCACCGGCCGTCGACGGACCGGACCGCAACCCGGTCCGCTATCTCAACGACGGTGTCAGCCAGGCCCTGCTGGAGCGCGAGGACGGTACGCGCCCGCGGCTGGCCTTCCCGACCGCGAGCGGGCGTGCGCAGTTCTTCGCCCGCCCGCACCTCCCGGCTGCGGAACTCCCCGACGACGACTATCCGTTCGTCCTCAACACCGGCCGCCTGCAACACCAGTGGCACACGATGACCAAGACCGGCAAGGTCGCCAAGCTCAACAGGCTCAACCCCGGTCCGTTCGTGGAGGTCCACCCCGAGGACGCCGACGCCCTGGGGATCACGGAAGGCGATCACCTGGAGGTCGCCTCCCGCCGGGGGCGCGCCGTACTGCCCGCCGTGGTCACCGACCGCGTCCGTCCGGGCAACTGTTTCGCACCGTTCCACTGGAACGACCTGTTCGGCGAGTACCTCAGCATCAACGCCGTCACCAACGACGCCGTCGACCCGGTCTCCTTCCAGCCCGAGTTCAAGGTGTGTGCCGTCACCCTCGCCAGGACGGCCGCCCCCGTACCTGCTGCCCGCCCCAGCACCCAGCCGGAGGCCACGCCCGTGAGCCCCGCCCCCGTGCCGGCAGCGGCCGCCGCGGACTCCCCCGTCCAGGCGCTCGCCACCCTGTTCGGCATCGCCGCACTGGCCCCCGCACCCCTGGCCGAGCACGAGCGCACCTATCTGTCCGGCTACCTCTCCGGTCTCGCCCAGGCGCCCCCCGACGGACACGTTCCCGTCCTGCCGCGGGACGCCCCCTTCGACCCGGGCCACGCTCGGTGGGTCGACGGGGTCCTCGCCGGAATGTTCTCCCGCGCCGCCCTGCCCGCCACCCCGGCCCCCGCCGCCGCCGGCATAACGGAACCGAGCCGCCGCCTGCTCATCCTGTGGGCGTCGCAGACCGGCAACGCCGAGGAGTTCACCGAGAGTGCCGCCGCCCGCCTCGCCCAGGCAGGCCACGCCCCCGAGCTGCTCCCCATGGCCGACGCGTCCCCGGCACACCTCACCCCCGATACGGACCTGCTCCTCGTCACCAGCACGTTCGGCGACGGCGACGCCCCTGACAACGGCGCGGACTTCTGGCAGACGCTGTCCGACCCGGACGCCGGACGGATGGAAGGAGTCCGTTACGCGGTCCTCGCGTTCGGCGACTCCCACTACGCCGACTTCTGCGGACACGGCCGCCGGCTCGACGAACGCCTCGACGCCCTCGGAGCCACCCGGCTCGCCCCCCGCACCGACTGCGAACCCGACTTCGAAGAGGCCGCCGACCAGTGGCTCGGCCATGTCCTCACCGCCCTGGCCACAGCCGGCGATCCGCTGCCCGTGGCCACAGGTGCGGCGGGGCCAACCTCACCCGCACGGGCCGGGTCCCTCATCACCACGGCCGTCGAGGCTCTGCCGGCGGACACCTCCGCCGCTCCGGCTCCCGCACCGGCCGGCTCCAGCAAGGCATCACCGTTCGCCACCCTGCTCGTCGGCAACAGACTGCTGAGCCTGCCCGGCTCCGCGAAGGAGGTCCGGCAGTTCGCCTTCGACACCCGCGACGGCCGGCTCGCCTACGACGCCGGGGACGCTCTCGGCATCCGGCCGACCAACGGCACCCCGCTCGTCGCCGAATGGCTCGCCCTCACCGGACTCGACCCCGGCGAGCCGGTCGACCTCGGCGACGGCGCACCCATCGCCCTGGAAGAAGCACTGCGCACCCGCCTGGACATCGCCCGCATCACCACCGGCCTTCTCCGGTTCACAGCGGAGCGCACCGGAAGCCACGAACTGAAGCGCCTGCTGCGCCCCGACAACAAGGACGCCCTCGCGAAGTGGAGCTGGAGCCGGCAGGCCGCCGACGTCGTCGCGGCGTTCCCCGTGCGGGCCTCGGCAGCGGAATGGGCGGGCGTCCTCAAGCGCCTCCAGCCCCGCCTCTACTCCATCTCCTCCAGCCCGCTCGCCCACCCCGGCGAGGTCCGCCTCACGGTCTCCGTCGTCCGCTACACGAACGAGCTCGGCCGTGACCGCAAAGGGGTGTGCTCCACCTACCTCGCCGACTGCGCGGACGACGGCCCGGTCCAGGTGTTCGTCCAGCGCTCCCCGCACTTTCGCCCACCCGCCGACCCCGCCACCCCCATGATCATGGTCGGACCCGGAACCGGTGTGGCCCCCTTCGTCGGCTTCCTCGAAGACCGCCGGGCCCGCGGCCACACCGGCCCCAACTGGCTCTTCTTCGGTGAGCAGCGCCGGGCCACCGACTTCTACTACCGCCAGGAACTGGAGGCGTACCTGGCCTCCGGCCACCTCGACCGCCTCGACCTCGCGTTCTCCCGCGACCAGCGCAACAAGATCTACGTCCAGGACCGGATGCGTGAGCACGGCCCGCGCCTGTGGCAGTGGCTCCGCGACGGCGCCCACTTCTACGTCTGCGGCGACGCGGCGCGCATGGCCAAGGACGTCGACCAGGCACTCGCGGACATCGCCGTCGCCCATGGAGGCATGAAGAACGACGAAGCCGCCGCCTACGTCAGGCGCCTGGCCGCGGACAAACGCTACGTCCGCGACGTCTACTGACGAGCCGGCACTCGGGGCGGGCACCCGGTCGCGGGTGAGCCGCCCTCAGCCGAGCAACGCGGACCGCGGCCAGTCGGCCGGCGGGTGCGGCCACCCGCCCCCGTGTTCGTCGAAGACGACCACGCGTTCCACGGCCTCGGGGGCGTCGCCGTGACGGGCCCGGTAAGCCAGCGCCATGCACAGCCCCGGGAAGACCGGCAGGTCCCCCACTGCCCACCCGTCCGGGGCGATGGCCGGCGCGTGGTCCACCAGCGCCCATGGAGCGGTCGAGGTCATGACCTCGACCGTGCGCAGGTTCGCCGACAGCCCGTGGCCGCTGGCCTTCACCACGGCTTCCTTCCTGGTCCAGCAGCGGAAGAAGGCCGCCTGTCGGTCGCTCTCGGCGAGGCCTGCCAGGAACTCGCGCTCGGCGACGGACAGGGCGAACTCGCCGATGCCGTGCACGTCGACCTCGCGGCGCTCCTCGATGTCCACACCCAGGTCGACGGTGGAGACCGCCAGGGCCCAGAACGGTCCGCTCCGCGAAAGGCTGAACCGCAGCGGTGTCGTATCCGGCTGTACGACCACGGGCTTCCCGTGAGCGGAGCTCCGACAGGTGGCGCAGGCCGCGGTGCCGAATTCGATGTCGGCGGGCGCTGTTTCGAGATACCGGGCCAAGACGCGTCGTACCGACGCGTGCGCGCCGGCGTAGTGAGCCCCTGCGGCGCCTCTCAGTGTGCGATGGCGGTCCCGCTCCCCGGGCGAGAGGAGGGCGAGGCATGCCTCCTCGGCCTTGCTCCGGGACCGGCCCACCCACACGTGAACGGCTCGGCTCGCCGTCAGTTCCCGGTGACCGTGCCGGGCGGTCTGGAAGGTCTGTTCCACCGGGGCGCTAGCCGATCGTCAGCCCCGTCACGGCACGGCCGATGACGAGGCGCTGTATCTCCGAGGTCCCCTCGAAGATGGTGAAGATCTTGGAGTCCCGGTGGAAGCGCTCCACCGGGTGGTCACGGGTGTAGCCCGCGCCGCCCAGGATCTGAATGGCCTGCTCCGTCACCCAGACCGCGGTCTCACCGGCGACCAGCTTCGACATCGAGCCTTCGGCTTTGTCGAACGCCTTGCCGTTACGGGCCATCCAGGCGGCCCTCCAGGTGAGAAGCCGTGCCATGTCGACCCGGGTCGCCATGTCCGCCAGCAGGAAGGCGATGGCCTGGTTGGCTCCGATCTTCCGGCCGAACTGCTCGCGCTCGCAGGCGTAGTCACGTGCGTACTCGTACCCTGCCCGTGCGATGCCCACGGCCATGGACGCCACCGTGGGCCGCGACGACTCGAAGGTCTTGAAGGCGGCCTGACTCCCGGAGGACCTGCCCTCCCGCGCACGGGCGAGCCGCGTGTCCAGCTGCTCCTTCCCGCCCAGCAGGCAGGACCCCGGCACGCGTACGTCGTCGAAGAACACCTCGGCCGTGTGCGAGGCCCGGATCCCGTGCTTGCTGAACTTGCGGCCCTGCGACAGACCCGGCGTGCCCGGGGGCACCACGAACGTCGCCTGGCCTCTGCTGCCCAGTGCCGGGTCCACCGAGGCGACGACGACGTGCACCGCGGCTATGCCTCCGTTGGTGATCCATGTCTTGCCACCGTTGATGACCCACTCGTCCTTCGCCCCGTCGTACCGGGCCGTGGTGCGGATCGCTCCGACATCACTGCCCGCACCGGGCTCGGAGGCGCAGAAGGCGCCGAGCTTCACGTCGTCGGCCGTGCCGAACATGGGCGGGATCCACTCCACCTGCTGTTCCGGGGTGCCGTTGGCCAGTACGGACACGGCGGCCAGGCCGGTCCCCGCGAAGGCCGTGGCGATTCCCGCATCGCCCCAGAAGAGCTCTTCGAACACCACCGGCAGGCTGAGGCCGGTCTCTTCGAGCGACTGGGTGAAGAAGAAGTCCAGGGAGTACAGACCGATCTTCGCGGCCTCCTGGATGACGGGCCAGGCGACCTCCTCCCGTTCGTCCCATTCCGACGCCGCCGGCCTGAGCACGTTCCGGGCGAAGCCCCGCGCCCAGGTGCGCATCTCGACGAGGTCCTCGTCCAGCTCCATGTTCATGATTCTCCAACCAGCGTGGGCCAGTGATTCCCGATGTCCTCGGCGGTGAACTTCACCTGGTCGAAGAGCGGTCCCTCGGCATAGAGGATGCGGGTGATCCGTCCGCCTCCGACGTTGAACACATCGCCCGTGGAACGGCAGTTCTCGTGGGAGAGCCAGGTGGCGAGGGCGCTGACCTGGTCGGTGGCGAAGAGGTCTCCGGAGTCGGGCGGGAGCATGGCCTCGGTCATCCGCGTCCTGGCGATCGGCGCGATCGCGTTCACCCCGATGCCGCGCCGGGCCCCTTCGATGGCCAGGGTCTTCGTCAGGCCGATGACGCCGGCCTTCGCCGACGCGTAGTTCGCCTGGCCGAAGTTACCGAAGACGCCCGCGGGTGAGGACGTCATCACGATGCGGCCGTAGCCGCGCTCCCTGAGATGCGGCCAGGCCTCCCGGGTCACCAGATAGCTGCCCTTCAGGTGCACGGCCAGGACCCGGTCGAAGTCCTCCGGCTCCATCTTGGCGAAGGAGCGGTCCCGGAGTATCCCGGCGTTGTTGACCACGATGTCGATGTGGCCGAACGTGTCCAGCGTCCGCGCCAGAAGGCTCCTGGCGCCTTCGGGGACGCTGATGTCGCCGGTGTCCGCGATCGCCTCGCCGCCCGCGTCGCGGATCAGGCCGACGACCTCGGCGGCAGGCCCCTGCGAACCTCCCCCGCCGTCCAGCCCCGAACCCAGGTCGTTGACGACGACCTGGGCGCCCCGCCGGGCCAGCTCCAGGGCGTGCGCCCGGCCCAGGCCGTTGCCCGCGCCGGTGACGACGGCCACCCTGCCGTGAAAGTCAAGTTCTGCCATGCCCGCCGTCTCTCCACGTCGTCGCGTCTGCCGGTCCCCTGTGCGTGCTGCCAGTCACCGGCGCTCCGACCGGCAGTGCCCGGCCCGGCGGGGCGCAGGGTGCCGGGAGGGGCGCCCTGGAGCCCTTCGGCCGGGGCCCTTCGTCCGGATCATGCGGGGCTCACTGTGTCCTGTGTCGCCCCGGAGTGCCCGATGATCAGGCGCTTGGGGCCGCGAACGTTCACATGCGACCTGTACTCGACGTCGATCAGCCGGGGTTGCTCGACCCGCTCGGCGAACGCCCGGAGCAGGAGGGCCGCTTCGAGGCGGGCGAGGGGTGCGCCGAGGCAGAAGTGGATGCCGGCCGCGAAGGCCAGGTGGGGCACCCGTTCACGGGTGATGTCGAAGTCGTCGGGACGTTCGAAGTGTGCGGGATCCCGGTTCGCCGCGGCGAGCAGGATGAGCACCACGGCGCGCGGGGGCAGGTCGTGGCCGGCGATGCGGGCCGGCTCATTCACCGTCCGGGCCGTGATCTGGACCGGGGGGTCCCAGCGGAGGGTCTCCTCCACCGCACCCTCGATGAGGGAGGGGTCGCGCCGCAGTGCCTCCAACTGGTCGGGGTGGCGCAGCAGCGCCAGCAGCGCGTTCGACGTCAGCGAGGCGGTCGTCTCGTGCCCCGCCACCAGCAGCAGACCGCACGTGGTCATCACTTCGAGCTCGTTGAGGGTGTCGCCGCTCTCCTCGATCTGCACGAGCCGGGTGAGGAGGTCGTCCTGGGGGTCGGCGCGCCTCTCGGTGATCTTCTGGGCGAAGTAGTTGGCGAACTCGTCCCGCGCGTCCCTGATGGACTGGAGCTGGCTGTCGTCGGCCTGGCGGAACGTGATCACGGGGTCCAGCACCATCGTGAAGGCCCTCGACCAGCGTTCCAGCTTCGGCATGTCCTCGTGCGGCACGCCCAGCATGTCGCTGATGATCGTGAGCGGCAGGGTGTAGGCGATCTCTCCCGCGAAGTCGAACTCCGGCTTGACCAGTGCCTTGGTCAGCAGCTTGTCGATGACGGCCTGAATGTTCGGGGCCAGGGCCGTCACGCTCTTGGGGGTGAACGCCTTCGACACGAGGCCCCGCAGCCGGGTGTGGTCCGGCGGGTTCATGGACAGGAAGGTGGGTGGCCGCAGCCGGTCCCGGCCGGTGGCCTCGCCCTCCACCACGGAGCGGTCGGTGCCGAGCCGGGGGTCTCGCAGCAGACTCGCGCAGGTGTCGTAGTCGCCCACGACCACGCCGTCCCTCCCCTGCATGGGGATCGGCTTCTCCCGCAGCTGCGCGTAGAGCGGGTAGGGGTCATGCCTGCTGCCGGCGTCCAGCAGGTCCATCAGCAGGCTGTGCTCACGTATCGTCACGTGGATTCTCCTCTTGGCTTGTAGGCGCTTGTCAGGGGGATGCCGGTGGGACGGCCGTGTGGGGCACATGCGACCGGGTGTGCCCCGTACCGCCCTGCCGGGACGCGCCCGCCGTCGGCCGACGGCGCTTGCGCCTGGCCGTCTCATGCTCGTTCGGGCACCGTTTCGCTCGTCACCGGCTGCCCGGCCCCGGATCCGGCCGTCCGCGGCACGGGCATGACCAGACCGAGCAGGGCGACGGCCACGGCGACGGCCCCGGCGGTCAGCAGCGCGTGATGGAAGTCGCCGATGCGTGCCGGCCCGTCGCCCGGCAGGATGAGGGCCACCAGGGCGACGCCGAACGCGGTGCCCAGCTGCCGGGCCGAGGTGTTCATCCCGATGGCGCCCGCCAGCCGCTCCGGCGCGCTGGACAGCAGGACGCTGCACGCGGTCCCGGTCACCACCGCGCCCATACCGACACCGACGAGCACCCCGCACGGCAGCCAGAAGTCCAGGAAGTCGGGCTCGGCGTCCAGGGCCAGCCAGGTCCACACGCTCGCCCCTGCCATCGCAAGCGATCCCGAGGCGATGGCGTACTTCGGCATGCGGGCCGATCCGATCCGGCCGACCAACAGCGCGGCGGCCCCCGCGGCCAGGGCACAGGGCGTCATCGCGAAGCCGGTCTTCAACACCGAGTAGTGCCAGACCTGGTTGAGGATCAGGACCCCGGCCAGGAGCCATATGCACATCACGATCCCGTAGAGGGCGGAAGCCCCCACGGAGAAGGAGAACGTGCTGTCGCGCCACAGGTCGACCTCGAGCGCGGGGACGGGATGACCCACCGAGCGCCGGATCGCCACCGCCACCACGACGGCGCCGCCCACGATCGAGACGGTCGTCCTGGTGTCCCCCCATCCCCAGTACTGGGCGTTGCTCACCGCGAGAACAATGGCTCCCAGACCGAGGCCCAGGAGGAGGGCACCGATCCAGTCCGGCATGCCGGCACGTCCGCCGGCCCGCTCGGCCCGCGACGACCTGCCGCCGCGGGCCGCCAGGAGCAGCAGCAGCCCACCGAGCGGGAGGTTGATGTAGAAGATCGCCCGCCAGTCGAGGGAGCTGACGAGGGCACCCCCGACCGTGGGTCCGACGGCCGCGGCCAGTGCGGTGGCGGCGCTCCAGATGCCGATCGCCCGTGTCCAGCGCGCCACCGGCACCCCGTGCAGCAGCAGCACGAGGGAGGCCGGGATCATGACCGCGGAGCCGATGCCCTGCACACAGCGGCCGATGAGCAGCGTGGGCAGGTTCGGGGCCGCCCCGCACAGTGCCGATGCCGCCACGAAGAGGCCCACGCCGGACATGTACAGAGGTCTGCGCCCGACGATGTCGGCGAGGCGTCCCGCCGGTGCGAGCAGGGCCGCCAGGGGTACGGCGTAGATCGTGATGACCCACATGACGTCGGACAACGACTCCGAAGGGAAGCCGGAACGCAGCTCGGGAACGGCGAGGTTGACCACGGTCGCGTCGAGCATCGCCAGGAACGTCGCACCGGCCGCGAGGATCGTGATCACGACGCGGCCTCCCCCCGCACCGGCCGGTGGTTCAGTCGTCATGGTGTGCAATCCCCTCGGTTGCTCAGTCACCGTTCGGCACGACGTAGATGAGGTGGCGTGCCTGCAGGGCGAGGCGCTCCTTGCTGTCCCAGATCTCCACGTCCTGCTCCAGGAAGCCGCCGGCGTAGTTCCTCGTGCTCTGCGTGAGGCGCAGCCAGCCCGGGGCGGGCTTCGCCCGTACGTACGCGGCCATCTGCACGGTCAGGGGGAACCCTGCCGCGCCCAGGTCGAAGCTGACCGGTGGCAGGACGTCGGAGGCGAGGAGCATGGCGAGGGCGTCGGGTTCGCGGCCGTCCCTGAACCGCATCCAGCCGCGCGCCACTCCCGCGCCGGACGGCCCCTGTTCGTTGGACCATCCGGTGGTGCGGGGGTCCAGCCGCAGGTCGAGGCGCTCGTGCAGCCCCGACAGGGAGAGCATCTCGGCCGATGCCGTCTCGGTGCTGACGCATTCCTCGACGGGGGGCAGGTCCGGGCAGGTCGCGGTGGTGAACACTTCGTCGTTCAGCGTGTCCAGGTCGCGGTACGTGCCGACGAGACGGACCCGTTCGGACTGCGCTCCCTTGTGGTCGGTCTGGATGAGGGAAGCCGTGCCGGTGGACAGCTGGCGTCCCTGGCGGACCACCGAGGTCTCGATCTCGACCGGTCCGGGAGCCGAGCCGCTGAGGAAGTGGGCGCTCAGCGCGAACGGGTCCACATGGGGCGAGCCCTCCTGGAGCCGTTCGCCCAGAGCCCGGGCCGCGACGGCGAGCAGCAGCCCGCCGTTCACGATTCCGCGGTTGAGCCATTCGGTGCGCAGTTCGGCCTGGAACCGGTCGCCCGTCTCCCCGACCCGGCGGACTGCCGTGCCTCGGTCGAAGTCTGTCTCGGGCTTCATCAGTGGAACTCCTGGAGGTTGATCGGCCGGGCCGGGTCGTACTGCGGGTCGGTCACCCGGCGGTCATTCGAAGGTGATGCGGAACAGGTTGGCGAAGCGCTTCTCGAAGGACTGGGCGGTGACCTCCAGATAGCGCTCGTACTTGAGGACGGTCTCCGGGCCCGCCACCGCCTCGGCGGCGGCCCGGTTCTTCTGCAGGCGCTCCAGCCAGGTCCTGATCGTGCGCCCGTAGTGGGCGCCGTCGAAGCGCACCGCGATCGGGTCGAAGATCAGCTCACTGGCTTCCAGGATCTCGGAGAGCCGGGGCGGCTCGGTCTCCGGGAAGATGTCGTCCGAGACGAACGCGATGTCGCGGATGTACGCGCGGTCGAGCTTGACCACGTTGCCCTTGCCGACCGTCTGGAGGCCCAGACGGCCGCCCGGGCGCAGCCAGGAGCGGCAGCTCTCGAAGAACGCCCGGTAGCCCGCGACGCGTTCGGCGCGTGACAGTCCCCGGCGGGCGAAGTGCTCGAACGCGCCGATGGAGATGATCGCGTCGTACTTCTCGGTGGGCCGGTGGTCCATCCAGTTCTCCAGGCGCACCTCGGCGCCGGGCAGTCCGAGGGCGCGTGCGGCGTCGGCCTGTTCCTCGCTCAGTGTCAGTCCGACGGTGGACTCCACCCCGTGGACGTCGCTCATGCGCTGCAGGAGACCGCCCCAGCCGCAGCCGATGTCGAGGACCCTGCCGCTGCCGGCGGCGTCGGTCTGCGCGACGAAGTAGTCCAGCTTGCGCAGCTGGGCGCTCTCCAGGGTGTCGCCGTCCTCCCAGAGTGCGCAGGAGTAGATGCGGTTCTCGTCCAGCCAGACCCGGTAGAACTCGTTCGACACGTCGTAGTGGTGCTGGATGGCGTCGGGAGATGCGCCGTTGTAGCTCTCCTGCGTGCCCGCTGTTCCCATTCCCTCTTCAACCCTTCGTTTGATTGCTTCGATGTGGACGGCCGGTTCAGCGGGTCACCATCGGACGACCACGGCGCCGAAGCTCAGTCCGCTGCCGAGCCCGATGAGACAGACCAGGTCGCCTCCGTGCAGGCGCCCGGACGCCGAGGCGGCCGCCAACTGCTGAGGGATACTTGCCGCGTTGGCGCAGCCGTGCTCATCGACCGTGATCAGGACCTTGTCGTCCGGAATGCCCAGGCTCTCGCAGAACTGCCGGGTGTACGGCACCGAGATCTGACTCACGCAGACGAGGGCGAAGTCGTCCATGGTCAGGTCGTTCTCCGCGAGGAGTTTGGTGATCAGGCTGAAGTCGGTATCGGCCAGCGCCCTGAGCATCTTCATCGGCTTGACCTTGAGCCGGCCGATCTCCAGCCGTCCTTCGGCGTTGGTGGTCATCGGAGTGACCGAGGCCCGCCAGGCCCGGGAGTTGGCACCCATCCTGTGGGCGAGGACACCGGGCTCGTCACTCGCTTCCAGGAGCAGCGCGGCGCCCACGTCCGACATGGTCAGGGCGGCACAGCTCTCCACGTAGTCCTGGACACTGGTCACCGTGTTGCCGAGCAGCCGGGTCGGAGCCTCTCCGCAGGCCACCAGGATGCGCCGGTAGCTGCCCGCCCGGATGAGCGTGTCGCCGATCTCGATGGCGTTGAGGACCGAGTTGCAGGCGTTCTTGAGGTCGAAGACCGGGCAGGTCGCGCCCAGCCGCTCGGCGACGATGTGCGCTGTGGCCGGTTCGAGGACGTCGCCGCTCGCGGCGGCGAAGACGATGAGGTCGACGTCGCCGACACCGAGGCCGGTCTGATCGAAGAGGTTGTGTGCGGCCGCCACCGCAAGGTCGGACGCCTCCCAGTCCGGCGGTGCGACGTAACGGTTGCGTACCCCGGTGAACCGTTCGATCAGGCCCCGGGGCAGGTCGAGGTCCGGGTTCCGGGCGGCCATCTCCTCCTCGACGTCCGTGATGGCCAGGCGCCGCTCCGGCAGATGGACGGCCACGGCCGCGATCCGTGAGCGCAGCGTCACGACTGGTCGCTGTTCACGGCTTCCGCGACCAGCGCGGCGACCTGGGCGATGCTGCGGACTGCCGGGGCCTCGTCCTCGTCGAAGGTGATCCCGAAGTGGTCCTCGACCGCGAGCAGCCCCTGCAGCAGCTTGAGCGAGTCGACTCCCGGCAGGTCGAGGAGCTGGGTCTCGGGCGTCACCTCGTCCAGGGGGACCTTGAGGTGGTTGGCGATCAGTTCCCGTACTTCTTCGAGCACGCGTGCGTAGTCCGTGTTGCCGCCGCCGACCGTCTCGGCCGTGTGCTGGGTCACTTGGGTCATCTCCATCGCTTCGCTTCGGATCTGCTTCGGGTCGGTCTCGGGTCGTCAGCTCGGCAGCGGGGCCGGCCGGTAGTCGTTCAGCGAGCTCGCCAGCACGGCGCCCGTGGCGCCGATCTGACGCAGCCGGGACACATAGGCGGCACCCCGCATGAGCTGCTCGGCCACGTCGGCCACCGTCCGGTTCTCCACCGGGAAGAGACGGCTGTCCTTCGCCCAGTCGTTGAAGGCGCCCATGGCCGGGCCGCACCACACCTGGTAGTCGCGGACGCGGTCGGCGTCCCCGTGGACCGCCCACCGGGCCGACAGGCCCAGGTACCAGCGGAACACCAGCGCCATCTTGACCTTGGGGTCCTTGGCCGCGCGGTCGATCTGCGCGGGCTCGCGCGTACGGAGGTAGTCGGCGCACTCCCGCCACACCTCGTCCACGGGCATGCGGAACATGTCCTTCTCCAAGCGGCGCAGCTCGGCGTCCGGCAGGGCGCCGAGGCCGTCGTACGTCCGGTACAGCTCGCGCAGCCGGGAGGCCCGCATGGGGTACATGGTCCCCCTTCTGAGGACCTGGACCTCGGCCCCGATCTCGAACATGTCGGCGGCGGGCGCCATCGCGTAGTCGGCGACACCGGCACGGGCCAGCAGTTCCTTGGCCTCCGGTGACGTTCCGGCTTCCACGCAGCTCTGGTTGACCGAACCGGTCACCACGTAGTCCGCGCCCATCGCGAAGGCGGCGGCCAGCCCCTCGGGGCTGCCCAGCCCGCCGGCCGCTCCGACACGGGGCACCGACACGTAGCCGAGCTCCCTGGTGATCCGGTCCCGCAGTCGCAGCACGGCGGCGGTCACCACGGCCGCGGGGCGCCGGTCGGTGTGTCCGCCCGAGTCCGCCTCGACCGTGATGTCGTCGGCGAGCGGCACCCGGGCTGCCAACTCCGCCTGGAGGGAGCTGATCCGGCCCTCGGCCACGAGCGTGTCGAGGATCTCCCGAGGCGCGGGCCGCAGGAACAGCGCGGCGACCTCGGGCCGGGAGACCTTCGCGATGACGCGGTTGCGCGCCACGACCCGGCCGTCCTGGTCGCGTTCTAGGCCCGCCACCCGGTAACGCACCACTTCCGCGGTCAGGCCCAGGAAGGCGGAGGCCTCGACCAGACGGACCTCCCGGTCGAGGTAGAGGTCGACCGTGGCCCGCTCCAGACCGGCCTCGGCCGGGCTGTGGATCAGGTTGCAGGCGAAGGGCAGACCGGGGATCTTCGACTCGAAGACGTTGAGCGCGGAGGCGATCCTGTCCGGCGCAAGACCTGCCGCTCCGAACGATGCGAGCAGGCCCGCTTCCGCCATCGCGATGACGAGTTCCTCGGAGGCGATCCCGTTCGCCATCGCACCGGTCATATAGGCCAGCCGCACGCCGTGCGCCTCGCGGAACGCTGCCGAGCCGAGCACGGCCGACGGGAACGGCGGTACGGATGCCAGGAGTTCGAAGCCTCCTTCGTCCGCCTCCCCTCCGCCGGACACCGCGCCGACCGCGTCGCCGTCGGCGACGATGTGGCAGGTGTCCTGGAGCCGCCGCAGCTCGCCCCGCACTCCGTCGACATCGAACCTCGGGACGCGCTCCCCCTGCCAGTTCGGTATCCGGCTCACTTCTGACCACCCCCCGTGACCACCGCGATGGCGATGTCCTTGAATTCGTAGACGCGCAGTTCGCCGCGCCAGACGCTGGCGTCCGCGATCAGGAGAACCTGACCGTCCTCCTGCCGCAGCTCCTTGATGTGCGCCTCGAAGTCCAGCCGGCGGTGTGTGGTCGCGAACTCGCCCCGGTAGGTCCACTGCACCTTGACACCGGGCGCGTGGTCGAAATGCGCGTCGGGCCGCCCCCGGGCCACGTCGGTGGACATGGCGTAGGCCCGCAGGCCCGCGTACACCGTCTCCGCGCCGAGCGAGCCCGGCATCACGGGGTCCTGGTGGAAGTGCAGCGGGAAGTACCAGTCGTCCGGACTCAGATCGCGGTGGCCTCGCAGATAACCGGCGCCGTGCACGCCACCCCCGGGGACGTACGTGAAGCCGTCGAGCATGTCCAGGCGTCCGGTGCCCAGGCGCAGCGAGCCGGTCCGTGCCCGGAGCTCGTCCAGGTCGGTTTCGATGGCCGCGCCGGCCGGCAGCTGTGCCTGGTCCAGCCAGAGCGGGACGGCCTGGCCGCGGTCCAGGCCGACACTGCCTGCCCGCAGGTCGCCGGTGAAGTAACCGGAGAGCTGCTCCCCGGTGTAGAAGACCTCCCCGTCCACGGAGAGTTCCCAGTCGGCGCGGTGCAGGATCGCGCCGCCCACGGCGTCGTTGGACAGGATGTTGACCCGCTGACGGACCGTCTTCCCGCGCAGATCGACCTGGCGCAGCGCGGTGGCGTGCCCGCCGAGATTGCGCAGGTAGTACTCGGTCTCCGGGAACCTCAGAGTGGTCCCGAGGAAGTACGGTCCGAGCACCCCGGGCTGGACTCCGGCTTCCATGTAAGCGAAGTGCGGCATGTACCGCTGGTTGTTCTCGGTGAAGTACCAGCTGTCCGCCGGGACGTCGTACTCGGACTCGATCACGTCGCCGGGCTTGATGGCACCGCTGACTCCGTCGATGCGCACCACCCGGTCCACGAAGCAGAGTTCACCGCTGGGCAGCCTGGGCACCCGGGGCAGTTCGCGGCAGACCTCGAACTGCTCACCCAGCATGGCGTGGTCGCCCTTGGCCACATGAGCGACGTGCATCTCGTTCAGCAGCGTGGGCTCGTCGGACGCCCCGCGCCGGCCGAGCGCCCGCGGGGTGTGTCCCTCCCGGTCGGGACGGAACGGCGTGCCGGGCTTCTCGACGATCCGGAAGCCCACGTTGCTGATCTTCGCGACGGGCAGTTCGTCCGCGTGGACCAGAACGTCGGCGATGATGAAGGGCCGGGGCACCAGGCCGATGTCGACGATGTCGATCTCGTAGCGGATCCGGCTCGTGGCCGGGTTGATCTGGCCGCGCACCTTGGTCGTGGTGGTCAGCCCCTTGATGGGCTGGTATGTGGCGTCCGGCAGGCACAGGTGGAGGCCCGCGTGCAGCCCGTACACCTGGAGTGCCTGCATGGCACCCTCCGCGACCAGCGTTCCCGGCATCACCGGGTCGCCGACGAAGTGGCTGCTGAAGTACCACTCCTCCGGGTCGAGGCGCTTGATCGACGTGCAGGAGCCGAGGCCGTGCGCGCCGCCGGTGAGGTCCATACGAGGCACCTCGTCCACCATGAGGAGCCGGGTGGGGTTCAGCCGCAGCGAGTGGTTGGCGCCCGGTTCCTGCTGATAGCCGGGGCCGAACACCTCCGCGAAGCGGCCTTCGGTGAGCTTGGCGATGTCGTCGCCGTCCAGCTTCGTGCGGTCCGTCCTGGCCAGCGGTTTGAAGGCGGAGACCCGCGCCGCACGGCCTGACGGCTTCGCCTTCGTCCCGGTGGACTTGGCGTCGATGATGCCGCCCGCCTCGGCGAGCTCACGGTCGGTGAAGAAGCCCGCGCAGCCGTTGCGCATGGTGAAGGCGAGCTCGCCGTCGACGAAGCAGTCGTAGTGGAAGAACGTCAGGGTAGGCCCGTTGGTGCGCAGGACGTTGCTGATGTGGATGTCGCACTGGATCCGCTGGCCCTCCCGGACGGAGGAGCCGTACGCGGTGAGCGACCCGTCGAGCAGCCGGTAGACCCGCTCGCCCTGGTTCTCGAGGTCGATCCCCATGTAGCTGATGAGCACGAGGTCGCACTGGCCGGCCTCGGCGAGCACCCCGAAGGGCATCTGGCCGTCGACGCTGTACCAGGCGCCGGCGGGCACGTCGTACTCGGTGCGGATGAACGACGGTTCGAACGTGCCCAGTTCGGCGTCCAGGGCGGTGACCCTGCTGACGAAGTGGTAGGGCTCGGCGGGCAGCCGGACCCGGCGCTCGTACTGGTCGATCGGCGCGTACGCCGCCCCGAACGCCTTGCCGATCTCGCCGTTGGCGAACTCGTGCAGGTCCTGCTCGTCGAGGATCACGCCCGGCGGCTTCGTCCGCACGGGGGCCTCGGGAGCGTCCCCGGCCGGCGGCCGGGACCGCGGGACCGCGTGGGCCGCGGTCCGCTGCGGACGGCCCGGGAAGGTGATGGCCGGGTGCTCCTCGGGAGCCCTGCCTTCCGGCCGCAGCCGCTGTATCGCTGCGCGGCTCTCTTCGGCCACGGACTCTGCCACCGGAGGTCCTCCTAGAGTGATCTGACGCACGGACAGCGTCCGCTTGGTTTCCGTGGGCGGCGCGGGCAGGTAGGGCGAGAGGTCGACCGGCAGGCCGTGGGCGGCGAGCCGGGCCAGGACACGGCCGATCCCGGATGCCGCGCTGGTACGGCGCCGGTCCACGGATGCCGCTACATGGCTCCGGCCCGGCAGGATCTCCTTGATCCATCTGCTGCAGGTGCCGCCGGGGCCCGCCTCCACGAAGTACCGGTAGCCGCGCGCGTACAGCGTCTCGACCAGCCGGGGGAAGTCGATCGTCTGGCGCAGGGTCGCCGCGTTGTTCTCGGCGATGTGCGCAGCGTCGAAGTCCTTCAGCGGAGCGTAACCATTCGCCGAATACAGTTCCACGGCGCCGACCGGCCGCGTCTGCCGGCGCAGACAGTCGGCCAGTTCGGCCGCGTCCGGGATCGGACAGTGCAGTACATGGCTCACCCCGCTGGGCAGGCTCTGGCAGCCCAGCGCGTCCACGACGGCCTGGCACTGCTGAGGGTCACCCGAAATCACCACCTCTTTCGGGGTGTTGACGTGGGTGACGTAGACGCGGTCGTAGCGCTCGACGGCGTCGCGTACCTTCACCGAGTCCTCGAAGAGGACGAACCCGGACCAGACGTCGTCGTCCGCCGTGCCGGGCGGGAGGTGCCACGCCTCGCGGACGGCGGACTTGGGTCCGCTCAACCGGCCCTGGAACACCTCGGTGAGCCGGGCGCGCTGCTCCGGCCCGTGCGACGCGGGCGAACAGGCGCCGAGCGCGTACAGCATGCTGGACTCGCCGAGGCTGTAGCCGAAGGCGCCGTGCACGGGCACGTCCAGGAGCTGCCTCAGTGCCTGGGTCTGAAGCCACGCGAACGAGCTGCCGATGTCCACCATGGAGGAGAAGTCCCGCATGAGCGCCGTGGTCGCCGCCGCCTCCTCGTCCGGGTCGGCCGGGCGGATGCGGCGCGGATGGAGCAGATCGGCGCGCATCAGCTCGCCCGCGTCGTCCACCGCGGCCTCGGCGACGGGCAGCATGCCCGGCAGGGCGCGGAACAGTTCCGCTCCGACACCCGGGTACGCGCTGAGCATGCCGGGAAACACCAGCGCGACCTTGCCCTCGGCTCCGATCGGCGCGGGTGTGTAGTAGCTCCCGGCCGGGGTGGTCCACTCCGTGCCCGCCCCGTGTGCCTGCGGCACCATGGCCAGCGCGCGGTCGGCCTCGCGCCGCAGGACGGCGTGGTCGGCGGCGCAGAGGACCAGCCGGTGGCCGTGCCCGGGCCGTACGGCGACGTCCCGGGCGACCCGCCCGAGTTCGGCCCGGTCTGCCGCCGCGTCGCGTACCGCGGCGACGCGGCTCATGAGTTCGGCGAAGTCCGCTCCGCCCACCGCCACGATCATCTGACCGTGGATGCCGGGGCCTTCGGCTGCCGTGACGTCGCCACGGAGCGAGCTGCCCGAGAGCACGACACCGACGTGCGCGCCACCGGTCCCGAGGCCGCTCACCAGCGCCCGGCGCGGGCCCTGGTGCGCGGCACGCAGCCAGGGGCGGCTCCGCTCGGGCACGAAGAACGCCGAATCCGACAGCAGGCCGAGGAAGCGGTCCGAGGGGCCCGACCAGTGCGGGACCGCCGGGAGGTAGGCGTGGTGCAGACACAGCGCGGCCTTGACGATGCTGACCAGGACCGCTGCCAGCTGGGTGTCCCCCACGTTGGCGGAGACCGCCCCCAGCGCCGTCGTCCGTTCCCCGTCACCGGCCGCGTCCCAGATCCGGGCCAGGCCCTCCAGCTCGGCGGCGTCCTGGGCGGGGACGCCCGTCGAGTGCAGTTCGACATAGTCGACGTCACCCGGCTCGGCCCCGGCGCCGGCCAGCGCTTCCAGCGCGGCGGCCCTGACCTGCTCGCCGTCGGCGGCCGGACCCACGGTCGGGGCGGGCGCGTACCGTATCGCCAGCGAGTCGATCGTGGCGTACACGGGACGCCCGGCCGTCCGCCGGTCGCCCGCGCGGGTGACCAGCAGTGCCGCGGCGCCTTCGCCGGCCCGCCAGCCGCCCTTGCCGCCGAGCCCGAGTCCGGGCTCGGCGCCGTAGGCCGAGAGCCCGAAGCGCGCGAGCATGTTCTCCACGTTGCCCGTGAAGTCGACCGCCCCGACCAGCACCGCTTCGACCGAGTCGTCCAGGAGCATCAGCGCGGCGGACTCCAGTGTGGTCGCCGCGCCCGCGCTGTCGGCCGCGACCGTGAACGCCGGCCCGGTGAAGTTCCACAGCGACGACACCCTGGTGGCGGTGATGCCCAGATAGCTCAGCACCGCGTTGGGTGACCAGCCGTCGCCGATCCCCCGCTGCGCCGCCTCCATCAGCTCCGCCACGGCTTCCGCGTCGCCGGTCTGCCCGAGCTCCTCGCAGCGCCGGCGCAGCACCTCGGCCACGTCGTGCCGCGCTGCGTAGGAGTGCCCCACCGCGTTCATGTCCGCGGCTACGATCACCGCCACCCGCCGGGCGGGCGGCTGGCCCCCGTTCTCGCCGTGCCGCCGGTAGCCCGCGTCCAGCAGGGCCTCCTCCGCGACGCGCACGAAGAGCAGCTGCTGGTCGTTGAAGCCTTCCAGGTCGATCGGCGGGATGCGCAGGCGTGCCGCGTCGCAGTCGAAGGAGTTGACGTACGCGCCGTCGGGCAGGGGCCGGTCGGGGGCGAGCCCGCGCCAGCGCCGCTCGGGCAGGGGCCCGAATCCGTCGCGCCCTTCGTACACCGCGCGTTCCAGCTCGCCGACGTCGGTGAAGGGGCCGACGTGGCATCCCAGGCCCACGATGTCGAGCTTCGGCAGTGCGCGCGGCTCTTCCGGCCCCTCCGGTGCCGTGGCGTCCGCGGTGGGAGGCTCGGCGAGGACCACGTGGGCGTTCGTGCCGCCGAATCCGAAGGACGACACCGCAGCAGTGCGCGGTCGCCCGTCCTGCGGCCACGGGGTGCACGCCCGCACGAGGCGGCCCTGCGCGCCCGCGAGCGGTTCGGTCACCCCCGGGGTGGGCGGTATGACTCCGTGCCGCATCGCCAGGATCGTCTTGATCAGTCCGGGCATGCCCGCCCCGGTCAGCAGGTGCCCCAGGTTGGACTTGACGGAGCCGAAGTACGGGATGGTGCCGTCGGCGCCGAAGTACTCGGTGATGCCGGACAGCTCGACGCCGTCCCCTACCTGTGTCCCGGTGGCATGGCACTCCAGGTACTGCACGGCGGACGGGTCCACGCCGGCGTCCTGGTAGGCACGCCGGTAGGCGTCGACCTGGCCGGTGCGCTGAGGTACGAGCGTGTGACGGCCGGCGCCGTCATTGGTCAGGGCCGAGCCCTCGATGACCGCGTGGATCCGGTCGCCGTCGCGTCGGGCGTCCGCGAGCCGCTTCACCACCAGCATGCCGGCGCCCTGGCCGGTCAGCGCCCCGCTGGAACGGGCGTCGAACGGCTGGCTCCGGCCGTCCTCGGGGTAGGCCCGCAGATCCGAGAACGCCAGGTGCAGGCCCACCAGTTCCTGGCCGCCCACCGCACCCGCGAGCATCACATCGGCCCGGCCGACGGACAGGTGGTCACAGGCCAGTTTGAGTGCGTACAGCCCCGAGGCGCAGGCACCGTCGACCGCGAGCTGCGGACCGCCGATGCCCAGCGCCGCCGCCACGACCCGGGCCGGCATGCCCCCGACCCACAGGTTGTGCGCGGCGGCCAGCGGGTCGCCGTCACCGCCTGCCCCGCCCGAAAGCGCCTCGCCCGGGTCGAACCCGGCCTCGGTCAGGCCGCGTCCGACCGAGGCGAGCCATCGGTCCGAGCCGCGCCGGGTGGACAGGAGCGAGGGGAAGCCCGCGTTGCCCAGCACGACTCCCGTACGGCCGCCGGCCGCGTCGCCGAGGTCGTATCCGGCGTCGCTCAGAGCGTCGCGGGACGCATGGAGCGACCACTGGAAGATACGGTCGAGCGCGGAGAGGTAGTCGGCCGGCAGCCGGTAACCGGTGGGGTCGAACGTGAAATCGCGTACGAAGCCCCCGCGGGTGTTGTAGATCCGGTGCTTGTCCCCCGGCCGGGCCGCCGGGCCGCCCGGCCGGCCCCGCTCGAAGATCTCCTCGGTGCCGTCGGTGCGGCTGTCCCGGCCGTCGTTCAGATTCCGCCAGAACTCCTCCACCGTCGCGGCTTCGGGGAACAGACACCCCATGCCGACGACCGCGTACCTCTGCCCGTTCGCCATGGCGATCAGCTCCCGGCCACGGCAGCGGTACCGGCCCGCCGCGCTGTACCGGACCCGCCGTCCACGGACGTGGACATCAGCGGGTCGAGGCCCGCGGGCCCGACCGTCGGACCGATCATGACGATCGTGTCCCGGCTCCGCCCCGGGGAGAACTGCTCGGCGAACATCTCGGCTCCGACGCGTTGCGGTATGAGGACGACACCGCGGTCCTCGAACATCTTGCGAAGCTCCGCGGTGACCATTCCCCCGTCCCACGCGCCCCAGTTGATGGAGAGGACACGCTCGGCGCGTCCCTCGCGCCTGAGTGCGGCCACCGTCCGGTTCAGCGCCTCGTTCGCCACCGCGTAGTCGGCTTGGCCGCGGTTCCCGAACAGCCCCGCGACCGACGAGAACAGCACGATGTGCTTGAGGCGCTGCGCCGAGAGCGACGTCAGTACGTTGTCGAGTCCGACCAGCTTGGTCGCCAGCACGGCGGTGACCTCCTCGGCCTTCTTCTTGACGATGAGCCGGTCGGCCAGCAGGCCCGCGCCGTGGATCACCCCGCTGATCCGCTCCTGGTAGGGCCCCAGCGCCTCCTTGACCGCGCCCGCGTCCAGGATGTCCACCGCGTGGTACGTCACCCGGGCGCCACCGGCACGGAACCGGGCCAGGTTGGCCGCGATCTCGCGCTGGGCGAGCAGGGTCCGATAGCGTCGCTCGATCTCGGGGAGGCTGACCTTCGCGCCGCTCCGCTTGGCCCGCCCGATGATGCGCCCCTTCAACTCGGCGCCCTCACAGCCCGTGGCCCACTCCGGCTCCCCCTCCAGCGCGGTACGGCCCAGGACCACCAGCTCGCAGGGGTACTCGGCGGCGAACGCCGCGACGCACTCAGCCGTCACTCCCCTGGCCCCTCCGGTGATGACGAACACGTCCGACGCGTTGGGCGATCCGCCGTCCGCCCGGCCGCTTGCCTGCGCCGGCACCCCTGCCGGGGCGAACGTCAGGGCGGTCCGCCGCCGGCCGTCCCGCCCGACCTCGCGCAGCGCGGTGTCCACGTCGTTCAGCTCACCGTTCACGATGGCGCGGACCGTCTCGTCGTCGAGTCCCGGCGCGATGTCGATCGACCGGCAGAACAGTCCGGGGGACTCGACGGCCAACGTCTTGGTCAGGCCGGTCAGCCCGCCCAGCATTCCGGCCGGCAGCGAGCCGCCGTCGAGGCCGGCAGCACCGTCCAGGTTGGTGATGACGACGAAGCCGGAGCGCTCGTCCCCGGCGGTCGCCAGAAGGTGCTCCTGCGTCAGCTTCGCCAGGAGGACCACGTGGGCGAGGCGTTCGACGGCGTGCGCGACGGTCGCCACTCCCCCGCCGGCCATCTGCACGCACAGGTCCAGCCGGCCTGCCCGCCTGACCACGTCCTCGACGGCTTCGGCGAGCGCCGCTTCGTCCCACGATCCGAGGCGGGTGACCGGTACGCTCCCGGCGCCCGGCGAGACCCCCGGCAGCGCGACGAGATGCGGCCGCAGGCCCATGCTCAGGAGTTCGTCGACCACACCGCGGGTGTGCGCGGAACCGTCATCGACCAGCAGCGCCGCTGACCGCGGCGCGAATGCTTTTCCCTGGGTCACCACCTCGCCCACGGTGTCGTAGGCGACTTGGAGACGGCCGACTCCCGATCCGGGTTCGTCCTCGGCCACTGCTTCCGTCCCGCCGGGTTCCGGCTCCGCCCCGTCCGCTTCGGTATCCGAGGCGATCAGCACGTTCACGACGTCGTCGAGCGTCCTCAGCTCACCGATCCGCTGGGTATCCATCTCACGGATCCTCGGGAACATCCCCTGCAGACCACTCACGATCTCCACCCGCTTGATGGAATCCACACCGAGGTCCGCCTCGATGTCCATCGACGCATCCAGCATGTCCACCGGATAGCCGGTCTTCTCCGACACCACCGCCAACAACGCCTCACGCGCCCGCACCACCGCAGCCGAATCAACCACCGGAGCTACCACAGCCGGCACCGCAGCCGGCGCAGGCGTCTCCACCACAACCGGCGCCTCCACCACCGCCACCGCTGAGACCGCAGCCACCGACTCGGGCTCCGCCCCGTCCGCTTCGGTATCCGAGGCGATCAGCACGTTCACGACGTCGTCGAGCGTCCTCAGCTCACCGATCCGCTGGGTATCCATCTCACGGATCCTCGGGAACATCCCCTGCAGACCACTCACGATCTCCACCCGCTTGATGGAATCCACACCGAGGTCCGCCTCGATGTCCATCGACGCATCCAGCATGTCCACCGGGTAGCCGGTCTTCTCCGACACCACCGCCAACAACGCCTCACGCGCCCGCACCACCGCAGCCGAATCAACCACCGGAGCTACCACAGCCGGCACCGCAGCCGGCGCAGGCGTCTCCACCACAACCGGCGCCTCCACCACTGCGGGCGTCTCCACCACAACCGGCGCCTCCGCCACCGCCACCGCTGAGACCGCAGCCACCGGCTCGGGCCGCGGTTGCCTTTCGGGGGTCGGCTGCTGCGGCACCCGCACGGGGCTGACCGCCGAGAGCGGCGAGGCCACCGGGGCCGCGGGGGGTGTCACCGGCACCGGCACCGGCACCGGCACCGGCACCGAGAAATCGGTTCCGTTGAGCAGGGCGGTGATGGCGTGGTTCCCTTGCTCCTGCCCTTCGAGAATCAGGGAGTTGTAGCGTTGCAGCAGATGCAACGACTCCCGGACGTCCTCGGCAGGGGCGGTGGAAACCTGCCCGGCTATATCGGCGATCATCTCCTGGGCAACGCGCAGCTGCCCGTTGAGGTACCCCTGGGACAGCGCCACATGCTTCGCCAGCAATTGGCTCGTACTGATCGACACTTCAGCTCCATCGTCGTAAGTGGCCGGCCCGCTGTCTGATTCCAGAGAAACCCCCACGCGTTCGTCCTGGCCGGGAGGAACGGCGGCCGGTCCGGACTCCGATGACGCCTCTGCGGCGGCGGAGGTCAACACATGAGGTGTGGCGAGCAGTTGCTGATACGCAGCACTCTTCTGCTCCGGTACGAAGTTCTTCGCGGTCAGGCGGACCGCACCCTTTGTGACGGGCCGCGTGTCCACGCTCCGGTCGTAGCGGCTGATGGCGTCGACGGGCTGTCCCAGGACGCGCAGCTGGAGTGCGAGCAGCTTGAGGGACCGGTCGGCGTCGGCGCGCGGCCCCTTGTCGGCCGAGAGGCACACGACCTGCTTGTCCGCCAGGGTGCGCTTGACCAGCCCGGAGAGCACGGACTTGGGCCCGAACTCGACGAAGACCCGGAACCCCGCGTCGTACATCTCGGTGATCCGCCCCGAGAAGTCGACCGGGTTGCGCAACTGCTCCACCAGGACGGACTTGTTCCGGGCCGGGTCCGCACCGTAGGAGGCTCCCGCCGTGTTCGCGTAGACGGGCCGGTCGGGCGCCTGGAAGTCGGTCGACCCGACGGCCTCACGGAAGGCGTCCACCGCGTGCTCCACGAACGGGGTGTGGAACGCGGCCGACACCGGGAGGAGCGACGCGGTGATCCCCTGGGCTCCGGCCTCGGCCACGAGCTTCTCGATCTGTCCGGTGGCTCCACCGACGACGAACTGCTCGGGAGCGTTGATATTGCAGATCCGGGTGTCGGGGTGAGCCCGCACCAGTTCGTCCACGGTGCTCCTGGGTGCGCTGAGCGCCGCCATGGCGCCGGAGTCGCCCGTCGCGGGAGCAGCCATCGCCCGGCCTCGCGCACCGGCCAGCTTGAAGAACCTCTTCTCGGTGAGAACGCCCGCGGCCCACAGGGCCGTGAGTTCGCCGAAGCTGTGTCCGAGGAAACCGTCCGGGGAGAAGCCGAGTTCGCGCAGCCAGTTGTACTGGCCGACGGAGAGCGCCCCGATCGCCGGCTGGGCGTTCTGTGTCTGCTGCAGAAGCTCGCTCTGCTGCTGATCGCCCTTGCCGAAGGTGGGAGGCGGGAAGACCGCGCGCGACACGGCCGACCGGCCGGACACGTACATGGCCATGCTGTCGAAGGCTTCGCGCACCGGGGGCACGGCCAGAGCCGCGGTCCGCCCCATGTTGACGTACTGGCTCCCCTGACCGGCGAACAGGGCCGCGACCTTGGCCGACCCGGGAAGCGCCCCGCGCCTGCCTGTGATTCCGGCCGGATCGCTCCACGTCTCGGCTTCCGGTCGCTCGCGCACCATGCGTTCGGCACTCGCCCGAAGCTTCTCGAACTCCTCCTGCCTGCGGTGGACGAAGCCGATCCTGAGGTCTCCGGCCGGAATGGCCGCGCCGTCGGCGGCCGGGGGGTGCCCTGCGAGCCTCTCCGCCAGTCGCCCGGCGTCCGGTGCGTGCCACAGGGCCGTGCGCACAGCCGGTGCCAGAACGGACGGCCGCTGACCGCGGGTCGTGTACTCCTCCAGTACGCAGTGGTAGTTCGTCCCGCCGAACCCGAAGGCGGAGACGGCGGCCCGTCGGATCGGGCGTCCGGGCTCGTAGATCCACGGTCGCGCGAGCACGTTGACGTAGATCCCGCTGTCCTCCTCTGCGGTCGCCCCCAGCGGCTGTGTGACGTTGATGGTCGGGGGCAGGATCTTCTGGTTCAGTGCCAGCGCCGTCTTGATGATGCCGGCCGCGCCCGCCGCGGCTTTGGTGTGGCCGATCTGCGACTTGACGCTTCCGATCGCGGCGAATTTGGGTTCCGAGGTGGTTTCCCGGATGAATTCCGTGAGCGCCGAGAGTTCGACGCTGTCACCCGTCTTGGTGCCGGTTCCGTGCGCCTCGAAAAGGCCGACCGACGATACCGGCACGCCGGCGTCCTCGTAGGCGCGGCGCAGAGCCAGGATCTGCCCCTTCTTCTGGGGGGCGTAGATACTTCCGGACCGGCCGTCGTTGGCGGTGCCAAGGCCTCGTATCACCGCGTAGATCTTGTTGCCGTCGCGCTCGGCGTCCTCGAGCCGGCGCAGGGCGAGCATGCCTATCCCATCACCGAGGAGGGTCCCGTCGGCGGATTCATCAAAAGGCCGCACGTTTCCCGAAAGGGAAAGTGCGGGAGTCTTGGAGAAAGCCATATAGGCAAAGACCGTGTTATCGACGGTACAACCGCCGGTCACCATCATGTCCTGCCGCCCGGCCGCCAGTTCACGCACCGCGACTTCGATCGCCGCGAGGGAACTCGCACAGGCGGCGTCGACCGTGCAGTTCATTCCGCCGAGGTTCAGCCGGTTGGCGATGCGCCCCGCCACCACATTACCGAGCAGCCCGGGAAAGGACGCCTCGTCCCATTCGACGAACGCCCTTGTGAAACGCTCGGCGATCTCGCCGGCATCGCGCTCGGACAGGCCGATGCTGCGCGCCGCGTCGGCCACGATCGGTGCCTGCATCCGGGAGCTGAGCGGGATGGTCGCCGACAGGGAACCGCTGATGCCCAGGACCACGCCCGTCCGCGAAGGCTCGTACCAGGACGAGCCCTCGGTCCCCGCGTCACGCAGCAGGTCCCGGGCGACGACGAGGCTGAGCAGTTGAACGATGTCGGTTGACGGCAGGAGCGTGGGGGGAATGCCGAGGCCCATCGCGTCGAACTGCACGTCGGGCAGAAAACCCCCGCGCCGCGAATAGGTTTTGTCCCGCGCCATGGGATCCGGATCGAAGTACCGATCGGTCGACCATTGCGAATCGGGAACGTCCCGTATGCAGTCCTCTGCCTCGACCACCCTTTGCCAGAAGTCACCCATGTCGCTGGAATTCGGGAAGACGGATCCGATTCCGACGATGGCGATCGGAGTGTCCGCGAGCCGCAGTTCACTTGATTGGGAGCGCATGTTTTCCCTACATAGATTCCGTTTCGCGGCGCCATGAAGGCGCTCCAAACTAGTCACTCCGAAACGGCGGCAACGGCCACGCGATTGCGGCCCCCGCCGTTTGCAGTGCGAGCTTGACACAGCCCGAGGCCAGTCAGCAAGACCATTCTTTGAATATTACTCAGGGTCAATAGGATGCCGCCGCAGCGCGGCCCTGCATCCAGTTACCCTAAGTAATCCAAAGAGGGCATACAGAGCTTGCACATGGCCGTACGGCCAGATGCACAAGACTCCATGGGTCTGGAATGCACCCTTCTCCGCAAGAGAAATCTCGTAAATTCCCGCCCGGTCGGTAACCCGGTCGGTAACCGCGAATCCAAGGAAGACGGTCCGGTCACAGCGGGCAGTGTTCCGGTCATGACCACCCCTCGGTCACGGTCTGGCGCGCGGTGCGGAAGCATGCCTCGATCGAGCTGCCGGTCCAGTAGTCGCCGGTCAGGTGCAGGCCCGGGCACCCCCGCAGCAGCTGTCCGATCCGCGCGAGGCGTGCCTCGTGCCGGCGACTGTAGGAGCAGAGTCCGTCACTCCAGACCCGGGCGGCGGAGTCGACGACCTGTCGCCGCACCGGGATGTAGCGTCCCAACTCCGTTTCGCCCACGGCGAGCAGCCGATCACTCGAGACGCCCTCGGCGAGCAGCGCACGGGCCTCCACACCGCTGAAGGTGTAGCGCACGATGTGCCGGTCATCGACTCCGTACGAGCCCGCGTTGACCAGCGGGCCTCCCTTGGGAAGCACCAGAGCACGCACGCGCTCGTCGAAGACCGGGCCGTCGTACTCCGCCAGGACGACCGCCACCGGGTTGTATCTGATCCCCCGCAGTTCCGCGGCGAGTTCCGGCGCCTGGTCTTCCAGGAGCGATGCCGCTGCGCCGGCCGGAATCGCCAGGACCACGGCCGAGGTCCGCAACTCTCCCTCGGTACCGTCCGAGGTCCGGTACCGCAGGCCCGCTATCCGTGACCCCTCCCCCACCAGTCCGCGCACGGTGGTGCCCAGCCGGACCGGCACCTGAGCGCCGAAGGTCTTGAAGAGGGGCTCGAACCCGCCGGTCAGCTGCTCGAAGCTGTCCAGGAACATCCCGAGGTTGGAGCCGAAGGTGCCCAGGAACGACTCCTCCGGCTCGGCGCCGTTCATGCGCAGAACCATCGGGCGGACCAGCACGCTCCGGAGGTACTCCCCGAAGTACTCCGACAGATCGGGGTCACCTGCCGCGTCCGCGAGTCCCCGGAAGTAGGGGCCGCCGATGAACCGGTTCGCACTGTCCCTGCGGGTCCGCAGGATCATGCGGCACAGGCGCACCACGTCGCGCGCACCGGCCTTGCGCAGGAAGGCGTAGCTGTTCCAGAGGCGGTCCTTCTTGTCGAAGGTCTGGATCCTGCCGTCCTCGATCCGCGATGTGTTGACCCCGAAGTACTCGAAGTCGAAGCCGCCGAGACCGGCCACGAACTGGCGGAAGTGGTGGTATTGCTGCCCGATGTTCTTGCCGCCCGCCGTCACCGTGCGGGGTCCCAGGGACTGACTCGCGGACCGTCCGCCCAGGCTCTCCCCCTGGTCCAAGAGCACGACGTCGACCCCGGCGTTCTTGAGGTACCACGCAGTCGCGATGCCGGACCAGCCGCCGCCGACCACTGCTACCGGTTCGTCAGTAGGCACGCTGTTCACCCTCGTCCTTCCCTTCCGAGCCGTTGACCGACGCCGTCCAGGCCGCCAGCCGCTGGGCGAGCGGCATACTGCACCGCACCCATCTGAAGTGGTCCAGCGGCGCTCCTTGCGCCTCCGCCTCGGTGAACTGCCACCGGACGACCGGCGCGTTCCGCACCTTGTCCAGGAGGTGGTCCACGGATCCGGGGGGTGCCAGCGGGTCCGCCTCCACACTCGCCGCGAAGACCGGCAGCCGCAGCTCCGCGAGGAGCGCCTCGTAGTCGGCGGCGGAGCGGTCGACGGAGTAGCGCCCCGTGCGCTGCTGCCGTGTCCACTCCCGGATGAGGCCGGTCGGCTGGAGTCCGCCGAACCGCAGGCGCTCCCCCGGCCAGTGCCCCAGGCACAGGGAGATCACCAGCGCGAGCTGGCCCCGCACGAGGATCCTGAGCGCGGCCGTTCCGCCGAAACTCCGGTACCAGCCCGAGCCCGAGGCGACGATCGCCACCCCCTTGAGCCCGGGACTCCGCCCCGATGCGCCGTGCAGCAGGCTCAGTTGGCCGCCCAGGCTGTGCCCCGTGAGGAACAGAGGAGCGTCCGGAAAGAGGCCCTGCGCGGTGCGGACCACCGCGGGCAGGTCCACCTCGACCAGTTCGCGGTAGCCGTAGCGGACGCCGCGGACGAACTTCGGCTCGCACTCCCCCTGGCCGCGGAACTCCATGGTGAGCGCGGTGAGGCCGGCCCGGTAGAGGTTCTTGACGAACTTCCGGTAGAACCGCGCGGGTGTGCCCATCGCGGGCGCGATGAGCAGGACGGGAGCGTGCGGGGCACTCTGGACCAGGCCGCGCAGGGGTATCGCGGCCCCGTCCGTGCGCACGATGCCCAGCAACGGGAGCGCCTCGTCAAGGGACTTCATGGGGGACCACCTCCGCACATGCGCTCCGTCGGGCGACGGCGGAGTGGTACCCGTCGAGGAGTCCGACGTCCGCGGGAGTCCACACGGTGCGGGACAGGCCCGTCGGCCTCGCCGGCCTTCGGGCGCACCGTACCCACCCCACCCGGCCGGCGGGCAGGCCGAGGTGGCGCGCCACCACCTGGACGGACCGCGGGTGGGCATCCTGGCTCCGCCGGCCGGAGAACCGGCCGAGGCGCACGTTGGCAGTCGGCATCAATGCGGTTCACCTCCCGGTGAAGACGGGCCACTCTCCGGTGAGGCGTGCCGCGATGCCGCGGCGGATGTCGTCGGTGTAGAGCCCGGCGACGAAGACGTCCGCCTCGGCGGCCAGGAACTCCTCCAAAGGCATCTGCCAGCCCGAGCGGACCAGACGCTTGGCGTTGCGCACCGCGTGCGGCGCCTTGGCGGCGAGTTCCTCCGCGTACTCCCAGACCGCCGCCAGGAACGCGCCCTCCTCCACCACACGGTTGACCAGACCCGCGTCCCGGGCGGCCGGTGCTCTCAAAACGGGTTGTTCCATCAGAAGTTCGACCGCTCGGGCGTGACCCACGATCCGCGGCAGGAACCAGGACATCCCTGCGTCCGTGGAGGCGCCGATACCTCCGTACGCGAAGTTGAAGGCAGCCCGTCGGGCCGCGATCCGGATGTCGCAGGCGAGCGCCAGCGCGAACCCTGCGCCCGCGGCCTGGCCGTTGACCGCCCCGATCACCGGACAGCGCAGCTCCTGCAGACTGCGGACGATGGACGTCAGGGGCAGCTGCCACCGCTGCCAGTACTCCTCAGGCGTCAGGCGCTGCCCACTGTCCAGAATCGCCTGGTGTTCCCTCAGGTCGGCGCCGACGCAGAAGCTTCCGCCCGCTCCGGTGATGACGACACCGCGCAGCTGCGGCTGACACACGAGCCAGCCGGTCGCGTCCTTCAACGCGAACATCAGCTCTTCGCAGAGAGCGTTTCCCTGCTCCGGCCGGTTGAGCGTGACCAGGGCGAGGTTGTCCCTCATCTCGACGTCGAGCACATCGCTCCGGGGAGGGCTCTCACTCATTCGGGCCCTCCGCATGTGACCTCGGTTTCGACGATGACCTCGTCCGACTGCGTCAGGCGGGCCATGCACACGACGGTGGATCCGTCGCGCGCTAGGACGCGGGCGGAGCAGTGGACCGGCGCGGAGAACTCACCGAACCCTGTGAACCGGGTCTTCCACGCCAGCGCCCGCACGAGTCGGGGCGGGCTGCCGAGGACCCGTGCGGTCAGGGCGACCGAGGCCTGGCGGCACGCTTCCAGGAGCGCGGTCCCCGGGTAGTGGTCGACCTCGTGGTCGAAGAAGAAAGGGTGGTCGACGGCCAGGGCCAGCTCGGCGGTGGCGTCCTCCCCAGTGACGGACAGGTGATCGACGAGTACGTCCTGCGGGTGGGTACGGCCCACCCTCTCGGGTGCGAGCCGCGAGCCGGTCAGGGAGGGGTGGGCGGAGTTCGGCCGCGCACCCTCACGCATCGAGTCGTATGCGTCCGCGTCCAGGAACTGGGTGGTGCCCGCGAACGTGGCCACCCGCCGGTCCCGGTGCCAGAAGTCAGCGGTGCCTGCGATGCTGCGCGGACTGCCGTCGCTGCGCTTGCGGACGTTCGCCAGGCGGAGGTCGACCCGGAGCTCGGGACTGCCGTGCCACGGCGGGGCGGACGGCTCCCGGGCGAGATCGACGGACCGGATGATGAACCGGGTGTCCGGGCCGACCCCGAAGTGGAGGTGCATCATCACCTCACCGGCCTGGCGGATGATCTCGGTGAGCGCGAGGAGGTCGAAGGGCGAGTCCGGTGAGTCGTTCAACAGACGGTTGAGCAGCGGCAGCCGGGCCGTTGCCGCGTAGACGTCGGCGCCGGTGGCCTCGACGCCGGTGATGAACACGTTCTCGACGGACGCCTTGTGGACGAGACCCCACGGCACGGTGCGGTCGGAGCCCTGAACGACTGTCACGCCATCTCCAATCCGACAGCGTGAACCCCGCCGTCCGCGTGCAGAATCTCCCCCGTGACCCCCCTGGCCAGGTCGGACAGGAGGAAGAGGACCGGACCCACGATGAGCTCGGCGGATGTCCCCGGCCAGGCCAGGGGGGCCTCCCTGTGCCATTTGGTGAGCAGGTCGGGCAGGCAGTCGAGGCCCGTCCCTGCCACCGTCTCCACCGGTCCCGCGGCGACGAGGTTGGACCGGCACCCGGAACGCCCCAGGTAGAGCGCGAGGTAGCGGTTGACGGCCTCCAACGCCCCCTTGGCGACACCCATCCAGTCGTAGCGCGCGTAGGCGACCGTGGCGTCGAAGGTGATCCCCACGACGCTTCCGCCGTGCGGGCTCCTCTCCAGGAGCGGGAGCAGGGCCGTGGTGAGCGCGTGGAAAGAGTAAGCGCTCACCCGGAAGGCCGCTTCGGCACTCGCCGCCGGTGTGGTCAGGAAGTTCCCGTTCAGGGCGTCGGAGGGGGCGGCCGCGATGGCGTGCACGGCCCCGTCGAGCCGCCCCCAGCGCTCGGTGAGCGTGGCGCGCAGCCGCGTGAAGTCGCCCTCGTCGGAGGCGTTCAGCTCCAGAATCTCCACGGGGTCGTGCAGTTGGGCAGCCGCACGCTCCGTGAGCCGGCGTGAGCGGCCATGGGTCGTGAGGATGACCTCCGCGCCGAGGTCCTGCAGCCCGGCGGCGACGTGCCAGGCGATGGAGTCCACCGTCAGCACGCCCGTGACGAGGTAGGTGCGGCCTTGCAGTCGCAGGGTCATCGTTCCGGCCGCTCCGGACCGCTCAGAATGAGAACGCTGTTGTGACCGCCGAAGCCGAACGAGGTGGAGATGGCCGTGTGACCGCCGTCCCCTCCGGCCCGCAGTGGGGTCGCGTGATGTACGTGGGCAAGGGGTTCGAGTTCGTCGTCCGGGTTGCACAGGCCCACCGTCGGCGGGGCGACGCCGGCCGCCACCGCCCGCAACGTCACGATCGCCTCCACGGCCCCTGCCGCGCCCATGAGGTGGCCGACGCACGACTTCGTCGAGGAGATGGGGATCGAGGCGAGCGCGTCGCCGAAAACGGTCCGCAACGCGGCGATCTCCAGGCGGTCGTTCATCGGCGTCCCGGTGCCGTGCGCGTTCACGTAGTCGATGTCGCCCGGCTCGAGACCGGCGTCCTCCAGCGCGACGCGGATGGCGCCGACCGCGGCCTGCCCGTCCTGCGCCGGTGCGGTCAGATGGTGCGCATCACAGGTGGCGCCGTACCCGATGACCTTGCCGAGCGGCCGCGCGCCCCGTGCCGCGGCGCCTTCGGCGGACTCCAGGACCAGGATGCCGGCCCCTTCCCCCATCAGGAATCCGTCCCGGTCCTTCGCGAAGGGAACCGACTCTCCGGTCGGCGACATCGCGCCCGCGTTCAGGAATGCCGCGCGGGTGAAACCCGACAGCGAGGCTTCGGCGCCGCCGACGATGGCCGCGTCGGCCTCGCCGCTCCTGATCGCCCGCATCCCCGCGCCGATGGCCTGGGCACCGCTCGCACAGGCCGACGTCACGCAGTACGCCTCGCCGTGCAGGCCGTGTCGAATGGCGATCTGAGCGGCCGGGGCGTTGGCCATCAGCATGGGAACGGTCAGCCCTGACACATAGTCCGGGCCCTGCTCCCGCATGAGTGCCATCTGCTGCTCGGCTGTCTCGATACCCCCGACCCCGGAGCCGATGATCGACATGACCCGTTCGGACCGGTACGGCAGACCCCTGTCCCATCCGGCCTGCTTGACCGCCTCGTCGCAGGCCACGATCGCGAACTGGGAGAAACGATCCGTCCGATGGACTTCCTTCCGGGTGAGCACCTTCGTCGGCTCGAAGGCCGAGCACCTGCCCTCACCGTCACGCAGCCCGCTCTCACCTCTGAGCGACCGTTCGTACAGTGCGGCAACTCCGTCGCCGAGCGCGGTAACAGCGCCGATCCCCGTGACTACGATGTCCCGGCTCACTCCAAGCCGGCCTTGAGATAGACGACCGAGAGCGCGTCATCGATCGTGGTCACATCACGGAAATCCTTGGGCTTGATATCGACGGAGAACTCCTTCCTTACCGCCTGACCGAGTTCGGCCAGGTCGAGGGAGTCGATGTCGAGGGATTCGAGGGTCGCCTCGGGTGTAATACTCGAAGCCTCAAGGTCAAAACGTGCCAGAGAGTCGATCACGAACTCAAGAATCTGCTCCTTGGTCGCCACGTCATATCCTCCAGGAAGTAGGTTGCGTCAGCGGTTTCGACGCGGGAGAGAGAAAGCGGAACACGATAGGCCGCCGTCCACGGCGATGGTCGATCCGGTGATGTAGCCGGCTTCGGCCGAGGCCAGGAAACGCGCGCACGAGGAGATCTCGTCCGGTCTCGCCGCCCGCCGCACCGGAATGGTGTTGCGTATCCATTCCTCGGTGAGGTCGAGGTCATCGACGAATTCGGTGTCCACGAGACCCGGCGCGATGACGTTCACCGTGATGCCCCGGTGGGCCACCTCCAGCGCCACCGACCGGGCGAATCCCTCCAGTCCGGCCTTGGACGCGGAGTAGCTCGCCATACCGGGCAGGGTACGGTCGCCGAGCAGCGATCCCAGGATGATGATGCGCCCGAACTGGGCACGCGCCATGGGCCCCAGCGCTCGCCGGGTGGTGTAGAAGGCCGCCGACAGATTGGTGTCCAGCACCTCTCGCCAGTCGGCTGTGTCCACCCCCAGGAGCACCCCGTCAATACGCCGTCCCGCGTTGCCGACCAGCACCGACACGGGGCCCAGCTCCTGCTCCACGGAGCCGAACAGCCGGTCGACCGCCTCCTCGTCCGACACGTCCGCCTGGAACGACGCGGCCGCACCGCCGCGCTCGACGATTTCCGCGACGACACGCTCCGCGCCTTCGGCGTCCTTGCGGTAATTGACGGCGACGCGATGACCGTCCCCGGCCAGCGCCTTCGCGATGGAGGCCCCGATTCCACGGGAGCCCCCGGTTATCAACGCACATCCCCGTTCGCCAGAATTCGGCGCGATCACAGGAGGCCGTCCGCTCGAATCGGAGGGCATGACTCCCTTTCCGTGATTCCGTTGCATGGTGCATGTACTTACGCTGATTTTATTTCAGTCACACCCGCAGAAGAAGGAGACTCCACTCAAAGCAATCCCCCGCCCCTCACGAGACCGAATCGTGACACACCAACTTTTGGACTACAACCCCTCGCCATGGAGAACTTCCCGCACCGACGGTTTCAAATGGTCGACCCCGTTCCAACAACCAAGACTTCACACGCGCACGGCGATTGGTTCGCCCTGGTTTGCTCCATGCGGTCATGGGCGGGACATGGCATCCGACTACGGGGTGAACGCGGTTTCACGACAGGAGGGAATGTGCATCTCCACGTCAACTGAGCGATTCGACACCGTTGCGTCTGGTTAATGGGCGATGTGTCCGGCCGGTTTTAGCGGGGCTTAAGTCTCTTTCCATTGATCTTCGACGATCCGACCGCCGGACTTCGTCCAGGTGAAAGGGGTGCGACGGCAGTCGCGGCCCTCGGCGACGGCGCGGATCGCGCCCCCGGCGCCAAGGGCGGACTCGCCCGGCACGTACATCCGCACCCCGGCCGGCGAGCGGCCGAAACGGCCCCTCCGAAGTGGTCCGGCCGGACGAGGGGCCAGGTTCCCCGCCGCCGTGGACACCAGCCGAGTCACGTGCGGCACCAAGGCCGCACCTCCGGCTCCAGAACTCTGGGGAACAGACACATTTCCGCCACATGCTGAACCGCATCGACACGCCGGCGTCACGCCGGCCGACGCGGCCCCGGCGCTGCCGGGGGGGGGCGAAACGGCTCGGGCGGTGCGCACCGGCCAAGGGCTGGCCCGCAGGGGACAGCCTCAGCGCGTTTCACCGCGCACCTTCGATTGAATAACGCCACCCGCAGCACGCACGCCCGGGACCCGGAACAACAGCGTTCCACTCAACGGCATTTGGGATTAAGCGTCCCTTTAGAGTCGCAGTGGGGGCCCCTTAACTACAGCGTGGTTGTGTTCAGTTGCGGCACTTCCCGACAGGCATGCAAGATGAAGGGATTATGGATGTCGAAAGTTCTGGTAATCGGCGGCGGGCCGGGGGGCTCACTGACGGCGATGCTGCTGGCCCGCGCCGGCATTGATGTCACATTGCTGGAGCGGGAGACGTTTCCCCGATATCACGTCGGCGAATCTCTCACCTCGTCCTGTCGCGTCATGATGGATATCGCCGGCGTCCTGGAGAAAGTGGATGCAGCCGGTTTCACCAGTCGGCGCGGTGCCCTGCTGAAATGGGGGGCCGAGGACTGGACCATCGACTGGGCCGAGCTCTTCGGTCCGGACGTGCGCGGCTGGCAGGTGGAGCGGGCCGAATTCGACGAGATCCTGCTGCGGCACGCGCAGGAGCAGGGGGTCGAGGTCGTCGAGGGTGCCCACGTGAAGAGGATCGTCTTCGACGCGGACCGCCCCGTCGCCGCGGAATGGGTGGACACGAAGGGCGGCAGCGCCCAGCGGGTGACCGAGTTCGACTTCCTCGTCGACGCCTCCGGCCGGTCGGGCGTGCTCGCTTCGCAGCACTTCCGCAATCGCCGGGCCCATGAGATCTTCCGGAACGTCGCGATCTGGGGATACTGGGACGGCGGCGAACTGCTGGAGGGCACCCCTCCGGGCGGCCTCAACGTGGTATCCACGCCGGATGGTTGGTTCTGGGTCATTCCCCTGCGGGACGGAAAGTTCAGCATCGGGTTCGTCACACACAAATCACGCTTCATCGAGCGGCGTAAGGAATTCGCCTCGGACGACGAGATGCTCCTTGCTCTCGTCAAGGAATCCGAAACGGTGAGCGGCCAACTGGCCGATGCCGAATTCTCCGGGCCGACCCGGGTCGAGCAGGACTACTCCTACGTGGCCGACAGCTTCTGTGGCCCCGGATACTTCCTGGTCGGGGACGCGGCGTGTTTCCTCGATCCGCTGCTCTCCACCGGCGTGCATCTGGCGATGTACAGCGCGGTGCTTGCCGCCGCGTCCGTGATCAGCACCGACAACGGGCAGATCACCGAGCGTGAAGCGCAAGGGTTCTACGAGTCCTTGTTCCGCAATTCCTACGCCCGCCTCATCGTGCTGGTATCCGGGGTCTACGAGCAGTACAAGGGCACCGACAGCTACTTCTGGCTCGCGCAGCGACTGGTGCGGGAGAAGGAGCGGTACGTCAGCCCCAACGGAGCCTTCGCCGAGATCTCCGCCGGGCTCACCGACCTCAGGGACGCCGCCGACTCGCGGGGAACGAGCGTGATGCCGGAGCTGCTCGAGGAGGCGGACCAGGCGCGGCAGCGTGCCGATGCGAACGCTCCCGCGGGGCAGCCCGCCAATCTCAGCGCGCTCCGCATCGAACCCGGCGATCTGCACGACGACGCCTCGGGGCTCTATCTGGTCACGCACCCCGACCTCGGCGTCAAACGGACCCGCCCGGCGAACGCGCCCTCCGGCGAGGGCGCGGAAGCCGTCCACCAGGGCCTCGACGCCTGACTCCGCCCGCGAGCCGTCCCGTACACAGTGAGGAGAACAGGCATGTCTGCGCTGCCACCCGAGGTGATGACATGGATCTACGAACAGAACCCGGATATCGAGGACATCGACCTCGATCTCGATCTGTTCGACACCCGGCTGATCAACTCCCTCTCGCTGATCGAGTTCGTCGTCGTCATCGAGAGGGCCAGCGGACGGGTCATCGACCGTCGGCAGCTCAAGACCGAGGACTTCCAGACCCTGCGCACGGTGCGGGAGAAGTTCTTCGACGGAGCCGCGGACCCTGCCCCGGCCGAGGCGAGGACCTCCGTGACGGAGGCCGGCTGAGCCGTGCCCACGACCGGAGTCAACGGAGTCCGGATCTCCTATCGCGTCCAGGGCGAAGGAGACCCGCTGCTGCTGATCGGGCCGGCCGCGTCACCGGCGACCATCTGGGACCGGCATCAGGTCCCCGAGCTCCTGCGGGCCGGATTCCAGGTCATCACCTTCGATCTCCGCGGGAGCGCCCCCTCGGACGTCCCGCCCGGCCCGTACGTACTCGATGACCTGGTCACCGACACGGCGGAGCTGATTCGATTCCTGGATGTCGCCCCCTGCCTGGTGGCGGGGGTCTCGATCGGCGCGATGATCGCCCAGGAGCTGGCCCGTGCGCATCCCGGGCTGGTCAGGGCACTCGCGCTCATGGCGACGCGTGGGCGCGGGGACGTCTACCGTGACGCGCTGGCACGGGGCTGCGCCGACGCCATGCGGGCCGGTGCCTCGGTGCCGACGGGGTATTCGTCGGTGGCCACCATGAGTCAGTTGTTCGCACCGGGGACCCTGGCCGACGACGAGTTCACCCGCGACTGGCTGACGACCCTGTCCCTCTTCCCGCAGCGGGGGGAGGGGTTAGCGGCCCAGTACGAGGCCACCGTCACCGGCGATCATTTGCCGGGGCTGGCCCGCGTCCGGTGTCCGTCGCTCGTCCTCGCATTCGCCCACGACTTCGTCATGCCGCCCCCCATGGGGCGCGCGGTGGCCGATGCCATCCCGGACTGCCGCTTCGAACTGCTGCAGGAGTGTGGGCATTTCGGATTTCTGGAGCGTCCCGGGGAGGTCAATCGCTGCCTGGTCGACTTCTTCCGCAGCGTCGTGTGACGCAGTCCCAGGAGGGATCCATGGAGCACGTGTATTCGATGGCGGCAGACAGCCGCCGGGCCTCCCGGGTGGAACTGCGTCAACCACACCCGGGCCTGCTGGAATTCGAACTGGCCGCCGTCGCGCCTGAGCCCCCGGGCCCTGGCGAGGTGACCGTTCAGGTGTTCGCGGCAGGACTCAACTTCCCGGACCTGCTGACGGCGATAGGGCTTTCCGCAGCGTACTTCGAGGATCCGCCGCGTCCGGGCCTGGAGTGCGCCGGTGTCGTGGTCGCGGCCGGGCCGGGCGTCACGGAGTTCGAGGCCGGTGCCCGTGTCGTGGGCGTGGTGGAGGGGGCGTTCGCCTCCACGGTCAACGTCCCGGCGACCTCGGTCATGCCGGTGCCCGACCAGATGGACTTCGCGCAGGCCGCCACCCTGCCCGTCGCTTTCCTCACCGCTTGGTACGGGCTGGTCCGCCAGGCCGGTGTCCGCCGCGGGGAGCGGCTCCTGATCCACTCCGCAGCCGGCGGAGTGGGATCGGCGGCGCTGGCGATCGCCCGGCTGCGGGGGGCCGAGGTCCTGGCGACCGCGGGAACGGACGAGAAGCGTAAGCACCTGCGCGAGCTGGGCGTCCGCCATGTCATGGATTCCCGCAGCCCGGACTTCGGTGACGAGACGATGGCGGCCACCGGCGGCGAAGGGGTCGACGTCGTCCTCAACTCCCTCACGGGAGAGATGCTGCGCCGCGGCCTGGAGTTGCTGCGGGTACGGGGCCGGTTCGTCGAGATCGGCAAGCGCGACATCATGGCCGACTCCGCACTCGGCCTGGCGCCCTTCCGTAACAGCCTCAGTCTGCACAGCGTCGATCTCCGGTTGCTGATCAGCCACTGCCCGGACCTCATCGGCGAGTTGCTGGGCGAGCTCGCACCGCTCTTCGCCGCGGGCGCGCTGGCGCCGCTGCCCTACACCCCGTTCCCGGTGACCAGAGCCGACAGCGCGTTCCGGAAGATGATGAGCGGACGGCACATCGGGAAGATCGTCCTGACGTTCGCCTGAGGGCTGCCCCGTCGCGCACCCGGCGCGGGGCCTGCCGTCCTCCCGGCCGGCCGGGACCGCTTCGGGCAGCCGCGGCTGCCCGGAGCGGTCCCGGTCCTACGGCCTGCGCAGCAGCATGTTCATGATGGTCATCGTCAGCACGGGCTCGCCGTGCTGATTGAGCACTTCCACGTCGGTGTGCACCAGCCCGCGGTCGGGCTTGGAACGCGAGACGCGGGCCGCGGTGACGGTGGCCCGGACCCGCAGGGTGTCGCCCGGCCGCACCGGCCGCTGCCAGCGCACTTCGTCCACCCCGGGCGACGCGAGCGACGCGACCTTGCTGAGGTAGTGGTCGGCGTAGAGGCGCATCATCACGGCCGTGGTGTGCCAGCCGCTCGCGATCAGCCCCTGGAAGGGGCCGTCCTGCGCCGCCGCGGGATCCGTGTGGATGCTCTGCGTGTCGAAGCGCCGGGCGAAGTCGAGGATCTCCTGCTCGGTGACGGTACTGCCGCCGAAGACATGCACGGTTCCCGGTACGTAGTCCTCGAAGTACCGGTCTTCGACGGGGGTGGTGAAGTTGTCGGTCGCGGCCGGGGTGGTCGTGGTCATGGGGGCCTTTCTCGCGGGTCACGGATGCGTCTGGCGGGGCTCCGGTTTCCGCGTACGGTAACGGACCGCGGCGTCCTCGAAGACACCGAGTGATCCAGGATTGGCCAAAGCCCCCTGGGCCACTACCAGTTCGGGATCGGCGCCGGCGAGTATGCGCTTGACCGGCACTTCCAGCTTCTTGCCCGACAGGGTGCGGGGGACGGCGGGGATCTGGACGATGTGGTCCGGGACATGGTGCTCGGACAGTGTGGCCCGCAGCGCATGGCTGATCCGCTCGCGCAGCCGCAGATCGAGCGTGCTCTCCCCGCGCAGTTCGACGAAGAGCATCAGCTTGTCCATGCCGGTCGCCGTCCCCTCCACGTGGACGACGAGGGAGTCGGCGACATCGTCGAGTTCCTCCACCACGGCGTAGAACTCCGACGTGCCCAGGCGTACCCCGCCGCGCTTCAGGGTCGCGTCCGAACGCCCGCTGATCACGCACGTGCCCCGGTCGGTGATGCTGATCCAGTCCCCGTGGTGCCACACCCCGGGGAACCGCGCGAAGTACGCGGCGTGACGCCGGGAACCGTCGGCGTCCCCCCACAGGGCGACGGGCATGCTGGGCATGGGCCGGGTCAGGACGAGTTCCCCGGTGCGGCCGGTGACCGGCCGCCCGGCGGGGTCGTACGCCTCGATCCGTGCCCCCAGGCAGCGACAGCTGATCTCGCCCTCGATGACGGGCAGCAGGGGAACTCCCCCGACGAAACCCGTGCACACGTCGGTGCCGCCCGACAGGGAGGTGAGCAGGGGGGAGGGGGCCCCGCTGCCGGCCGATGCCTCGTACACCCAGCGGAACCCTTCCGCGGGCAGGGGGGCACCGGTCGACCCGATGCCCCGCAGCCGGGAGAGGTCCAGGTCCCGCCACGGGCTGATCCCCGCCTTGCGGCAGGCCATCAAGTACGGTGCCGAGGTGCCGAAGTACGTCGTTTCGGACTCCGCGACGAGCCGCCACAGGGCACCGAAGTCGGGGAAGGTGGGGTTGCCGTCGAAAAGCACCACCGCGCTGCCTACCGCGAGTCCCGAGACGAGGTAGTTCCACATCATCCAGCCCGTGGTGCTGAACCAGAGGAAGCGGTCCCCCGGGCCCAGGTCGTGGTGGAGGGCCAGCATCTTCAGATGCTCCAGGAGGATGCCGCCGTGGCCGTGCACGATGGGCTTGGGCAGTCCTGTCGTCCCCGACGAGAACAGCACATACAGCGGATGCACGAAATCCACCTGCTCGAAGACGAGGTCGCCGGTTTCGGTGAGCAGTTCGTCCCAGGACAGCGCGGACTCGAGGTCCGGACCCGCGTACGGCACGGTGACGGTGTGGGTGAGGCTCGGCAGGGCGGCCCGTATCGCCGCGACATCGGACGCCCGGTCGACAAGGCGGTCACCGGAACGGTAACCCGTGACCGTCACCAGGACCTTCGGAGCGATCTGGCGCCAGCGGTCCTGGACCGAACGGGATCCGAACTCCGGGGAGCACGAGGAGAACACGGCCCCGAGGCTCGCGCAGGCGAGCAGGAGCACCAGAGCCTCGGGGATGTTGGGCAGATACGCCGCCACCCGGTCCCCCCGACCCACTCCGAGGTCGCGCAGTCCGCGCCGGGCCCGCGCGACCTGGTCGCGGAGCTGGTCGGCGGTGAGTGTCACGGGCTCCCGGGTCTGCGAGTGCCCGAACACCATGGGCGCCGAGCCCAGGACGCCCGGCATCTTCAGGACCCGCTCGGCGTAGTTCAGCCGAGCCTCGGGAAACCACTGGACGTCCGGCATGGAGGCCGCGTCGACGAACGCGGTGGCCGGGACGTCCGGGGTGACCTCGAAGTACTCCCACAGGGACGACCAGAAGCCCGCCAGGTCCGTCACGGACCAGCGCCACAGGGAGGCGTAGTCGTCGAAGTGGAGCCCGTGACGGTGTTCCAGCCATCGCAGGTACGCGCCGATGCGGGACCGGTCGAGTACGTCGGAGGGCGGGCGCCACAGAGGGGTGTCAGCGGTCATACGGGTTCACCTCGCGGAGAGTGAAGGGCGGGGAGGGTCTGAGCAGCACGAGGCAGCCCGCAAGGCCGGGCGCCGGCTCGAAGGGGATGTCGGTCCAGGCCGAGCCGCGGCCGTGGTGGTCTCCCCCTATGTCCCGCAGCCCGGCGCCGGTCGCCTTCACGAACGCTTCGCGTCGGGTCCAGGTGCGGTACCAGAGTGCGGTCCTGTCCACGGCCCCGGCCGTGGACCAGCGGTCGTACTCGGACGGGGAGAAGAAGCCCGCCGCTATGCCTTCGAAGTCGCGTTTCTCCGTGGTCTCTTCGATGTCGATGCCCACCCGGCCTTCACAGGTCAGGGCGAGGGCTGTCAGACGTCCCGAGTGCGAGAGGTTGAAATCGATCTCCGGGCAGCGGGGTTCGCACAGATACGGTCTGCCGGCCGCCGTGGACCCGAAGCGAACACGCGAGGCCGCCACCCGCAGTCGGCGCGCGAGAACCCGCCGGGCCAGGGAGCGTCCCATCACGTACTGCGCGCGTGCGGCACGAGTGGCGATGCGGGCGGCCTGCGCACCTTCGTCCGGGTGCAGTTCCGCCGCCCGGTCCTCCAGCTCCGGTTCGTACGATTTGGGAACGCTCGCCGTCCACACCTGTACCGCGCTGCCGAACGGGCGGTACTCGCCCAGCAGTTGTTCGGTGTGGCCGGTGTTCACGAGGCGTAGGCCGAGGTGAGGGGCCGGGTGTGGTCGTCCAGCCACGGCTCCCGGGCGAGGATCGCGCCATGCAGATTGCGCAGCCGACTACAGGGTTCCATCCCCAGTTCCTCCTGGAGTGTTCTGCGGATGCGCTGGTACGCGGCCAGGCACTCGGGTATTCGGCCACTGCGGTACAGAGCGATCATCAGGTTGGAGTGCACGTTCTCCCACATGGGGTGCTCCTGCACGAGTCCGTAGAGCTCTCCGATGAGCTGGGCGTGGCGACCCAGCCGGAGTTCCAGGTTGAGACGCTGCTCGTGCAGGGCGTTGCGCCGTTCGTCCAACTGCTGGGCATAGCCGTCCAGAGAGGGTGTGGTGCGCACGTCGGCGAGCGCCGGCCCTCGCCAGAGTGCCAGCGATTCGGACATCAGCCGGGCGGCTTCGAGGGGCCGTCCGGCGTGAACGGCCTGCTCCGCCCCGGCCGCACTGGATTCGAAGAGGGCGAGGTCGAGCGCTTGCCCACAGAGCCGCATCGTGTAGCCGGACGGTGTGGTGGTGATGAGAGCGGGGCTTGCGCCCGCCCGGATGAAACCGGCGCGCAGCTGGGAGATGTAGACCTGAAGCGCGGCGGCCGCGGTGCGCGGAGGCGTCTCGTCCCACAGGGCACCGATGAGCCGTGCGGGGGATATCACGTGCTCCGCATGCATGCAGAGCATGCCCAGCAGCGACCTGACCTTGAGCGCCTGGGGGGTGACCTTCTCCCCGGTGTCCGTTTCCACTTCCACCGGACCCAGAATGCTGAATTTCATACACCCTCTTAATTTCCCAAATTCCATTTCCATCGGATTGAAACATTGCCGCATCAAACGAGAAACATCATGGGCGGAGGCTCATTTGACGTCAAGCCCCCGAAGTTCATCCAAAACCGCCGTACTCGATCCCCACCGATAGCGCGTCGTGTATGATGAAATCCACGAGTGCCTTAAATTTAGCGATTTCGGCGCATTTAATCAGAAAATTCACCGAGATATCGAAGAAACTCGATGGCCGGCACATGCATGATTTTCACATCCTCCGGAATGCGGGCACCCGTACTCGCCGGTAAGCCAAATCCTCGCAAAGTTCATCAGCGGGTGTTACGGGGGTGGCGCGGTGCGCATCGCGACTCGTTTAAGTCAGCCTTAGGCGAGGCTTTGGCGAGCGCCCCGAGGCGGTGACACTCTCCGTCACATGTGCGACTTCCACACCATTCCCGCCTGCAAGTCCTATTTCTTTAGAGGTGCTTAGGCTGCCCTTCAGTGCAGGATGCCAGGCTCGTGAGCTGTCTCTGACGAGCGAGCCAAGGGGTCTTATGCAGCATCTTGCATTCTATTCACCGAGCGATCCCAATCTCCAACTCACTCTCAAGGTCCTGCTCGCCATACTTGCCATTCTCGCAGCATCCGCGCTCTGCGGGAAACTTGCCCTCATGGTCAAGCAGCCGCGTGTTCTCGGCGAAATGGTGGCCGGTGTCCTGCTCGGCCCCACTCTTCTCGGAGCCCTGTTTCCAGGGACACAGAAGGCGCTTTTCCCTGCCGATGTGAAGCCCATTCTCTACGTACTGAGCACCATCGGGCTCGCCCTGTACATGTTCCTGGTGGGCGCTGGAATCGAACACGGCAAGACGGACAGCAGCGCGAAGGGGGCTTCGCGGCCGGGCGGCGGCCATTCGGCCACGCAAGGCCGGCACGCGGTCCTTCTTTCCCTGTCCGGCATCGTGCCGGCGCTCCTCCTGGGCGCCGGAGTAGCACTGCTGTGGTATTCGCGACTCTCCAGGCACGACGTCTCGCGTGTGGAATTCGCGCTGTTCGTCGGTGGCGCGCTCTCACTCACGGCGTTTCCCATGCTGGCCCGGATCCTGTACGAACGAGGCCTGGAGAACTCCCCGCTGGGCAGGCTGACCTTGGTCGCCGCCTCCGTGGACGACGTGACCGCCTGGTGCATGCTCGCGGTGTTGTCGGCGGTGCACTCCGGATCGGGCCCCATGAGCGCACTGCAGAGCATCGCGCTCGCCGCGCTCTTCGCCGGCGTCATGCTTTTCGGGGTCGCGCGACTTCTTCGTCCCCTCGGCGAACGGGTGGCACGGACGAGGACCTTCACCACCGGACAGGTGTACATCGTCGCGTTCGTCGTTCTCGCGGCGGCGTGGTTCACGGACCGTATAGGTATCTACTCGGTGTTCGGCGGATTCATCGCCGGACTCGCCATGCCACGGAACGCAGCCTTCCGAGAGGCGCTGCACGCCAGGATGATGGACTTCGTCAGTGTCTTCCTGCTGCCGATCTTCTTCGCGTTCTCCGGTCTCAACACCGAACTCAACAGCATAGCCGGGGGCGCCACACTGCTTGCCTTCATCACACTGCTGGCTGCCGGATTCATCGGAAAGTACGTCGGCTGCGGGCTCGCGATGAGGACCGTGGGATTCTCCTGGCGGGAGTCCTGGGCCGTCGGCGGCCTCATGAACGCCAGAGGTCTGATGATCCTGATCTTCATCAACATCGGTCTCAGCCAGCACATCATTTCCCAGGAGATATTCTCGATCCTGGTCCTCGTCGCCGTGGTCACCACAGCCGGAGCCGTGCCGCTCTACCGGTGGGCCCTGCCGGAGCGCATAGAGGAACAGCTCATCCCCCGCGCTGCCGGCGGCGCGGCGATATCCCGCGGGGAAGAGGCCGAATCACGCGCTATGGCGAGCGAGGCCTCATGACGACGGACCTCACGACAACAGCCTAACGCCGGCGGCGGGACTCCACGGGCGGCGGGCTGACCGGCTGTCTCCCGGGGTGTGGGTGAGTTGCCGGGACTCGCCGGTCACACTCCGCGCCGCACCCGACGTGCCGCAGAGTGCGCCGCGCACGTCGCGCTATTCCGCACCCGAGAACTTTCAGGTAACTCCACCTATCCAAAGGTGAGTTGATCCCCACAGGCTTCGCCTGCCCCGATCCATCCGAATCAAGAACGCGATGCGGCCCCCTTCACAGGCTTCCGATGCCCTTGGGGCCACGATTCCACGACCCGGGAGACGCCATGCCGGACCACACCACTGCGACGGGACCGCACACCACGGACGGCACGGGAGGAGAACCGGATGTCCGGCGCTGCGCTCTCGTGACGGGCGCGGCCCGCGGAATCGGCCGGAGCATTGCCCTCAGGCTCGCCACGGAGGGTTACGACATCATCGGTTGTTACCGGTCCGAGAGCAAGGCGTCGCAGGAGACCCGGGAGGAGGTCGAATCCTTGGGCGTGCGCGCGCTGTTCACCGAATGCGACGTCCGTGATCGTGACGCCGTGGAAGAGATGGTGGACCGTACCGAGCGCGAGATGGGTCCGGTCACGGCGCTGGTCAACAATGCGGGTATCACCAGGAACGGCGCCATGCCCCTGCTGACCGGCGAGGCATGGGACGACGTCATCGACACCAATCTCAGCGGCATGTGGAACGTGTGCCAGTCGGTCCTGTACCGCTTCCTTCGACGCAAGTCCGGCGCCTGCGTCAACATCTCGTCCATCGTTGCCCTGAGCGGCTTTGTGACCATGAGCAACTACGCCGCCAGCAAGGCGGGCATCATCGGCATGAGCAAGTCGCTCGCACGGGAAGTCGCGGGCCACGGCATCCGGGTCAACGTGGTCGCTCCCGGAATCACGGACACCCAGATGATGGAGGACATCCCCGTACCCATGCGGGAGAAGATGCTCGAGCGCATCCCGCTCAAGCGATTCGGCCGTCCCGAGGACACGGCCGAGCTGGTGGCCTACCTTCTTTCGGACCGTGCGGCGTACATCACCGGCCAGGTCATCCGCGTGGACGGCGGCGCGGCGCTGTGAGCCCGCACATCACGAGGCGCTGACAGGGCCGGGTCCCGCGGCGCCGACGACGTCCGGGGCGGCTGTCCGACGACGGGCGCACGGCCCGGTCGTCCCGCAACCGACCGGGCCCCCGGCCTGCTCCGTTCACACCGCCGGTACCCCGCCCCGAACGACGGACTGTCCGAGGCCCGTCGCCGCCACCTGCACGCGGCGTACGCGGAGGTGGTCCTGCGCAGCAGGCCGGACGCCGGAGACACATTCGCCTCGCACCTGACACGCGCCGACGATCCGCGCGCCACGCACTGTCTGCGACAGGCAGTCGCGCACGCGCTCCACCGCTGATACTGCCGTGCCCGATCAGATCGCTCCTTCACCTGTTCGGGTTACAGCGTGCGCGCCCGGCCGGACGAGAAGGCGTAATGAACAGGACGCCAGGTCGGAGTGCGGCGTCCCAGGGCCGGGTGGTGGGGTGTGTGCGGGCCCCTTGTCGTGAGGGAGTTGCGCGAGGATGTGGAACACGATGGGCACGCTGTCGCCGGTCGCGGCCCCGGTCGTCTCCCCGGACCCGATGCCGATCTCACCGTGTGCGGCGGTCGTCGGCCCTCGCCTCCCCGCGGGGCGGGGCGTGATGGCCACCGGCGCCGCGCCCCGGTCCGTTCGTCTCCCGCCGCCCTGCGGTCCTGCCGCGCGCGCTCCTGAGGGAGGGTCCGCATGAGCGCCGGACCGGCCCGGCGTCACCTGCCGGTCGCCGGCTGGCTGGGGAACTACCGCAGAGCCGGGCTGCGGGGCGACCTGCTGGGAGCACTCACCGCATGGGCTCTCATCGTCCCCGAGAGTGTCGCCTACGCGCAGATCGCCGGCGTGCCTCCGCAGAACGCTTTCTACGCGGCCCCGGTGGCGCTGCTGGTGTACGCGCTGTTCGGCCGCTCCAACTTCCTCATCATCGGGGCGACATCCGCGGCGGCTGTGCTGTCTGCCGCGGCGGTGTCGGACATCAGCGGCGACCCCAACGACGCCGTCAGCCTGTCGGCCGCTCTCGCGGTCGTCGTCGGAGTGGTGCTGCTGGTCGCCGGTATCGCCCGCCTCGGGTTCATCACCAACTTCCTCGCGGAACCCGCCCTGGTCGGCTTCCTGTTCGGGATGGCCCTGACCATCGTCGTGCGCCAGGGCGCCAAACTCGTCGGCGTCTCCGGCGGGGACGGCGACTTCTTCGAGCGGCTGTGGACCCTCGTGGGCAAGGCGCCCGACTGGTCACTCACCACACTCTCCGTCGCAGCGGCCGCCCTGGCCCTGCTCATCCTGCTCGAACGCGTCGTACCCCGCCTGCCGGCCGCGCTGATCGTGCTCGTCCTGGGACTCGGCGTGTCGGCCGCGCTGGACCTGGAGAGCCACGGCGTGGACACCGTGGGCAAGATCCCCTCCGCCGTCCCTGTTCCCCGGCTGCCGGGTATCCCGGCCGAGGACTGGATCGCCCTGGCCGCGGGTGCGCTGGGCGTCGCCCTGGTGGTCTTCGCCGAAGCGTTCAGCATCGCCAACCGCTTCGCCCGGGAGCACGGCCAGGAGGTCGACGCCGACCGGGAGATGGCGGCGGTCGGCCTCAGCAACATCGCCGCCGGCCTGGTCCGCGGCTTCGTCGTCTCCGGCAGTGCGTCCCGAAGCGCCGCCGCGACCGGCGCGGGTGGCCGCACCCCGATGGTGTCCCTGATCGCCGCCGCCCTCATCCTGCTGACCGGGGCCTTCCTCACGCCGCTCTTCACCGACCTGCCCGAGCCGGTCCTGGGCGCCATCGTGATCATGGCCGTGCGCAGCTTCATGAGGGTGGGCGAACTGCGCCGCTACGCGGCGAACGACCGGCCCGGTCTGTGGGTGGCGCTCACCGCGCTCATCGGGGTCCTGCTCTTCGACCTGCTGCCCGGGCTGCTCCTCGCCGTGGCGCTCTCCCTCGTTCTGTTCATCGCCGCGGCCAGCCGCCGCAACGTCGCCGTCCTCGGGTGCCTGCCCGGAACCCGGCTGTATGCCGACACGGCACAGCACCCCGACGCCGCCACGACGCCCGGCGTGCTGGCCCTGCGGCCCGACGGCTCCCTGTTCTTCGGCAACGTCAGCCGCGTCCGCCTCGCCGTCGTCGACCGGGTAGCGCGCACCACACCCGCACCGCGAGCCGTCGTCCTGGACCTGACCGGCAGCTACCGCCTCGGCATCCAGGTCCTCGACACACTCGACGAACTGAGGGAGGAGCTGGCGGGGAAGGACATCGGCCTGTACCTGGCCCACGTACGGGCACGCGCCGACCAGGACCTGAACCGGCACGCCCTGGCGGACCGCCTCGGACCGTACGGCCGGAACCGCACCGTGGACGACGCCGTCTCGGCGGCGTCCGGCGACCCGGTGTGACGCACCCTGCGGATGCCGGCCGGTCAGCTGACGGCCCTGGTCATCGACTGCGTCCGCCGGTCGGGGCCGTGCGCGGTGGATTCCGCGCCCTGCCCCGATCCGCCGGCATGTGGGACGGCCGTCCCCTGCGCTTTCACACCGGCGGTGGCCCTGCGTCGATGTCCTCCGGCGGGCCGTCCACGCCGACGCGGAAACGGAACAGCAGCCGGGTCCTCCGCTCGACGAGGTCGAAGCCGAGCCTCAAGAGGTAGACCGTGTCGGGGGCGCCCTCGTGGTCGGTGGTGTACACCGTTTCGACGTGCGGGACACAGCCTTCCGGCAGGGCGAGGCGGGCCCGTGCGGCCGTTCCGGTCCACACCGCCCCGTCCGCGTGCAGTTCGGGCCGCAGCCGGCTGACGAACACCTCCTCCAGCGGCATCGGGCGTGCCGTCTCCACCTCGTCGACGAGGAGCAGTTCGCCCGTGTCACGGTGCCAGGAGAAGGCGCGGCGCAGCGCTGTCAGTCCGTTCACCTCGTAGGCGTCCGCGAGATCGAGGGTCAGGTCCGCGCCGTGCGTGTGGCGGTGGGCCTTCAGGACCCGGGCCGCGCGGGTGCCGCCCGCCGACTGCTCGCGGTTGTCGACGCGGGGAACGGAGTGGGCGCGCGAGGAGGCGTGCAGGAACGCGTAGCGGGTGGCCTCGTCGAAGTACCCCTTGCGGTACTCGCCGGCGCCCAGGTCGGCGAGCAGCACCTCACCCCCGGCCGTCAGCACGAACTGTCCGAGGTCGTTGTGGTTGTGCGGCTCGGCGTTGTGGCCGCCCTTGGCCGCGAAGGCCACGCCCTGTCCCCGGTCGGCCAGCCAGGCGAGCTCGGGGAGGTAGCAGCCGGTGGGCGCTTGCGGTTCCCCTTCCGGCGCGGCCGTGGGAGGCGCGGCGCCCCAGCGCAGGATGCGCGAGAGGTCGGCCCAGTCCCGTGGGAGGTCCGCCCCGCCGTCCGCGGCCTCCACGGCCTCGGCGGGCACCCGGACCCCGAGCCTTCGGTGGAGCTGCCGGGCGAGACCGGCGGGCACGCGGGGCCGTTCCTCACCGTCCGAGAAGGCGGGGAACAGTCCGCCGCCCAGATGTACCGCGCCCGGGAAGCCCGCGATGGCCGGCACCTTGGGGTGCGCGAGCAGATCCTCGCCGGTGGACTCCCGCAGTCCCTCGGCGAAGTACACGAAGTGGGCGAACCCGAACGCCCAGTAGCCCACTCCTTCCGCGCAGCCTCCGTCGTCGCCGAAGCCACTGAGGTACGTGAGCTGAGCGCGTCGGCACCGGTCGAGGACGCGGGTCAGGCGGGGTCCGGGATCCCACAGGGCCAGTGCCGCGAGCCCCGCGCATCCGCCGCACACCGCTGCCCAGTTGTGTGCCCAGCCCTCCCACAGCAGCGGGCGTTCGTCGTCGGCGAGCAGGGACAGCACCCGGTGGTCCACCTGATCGCGTACGCGGGCGGCGACCCGGGGATCGAGCCGGTCGCCGCAGACCTGGACCGTCTCGGCGAGCAGCTGTGCGGTGAGCGCGGCGAACAGGTCCAGGCACTGGTCCATCCCCCGGCCCAGGCGGGTCGCATGCATCTCGTGGGCGGGCAGCGCCCAGGTGTACTCGTCGCAGACGGACCACAGCGCGTCGGCCAGAGCGTAGAGTCGGACCGTCGGGTCGACCAGGACCTCGGCGGCGAGGGCCGTCACCGCCGCTCGGCGCCGGAAGTACAGCTCCTCGTAGGCCAGCCGGTCACCGTCGTCGTCGAAGCGGCGGTACACGGAGAACGGCAGGTCCGGCAGGCGCGTGCTCCGCGCGGAGTCCGCCGCCAGGCGGATTCGGGCATGGAGTCCTTCCAGCCCTTCAGCGTCCAGCGATGGCTGACGGTTCCACGCCCCGCCCGAAGCTGTCGGTGACACCACGCCTCCCCTCTCGTACGGCAGGCGCGTGCGGCGCGACCGGATCGCTGAGGACCGCCATGACCCGGCAGTTGCGCCACCACACGAACAGTACGCACCCGGGCAGCACCGCGAGCCCCAGCAGCGGCGCCTGGTTGACGAGCAGCAGGGCCACGGCCCCCAGCGAGAGGTTCATGAGGGTCAGCAGGCCGTGCCGGATCACCGCGTACGGCGCGAGCAGGAAGAGCCGCCGTCCGGTACTCCCGCCCCCGGCCACCTGCGCGAGCGCGACCGGCCAGGCGGCGACGGCCACCAGCGCGACCACCGCGGCCAGGGGCACGACCGCCGCACCCGTCGCGGATGTCCGCAGGGTCACGGCATCCGCGACGGCAGCGATCGCGAGCAGCCCGAAGGGGGCGGAGACCAGTAGCGCTCGCCGGAACAGCCGCCGGTACGCCTGGGCGAAGAGCCGCACCGGGGCCTGCTCGTCACCGGTCGTCGCACCGAGATACGCGAACGCGGCGGCGAGTGACGGCCCGGGCAGTGCCAGCAGCAACAGCCCGAAGAACACGGGGTGCCGCCACGGCTGGTGGGTTGCCTGCAGCGCGGCCAGCAGGGGCAGGTTCGTCACGGCGATCCCGAGGTTGACGACCAGCACACGGTGGACGTGCGCCCAGATCAACTCCCATGAGCCGTAGGCGACGTTGAGCCGCGGACGCCGGCTCGTCTCCGTTGTCTCCATCCCTCAGCCCTTCACACCGGTGGTCGCGATGCCCCGCACGAAGTAGCGCTGGCCGAGCAGGAACACCGCAAGGACGGGCACCACGGAGAGCACCGAACCGGTCATGATCATCGCCGACTCCGCGTCGTACTGCCCGATGAAGGCGCGCAGCCCCAGCTGCACCGTCCACAGCCGGTTGTCGGTGAGGTAGATGAACGGGCCCATGTAGTCGTTCCAGGTGTTCACGAAGGTCAGCAGCGCGAGGCTCGCGAGGGCCGGCTTGGACAGCGGAAGCACGATCCGCGCCCAGATGCCGTACTCGGTGAGCCCGTCGAGGCGGGCGGCCTCACTGATCTCGTCCGGGATCGTCAGATAGAACTGCCGCATCAGGAAGACACCGAACGCGCCGAACGCCTGCAGCAGGATGAGCGACGTGTACGAGTTCACCAGGCCGAGCTTCTGCATGATCACGTACTGCGGCACCATGTACGCCTGCCACGGCACCGCGATCGTGGCGATGTAGCCGGTGAACAGCAGATCCCGGCCCGGGAAGCGCATCTTGGCGAAGCCGTACGCCGCGAAGCTGCCGGTGAGCACCTGCAGGAACGTGATCACGATGCTCAGGAAGAACGAGTTGCCGAGGTAGGCGGCGAAGGGCACCCGCGTCCAGATGCTGGTGAAGTTGTCCCACTCGAACTCTTCGGGGATCCACTGGATCGGCACCGTGAAGACATCACGGTCGTCCTTGACCGACGAGATCAGCATCCAGATGAACGGCAGCAGAACCGCCAGGGCCACGACGGCGAGCAGCACGTACAGGGCGATCTGCCCCGTGACCACCACCGCGCCGCCGCGGGTGCGGGGCTCCGCGGGCGGTCCTGCGGGGGACGGTGCCGTGGGCGCGCCGCTGTCCTTGCGCAGCACGGTGGTACTCATCGTTCGCTCCTTCGCTGCATCCGGAACTGGATCACCGTGATCACCAGGCAGATCACGAAGAGCGCGAGGGACACCGCCGAGGCGTAGCCGAAGCGGCCCTGCGTGATGCCCTCGCGGAAGATCAGCTGGGACAGGACGAGAGTGGACCGGCCCGGCCCGCCCTCCGTCATGACCTGCACCAGGTCGAAGACCTTGAAGCTGGAGACCGTGATCATGACGGTGACGAAGAAGGTCGTGGGGCGGAGCCCCGGCAGGGTGACGTGCCAGAACCGCTGCCAGGGACCCGCGCCGTCCATGCGGGCCGCCTCGTACAGCTCGGCCGGGACGGTCTGCAGCCCGGCCAGGAACAGCACCATGTAGTAGCCCATGTCCCGCCACACGCTCGTGATGATCAGCGCGGGCATCGCCCAGTCCTGTGAACTGGTCCAGCCCGGCGGGTGGTCGATGCCCAGGAACGTCAGGAACTGGTTGACCGGCCCCGACTCGGGGCTCAGCAGCATGTTCCACACCACGGCGACGGCGACGAGCGAGGTGATGTACGGGAAGAAGAAGGCGGTCCGCAGGACGTGCACCCCGCGCAGTTTCTGGTTGAGCAGCACGGCGAGGCCGAGCGAGACCAGGAGGGTGAGGGGGATGTGCCCTGCCGCGTAGTACAGGGTGTTCTGCAGGGCGGCCCAGAAGTTGGAGTCGTTCCACAGCCGTTCGAAGTTGTCCAGGCCCGCCCACTTCGGAGTGGAGTAGGAGTCCCAGTCGGTGAAGGAGATCGCGAGGGCGCCGATCACCGGGACGAGAGTAAGTGCGGCGAACCCGAGGAAGTTCGGCAGGATGAACGACCAGCCGACCAGGAGGTTGCGGCGCCGTCGGCGCTTCGCGGCGGCCTGGTGGGCCGCGGAAGCGCCGTCGGACGTGTGCGGGGTGACGGGGGGTGCGACAGCACTCACTGGACTTCGTCCTTCACGCGCTCGTCCATCTCCTTGATGCCCTCGTCGACGGACTTCTCGCCGCTCATGACCATCTCGTGCTCCTCCTTGAGGATCTGGTCGATGTCGGAGGTCTTGTCGCTGACCGGCATCTCCAGCCGCACCGTGCTCGGCTGCATCGCCGTGCGGGACAGGGCGTCGTCCGGCATCCCGTCGACGGAGAAGAAGGTGTCGAGGATCTCCTTGCTGGTGTACGCGGGCGTGACGCCGATCTTCGCGACGGCGGCGGCACCCTCAGGCCCCGAGGCCCAGGTCACGAACTTCTTGGCGGCGTCGGCGTTGCGGGCCTTCTTGTTGACGGCGAACGCGGTCGGCGAACCGAACGTGACGGTCTTGCCGTCGTTCCTGACCTGCGGCATCGGCGCCATGCCCCAGTTGATGTCGTTCTTGCCCTGCGCCTTCTCGGCGAGCAGCGCGGCCGCCCACCACGAACCCATCGGGACCATGGCGGCCTTGCCGGTGGTCAGCTGCGAGTCGTAGGTGATCTGGTTGCTGGAGGCGGTGGAGAACGGCAGGGCCGCCTTCGCCTTCTGCAGGCCGAGGGCCATCTCGTACTGGTCCTTGAAGAACGCGTAGTCGCCGCCGAGCTGGTCGCCGCCGGTCTGCGCGGCGGAGACCGCCTGGATGACGGAGCGCCAGGTGTGCAGGTAGGTGCCGTAGACCTTGTCGGAGCCGGAGCCCTTGGTGAACTTCTTCGCCAGCTGCGCGTAGTCGTCCCACGTCAGCTTGGACAGGTCCTCCTTGCCGGCCATGTCCTTGTTGTAGAAGAGGACCCAGAAGTCCGAGCGGTAGGGCAGCGCGTAGTACTTGCCCTTGAGGTCGTAGTCGTCCAGACCGGAGTACGACGCCTTGTCCAGTGCGGCCGCCTCGTCGGTCAGGGGGAGGAGCTGGTCGCGGGTGGCGTAGCGGGCGTAGTCGGTGACGTTCTTCATGGTCAGGACGTCGGTGGTGTCACCGCCCGCGAGCATGGTGGTGACCTTCTCCGGGTAGTTGTCGGCGAGGATGTCGACCGGCTGGACGTCTATGCCGGGGTTCTCGGCCTCGAATCCGTCGATCAGGGCCTTGAACTCGGGCGTGGTCTTGTAGTTCCACAACGCGATCTTCACGACGGTCTTGCCCTCGGACGAGGAGGTGCTGTCCGTGCCGCTGGCATCGCAGGCGGTGGCGGTCAGGGTCGCGGCGACGACCAGTGGCGCGATCCGGGCGAGGTTCTTCGTCAACTTCATTGCGGCTCTCCTTTGAGCGGTTGAGGACGGTGGAGCAAGCGGGTCGGGGGTCAGGCGCTCAGGCCCAGGGCCCAGCTCTCCGCGGTGATCTCGGCCCGCAGCGGCCTGCCGGCGACCCAGCGGTCGAGTTCGTCGAGGACGTGGTCGGTCAGCCGGCCGATCTCGGTGCCCAGGGACCCGGCGATGTGAGGCGTGATCATCACGCGGGCGAGGCGGCGCAACGGCGAGTCGGCGGGCAGGGGTTCGGGGTCGGTGACGTCGAGGATCGCGAAGAGCCGGCGGGCGGCGCACTCGGCGGCCAGTGCGCCGGGGTCGACGAGCGTGCCGCGCGCGGTGTTGATGACCGTCGCGAAGTCGGGGAGCAGGCGCAGCTGTCGGGCGCCGATGAGGTGGTGGGTCTCGGGCAGCTCCGGGGCGTGCACGGAGACCACGTGGACCTGCGGCAGCATCTCCTCCAGCGGTACGAGTCGCGCACCGGCCCGCGCGACCTCCTCCGGGTCCGCGTAGGGGTCGGCCACCAGGCAGGTGGTGCCGCGCAGCACCTGCAGGAGTTCGACGACCTGACGGCCGATCCGTGAGAAGCCGACGATGCCGACGGTCCGCCGGAAGTTGGACAGGTCGCCGTAGCCGGTGACCGAGCCCCAGCCGCCGTACGCGCTCTGCTCGTCGGCGGCGAGGAACGGGACCTTCTTCCCGGCGAAGATGATCGCGGCGAGGGTGTATTCCGCCACCGGCACGGCGTTGGCGTCGGCGGCGCTGGTCACGCGGATCCCGCGCCGCCACAGCTCCTGGCCGACCAGGTCGCGCACGCTGCCCGCGCCGTGCAGCACGGCCCGCAGGCGGGGTGCCGCGGCGAGCCGCTCCGGTGTGAGCGCGGGCGCGCCCCACGACGTGATCAGCACGTCGGCGCGGGCCAGCCGTTCGCGCGACCGCGGGCTGTCGAGGTCGTCCGTCCAGCAGGGCTCGTCCAGGGTCACGAGGTCGGCGAGGCGGCGCAGCCGGCCCTGATCGAAGTGTGCCTCGAAGCTGGGCCTGCTCATCACGACCAGAGCGCGGGCCTTGGTCTGCATGCGGTGCGGGCTCCTCTGCCTTCGGGCGCCCGCTCAAACAGCAGGTGCCATCCATGTTTCCGGCGAGTTCCAGCCAGAAGACGCTGAGTCAGAGATAGTGGTCACCCACACAGACCCACCAGAGCTCGACCATGAACGAAACGATCCGAACACACTCGAACATCGCCCGGGCTCGGCACCGGACGGGAGAGGACGCGCCATGACGCCGCCACGGCTCATCGGTCCCGAGGAACCCGCGGGGTCCTCCGCGAGGGCCGACCAGCTGTTCGCGCTGCAACGCCGCGAACGTCTGATGGACCGGCTGCGGCTGCACGGTGCCGTTCGCGTACGCGATCTCGCGCTGGACCTCTCGGTCAGCGAGCTGACGATCCGGCGCGACATCGCCGCGCTGGCCGAACGCGGCCTGCTGACCAGGGTGCACGGCGGGGCGACGCTGCCCTCGGCCCTGGAGCAGGAGCCGGTGCGCCGCAGGCGGCTCGCGATGCCCGCGTTCACGATCGGGATGGTGGTGCCGTCGCTCGACTTCTACTGGCCGCACATCGTCAGTGGCGTTCGCAACGCCGCGGCCGCCCACGGGGTCAACGTCCAGCTGCGGGGTTCCAGCTACGACCAGGCGGAGGACCGCCGGCAGATCGTCCGGCTGACCGAATCCGGGCAGGTGCAGGGGCTGCTCCTCGCGCCGAACCTGGAGGGCCCGGGCATGCACGAGATGATCGACTGGATCGGCAAGCTGCCGGTCCCCGTGGTGTTCGTCGAGCGCAACACGCCCCACTGGACGCCGACCCCGCACCAGCTCGAATGGGTGCGCAGCGATCACGCGACCGGCCTGGAGATGGCGGTCCGGCATTTGCACACGCTCGGCCACCGCAATATCGGGCTCGTGCTGTCCAAGGGCAGCCCCACCTCGGCACACCTCGCCGTGGGGTGGCAGCGTGCCTGCTCGGAACTCGGCCTGCCCGCCGACTTCCTGATACGCGAGAGCGTCGCCCTCGATGTGCCGGGCCACCGCCGGATCATCGGTGACATCCTGGAAGGCTGCCGCCGCTCCCGCATCACCGCGCTCATCGTGCACAGCGACCCCGACGCGCTCTCGGTGGTCCAGTACCTGACCGAGCAGGGCATCCGCGTCCCCGACGACCTGGCCGTCGTCAGCTACGACGACGAGGTCGCCCATCTCGCCGATCCGGCCATCACCGCGGTACGGCCGCCCAAGGCGCTCGTGGGCCGCACGGCCGTCGAGATGATGCTGGCGCGCCTGCTCGAAGGCAGTCGCCGCCCGGCCCAGCGGGCCCTCATCCTGCCGGAGTTGATCATTCGCGCCTCGTCGCTTCCGGCCGCACCGCACTCCGTGCCCCCGCCCCTGACACGACGCCGCGAACCTGCCTGAGCGGCCCCGGTGGGACATCCACCGGGACCGCTCGCCCTGGGCACGACAGCCCGACTACCGCGCGGCATCCTCCTTGCGCTCCAGCCGGGCGTACGCCGTTCGGAGCCTGCTCGCGAGCTGCTCGACGCCGATCGTGTCGAGGCCGCGCTGCCGCCCGGTCACGGCGGACTCGGCCGCGGCGACAGCGTGCGCGTACGGGCCCCACGACGTGGCCGTGTACGCCCCCGGCTCCCGCGCCGCGGTCTCGGCGAGGGCACGGCGGATCGGCGCCGTGCCGACCGTGCCGCTCACCTCGTGCGGGGCGGAGAAGGTGTTGAGGGCGTCGAGGACGAGCGTCCCCGACTTCAGGACGAACCTCACCCGGTGCCCGCCGTCCGGCAGACCGCGCAGCGTGTACGTCGCCAGACGCTTGTCGGTGGCGGCGGTCTTCGCGTTCCTGGCGACCGGTTGCCCGTCGACGTAGACGTCGAGGACGGCGCTGCCGTCGTTGCCGCCGATGACGTCGACCCCCGTGCCGCGGAACGGGACGGTGAAGGAGGCGCCGGCCGTCGCGCTCGTCGACGTCGTGCGGTACCAGTCCATCGCGTCGCCGAACGCGGCCTTGCGGCTCCACGTGCCCTCGTACGCGACCGCGCTGTCCATGTTGTCCAGCTGTGCCCCGGCGTACGGCGTGTAGCCGTCGACTCTCTCGACCTTCAGGTTGTCGAAGCCCGTCCGCTGGAAGCCGCTCCCGAGCTTGACGCGGCCCTCGGTCTGCGGAGTCGGGTCGTCGTAGACCGCGACCGGCTCACCGTCGACGAAGGCGGTGACCCTCGCCCCCTTCGCCTCGACGGCGAGGTGGTACCTGTCGGCCGCCGCGACACGTCCCTGCGCGCGGGCTGTGCCGTACTCGTAGAACGTCCAGGCGCCGTCCGGACCGATGCGCAGGTTGTAGGCGGCGTCACTGATCGCCATGCCCTTCTGCTGGCGCACCCCCAGGGCCGCGAGACCGCCGTCCGGGTCGGGGAAGGAGACGTCGACGGACGCCTTGTAGTTCTCCCAGCGGAAGTCGCCGACCGTGGTGTTGGGGGTGTTGTTGTTCCAGGCGGCGGTGTCCTTCATGGACTGGTCCATGTACTGGTAGAGCGCTCCGTCGCCGCCCACCTCCCACGCGCCCGTCTGGTCGACCATGTAGCGGGGCTGGTTCCCGCGCGAGGCGAGGTACGGCCGGAACGTCCCCCCGACCTTGACCCGGCCCTCTTCGGCGTACCCGAAGTCGTCCGCGTACAGGTACCTGTCGCGGGTGTCGCCCCGCTTGCCGCTGCCGTCGCTGTCGAGGACGGCGCGTTCCCCGGACTCGGGCAGGCGCTGCTTCGTGGCCGCGTCGGCGCTCTTGTCGAGCGTCGTCAGGGTGGTGATGGAACGCGGTTTCACGGTGTACACGTACGCGCCGTCGGCGGCGGCGGGCCGGATCTCGGCGGCCAGATGCTTGAAGTTGGCGTCGTAGCGCTGTCCGGCGTCGGCCGCCCGGGTCTCCCACACCTCCATCGTGGGGTCACCGCCGAGCCGCAGGTTCTCGGCCTTGATCCGGTACGACTTCGGCTGGTCGCTGTCGTTGACGACGACGGTCGAGAAGTTCCTCTTCCCGGGATCGGCGAGCGTCATGTAACTGGGGGCACCGTTGGAGCCGTCGAGATTCTCGGTGCCGCTCACTCCGCTGTAACTGGCCTCGGGGACGGTGCGCCAGATGCCCGCCGTGTTCGTGTCGTTCTCCCAGCCCGTCTTCGCGAACCCGGTGAACTGTTGCATCACGTACAGCGCCGCGTCGTAGTGGAGGTATCCCGACCACGGGTCGCGTGCGCTGACCAGTTCCTTGTGGCTGTACTGGGCGCCCTCGTAGAAGGAACCGATCGCCGGCTGGAAGATGTAGTGGGTCCGCCTGGAGTTCGCGTAGCTCTTGACGAGGCGGTTGGCGACGTCGAGAGCGCTCTGCACACCGCCGATCCCGGTGCCGGCACCGTTCGGGCCTTCGGTGTTGTTGACGCGGTAGTCGGTGTATCCGAACGAGGCGGTCCCCTCGCTGTACCAGACCTCCTTGTCCTGGCCGTACGCGTTGTCGCCGGTCGCCAACTTCGTGTACGGCAGATAGGTGGAGCTGTCCGCGGCGCCCTCGCGCCGGTCCTCCGTGGTGTAGTGGTAGCCCGTCGCGTCGACGATCCCGAAGAGATCGGCGTCGCTGAGCATCGCCGGACCCATGTTGAGTGTGTTGTTCTCGTCGGAGGCGACGATCTTGATGCGGTGGTAGGCCCGCGCGGCGGCTTCCCGCTCGCCGGCCGGAATTCCGTACCGCTCGTTCGCGAAGTCCGTGTCGTTCACGACCGCGTTCTTGTACCACTTGACGAACGAGATGTCCGGGGTGCGGGTCTCGTTCTTGTCCGGGTTCACGTAGTCGACCATGTACCCGTACTTCTCGTAGACGTCGAGAATGGTCTCCTTGTACCAGCGGTACATCTCGTCGGTGCCGGTGCCCTTGTTCCATTCCTGCTGGACCCATTGGGGCATCTCCCAGCGCAGAATCGAGACCCTGAGCTTCGGATTCACCGTCCTGGCGTCCGCGGCCAGCTGGAAGCCCGGGGACCGGGAGGCGTCGGCGAGCTCGTCCCGTGTGCGCATGGTCGCCGGATCTGCGCCGGTCGAGGTGTTCGTGTCCGACCCCATCTCGACCTTGACGTGGTTGACGAGGGGATTCTCACCGCCGAACAGCACGCGGACAAGTTGCCAGTACCGCTCCGGGTGCTCCGCCTTGTAGTCCATCAGCAGATTGCTCGTACTGTTGCAACTGAGCACGCCGAGGCCCTTGTACGTCAGGCCGTTCACGTTGTCGGCCCGCACGTCGTCACCGTCGACCACGACCTCGACCGGGTCGTCCGCCGCGTGCGTGGGAGGCGCCGCGACCAGTCCCGTCCCCAGTGTCACGGCGGCGGCCGCGGCGAGCGACGCCCATCTCAGCCGGCCCTGCGCACCCTTCTGTGTCCGCGTGGTCGTTCGCATCCGTGTGCGTGTCTTCTGTGTACGCATCCAGCTCGATTCCTTTGCCTCGTCTGCCTCGTCCTGGCTCGGGCGCGGGAACATGACACAACGACGCCGTTCAGGCCCTCTACGGATCAACCCGACACGACCACACTCGTCCGGACTCGAACATCGGAGCCGGGTGCCGCGTTACGCGCCTTCGGACGGTCAGCCCCGGGCGGGAATGCCGGGGTTGTCACACCCCGTGGACACGCGAAGCACGTGAGGCAGGCAACCATCCGTGGCTGCCGACCGTCATGTACGGCATGAAAATCTCATTCCTTATACACAACGCGTATGGGATAGGAGGGACGATCACTACTACGTTCAACTTGGCCCGGGCACTGGCCGATCGACACGACGTGGAGATCATCTCGGTACTCCGGACCCGGGAACGGCCGAACCTCACACCCGACCCGCGCGTGCGGCTGCGCCCCCTGGTGGACCTGCGGCACGAGAAGACCGACCCTCGGCATCTGACGCCGTCGAAGGTCTTCCCCTCGTCCGAGTACCGCTACCGGGAGTACAGCGCGCTGACCGACGAACGCATCGGCGAGGCGCTCGGGGCGCTCGACGCCGACGTCGCCGTCGGCACCCGCCCCGGCCTCAACGTCCACCTCGCCCTCCAGGCCCCCGCGCGGACGGTACGCATCGGACAGGAACACCTCACGCTCGACAACCACCCGCCGCGGCTGCGCAACGCACTGCGCCAGGCCTATCCGCGGCTGGACGCGATCACCCCCGTCACGGAGACCGACGCCGCCGCCTACCGGCGCAAGATGCGACTGCCGGGCGTGCGGGTCCAGGCACTGCCCAACAGCGTCCCGACCCCGGCCCTCCCGCCGGCGGACGGCCGCGAGCGCGTCGTGGTCGCGGCCGGACGGCTGGTGCCGGTGAAGCGGTTCGACCTGCTGATCGAAGCGTTCGCCCCGGTCGCCGCGCAGTACCCCGACTGGACGTTACGCGTGTACGGCAGGGGTGAGGAACGGGAACGGCTGCGTGGGCTCATCGACCGGCTCGGGCTGTACAACAACGTCTTCCTCATGGGCGCCGTGACCCCGATGGAAGCGGAGTGGGTCAAGGGCTCGATCGGGGCGGCGACGTCCGACTTCGAGCCCTTCGGCATGACGATCGTCGAGGCGATGCGCTGCGGGCTGCCGGTCGTGAGCACCGACTGCGCGTACGGACCCGGCGAGATCATCACTCCCGGCCAGGACGGCCGGCTGGTTCCCGTCGGAGACCGGGACGCGCTGGCCGGCGCGCTGCTGGACCTCGTCGGCGACGACGAACTGCGCCGGCGCATGGGGCGCGCCGCGCTGGAGAACTCGCGTCGTTACGCGCCGGCCCCTGTCGTGGCCCAGGCCGAGCGCTTGTTCGAGGAGCTGCTGGCGGCCCGGCACGCCGGCCGGTCGGTGCGCGGGACGGACCACTCCCTGATGAGCGGCGGTTACGCGGCCAGGGACACCATGCTCGTCGCGGCCGGCAGCGTCGTGAGGGCCGTACGGAAGGCGCGGCGATGAACGACGGCGTGGACGGGCCGGTGGAGAAGCCTCGCGGGGACGTGACGGTGGAGGCGGAAGGGCGGCTGACCGTGAGCGTGCTCCTGTCGCTGCCCGCCTCGGCGCGTCCCGGGCTGCTGCTTCAGCCGCGCCCGAAGAAGGGGAAGCCGGAGGGCGCCGCGCGCTACGTCGAGCTGGAACCCGCGGGGCAGGATCGGTGGCGGGCCGTAGTGGAGGCGGCCCCGGCTCTTGAGGAGGGCCACTGGGACGCCTACGTCATGGGTGTGCCGGGCGAAGAGCGCACACCGCTGACGCCCGGCCTGCGCGACCTGCGTGCCCTGGTGTCCGGCGGGCGCGACGACCGGGCCACGCCCGTGGCGGTCCGGATCCCGTACGCCACCAAGGACGGCCGGCTCGCCGTGCGTACCTGGTGGCGGGCCATGCACGCGGAGGCCGGCCCGATCGTCCTCACGGACGACTCGATGACCGTCACGGCGCGCCTGTTCGGTGCCCGGCTCGGGGAGGACGCGACAGCGACGCTGCGCCGACGCGGGCAGGGCTCCGCCGTGCGGCAGGTCGCACTCCGGGCCGAGGACGGCCAGGACTTCTCGTTCACCGTCGACTACGCGGATCTGGTGGCGGAAGGCGGAGGCCGGCCAGCCCGGGAGGCACCGGAGTTCTGGGACGTGTACGTCCACCCGGCCGCCGGCGCACCGCGGATCAGGGTGGGCCGGCTGCTGGACGACATCGCGGAACGCAAGGCGGTCTTCGTCTACCCGGCCGCTCTGCTCGACGGGGTGTCGGTACGTCCGTACTACACGGTCGACAACGACCTCTCCGTGGAGGTCGCACCGCGGCGGACAGGGTAAACCCGGTGCGCGGCGGCGGGGTTGATGCACCGACGCCGCCGCCCGCTGGCTGCGGTACACCGCGACGGGGCCGCCACCGGTGAACAAGCCGCTGCGCGGCAGTAGCCGGGGGTGGCCCCGAGCCTGCGGGGCGGGGCAGAACGGCCGACACCCCGACGGCGGTCCCCGTGGCGGGCCGGGACGGACGTCGCGTGGACCGACGTCGTGATGCACCCTTTCCGAGCGGGGGCCCGGCGCCGTCGGCCGTGGGCGAGAAGCGGCGGCGACGGGCTGACGGACTCCGCCCTCCCGGAGCCGTCGCCGGCCCGTCGTCGCCCGTACTCCTGTGTTCGCAGGGCAGCCGGTCGTCAGCAGCCGACCGGCGAGGAGCCTACGACCACGTCGTCGAACCACAGGGTGTCGTCACCGGTCCCGTAGCTCTCCCAGCCCAGCCGCAGGGAGGTCGGCCTCGGCGGGGTGGACCGGGCGAGCCACTGCTGGTCGACGTCCTGTGTCGGTACGCCGTCGGCGTGCAGCCCCGGCACCTGCTCGTCGTCGAGCCAGGTGTCGAGTGCCGGTGCCGAGGTGTCGACCGCGAATCGCAGGCACTGCCAGCTGTCCGTCGGCAGGGGTTTGCTCAGCCCCACCCCGACCGGACTCTGCGCCGGGAGTGTGGCGTCATCGGTCTCCCGGTTCCACTGGAGGGCACCGTTCTGTCCCCCGATCCGCAGCGCCTTGCCGCCCTGGGAGCTGTCCGGCATCGACACGAAGGTGACGTGCGCGGCCGGGAGCGCGGTGGTGTGCCGCACCCACATGCGGATGTACAGCACCGGGCCGACCGACGACAAGTCAGCGGTGGCGGCCGCGAAGGCGTGGTTGCAGTAGCCGGCCCGCCCGTCAAGCCGCAGCGACCGCGTACCGCTGTGCGCGACTTCCGTGTCGACGGCTGCCGTGCCCGTGCCCTGGCAGTCGGGCGCCGTGAACCGCCAGTCCCCCGCCGGGGCAGGGCCGGCCTGGTCCTCGAAGTCCTCGCAGACGGCGGCGTCGCCGCACTCCGCGGAGGGCGGCGTGGTGGGGGGTGGCGTCGTGGGAGGTGGTGTGGTCGGCGGCGAGGTGCCGTCACCGCCGCAGGACACGCCGTTGAGGGTGAAGTCGGTGGGCGCCGACGCGGCCGACTGCCCGGCTCCTTGCAGTCCGAAGTCGACGGTGCCGCCGGCGGCCAGCACCCCGTTCCAGGCAGTGTTGACGGCGGTCACGGAGTGGCCGGTCTGTGTGACGGTCGCGTTCCAGGCGGAGGTGACGTGCCGGTCGCCGTCGTACGTCCACGCCAACTGCCAGTCGCTGAGCGCCGAACCGGTGTTGGTGATGCGCACCTGGGCCGTATAGCCGCCGGTCCACTCGTTGACGGTGTAGTCGACCCGGCATCCGGACGCCGTGGCCGAACCGCTGGCGGGCACCACGACGAACACGGAGAAGACCAGCGCGAGAGCGGCCGCGGCCGCCGTCCAGGGTCTGCGCGGTAATCGCGGGAGAAGATTCGGCATGTGCGCCTCCTCGGGGTGGGGAACCGTGGGACCGTGCGATGGGAGCGCTCCCATTCATCACATCGACATGACGGCGTACTGTCAAGATGGGGATCCGTCCGAGTTCACCCGGCCCACCGGCCGGCCCCACCGGTGCGGGGCGCGGCACGGTCGCCGTGGGCGGGCGGACGGCGGTCCGGCCGCGGATGCCGGGAACGTGACGGCGCCCCCGCTCCACGGGCGCCAGATGTCAGGGCCCGTAGGAGATGTGCACGTCCTTGAAGCCGAGGGACTGCAGCAGGCCCTCCAGCATTCTGGTGGTGTTGGTTTCGGCTCTCGTGGTCAGGCCGCTGTCCTTGGCCGCGTCGCCGATGTGCGCGACCGCGAGTTTCTGCACGGCGTGTTCGCTGTTGGGGTTGTCCGAGAACACGTCTCCGAGGCGGTCGAGCAGGCCGCGTTGTTTGGAGACGGCGTAGGAGTGGTCGGCGTCCAGGGCCGGCTTGCCGAGCCGCGCGTGCGGGAGCCGCAGTGTGGCAGAGGTGCGGTCGTCGTTCACCGTCACACCGTTCGCGCCGACGTTGCCGAGGTCGACGTACGCCTCCACCGTGCCCGCACCCACATAGAGCGTGCGGGAGCCGCGCACCGCGTCCGGCAGGTACTTGGCGTCCTTCTCGAGGTCGACGACCACCTGGAAGTTTCCGGAGGCGGCGTCGAAACGGCTCATGTCCTTGATGGACTTGAGGACAGCGGGGCCCGAGCGGTCGGTCGTCTCGGTTCCGAACAGGTCCTTGATGCCCGGCAGTACGGCCAGCCTGATTCCGGCGAACAGCACCGCGAGCACCAGCACGAAGGCGGTCACCACCTTCGCCCAAGCGGGCATGCGTCTGGGCAGGGGCCCGGGGGGATTCGTCATCCGATGGCCCTCCTTTCCTGTACTTCGGATGCCCCCGGAAACCCTTACGAGACAGACGAGTTGAGGAACGTACGAGGAAGTCGCCCGATTCGGGCGGAGGAAGGGACGGTGGGGACGCCTCCAGCCGCCGGATGCCGTGCCGCGCGGAGCCGACCGGCGGGCACGCGCGAGAGCGGTCGGGAACAGGACCATCGGCGCGGTGCCGTCCCCCGGCCCACGGCCGAATGAGGTCAAGGGGCCCCGGGCGCGTGATGGACCGCTCGACCCGGGGAACCCTATCTCGCGTCCCATCGCGGCCCCCGACGAAAGGACCCGGCCATGTCCGCCCGACCGACCACGCTCGACTCCAGCACCGGCCTGCCCCAGATCTTCGAGCTCGCCCAGCAGCTCCGTGTGGACTCGGTGCGCTCCAGCACGTCCGCGGGGTCCGGGCACCCCACCTCCAGCCTCTCGGCGGCGGACCTGATGGCCGTGCTGCTCGCCCGTCATCTCCAGTACGACTGGTCCGCGCCGGACAACCCCGCCGGCGACCACCTCATCTTCTCCAAAGGACACGCGTCACCTCTCCTCTACGCCATGTTCAAGGCGGCCGGAGTCATCAGTGACGAGGAGCTGATGACGACCTACCGCCGATTCGGCCACCGCCTCCAGGGCCACCCCACCCCGGTCCTGCCCTGGGTCGACGTGGCCACCGGCTCTCTGGGCCAGGGCATCGCCTACGGCGTCGGCATCGCACTGGCGGGCCGCGACCTGGAGAAGCAGCCCTACCGGGTCTGGGTGCTCTGCGGGGACAGCGAGATGAGCGAGGGGTCCGTCTGGGAGGCGCTCGACAAAGCGGGCCGGCACCAGCTGGCCAACTTCACCGCGATCGTCGACGTCAACAGGCTCGGTCAGAGCGGGCCCACCGAGCTCCAGTGGGACACGGCCGCGTACGCGCGGCGTGCCGAGGCATTCGGCTGCCGCGCCCTCGTGGTCGACGGCCATGACCTGGAAGAGGTCGACCGGGCCCTGACCACCGCCGCCGACGGGCAGGCACCTACCGTCATCGTCGCCAGGACCGTCAAGGGCCAGGGCGTCAGCGAGGTCGCCGACCGGGAGAACTGGCACGGCAAACCGCTGCCCGAGGATCTGGCCGAGCGCGCCGTGGCCGAACTGGGCGGAGTCCGCGACCTGCGGGTGCGCGGCCCCCGCCCGCCCGAGGCCACCGCTGTCGCGGCCCCCGAGGCGGGCACGGTGGAGCTGCCTCACTACGACGTCGGGGACGTGGTCGCCACCCGGGTCGCCTTCGGCAAGGCACTGGCCGCTCTCGGCGCCCGCCCGGAAGTGGTCGCCCTGGACGCCGAGGTCGGCAATTCGACGCACGCCGAGGACTTCCGGAAGGTCCACCCGGACCGGTACTTCCAGATGTACATCGCCGAACAGCAGCTGATCGCCACCGCCGTCGGTATGGCCGTCCGCGGATACCGCCCCTACGCCACCACGTTCGCCGCCTTCCTCACCCGGGCGCACGACTTCATCCGGATGGCCGCCGTCTCCGGGATCACCATGGCGCTGTGCGGAACGCACAGCGGTGTGGAGATCGGCGCCGACGGCCCCTCCCAGATGGGCGTCGAGGACCTGGCGATGATGCGCGCGATCCTCGGGTCCACCGTCCTGTATCCGTCGGACGCGACCTCGGCCGCCGCGCTGACGGCCGCCATGGCGGACATCGAAGGCATCTCGTACCTGCGCACCACGCGAGGCGCCTACCCGGTGCTGTACGCCGAGGGCGAAGCCTTCCCGCCGGGAGGTTCGAAGACCCTGCGCGGAGGCGGCGACGACGACCGGGTCACCCTGATCGGCGCCGGTGTCACCCTGCACGAGTGCCTGGCCGCCGCCGAGGAGCTCGCCGCCGACGGGATCCCGGCCCGCGTCATCGACCTGTACTCGGTCAAGCCCCTCGACGCCGACGCCGTGGTCCGCGCCGCCGCGCACACCGGCGCCCTGGTCGTCGCGGAGGACCACCACCCCGAAGGCGGTATCGGCGAAGCGGTCCTCTCGGCCCTCGCGGCGTCGGGCAGCCACCCCCGCTTCGCCCACCTCGCCGTCACCGCCCTGCCGGGTTCCGGCACCCCCGGCGAACTCCTCGATGCGGCCGGTATCTCCCGCTCCCACATCGCCGGGGCCGCCCGCGCCCTGGTCAAGGATCACTGAAGCGGTCGGCGTACGCTCCCCGGTCGCACCGGCGGGGTCCCGTCCGGCCCGTCGGGGGCGGGACCGGGCGGACGACCCGGCCGTGGCACCGCCCGCACGCTCCCTGGAAGCACGGGTTCCCGGCACCCCTGCGGCCACGGCCTCGCAGCCGAACCGGCGATGACGGGGACGACAGGGACGACCGCTGCGGTGTCAGTCGGCTGACGTATCGTTCCCGCCACCACACACCCCGACTCGGAGGACCAAGAGAATTGACCGGCATGTCCGCCTTCCCGCTGCCCTTTCACGCTTCCCGTCCCCTGTCGTTCGCGACGCCCCGGACGCTGCGGGAACTTCAGATGATGCAGTGCAGCTCACACATTCGGGCGAAGCCGGGATGGTTCGCCAAGATGCACGATGCGGACATCGTCGCCAGGTGGACGCAGGAAGCGGTCGCCCAGGGGCTCACCGAAGCGCAGGTTCGTTACGTGGTGGCCGAACTCGCGCACTACGCGGCGCTGCGGGACGAACGGACCGGCATCGAGGTGTCGGCCGTGGACGGGGTGTGGCAGTCGGACACACTGGTCGACGACGAACTCGGGTCCCGGCTGCGCCAGGCGGTCCGGGTTCTGGAACAGGTCCCCGAAGCCGATCAGGACTGGCATCCCGGATCCGACGGCCAGGTCATGGATCTGGTTCATCCCTCACTGTTCTGTCTGGTGAGAGAGGTGAGCGGCGCGCCCGAGCGAGCTTGGCTGAACGCGGCCGTCCGCTATGCGAAGTACGAGTTCTCGGACACGTACCAGTGGCTGCCCACGGACGTCGACGTCCGTTCGGACGGCGGTGTCGCGTTCCGGTCGTACGTCAACAACGTCCACCCCGAGACTCATCATGAACTGGCCTCTGTTCTCCCGGACTTGTTCGCGCGCGTCCGCCCTCTGTTCGAGAACGTGCTCACCGACCTGCGTCATCCTCGTCCCCTGCGGATCGAGGCCGATCCCTTTGGGTGGTACGACGCGGAGCCGGAGTATCCGGAGCGGTCCTCCTACAGTGATGACGAGGCCTACGCGACAGCGGTCGACGCATGGGAGGAGGCCCAGGAGGACTGGTGGGAGAACCGCCGACCGGTCATACCCGACGCACCGGCCTTCGTCGCACCCGAGTTGCCCGGGGAATCTGACCGCGTCGACCTGCTCGGCCGCCGTCTCCAGGTCATCGTCAAGCTCGCCACCCTTCACCTCACCCCGGACAAGCCCGAGTACACCGGCGGTTCCTGGCATGTCGAGGGGATGCTGAACGAGCGGATCGTGTCGACCTGCATCTACTACTGGGACAGCGAGAACATCACCGAGAGCCGGCTGAGCTTCCGGGCGGCACTCGGCGACCCACGCTACGAGCAGAACGACGACACCGGTCTGCGGGAGGTCTACGGCCTGGAGGACGAGGACGCGCTGAACCAGGCACTGGGGTCGGCGCCGACGCCGGCAGGCCGCTGTCTCGCGTTCCCGAACATCCTGCAACACCGCGTCGGATCGTTCCGCCTCACGGACCCCACCCGCGCGGGACATCGCAAGATCCTCGCGTTCTTCCTGGTCGACCCGTCGGAGAAGATCGTCTCGACATCCGATGTGCCACCGCAACAACCGTGGTCGGACACCTCGACCATGACGCTTGAACAGGCCAAGGGGTTCCGCGAACAGCTCATGCGGGAACGGAAGTTCTTCGTCGACGAGCACAACGGGCAGCTCTTCGAGCGAGAGTTCTCGCTCTGCGAGCACTGAGCCGCGCCGCGTCGGCACCGAGTCCCCTGTGGCGTCCCTGACCGACGGGCCGGGGGGCGGGCTCCCGTTCGGCCCCGTCCGCCGGGCAGGTGCCTTCCCCTGGGCAGGTCGCTCGTCAGAGGCACAGCGGAAGCACACTCCGTGCCGCTACGGGCGGCCGATGGTCACGGCGCCCCGGAAGCGGTCCGGCGACAGGGTGGACATCGTGTCGAGCGACGCGTCGGGGACCGGCAAGAGGTGGGCGTCGACCCAGGTGTCCCCCGTAGCCGCGTTGGCCCACGGATCCTCGATCACCACAGCTCCGGGCACGACGCCGTGGCAGAGCACCCAGTGCGGCACGTCGAACCCCTGCATATCGGCGAGCGAGAGCAGGAGCAGCACGTGCTCCCGTCGGCCGATCGCGTCCCGGATCGCGGTCATGGAGAGGTGGCCCGGATCGATGGGTACGCCGATCCGTCCCGCGTCCGTACGCGAGGCCCGCTGGAGCAGGGCACGCCACTCCTGGTCCTTCTCCGGGTGGTGGTCGACCAGGACGGGCCGCTCCGTGTCGAGGTGGATCTCGACCGGGGACGACGGCCAGGCGCGGCGCACGGCGACGCCCAGTCCGACCGGCTCGCATGCCAGGAAGTTGTTCGCGTCGCGCCACAGCGTCAGCTCGGCCTGACGGTCGAGGGCCTCCCGGGGCAACGCCCCCGCGTGGGCCTGCGCGACCAGGGCGGTGACGGCACCGCACGTGAAGTGCGTGGTCTGCCCGTAGTACGGGGGCTCGGCGACCACGGCGTCGCTCAGCCAGCGGACGTACCCGGAATCGGGCCCGTCCGCACCCTCCGACTGTGTGAGCGGAGGACTCAGGGAGGCGAAGCCGGCGGCAGCGGCGTCCTCGGGATCCACCGTCCAGCCTTCCCACTTGACCTGTGCGAGCTCCCGGTGGCGAGCGTGGGCGACGACTGCCGCCACGGCTGCCCGTACGTCGCCGACGGCATCGACGATCTTCAGATAGCCCGTGTTCGGGCGAGCCGTCACCAGTGCGGCAGCCGTCCACTCCGCACCGTCGTCACCCGGAACGGCGACGATACGAGGGGCGTGAGCCGAGCGGTCGACCGCCTGCCAGCGCTCCGGCACCCGGTGGTCCCCGAGCAGCCTCGACAGGGCGGGCGACTCACCGGCCACGAACGGGACGACGATGCTCTTCACGGGCGTTTCCTGTTGGGACGTCATTCCGGTGCTCCTGGCGGGAGGTTGAGGGACGGGGGGAAAGACGGGCAGACGCCCGTGGGCACGTGGACGTGCGGACGCGGGCCGCTGCCCGGTGTCAGGCGCGGGATTTCCGGAGCACCCAGACGAAGTACGGGGCGCCGACCAGAGCGATCATGAGGCCCGCCGGCACCTGGGACGGGGCGACCACGGTGCGGCCGAGCGCGTCGGCCACACAGACCAGCAGTCCGCCGAGCAGCATCGCGACCGGGATCGACCGCCCGTGCCGAGCGCCCACGAGTGACCGGGCGAGGTGCGGGGCGACGAGCCCCACGAAGCCGACGACGCCGACGGCAGCCACGCTGAGTGCCGCGAGCACCGCGGCGATCCCCAGCGCGGCGAACCGTACGCGTACCGGCCTGATGCCGACGATGCGTGGGGTGTCCTCGTCGACGGCGAGCAGGTCCAGCCGGTCGCGCATGGCGAGCAGCACGGGGAGCGCGAGCGCCAGCGCCACCGCGACCGGAACGACGTCGGGGAACGTACGCCCGTAGGTCGTACCGGAGAGCCAGGTGAAGATCCGGGGCGTGTTCCACGGGTCGGCGCGCAGCAGGAGGAAGGTGGTGACGGAGCTGAGGCCGTATCCGCAGCCGATGCCGATCAGTACGAACCGGTCGGGCAGGAAGCCGCCGCGCCAGGACAGCAGGGCGATCAGAGCGAACGTGGCGAGCCCGGTCACGACGGCGGCGACGATGAGCAGCGGACGGCCGCCGGACACCCCCGACGTGACGATGGCCACGGCACCCAGGCCGGCGCCCGCCGTGATGCCCAGCACACCGGGCTCCGCCAGCGGATTGCGTACCGCGCCCTGCACGACGCATCCGGCGAGACCGAGTGCCGCTCCGGCGAGGATGGCGGCGGTCACGCGCGGGATCCGGTCGTCGAGGGCCTGTCCGATCAGGTCGGGGGCGGCGCCCTGGATCCAGAGCGCGATGTCTCCCGTCCGCAGCCAGAGGCTTCCCGCCAGGACGGCCACGACGGCTGCCACGACCAGGAGTGTCACCGCGGCGCACAGGACGAGGAGGTACGCGCGGCGCGACCGTGCGGCGACCCGTGCGTGCGGTGGCTGACGGAGTTGGCCCGTGTCTCGGAGACGAAGGGCGAGGACCACGATCACGACGGAGCCGAGCAGCGCGGTCGGCACGCCGGTGGGAATGGAGGCGGCCCCGTCCGCACCCTGCACCGCACGCAGTGTCGCGTCCGCGAGCAGGATGAGCAGCGCGCCGAGGAGTCCGGCCGCGGGGACCAGGAAGAGGTGGCGGCGCAGCGCCCGGATCCGTCCCGCGATGAGCCGGGCGAAGACGGGGGCGCCGAGGCCGACGAAGGCGATCGGGCCCGCGAGGGTCACCGCCGTGCCGGTCAGGACCACCGCGCAGATCACGACGATCACTCGGGTCGACCGGATCGGCACACCGAGGGTGGAGGCGGCGTCGTCGCCGAGGTTCATGACGTCGAGCCGCCGGGACAGCGCCAGGGCGACGCACAGCACCACGACCACGACCGGGAGGGCGCGCACCGACGCGTCGATGTTCATCTGGGCGAGGGAACCGCTCCCCCAGGCGAAGAGACCGGTGGTGTTCTCCTTGAACAGGATGAGGACCATCGCGGTCGCCGAGTCCAGGGCCATCGCTATCGCCGACCCGGCGAGGATGAGCCGGGTACCCGAGGTGCCCGCTGCCCGGCCCGCGAGGAGGAGTACGAGTGCCGCGGCGGCCAGGCCGCCGGCGAAGGCGACGGCGCCCGACGCCCAGAGGGGGACGGTGAGACCGAGGGCGGCGACGAGCGAGAGCGTGAAGTAGGACCCCGCCGTGACCGCGAGGGTGTCCGGGGAGGCGAGCGTGTTGTGTGTGACGGACTGCAGCAGCGTGCCGGCCGATCCGAGGGCGAACCCCACGGCCACGCCCGCGAGCAGGCGTGGCAGGCGTGAGCCGATGAGGATCTCGCCGACCGGTGCTCCGCCGGTGTTCTCCCGTTCCCCGGTGAAGTACCGCACCAGGTCGCCGACGCCGACAGCCGACGTCCCCTGCGTCAGGTGCCACATGCCCACCAGGACGGTCAGGGCGAAGAGGGCTGCCAGGACGGCCGCCCCGGTGGGACCGCTGCCGCGCTCACCGCGCGGCAGCGCTTCCCGCCGGGACACCGATGTCTGTGAGGTGCTCACGTGCTCACTTCTTGTCGAGTACGTCGACGTAGGCGTCAATCGCCTGCTCGCAGGAGAGCGGGCCGCCGGCGCCCCACACACCCGACGGGAACGCGTGCGCGCGGCCTTCCTTCACGGCCGGGATGGTCTTCCAGAGCGGGTTCTTCTCCAGGGCGGCGACGTATCCGCCGGCCCCTTCGTCGTTGGCGTAGAAGAAGTTGGCGTCCCCCACCGCGGTGAGACCCTCGACGTCGGTCTGCGCGAGTCCGTAGGAGGGGTCGACGCCTCCGTCGCCGTGGGCCTTGTTGACGTCGTCGGTCCATACGGGGTTCATGCCGAGCTCTTCACCGATCTGCGTGAAGAGGGCGCCCTTGCCGTAGGGGCGGACGGTGAGGTTGCCGCCCTCCAGCCATCCGTCGAAGAACAGGAAGTCGTTCGTCGGCAGTTCGGCGTCGGTGACCTGCTTCTTCGCGGTCGCGAGGTGGGCGTCGAACTCCTTGAGCACCTGGTCGGCCCGCTCGGTGCGCCCCGTCGCCTTGCCGATCATGCTGAACACGTTCTTCATGTTCCCGATCGGGTCCTTCGGGTCCGCCCCCAGCGTGGCCATCACGGGGACACCCCGCTTCTCCAGCTTCACGAGGGTCTCGTCGTCCGCCTTGAACGCCTCCACGACGATGAGGTCGGGCTTCGCCGCGTAGAGGGTGTCGAGGTCGGGCTCCTCACGGGTGCCGATGTCGGTCACCCCGCTGGGCAGCTTCTCCGCGCTGACCCAGGTGCTGTACCCCTTCGCGTCGGAGACCGCGGTGGGGGTGACGCACAGGGTCAGCGCGTCCTCGACCTGCTGCCACTCCAGGACCGCGATCCGTTTGGCGGGCTTGTCCAGCTTCACCTGTCGGCCGACGCCGTCCGTGAAGGAGACCGGCTTCGTCGAGGTGGCCGTGGTGTCGTCGGCGCAGCTCGCCGACGCGGGCGCCGCGGAGGCACTGCTGCCGGCGGCTTCGGTCTTGTCGACGGAGGTCGTACCGCAGGCCGTTGCGGCGAGGACGATGAGCCCCGCGGAGGCTGATGCCGCCAGGCGATGGGCACGGTTCATGAACGATCCTCTTTCTTACGATGAGTTGCGGCGGCGGATGTCGTGCCACCGCGGCTGCGGGCGGGGACGGGGTACTGTCCGGCCGCCTCGGGGCAGGGATTTCGGGCAGGGTGAAGCTGCGCCGGAGCCCGGCCGTCCGGACGGGACGGGCGCGTCACCCTGGCACGGGACGGAGCTCGGCACGTTCGGACCGGATGACCCGGCGGTCCCGGACCGGATGACCCGGCAGTCCCGGGCGGGCGGTTTCAGACTGGATGGCGTCCGATCGGGTCGATGCGGAGACGGCCGGTGCGGGGGTCGATGCCGACGTCGACACGGATGTCGTAGACCTCGCCGATGTTCTGCGCGGTGAGGACGTCGGCGGGTGCTCCCAGCGCGTGGACGTGGCCCGAACGCATCAGGACCAGCGTGTCCGCCACGCGGGACGCGTGGTCGAGGTCGTGCAGCACGATGCCGACGGCGATGCCGTGCTTCTCGACGAGATCGCGCACCAGGTCGAGGGTCTCGATCTGGTAGCGCAGGTCCAGGTGGTTGGTCGGTTCGTCCAGCAGCACGACGCCGGTGTCCTGGGCCAGGCAGGCCGCGAGCCAGACCCGCTGCATCTCACCGCCGGAGAGTTCCCCGACCGGCCGGTCGGCCATGTCGCGTACACCGGTGACACCCATGGCGTGGTCGACGGCGCTCCGGTCCTCGGCCGTCGGCCCGGAGAAGCCGCGCCGGTAGGGGTGGCGTCCGAAGGCCACGACCTCCCTGACCGTCAGCCCTTGGGGCGCGGGCCTCGACTGGGAGAAGAGCGTGACCTCGCGGGCGAACTCGCGGGCGCTGAGCAGTGAGGTGTCGCGCTCGTCCGTTCCGCCGGGGGCGCCGAGCGTCATCCGTCCGCCGTCCACCCGGTGCAGTCGTGAGAGCGCGCGCAGCACGGTGGACTTCCCGCTGCCGTTGGGTCCCACCAGTGCGGTCGCGCGGCCGGGCTCCAGGGCGAGCGAGACGCCGTGGACGACCGGTTTTCCGCCGTAGCTCAGCACCAGGTCGTGCCCGTTGAGCGCGGACACCGGGGCGTCGGAGTCGGCCGTGGGGGCGGCGGCCTGCCGGAAGGGGCTTGTGAACATCGGTGCGTCCGGAGTTTCGAAGGGGATGAGGACTGCGGCACCCTCCGTCCGGTCTTCACGATCCGGGCAGCGAACTCCTCCGCGCACGGGCAGCACCGTTCGCGGCAAGCAACAACTAAGGGTTACCTAACTCCGAGAAGGTTATATTCCGCTTGCCGTGTCGACAACCAGGAGTTCTGGACATGCGATACGGGATTCCGGACATTTCACGAGGCAGCGTCGGCCGCTGCGAAGAAGGCGCCCGGCGTGGTCCCCATGACTCGCCGGAACGCGGCGATGAAGGAGCTGGGCTGCGCATAGCCCAGCGTCTCGGAAACCGTCATCACATCGAAACCCTCGGAGAGGAGCATCAGCGCCCGGTGTACCCGCAGCATCTGCCGCCACTGGGCGAAGGAGAGACCCGTCGTCTGGCGGAACGCGCGGGTGATGGTGCGCTCGCTGGTTTCCAGCAGCCGCGCCCACTCCTCCAGTGAACGGCCGTCGGCAGGATCGTCCAGCAGGGCCTCGGCTATCACATCGATCCGGGGATCACCCGGCAGCTGCAGGGCGAACTGGCGCGCCGACGGCTGAATCACGTCGAACACCACCGACTCCGCCCGCGCCCTGGCCGGTGGGTCGAGATCGGTGCGGGACAGGTGGGCCAGCAGCGATTCGAGCAGCGGCGTCATCGCGATCGCCTTCGGCTCCCCGAATGCGATCGGGGTGCGGTCGGGAGCGAAGAGGGCGTCGTGGAACTCCGCACCCGCCGTCGCCCGGCCGCTGTGCACCACTCCGGCGGGCATCCACAGCCCGTTCCCCTCGAACACCGTGAAGATGTGGTCGCCCACACGGGACGTCAGTGTTCCCCCGCGTACCCAGACGAGCTCGTGCAGAGGATGAGCGTGCGGCGCCCACTCCGTGGGGACGTGCGGAATCCGGAACCCGGCGCTGATGGCGAAGGGGCCCGTCCCCCGTTCCGAAAGCGCCGGGGCCCCGCGCACCACCGTGCCCGCCTCGCGCCGCCACATCCCGGGCATCGCTTCACCACAGGACGATCGCACCATGCGGTCGAGTCTATCCCCGGCCCCCGGCCCCTCCCCGGGCCGTGACCCGCTGCCCGCCCGGCGGGCGCGGCAGCCCATGCGTCCCGTAGACACCGGCCCTCCACCGGTCGCCGGCAACCGTGGATCCGGAGGGGCCGGCGCGACCGCACCGTGCTGCGGCCAGGGCCCGGGTGCGCGGGGCAGCGGCCGGGCAGGCTAGTTTGCTCGGATGAGTCTCCTTGATGATGTGGCCGAGCGCGACGGCTGGCGATGCTGGGTCTGTGACGAGGCGGTCGACCCCGACGAGTCGGTGAACGATCCGCGTGGCCCCAGCGTCGACAGCCGGACCGCCGACCGGAAGGCCAAGGTCGCCGAGCGGCTCGCGCACCGCGGATGCAACAGCCGCAAGGGTGCGGTCAAGGTGGCCATCGCCTGGCCGGACCACGTGTACGTGGTCGAACCCGCGCCGTTGATCACTGTTGCCGGGAGGCTGGAGCGCAAGGGGGGCCGCGAGATGGTGGGCCGTTGTCCGACCAGGCGGGATGCCCAGGAGGCGGCGGACTGGCTGGTCGACCGGTTCTCCCGGCTGGTACCGGGACTGCCTGTGACGGCCGACATCGAGCCGGGCGGCGGCCAGTTCCTCGTCATCCTGGCTGCCGGACGCCGCTGACCGGGGAACACCGGCACCCACTCGCTCCGAGCTGAACCGCCGGGCCCCGCAGCGCGGCGGGACCGCACTGCTCTCCTGTGCCCTGCTACGGCTCGGTGTCGCCGGTTTCCCCCGGCCAACCGCCGCTGCGCCGCGACACGCCCGCCCCGTGCCGGAGGCGTGTGGCGGCGGGGACACGTCCTGGTGTCAGGAACGGGCGCCGCTCCGTCGTGTCAGGAACGGCCGGCGCTCCCTCCTGTCACGAACGGGCGCCGCTCCCTCGTGTCACGAACGGGCCATGAGGGCGGCGAGGGCCGCGCGGGTGGCGACGTCCGTCTTGCGGAACACCCGGGAGAGGTGGGTCTCGACGGTACGCGGACTGAGGTAGAGCCGGGTGGCGATCCCCTGGTTGGTGAGGCCCTCGGCCACCAGTTCGGCCACCTCCCGTTCGCGGGCCGTCAAGGAGGCCAGCCACGGCGGGGCTGTGGAGGACGTACGAGGTTCGGACGGCCGGGTCATCTCCGCCAGACCGATCAGGAGCCCCGCGCCTCCGCCCGTGGCCAGCCGGTGGCCCTGCTCCCACATGACGGCACCGCGCGCTCCGGACCCGGCAGCCGCCATCACCGGTGCCGCGAGCAGCAGCGATCTCGCCTCCCAGAACACCGCACCGGACCGTGCGCACAGCGCAGCCGCCTCGGAGAGCAGCGTCGCCGCGCCGGCGTGGTCGCCGTCGTGAACTGCTAGCTGTGCCGCGCTCCGCATCGCGGAGGCACGCTGCACGGGCAGGCCGAGCTGCTCCGCTTCGTCGCGGGCCCGCCCGGCCCATGCGGACGCCGAGTCGACATCCCCTGTGAAGAGCGCCGCCGTGATCAGGAGTTCCGACAGAAGGGGGCGCATCGAGGGTTGCAGGCCGGCCAGGTCGTCGCCCCCGGCCCGGAGGAGGGCGTCCCGGGCGCGGTGCGGATCGCCGCCGGTGAGCGCGGCGTAGCCGAGCATGCACCAGGCCATGGAGGCCCGCCAGTTGTCGCTCGGCCCCATGGCCGCAACGGCCTCCTCGGCAGCCGCCAGTGCCTCCGGATCACCGGGGGCGGACGCCGCGATCCGTACCTGGGCCTTGTTGGCCAGGACGAAGGCAAGCAGCTCACTGCTGCCGATGCCGCGGGCGATGTCCTCGGCCTCGTCCGCGAGTTCGCGGGCCGACGTCAGCCGGCAGGTCTGGATGCGTACGTGGGCCTTGCACAGCAGCAGGAGCGGCAGGAGGTAGACCTGGCCGCTGCGCCGGGCGATCCCGAGACCCCGCTCGGCATGGCGCTCGGCATCGGCGAAGCGTCCGAGGAATGCCTCCGCCCATCCCAGTCTGCCCAGTGGTTCACACAGCGCCGTCAGGTAGTCGTCGGGCAGCCCGTCCAGTAACCCGGCCGCCTGCGCGGCGTACGCGGTCGCCACGGCCACCCGGCCCTCGTAGGCCTCGCCGAACGCTGCGACCGCCAGTGCCCCGGCCTCACCGCGTTCGTCACCGAGGGCGCGGGCGTCCGCGAGGGTGCGGGCGACCTCTCCGCGCATCTGCGGATAGGCGGCGTTGTGCGGTGCGGACGAGCTCAGTTCGAGACCGATCGACACCCGGTCGGACGGCGATGGTTCCGGCTGCCTGCTCAACTCGCGGCGCAGGAGCGCGATCGCCTCCGGATACCGGCCGAGGTGCCGCTCCGTCAGGGCGCACAGGACGACCGCCGCCGTCCGGACGCCCGTCTCGTCGGGACCGGCCGTGCTGATCACCTTGTGCAGCAGGTCGCGGCTCTCCCGCAGCCCACCGGCGACACCGAGGGCGCGTGCGCGCCGCAGCATCAGATCGCGGCGCTCCGCCCCGCGTTCGGCCGTGTCGGGCAGCAATCGGAGTGCGGCGCTGAGCCAGTGCGCGCAGCTCGTCGGAGCCGTCGACGCGGTCTGCTCGGCCGCCTGCCTCAGTACGGCATACGCGTACGGGTCCCACGTGGTCACCGACCGCTCGATGTGCTGGGCCTGCTCGACAGCCGGTGCACCGGTGCGGGACAGCTCGGCGGCGGCGGCACGATGGATCTCGACGCGCCGCCGGGCCGAGGTGGACTCGTGGACCAGGGTCCGGATCACCGGGTGCCGCAGCATCGTCCGGCCGCCCGGCCCCGGCCGCACGAGGTCTCGTCGTGCCAGAGCGTCCAGATCGTCGTCGAGCTCGGCATCGGTACGTCCGGTCGCCCTGCGGATCACCGGGGCCACGGCGTGATCGCCGAGCACGGCGACCGCCTCCAGGGTCCGGCGCTGCGACGGGGTCAGCGGGGCCAGCTCGTTCAGCAGCAGCGCCGCGAGTCCGGTGGGCAGTTCACCGTGACCGCTCCCGGCGGGGGCCGGGGAGGACGTGGAGCGACGCGCCGCGTCCTCGCGGTACGCGTGCAGGAGGGCGAGGAAGTAGAGCGGATTGCCCTCGCCCTCGGCATGGAGTCGCGCGGCCCGCTCGCGCGGCAGATCGGGGGCGAGCCCCTCGACACAGTCCTGTTCCGCGAGCGGTGCCAGACCGATCCGGAGCACCGCGTCGGTGTCGGCCTCGCGGGTGAGCGCCGCGGTGAGTGAGGTCGGCGTCTGCCGGTCGCGCCGGGCGACGACGAGGACGACCGGGCCGGGGACGGGATGCCGGACGAGATGGTCCAGGAGTTCCAGTGACGCCGGGTCCGCCCAGTGCACGTCGTCCAGCGCCACCACCAGGCCGCCGCCGGTCCGGCCGAGCTGCGTCAACAGCGCCGCCACCGACCGGTGGAGAGCGAAACGGTCCGCGGCTGCGTGCACCGGCGCGGGGGACGGCTCGGCACCGCGGCCGCCGAGGGTACGGGAGACCGCGTCCAGCAGACCGGCCGCGAGGGGCGGGCGGGCGTCCAGGTCGGCGAACGCGTCGGCGAAGGGATGGAACGGGAGATGGCGCTCGTACTCGGTCGCCCGGCCGCGCAGCACGGTCACCCCGCGTCGCCTCGCGCGCAGGCAGAGCTCGGCCATCAACCGGCTCTTGCCGATTCCCGCCGCGCCGGTGAGGTCGACGAGGGACGGGGCCCCATGGCCCAGTCGGTCGATCACCGTGTCGAGAAGCCTCAGTTCGGCCGAGCGGCCGACGAGGGGACTCCCGTTGCCGTGCCGCCCGGCAGCGTCTTCCGATGCTCCCGGGCGTGAGATCTCTCCACCGAACTCCACGGCATTGTCTATCACGTTGAACGCGCGGCCGATCGGGAGTCGTGCCCACGCATGTCCAGCGATTCCGCCGTAGCCGCTGGGCCTGCATCGTCCCGCCCGCTCAGCCGGACAGGGCGAGGACGATCGAGACGAGGACGCCCACCAGGAAGCCGAGGACGAGGGCGGCGAACTCGGCGACGATGAAGACCAAGACGTAGTCACCGCCGTGGCTCCACGTGGCGTCACGCGCGCAGGCACGGAACGAGAGCGACAGGGCGAGGAACGGTCCGAGGATGAGGCCGGTGACGGTGACCCACGTCCCCAGCGCGTAGCCCGACAGCTCATGGGCTCTGCCTCTCGCCATCCGCACCTCGACCGTGCTGCCGGGCTCGTGCGACTCGGCGGCCTTGTCGAGCGTGACTTCACGCCGGGGCTCCCCCGCCGCACGCGGTGCGTACGTGCCCCGGCAGTCGGTGCCGACCTGATCGCCCTGCGCGTCCGTGGCGTCGTAGCACGAGGTGATCGTCATGACGCCGTCCACGGGGCCGATCCCCAGGACGGCCGCCAGGTGGGGTGCCGGAATCAGCCAGATCAGCCACCCCGCGACGGCGAGACTGACCACCGCTCCGGTACGGCCCACCCTCCGCTGCCATGTCCCTGCCGCACGCGCCACTGTCCGCCCTCCCGGTGGCGGCCGTCACACAGACCGTCTGTGCTGTGTGACGGCTCCCCCGACCGGCATGACCCTCCCACTCGCCACGGTGCGGCGCGTCCGTGGTTTCCCTGACGTGCCCTACGTAGTCGGAGACGTGCACGGCGGGCCAGGCATTGCGTAGCGGACGTACGTGGTGACACCGACGCCACCGAAGGCGGGCCCTGCGCGCATCGGCCCTCGTGTCGCAACGCGGCCCGGTGCCCGTCGCTGTCGGCGTGCGGACCATCCGCCCATCGGACAAGAGTCGCTCTCGTGTCCCTCCGCGTCCTCGTTTCCTACCGGCTCGGAGTGGTCGTGGCGCTGCCCCTGGCCGGCTGCGGGTCCACGGGCGGACAAGGGCCCAGCCGTTCCGGGCTCGGCGTCCCCGGTCCGCGCACCGGACGGGGTGCGGCCGGCAAGGGCGCGTCCGGGGACTGCCCCGACACGCACGCGGTGACCGTGGAGGACGACACATTCGGGGGACCGCGGACATCGATCTGTGTGCGCGTCCGCAGGTGCACCCCACAACCGTCGGAGCGGCGTGGGTCAGTGTCTACAGCCGCCCCGTTCGCCGGTGCCCCCGTCACGGCGCATGAACGACTGGCGGCTCCCGGGCCGTGAGGGGATGGATCGCGGCCGCGGGTACGGGCCGGAAGGGCAGCGCCCGAAACAGACCCGGCCGGGACCGCTGTGGCGGTCCCGGCCGGTGCGCACTGCGCGCGACATACCCGCGTGGGTGGTGCGCGCTCCTATGGCTGTGTTCGTGTCGTCACGAGCCACTTCATCCGTGGTGACGGGTACGCCGGGAGTACATGACGAACGCCGCCTTCAGCAGTAGTCCCGCGGCGGCCAGGCCTGCACCGCTCGCCAGCAGCGTGGTGCCTGAACCCGTGTCGGCCAGGTGACCGCCACCCTGGTGACCTGTGTGGCTCGGGTGAGAACTGGGCACCGGGTTCGAGGTGTGTGTCGGGGTGGGGGCCGGGGTGTGTGTCGGAGTGGGGGTCGGAGTCGGCTTCGGGCAATGCCCACCGTGACACGGATCCGGCTTCGGGCAGTGCCCACCGTGACACGGATCCGGCTTCGGGCAGTGCTTACCGTGACACGGGCGCTCTGCTTCGACCTGGAGGGTGACATCGGCGGGCGGCGAGACGACTTCGGTTCCGCCGGACTCCCCGCGCGCGGAAGCCACGTTGATCACGGAGCCCCTGGCCGCATCCGCTTCGGTGACGGTGTAGGTGCCGGTGCAGGTGGTGCTTGCTCCCGGAGCAAGCGTGGTGGACCGGCAGGTGACGTCGGGGACGAGGTCGTCCGAGACCGCGATGTCCGTCAACTGCCCGTCGCCGGTGTTGGTGACGGTGTAGGTGTACGTCACCTCGTCCCCGGTCCGGTAGACCCTGGTGTCGTCGGCGGACTTCTCCAGACGCAGGCTCAGTTCGGAGGCGACCACCAGCGTGACGTCGTCGGGCGGCGACTGGACGGCTGTTTCCCCGGCCCTGCCCTGCGCGGTGGCGACATTGGTGACGGAGCCCTGGGCGGCGTCCTGATCCGTGACCGTGTAGGTGCCGGTGCAGGTGGTGCTGTCGCCCGACTCGCCGGCCGGGGCGAGGGTCGTCGCAGCGCACGACACACCGGTGACGTGGTCGTCGGTGACGCCGACCCCTGTCAGTTCCTGAGGCCCGGTGTTGGTGACGTCGTACGTGTACGTCACCTCGTCACCGGCTCGGTACACCCGGGTGTCGTCGGCCGACTTCTCCAGGCGGAGTCCCGGACCGGCCCGGACGGGCAGCGTGACCTCGTCCGGTGGCGACACGACGGGCGTGCTGCCGTCCTGTCCCTGCGCGGTGGCCGTGTTGGTGACCGAGCCGGCCGCCCCGTCGGCGTCGGTGACGGTGTACGTACCGGTGCACGTCATCGTCTCGCCCACAGCCAGCGTCGTCGTCGGGCAGGTGATCCCGGCGACGCGGTCGTCGGTCACCGTCACACCGGTCAGCGGGACGTTGCCGCTGTTGGTCGCCACGTACTCGAACGGCACCTTCATGCCCGGCGTCAGCGGGGTGGGCAGCGGCGGCTCCTGGGACACCTGCTTGACCAGGTTGAGCTGGGGCAGCGCAGCGGCCGGATGGACGGAGACGTTCCGGATCAGGTGGACGTCGGTGAACAAGCCGGTCGACGCGGCGAAGCCGAACTTGTACGTGTCCGGTACGGGCTGCGGCGCCGGTGTCGAGAGCACCTCCTGGGAGCCGTTGCCGTCGTGGAAGTCGATCGAGACCGTGATCACCGGATCGGGCGAGGGTGAGATCTCCACCGTCACGGTGCGACGCGAGGGTTCGAGCAGCGCCTCCGCCTCCGCCGGGGTGGAGCCGGCCGGGATCGAGGTGGTGGGCCCGTGCAGTTGTCCGGGCAGCGTGGAGGGCCAGGGGCCGGTCGTCGAGAAGTTGTTGGTGGTGGCGTCGAGGAAGCAGTAGCCCTCGATTCCGTCCCCCGGGCCGCGCAGGGTCACCATGTTCTGGCCCGGCGCGGGAATCCGGAAGGAGGTGCCGGCCGGGGACCTGGTGTCGCAGCCGTTGCCGCGGTGTTCCCAGTCCCCGAAGTAGTTGCCCAGCACGTCCAGACCGACGCCGACGTAGCCTCGGTTGACGCCCGGGACGAACGTCTGAGAGGGGTCGTCGTCGGGAAGTTTCTGCGCGTAGCCGAGGCTGCCGCCGAAGGCTCCCGGTGACGTCAGCGAGGCGGCACCGTCGATGAGGAAGAAGGAGATGCCGTCGGCGGGAGGGTTGGTCGCGCCGCCGTACTGCCACTGGTCGAACGTGGTGACCAGCCCCTCGTTCGCCGGCAGGGCGTGGTTGTAGAGGACCGCGGCCGACTGGTCGTTCGATGCGTCGGTCAGCCGCAGGTATCCGTGCGGTGCCCCGTTGCCCGGGGGGACGGGCCCGGTCGCACCGGCCGGGCACCCCGTCAGGGGGTGTGTCCCCGTCCCGGCGGCCGGGGCCTGCGGGGCACCCGTCAGACACGCGGGCCCGAACGCCTCGAACTCCGCCTGCGCGTCGGCCCCGGTGAACGTCTCGTCGACCAGCGGGACGCCCACGGGCTGGGCGAAGGCGGCCTGGCCCGGCAGGCCCAGACCCGCAGCCACCATCCCGAGAACACCGAGGCCGGTCGCAGCCCACCGGGCCTTCGCTGTACGCCCGGTTCCTGTGCCAGTGGTGCGTAAATCTCTCAGACTCATACCAAGAAATGTATGTAAAGCTGATTATTCATACTCACGAGACACGCATCGCGCCCCGTGTCACCAACCCGGACGGCCGCAGCGCCACGATCCCCCGCTCCGCCGGACCGTGATGGAGCCTCAGCCGACGTCACTTCGGTAGCGGACCGGGGTGACGGACGGGAGAAAGTGCTCCGGTGGGTCACCCCCGATCCGGCCGTAGAGGAACCGGTCGTCCGCCCGGGCCCATGGCTCGCGCAGAGGGGTCTCGATCCGGCACGGCGCCGTGGATGTGAGACTACGAGGATGCTCATACAGTTCGTGACCGCCACCGGTGTCCTGGCGGTACTGACCATGGTGCCGGGACCCGACATGGCCGTCGTGACCAAGCGGGCCGTGGCCGCCGGTTGGCGGGACGGACTCCGGACAGCAGGTGGCATCACCGCGGGACTGCTGGTCTGGGGCGTCCTCTCGGTGGCCGGCCTCGCCGCCGTTCTGGCCGCGTCCGCCACCACGTACACCGCCGTCAGACTCGCCGGGGCCGGCTACCTGCTCCTCCTCGGCGTCCAGACATTGCTCCAGAGCCGTCGCGGTCGTCCTCGGACTCCGGCAGCAGGCTCCTCCGCCGCACCCCGCGGCAACCCTTGGCGGACCGGTCTGGTGAGCAACATCTTCAATCCCAAGATCGCCGTCTTCTACACCGGTCTGTTGCCGACGCTCGCCCCGACCGGCCTGTCTCCGCACACCGGCATGGCCCTGCTGGTCCTCGTGCACGCGGCGCTCACCGCGCTCTGGCTCGGCGGGTACGTTCTGATGCTGGCCAAGGCGAGTGCCTACTTCACGAAGCCGGCCGTGCGCCGTGCCATGGACCGTGTCACCGGGGTCGTACTGATCGGCTTCGGCCTGAAGGTCGCCACGACCCGGCCCTGAGCCCCCGTGGCACGAATCGCGACTCCGACGCGGCCCCCTCCCCCTGACGACAGACCGCGCCACCGGCACCTGCCCGGACCGCCTGACCGGCGCACCCTGCTGCAAAGGAACAACACCATGACACATGACGATGCCTCAGTGCTCGACGATCCGGTGGGCCAGTCGCTCGGCGGTCGGCACGCGCATCTCGGCCGGCGGGTCGGCCGGGCCGCCACGTATCTCCCCGGGGTGGCCACCTTCTCCTCCCTGCCCACCGATCCGGATACGGACGACTGGGACGACCTGGCCGCGCTGCTCGGCCCGAACGCGTTCGCCGACATGTTCAGCTGCCCGGCGGTCCCTCCGCCGGACTGGAAGCCCGTGTTCCGACTCGAAGGCCGGCAGATGATCCCGTCCTACGACGACCGGACCGGTCGCCCTCGGACCGCGTCCGACACCGGTGTGATCGAACTGGGCGCGGACGACGTGCCCGAGATGCTCGGCCTCGTGGCACGGACCGAGCCGGGTCCCTTCTGGCCGCGCACCCACGAACTCGGCACCTACCTCGGTATCCGGGTTCGGGGCACCTTGGTGGCGATGGCGGGAGAACGGCTGCGCCCCCCGGGGTGGGCCGAGATCAGCGCTGTCTGCACGGCACCCGAGGCACGTGGGCAGGGATACGCCGCTCGCCTGGTCCATACGCTCGCCGCCCTCATCGAGGCACGCGGCGAGCGCCCCTTCCTGCACGTGGCCGAGGCCAACACCGGCGCGATCGCGTTGTACGAGCGTCTCGGCTTCAAAACCCGCACACAGGTGACCTTCCAAGGCTTCCGTACTCCCTGACAGCCCACCGCCCCCGCCCGCCCCAGCCCGGGAGCCCGCAGGGAGAAACGGCCACCGGGCAGGCCCGTCACCGGCCTTGGGGCTTCCCCACCATCGCCCGGACCCGGCGCCAGGGCGTGTCCGGGCGGGCTCCGCGTGGGTGGTCGGGCCCGCTGGAGGGCTGTCGGCCCTGGGCCGCAGGCGACGTCTGCGCCCATGGCCGACGCCGCTGGGGGTGCTTCGAGCGGACGGGGCGGTCTGCTTCAGGTCCGCGGGCCGTCCGCGTCGGCGGCCCGGCGCAGCCGCTCCGGTTCCGGGCAGCGGGCGCCCTCCGGCGTCCGGTGTGTCGCCGCCAGGTCGCCCGCACCACATGCGCGTGTGCGATTCCTGTCGAGTCAGGCGCCGAGTGCGTGTCCGGTGGTTGCGTCGACGTGCTCTGGGATCTCGTCGTGGCGATCGCCCACGGTCGGCGTCCCGGTGGGCTCGAACATGAGGATCGCGGCGCCGGACGGGGCGTGCGGCTTGTGCTCCGTACCTCGGGGGACGGTGAAGACCGCGCCCTGCGGGAGCAGCACCGTGCGCTCCCCGGCGGGCTCGCGCAAGGAGATGCGCAACTCGCCGTCGAGCACCAGGAAGAACTCGTCGGTGTCGTCGTGGACGTGCCAGACGTGTTCGCCCTCGACCTTGGCGACGCGGACGTCGTAGTCGTTGACGCGCGTCACGATGCGGGGGCTCCACAAGGCATCGAAGGAGGCCAACGCCTTGCTGAGGGAGATGGGTTCGCTGCTCATGGGCTCATCCTGAGCCGTTTCGCAGGGGCGCCGCGAGTGCTAGGAATCGCATATGACGAAAGAATCCTCGCACACGGCAGAAACGGCCGCCGTACACCGCGTCGTCGTGATCGTGGACGAGAACTCGAACCCCTTCGAGCTCGGCTGCGCGACGGAGGTCTTCGGTCTGCGCAGACCGGAGATCGGCCGTGACCTCTACGACTTCACACTCTGTTCGCCCGAGCCCCGCACCCTGATGCGGGACGGATTCTTCACGCTCACGGGAGTCGCCGGCCTGGAGGCGGCCGACGCGGCGGACACCTTGATCGTCCCCAACCGGCCGGACGTCGAAGTGCCCCGCCGTCCCGCCGTGCTCGATACCGTCCGCCGGGCACACGCCCGGGGTGCGCGCCTGATCGGCTTCTGCAGCGGCGCCTTCACCCTGGCCGAGGCCGGCGTCCTCGACGGACGCCGGGCCACCGCCCACTGGCAATGGGCGGATTCCTTCCGGGCCCGATTCCCTTCGGTCCGGCTCGAAGCAGATGTGCTGTTCGTGGATGACGGTGACATCCTCACCGCGGCAGGAAGTGCCGCCGCGCTCGATCTCGGACTGCACGTGGTCCGTCGCGACCACGGCGCGGAGGTGGCCAACTCGGTGAGCCGCCGGCTGGTCTTCGCGGCGCATCGGGACGGTGGACAGCGACAGTTCGTCGAGCGCCCCATGCCCGACCTGCCGGACGAGTCCTTGGCCCCCGTCCTGGCCTGGGTTCAGGAGCGGCTGGACGCATCGCTCACCGTGCCTGATCTCGCGGCGCGAGCGGCGGTCAGCCCGGCGACGCTGCATCGCCGCTTCCAGGCGCAACTGGGCACGACGCCGCTCGCATGGCTGACGGGGGAACGTCTGGCTCTGGCCTGCCGGTTGATCGAGCGGGGCGAGTCACGCTTCGAGGTGGTCGCGCGCCGCAGCGGCCTCGGCACCGCCGCTCATCTGCGCACCCTGATGCGCCGGGAGACCGGCATCACGCCGTCTGCGTACAAGCGCCGGTTCGGTCCGGAGGCGAACTGACAGCGGCATCCGCCGACGCAGACCACATGCGCGGCGGGACGGCGAAGTGGTGCGCGGCCAGGGGGACGCCGTCCACGCGGAGGCGCTCCCGGCCGACCGGCCTACGGTCCCGGCTACCGCAACTACAGGGCCGCAGGCGCCTTCTCCGCCAACTGGACGCGCCTCGACACCATGCTGCACGAGGGCCTCAAGCGGGTCTGCGCCAACCACTCCGGCGCCGGCGCCACCTGTTGCAAGGGCCTGGCCTGGACGTACTACGGGCCGGTCGACAAGCTCCGCTCGGTCGCCCCGCCCGACGCCCGGGTGGGCTGATACCGGCCGTGTCCGCTGAGCGGACACGGCCGCCCGGATGCCGTCTTGACGGTGCGCCATCAAGAGTCCACGATCGGGCACGCACCGCGCCCCTTCCCGCCCCGTGGGAAGGGGCGCACGGCCAGTTCCACACCCGATCCCTTCGCGCGTACGGAACCCGGAGCCCCCACATGACTCTCTCCTTCCCCAGACGCACGGCCGTGGCAGCAGCGGCCTCCCTCGCACTCGCCGCCCTCCTCGCTCCCGCTGTCCCCGCATCCGCGGCCCCGTCGTCCGCCGCCGCCCTCGCGGCCCCGGACATCCCGGTCGCCAACGTCAAGGCGCACCTCGCCCAGCTGCAGTCCATCGCCACCGCCAACGGCGGCAACCGCGCCCACGGCAGGGCCGGTTACAAGGCCTCCGTCGACTACGTGAAGGCCAAACTCGACGCCGCCGGATTCACCACCACGCTCCAGACGTTCACCTCCGGCGGGTCCACCGGGTACAACCTGATCGCCGACTGGCCGGGCGGCGACGCGAGCCAGGTCCTGATGACCGGCGCGCACCTCGACTCCGTCACGGCCGGTCCGGGGATCAACGACAACGGCTCCGGGTCGGCCGCGGTCCTGGAGACCGCCCTCGCCGTCTCGCGGGCCGGCTACCAGCCGTCGAAACACCTGCGCTTCGCCTGGTGGGGAGCGGAGGAGCTCGGCATGGTCGGATCGACGTACTACGTCAACCACCTCGCCGCGGCCGACCGCGCGAAGATCACCGGATATCTGAACTTCGACATGATCGGCTCGCCCAATCCCGGCTACTTCGTGTACGACGACGACCCCACGATCGAGAAGACGTTCAAGGACTACTACGCCGGCCTCTCGATACCGACCGAGATCGAGACGGAGGGCGACGGCCGCTCCGACCACGCTCCGTTCAAGAACGCCGGCATACCCGTCGGCGGCCTCTTCTCCGGGGCCGACTACACCAAGACCGCAGCCCAGGCGCAGAAGTGGGGCGGCACCTCCGGCCTGGCCTTCGACCGGTGCTACCACGCGTCCTGCGACACCTCTGCCAACATCAACGACACGGCGCTCGACCGGAACAGCGACGCGATCGCCTACGCGGTCTGGGGCCTGTCCGCCGCGACCACCCCACCGCCCTCCGGCACCGTCTTCGAGAACACGGCGGACGTGGCCGTACCTGACAACGGCGCTGCCGTGACGTCGTCCGTCTCCGTCACCGGCCGCACCGGCAACGCACCTGCCACGCTCAAGGCGAGCGTCGACATCAAGCACACCTACCGCGGCGACCTGGTTGTCGACCTTCTCGCGCCCGACGGCTCCGCTTACCGGCTCAAGAGCTCCAGCTCCGGCGACTCCGCGGACAACGTGATCGCCACCTACACGGTCGACGCGTCGAGCGAGGCCGCCAACGGGACGTGGAAGCTGCGAGTGCAGGATGTGGCAGCACAGGACACCGGCTACATCGACAGCTGGAAACTGACCTTCTGACGTGAACGCGCGGCACACGGTGATCGCATCGTGTGCCGCCCGGCCGTTCTCCCGGGATCAACGGCCGTACGTGTGCTCGTAGTCGAAGCGAGCCGCGACCTGCGCCGTGTCAGGCGGGACGGGCCCGATGCCGCACCGCCGACATTCATGCCGGGCAGGACGCGGGTCCAGCCGTCGTCGTCACCGCAGCCGCCCAGCAGGTACCCGCCGACAGCCACCAGGACCACGCTGCCCATCGGTCCGGTCGGCAGCGGGACGCTCGGGGCGAGCACCCCGCGCACATGGCCGGATCCCGTCATCCTGAAAGGGCACCTTCCGCGCAGGACCCGAATCCTGGGAAGTCGATCCCTGAGGCCAGGTGCGACAACTCGCGAACTCACCTCCCTTGTGGCCGAGCTTAGAAGCGACTTGGCGCACATCAGCGTTCAAGACTTGAAGCTTGTGCATCTTCTTGACGGTTCACCGCTGTCACTCAACACTGCCTTGACGGACCCAGCACCTCGCTCATCCGTAGATTGAGAGCGTTCTCAAGAGGTTGATTCAAAGGCCTGCAGAGTTGTCAAGGCGATGCACTGCACAGTGCCGAGACAGTCTGCACCCTGTCTTCCGCGTTGATCCGGTGTTCACTTCACGAAACCAGGTGAAAGGACTCCCACCCATGCGCACTACCGTCCCGCCCGGCCGCATGAGACCCCTGCCAGGTCCGAAGCACCGCGTCATCGCTCTGCTGAGTGCGCTCCTCGCGCTCGTCGGACTGCTCGGCCTCGATCAGAGCGCCGCTCCCGCCTCGGCAGCAGCGCCCGACTACACCCAGAGCGTCACTCAGCTGAGCTCCACGCAAGCTCAGATCTCGTTCACACCGACCACGTCCGCTGTCTACGTCGATGTGCACTACCTGGTCAGCAGCGCCAACCAGCAGAACGTCCGTATGACCAACAATGCGGGCACGTGGACTCAGACCGTCGGCTCGCTCGCCAACGGGACGGTCCTGGAGTACTGGTTCACCTACGAGAAGAGCGGGCCGCAGTACGACACACCCCACTTCACGTACACCCAGGGCGGTGGTGGAACCGGCACTGTTGCCACACCCACCTTCACTCCCGCAGCGGGCTCCTACGCATCGGCCCAGAGCGTGACGCTCGCCGACGCGACCGCGGGCGCGAGCATCCGCTACACGCGTGACGGCTCCACCCCCACCGCGGCGTCCACCCTGTACAGCGCGCCGATCAGCGTCACAGCCACTGCCACCATCAAGGCCATCGCCATCAAGTCCGGACTCGCCGACTCCGCTGTCGCCAGTGCGACTTACACGATCGGCGCATCGGGAAGCTGCCCCACCCAGTCGGACACACCGGACTTCGGCCCGAACGTCCACATCTACGACCCGAGCATGTCCAGTGCCACCATTCAGGCGCAGCTCGACGCGCAGTTCGCCCAGATGAAGGACACCGCCTCCGCGCAGTTCAGCGAGAACCGGGTGGCACAGCTCTTCAAGCCGGGTACGTACGCCGTCGACGACAATGTCGGCTACTACACCTCGGTGGCGGGTCTCGGGCAGAATCCGGGCGACGTGACGATCAACGGACACGTCACCGTGGACGCCTTCAACGCCTCGGACGCGGGCAACGCGACGCAGAACTTCTGGCGCTCGGCCGAGAATCTGGCCATCAACCCGGTGGGCGGGAACCGTTGGGCCGTGGCCCAGGCGGCCCCGTTCCGCCGGATCGACGTCCGCGGCGACCTGCAGCTCTACCCGGCCAGTTACGGCTGGGCGAGCGGCGGCTACATCGCCGACACCAAAGTCAGCGGCCAGGCGGCGTCCATCTCGCAGCAGCAGTGGTACACCCGGGACAGTAACGTGGGCAGCTGGGCCGGCGGCGTGTGGAACATGGTCTTCTCCGGCACCGCCGGTGCTCCCGCGAACACCTTCCCCAACCCGCCCGAAACCACCTTGGCCACCACCCCGGTCTCCCGTGACGTGCCATATCTGTACATCGACGGCGCCGGAAAGTACCGAGTGTTCCTTCCGTCGCTGCGCACCAACGCATCGGGGGCGAGCTGGGCGAACGGCAGCACTCCCGGCACCTCTCAGCCGATGAGCCAGTTCTACGTCGTCAAGGCCGGCGACACTGCCGCGACCATCAACAACGCCCTTTCTCAGGGCTGCAACCTGTTCGTCACGCCGGGCGTCTACCACCTGAACCAGACGCTGAACATCACCCGGCCCAACACGGTCGTCCTCGGCATCGGCTACCCGACCTTCGTCCCGGACAACGGCGTCAACGCGATCCAGGTCGCCGACGTGGACGGAGTCCGTCTCAAGGGCCTGCTGATCGACGCCGGAACCACCAACTCGGCTGCGCTGCTGACCGTCGGCCCGTCCGGATCGTCCGCGAGCCACGCGGGCAACCCGACGACCATCCAGGACGTGTTCTTCCGGATCGGTGGCCAGATCGCCGGCAAGGCGACGACCAGCCTGATCGTCAACAGCAACAACGCGATCATCGACCACATCTGGGCCTGGCGGGCCGACCACGGCAAGGCGGGAACCTTCGGCTGGACGACCAACACGGCGGACACCGGCGTGATCGTCAACGGCAGCAGCGTTCTGGCGACCGGCCTCTTCGTCGAGCACTACCAGAAGCACGAGGTCATCTGGAACGGTCAGAACGGCAAGACGATCTTCTTCCAGAACGAGATGCCGTACGACGTGCCCAACCAGGCCGCGTGGATGAGCGCGGCAGGGGTCAACGGATATGCCGCTTACAAGGTGGGCGCGGGCGTCACCACCCACGAGGCGTGGGGACTCGGCAGCTACTGCTACTTCAACGTCAACCCCGCGGTGAACAGCTACCACGCCTTCGAAGTGCCCAGCACCCCCGGCGTGAAGTTCCACAACGCTCTGACGGTCTCACTCGGTGGCGTGGGCACCATCACCCACGTCATCAACGACGTGGGGGCGGTGACCGCCTCGGACACCACTCCCAGCAATGTGGTCGCCTATCCATGAGGCAATGACCTGACGTGAAAAGTGGGCCGGGGCTCCTCGCGGATGCGAGGGGCTCCGGTGATCAGGTCGGTCGCCGACGATCTGGGGATCAACCCCGAGACGCTGCGGAACCGGGTGAGGTCGGCCGGCGTGAGCCGGCCCCGGGTACGCCGGGCGCAGGAACCGGCCCAGCCGCCGGCCCCGCTGGAAGCGGAGAACGCCGCTCTACGGAAGAAGGTCCGTGAGCTGGAGGAGGAACGCGAGATCCTGCTCCCGTGTTCAGGATTCGGGGCAGGGCCCGTCATCCATTCCCCCGAACCTTCCGACATCGGTGTGCACGACGCACGTATCCGCGCAGGGACGGCTTCATCGCGCACCCGGCGCGGACCGTGCGCAGTTACCGGAACGTACGAAGGCCATCGGACTGTGCACCGTCACCGTCGCGTCAGGGTTCGAACCGCCACCGGCCTTCAGAGAGGACATCCACCTCGCCGTCCCTGACGCGAACGGCCGTCTCGTCGTCGATGAAGTAGATCGGGAAGTCGGCCCTCCAGGACGTCGAACTCCCGCCAGCCGAGGCCGTGCAGCCGGTTCATGTCCTCGCCGAACCACCCGTGGTCGCCGGGCTCGGCCGGCGACGCCGTGGGAACGTACACGACGTTCGCGGATCCGAACGGCTTTCCCAGCATGTCTCGCAGCGCGTCTCGCTGTGTCTCGTTGCGCAGGCCACTCGCCGTCAGCGGAAAGCTCATCGGGCAAGCCAAGCACGGTTGACAGGCGCGCGCAAAGAATTCGGGATCCGCCGCGCGACCGGCACGAACTGCGCGCCGACTACCGCGAAGGCAACGCCGGGGCGGGGTGCTCAGGGTCTTCCGGAGAGGCCAGGGACCACCGACGGCCGTCCATCTCCGCAACAGGCTTGCCCGACGCGGGTACGGCCGGGACAACTCGCGCGCTGACGAACTCGCCTTCCCCGGGGAGGGGGAGGCCGAGCTGATCGGCGATGCGCCGGTGTGCGCTGTAGCCGCCCAGGATGATGATTCCTTCGCCGCTGAGCGCCGTGCGGGATCCACCGTTTGCGCGGATCCGCTTCATGTGGTCCCCCTGTTGAGCCACCGTGCGGACCGCCGTGCGTCCGATTCGGCGCCCTTGGGCACGCCGGAAGAGTTCATTGACCCGAAGCTGGCTCGAACTGCTCCTGAAGACCGCCTCCCGGTCGGTGTCGGACATGTGCAGCAGGACGTTCTCCGCAAGTTCGGCGTCCTGCCAGAGCCAGACAATCTTGTCGCGGTGCCCGGCAGCCAGCGTGGCCTTCCTGTCCCGGTTGCGCCCCGTGGTGAGCCACTCCTGCCTGACGCGCAGCAAACCGACGCTCCACCGGCTCTGGTGGTCGTCGGCCCAGACCAGTAGGCAGACGTGGTCCAGCATCTCAGGAGCGAACATCCAGCCGCCGAACCTGCGGCTGTAACGGATGTCCACATCGACACCGGCGACACGGAGGTCCGTCGCTCGACCGTCCTCGAAGCCGAACGCACGCTGGAACGCGATAGTCACCAAAGTGCCGAGGTTCCCCTTTTCCGCCTTGGTCAGCTGCTCCACGTCGTACCGACCAGTCACCTCACCGGCCAGCACCTCGTCGATGACATCCCGCAGGACGCGCCCGGTACGTGTACCAGCCGGGTCCGCATCGCGCACTGCCTCATAGACCTCGATCAGCTCCGCATCGTGCGTGCCCGCGCTCGTGAGCCGCTTCATCACCTCGACCGCAGTGGTCGACCGGTCGTCGGGCTCGACGGCCATGAGTTCCGTGACCAGCGCCACGAACTCGGGAGGAAAGCCGGGGGGCAGTTCCGGTGGAGGCTGCGGGGGGCGGTGGTCTCCCGCTTCACGTGGGGTGAGTGCGGTCATGTCGGGCGAGGCACCCGTGGCCATGGCGTAGAGCAGACAACCCAGTGCGTACAGGTCACTTCGGTGGTCGAAGGCGACACCCATGGAGTCCGTCAGACCACGGATGCCCGAACCGGGATCTGTCAGCAGCACCCGGCCGTCAGGGCGCACCACCAAGGCCGCGGCGCTGATGTCCAGGTGCAGCAGCCCGTGCCGGTGATACTCGGCGAGCATCCGCGCGGTCTGCCTACCGATGTCCTTGATTCTTTCCAACGGGAGGGCGCCGGAAGACGTACCCAGCAGGTTGTGCAGTTCTTCGCCGTCGACGGCATCCGTCACGAGGTACGGACGGTGATCGTGCAGTCCGTAGCCGCTGACGCGCACCAATCCCTCCGCGTCCATTGCGGCCAGCTGCCTCGCGTCGACAAGGAAGTCCCTTCGTGCGGACGCCTCGCCGTCCCGTGGCCCGGTGAAGATTTTGAGAGTGACATCTCGGCTGTCCCGCAGTTCGTCCGTCGCCCGCCACGTCATCGAGATCGCTGCGGCGCGGTGCTGCCGCACCAGCCGGTAGCGTCCCCCGACCAGCGTTCCTTCTCTCTCGGACTCGGAAGAAGCGGCTGGGCCGACCGGCCCACGGTTCGTCCTCCGTACAGTCTCCTCGGAGTCCAGGGACGCGCGTCGGGGCGCCGCAAGCGCGAACGCTCTGGCCAGTTCAGTGGCGGAGGGTCTGCGGTCGGAGTCCCGCTCCAGACACCGCCGAAGCGTTCGCAGGAGCACCGGGCCACCGTTTCCGGGGCCGGCCAGGAAAGCTCGTTCCGGGTTGTCGGTCCTCAGGCCGCTCCACTGCCCCGAGAGGAAGGCCAGCAGCAGCGCCCCGACGTCGTACATGTCGCTTTGCGGCGTGAGCGAACGCCCGTCGTCCTCCGCCTTCAGATAGGTGTCGCTGAGGGGCAGCACGTTGCGGTGAGCGCTGTCGACGCCGTCGACCGTCGCGGTGGCCCAGCCGACCAGCCGTACGTCGCGGTCTGTTACGAGTACGGCCCGAGGGGAGAGCGAGCCGTGCACGAGCCCCCGGGAGTGCGCGAGGGCGACGGCCTCCGTCAGGCCGAGGCCGATGCGCAGGAAGAGTTCTTCCGGGACGATCCCTCCGTGTTCTGCGAGCACGACGCGCAGATTCGGTGCGGGCGGTGAGGACGGATCGCCCGCGCGACGGTGAACGCAGCTCGCGGCGACCCATGGCAGCTCTCCCCCGGTGGGCGCCGCCGAGCCGAGGAGGGTGGGGGTGTGCGTGCCCCGCATGCGCGACAGACACTCGGCTTCCGTCCGGACAAGGTCCCACGCGGTTTCCGGCTCGCGGGCGTACAGGCTGACCGGTGCGCGGACCGTGGAGACCGTGCCGTCCTCGGCCTCGGCCAGATACATCGTCAGGTGGGACCAGCCGTTCGCACTGCGCGCACGAAGCCGGAACCGGCCGAGCCGCGCCGGGTCCTCTGGGAGCAGCGCCACCCAGCCCGAGGGCAGGAGCGGGTCGCGCGTGTCGTCGTACACCTCTTCACCTTCGTACGCCTCTTCGCCTTCAACGAGCAGAGCACTCGGAGCGCGCTGCACACGCAGCACCGGTGCCAACTCCGCCACCGGCACAGCATCAGCGGCGGACGGGATACCCAGCCGCGTGAGTACCTGCTCCCGTAGCCAGCCGAAGGAGCGTGCGGTGTTCTCGATGACGGCCGCGCCGTCCGGGTGGCCGATCCATGCCGGGAAGACCGGTGCGCGGCCGACCGCTGTCTCGATGCGTCGCGTCACCGCCTCGGCGGTGCTCAGCAGTTCCCTCGGGGAGACGGCGCTGAGGAGGAGGCGCCGGGTGTCGTCCGTGAAGTCGTAACGCCGGTGATGCGGCAGCCGTTCCGTTCCGCCGGTTCCATCCGTCCCGGCTGATGGATCAGTTCCGTCGGCGCCGGATTCGTGCATCAAACCCCCGAGGAACACTTCCACAAGGTGGCCGAGGTCCGTAGGCGGTCCGAGGGCCGCTTGCACCAAGCGCATGACGGGCGGCGTGACCGGGGTGACGGCCGCTATGTGGGCCGCGAGCCGGTACGCCTCGGCGGACGCGGCCTCTTTGAAGCCGAGTACTGCTTCGGCAGCGTCGTCGTCCGGGGAGTGGTTCGGGGCGTCCTCCACGATCCGGCCGGAGCCGGGCCGGGCCTCGTCCCACAGCGGGAGGAGCGCGGTGCCGCTCGGTGAGGCGACGAGCGCGGCCCAGTCGGCGACGGCTGCGGGCGTCGGCGTGAGGACGGGGACCGGCACGGAGTCGTAGCGGACAAGGTCCGGCGGCAGGTCCGGGTCGGTGACGTGCCAGGCGTGAGTGGGGCCGCCGCGGCGCTGGGTGGTCACCTGCCAGCGTCGCGCGCCGATGCCGGTGCTCGCCCAGAGCCTGGACGGCAGTGTCTGGACGATCGCGGTGGGACCGCGGCGTCCCCAACGGTTCATCACCTGGCGCATGCCGCCGTCCCGCCACGCTTCACCCACGCCGTCGCTGACGACGAGGACGAGGGTCGTGCCGCTCGGGTCGCACAGGGCTTCCGGCGTCAGAGGCCGGCCGCGGTGGCGGTACGGGCTGGTGCGCAGGGACGGAGTGACGCTGCGCGCGTCGAGTCCGTACACCCGCACGTCGCGGAAGGCCCCGGCCCGTTCCATCACGGCCCGGATGTCGGCGGCGAGCCGCTGCCACAGGACCATGGAGACACCGTCGTCGACCACGAGGGCCAGGGACAGCCAGCGGCCGCGCACCGCACGGGTGACGGTCTCGGGCACACCTGTCTCGGCGATGGCGGCAATGGTCCGCGGGACGTCGAGCTCCTGTCGGCGTCGGTCCGGGAAGCGCTGCCGCAGCGGTCGCAGAGACCTGCCGAGCCCGAGCTGCCCGGCGCCGAGGGCGCTGCTGTCCGGGACCCGGAGAGCGACCCCCGGCGAGAGGCTCGCGGGCCCCTGTGCGGCGTCGTGGCCGGGTCGCCCCGAGGCCAGGAGTGGGCGCGCGGGCCGCTCTTCCGCGGGCTCCGCACTGTCCGGCTCCGACGCGCGCTCCGCGGTCCTGCCCGATGGCACCGCCGTCCCATCGTGGTGCGGCTCGTCGTGCAGCTCCGAGGACGCGGCGGCCACGCCGGCGGAGCGCGCCAGGGGTTCGGAGCCTCGGGGCAGCTTTCCGGCGAGCCAGAGGGCGTCGAGGAGTTCCTCGTGGGAGAGGTCCGCGCCGCTCTCCGCCAGGAGCTTCGTCACGCGCGAGATCACGGCGTCACATGCCTCCGCCGAGCCGGTGCAGCACGCCTTGGAGGAGGGAGACCGCGTCGAGGTTCACGCCGCCCTTGCGCAGGAATACGGCGTTGAGCAGCTGATCGGTGGCCAGTTCCCCCTCGGCGCGGCGTGCGAGGAACTCCCGGAGCAGGTCGTCCACGTCCTCCAGGGCGTCGGGGCCGAGGTGCGCGGCGACGATCTCCCGGAGGCGCCGCTCGTCGGGCTCGGGGAGGTCGAGGCGGACGCAGCGCCGCAGGAAGGCGGGCGGGAACTCGCGTTCGCCGTTGCTGGTGATGACCACGACCGGGAACTCGGCGCAGCGGACGCGGCCCCGCGTGACCGGGGCGGTCTCGTCCAGGTCGTCGGTCCGCACCTGCACCGGTGCCCGGTTCGCGCGCAGCCGGGCGAGTTCGGGGATGGTGAACTCGCCCTCCTCGAAGACGGTCAGCAGGTCGTTGGGCAGGTCGACGTCGCCCTTGTCCAGCTCGTCGACGAGCAGCACGCGGGGGCGCTCCCGGGGCACGAGCGCGTTGCCCAGGGGGCCGAGGCGGATGTACTGGCCGATGTCCGGTTCCGTACTGTCCACGTCATGGCCGTCCACGTCGCGCCGCAGACTCGCCTCGCGCAGCCGGCCGACGGCGTCGTAGTGGTAGAGAGCGTCCTGAAGAGTCGAGCGGCTGTTCACCGGCCAGTGCAGGACGCGACCGAGCGTCATCTCGTGCGCGATGGCGTGGGCCAGTGAGGATTTGCCCGTGCCGGGCTGGCCGGTCACCAGGAGGGGGCGGCGCAGGTGGAGCGCCGCGTTCACCACCTGCACCTCGTCGGGGCCGATGAGGTAGGGCCGCGGGAACGCGGACCCGTCGCCGGTCGCCGTCTCAGTCCGGTCGAACCGGCGCCACGGAGGCGCGGCGGGGAACGGCACCTCACGGCGCTCACCGTCACCGCGGAAAAGCCACCACGCGTCGCCTTCACTGTGGGAAGACGAGAGCCGGGGGCCTGTACCGGCCAGGGGGTTTGGGGTGGTCATGACGCGTACGATCCTCTCCGCGGGTCACTCAGTCGAAGCCGCTCGGTCCGCGGGAGACTGCCTTCCGGTTCCCATACGAGGGCGGGCCGTGCCCGCCGCTCCGTCGGGCGGGCCGCCGAACCGCTCCGGAAGTGCCGGACCCGCTCGGCGAGTCCGTCCAGATCGTCTGCGGGAGCAAGGGCCCCCAGTCTTTCTGCGTCCTCGTAGCCCTGGGCGTCCCGGTCCCACAGCACGACCGGGACGCCCAGGGCGAGACACAGGATCGCCCAGGACCTGCGCTCGTGGGCGGGCCCGTGGATGACCACCCGCGCGGTGTCCCGATGCTTGGTCGTCAGCAGATCCTGGAGCTGCCGGGCGTCGTCGACCGCCCGGCTGGTGTCGAGCACCGACACGCGGCCGTTCTTCCACCGGCGCGCCTGGTCGCCTTCGCGTGCCGCCATCAGGCCGTTGAGTTCCGGGCAGCTCAGAGACAGGCGGTAACGCCCTCCGATCGGCCACGGCAGAATGAGGCCATCAGGTGCCGCGGGCTCCCACTCGTCGACGGCCAGGCCGAGCCCCTCCCGGTCGACCACGACGGTCACCCACACCGCCTGCTCGTCCTGTCCCGGCTCCTGGGAGACTGCGTACACCGCCGCTTCGAGGCTGTCGGCCACCTCCTGCGGGGTTCTGGGACTCGCCTCCGCCTCCTTGAGCACGCGGTGCGAACCGTCGTGCCGGACGTGCAGGATTCGGACCCGGTACCTCTCCTCCCCCGCGGCAGGGTCGTGCGCCAGCTCCATCACGATCCGCGACACCGGCGACGGCGCGCGCTCAGCCCACTGGGCGGCGTCCGCACGCCGCTCGCACAGAGCCCCCATGTCGACACCGAGCCGCTGGACGGTCTTCTCCGACCACGCACGCAGGTCGTCGCCGAGGCCGCCTCCCACGGCCGCCGCCGCGTACTCGACGACCCGCAGGAGAGCCGGCACCGGGAAGGCGCCGTCGGCGCCGCTCACCGCGTCGGACAGGTTCTCCAGGCCCTCGACCACGGCGCCGATGTCGTCCTCACCGAGCCGGGGGCGGGTGAGGATCTCCGGGAGAGCGGCGAACGGCAGCGCCTCCCTGGCCGTTCGGGGCAGCACCGCCGGCTGTTCCTCGCAGACACGGCCGAGCAGACCGGTCAGGGAGGCGTACTCGTGCTGGGAGAGGAGCGACGCGCGGTCGAACGCCGTGGCCCATGCGAATAGCTGAGTCAGGCTGGCCCTGGTCGCTGCTTGGGCGCCGGCCGCGACGGCTTCGCCGAGCGACGCGAGCGCCCGGGGATGCGCCATGAGCAGCGCCACGAGGTCGGCGACGGTGGGCGCATACCCCAGCGTCTCGTAGCCCAGTTCGCGCGCCAGGGTCCGAGCGTGATCGACACGTACCTCAGGCCGTGGGAACAGCGGCGCCAGCCACGTCTCCAGTTCACGCGCGTCGGGCCGGCGCTCGGCGGCGGGCGGGGCCGCGGGCGGGCGCGCACCGATCGCACTGAGCGCGGGAGGCCGGCCAGTGTGCTCCTCGACAAGGGTCACGAAGCCACCGTCCCCCGCGAAGGAGGCCACCGGAACGGCGATCAGCCGACGGGCACCGTAGGCGTGCGGCTCCTGGGTCACGACACCGACGAGGTGACCGTCGCAGAAGACCGCCGCCCCCGAGGCACCGCCCCAGGCGTTCCGGCCGTCGGTACGGGCGGTGGGGGCCGGGCCCTGATCGAGGACGTAGCGGTCCTTGCCCCCGGAGAGGACCGGCAGGACACCGCGCAGGTGCTCCGGGTCCCGGGTCTCCTCCTTGGCCGCCAAGGGGTAACCGAGGCCCTCGTACGGCAGCGGCACGCTGCCCGTCGGGCGACCCCAGCGGACGGAGCCGGGCGGATCGATCTCACCGTCGATCCGCAGCAGCGCGACGTCCAGTCCGCCCGAATGGGTCCATACGACTTCCGCGAGCGCGCGGGTCGTCGCACCGTCGCGGTGATGCCCCACCCACACGGTGATGTCCGGCCACAGCTCCTCGGCCTCGCGGTCCTCCAGCACATGACGGGCGGTCAGCACGAGCCGGGGGGCGACCAGGTAGCCGGAGCCGATGGTGGCGCGCCCCTCACCGCCACGTCCGCTGCGGATCAGCGCCAGTCTGCGGCGATCCACGTCACTCCTCGTCCAGCGGCCCGAACTCGTCATCGCCGATCTGCGGGCGCGCACCGCCGCGGGCCCGGTCGTTGACCGACAGCTTCAGCACCAGCTTGTGCGTACGGACGCTGGACTGCTCGCCCCCCGCGCTCACCGCGACCACCCCGAAGGCAAGCTTGCCGTCCGCCTTGGCGGTCTCGCGCAGTTCGAGCTGCAGCTCCAGCTGTGCCTCTTCGACACCGAAGCCGAACTGCTGATGCGCACCGAGCCGCTGCACCTCGTACAGCTCCTGCCGCAGTTCCTCGATGGCCGCGGCCAGCCCCATACCCGACACTTTCGCCCCGCCCCCCGGTTCACGCACATCGGACTAACAGTAGGTCGCCGTACGGTACAACGCGTACGAGACACCGCAAACTCGGGACAGGTGCGATGACCTGTGCGGTCCCGGCGAACGAGTCGCGCGTGAGGGGCTGGGCAGGCGGGGGCGCTCAGGCAGGTCGGTGACTTTTCCTGCGCGGCTTCAAGGGCACGTTCGGCAACTCCGGAGCGGGCAGCCGATCCCCGTCGTACCCCGTCACCTCACCGAACCTGTCCCCCTCCTTCCCATCCCGACGCGCCTTGCGATCACATCCGCTGATCGCCCGATGCAATCCACCGCATGACGATCTCCTCGCCGAACGGCGGCCCGCCCAGCAGGATCACGCTTGCCGTGCCATCGGTCTCGTTGGTGAGGGTGAGCATGACGTTGCCCGGTGCGAGATAGCCCAGTTCGGCCAGAAGAACCTGCTGTCACGCTGCGCAGGTACCCCGCGGTCGATGCAAAGCCCAGCGGCTGTGACCGACGGGCGACAACGCCGACCACTCGGTTGGCGCGGCCGGACTTCCCCTCCACAGTTCCAGCTGGTGCCCCCTTAACCAAGGAAGCTCAGCCGCACCTGCCGGCTGGGGTTGTCGACGTTCGTGTCCACCAGACACACCGACTGCCACGTCCCCAGCTCCAGCCGCCCCGCGATCACCGGCAGCGTCGCGTGCGGCGGGACGAAGGCGGGCAGTACGTGGTCGCGGCCGTGGCCCGGGCTGCCGTGGCGGTGCTGCCAGCGGTCGTCGGCCGGGAGCAGTGCGTGGAGGGCGGAGAGCAGGTCGTCGTCGCTGCCCGCGCCGGTCTCCAGGACGGCGATACCGGCGGTCGCGTGCGGGACGAAGATGTTGAGGAGGCCGTCGCGGCCCGCGGCCGTCCGGGTGAGGAACTGCTCGCAGTCGGACGTCAGGTCGGTGACGGTCTCCGTCGTACCCGTGGTGAGGTGCAGGACGGTGGTGGTGAAGGCGGAGGACATGGGTTCATTGTCCTGCCCGCCCGGCGCGATCGCTCGTCCACCTCCCGAGACACCGTTGACCACCCCCTTGCCGGACGCTACGTTCGGCGTCATGTTCCGGTCAGCCTTGCTCACTTCGCGCGGTCACATCGACCTGCTGCGGGTGGCCTCCGCCGCGTGTTGTCGCGGCTGCTGACGTTCCATCAGAGCTTGATGCGCCGGCCTTGAGCGGAAGAGCCCGGTACGGCGCCTTGTCTGCGCGTTGCTCCTGATGGCGTAAGCGTCCCGTCGCCCCGGTGTCCGGGGGTCTCGTTTCCACAGCCTCCCGCCGTAGTCCTGTCATGGCCCTTCCGGTGCCTGGCCGGGCTGTCCGGTACCCGGATTTCCGGGCAGGTGGCCGGGGAACCCGGCGGGGCCACGTCAATCGATGCCGTCGTCCGTATCCCCGAAAGGCTGCTGCCATGGCGACCGACCTGCGCGGACCTGCGAGCGCCCTCTCCCCTGCCCCGGCCGGTCCGGCGAAGGACGCCGTTCGGGTCGAGGGGCTGGTGCGTTCGTTCGCCGGACGCGTCGTCCTCGATGGACTCGATCTCACCCTGCGCACAGGCGAGATCGCCGCCGTTCTCGGAGGACGCGGCAGCGGAAAGTCGACGCTGTTGCGGGTGCTCGCCGGTCTCGACCGGGAAGTCCGGGGGACGGTTCTGGTGCCGAGGCGGCGGGCGCTCGTCCTGCGACCGCCGCGGCTGACGTCATGGAGACGGATCCCCCGCGGTGTGCTGCTCGGGCTGCTCGGGCTGCTCGGCAAGTCCGAACGCCCTGCGGAGGCAGGGATACGGGCCGAGCGGTCCCGGGCCCGGCCCAGGTGGTTCTCCGGCGCGGGGACGCCGCTCGTCCCGCTCGCACAGGCACTGGCCGGCGATCCCGGTCTGCTGCTGCTCGACGAGCCGTTCGCAGGGGCCCATACCCGGACCGGCGCCTCGGCGCAGCGGCTGGTGGCAGAGCTCCGGCGGCGCCGCGGCCGCACCGTCCTGCTCGTCACTCCCGACGTCGACGAGGCGCTGCTGCTCGCCGACCGTGTGCTCGTGCTGCGGAACGGGGCGATCGCGTACGAGACCCCGGCCGCGTGGGACCGCCCGCGCCGTCCCGGCACGCCCGAGTTCGCCGCGTTGCGTACGCGGCTGCTCGCCGAACTCGGCGCGGGGAGCGGACCCTCACCCGCGCCCCGGGCCGAGTCATCGAAGGATCCACGAACCCGCCCTCCCCGCTCGTACGGAAAGGCCTCCTCATGAACGTCCATCTGCACTGGTTCCTCCCCACCGGCGGCGACGGGCGCACCCTCGTCGACCGGCACGCCTACACCGACGGCGGAATCAAGCGGGAGCGGATCACCCCGGTCAGTGGAGTGCGCGCCCCGGACATCGAGTACCTGGCGCAAATCGCGAAGGCGGCGGAGCAGCTCGGGTTCGAGGCGGTGCTGACGCCGACCGGTACCTGGTGCGAGGACGCCTGGCTGACGACAGTGGCGCTGGCCCAGCACACCGAGCGGCTCAAGTTCCTGGTGGCGTTCCGGCCCGGGGTGATCTCCCCGGTGCTGGCGGCGCAGATGGCCGCCACCTACCAGCGGATCACGCGGGGGCGGCTGCTGCTGAACGTGGTGACGGGCGGTGACTCGACGGAGCAGCGGCGGTTCGGTGACCATCTGGACCACGACCGGCGCTACTCCAGGACCGCCGAGTTCCTGTCGGTGGTGCGGGGGGCCTGGAGCGGGCGGCCGTTCGACTTCGAGGGTGAGCACTACCAAGTGCGGGGCGGGCTGACGGCGCTGCCGCCGGATCCGCTGCCGGAGATCTTCTTCGGGGGTTCGTCCGCAGCTGCGGGACCGGTCGCGGCCGCGCACGCCGATGTCTATCTGACGTGGGGCGAGCCGCCTGCCGACGTGAAGAAGAAGATCGACTGGATTCGGGGTCTGGCCGAGGAGCAGGGACGCACGGTCCGGTTCGGGATCCGGCTGCACACCATCTCGCGCGACAGCTCGAAGGAGGCGTGGGCGACGGCCGACCGACTGCTCGGCGATCTCGATGCCGACACGATCGCCGCGGCTCAGCAGGCGCTGGGGCGGAGCGAGTCCGTGGGGCAGCAGCGCATGCTGGCGCTGCACGGCGGTTCGCGCGACAAGCTGGAGATCGCGCCGAACCTGTGGGCGGGGGTCGGTCTGGTGCGCGGCGGCGCCGGGACCGCTCTGGTCGGCAGCCATGCCGAGGTCGCGGACCGGATCGAGGAGTACCACTCCCTCGGTGTGGAGCACTTCGTGCTGTCCGGGTACCCGCATCTGGAGGAGGCGTACTGGTTCGGTGAGGGCGTCACTCCCGAGCTGGCGGCCCGGGGTCTGCTGTCCACGGTCCCGGCGTCCCCGCTGCTGGGGGTACCCGCGGTGAACGGCCGACCGGCCTCCGCGCCGGGCGGGGCTCCGCTCTTGGTGACCGGGGGCCGCTGACCACCTCGGCGCCGGGGCGGAGGCGGGCACCTTAAGGAGGCGCGTTTCCTTCAGGGAGTGGGGGTCTCCGCTCCCTGAAGGAGCCCACCGCCCGGCGTCCGGGCTGCTGAAGAGCCCCGGGAAGATCCTTGGCCTCGGCACGGTTGGTAGAAGCGTGAACGATGCCGGGGTGCACTCAGTGGATGTCGTGGTGATCGGTGCCGGGCAGGCAGGCCTGTCCGCCGCCTACCATCTGCGGCGCAGCGGCCTGGAACCGGACCGCGACTTCGTGGTCCTCGACCACGCCCCGCGCCCCGGCGGTGCCTGGCAGTTCCGCTGGCCCTCGCTGACGTACGGCAAGGTGCACGGCATGCACGCCCTGCCCGGCCTGGAGCTGACCGGCGCCGACGACAGCCGGCCATCGTCCGAGGTGATCGGGGCGTACTTCGACACGTACGAGCGCACCTTCGGCCTGCGGGTGCACCGTCCCGTCGAGGTGAGCGCGGTGCGTGAGGGCGAGGGCGGGCGGCTGCTCGTCGAGACGTCCGAGGGGGCGTACGCGACGCGTGCCCTGATCAACGCCACGGGGACCTGGGACCGGCCGTTCTGGCCGCGCTACCCGGGCCAGGAGACCTTCCGCGGGCGGCAGTTGCACACGGCGAACTACCCGGGGCCCGCCGAGTTCGCCGGGCAGCGGGTGGTCGTCGTGGGCGGTGGGGCTTCCGGGACCCAGCATCTGATGGAGATCGCCGAGGTGGCGGCGGACACGTACTGGGTGACGCGCCGGCCGCCGGTTTTCCGGGAGGGTCCGTTCGGTGCGGACGAGGGCCGGGCGGCCGTGGCCATGGTGGAGGAGCGGGTACGGCTCGGGCTGCCGCCGCAGAGCGTCGTGAGCGTCACCGGGCTGCCCCTGAACGATGCCGTGAGGCGGGCCCGCGCGTCCGGGGTGCTCGACCGGCTGCCCATGTTCGACCGGATCACACCGACCGGTGTGGCCTGGGCCGACGGCCGGACGGTCGAGGCCGACGTCATCCTCTGGGCTACGGGCTTCCGGGCCGCCGTCGACCATCTCGCCCCGCTGCGGCTCCGTGAACCCGGCGGCGGAATCCGGATCGAGGGGACGCAGGCCGTGCGCGACGAGCGCGTCCAACTCGTCGGGTACGGGCCGTCCGCGAGTACGATCGGCGCCAACCGGGCCGGGCGCGCCGCTGTGCGCGCTGTCGGCCGGCTTCTGAAGCGGGCCGAGGGGGCCGCGGAGGGAGCGGTGTCCGTGTCCGCATGAGCTACGGCGTGCTGCTCAGCCGGTGCCCGTGCTGCGCCGGTTGCGGTTGAACTCGGCGACGTTGCGCTGCTGTTCCGCGTAGTCGTCGGTGAAACGCGTGTCGCCGGGCGCGACCGTCACGAAGTACAGCCAGCGGCCGGGGGTGGGACCGATCGCCGCCACCATCGCCTGCTCTCCGGGATTGCCGATGGGCGTGGGCGGCAGGCCCTTGCGTTCGTAGGTGTTGTACGGACTGTCGATCTTCGTGTCGCCGGTGGTGGTGTCGAGGGTGCTGCGGTTCATCGCGTAGTTGAGCGTGGAGTCCATCTGGAGCGGCATGCCGCGGTCGAGCCGGTTGTGAATGACCCGGGACACCTTGCCCATGTCGGACGGGGTGTCCGCCTCCGCCTGCACGATGACGGCGATGATCACCGTCTGGTAGACGGTGACGTCGTTGCGGCGGGCCCCGGCCGTGATGTGATCCGCGCCGAAACGACTCAGCGCGGTGTCGACCATGTAGCGCAGCAAGCTCTTCGGGGTGGTGCCGGAGGTGATCGGGTACGTCGCCGGGAAAAGGTAGCCCTCGGGATTGCCCTTCGCCTCGGCCGGCAGCGGCAGGTCCGCGGTCGCGACCGCCTTCTCCGTGGTTCCGACGGGCTCGCCGAGGGCCTTGTCCGCGGCCACGTATACCTGCGAGGCCCGCCACCCCTCCGGAATCACCAGGGTGTGGCTCTGCTCGGTCCCGGGTTCCCTGGTCAGCAGTGGGACGAGTACGGCGGCGGCCACCGCGAGGACGAGGACGGCGCCGATGATCAGCACCAGACGGCCGCGACGGGTCGGGCGGATCCTGCGACCGGGCCTGCGGCCAGGAGGTACATCCGGGGACTCGTTCACCATGCCGGCACGCTATCCCGCGCCGATCACGCCGCCCGGCACCCCGTCCACGACGACACGCGGCACGCACCGCGCGATGTGAACACACGAACAGGGGATCGGGTGTTCGCTGGAACGCGTGATCGTATCGGTATTCGTTGCTCGACCGCCGGGGTGCGGTTGATGATTACAGGGCGCAACCGACGGGCTGCAGACCGCGACTGCGCTGTCCCAGAGATTCACCATGCAAGAGGAGAACCACCCGATGAACCTGATCACCAACCTGCTCGCCGGCGTCGTCCACTTCGTGGGTTGGCTCATCTGACCATTGCTCCACCCGGCGCCGTCGCTCCCCGTCCCACGGGGGCGGCGGCGTCGTCCTGTGCGCGCCGCGTCCCGTCGGCCTCGGGCCGCCAGAGCACGCGCGAAGGCGACAGCGGCTTCGATGTCGGGGACCGCCCAAGCGGCCTGGGCCGGTGTGTCGGGAGCGCGCCGACCCGGATCAGCGGCAGTCGGGGAAATCGCGCCCCACCGCGCACGGTCGGCTCCGTGCCGGTACCCGGGGACCTGGCCCCCCCGGTCGAGCTCTCCCGGCCGGGGATCATGGCGTCACCACCGCCCCCAACCCGGCGCCCCTGGGCAGCCGCTGTGCACCCCCTGGGCGATGGTCAGCCCGCCACGGGAGCGAGCCGGGTGTCGTCCCTGCGGACCAGGGCTGCGTACCGCCCGTCCTGCCGGAGCAGTTCCTCATGGCTGCCACGCTCCGCGGTGCGGCCGCCGTCGAGGACGACGATCTGGTCGGCATCACGGACGGTGGAGAGCCGGTGGGCGATGGTGATGGTCGTCCGTCCGGCCGAGAGCGCGTCGATAGCCTCCTGTACGGCGAATTCCGTACGGGTGTCGAGGGCGCTCGTCGCCTCGTCGAGGATCAGCACCGGGGGGTCGCGCAGGATCGTGCGGGCAATCGCCAGGCGCTGCTTCTCGCCGCCGGAGAAGCGGTAGCCGCGTTCGCCGACGAGGGTGTCGTAACCGTCGGGCAGCGAGGCGATGTGATCGTGGATCTGTGCGGCGCGGGCCGCCGCCTCGATCTCCTCGTCCGTCGCCTCCGGCTTGGCGAAGCGCAGGTTCTCGGCGACCGAGGCGTGGAAGAGATACGTCTCCTGGGAGACCACGCCGACCGCGCGGGCGAGGGTGTCGAAGTCCAGCTCGCGCACGTCGACCCCGTCGAGCGTCACGCGGCCGCCGGTGACGTCGTAGAGCCTCGGCACCAGATAGCTGAGGGTGGACTTGCCGGAACCGGTGGGACCGACGACCGCCAGGCTGGCTCCGGCGGGCACGGTCACGTCGACGCCGCTGAGGGTCGGGCCGCTCTTCTCGTCGTAACTGAAGTCGACGTTCTCGAAGCGGATCTCACCACGGACCTTCTCCAGCCGTACGGGCTTCTCCGGCTCGGTGATGTCCACCGTGAGATCGAGGTATTCGAAGATCCGCTGGAAGAGTGCGAGGGACGTCTGCATCTGCACCCCGGTGGAGAGCAGGCTCACGGCGGGCCGGAACAGCCCCTGCTGGAGCGAGACGAAAGCCACGAGCGTGCCGATCGAGACGTCCGGACCACTGGACTGCATGGCGATGCCTGCGGCCCAGTAGATGACGGCCGGCATGGCGGCCATCACGATGCCGATCGTCGACATCCGCCAGCGTCCGGCCATGCTGGAGCGTACTTCCAGGTCGACCAGCCGCTCGGATTCCTCGGCGAAGCCCTTGGTGAGCGAGTCGGAGCGGCCCATCGTGCGGCCGAGCAGGATGCCGCTGACGGAGAGCGACTCGGTGACCGTGGCCGCCATGGCGGCCATCTGCTTCTGGCGCTGGGTGGTGATCTTCTTCCGCTCGCGGCCGACCCTGCGGCTGATCCAGACGAAGACCGGCAGCAGGAGCAGCGAGACGACCGTGAGCCGCCAGTCGAGCGCCAGCATGGCGACGACCGTGGCGATGACGGCGGTGAGGTTGGAGACCAGGGAGGTCGCCGTCGAGGTGACGGTGGCCTGCATCCCTCCGATGTCGTTGGCGATGCGGGACTGGACCTCGCCCGTGCGGGTCTTGGTGAAGAAGGCGAGCGGCATCCGCTGGAGCTGCGTGTAGACGGCGGTGCGCAGGTCGTGCATGACCCGCTGGCCGACGGTGGTGGAGATGAGGGTCTGCAGCACGCCGAAGACGCTGTTCATCACCGCGGTGAGGATCATGCCGAGAGCGAGCAGGGAGAGCAGCCCGGTCCGTCCCTGCGGGATGGCGGTGTCCAGGATCTCGCGCAGCAGGAACGGGGAGGCGACCGACACCAGCGACGAGGCGCCGACGAGCAGTCCGACCACCGCGAGGCGGCCGCGGTAGGGCTGGAAGAGTCGGAGGATGCGGCGCAGCTCGGCAGGGGGCTGCGCGGCTTCCCGGGGCGGGGGTGTCCACGTGGGTTCGTCGGGTTTCATGGGCTCCTTCGTCAGGCGTGCGGCTACGGGGGGTGGGACGCGGGCACATCCGACGGCCTGCGCGCCCAAAGCCGGCAGGACGGCGTGGCAGCCTCCCTGCGGGCCCGGAGCTCGGAGATCTCAGCCCCGGTAAGTCCAATGGATCAGAGCATAGCTCATTGTTACCTATACTCACAATGAACAAGGTCCTGATATTGTTCCCGGTATGGATTCCCCCGACCCCGACGGTGTGCTCGCCGAACAGCTGCTGCGGCTGACGCGCAGACTCCAGCGCATTCAGAGCCGTCAGCTGGAGCCGATCGGCATCACTCCGGCGCAGTTCAGGCTGCTGCGCACCGTCGCACACTGCGAAGGTCCCCCCCGGATGGCGGATCTCGCTCAGCGGCTCGATGTCGTGCCCCGCGCCGTGACCACGCTGGTCGACGGCCTGGAAGCCGGGGGCCGGGTGCGCCGGATCCCCGATCCGGACAGCCGCCGGGTGGTCCGGATCGAGATCACCGAGGAGGGCATCGCCACACTCCGGTCGCTGCGCAGCGCGCGCCGGGCGGCCGCAGAGGAGATCCTGGCTCCATTGACCGCCGATCAGCGCGAGGTGCTCGGCGGTCTGCTGACCGCTCTGGTCAACGGAATGCCGGAGCGCCGCTGCTGACCGGGTGCGAAGCGCCGCGCCGAGCCGCCGAGGGGATCTGGACATGCCGCTGCTGGAGCCGAACCCGCAAGCCCTGCGCCCCGGCGCGGTCCGGTCCCCTTCCCACGACCGGGTGCCCGACGGACAGGCGCCGGGCACGCCCGAACCCCTGCGGGGCGAGCTGACCGCGCTCCTGGGCCCGCAGAAGGTGCTCTGGAAGATCTCCGACCTGGTGCGGTACGCCTCCGACGCGAGTCCGTACCGGTTCGTGCCCCAGGTCGTCGTCGTCCCGGAGGACATCGACGACATCTCCGCGATCCTGTCGTACGCCCACGGCAGGGGCCGCAACGTCGTCTTCCGGGCGGCGGGCACCAGCCTGAACGGCCAGGCGCAGGGCGAGGACATCCTCGTCGACGTACGGCACCACTGGGCAGGCATCGAGGTCCTGGACGGCGGTGCGCGGGCCAGGATCCGTCCGGGGACGACGGTCATGCGGGCGAACGCCACCCTCGCCCGGCACGGCCGGCTGCTGGGGCCCGACCCGGCGAGCGCGATCGCCTGCACGATCGGCGGGGTCGTCGCCAACAACGCCTCCGGGATGACCGCCGGCACCACCCGCAATTCGTACCGGACCGTCTCCTCCCTCACCTTCGTGCTGCCGAGCGGAACGGTGGTGGACACGGGCGATCCCGCGGCGGACGAGGACCTGGCGCACGCGGAGCCGCGGCTCTGCGAGGGGCTGCTCGCCCTGAAGGCGGAGATCGAGGCCGACGCCGCGCTCACCGCCCGGATCCGGGCGAAGTACGAGATCAAGAACACCAACGGCTACCGGCTCGACGCCTTCCTGGACGGTTCGACGCCGGTGGAGATCCTGCGCGGTCTCATGGTCGGTTCGGAGGGGACCTTCGGTTTCATCTCCGAGGTCGTGTTCGACACGCTGCCGCTGGACCGCCGCATCTCCACCGCGCTGCTCTTCTTCCCCTCGCTGACAGCGGCCGCGGCGGCCGTCCCGCTGTTCAACGAAGCGGGTGCCATCGCCGTGGAGCTGATGGACGGGAACACCCTGCGCGCCTCGGTCAGTGTCAAGGGGGTGCCCGGCGACTGGGCCGGGCTGCCGAAGGAGACCGCGGCCCTGCTGGTGGAGTTCCGCGCACCGGACGAACCGGGCCAGGAGGCGTACGAGGAGGCGGCGGCCAAAGTCGTACGGCAGCTGGACCTGGTCCGGCCCGTCACCTCGGTGACCAACGCGTTCACCCGCGACGCCGGGACCATCTCCGGATACTGGAAGGCCCGCAAGGCCTTCGTCACCGCGGTCGGCGGCTCCCGCCCGTCCGGGACGACGCTGATCACGGAGGACTTCGCGGTCCCGCCCTCCCGGCTGGCCGACGCTTGCGAGGCGCTGCTGGCCCTCCAGGCCGAGCACGGTTTCGATGCCGCCGTCGCGGGCCACGCGGCCCACGGCAATCTGCACTTCCTGCTGGCGTTCGACGCGGGAGAACAGTCCGACGTCGACCGGTACGCCGCGTTCATGGCGGACTTCTGCCGGCTCACCGTGGAGCGGTTCGACGGATCGCTCAAGGCGGAGCACGCCACCGGCCGCAACATCGCCCCGTTCCTGGAGCTGGAGTGGGGCCCGCGGGCGACCGAGCTGATGTGGCGCACGAAACAGGTCATCGACCCCGACGGGGTGCTGGCCCCCCGGATCGTGCTCGACCGCGACCCGAAGGCCCATCTGCGCGGGCTGAAGACCATTCCCAAGGTCGAGGCGGTGGCCGACCCCTGCATCGAGTGCGGCTTCTGCGAACCGACCTGCCCCAGCCACGACCTGACCACCTCGCCGCGCCAGCGCATCGTGCTGCGTCGGGAGATGATGCGGCAGCCCGACGGTTCACCGGTGGAGGCGGGACTGCTCGACGCCTACGGCTACGACGCCGTGGACACCTGCGCGGGCGACTCCACGTGCAAGCTCGCCTGCCCCGTCGGCATCGACACGGGCGCCATGATGAAGGACTTCCGGCATCTGCGTCACTCCCCGCGCGAGGAACGGATCGCCGCGCTCACCGCGAAGGGCTTCCGCGCCGTCGAGGCGGTCGCCCGGCTGGCGGTCGCCGCGGCCGACCGGATCGACGACCGGCTGCTCGAAGGCGTCACCGGACTCGCCCGCAAGGCCGTGCGCCCCGATCTGGTGCCCGAATGGCTGCCGGAGATCCCCGGCGCGGCTGCCCGGAAGCTGCCCCGCACCTCTCGGGTGGGGGCGAGCGCGGTCTACTATCCGGCCTGCGTCAACCGCATCTTCGGCGGCCCGGAGGGACATCGCGGCCCGTCGCTGCCGCAGGCCGTGGTACTCGTCTCGGCCCGCGCGGGCAAGCCCGTCTGGATCCCGGACGATGTCGCGGGCACCTGCTGCGCGACGATCTGGCACTCCAAGGGGTACGACGCCGGAAACGCCGTGATGGCCAACCGGATCGTCGAGGCCGCCTGGGGCTGGACAGCCGGCGGGAAGCTGCCCCTGATCGTCGACGCCTCCTCCTGCACGCTGGGCATCGCCCACGAGGTGGTGCCGTATCTGACCGAGGACAACCGGGAGTTGCACCGTGAACTGACCGTCGTCGACTCACTGGTCTGGGCGGCCGACGAACTCCTTCCGGAGCTGACGGTCCTGAGGAAGGCCGGTTCGGCGGTTCTGCACCCGACGTGCTCGATGGAACATCTCGACGACGTCGGCCAGTTGCGCACCGTCGCGGAGGCCTGCGCGGAGGAGGTCGTGATCCCGGACGACGCCGCTTGCTGCGGTTTCGCGGGCGACCGGGGCATGTTGCACAAGGAGCTGACGGCCTCGGCCACGGCGAAGGAGGCCGCCGAGGTGAACACCCGGGAGTACGACACGTATCTGTGTGCCAACCGCATGTGCGAGATCGGAATGGACCGGGCGACGGGCCGTTCGTACTACTCGGCGCTGATGGAGCTGGAGCGGGCGACCCGCCCCGGGCCCGCCTGAGGGCGGTCGAGGACAGACCGGCGCCCCTGGTGCCGGACGTGACGTTCAGGCCTTGAGGGCGACTCGGTCGCCCATCACCACGACCGGTTTCTGCTCGGGGTCCAGTGTGCGCAGCAGCTTCACCATGGCCGCCTTCGGCAGGCTCACGCAGGCCGATGTGCCGCTGCCGTGGTCCATGTGGAGCCAGATACTGCCGCCCTTCGACTGACCCTCGGGGCGCGTCGGGTCGTTGGGGGCGGTGCCCTTGACGCGGTTGTAGTCGATGGCGATGACGTAGTCGAAGTCGTGCCAGTACGGCTTGGCCCAGTAGCGGGGGGCCTGGATGGCAGCCGACTCGCTGTACGGGAGCAGAGCACCCGGGTCGGGCAGCGCGCCGCCCGCGTCGGTGAGGGTGAAGACGCCGACCGGGGAGCGCTTGTCGTCCTCGTGGTGGTCGGCGGTCCAGCCCTTGCGGCCGTTGTGGGCCTTCCAGCCGGCGGCCTTGTCCCAGGTGGATCCGGTCCGCTGGTACAGGACGACCGTGGACTGCGCGGAGTTTCTTCCCGCGCCGTACACGGCGACGACCTGGCGGGAGTCGTCCGGGATCTGTGACCGCAAGCGGCCACCCACGTCCGGAATGCGCTTCAGGCCGGTGGTCCGGGGCTCGTCCACGTCCTTCCGGGCGCCGGCCGACCGCGCGTCGCCCTTCTTCGTGTCCCCTCCGTCGCCGCACGAGGTCAGCGTCGTGAGCAGGACACCGCAGGCGGCCGCCGAGACCGCCACTCGTACCGCACCGGTTATACGCATTCGTCCATGCTCGCACTCATCGGTGTCCCGGGCCGTCCCCGTCGGCGAGGACGGGCGGATGCGTGCCCAATCTTTACTCCGTGGCCCGGCCCGGCCGCCCCGGTGCTCTCACGGGCCCGGACCGTAAAAGGGTTTGCCTCGGCCACGGCGGGAGGCGAGGCTTGGACGGTTTGGTCCCCCCACACGCCTCCCCCACGTGTTTCTGGAGATCCCCCGTGGATCTCAGCTCCTTCCGATCTTTTGGGACGTCATGCAAATTCGCGATCTTCCGTACTCGGATCCCGGCGATCCCGATGTCCGGTCGGGTCCTCGCTTCCTGCTCTGGCTCGGCCGCAACCAGATCCGCGGACAGCTCAAGTCCCTGTCCTGGGGTCTGCTGCACCAGTGCTCGCTCGCGGGGCTGCCGCTCGCCGTGGGATTCGCCGTCCAGTCGGTCGTCGACCGGTCCGGCGGACGGCTGGCCCTGGCCGGCGGCATGATCGCGGTGCTCGGCGTGCTGATCGCGGTGGGCGACACCATGCTTCACCGCACCGCCGTCACCAACTGGATCACCGCAGCCGCACGGGTCCAGCAACTGCTGGCCCGCAAGACCGCCGAGCTCGGCTCGGCGCTGACCCGACGGGTCGCCGCGGGCGAGGTCGTCGCGGTGTCCACCGGAGACGTGGAGAAGATCGGCTGGTTCGTCGAGGCGCTCTCCCGCTTCGCCGCCGCGGCCGCGGCCCTGGTCATCATCTGCGTCGGGCTCGTCCTGTATCTGCCCTCTCTCGGCGTGCTCGTGGCGCTCTCCATGCCGCTGCTCGCCCTCGCCGTGCTGCCGCTGCTCCCCCGGGCCACCCGCCGCGCCGATGTCCAGCGCGAGAAGGCGGGCCGGGCCACCGAGCTGGCTTCCGACACGGTGGCCGGGCTGCGCGTGCTGCGCGGCATCGGCGGCGAGGAGCTGTTCCTCGGCCGCTACCGGCGCGCCTCGCAGGAGGTCCGCAAGGCGGCCGTGCGCAGCGCGCGGATGTGGTCGCTGATCTCGGCGATCCAGGTGCTGCTGCCGGGCGTGCTGCTGGTCTCACTCGTCACCTACGGAGCCGCGCTGGCCCGGGACGGGAAGATCGACGTCGGTCAGCTCGTGACGGTCTACAGCGCGGCGACGCTGATGCTGTTCCCGCTGCGGCACTTCGAGGAGATCGCCATGGCGTACTCCTTCTCCCGTCCGTCCGCGCAGCGCGCGGTCCGGGTCCTGTCGCTGAACCGGGTCGCACGTCCGTCCACGGTCGATGCCGCTCCGGCCGGTGACCTCTATGACCCGGCCACCGGTCTGATGGCTCCCGAGGGCCTGTTCACCGCGGTGGTCTGCGGCGATCCGGACGAGGCGGGGCGGCTCGCGGACCGGCTCGGCGGCCATGCCCAGCCGGCCGCGGCGCAGGAGGGCGAGGCGGAGGACACCGCTCCACCCGGCCTGCCGTCGGTCCTGCTCGGGGGCGTACCGCTGGACGAACTGGAGCTGGAGGCGGCCCGGACGGCCGTCCTGGTGCAGGACAAGGATCCGGTGCTGCTCTCCGGCACTCTGCGTGAACTGCTGGACGTGCCGTCGTCCGGGCGGGTGACACCCCTGGACGCGCTGGCGGCCGCGCAGTGCGGCGACGTCCTGGACGCGCTCGCCCAGGCGTCCGTCGACGCCGACGGCGACCCCATGAACACCCGGATCACCGAACGCGGCAGGTCGCTGTCCGGCGGTCAGCGTCAGCGGCTCGCCCTGGCGCGCTCCCTGGTGACCGATCCGGAGGCGCTGGTGCTCGACGAGCCGACATCGGCCGTCGACTCGCACACCGAGGCGCGGGTCGCCCGGGGCATCAAGGCGCTGCGCAAGGACCGCACGACGGTGGCGTTCGCCTCGTCGCCGCTGCTGCTCGACCTCGCGGACCGGGTGGCGCTCGTCCACGACGGCGCCGTGGTGGCGGTCGGCACCCACCGTGAACTGCTGCGCGACGAACCGCTCTACCGCGCGGTCGTCACCCGTGAGACCGACGACGAGATCGCGGCCGCACCGCACAACGACCGGGACATCAACACGATCGGCACGATCGAGGAAATCGAGGAGAGGGCATGATCGGCGTCGCACCACCGACGTACGACCCAGCCGCCCCGGAGTCGGCGACGACCCTTCCGGTCGGCACCCCGGCGACCGTACGCACCTACGTCCGGGAGTTGATGAGGCGCCACCGGCGGCCGTTCGTCGTGGTCACGGCGCTGAACTCCGTCGCGGTGATCTCGTCGATCGTGGGCCCGTACCTGCTGGGCGGACTGGTCGAGGACCTGTCCGACGGGGTCACCGACCTTCACCTGGGCCGGACCGCCGCGATCTTCGGGATCGCGCTGGTCGTCCAGACCGTGGTCACCAGGATGATGCGCCTGCGGAGCGCGATGCTGGGCGAGGAGATGCTGGCCGATCTGCGCGAGGACTTCCTCGTCCGCTCGGTGCGGCTGCCGCCGGGTGTACTGGAACGGGCCGGGACGGGTGACCTGCTGTCCCGGATCACCACGGACATCGACCGGCTCGCCAATGCCATGCGTGAGGCAGTGCCGCAGCTGGCCATCGGGGTGGTGTGGGCGGGTCTGCTGGTCACGGCGCTCGCCGTCACCGCTCCCCCGCTGGCGCTCTCGGTGCTCGTCGCCCTGCCGGTGCTGATCGTCGGCTGCCGCTGGTACTTCCGCCGGGCGCCGTCGGCGTACCGCTCGGAGGCCGCGGGCTATGCGGCGGTCGCCGCGATGCTCGCGGAGACGGTCGATGCCGGGCGGACCGTGGAGGCGCACCGCCTGGGTGCGCGCAGGGTCGCGCTGTCGGACCGGCGGATCAAGGAGTGGACGGCCTGGGAGCGGTACACGCTGTTCCTGCGGTCCGTGCTCTTCCCCGTCATCAACGCCACGTACGTGACGATTCTCGGCGCGGTCCTGATGCTCGGCGGCTGGTTCGTCATCGAGGGCTGGCTCACCGTCGGGCAGCTGACGACGGGTGCGCTGCTCGCGCAGATGATGGTCGATCCGATCGGCCTGATCCTGCGCTGGTACGACGAGTTGCAGGTCGCCCAGGTGTCGCTGGCCCGACTCGTGGGGGTCCGTGAGATCGAGCCGGACGCGGGCGACGACGGTGTGGCCCCGGACGGCCGTGAGGTGCGCGCCGGCGAGGTCCACTTCGGCTACCGCGCCGGTCTCGACGTGCTGCACCGGGTGTCGCTGGACGTCGCTCCCGGTACACGTCTGGCGCTGGTCGGCCCGTCCGGCGCGGGCAAGTCCACGCTGGGCCGGCTGCTGGCGGGGATCTACGCGCCGAGGACCGGCGAAGTCACGCTGGGAGGTGCGCAGTTGTCACAGATGACGGCGGAGCGTGTCCGTACGCATGTGGCTCTGGTCAATCAGGAGCACCATGTGTTCGTCGGGTCGCTGCGGGACAACCTGCTGCTGGCCCGTACCGGCGCCGAGGACGCGGAGCTGTGGGCCTCGCTGGCCGCGGTCGACGCGGAGGGCTGGGCCAGGGCGCTCGACGAGGGGCTGGACTCCGAGGTCGGCTCGGGCGGTCTGGCGCTCACTCCCGCACAGGCGCAGCAGATCGCGCTGGCCCGGCTGGTGCTGGCCGATCCGCACACGCTGGTGCTGGACGAGGCGACCTCGCTGCTCGACCCGCGTGCGGCCCGTCATCTGGAGCGTTCGCTGGCCCGGGTGCTGGACGGCCGTACGGTCGTGGCCATCGCCCACCGGCTGCACACGGCGCACGACGCGGACGTGATCGCCGTCGTCGAGCAGGGCCGGATCAGCGAGCTGGGCAGTCATGACGAGCTGGTGGCGGCGGACGGCGCGTACGCGGCGCTGTGGCGGTCCTGGCACGGCTGAGCCGGACGGGCCCGCCGGGGGTTCCCGCACGACCGCCTTCCGGCCGGAGCGCACCGCTCCGCCGGAAGGCGTCGTCGTCACCGGGGCTGCCGCACCGTGGCCGGGTCGCCTGCCGGTCCGGATGTGCCCGCGTCGGCGGCGGGGCCGGCCACCGGCTGCGGGGTGGCCGGGGAAGCCGTCACCTTCGTGGTGGACGCCCTCGGCCGGAGCAGAACCGCCGAGACGACGGCCGCGAGCAGGGTGAGTGCCGCGGCGACGATCAGGCACAGCCGGAGCCCGTCGAGGAAGGCGTCGCCGACGGCGCCCAGGGCCTGGCCGGTGTGCGGGCCCAGGTTCATCCCGGCGACCGCGCCCAGCCCGCCCTCCCGGGCGGCGTCCACGATGCTCTGCCGGCTCGCTCCCGTGATTCCCGCTTCGGTGAGATGCGCGGGGAACGTGTCGAGGGCCCTGGAGGTGAGGAGGGCGCCCAGAACGGCCGGGCCGAGTGCGCCGCCGATCTGCCGGAAGGCGTTGTTGCCCGCCGCGGCCATACCGGCCAGGTGGTGCGGGACGGAGGCGACCGCGGTGGCCGTCATGGGTGTCAGGACGCCGCCCATCCCGCAGCCCAGCAGGACCAGCCGCCATGAGAGGGAGGCGAACGACGTGTCCGCGTCGAGGGTGGTCATCGAGAGCAGCGCGCCGGAGACCACGAGCAGCCCGGCGGTGATCAGGGTGCGGGCGGGAACCCGGTGCATGAGGCGTGAGACGGGACCGCCGACGGCGATGGAGGCGGCGGTGACCATGAGGAGGCGCCAGGCGGCCTGAAGCGTGTCGAGCTGTTGTACCAGGCCGAAGTAGAGGCTCAGCAGGAAGAAGAAGCCGATGAGTCCCAGGAAGGTGATCATCGCGACCAGGGTGGTGGCCGTGAACGCGGGGCTGCGGAACAGCGCCAGGTCCAGCATCGGGCTGTCGCTGCGCCGCTCCGCAACGACAAAGGCCGCGGCACCGGCCACTGCCACGAACAGCGCCACCAGGACCTGCGGGTCGGTGAAGGATCCGGCACCGCCCTCGATCACTCCGTACACCAGCGCGGTGATCGACACCGCCGCGGTGATCTGGCCCGGCCAGTCGAGCCGCCGTTCGTGCGGGGCACGCGAGTCGGTCAGCAGCCGCGCGGCGAAGACCATCGCGATCAGCGAGACGGGAATGACCAGGAGGTAGATCCACCGCCAGGCCGCGTGCTCCAGCACGACACCGGCTATCAACGGTCCGACGGCCAGCGCCATCAGGAGCGATGTCGCCCACAGGCCGATGAACTTGCCGCGTTCCCGGTGGTCGGGCACGGCATGGCTGATCAGGGCCAGGGTCGTGGGCAGCAGCGCGGCCGCACCCACCCCGGCGAGTGCCTGGCCGGCCCACAGCAACGGTACCGACGTCGCTGCCAGCGCGACTGCGGCACCGACGGCGGAGAACAGCAGGCCCGCCTGGAACACCTTCTTGCGCCCGTGGACGTCCCCGACCACACCGGCCGTCAGGATGAACGCCGCCATGGGCAGGACGAACGCGTCCTGGACCCAGGACAGCTGGGCCGTCGACGCGCCCAGCGCCGCCTGGATGGCGGGCAGGCTCACGGAGACGGTGGTCACCGGCAAGTAGGCGATGAAGACGCCCAGACAGGCCATGACGAGCGTGGCCGCCCGACGGTCGGGCCGACCGCCCGCCAAGGGTGTGACGTTCAAGGAAGCACTCCTTTGCGACGCGGTGCGCCGCGGTAGATGTCCAGCGGAGTTCCGTCACCCGAAGCACGGGTTCGTCCCGAAGTGCGGGCTCCCGTTCCCCCGGGCACGGGTTCCGTCCCGAAGCGCGGGCCCCCGTCCCCCGAAGCGCGGGTTCCGGCCCGCTGCGTAGCCCGGACGGCGCCGTCGGCGCCCGCACGAGGCGGGAGCCGGGACACGTCGGGCCCCTCGGTTCGGACCAGGCCGCGTCCCAGCTTCGGCGAGACCACGCGAGATCAACGAAGCGGCGGCGTCCTTCGAGTCCAAACCTCCATCTTGGAAGCGAACGGTGGCACAATTCCGTCGTGGCCGATGACGTAGACATGAGAATCCTCCGCACGCTCCATCACGCACCGCGCGCCCCGTTCCGGCTCATCGGTGAGGTGAGCGGAGTATCGGAGCAGACGGCGGCCCGCCGTTATCAGGCTCTGCGCCGCGCCGGCGTGTTGCGGGTCGTGGGCCTGGTCGATCCCGCCGTGCACGGTGAGGCGCAGTGGGTCGCCCGCATCCGCTGCCGTCCCGACCGCGCCGGCCCTCTAGCCGACTCGCTCGCCCGCCGCCCCGACATCGCCTACGTCGGCATCGCCTCGGGCGGTTCGGAGATCATCTGCGTCATTCGCTCACCGCTCCACACCCCGCGCGAGAACATGCTGCTCCAGCAACTCCCCCGGTCCGGCGCCGTCCTCGACCTGACCATCGACCTGCTCATCCACCCCTTCGGGGACCTCGGCACGTCCGGCTGGACCGGCTACGGCGGACACCTCACCGCCGAGCAGGAGCAGCGGCTGGCCGGCGCCGGCAGCCCGCCCTCCGCCCCGCCAAGCACGCTGCTCCCCCTCACCGCCGAGGACCGCCCGCTGCTCGACGCACTCACCGAGGACGGCCGCACCTCATACACGCGGCTTGCCGAAGTCACCGGGTGGTCCAAGGGGCGCGTCGCCCGCCGGCTGGAGTCCCTGGAGTCGTCCGGCACCCTCTCGTACGACATCGACCTGCTGCCCGAACACCTCGGCTACCACCTCAACGCCACCCTCTGGCTGCGCGTCGCCCCCGCCCGTCTGGAAAGCACCGGACACGCGATCGCCGCCCACCACGAGGTCGCGTTCGCCGCCGCCACGAGTGGCGACCACAACGTGATGGCCATCGTCATCTGCCGCGACGCCGAGGATTTCTACCGATACCTGACCACCCGCCTCGCCACCACCCCCGGCATCGACACCTATGGGGTCAGCATCCGGGTGCGGCGCCTCAAGCAGGCCGCCTCCCTCATCTCACACGGGCGACTGGTCCCTCCCGCACCTGTCCGGTGACGGCTTCCGGTTGTGCCGGACTGTGCCGGGCGGTTCCGGCCGGCCGGGGCCGGGCTTCCACCGGGCCCAGGCCGGAGGGGCCACCTGCGGAAGCCCCGGCCGGGGCGGCCGCTACATCGCCGCAGGCTCGGGCGTCCCGTCCCGCTCTGCGGCGGCGGGTTCCGCGGAGTCCCCGTCCGAGGAGCGGTCGGGCGACCGCACACCGATCAAGCCGACGGCCGTCAGGACCGCGGCCACGGCCGCGGCCGTACCGCAGATGAGGAAGGCCGTGCCGAAACCGCTGCCCAGGGCGTCGAGGGCGAGATCGTGCGCCGCCGACCCCGGAGTGCCGGGCGGCAGGCTGTTCACGGCGATCGGCCCGCCCTGCCCGGCGATTCCGCGCGCCGCTCCGAGCTGGTCGGCCGGCAGATCCGCCCCGTTGAGGTTCGACGAGAACGCCGAGGCCGCCTTGGACAGGGCGACCGCGCCGACGACGACGGGGCCGAGCGCGAAACCGAGGTCGCGGAGCATGTTGGTCGTCGCGCTCGCCATGCCGGCCAGCTGCGGGGGCACACTGTCCAGCGCCACGGCCGTCACCGAGCTCACGCACAGCGCGAAGCCGATGCCGATCAGCAGGTCGGGCACGACGAAGGCGGTCAGGCCGGGGTCCGTGACGTCGAGTCCCGTGCAGAGGAAGCAGCCGATGGACATCAGGGCGAAGCCCGACGTCAGCAGCCGGCTCGGGGCGACGCGGTGCAGCAGCCGGGAGACGACCGGGATCAGGACGAACGCGGGCCCCTGGAGCAGCAGGAACGGGATGGCGACGCGCAGCGGGTCCTGGTGCTGGACCGGACCGAGCCACATGCTCGTCGCGAAGCACGCGCCGAGGAAGGCGAGCATGCCGATCACGGCGACGACGGACGACACCGTGAAGGCACGGTTGCGGAACAGGCTCAGGTCGAAGATCGGGGACGTGGCGCCCACTTCGACCAGGACGAAGCCGGCGAGGAAGACCAGACCGAGCATCCCGGACAGGATGACGGGAAGGGTCGCCCAACCGGACTCGGGCCCCTCGACGGCCGCGTACAGGACCAGGATGAGACCGGCCGCGAACGTGACCTGGCCCGGGATGTCGAGCTCGCGGCCCTCGGGAGACTTCGACTCGGAGGTCAGCAGCAGCGTGAGCACCATGCTCACGACGGCCAGAGCTACGAGCACCCAGAAGGATCCGCGCCAGGAACCGACCTCGGCGAACACCCCGCCGAGGAGGGGCGAGAGGGCCGCACCGGCGGACAGGAACCCGCTCCACAGCGCGACCGCCTGAGCCCGCTCCCGCGGAGTGCGGGTGACCGACGCGAGCATGGTGAGCGAGCCGGGGAACAGGGCGCCGGCGCCGAGACCGTTGAGCGCCGCGCCGACCCAGAGGACCTGCACGCTGGGTGCGACCGCGGCCACTGCACTGCCGATGGCCAGGATGCCCGCGCCCGCGGTGATCAGCCTCTTGCGGCCGAACCGGTCGCCGAGCACGCCGAAGGTGAATTCGAAGCAGACCACGGCGACCATGAAGGCCGAGGTGATCCAGGTCAGCTGCGAACCGTGGGTGTTCAAATCCTCCTGGAACAGCCCGTTGAGCGAAGCCGGCAGCGCGTTGGCGACCTGCGCCACGAACACCGCGCAGCTGGTGGCAGCCAGCGTCCCCGCGTAGCCCGGTTTCCGGGCAGCCCCCGCGGTTGGGCCGTGGGACGTCGCTGTCCCTTTGTTGAGCGTCATTGCTTTCTCCCTGGCTGGGAAGGTGAGTGCCCCGCCGTCTCGGGCGGGGCCGGCTCCGGCCGACGGCCGTAGCGAGGGGAGGGGGGCGGGGAGCGTCGCGCGTCGCTCACCGTTCACGCCGGCTCTCCGGGCCCGGGCACGCCGACGAGGTCGTCGTCGAGCGTCGCGGGCCTGTCCTGGGCGGACAGGTGCGGCGAGCCGCTGCCGTGGTCACGGCGAAGGGGGAGGAGGCACGCGGCTCGAATCCGGCGTGGTGCCGTGGAGAATGACACTTCGCCATACAGCATGTCAATGAAATGTACGTTGCTTAAGGTAAATTGCCTCGACGTAATATGGGGCTGCCCGGGCGCGACGCGTACGGAAGAAGAGAGGGGTGCGCGGAAGGTGGGGGCACGGGAGAGCGCGGCAGCGGGTGTGGAGGCACCGCAGCGCACACCGGCACGCCGAGGTGCGCCCAGCGGACTCACCGCCCCCGGACGTACCGCCATGCCGCGGGGCGTTACCCCTCGGCCGGCTCCGCCTCGATCGCGCGCGCCGCGGCGTTGAGCGTTGCCACCAGCGACGGAAGGCCGTGCGAGTCGTAGCGCACGCTGGGCATCGACACCGACAGGCCGGCCTGCGCCACCCCGTCCCGGTCGCACACCGGGACACCCACCGCGACGAGCCCGCGCTCGGAGCGCTCCTGGTTCACGGCGAACCCGTTACGGGTGATACGCCGCAGCTCGCTCCGCAGCCGCGCGAGGTCCGGGCGGTCCGCGGGACGGTCGCGGTAGCGCGCGGCGGAGTAGATCTCCGCCAGTTCGCCGTCGTCCAGCCCGGCGAGCAGGAGCAGCCCGGCGGTCGTGCGGTGCGCCGCGAACACCATCCCCTCCCGGGAGCCGACCCGCAGCGCCTGCCGGCTCTCGACACTGGCGATGAACCTGGCCGTGTCTCCGGTGCGGATAGTGAGGTTGGCGGTCTCGTCCAGCAGGCCGACCAGCCGGTGCAGGTGGGGCAGGGCGGCGGCCCGCAGCCGGGACACCTGGGACTGCGAGTGCGCCGCCAGTTCGAGGACGGGGCCCGCCCGGTAGACGCGGTTCTCGTCCTGAACGGCGAAGTCCCGGTACACGAGCATCGCCAGGAGCCGGTGGGCGGTGGAGCGGGCGACCCCCAGCCGTTCGGCGATCTGCGAGACGGTCGCCCCGCCCTCCAGTTGCAGCATGGTCGCCGCTCTCAGGGCATGGTCGACGCTCGCGACGGGATACGGCGGCGGCGTCTTGAGCGGCTTGTCCACAGTGCCTCCTCGGGCGGGCTGCCGCCGCGTCGTCCGGCATGGCAGCGCGCGTCTCCCGCCTCCGCCTCCGCTGCGGCGGCGCGCCGTTCTGCGCCCCCGTATCCGGAACGGCAGCGACGTTCTGCGCCCCCATGTCCCGTACGGCAGGGCGCGTCTGCGCTTCTGTCCCCCCGGTGCGGCAGCGTGCCGGACAGGGGCGAGGGCGAAGGCAAAGATTCTGCTCTCCAGAATCTACATGTCCTGCGTGCGAAGCGGGCGCACGCTGAGGCCGTGACTCAGTCCTCCCCCGCTCAAGACATCGCCACGGGCTCTCCCGTCCGGCTCCGGGCCGTCGACGCAGCAGGCCAGCCCCAGGTCACCCCGGCACTCAAGGAGTTGTACCGGGGCTTCGAACAGGAACTCCTCGTCCCGCTCTGGACCGAGATCGGTGACCTGATGCCGGCCCATCCGCGCTCCCACGCGGTGCCGCACGTGTGGCGCTGGGAACAGGTGCGGGCGCTCGCGGCACAGGCCGGCGAGATCGTCCCGGTCGGCCGTGGCGGCGAGCGCCGCGCCATCGCGCTGGCGAATCCGTCCCTGGGCGGCCGCCCCTTCGCCACACCCACCCTGTGGGCCGCCATCCAGTACCTGATGCCGGGGGAAGACGCCCCCGAGCACCGCCACACCCAGCACGCGTTCCGGTTCGTCGTCGAGGGCGAGGGTGTGTGGACGGTCGTCGGCGGCGATCCCGTGGCCATGCGCCGTGGCGACTTCCTGCCGCAGGCCGGATGGAACATGCACGCGCACCACAACGCCACCGGCGAGCCGATGGCCTGGATCGACGGACTCGACATTCCGTTCCAGTACGCGGGTGAGACCCAGTTCTTCGAGTTCGGCCGGAACGGGATCAGCGAGGCCGAACGCATCACCCCGGACCGCTCGCGCGCCGAACGCCTGTGGGGCCACCCCGGGCTGCGCCCCGTCGCCGCCACCGGGTCCGCCCCCGGCACGCCGCTGCTCGCGTACCGCTGGGAGCACACCGACCGGGCGCTGAGCGACCAGCTCGCCCTGGAGGCGGAGGGCTTCGCCGGCACCGTCGGGCCCGGTCACGCCGCCGTCAGGTTCACCGACCCGGCGACCGCGGCCGACGTCCTGCCGACCATCCGGGCCGAGATGCACCGCGTGATGCGCGGCGCCGAGACGGCCCCGGTCCGCGAGACCGGCTCCTCGGTCTACCAGGTGTTCGACGGCTCGGGCACCGTCACCGTCGGGGAGCGGTCCTGGACCGTCACGCGCGGCGACCTCTTCGTCGTCCCGTCCTGGCAGCCCCTCTCCGTACGGTCCGAGGCCGGCACCACCGACTCCGACTCCGGCGCCCTGGACCTGTTCCGCTTCAGCGACTCCCCGATCTTCGAGGCCCTCCGGCTCGACCGCACCCATGTGGAAGGAACCACCCGATGAAGCTCGCCACCCTCCGTACCGGCACCACCACCCAGGCCGTCCGGGTCGACGGCGACGTCCTGACCGGCCTCGGTGTCCCGGACGTCGGCACCCTGCTGGGCCGGGACGACTGGGCCGGACACGCCGCCGCGGCCACCGCCGCGGACTCCGCGACGTACACCGTGGAAGGCGCCGAGTACGCGCCCGTCGTTCCGCAGCCCTCGAAGGTGATCTGCGTCGGGCTCAACTACCGCACCCACATCACGGAGATGGGCCGGGACCTGCCCGAACACCCCACCCTGTTCGCAAAGTTCGCCGACTCCCTGATCGGGGCGGGGGACGACATCCGGCGGCCCGAGGAAACCGACCGGTTCGACTGGGAGGTGGAGCTCGCGGTGGTCGTCGGCAGGCAGGTGCGCCGAGTGCGCGGCGAGGAGGCCGAGCAGGCGATCGCCGGGTTCACCGTCCTCAACGACCTCACCTGCCGGGACTGGCAGTTCCGCACCCGTGAGTGGCTCCAGGGCAAGATGTGGGACTCCAGCACCCCCGTCGGCCCGTTCCTGGTCACGCCCGACGAGCTGCCCGGCGGCGTACGGCCCGCGCTCGACGTCCGGCTCACCGTGGACGGTGAGCTCATGCAGTCCGACACGACGGCCGACCTGCTCTTCGACCCGGTGCACCTCGTGGAGTACGTCTCCACGATCACGCGTCTCAACCCTGGCGACATCATCGCCACCGGCACCCCGGGCGGTGTCGGACACGCCCGCAAGCCGGAGCGCTACCTGCTGGGCGGGGAGACGGTCGTCGCCGAGATCGACGGCATCGGCCGCCTGGAGAACCGCGTCGTCAAGGAGAAGTCCGCCTGATGTCCCGTACGTTCGAGGAAGCGCGCCGCTGGGCGCAGCTCGGTACCACCCTGTTCGTCCGGGCCGCCGACCTCGCGGACGCCGCACTGGCCGCGCCGAGCGCGCTGCCCGGCTGGACCCGCAAGCACTTGGTCGCGCATGTCGCGGCCAACGCCGACGCCCTGGGCAACCTCGTCCACTGGGCCGCCACGGGCGAGCCGACCCCGATGTACGCCTCCGCGGACGAGCGCGCCGCCGGCATCGAGCGGGGCGCCGCGATGCCGGCCGCCGAGCTCACCGCCTGGCTGCGCCGCAGCGCGGAGGAGCTGGCGGGAGCGACGGCCGTTCTCGGTGACGCCGAGTGGCAGGCCCCGGTGGTGACGGCGCAGGGCCGTACCGTCCCCGCCGCCGAACTGCCCTGGATGCGCTCCCGCGAGGTGTGTGTCCACGCGGTCGACCTGGGCACCGGTCCGACCTTCGCGGACCTGCCGGCCGGCTTCCTCGCCGCGCTCTGTGACGACGTCGTGGCCAAGCGCGCCAAGGAGTCCGGCCCTGCGCTGGTTCTGGAGGCGACGGGCAGCGGTGCGTTCTGGAAGCTCCCCGGGGCGGGCGAGCCCACCGTGATCGTCGGAGAGCTCCACGAGATCACCGCGTATCTCACCGGTCGTGCCCACGCTCTCGTGGCGCCCGGCGGCGGGCCGGTGCCCGTCCTTGCCCGCTGGCTCTGACGCACAGGACGGGGCAGGGGCGTGCGGTCTGGCTCACCCGCCCCGTCCCCGCCCCGCCCCCGCCCTGTCCCGCCCCGGGCACGGGCGTACGGCGACCGGATACCCCGACCGACCCCCAGCACTTCTGCCACGCGACGATCCCCGCGATTCGAGGAAGAGACGATGAATCCTGCGAACCCTCCCACCGGCGAAAACCCTGACGTGATCATCGTCGGAGGCGGCATCGGCGGCCTCAGCTCGGCGTTCGCCCTCGCCCGGCAGGGGCTGCGCGTACGCGTCCTCGAACGGGCCCCGGAGTTCGGCGAGGTCGGCGCGGGCCTTCAGATCGCGCCCAACTGCACCCGCATCCTCGACGAGTACGGTCTGCTCGACGAGGCCAAGGAGCTGGGCGTGCTCCCGGAGAACATGGTGATGCGTGACGCCCTCGACTCCCGTGAGCTGACCCGGCTCGACCTGCGGGACGTGGAGCGGCGCTACGGCTTCCCGTACATGGTGATCCACCGCAGCGATCTGCACGGCATCTTCCTGCGCGCCTGCCGCCGGGCCGGTGTGGAACTTCTGACCGACCGGACGGTGACCGATTACGAGCACACCGACGGCGGCGCCCGGATCCACCTGGCGGACGGCGGCACCGAGGAGGCTCCCGTCGTGATCGCCGCCGACGGGCTGCACTCGGTGGCCCGGCGCACACTGGTCGGCGACGAGGTGGTCAGTTCCGACTACGTCGCCTACCGCGCGGCTGTCCCGATCGACGAGGTGCGTGACAATGGCGTCGCCGAGAAGGACGTCACCGTGTACGTCGGTCCGCGCTGCCACTTCGTGCAGTACGCCCTGCGGGGCGGCGACATGTTCAACCAGGTCGCCGTGTTCGAGTCCCCGAAGGCTCTGGCCGGCAAGGACGACTGGGGCACTCCGGATGAGTTGGACGCGGCCTTCGCCGCCACCTGCGACGCCGTACGCAAGGGCATCCCCCTGATGTGGCGCGACCGGTGGTGGCAGATGCTCGACCGGGACCCGGTCGAGACGTGGGTGCACGGCCGGATCGCCCTGCTCGGCGATGCCGCCCACCCGCCCCTCCAGTACATGGCCCAGGGCGCGATCATGGCGATCGAGGACGGCTGGGTCCTCGCCCGGCACGTCGCCCGCCACACCGCCGCGAACGCGGGGGCGGATGCGCACGCGGGAGCGGCCGTGAACACCGGAACGGACCGGAACGCGGACGCGGAGGTGAACACCGCACCGGGCGGGAGCGCGGGAGTTCCGGACTGGGACGCCGTCCTCACCTCCTACGAAGCGGTCCGCGTCGAACACTGCCGCCGGGTGCAGACCACCGCCCGCGCCTGGGGGGAGCTGTGGCACCTGGACGGCGAGCAGCGGCTGCGGCGCAACGCGATCATGCGCGGCCGGGACGACCACGACTACGGGTTCACCGACTGGGTGTACGGCCCCACCGCATTGGACCCGGACGAGGAACCCGCGATGTTCACCCCGATCCCGCTGTCCTCGGCCCGGCTCGGGGACGACGCCGCTCACGAGGTGGCCCGGGCATGATCACGACCATTGCCGCGACGGCCGACGAGGCCGTCGCGGGTGCCGGGCACGGTTCGACGGTCCTGGTGGGCGGATTCGGTCTGGCGGGCATGCCGTTCGATCTCATCGACGCCCTGATCCGCCAGGCGCCGGCGAGCTGACTGCTCACCCGGGACGGCGCCTCCAAGGCCCGTGCCCGACCGCACCTCCCCGCCCACCGGCAGCGGCTGCGTCATCCGGGTCTGCACCGAGCACGGCGTCTTCGCGCCCGGCCCCGACGGGGTCACGGTCCTCGAGACGACGGGATCAGGACCGAGGAGCTGCGGGAACGGCTCGCCGTCGACCCGGTCCGACGATGCGCAGCCGGTCGGTATACAACGCGTCAGGACTCGGTGCGGGCTGTGTGGTGCCCAACCGCTTCGTGCGATCGACGAGCCGCGGCACGTTAGGATCCGGTCATGGCGAACCTTCGTGAGGCACAGAAGCAGATGACCCGTCGCCTGCTGCTGGAGTCGGGAATCGAGCAGTTCAGGACGAAGGGGTACGCCGCCACCACCGTCGACGACATCGCGACCGCGGCGGGTACGACGCGGGCGACCTTCTACGCGTACTTCTCCTCCCGCAGCGAGCTGATGCAGGCCCTGATCGACGAGCAGCTCAACGAGGTGTTGCAGCGCGTCGGTTCTCCCGAGCACGGGTCCACGGCGCAGGGCCTCGTGGCCACGGTCGCCGACGGCTCGCCGGAGGCGATCACGGACTGGCTGCGCCGCACCTCCGACAGCTGGCCGGCGATCTGGCCCCTCATCCGGATCGGCCGGGACGCCGCGGTGGTCGATCCGGAGCTCACCGACCTGGTCGAGCGGTGGATGGAGGAGGCCATCGGCGACATCGAGGACGGCCTGACGGCGGCCGGGCGACTGGAACCGTATCAGCGCCATTTCCGGGGTGTCCTGGCGATGGCCGAGCTCGACTTCGTCGCCCAGAACTGGCACCGCGCCGAGTGGAAGCTCACGCGCGACCAGATGCTCGACGAGCTCGGGACCAGCTGGGTGCGCCTGTTGCACTGAGCGCCGTCGCGGTCAGGCCCGCGCGGCGGCCTTCCAGGACAGCTTCCGTCGCGGTCACGTACGCGCGGCGGCGTGGCACGACGACCCCCTCGCGGCCACGTACGCGTCGCGGCAGCCCACCCCTTGCGGTCACGTACGGGCTGCAGCATGGGACGGCAACCACGCCGCCGCACTCATGTGCACGGCGGCGTTGCCCAGCCTCCCCTTTCCGGTCACAGATCCGCCGCGGCGTCGAACAGCAGCGCCCGCAGCCATGCGGTGAAGTGCTGATCGGTCAGGCGCGGGTTCCAGACGATGTCGATGCCGAGCCCCGGCAGCGGGAACGGGAACTCCTCGATCCGCAGGTCGGTGAGTGCCCGCATGGCGGTGGCCACCTGGTGGCGCAGGAGCGCCACGCCGCCGCCCGTACGGGCAACCAGGAAAGGGACCAGCAGGAAGTCGGAGATCAGCTGGCCGACCCGGTAGGTGATCCCGTTCTCCTCCAGCAACGCGTAGGGAAAGACCCGCCGTTCGGTGTCGACGACGATGTGCCGCTGCGTGGTCAGAAGTTCGATCGCGCTCGCCCCGGGCGGTGTGTCCGGTGAGGCCACCACCACGCAGCGGTCGTTGTACAGCCGCTCGCGCGGGTACGGCGAGAAGTGGCCCTCGGAGAGCAGCACCACGTCGACGCCCTTGTCGGTGAAGGTCGCCTCGGTCGGCACCGTGATCGTGCGGACGCGCAAGGTGGCGTGCGGGGCGCGCTCCGCGACGAGCCGGGTCAGGTGGGGTCCGACGACGAAGGCTGTGCTGTTCGTCATGGCGACCGTGATGACGCGCCGGTCCGTCACCGGGTCGAAGCACGGGAATTCCACGATGCGTGCCGTCTGCTCCAGGGCGCTGCGCAGCGGAGCGATCAGCTCCAGCGCGCGCGGAGTGAGCGTGACGCCGGTTCCCTGCCGGACGACGAGATCGTCACCCAGCAGCCGCCGCATGCGCGTGAGGGCGTGGCTCATCGCCGGCTGCGAAAGCCCCACCCGCTCCGCGGCCCGGGTCACCGATCCCTCCTCCAGGAGCGCGAGGAGGGGCACCAGCAGGTTGAGGTTGACCGAGGCCAGCCGGTCCAGACCCGAACCCGTGGTGCCCTCTTCGCCGTCATTCATGGAGGAGACCTTACGAGTCCGCCCGGGTCAGGCGACGCAGCCGGGGGACCGGGATCCGGTAGTTGAGCGCCACGGCCGCCCCGGTGCCGTCGGCGCGGGACCAGCGCATCAGCGCCGGCTCGCCACCGGGTCCTCCGTCGGCGTACGCGGGTTCCCCCTCCGGCGGAAGGAGGCCCACCGCGGTGAGGCGCAGGCCGAACTGCTCGGTCCAGAAGTACGGCTGGAGCCGGAGCGGGGGCGCGTCCTGACCGTGGACGAGTGCCCTGGCGGCGGTCTTCGCCTGCTCGATCGCGCTGCTCCACAGCGGGAGGCGGCGCGGTCCGTCGGGGGCGGGGAAGGCCGCGAGGTCGCCGACGGCGGCGACATCGGGGCGGACCAGCCCGCGTACGTCGACCGGGATCGCACCGCTCGCGGCGACAGGCACCGTGTCCGCGAGCCATTGCGTGTGGGGGATGTCGCCGACGGCGGACACGAGCAGGTCCGCTTCGTGGACCGTGCCGTCGTCGAGTACGGCCCGGGCGCTCTCCCCCGCCCCCTCGACCCGTACCGGCCCCGTCTCCACGAGGGTGAGCCCCCGTTCCCGTGCGGCCGTGACGAGGACGCGGGCGAGGTACGGGCCGAGCCGGGCCGTGAGCGGCGTTCCCTGTGAGACGAGGGTGACCCGGCAGCCGGCGGCCAGGCACCCGGAGGCGATCTCCATCCCGAGCGGCCCCCCGCCGACCACGACGACCGAGGGCCTGGACGCCAGCCTGCCGCGCAGACGGCGGGCGTCGTCGAGACCCCGCAGGGTGAGCTCGCCGGGCAGTCCGGACAGCCGTCGCGCCCGGGAGCCGGTGGCGAGGACGACGCGGTCGTACGGCAGCGCGTTGCCGTCGTCGAGCGCGACGAGCCGGCGGTCGAGGTCCAGCCCGGTGGCGCGTACGCCCAGGAGTTCCGCCGCCCCGTGTCCGGCCGGGGGGAGTTCGTGCGATGTCATGTCGGCGCCGTCGAGCAGGACCGACTTGGAGAGCGCCGGGCGGCTGTACGCCGGGTGCGGTTCGTCGCCGACGATCGTCAGCTCGCCGTCGAAGCCGGTCTCACGGAGCGTGTCGGCCGCGGTCAGCCCGGCGATCCCGTTGCCGACGACCACGACGCGCCGCATCGTCGCGCCGCTCATGCGATCCTCAGCGCGGCGACCGGGCACACACGGACGGCGGCGTTCGCCGGGCCGGCGTCGGCACTGCCGATCTCCTCGTGATCGAGGACGAGCTCGCCGTCGTCGTCGAGGTGCATGAGCTGCGGTGCGGCTTCCTCGCACAGGCCGTGGCCCTCGCAGCGGGGGCGGTCGAGAACGATCCTCATGCGGGAACCACCTCCAGGACGGGAAGCTCCTCGATGCTCCGGGTGATGTTGCCGGGAACCCGGACCTCGGGTCCGACCACAAGGCGCCGCACGCGCCGGGACAGTGCCTCGATCACCGCGTGGGCCTCCAGCCGGGCGAGCCCCTGGCCCGCGCAGCCGTGCGGGCCGTAACCGAAGGAGAGGTGGTCGACGGGATTGCGCCCGACCAGGAAGGTGTCCGGGTCATCGAAGTGCCGGGGGTCACGGTTGCCGGCGCCGAACAGGACGGCGACCTGGGCACCTGCGGGGATCACGGTCCCCTCGATCTCCACGTCCCGGGTGGCGCGGCGGCCCCAGGCGTGCACCGGGGCCCAGAAGCGGAGCACCTCGTTGAAGACCGCCGGGACCAGTGACGGGTCCCTGCGGATCTGTTCGAGCCGGTCGGGGTGCGGGCCGATGAGGGCGACGATGTTGCCGATGGCGGCCACCGTGGTGTCGATGCCCGCACCGAGGTACTGGTGGATGATCGGGCCCGCCGTGCCCGGTGCGATGGCCCCGCGCGCCTCGGCGTCGAAGATGCCGCGTCCCACGGACCCCTCGGCCAGATCGGTCGCGCGGACGCGGGAGCACCAGTCGTAGAGCTCACCGGCGATCGGGAAGCTCTCCGCCGTGCGCCGGTTCATCGGACCGATGACCTGCATGGCGGCCTGGCCCCAGCGCAGCATGTTGTCGCGTGCCCGGCCGGTGAAGCCGATCAGGTCGGCGACGACCTCCAGGGGGAAGGCGCGGGCCAGGGCGTCGATCGCCTCGAAGCTGCCCTGTCCGACGAGTCCGGCGACCAGAGCGTCGGCCTTGGCCTCGATGCGTCCCTTCAGTCCGCGCAGCGCGCGTGGTGAGAGGTTCTCGGTGAGTGCGGCCCGCAGCTGGGTGTGCGCCGGCGGATCGGAGGCGAGCGAGGTGCCGCCGAGGGCCTCGTTGACCATCGGGTTGAACCCGATGGAGTCCGAGGAGAACGACTCCCAGTCGGCGAGCGCGCCGCGGATGGCTTCGTACCGCGTCAGCACGTGGACGTCGTTCTTCGGCAGATGGACGACTGGGCCCTGTTCCCGCAGCTCGGCGTAGACGGGATAGGGGTCGAGCACGACCTCGTCCGCGAAGAGGTCGATATCGGAGGTGCGTGGGGTGGTCATGCGTCCAGTGAAGTGGCTGCCCACACATCCAGCAAATGAATGATTGACATGCGGAGACATGCAGCTGATTGATGTTCACCCACCCTCCCCCGGCACGCTCGTCGCACGCTCGGATGAATATTTTTTCTGCATGTCTGTTTCATTGACGCAATGTAAAGTGAATGGCTACGGTGACGGCAGCCACCAGGTGCAACGCACCCACCCGTACATGTGAGGGCAGGCATGAGCGTCAAGACCAACACCGTGAACACCGTCCTGGGACCGGTGCCGACCGAGGATCTGGGCGTCATCTCGGTCCATGAGGCCCTGCTGTCGGTGGTTCCGGGCGCGGAGTACGCCTTCGACATCACCATCGACCGCGCGGAGGTCTTCGAGATCCTCGCCGCGAAGCTGACGGACTTCCGGACCCACGGCGGCGGCACGATCGTCGACAGCACCGGGATGTTCCACGGCCGGGACGTCCGGCTGTACGAAGCCCTCTCCCGCACGACCGGCGTGCACATCGTCGCGTCGACGGGACAGGGGCCGCAGGCGCTGCTCGGCGGCTACTTCCTCACGCCGCAGACCAACCCGCCGACGCCCTGGCCGGCCGAGAAGTTCGCGGACCTCTTCACCGGGGAGGTCACCGAAGGCATGGTCGTCCCGCGCGTGGAGCGACGCGGCGCCGCCGGCCTGATCGCCACCGCAGCGACCCCCGGGGGCATGACCGCGACCGACGAGAGCCTGCTGCGCGGCGCGGCCCGGACCGCCCGGCACACCGGCGTCGCGCTCTCCGTCCGCTACGGCGGCGACGCCCTCCACGACCTCGGCGTCGCCCTGGACGAGGACTTGCCGGCCGACCGCGTCGTCGTCGCCGGTCTCGACCGCACGGACGCCGTCGCCGCCGGCGCTCCCCAGGAGGTCGCCCGCCGCGGAGCCTACGTCGCACTCGACCACGTCGGTGTCGAGGACGATGACCACATCGGCGACGCCGAGCGGGCCGCACTGGTCGCCGGCCTCGTGCGGGGCGGCCACGGAAACCGGGTCCTGCTGTCGGGCAACGCGACCGGGGTGGCGAAGGGCCACGCCGGCAACGACCTGCCGTACAGCCACATCCTGACCACTTTCGTCCCGCTCCTGAAGACAGCAGGTCTCAGCGACGAGGACACACAGCGGATTCTCGTGGACAACCCGCGCGACCTGCTGTCGGTGCGCTGAGCGCGCCGACGCGCACGACCATCAAGTCTCTTCGTTCAAAGGTGAGTGCTGTGTCGAGAGTGAACACCGTCCTCGGGACGATCCCGGCCGAGGAACTGGGCCTCGTGGCCGTCCATGAGCACATTGGCTACGGCATGCCCGGCTCCGAGCTGGACACGACGTGGTGGAAGACCCCCGAGCAGCGGTACGAGGAGACCGTCCCGAAACTGCGCACGTTCCATGAGAACGGCGGCGGGACCTTCGTCGACGCGACCGGGATCTGCAACGGCCGTGACGTCGACTACTACAGGTCGCTGTCGGCGAAGACCGGCGTCCACATCATCGCCTGCACCGGCTTCGTCGGCGGCGACACCGCCCTGCCGCACTTCGCCCGGGCCGAAGTGGACTACCTGGAGCGGCAGTTCGTCCACGAGATCACCGTCGGCATCGGGAACACCGGCAGCCGCGCCGGTGTCATCAAGGTCGGAGTGAGCCGCGGCGGCCGCATGACGGACCTGGACAAGCGCATCTACCGCGCCGCGGCCCGTGCCTCGCTCGCCACCGGCGTACCGATCCTGACCCATCTCGCGATCGACGCCGAGAACGCCGTCGCGATCTTCGCCGAGGAGGGGCTCCCGCTGGACCGCGTCCTGTTCGGGCACGTCGACGACGGCGTGAACGCCGACAAGACGCGCGATGTCTGGATCGCCGAGCAGGGCGGCCGAATCGGCTTCGACACCTTCGGTTACGAGACCGAGCTGCCGGACCCTCCGTTCTGGGCACGCCCACGCAAGGAACGCCTCGACCACTTCCTCCGGTTCATCGGCGCCGGTCGGCTGACGCAGGTCCTCGCCTCCGCCGACGCCAACTGCTCCCCGCTGGGCTGGCCGGGCGTGAAGGGCCACAGCGTCAACTACATCTTCGAGGACCTCATCCCGGACCTCCGCGCCGCGGGTCTCGACGAGGCCGCGATCAGGACGATCTTCGTGGACAACCCGGCCGGCTTCCTCACCCTTCAGAAGTAGAGAGAACCACCATGCAGCTCTCAGACCTCAAGAACCTCAAGATCGCCATCGTCGGAGCCGGATACGGTGGTGCGTCGGCGGCCAAGGCCCTGAGCCTGCTCGGCGCGGACGTCAACGTCTACGAGCAGGCGAACCAGATCCGCGAGGCGGGCGCGGGCATCGGTCTGCGGCCCTCCACGATGAACCGGTTCCGGGAGTGGGGGATCTTCGACGCGATCGCGAGGGTGAGCTCGCCGAGCGAGATCTTCGAGATCCTCACCCCCACCGGCGATCCGATCATGAAAGAGGAGTGGCCGGTCGCCGGCGAGCAGACCCACACCCACCTCATCCACCGCGGTGACTTCATCGACGCTCTCCTGAGCGTGCTCCCCGAGGGCATGGTGCACCTCGGCCACAAGCTGGAGCGTGTCCGGGACGAGGGCGAGGGCGCCGTCCTCACCTTCGCCAACGGTGTGAGCGTCGGGGCGGACCTGGTCATCGGCGCCGACGGCATCAAGTCGGTCGTCCGCCGGGAGCTGTTCAGCGACAAGGAGCCGGTCTTCTCCGGCGAGCACGCCTACCGCGCCGTCATCTCCGCCGACGACGCCTACGGGATGGTCGTCGACGACAACCTCCGGATGTACATCGGCCGGGGCACGAAGATCTATCTGCTGCCCCTGCGCCACCGCAACCAGGTGTCGTTCGACATCACCGCCCTGTGTCCGGACGGCACCTGGGTCCCCGAGGTCACCAAGGAAGACCTCCTGGCGACGGTGGAGGGCTTCGACGAGCGCCTCGTGAACATCACACGCGACCTCGACATGGACACCGTGAACATCCGCGCCGTCTACGACATCGACTCGATCGACACGTGGCACTCGGACTCCGTCGTCCTGATGGGCGACGCCGCGCACTCGATGCTGCATCACCAGGGCCAGGGCGCGAACTCCGCCGTCGAGGACGCCGGTGCGCTCGCCGACGCCCTGCGGGAGGCGGACTCCGTGAAGGAGGCACTGGCCCTGTTCCAGGCCACTCGCAAACCGGTGACCGACACGCTGCAGGCGGTCTCGCGCCAGGGCTGGAGCGAGGACGAGATCGACGAGGTCTTCCCCGGGCAGAAGCCCGCCTCCGCCGGCGCGAAGGGCTGACGCCGTGACGCTGCATCCCGAGATCGCCGCGTTCCTCGCCGGCCTTCCGGCCCACGCCCCGGGCCCGCTCGACCCGGTCGCCATGCGCGCAGAGGACGAGGCACACGTCCCGCCCCTCGACGAGCGCCTGCCGCTCCACGCCGTCGAGGACGTGACGGCACGCACCGCGTCCGGCGAGGTTCCGGTACGCATCTACACCCCCACCGAGGGCGACAGCCACGGCGTACTCGTCTACTTCCACGGCGGCGCGTTCTTCCTCGGCAGCCTGGACACGCACGACCACATCGCACGCTCGCTGGCGAAGGAGACCGGGCTCAAGGTCATATCCGTGGGCTACCGGCTGGCGCCGGAGGCGGCCTTTCCCGCCGGTCTCGACGACTGCTACGCCGTCGTGCGCTGGGCCGCGGAGGAGGGCGAGAGCCTCCGGGACGGCACGACCCTCGCCGTCGCAGGCGACAGCTCCGGCGCCACCTTCGTCGCCGCGGTCGCGGCCAGGGCCCACGACGACGGCTTCCACGGAATCACCCACCAGATCCTCTACTACCCGTCGCTCGACCTGGACTTCGACGTCGACCGATACCCCTCCCTGCGTGAGAACGCCGTGGGCTACGGCATGGAGACGGCCGGGCTGAAGCCCTTCAACGCCTTCTATCTCGACAGTGGCGCCGACCCCGCGGACCCGCGCGTTTCGCCGCTCAAGCGGACGGACCTCAGTGGGCTGCCGCCGGCGCTCGTCATCACCGCGGAGCACGACCCGCTGCGCGACGAGGGCGAGCTCTACGGCCGGCGGCTGCGTGAGGCGGGTGGGGACGCGACGGTGAGCCGGTACGAGGGCGCGGGCCACGGGTTCGTCCAGCACTTCTCCTGGATCCCGGAGTACCACCGGGTGTTCGACGAGACGCGCGCCTTCCTCGGCCGGCACTGACCGGCCGCTCCGCCCCACGTACGAGTCCGGAAAGAGAAGACCATGTCGCACGCAGTCAACGTCCATCCCCTGTTCTCGCCGTGGGGCCGGTTCGGCCTCTACAGCTTCTTCATCGACGCACCCGAGCCCGCCGTGGTCGACACGGGGATCGCCACCTCTCCCGCCGAGGGCATGGCCCCCGCACTGGAGGCGATCGGCCGGCGCATCGAGGACGTGCGCTGGATCCTCCTGACCCACGGTCACATCGACCACATCGGCGGGGCACACGCCCTGTGGGAGCTCACCGGCCGGCGCGCGAAAGTGGTCATCCACGAGGCCGACGCCCCGATGCTCCGCTCACGCAGGGCCCATGTGGAGGAGTACCGCGCGGGCCGGGGCCGGTACCTGGGTGACTCCGGGGGTGAGGCGAAGGTCGCGGCGGCCACGCAGGCCGTCATCTCCGGCGAGATGGAGCCCTCCCTGCTCGTCAACGGCGGGGAGACCCTCTCGCTCGGCGGCGAGGTCACCGTCTCGGTGCACGCGATACCGGGCCATACCCCCGGGTCGGTCGCCTACTCCCTGGACGGACAGCGCTCGGTGTTCGCCGGCGACGCCGTGCAGGTCCACGGCGCCGCCAACGGCTTCCCCGGATACACGCACCCGGCCGCCTACCGCGCCGGCCTGGAGTACGTCCGGGACGAGCTCCGCCCACAGCACCTGTATCTCGGGCACCCCTACCGCCGCGCCGACGGCACCCCGTACGGCGTCGAACTCGACGCCGCGCAGGCTCAGGAGGCCCTCACCCAGAGCCTCGACGCCGAGAGCCGGGTCGGCGCCGCAGCCTGCGGCTGCCTCCGGGACGGGCTGCGGGAGACGGAGTCGCGGTACTCCCCCTTCGCTGCCGCCGCCGAGGAGCTCGGCTACACCGCCGACCCCGCGCTCGAACCGTCGCCGTTCTTCACCTCGATGCACGGCTACCGCACGCAGCACCACCAGAACTCGTAGCACAGGAGCACTCATGACCGACTTCCAGACGATCCGGGCGGGCGGGCAGAAGATCGCCGTCCGCAAGGATCTCCGAGTGCCGATGCGCGACGGTGTCGTGCTCGCCGCCGACACCTACAGCGGCGTCGACGAAAAGCCGCGGCCGGCGCTCGTGGCGCTCAGCCCGTACGGCAAGGAACTCCAGGCACTCGCGCTGACCACACCGCCCCAGCGGCGCCCCAGCCCGATGTGGGACGGCTGCATCGAGGCCGGTGACATCGCGCGGGTCGTCCAGGAGGACTACGTCCACGTCATCGGTGACCTGCGCGGTTCCGGGGCCTCCGGGGGCGAGCACATCGGCAACTACAACGCCGGTGGGATCCCGCTCGGCCAGGACGCCCACGACTTCATCGAGTGGGTGGCGGCACAGCCGTGGTGCGACGGGAACGTCGGCATGATCGGCATCTCCTACTTCGGCTCGATGCAGGTGCTGGCCGCGGCCGAACGGCCGCCGAGCCTCAAGGCGATCTTCGTCAGCGGCGGTCACTACGACTTCTACGAGACCACCTACCACGGCGGCGTCATGTGGTTCATGCCGCGCGCCGCCCGCGAGGGCCGCGGCGGCGACTCCGGCTGGGCCTTCACCGACGGCGTCAAGTCCCGCATGCTGGAGGCGTTCTCGCCCGAGGAGATCAGGGAGCGCGTCGCCCGGCGGCTCCAGGACCCGGACGTGGCCGCCTGGCCGAACCTCTTCCACGTGCTGAACTACCCGAAGAACCACGAGGCCTGGTTCGACATCGTCATGAACGAGGTCGACGGCGAGTGGTACGAGGAACGCAACCCCCTCACCCTCGCGCCCCGCATCGACATCCCGGTCTGGCTCCAGATCGACCAGGGCCGCGGCTGGACGATGGACGGAACCATCGAGACCTACCACGCGCTGAAGGGCCCGAAGAAGCTCGACATCGGCCCCTATCCGCCGATGCAGTCGCGCCCCTTCGTCGAGGAGCACGACAAGATGTTCCGCTGGTACGAGTACTGGCTCAAGGGCATCGACAACGGGATCATGGACGAGCCGGCCGTCACCGTCCACGTCGAGGGTTCGCGCGAGACCGTCACCGGCTCGCAGTGGCCGCCGAAGGACGTGGCGTACGAGTCGCTCTACCTGCGTCCGCGCCGGAAACTGTCCTTCGAGCCGGAGCTCATGGGCACCGAGCACGCCGCGCCCGACGGCTTCTACCAGGCGCCGCTGACGGTCACCGACAAGGTCGAGATCCTCGACTGGAGCACCGAGCCGTTCACCGAGCCCACCGAGATGATCGGCCAGGGCGCGGCGCACATCTTCGCGGAGATCGACCAGCCGGACACCAACTTCATCCTGCGCATGTGGGACGAGGCCCCGGGCGGCCGGCGTCAGCTCATCACGACCGCCTATCTGAAGGCGTCGCACCGCGAGCTCGACGTGGAACGGACCGCGGAGGGCGACCCCTACCACCCGCACACCCGCGCGGTGCCGGTCGAACCGGGGCGGATCGAGGAGTACGTCCTGCGGGTCTACCCGTTCGCGGCGACGTTCCTGCCCGGGCACAGGCTGGTCGTGGAGCTCTCCAACGACGAGCCGCTCGCCGACGCGCACAACGCCCTGCTGCCGCCGGACGCCTTCCACCTGCCGGTGGGCCGGCCCGTCACGCACAAGATCTACCGTGACGCGGCGCACCCCTCCCGGCTCGTGCTGCCGTTCACGAAGGCCGCTGCCCGGTAGGGCGTACGGCCGACAGGCCCTGAACCCTGCCGGGGTTCAGGGCCGCGGTGCGTCAGATGAAGTTCATGGCGGCGGCCCCGCCCACTCCCCCGAGCACCATGAACACCGGCATCAGCACCTTCAGCTCCACCCAGCTGCCGGCCCTGAACCGCATGGCCTTCGGCGGGCCGATCGGGTACCAGCGCTTGCGGCCGACCGGGATCGGCCACAGGATCGGGCAGCCCGAGACGGTCAGCGCGTCGCCGATGTCATGGACGAGGGCGCCGAGCACGATGGGCAGACCGAGCCAGAGGTATTCCTGGCCGGGGGCGCTGAAGAGCCAGTCCGAGCCGTTGCCCGGCTTGTCCAGGACGCCGGCGAGAATCCACGCGCTGGTCGCGCCGAGCAGCCACACCAGGACGTCGCTGGACACCCGGGCGGCCCGCCAGAGCAGACCCTCGACGGCGAGCACCAGGTGGACGAAGAGGATCGCCAGCACCGCCCACCGGCCGCCGGTGATCGCCGCGGCGGAGGCCCCCGCTCCTATCAGGACCGCCCACAGCCAGGTGTGGGTGAGTGTCCGGTGGCCGCCGCTGCGGTTCGAGTCGCCCCGCAGCTTCGTGGCCTTGTAGACGGCGTGCGAGAGCTTGTCGACGATCTCGCAGAGTCCGCGGGAGACCGGTCCGAAGGCACGCGAGATGGTCGCCGACTTGTGGTCGAGGTCCGGGGCGAGCGCCGCGCCCGCGGTGATCAGAGCGCCGACGACGAGCACGGGCCACGGCATGGTGTGGCCCGCGGCAGCCGCGGCCGCGCCCACCCCCAGCCAGGCCGCTGCCCCTGACAGAGAGTGTGCCGGTCCCATCATGGCTGTTTCCGCCCCCGTAGGTGTCGTGAGTGCGACAGGCATTGCCTGTGCGCGGGTTCCGGCCACCGTCGGTGCGGTGCGGCCGAGTTGAGAGGGCAGCGTATCGTCCGTGATCTTCGAGCCGTCGTCCGGTTCCCTCATCGGGGTGGAAGACAGGCAAGATGGGGGTGTGACCCTTATCGATCAGCTGCCCCCGACCGACGACCCCGACGCCCTCTTCGAGGCCTTCTCGTCATGGACCGAGACGCAGGGGATCACCCTCTATCCCGCTCAGGAGGAGGCGCTGATCGAGGTGGTCTCCGGGGCCAACGTGATCCTTTCCACCCCCACCGGCTCCGGGAAGAGCCTGGTCGCGGCGGGTGCGCACTTCACCGCCCTGGCCCAGGACAAGGTCACCTTCTACACCGCTCCGATCAAGGCCCTGGTCTCGGAGAAGTTCTTCGACCTGTGCAAGCTGTTCGGTACGGAGAACGTCGGCATGCTCACGGGCGACGCCTCGGTCAACGCCGACGCCCCCGTGATCTGCTGCACGGCCGAGGTGCTGGCGTCCATCGCGCTGCGTGACGGGAAGTACGCGGACATCGGCCAGGTCGTCATGGACGAGTTCCACTTCTATGCGGAGCAGGACCGCGGCTGGGCGTGGCAGATCCCGATCCTGGAGCTGCCGCAGGCCCAGTTCGTCCTGATGTCGGCCACGCTCGGTGACGTCCGGATGTTCGAGGAGGACCTCACCCGCCGTACCGGCCGCCCCACCTCCGTGGTGCGCTCGGCGACCCGTCCGGTCCCGCTCAGTTACGAGTACCGGCTGACGCCGATCACCGAGACGATCACCGAGCTCCTGGACACCCGGCAGTCGCCCGTCTACATCGTGCACTTCACCCAGGCCGCGGCCGTCGAGCGGGCGCAGTCGCTGATGAGCATCAACATGTGCACCAAGGAGGAGAAGGAGAAGATCGCCGATCTCATCGGCAATTTCCGCTTCACCACCAAGTTCGGTCAGAACCTCTCCCGTTACGTGCGGCACGGCATCGGCGTGCACCATGCGGGCATGCTCCCGAAGTACCGCCGTCTGGTCGAGAAGCTCGCGCAGGCGGGCCTCCTGAAGGTGATCTGCGGTACGGACACGCTCGGCGTCGGTGTCAACGTCCCCATTCGCACGGTGCTGTTCACCGCCCTCACCAAGTACGACGGCACCCGGGTGCGGACGCTGCGCGCGCGTGAGTTCCACCAGATCGCGGGCCGGGCCGGCCGGGCGGGCTTCGACACGGCGGGGTTCGTCGTCGCGCAGGCCCCCGAGCACGTCGTCGAGAACGAGAAGGCGGTCAAGAAGGCCGGCGACGACCCGAAGAAGAAGCGCAAGGTCGTCCGCAAGAAGGCCCCCGAGGGCTTCGTCGCCTGGTCGGAGACCACGTTCGACAAGCTGATCCAGTCCGATCCGGAGCCGCTGACCTCCCGTTTCCGGGTCACGCACACCATGCTGCTGTCCGTCATCGCACGTCCCGGCAACGCCTTCGAGGCGATGCGGCACCTGCTGGAGGACAACCACGAACCGCGCAGGGCGCAGCTGCGCCACATCCGCCGGGCGATCGCGATCTACCGCTCGCTGCTGGACGGCGGCGTGGTGGAGCAGCTGGACAAGCCCGACGCGGAGGGCCGCATCGTGCGGCTCACCGTCGATCTGCAGCAGGACTTCGCACTGAACCAGCCCCTGTCCACGTTCGCGCTCGCCGCGTTCGAGCTGCTGGACGCCGACTCGCCGTCGTACGCGCTGGACATGGTCTCGGTGGTGGAGTCCACGCTCGACGATCCGCGTCAGATCCTCGCCGCGCAGCAGAACAAGGCGCGCGGTGAGGCGGTCGGGCAGATGAAGGCCGACGGCATCGAGTACGAGGAGCGGATGGAGCTCCTCCAGGAGGTCACGTACCCGAAGCCGCTGAGCGAGCTGCTGTGGCACGCGTACGACGTCTACCGCCAGAGCCATCCGTGGGTGGGTGACCACCCGGTGTCGCCGAAGTCGGTGATCCGCGACATGTACGAACGCGCCATGACGTTCACCGAGTTCACGTCGAACTACGAGCTGGCGCGCACCGAGGGCATCGTGCTGCGCTATCTCGCGAGCGCGTACAAGGCGCTGGAGCACACCATCCCGGACGACATCAAGTCCGAGGACCTGGAGGACCTCATCGCCTGGCTCGGCGAGATGGTCCGTCAGGTCGACTCCAGTCTTCTCGACGAGTGGGAGCAGCTCGCCAATCCCGAGGTGGAGACCGCCGAGCAGGCACAGGAGCGGGCCGACGAGGTCAAGCCGGTCACGGCCAACGCCCGCGCCTTCCGGGTGCTGGTGCGCAACGCGATGTTCCGCCGGGTCGAGCTGGCCGCGCTGGACCGGGTCCGTGACCTCGGCGAGCTGGACGGCGACGCGGGCTGGGACGAGGACGCGTGGGGCGAGGCGATGGACGCGTACTGGGACGAGTACGAGGAGCTGGGCACCGGCCCGGACGCCCGCGGGCCGAAGCTGCTGAAGATCGACGAGGACGCGGAGCACGGGCTGTGGCGGGTCCGGCAGACCTTTGCCGACCCGAACGGTGACCATGACTGGGGCATCAGTGCCGAGGTCGACCTGGCCGCGTCCGACGAGGAGGGCCGGGCGGTCGTCCGGGTCACCTCCGTGGGCCAGTTGTGAGCGCGTCCGTACCGGTGGCGCCGCTGCGAGAGTGGAGAAGAACCGCATGACGAACCCCGCCGAGCGCCTGGTCGACCTGCTCGACCTGGAGCGGATCGAGGTCAACATCTTCCGCGGCCGCAGTCCCGAGGAGTCCCTTCAGCGGGTCTTCGGCGGGCAGGTGGCCGGGCAGGCGCTGGTGGCGGCGGGCCGCACCACCGACGGGGACCGGCCGGTGCATTCGCTGCACGCCTATTTCCTGCGGCCGGGCCGTCCCGGGGTCCCGATCGTCTACGAGGTCGAGCGGGTCAGGGACGGCCGGTCCTTCACCACCCGCCGGGTGACGGCCGTCCAGCAGGGCCGGACGATCTTCAATCTGACGGCGTCCTTCCACCGCCCGGAGGAGGCCGGCTTCGAGCACCAGCTGCCGCCCGCCCGGGTGGTGCCCGATCCGGAAGAGCTGCCGACGGTCGCCGAAGAGGTGCGCGAGCACCTGGGCGGTCTGCCGGAGGCGCTGGAGCGGATGGCGCGGCGCCAGCCGTTCGACATCCGCTACGTCGACCGGCTGCGCTGGACGCAGGAGGAGATCAAGGACGCGGACCCGCGCAGCGCGGTGTGGATGCGCGCGGTCGGCCCGCTCGGTGATGATCCGCTGGTGCACACCTGTGCGCTGACGTACGCGAGCGACATGACGCTGCTGGACGCGGTGCGCATCCCGGTGGAGCCGCTGTGGGGGCCGCGCGGCTTCGACATGGCGTCGCTGGACCACGCGATGTGGTTCCACCGTCCGTTCCGGGCCGACGAGTGGTTCCTGTACGACCAGGAGTCGCCGGTGGCGACCGGTGGGCGGGGGCTGGCGCGTGGCCGTATCTACGACCGCGAGGGCAATCTGCTGGTGTCGGTGGTGCAGGAGGGACTGTTCCGGCGGCTGGGCGGGCCGTTGTCCTGACGGCTCAGACGCCTGGCAGCGGGTCCTGTTCGACCTCGTGACGTCGGGTGCGGATGTCGGGCGGCGCCGGATGCAGTTTGGCGTCGCAGGACGGGCCGAGACCGGTGCGGCGTGAGGCCGTGCCGGTGAGCGGGCGTCCGCACATGCGACAGCGCACGAGGCGGCGGCCGGTGGCCGCGGCGGTTCCTGGCAGCGGTTCGGCGTCGGGGGCGGGTTCCGGGGACTCCACGCGTCGATCCTCTCAGGTGCCCGTCTACGCTTCGACGTCCCGACCGCGCACAACGGAGGAGTCGCACGTGCTCAGCGCCCTGAAAGTGATGGCCCTGCCCCGGAGCGGGAAAGCCGGGGACGTGGTCCTGCCGGGCGTGGCCCAAGGATTCCGTCACGTCGTCACCGACACGTCCCAGGGCCCGTTCCACGTGGTCGCGTATCTGGAGCGGGAACTGCCGCAGGGCGGGATACCGGCGTACCTCGCGGCGCGGAGGACGGGCGCACGTTCCTTCGTCCTGTGGGACGGCCCGGAGAGGCGCTCCCGGCTGGCCACGCTCGTCACCACCTCGGCGGGCGACGGCGTTTCGACGTATCAGGTGTGGGGCGGTCAGGGCGAACTCATCGGCACGCTCGTGCGGGAGAAGGCCCTGTCGGGCAAGGGCCTGCGGACGCGGTGGACGGTCTCCCAGACCGGCTGCCCGGAGGCGGTCGGGTTCAAGGGCCGGATCTTCTGGTGGTACGTGTGGTGGCTGCTGTTCCCCGTCCAGGTGGCCATCGGCGTGGGCAGTCTGCTGAGCGGCGGCGGTGATGTGGCGCGCGGACCGCGGCGCGTCATCTGGCGGGCGGGCCGCGAGGTCCCGTTGGAGTTCCGGTCCGACGAGGACGAGGTCCAGGTGCGGGCGCAGTGGGCGGACCTGCGGCTGGCGGCCGCCCTGTCGGCACTGATCAGGAGCTTCGACAGCTGGATGGGCACTCCCTGGGACGACGGGAAGTGATCCGTGTGTGCGTAGCCTGACGTCGCTCACCCCTCAGCGGCGCACGACCGGGCCGCGGCGGGCCCCGTTAGCCCATACGGCGGATACCGGCGGGCCGGGAGGCCCGCCCGGAGCGAGCCCTCGCGTCGTGGCCGTGCGCTGCCACGGATGGTGGTCGCACGCGGTGCTCCGCGGGTCGCGACCGCTGCCCCGGCGCTCGCGCCACAGGAGGTGGCAATGACGGCGGATCAGGCACTGGTGGGCATCGGGCTGATCGTGGTGCTCGCGGTCGGATCACAGCTGCTGGCGAGCCGGCTGCGCATCCCGGCGCTGCTCGTCCTGCTGCCGGTCGGCTTCACCGCGGGGGCGATCACGGACAACGTCGATCCCGAGCGGCTGCTGGGCACTTCCTTCTCTCCGCTGGTGTCCCTGGCGGTGGCGGTGATCCTGTACGACGCCGGTCTGGGGCTGGAGCTGAAGAGGCTCAGGGGCCACACGCGCCGGGTCGTGGTCCGGCTGCTCTGGCTGGGGACGCTGCTGACCGTGGTGTCCGCCGCGCTGTTCGCCGTACCGGTCCTGGACATGTCGATGCGGGCGGCGGTGATGCTCGCGGCGATCCTGGTCGTGTCCGGACCGACCGTCGTCGGGCCGCTGCTCAACTTCGTCCGGCCCACCGAGCGGCTGCAGCGCGTCCTCATCTGGGAGGGATCGCTGATCGACCCGGTCGGCGGCATCCTGGGGGCGCTCGTCTTCCACGGGGTCGTCGCGGGCGACCGTCCGGGGTTCGGCAGTGAGCTGGCCGGTTTCTCGGCCAGCACGGCGGTGGGCGTGGCGGGTGGCGCGGTCGGGGCCGGCGTGCTGTGGCTGCTGCTCCGTCAGGTGCGGCTGAGCGAGGAGCTGGCCACCTCGGTGCAGTTCGCCGCCGTGATCGGCGTGGCGGCCGGCTGCGACGCGCTGCGGGACGACACGGGGCTGATCTCCGCCGTCGTGATGGGGATGGCCATGGCCAATCTGCCGGGCGTGGACCTCCCTGCGCGGCGGCCCTTCTTCGACACCCTGGTCTCGCTGATCATCGGGCTGCTGTTCATCTCCATCTCGGCCACGGTCACTCCGGCGTCGCTGCGGCACGTGGTGCTGCCGTCGCTCGCGCTGGTCGCACTGCTCGTGCTGGTGACCAGACCCCTGGTGGCTCATCTCGCGACGTTCCGTACCGATGTGCCGCGCGGGGAACGGTGGTTCATCGGCTGGATGGCACCGCGCGGCATCGTCGCGGCGGCGACGGCCTCCACCTTCTCGGCCGAACTGGTCGACGACCACGTCGCGGGTGCCCAGCGCATCCTCCCGGCGACGTTCGTGGTGATCGTCGCCACGGTCACGTTGTACGGCCTGACGGCGTTCCCGGTGGCCAGGCGGCTGGACGTGCTGCGTCCGGCTCGCTCCAGGCCGCTGCTGGTCGGCGGTGCCCCGTGGGCGGTGGACCTCGCGTGCGCCCTGCGTTCAGCCGGTCTGGACGTCCTGATGTGGGCGGGCGCCGACGGTGAGCGGGCACGGATCGAGCAGGCCGGGCTGAAGCTGGCGCCGGGCGAACTCCTCGCGTCGGCCACCGGTGCCGGTGCGGAGCTCGAAGGGATCACAGGGGTACTGCTGCTCACCGACGAGGACGATTTCAACGCACTCGCGTCCACGACGCTCCGGGAGAGCGTCGAAGGCCCCGTCCACCGTCTCGGGCCGCCTTCCTCCCGCCACGGGGTGGTGGCTCCGTACACCGGTGGCGAATCCCTGTTCGGTGACGGGCTCACCGGGCGCGAACTGGCCCGCCGGTACGAGGCCGGGGCGCGGGTGGTGACGCGGGCCTCCGACGGCCCGGTGCCGGCCGGTCACCGACTGCTCTTCGTGGTGCGCCCGGACGGCCGGCTCACCCCGGTCACGGACGCGCTCACCCCGGCCCCGGAGCCCGGTGACACCGTGGTCCTGCTGAGCCCGCCCGCAGGCGCCCTCACGGTCTGAAGTCCGGGCGTCGGCCGGCCCCGGGCGGGCAGCGGTCCGCCCGTCGCCCTTCCCGGGCCGGGGACCGCTCCACCGCTGACCGCCGGGCCCGGCGTCCCCGCCCGGCCGCCTGCTGGTGCCGGAAGCCTGCCGCCGGGTGATGATCGAAGGGAGCCGGGCGCCCGTCCCCGGTGCCGCACGGCGGTGAGGAGGGTCCCCGATGCCGCAGGCCATCAGCCCGGTACGGTACGGCAGCGCGTTCCCGACACCCGACGAGCGGGCGGCACGCGGCAAGGCGGCCCGGCGTGCGGTGCCCCGGTCGAGCCATGCCGTGTTCGAGCCACCGGCCGGCCGGCCGGACCCGCTGGACATCCTTCGGGCGCAGTCGGCGGCCAGGGTGCCGGAGCTCGTCCCGATCCGCTACGCGCGCATGACGGAGTCCCCGTTCCGCTTCTACCGCGGGGCGGCCGCGATCATGGCCGCCGATCTGGCCGCCACTCCCGCGTCCGGGATCAGGGCCCAACTGTGCGGGGACGCGCACCTGCTGAACTTCCGGCTGCTGGCCTCACCGGAGCGGCAGCTGCTCTTCGACATCAACGACTTCGACGAGACGCTGCCGGGGCCCTGGGAGTGGGATGTCAAACGGCTGGCGGCCAGCCTCGTCATCGCGGGCCGGGCGAACGGCTTCAGCGACCGGGAGCGCGCCGCCGTCGTGCTGGCCGCGGTCAGGTCGTACCGCGAGTGGATGATCCGGTTCGCCGGCATGCGCCATCTCGACGTCTGGTACGCGCGGACGGACGCCGACCGGCTGCGCAGCGTGGCCACGGAGCAGTTGAGGAAGCGCGGCCGCAAGCAGGTGGACCGCGCCATGGCCAAGGCCCGTGGACGGGACAGTCTGCAGGCGTTCGACAAGCTCACCGAGGTGGTCGACGGGCGGCGCCGGATCGCCGCGGACCCGCCCCTGCTCGTCCCGGTCGCCGATCTGCTGCCGGACATCGAGCGCCATGCGTTCGAGGAGCAGTTCCGCCGGCTGATCGACGGATACGGCCAGAGTCTGGCGTCCGACCGGCGCAGGCTGCTGTCCGGCTTCCGGCTCGTCGACGTGGCCCGCAAGGTGGTCGGTGTCGGCAGCGTCGGTACCAGGTGCTGGATCATCCTGCTGCTCGGGCGGGACAGCGGGGACCCGCTCTTCCTGCAGGCCAAGGAGGCCGACACCTCGGTGCTCGCCCCGTACGCGGGCGCGAGCCGGTACCGCAACCAGGGCAGCCGGGTGGTCGCGGGACAGCGGCTGATGCAGGCGGCGAGCGACATCTTCCTGGGCTGGGAGCGGGTGGACGGGATCGACGGGCGGCCCCGGGACTTCTACATCCGCCAGCTGCGCGACTGGAAGGGCATCGTCCAGCCCGAGTTGATGGTCCCGCGCGGGCTCGGTGTCTTCGGAGAGGTCTGCGGGGCGACTCTGGCCCGTGCCCACGCCCGGTCCGGGGACCGGATCGCGATCGCGGCGTACCTGGGCCGGGGCGAGGTGTTCGACCGGGCACTCCAGCAGTTCGCGGAGTCGTACGCCGACCGCAACGAGCGCGACCACCAGGCGCTGGTCGACGCGGTAGGGTCCGGCCGGCTGCCCTCGGCCGAACCGGCCGGTGCGGGAGCCTGACCCCGCGGGCCTCCCTCCGGCTCCCTGCGCGCCGCACCCGCACAGTGCGGACATATCAGCCAAGTCACCATATCGTGGTATCACCTTGGGGACGCCTTGAGGACAGGGCTTCACCCAGGGATTCCCGATGCCGAGGAGACAACGAGCATGACGGCCAAGCCAGCCGGAGCGCCCGCCGCCCAACCGCCGGAGCCCCTCGCCCTGATCCGCACCCGCGGCTACACGGTCGTGCTCCTCATGGTGGCGATCCTCGGGGTCCCGATCTCGGCGACGGCCTTCGGCTTCCTCGCCCTGGTCTCCGAACTCCAGTCGCTGACGTACCACGATCTGCCCGACGCCCTGGGATTCGCCGCCACGCCCTCGTGGTGGCCGGTACCGCTCCTGGTCGTGGCGGGGCTGCTGACGGGGCTCGCCGTCCGGTACCTCCCGGGAGGCGGCGGGCACAAGCCGGCCGAGGGCCTGGTGAGCACCGGCTCGCCCTCGGCCGCGCAGTTGCCCGGCATCGCTCTCGCGGCGCTCGCCAGCCTCGGGCTCGGTGCGGTGCTCGGACCGGAGGCGCCACTCATCGCGCTCGGCGGGGGCCTGGCCGTGTGGGCGGTGCGGCTGATCAAGCCGGACATCGATCCGGGAGCGGTCGCCGTGATCGGGGCCGCGGGCAGCTTCGCCGCTATCAGCGCGCTGCTGGGCTCGCCGCTGATCGGCGCGTTCCTGCTGATGGAAGCCTCGGGGCTGGCCGGACTGATGCTCGGGGTGGCGCTGGTTCCCGGACTGCTGGCGGCCGGGATCGGCGCGCTGATCTTCACGGGCCTCGGCTCATGGACGGGCCTGGGGACGTACTCGCTGAAGCTCCACCACGTGCCGCACGCCGAGGGCCCCACCGTCGCCGAGTTCGGCTGGGCCGTCGCCCTCGGGCTGGCAGCCGCACTCGTCGGCGCGGGAATCCGACGACTGGCGCTGTTCCTCCAGGAGAGGGTGGAGCGGCGGACGGTGGTGGCCACCGCGGTGATGGGCCTCGTCGTGGGGGTGCTCGCCCTGGTGTACGCCGAGGGCACCGGGAAGTCCGCGTCCCAGATCCTGTACTCCGGCCAGCACGACCTCGACCCCCTGATCTCCGGCAGCGCGCAGTACTCTGCGGCCACCCTGGTGGTACTCGTCGTCTGCAAGTCGCTGGCCTACTGCGCCTCCCTCAGCGCGTTCCGGGGCGGTCCGATCTTCCCGTCGATGTTCGTCGGCGGGGCCGGCGGCCTCGCGCTCGCCCACCTCCCCGGGCTGAACCCGACGTCCGGATTCGCCATGGGCATCGGGGCGATGTGCGTGGCCATCCTGAGACTCCCGATGACGGCCGTACTGCTGGCGACCCTGCTCCTGGGCGCGGAGGGACTCACCGTGATGCCGCTCGTGATCGTCTCGGTGGTCGTCTCCTACGTCGTCACCCTGCGGATCACTCCCCCGCCGGCCGGGCTCACGAACGAGCCGCCCCCCGCGTGAACGGCCCCAGCAGATCCGGCTGCCCCGTCAGACCCCTTCCTGCTTCTGCGGTCCCGCGCAGAGCGCCCAGATGATGAAGACGTCGATGGCGATGAGCACGATGGACCACAGCGGATAGTGCGGCAGCCACAGGAAGTTGGCGAGCGCGCCCAGTCCGGCCAGGACGATACCCACGACACGCGCCCACGCGGCCCCGGTGAACACGGCACAGCCGGCGAGCACGATGACGATGCCGAGAATGAGGTGGATCCAGCCCCAGCCGGTCAGGTTGAACTGGAACACGTAGTTGCGTGTGGCGACGAAGACGTCGTCCTTGGCGATGGCGGACACCCCTTGCAGGATCGCCATGGCCCCGCCGAAGATCATCAGCACTCCGGCGAAAGCGCTCCACCCCGTCCGGAACGGGTGGTGGGAGCTCGGGGCGGTGTCGCGCGCGGCTCGTGGCTCGTTGCTGGTACTGGCCATGTCGGCCTCCTCGGGTAGCGGAACCACCCGGCAGGGCCGCTGTACCCGACCGGGCAACCCCCCCGTCCAAGCGTGACACGACGACACCTCACCGGCAGCACGAACGGGGCGCCTCCGCGCGCCCGGTGACCCCACACCGCCCGGCATCCCGGAATTGAGATATTCTCTCCGATGTGAGAGAAGCGAGTGAAGGCGAAGCCGCGTCCGTCGAGGCCGGACTCGCGGCGCGGCTCGGTGAACTGCGCGTCGAGCGCGGCTGGTCGCTGGACGAGCTGGCCCGGCGCAGCGGCTTGAGCCGCTCGACGCTCTCCCGGCTCGAACGAGGTGAGCTGAGTCCGACGGCTGCCCAGCTCGGCCGGCTGTGCACCGTGCACGAGCGGACCATGTCCCGGCTGCTGCTGGAGGTGGAGGCCCAGCCGCCGCAGCTGGTGCCCGCCTCCCGCCAGACGGTCTGGCGGGACGAGGAGTCGGGGTTCGTGCGCAGGTCCGTCTCACCTCCGCATGCCGGTCTGCGCGCGGAGGTCATCGAGGGCGTCCTCGACGCGGGCGCCGTGATCGCGTACGAGAATCCGCCCGTCCCCGGCCTGGAGCAGCACATCTGGGTCCTGGAGGGGACGGTCGAGATCACCGTCGACGCCACCGTGCACACCGTCGAGCCGGGCGACTGCCTGCGGTTCCGGCTGCGCGGCCCTTCGCGCTTCCACTGTCCGGGCCCGGAACGGGTCCGCTACGCACTGATGATCGTCGCACCGTGAAAGGACCTGCCGCATGACCGAGATCGTCCCGGTGACCGGACCCGAACTGGTCACGTACGCCGATGAGCTGGCCGCCCTCCTGGTGGAGACGGTCGGCGAAGGAGCATCCGTCGGGTTCCTGGCGCCGCTCGACCGGCATGCCGCCGCGTGCTGGTGGCGGGAGCGCGCCGCCTCCGTGGACGCGGGGCACCACCAGGTCTGGATCGCCCGGGACGGGGAGCGGATCGCGGGGACCATCGGTCTGGTCCGGGCCCCGCTGCCCAATGCCCGTCACCGCGCGGAGGTCGCCAAGCTGATCGTCCGTCCGTCGGCGCGCGGCCGGGGGCTCGGCAGGGCGTTGCTGGAGGCCGTCGAGCGCTCGGCTGCCCGGGCCGGCGTCACGCTGCTGATCCTGGACACCGAGAGCGCGAGCCCGGCGGAGCGGCTGTACCGCTCCGCCGGGTGGACGGAGTGCGGCTCCGTTCCGGACTACGCCACTGACCCGTCCGGCGTCCTGAAGCCGACCACCTTCTACTACAAGGCGGTCGGCCGGGACGTTTCGGCGGCCGCTCAGTCGGCGAGCCCCTCGACGTCCTTGTAGGCGACGCCGTCCTTCATCACCAGCAGGATGTTCGCAGGGTCGCCGAGCGTCCGGATGTCGTCGAGCGGATTGCCGCGCGCGATCACGACGTCGGCGCGCTTGCCGGGCTCCAGGGTGCCGATCTCGGCAGCGAGTCCCAGGAGTTCGGCCGCCTCGGCCGTACCGGCGAGCAGTGCTCCCATCGGGGTCATGCCGCACCCCACAAGGTGCCCGAGCTCGCGCAGGTTGGTGCCGTGCTCGGCGATGCCGCAGTCGGTGCCCATGGCGATCCGCACCCCTCGCTCCACGGCGCGCGGGATGTGCCGGCGGGCCACGTGCTGCCAGTGCTTCTTCTTCGCGTACGCCCAGGGTGCCGCCTTCCCCGGGTCCGGGTCGGTGTGGGCGGTGGTGAGCGTCGGTACGAGGAAGGTGCCCCGCTCCAGCATCAGGTCGATGGCCTCGTCGTCGATCTCGTAGCCGTGCTCGACGCTGGCGACGCCGCCCCGCACGGCGTTGAGGATCCCGCCCCGGCCCTGGGCGTGGGCGGCGACCTTCTTGCCCCGGTGCCCGGCGGCGATCTCCGTGATCGTACGGATCTCGTCCTCCAGGAATCCGTCGTCGTCGGGCTGGTCCGTCGGGCTCCACACCCCTCCGGTCGCGGCGATCTTGACGCAGTCGGCGCCCTGGCGCAGCACGCCGCGGACGGCCTTGCGGCATTCCGCGGTGCCGTCGGCCAGCCGTCCCATGGGGTTGTTGAGGGGGCGGTCGTCGTTGCCGGGCCGGAAGTCGCCGTGCCCGCCGGTCGGGCTGAGCATGGCGACCGCGACCTGGAGCCGCGGGCCGACGAGCAGGCCGGATTCGACGGCCCGCCGGTGTCCGGCGTCCGCACCGCCGAGGTCCCGCGCGGTGGTGACGCCCGCTTCGAGGGTCTGCTTCATGCGGGGCGCGGCCAGGAAGGTGAGCAGGCTGTGCGGCATGGACGCGATCTCGGCGTGGCTCAGTGCCGTTCCCGGAGCGGCCATATGGACGTGGCAGTCGATGAAGCCCGGGAGTATCGCGTCTCCGCGCACGTCGACGCGCCGGGTCGCTGCCGTGGTGGCGGGACGGTCCGCGGTGCGGCCCGCCCAGCGGATGAGACCGTCCTCGATGAGGACCGCCCCGTCGACGACCGGTTCACTCCCGGTGCCGTCGATGAGGAGGCCGTTGTGCAGGAGTACGGATGTGGTGGGGGCGGCGGGCATGGCGCGGTTCCTTCCCTGGAGAGGGGGTGCGAGGGGGCGGGACGGTGGTTCAGTTGGCGGAGGCGGCGGGACGGGCCACGACCGCCGCGGCGACGGCGACGAGTACCGAGACCCCGGCGCAGCACCACCACACGGTGGTGTAGGCGTCGATCGTCGGGATCCCGGTGCCCTTGAAGGTCACGGCGGTGAGGATGGCCGCGAAGACCGCTCCCGCGACGGAACCGCCCACGGTCTTGGCGGTGTTGTAGATGCCCGTGGCGATGGCGGTGCGTTCGTGCGGGCTGGAGTCGACGATCAGGACGGGCATCGCGCTGAGGGCGAGACCGACGCCCGTGCCGACGACGATGTTGACGACGACGAACTGCCAGGGTTCGTCGTGGGCGGCGATCAGGACCAGATAGCCGGCCGCCATGAGGGAGCCGCTGAACCCGAGGGTGCCCCGTCCGCCGATGAGCTTGAAGAGGCGGGAGGCGAACAGGGAGGCGACGAACGCCATGACACCCGACGGCAGCATCAGCCAGGCGATGCCGAGGGCGTCGTAGCCGAATCCGTAGCCGAGCTTGTCGCCGGGTGAGGACACGAAGAGGACCAGGGCGGTCTGGGCGCCGAAGAGGGCGGTGCCGAGCAGGAAGCTCGCCGCGTAGACGGGGAGCAGGGTGCGCTGGACGGTGAGGCGGATGTCGACGATCGGCTCGGCGACGCGGAGTTCGACCAGGACCCAGGCGGCGAGGGTGATCGCGGCGACGGCGAACAGGGCGAGGGTGGCCGCGTCGGTCCAGCCCCACTTGGGTCCCTGGGAGATGCCGAGCAGCAGCGTGGCGAGCCCGGCGCTGAGGAGTCCGGCGCCGGCCCAGTCGACCCGCCCCTCGGCCCGGGTCCTGGATTCGGGCACCAGGAAGAAGACGACTCCGGCGCACAGGACGGTGGCGGCGGCGGGGATCCAGAGGACACCGTGCACGGAGGAGATGACCTCACGGAGCAGTCCGGAGATCACCATGCCGGCGCTGGCGCCGAAGGTCAGCGCGCCGACGAGCACGGCGATGGCGCTGCGGGCCCCCGCGGCGTCCAGCCGGTCGCGGACGAGCCCGATCTCCAGGGGCAGGAGCGCGGCGAGGGGCCCCTGGAGCACCCTGCCGACGAGCAGTACCTCGAAGGAGGGTGCCCAGGCGACGAGGACGGACCCGACGGCGAGACAGAGGACGGCGACGCGCAGCAGCCGCCGGTGGCCGTACATGTCCCCGAGGCGGCCGAACAGCGGCACGGAGACCGCGGCGGCGAGGAGTTGTGCCGCGTTGACCCAGTTGAGGTCGCCCGCGCCGACGTCCAGTACGGTGCCGAGCTCGGGCAGCAGGGTCGGCATCATCCCCTGGATGATGCCGCTGGTCAGCTCGACGAAGACCAGGAATCCGACGACCGCGGCGACGCGGGTGGCGCCGAGGCCGGGCGCGCCGGGGCCCGCGGAGGGCTGGATACGCGACATGGGTTCTCCACTTGGGCACGGCCGCGCGTGAGAGCGCGGCGGATGGTGGCGGGGCAGAGGGGGAATGCGGGCCGGCGTCGGGAGGGGTACGTCCCCGCCCGGCCGGGTCAGGCGGCGGGCCGGCGGCCGGCGTCGAGGAGTGAGCGGGCCACGGCCCGTACGACGGCCAGATCGGCCGGTCCAGGGGTGATGCCGATGGCGGCCAGCACCGCCCCGGTGTCGACGGGACCGACGGCGGGGGCGGGTGCGGGCGGCGCAGGGGGCTGGTCGGTCGGCCCGGCGCCGTCCGGGTCCTGGAGCGGGGCGGGCCGGTGCCGGGGGTCGGGCGCGGCCCGGCGCAGATGCCAGGTGGTGACGGACTGGTAGGCCTCGCCCGCGGCGATCAGGGTGTGCTCGCTGCGGGCGCGGCCGGCCAGCTGGAGGGAGAGCGGCAGTCCGGCCGGGTCGGCGCCCATGGGCAGCGCGAGGGCCGGGAAGCCGGTGGGGTTCCAGACGGCGGTGAGGTTGAGCTCCTCGCCGGGTGAGGCTTCCTGCGCATACGGTCGCGCGGGAGCGGGCCAGGTCGGGGTGGCGATGAGGTCGACGCCGTCGGGGCCGTCCATCCGCGCCAGCAGCTGGGCTGTGAGCCGTTCGCGGGTGTGCTGTGCGCGGAGGTAGAGGTGGGCCGGAAGGAGTCCGCCCGCGGCGGCCAGCCGGCGAAAGCTCCGGCCGTGCCTGTCCCATTGGGCGGCGAGCCGCTCGCCGTGCGCGGCGAAGGCCTCGGCGAGCATGGTGACGGCGTTGACCGCGAGCAGGCCACCGAACTCCGGGAGCTCGAACTCGCGTATCTCAGCGCCGAGTTCATCGAATACGCGCAGCGCCTCCTGGAAGGCGGCACGGCACGCCCCGGTGACACCCGGCGCATCGATCAGTCCGTACGGGACACCGATGCGCAGCCCGCGCACGCCGTCGGCCGTCGGGGCGGGCCGCGGCCGGCCGGTCAGGGCGTCGAGGAGTAGTCCGCAGTCACGCGCGGTGACGGCCATCGGTCCGAGGACGTCCTGCGAGGGACTGAGCGGGACGCAGCCGTCGACGGGCAGCAGTCCGAAGGTGGTCTTGAGGCCGGTGGTACCGCAGAGCGCGGCAGGCAGCCGGACGCTGCCGGAGGTGTCACTGCCGAGGGCGCCGAGAAAGAGCCCGGAGGCGATGCCCGCGCCGTTCCCGGTACTCGATCCGCCGGTCCAGCGCTCGGGATCCCAGGGATTGCGGGGCACGGGGAAGGCATGGGCGGGGTCGGGACGGCCCATGGCGTACTCGGCCATCGTGGTCTTGCCGAGGACGACGGCCCCGGCACCGCGCAGCCTGGCGACGGCCGGCGCGTCGAGCCCGCGCCACCAGTGCGGGTCATGGGTGGGGCTCTGCGCGGTGGCCGGACCCTCGACGGTGGCGAGGTTGTCCTTCACCGCGAGGGGCAGCCCGTGCAGCGCGCCGCGTTCACCGGCCGGGAGAGCATCCGCGGCGCGGGCGGCGGCCAGGGCCTGTTCCGGGAACCGGGTCACGTAGACGCCGAGCAGCGGATCGAGCACCTCGGCGTCGGCGAGCGCGGCGGCGACGAGTTCCGCACTGCCGACGGCGCCCGACCGCAGGGCCGACGCGGCGTCCGCGAGGGTGGCGAAAGGCTGCTGCACGCTGCACCTCCGGAGTGGGATATGGCTGGTTCTGATGAAGTACGGCGATGCTAATCTCCGATCAAGAAGCCTCCAGAAATTGCTTATCTCTGTCATGAAACTTGATCGAATGCAGCTTTTTCCCACTCCACCTCTCGGTAGGGGCCCGCGATGACCGAAAATCTTCCCTCCCTGAGCGAGCTGGACCTGGCCCTGGTCAACGCCCTGCAGATCAACCCGCGCGCTGCCTGGACCGACCTGGCGAAGGCCCTGGACGTCGATGCGGCGACCGTGGCCCGGCGCTGGGAACGACTGCGGGCGGCGGGCCATGCCTGGGTGACGGCGTATCCGTACGGCGGTTCCGGTGCCGGTGCGCTGATCGAGATCGACTGCGCGCCGGGGCAGGCGGGGGCGGTCGCGGAGCTCCTGTCGGCGGATCCGCACGCGGTGACCGTGGAGCACGCCGCGGGCGGCCGCGACCTGCTGATCACGGCGATGGCCACCGGCTTCGGCGCGCTCTCCGGCTACATCGTGGACCGGCTCGGCACCATTCCCGGCATCGTGGCGACCCGGGCGCATCTGGTCACCCGCAGTTACACCGAGGGCAGTGTGTGGCGGCTGACGAGCCTGAGCCGCTCCCAGCAGGAGGTACTGGCCGCGTCACGCCGGTCGGCACTCGGCGACGCGCAGCATCTGCCCGAGTACGCCGAACTCGTCACGGCGATGGGCGAGAACGGGCGCATGTCCCTCAGCGAGCTCGCCGACGCGCTCGGGATCTCGGTGAACACGGCGAGCCGCCGGCTCAACCGGCTGCTGGAATCGGGCCGGCTGGTGCTCCGCTGCGACCTGGCCCGCTCGCTGTCCGGCTCGCCGGTCGCGGTGACCTTCTTCGGCACCGTGGCGGCCGAGCATCTGGACTCCACGGCACGGGAGTTGGCCAGGCTTCCGGAAATCAGACAGTGCCTGGGGCTGGCCGGTCCGCAGAATATCGTCGCCACCGTCTGGGTCTCGTCCCTGGTGGACGCCCAGGCCCTGGAGGTGCGCCTCGCCGCCGCTCTGCCCCACCTGCGGATCGCCGACCGGGCAGTCGCCCTGCGCGCGGTGAAGCTGATGGGCCGGCTGCTGGATCCGGACGGCCGGGCGATCGGCTTCGTACCGATGAACCTGTGGGCGTAAGAATGGGTGCAGAAGACACCGACGAGGAGACACCCATGACGCTGCACGACATCCCGCTCCACACCCTCACCGGCGAGCCGACCACGCTGGGTGCCTACAGCGGCCAGGCGGTCCTGCTGGTGAACGTCGCCTCCAAGTGCGGCCTGACCCCGCAGTACGCCGGCCTCGAACGCCTCCAGAAGGAGTACGGGGACCGCGGCTTCACCGTGCTCGGCGTGCCGTGCAACCAGTTCGGCGGCCAGGAGCCGGGCAGCTCGGAGGAGATCCGGACGTTCTGCTCGACGACGTACGGCGTGAGCTTCCCGCTGCTGGCGAAGACCGACGTCAACGGCGCCGGCCGGCACCCGCTCTACGCGGAACTCACCCAGCTCGCGGACGCGGACGGCGAGGCCGGGGACATCCAGTGGAACTTCGAGAAGTTCCTCATCTCCCCCGCGGGCGAGCCGGTCGCGCGGATCCGCCCCCGCACGGAGCCGGAGGCCCCGGAGGTCGTCGCGGCCATCGAGGCGCAGCTCCCCGCCTGAGCGTCGGCGGGGACCGTACCCGCCGGAACCGCCGCGGCCCCCGTCCCTGTCGGTGCGACAGGGGCGGGGGCCGGTGCGCCGGAGGCCGCGGGGCGTCAGCGGATGGGCATCCCGGACAGCGTGCGGGCGATCACCAGGCGCTGGATCTCGCTCGTCCCCTCGAAGATCGTGTAGATCGCGGCGTCCCGGTGCATCCGCTCCACCGGGTACTCGCGGGTGAAGCCGTTGCCGCCGAGGATCTGGATCGCCTGCGCGGTGACCTTCTTGGCGGTCTCGCTCGCGTACAGCTTGGACATCGATCCCTCGGCCGACTCGAACGGCTTGCCGGCGGTCGCCATCCACGAGGCACGCCAGACCAGCAGGCGCGCCGCGTCGATCTGGGTGCGCATGTCTGCGAGCTGGAAGGCGATGCCCTGGTTGTCGATGATCGGGCGGCCGAACTGGGTCCGGGTCTTCGCGTAGTCGAGGGCGACCTCGTACGCGGCACGGGCGGTGCCGACGGCCATCGCGCCGACGGCCGGACGGGACGCCTCGAACGTGGCCATCGCGGCGTTCTTCACCCGCTCGCCGCCACCGGAGGCGGCGCGCTCGCGGGCCCGGGCGAGGCGCTGGTCGAGCTTCTCCTTGCCACCGAGCAGACAGTGGCCCGGGACGCGCACGTCCTCCAGGACGACCTCGGCGGTGTGCGAGGCACGGATGCCGTGCTTCTTGAACTTCTGCCCCTGGGAGAGGCCCGCGGTGTCCGGCGGCACGATGAAGGAGGCGTGCCCCTTGGAGCCGAGCTCCGCGTCGACGACCGCGACCACGACGTGGACGTTGGCGATGCCGCCGTTGGTCGCCCAGGTCTTGGTGCCGTTGAGCACCCACTCGTCCTTGGCCTGGTCGTACACCGCGCGGGTGCGCATCGAGGCGACGTCGGAACCGGCGTCGGGCTCGGAGGAACAGAAGGCGGCGACCTTCACGTCGTTCGCGTCCCCGTACATCTGGGGGATCCAGGTGCCGATCTGCTCCTCGGTGCCGTTGGCGAGGACGCCGACGGCCGCGAGACCCGTGCCGACGATCGACAGGGCGATGCCCGCGTCACCCCAGAACAGTTCCTCCATCGCCATCGGGATACCGAGGCCCGTCGGGTCGAAGAACTGCTGCGCGTAGAAGTCCAGGGAGTAGATTCCGACCTTGGCGGCCTCCTGGATGACGGGCCAGGGCGTTTCCTCACGCTCGTCCCACTCCGAAGCAGCCGGACGGATCACGTCCGCGGCGAAGCCGTGAAGCCAGTCACGGACCTGCTTCTGGTCGTCGTTGAGCTCGAGCGTGAACTCGGCCATGTTCCCCTCCACGTACTGCCGTCAAAACCTGGTTACTTGCGGTAACAACAGTCTGTTACCGACAAGTAGCCTGTGTCAACCGCCCGGACGGCGATCCACACACCGCTGGGCAGGGTGTTACGTTGCGCAGGCAGGACGGACATGCTGGCCAGGGGTGGGAGAAGCGACATGGAGACCACACGACAGGCCGAGCGACAGCGGACCGCGGCCGAACGCCGCCGCCGCGAGCTGCTCGAGGCCGCCGACCGCGTGGTGCTCAGGGACGGCCCCGGTGCCTCGATGAACGCCATCGCGGCAGAGGCCGGCATCACCAAGCCCATCCTCTACCGGCACTTCGGCGACAAGGGCGGCCTCTACCGCGCCCTGGCCAAGCGGCACACCGACGCACTGCTGAGCGCCCTGCGGGCCGCGCTCGACGCCCCCGCCGACCGCCGTCAGCGCATCGAGGCGACGCTCGACACGTATCTCGCGGCGATCGAGGCGCGTCCCCAGGTCTACCGCTTCCTGATGCACCCGTCCGACGACGCGGCGCCCTCGTCCGAGCAGGGCTTCGACGTGGGGCGGCACTCGGCCCCGCTGCTGCGCCGCCTCGGCGAGGAGCTGGCCACGGTCATCGCGGAACGGGTGGATCTCGGCCCGGACAGTGCGCAGACGGCGCGGATCTGGGGCCACGGCATCATCGGCATGACGCAAGCGGCCGGCGACTGGTGGCTGAGCGAACGCCCCTGCTCGCGTGAGCAGTTGGTGCGGAGTCTGGCCGATCTGCTCTGGGGCAGGCTGGCCGAGGTCGGCGACCGGCCCGGCGGTACCGGGTTCTGACCCGGCCGGTCAGCCGGTGCGCCCCCAGGGCGCCCGGCGGGCCGCACGCAGCGCGCGCGACCGGCGCAGCCCGGTGAGCCGGTCCGTGTACACGGCACCGTCGAGGTGGTCGCACTCGTGCTGGAGGCAACGGGCGAAGAAGCCCGTCCCGCTGATCCGCACCGGCTCGCCCCCGGCCGTCAGCCCCTCGACCACGGCGTGGTCGTAGCGAGGCGTGCCGGCCTCGATCCCCGGCAGGGAGAGGCAGCCCTCAGGCCCGCGCACCGTGACGCCGTCCGCCTCGACGAGCGTGGGGTTGACCACATGTCCGAGATGGCGGACGTCCTCGTCGTCCGGGCAGTCGAAGACGAACACCCGAAGCGGCACACCGACCTGGTTGGCGGCCAGGCCGACACCCTGCGCCGCGTACATCGTGGCGAACATGTCCTCGACCAACCGGGCGAGCGTGGGCCCGAAGTCCGTGACCGGCTCGCACGGAGCGTGGAGCACCGGGTCACCGAGCAGGCTCATGGTCCGGACGAGGCCGGAGCTGCCGGGGATGGGGCGGTTTCGCATGACGGTCATCGTACGGTCCGCACAACCCCCCGGTACCGGCCGCCGGTCGGGTGCGCCGGTCCGTCTCCGTGCCGGTGGAGGCGACACCGCTGCCGGCGCATCAGGGAAGCGGCCTGCGTGCCGTGGCCGTCGTCGACGTCCTCGCCCTCGCCGGGTGGCCGGGGCGACGTCGTACGACGGACCCACGGGGCCGCTCGCCCGCCGGAACGGCCGTGGCGGGGTCCGTCGCAGCGGTCGTCGGACCCCCCGCCGCCCGGTGAGCGCCCTGGTCGGCGCGGTGGCGGCCGGCAGGAACCGCCTCCCGCGTCGTGGATCCCGGGCGGCTTCAACGGGCGCGCCCGCCCCGGCAGCCGTGTCCGGTGGCCCGCTTCCGACATGGCGGAAACCGGACTGGACAATGCTGCGCCCGGAGCAGCGAGCTCACGCCGGCAGCGTCCGCGCCACGGGCGACCGGGCGGCCCCCGGGCAGCGGCGCGGCCTATGCGGCACCCCTTCAACGGGATGCGGGACATCGAGGCCGACCGGATCTCCGCGTGAAGTCACGTGACGCTGCCGCATCAGCCTGATGCAGACCCCTCCTGACCTGTATGTTTGCCAGATCAATGAAGTGGTGTTATTTCGCGCGTTTTCCGTTCCACGGGAACTCCACACCCCGGACGGTGCCGCCGTGCCTCCACCGCACCGGACATCGATAGGCTGGGCGCGGACCGATGCAAGGAGGATCTAGGACGATGGCAGGCAACACGGAGCCGTTGTCGCCGCGGGCCAAGCTGGCCGTGACGGCGGGCAAGGCCGCTGCGGCGGTGTCACGGGCGGCCGGGCGGGGCAGCGGATCGGTGATCGGCGGCCGGGTGGCGCTCAAGCTCGACCCCGACCTGCTCGGGCGGCTGGCGCAGCACCTGGACGTGATCCTCGTGTCGGCGACGAACGGCAAGACGACCACGACCCGGCTGATCGCCGAGGCACTGCGGGCCGCCGGCCCGGTCGTGTCGAACGCGCTCGGCGCCAACATGCCCGCGGGCATCACCTCGGCCCTGGCCGGCGGCTCGGATGCGCAGTACGGCGTGATCGAGGTCGACGAGAAGTACCTCGCGGGAGTCGCCCGCGACACGACGCCCAAGGTGATCGCACTCCTCAACCTCTCCCGCGACCAGCTGGACCGCGCCGCGGAGACCCGGATGCTCGCCGAGAAGTGGCGGGAGGGCCTGTCGGGCTCGAAGGCCGTGATCGTCGCCAACGCCGACGACCCGCTGATCGTCTGGGCAGCCTCCTCCTCCCCCAACGTGGTGTGGGTCGCGGCCGGCCAGGCGTGGAAGGACGACGCCTGGTCCTGCCCGTCCTGCGGTGGTGTGATGCAGCGCCCCGGCGACGACTGGTTCTGCGGCGAGTGCGGCTTCCGCCGCCCGCCGCCCAGCTGGGTCCTGCACGGTGACTACGTGCTCGACCCGCACGGTTCGGCGTGGCCGATCCACCTCCAGCTGCCCGGACGCGCCAACAAGGCCAACGCGACCAGCTCGGCCGCCGTGGCCGCCGTCTTCGGGGTGCCGCCGCAGGTCGCCCTGGAGCGGATGTACCAGGTGCAAGCCGTCGCGGGCCGCTACGACGTGGTCACCTTCCTCGGCCGTGAGCTGCGGCTCCTGCTGGCGAAGAACCCGGCGGGCTGGCTGGAGACGTTCTCCCTGATCGATCCGCCGCCCACTCCGGTGATCCTGTCCGTCAACGCCCGCGGCGCGGACGGCACGGACACCTCGTGGCTGTGGGACGTGGACTACACCCAGCTCGCGGGCCACCCGATCTTCGTGCTCGGCGACCGGAAGCTGGACCTCGCGGTCCGCCTCGAAGTCGCCGGTCTCGACTTCCGGGTCTGCGAGAACCTCGACGAGGCCGTCCAGCAGGCACCGCCCGGACGCATCGAGGTCATCGCCAACTACACCGCCTTCCAGGATCTGCGCCGTCGTGTCGGCAACTGACCCCGGCCCCGGGCCCCTCCGGAGAGGACGAAGCATGAGCAACAACAGCCTGCGGCTGGTGTGGGTCTACCCGGACCTGCTGAGCACCTACGGCGACCAGGGCAACGCCCTCGTGGTGGAGCGCCGGGCCCGTCAGCGCGGCCTCGACGTGTCACGCGTCGACGTGCGCAGCGACCAGCCGGTCCCCACGTCCGGGGACATCTATCTGATCGGCGGCGGCGAGGACCGGCCGCAGCGGCTCGCGGCGGAGAGGCTGCGCCGCGACGGCGGCCTCAGCCGGGCCGCGTCGAACGGCGCGATCATCTTCTCGGTCTGCGCCGGGTACCAGATCCTCGGCCACGAGTTCGTCAACGACCTCGGTGAGCGCGAGCAGGGTCTCGGACTGCTCGACGTGGTCTCCACCCGCGGTGAGGGGGCCCGTTGCGTCGGCGACGTGCTCGGGGACATCGACCCGCACCTCGGACTGCCGCCGCTGACCGGTTTCGAGAACCACCAGGGCATCACCCATCTCGGGCCGACGGCACGCCCGTTCGCCCGGGTCCGGTTCGGCCGGGGCAACGGCACGGGGGACGGCACCGAGGGCGCGTACAACGACACCGTCTTCGGTACGTACATGCACGGGCCCGTGATGGCCCGCAACCCGCTGATCGCGGACCTGCTGCTGAAGCTGGCCCTCGATGTGAACGCGCTGCCGCCCACCGACGACCGCTGGTACGAGGCGCTGCGCGCCGAGCGGATCGCCGCGGCGACACAGCCCGCCTGATGAGGCGTAATTCGCTCAGCTGAGCGGAGTCCAGCAGGCGGACGCCCGGTTCGGTCCCGCCACCCTGCGCCGGTAGGGTGGCGGGGATCCAACCGGACGACGTGGTCCGGTCGTCGGCCCACGTTGCAAAGGTTCCCCGGGCAATGCGAATTGGTGTGCTCACCTCCGGCGGCGACTGCCCCGGCCTCAATGCGGTCATCCGTTCCGTCGTCCACCGCGCTGTGGTCGACCACGGCGACGAGGTCATCGGCTTCCACGACGGGTGGCGGGGCCTCCTCGAGTGCGACTACCGCAAGCTCGACCTCGACGCGGTCGGCGGCATCCTCGCCCGCGGCGGCACGATCCTCGGTTCCTCCCGGGTCCAGCCCGCGCATCTGCGCGGCGGTGTGGAGACGGCCAGGGGCCATGTCGCGGACCTCGGCCTCGACGCGATCATCCCGATCGGCGGCGAGGGCACGCTGAAGGCGGCCAACCTGCTGTCCGAGGCGGGTCTGCCGATCGTCGGCGTACCGAAGACGATCGACAACGACATCGCCTCCACCGACGTGACCTTCGGTTTCGACACCGCGGTGGGTGTGGCCACCGAGGCCCTCGACCGGCTGAAGACCACCGCCGAGTCCCACCAGCGCGTCATGATCGTCGAGGTCATGGGCCGTCACACGGGCTGGATCGCCCTGCACTCGGGGATGGCGGCCGGCGCACACGCCATCGTCGTTCCGGAGCGTCCCTTCGACATCGACGAGCTGACCGAGCTGGTCGGCCGGCGCTTCTCGGCCGGCAAGAAGTTCGCGATCGTCGTGGTCGCCGAGGGCGCGAAGCCGCGTGCGGGCTCCATGGAGTTCGAGTCGGGCGTCAAGGACGTCTACGGTCACGAGCGCTTCGCCGGTGTGGCGACGCAGCTCTCCATCGAGCTGGAGCAGCGCCTGGGCAAGGAGGCGCGCCCGGTGATCCTCGGCCACGTACAGCGCGGCGGCACGCCGACCGCGTACGACCGCGTCCTGGCGACCCGCTTCGGCTGGCACGCGGTGGAGGCGGCGCATCGCGGGGAGTTCGGCATGATGACGGCCCTGCGCGGCACGGACATCACGATGGTGCCCCTGGCCGACGCCGTGGAGACCCTGAAGACGGTCCCGGCGGAGCGGTACTCCGAGGCGGAGTGCGTGCTCTGAGCCACACCCCTTCCAGAACCGCCCCCGGCCGCATCCGCGGCCGGGGGCGGTTCTACTCTGGTCGGGACAACCGGCACGAAACGGGGACGTCCCGGCGTCCCCATCGGGAGTGAACAGATGGATCACAGCGGGCACGGCATGAACATGGATCTGCCGCCGTTCACGCTGGGACGCGGGCTCCAGTTCTCCGCGGACCCGTATTTCCTGACGGGCTGCGTGCTCGCAGTGGTCCTGTACGGGTACGCCGTGCTGCGGCTGCGCGGGCGCGGGGACGCGTGGCCGGTCAGCAGGATCGCCTTCTTCGTCGTCGGGGTCCTGACCATCGCCCTGGTGATGTGCACCAAGCTGAACGACTACGGCATGGTCATGTTCAGCGTGCACATGGTGCAGCACATGGTGATCAGCATGCTGTCGCCGATCCTGCTGCTGCTGGGTGCGCCCGTGACCCTCGCACTGCGTGCCCTGCCGGTCGCGGCGCGTGGCAGGAAGGGGCCCCGCGAGCTGCTCCTGATGGTGCTGCACAGCCGCTACATGAAGATCATCACGCACCCCGTGTTCACCATCCCGCTCTTCATCGCCAGCCTGTACGCCCTGTACTTCACCCCGCTCTTCGACTTCCTGATGGGTTCGACCCTCGGGCACCTCGCGATGATGGTGCACTTCCTCGCGGTCGGCCTGGTCTTCTTCTGGCCGATCATGGGCATCGACCCGGGGCCGCACCGCCCGGGCTATCTGATGCGGATGCTGGAACTGTTCGCCGGGATGCCGTTCCACGCCTTCTTCGGTATCGCGCTGATGATGGCGAGCCAGCCCATGGTGAAGGTCTACGAGAACCCCCCGGCCTCGCTCGGCATCGACGCCCTGTCCGACCAGAACGCGGCGGGCGGCATCGCCTGGGCGTTCAGCGAGATCCCGTCGGTCCTGGTCCTGGTGGCCCTGGTGTTCCAGTGGTACCGCTCGGAACAGCGGACGGCGAAGCGCACGGACCGTGCCGCGGACCGGGACGGCGACCAGGAGCTGCAGGCGTACAACGCCTATCTCGCCTCGCTGCAGGCGCGCGGACAGTAGCGGTGGAGGGGCCTTCGGGGTGACGATGGCAGTCACGGCCGCGCGGCCGATGAGGAGGGTGCGCGCATGTCCGGATCCACGAAGGCAATGGGAGTGCTCACCGTAGGTGCCCTGGTGGCAGTCACCGCGTACACGGTGGCGCTGGGGAGCAACGGCTGGCTCTGGTTCGGCTGGGTGGTGCTGGGGCTGATCACGATGGGAATGGTCGCCACCCGCGAGACCTGAGCCGAACGGACCAGGGACGGCCGGCTCCGTACACCCGGACGGTGCCGGCCCGCGGTTCACCCCGAGCGCCTGCCCGGGGCCGGACGGCCGCGCGCCTACTGTTCGGGCCACGATGCCGCCGGCACGGCGGCCGGGTCCGAGGAGTTCGTGATGGGGTACCGCGCAGGAGCGGCCGCGGCCGCGACGGTGAGCCTGCTGGCCGCCGTACTCGGCGGATGTTCGGACGACGGCGGGAGCGGCGGCCCGGCTTCGGCCACGCCGTCCGCGACCGGCGCGGCGTCCGGGACCGTGGCGACCGCGTCGGGCCCTCTGGGCACCATCCTGGTGGACGGCGACGGGCGGACGCTCTACCTCTGGGAGGCGGACACCGCCTCCCGGTCGACCTGCGACGGCGACTGCGCGAAGTCCTGGCCGCCCGTGACCGTCACCGGGAAGCCGGTCGCCGGCAAGGGCGTGAAGGCGTCCCTGCTCGGCACCACGACGCGCGACGACGGCCGCGAGGAGATCACCTACAACGGTCATCCGCTGTACCGCTACGCGGGCGACACGAACGCCGGCGACACCAACGGACAGGGATCGAACGGATTCGGTGCGGCCTGGTACGTGCTCGACGCCGCCGGGAACAAGATCACGAAGGCCGCACCCTCCCCCTCTGCCTCGAACAACGGGGGGTACTGAGCCGTGCCCGCACTGCTTCCGATGAGGGCGCTCCCAGGGCGTGTTTTGAAAGTAGCGTCGTCCGCCCGGAGGGCGGGGCTCGCGGCGTCCGGTGCGGTGCATCGCAAGGCGGAGGGTCGCCCGCGTACTGGACGTACTCGGGCGATCCCGACAACGCGGCGAGGTGCCGTGCCGGGCGTCGCGAGCCGGACGGGACTTTCACAACACGCCCTAGCCGTGGCGGTCTCGGTGGCCTGCGCCACCGCCCTGGCCGGCTGTTCCGGCGGCGGTGGCGGCTCCTCGCCCTCCGCCTCCCCCACGCCTCCGACCGCCTCCCGGCCGGCAGGCGGCGCCCTGATCACGATCAAGGACTTCGCGTTCCATCCGGCCGCCCTGACCGTCGCCCCGGGCGCGAAGGTCACCGTGTTCAACAAGGACGCGGCAACGCACACCGTGACGGCCACCGGCGCCGGGGCCTTCGACACGGGACAGGTGAAGTCGGGGCAAAAGGTCACCTTCGCCGCTCCGGCCCGGCCGGGCTCGTATCCGTACATCTGCACCATCCATCCGACGATGCACGGCTCGCTCACGGTGCGCTGAGACGGCTCTCCGCGGCGCCCGGGAGACCGGTTTCGGCGGCTGGGCGACCGCTCGCATACGCCTTCGCGTACGCCGCGCGGTCGACTCGTCCGCACCTCCTCGGCGCGGCCGGTTCGTCACTCTGAGCCAGAATCGGTACGGGATTGAACCACTCGCGCAATGCGAGGGCGACCGGCACAGCCGCCTCCCCGGGCCCGCCGGCCGCCGCACCTCCACGCGACTGTCCAGCGGATTCGCCGGACGGCGCGCCAGCGACGTGCGGCAGCGGCGCCGACCCGCCGGGCACCGTCGCCCCGATGCGGGACCGTCCCCGACCTCACCCAACGTGCACGGCCGCGGAACCCTCCTCGGCGCCTTCCTCGGCCGTGGGCACGCGATCGCGAACACACCTCGCCCGCCCCGCACGCACCTCCACCCCCACGCCCGGCAGCGCATTCACGGGGCAGCGGGAACCGTCCGGCCGGCGAGCACCACAGGCGGCTCCCGGAACCGTCAACCGCACTGCCCCCGGCGTCCGTTCGACGTATGGCCGAGTTAACGCGCCCGTAAGCCAGTTGTGATTTAAGTCTTGACAGGTGCCCATCACCACGCCACCTTGGGAGCGCTCCCACAATCAAGACTTGCACACTCCACTCCCCTCCCCTCTCCCCCAATTCCGGGTGGCGAAAAGGGCGTTACGGGGCGCAGCCGCGCTCCCCGCAACGCTCCACGCTGCCCGGCCGAGGAAGGCGTTTGTCATGAGCTTGGTGAAGCGCTGTCGACACAGCCGCACCGGAGGGCTCCCGACCCTCCTGGTCGGAGTCCTGGCCCTCGCCACCACCCTGACGGGCGGACCGGCGACCGCGGCCACGCAGGGCACGTTGCATGAACTCGCCTCCGCCCAGGGCAAGTACTTCGGTTCCGCCACCGACAACCCCGAACTGCCCGATGGGGCGTACGCGGCCGTCCTGGGCTCCGAGTTCGGGCAGATCACCCCCGGCAACTCCATGAAGTGGGACACCACCGAGCCGGTACAGGGCCAGTTCAACTTCGCCAAGGGCGATGTGATCACCGACTTCGCGGAGCAGCACGGCCAGACCGTGCGGGGCCACACCCTCGTCTGGCACAGCCAGCTGCCCGGCTGGGTCGGCTCGCTGCCGTCGGCGCAGGTGGAGGCGGCCATGACGAACCACGTCACCGCCGAAGCCACGCACTACCGTGGCGCGGTCTCCGCGTGGGACGTGGTGAACGAACCGTTCAACGAGGACGGGACCTTCCGCACGAGTCCCTTCTACACCGCCATGGGCAGCGACTACATCGCCACCGCCCTGCGCGCCGCACACGCCGCGGACCCCGACGCCAAGCTGTACATCAACGATTACAACATCGAGGGTCTCGGCGCGAAGAGCGACGCCATGTACGCCCTGGTGAGCGAACTGCTCGACGAGGGTGTGCCGCTCGACGGCGTCGGCATGCAGGCGCATCTGGCCGTCCAGTACGGCTTCCCGTACCAGATGCAGGCGAACATGCAGCGGTTCGCCGATCTCGGACTCGACGTGGCGGTCACCGAACTCGACGTGCGGATGCAGCTGCCGGCCGACGCGGCCAAGACCGCGACCCAGTCCTCGTACTACCGGCAGACGACCGAGGCCTGCCTGGCGGTCGCGCGCTGCGTCGGCATCACCGTCTGGGACTACACGGACAAGTACTCCTGGGTTCCGAGCACGTTCCCGGGGCAGGGTGCTGCCAATCTGTACGACGAGAACCTGCTGCCCAAGCCCGCGTACTCCGCCGTACGCACCGCGCTCGGCGGCGACGACGGGGGCGGCGAGGGCGGCGACCCCGGCGCACTCAAGGTGCAGTACCGCAGCAGCGACTCCTCGGCGGGCGACAACCAGATCAAGCCCGGCCTCCAACTCGTGAACACCGGCACCGCGGCGGCCAGCCTCTCGGACGTGACGGTCCGTTACTGGTTCAGCTCCGACAACGGGGCCTCTACATACGGCACTTGGTGCGACTGGTCCCCGATCGGCTGCTCCACCGTAACCCACCGGGTCGTCGCCGCCACCACCCCGAAGGCCGGCGCCGACCACTACCTCGAAGTCGGCTTCACCGGCGGCAGTCTGGCCCCGGGTGCCACCACCGGCGAGATCCAGCTGCGCCTCAGCAAGACGGACTGGTCGAACTTCGACGAGTCGGACGACTACAGCCACGGATCCGGCACCGTGTACGCGGACGCCACGAGGATCGCCGTCTACGCCGGCGGCGAGCTGGTCTGGGGCATCGAGCCCTGACCGTCGGCCGCACCGGCACCGCCTTCCACTCCCCGCCGCACTTCCCCGCCGGGGCTCCCCGCCGCACTTCCCCGCTCACGTTCCCCGCCGCACTTCCCGCTCAACCCCCGTCCCCCTCTTCCCCCCTCCCTCCCCCCCGACGACACCCGCCAATGGAGGATTTGTGTCGATATCTCGTAGAACATTCAGCAGCGCCCTGGGCGGCAGCCTGCTCGCCGCGGGCCTGGTACAGGGCACCGCCATCGCCCAGCCCGCATCCCCGGCGGCCGGCACCGGCGCCCGTGCGGCCGCGGCCGACGACCCGTACACGCAGGCCTTCCTCACCCAGTACGGCAAGATCAAGGCCTCCGCCAACGGCTACTTCAGCCCGGACGGCCTGCCGTACCACTCGGTCGAGACCCTGATGGTCGAGGCACCCGACCACGGCCACCAGACCACGTCGGAGGCCGTCAGCTTCTGGATGTGGCTGGAGGCTGCGTACGGCCGGGTGACCGGCGACTGGGCGCCCTTCAACGCGGCCTGGGCGGTGGCCGAGAAGACCATCATCCCCCAGCACGCCGACCAGTCGACCGCCGACTCCTACAACCCGTCGTCCCCCGCGACCTACGCCCCCGAACACCCGCTGCCCAGCGCCTATCCCTCCGCGCTGGACGGCACGGTCAAGTCCGGCGCGGACCCGCTCGCCACGGAACTCGCCGCGTCCTACGGGACGATGGACGTCTACGGCATGCACTGGCTGATGGACCTGGACAACGTCTACGGCTACGGCAACAAGCCGGGCACCGGTGGCGAGGCCGGGCCGGGCGCCGGCGCCTCCTTCATCAACACCTACCAGCGCGGCGCGCAGGAATCGGTGTGGGAGACGGTCCCCCAGCCCACCACGGACCTGTTCAAGTACGGCGGTCCCAACGGATATCTCGATCTGTTCGTGGGCGACTCCAGTTACGCCAAGCAGTGGAAGTACACCAACGCGCCGGACGCCGACGCCCGCGCGGTGCAGGCTGCCTACTGGGCGTACCGCTGGGCCACGGCCCAGGGCAAGGGGAGCGAGGTCGCCGGCTCGCTCGCGAAGGCCGCCAAGATGGGCGACTACCTCCGCTACGCCATGTTCGACAAGTACTTCAAGAGGGTCGGCGACTGCACCGATCCGGCCTCCTGCCCGGCCGGTTCCGGCCGCGACTCCCAGCACTACCTGCTGTCCTGGTACTACGCCTGGGGCGGCGCCGCGGCGGGCAGCGGCGGCGGATGGGCCTGGCGCATCGGTGACAGCGCCTCGCACCAGGGCTACCAGAACCCGTTGGCGGCCTACGCGCTGTCCAACGTACCGGCGCTGACCCCCAAGTCGGCCACGGCCAAGGGCGACTGGACCAAGAGCCTGACCCGGCAGCTGGAGTTCCTGACCTGGCTGCAGTCGAGCGAGGGCGCGTTCGCGGGCGGCTGCACCAACAGTTGGGAGGGGAGTTACAGCAAGCCGCCCGCCGGCACACCGACCTTCTACGGCATGGCGTACGACTGGCAGCCGGTCTACCACGACCCGGCGAGCAACAACTGGTTCGGCTTCCAGGCGTGGGGCATGGAGCGCCTCGCGGCCTACTACCACGAGACGGGCAACGCGTCCGCGAAGGCCGTGCTGTCCAAGTGGGTCGCCTGGGCCTCGTCCGAGACGACGGTGGGCGCCGACGGCAGCTTCCGCTTCCCCTCCACGCTCAACTGGTCGGGCCAGCCCGACACCTGGAACGCGGCGTCCCCCGGGACCAACGCGGGCCTGCACGTCACGGTGGTGGACTACGCCAACGACGTCGGTGTGGGCGCTGCGTACGTCAAGACCCTCACCTACTACGCAGCCAAGTCGGGTGACCAGAACGCGGCGGCGCTCGCCAAGGCGCTGCTGGACGCGATGGCGCTGAACGCGACCGCCAAGGGCATCTCGGTGCCGGAGACCAGGAAGGACTACAACCGCTTCAACGACGAGGTGTACATCCCGGCCGGATGGTCGGGCACGATGCCGAACGGCGACACCGTCGAGCCGGGGTCGACCTTCATCGACATCCGGAGCTGGTACCGCGACGACCCGGACTGGCCGAAGGTGCAGGCCTACCTGGACGGCGGCGCGGCCCCCACCTTCACCTACCACCGGTTCTGGGCGCAGGCGGCGCTCGCCCTGGCCTTCGCGATCTACGCGGAGCTGCTGGTGGAGGGCGGCAGCGAGCCGGGCGGGGACACCGAGGCACCGACGGTACCGGCCGGTCTCACCGTGACCGCGACGACCAGCAGCAGTGTCTCGCTCTCCTGGTCGGCCGCCACCGACAACGTGGCCGTGACCGGCTACGACGTGTACCGCAACGGGGTACTGGCGGGCAACGCCACCACCCGGACGTTCACCGACCCGGGCCTCGCCGCGGCGACCGAGTACAGCTACGCGGTCGCGGCACGGGACGCGGGCGGCAACACCTCGGCAATGTCGGCCGCGGTCACCGCCACCACGAAGAGCGGAGGCTCGACCGGCACCGGCGCGGTGAAGGTCCAGTACAAGAACACCGACTCGTCCGCCACCGACAACCAGATCAGGCTCGGCCTGCAGGTAGTGAACACGGGCAGCGCCCCGATCGACCTGTCAACGGTGAAGGTGCGCTACTGGTTCACCTCCGACGGCGGCCCGAGCACCTTCGGCACGTACTGCGACTACGCCGCGCTCGGCTCGTCCAACATCACCCACTCGGTGGTCGCCGTGTCCAGCCCGAAGACGGGTGCCGACCGCTATCTGGAGGTCGGCTTCACCGGTGGTGCCGGCACGCTGGCCGCAGGCGCGTCGACGGGTGAGGTCCAGCTGCGGCTCAACAAGAGCGACTGGTCCAACTTCAACGAGGGCAACGACTACAGCCGGGCCACCAACACCGCGTACGCGGACGCCTCCAAGGTGGGCGCCTACGTCGCCGGCACCCTTGCCTGGGGGGTCGAGCCGTGACCGGCCCGAGGCTGCCGGCGCTGGCGGGGGCGGGGGCGGCGCTCGTGCTCGCCGCCGCGTCGATGCTCACCGGCGCCCCGGCCGCCTCGGCCGCACCGGTCACCGACTGCACCCCGTGGGGCACCACCGAGCTGCGGGGCGGGGAGTACCTCTACCAGCAGAACGAGTGGAACTCCGAGACCGAGCAGTGCGTCAGCGTCGATCCGGCCACGGGCGCCTGGAGCGTCACCAAGTCCTCGTTCTCCCTGCCGACGAACGGCGCGCCGGCGACGTACCCGTCCAGCTACAAGGGCTGTCACTGGGGAGCGTGCACGACAAACAGCGGGCTGCCGCTGCGCGTCGACGAGCTGGGCAGCGTACGCACCGACTGGTCGACCACCCAGGTCGGCTCCGGCGCGTACAACGTGTCGATGGACATCTGGTTCAACTCGGCGCCGGTCACCGACGACCAGCCGGACGGCACCGAGGTCATGATCTGGATGAACCACCGCGGGGGCGTCCAGCCGATCGGGTCCCGCACCGCGACCGTGCAGCTCGACGGCCGGAACTGGGACGTGTGGACCGGTCCCGGCGCCTCGGGCTGGAAGGTGATCTCGTACGTCCTCCAGGGCGGCGCCACCGAGCTCGCCGACTTCGATGTGAAGGACCTGATCGACGACGGCGTGGGCCGCGGGTCGATCGACCCGGCGCACTACCTCATCGACGCCGAGGCCGGGTTCGAGATCTGGCAGGGCGGTCAGGGCCTCGGGATGAACCGGTTCTCCTTCGAGGCGAGCACGGAGTCCGGTGGCGGCGCGGAGGACACCCGGGCACCGACGGTGCCGACGGGCGTGGCCGTGACCGGCACGACCGGCAGTTCGGTCTCGCTGACCTGGACCCCGGCGACGGACGACACCGGGGTCAGCGGGTACGACGTCTACCGCGACGGGGTGAAGGCGGGCTCCACCGCGTCCGCCTCGTTCACCGACACCGGTCTCGCCGCCTCGTCCTCGCACAGCTACACCGTGCGGGCCAGGGACGCGGCAGGGAACACCTCGGCGGCCTCCGCGGCGGTCAGCGCGACCACCGCGGCAGGCGGCGGAGGAAGCACCGGCGCGCTCAAGGTCCAGTACAAGAACAACGACGCGTCGCCCGGCGACAACCAGATCAGGCCCGGCCTCCAGCTGGTCAACACCGGCACCACGGCGGTGGACCTGAGCAAGGTCGCCCTGCGCTACTGGTTCAGCGGCGAGTCCGGCTCCGCCTCGTACGGCACCTCGTGCGACTACGCGGTGCTCGGCTGCGGCAAGGTCACCCACCGCGTGACGCCGTCCGGTTCCGCCGGGCCGGGCGCGGACCACTACCTGGAGGTCGGCTTCACCGGCGGCAGCCTGGCCCCCGGCGCCTCCACCGGAGAGCTCCAGCTGCGGCTCAACAAGGCCGACTGGTCCTCCTTCGACGAGACCGACGACTACAGCAGGGCCGCCAACACGGCCTTCGCCGACGCCTCGAAGGTCGGGGTGTACGTCAACGGCGCCCTGTCCGCGGGCACCGCCCCATGACCGGCCCCGAACGGCCGGCCGGCCGACGAACTCCCGATGGCGGGCTATCCATTCACCCCGCTCTGCCCGCCATCGGGGAACCACCACCGTCCTCACCGACGGACCACGGGTCACCGTCCCCGCCGACGGCGACCCGGAGCAACACCCCCACAAGCCGTCCGCGGAGAACTTCCGCGGGCGTACGAGAGGAGCACGGAGCCGCAATGAGTACCAGAGGCACGATCAAGCACGGGCTGCGCCGGAGGCTGGCAGCAGTCTCCGCCCTGGCCATGGGCGCGGCGCTGATGGTGGCGATACCCACCACCGCCTCGGCGGCCGCGCGGGTCGACAACCCCTATGTGGGCGCCACGGCGTACGTGAACCCGGACTGGTCCGCCAAGGCGGCGGCCGAACCGGGTGGCGCCGCCATCGCCGACACTCCGGCCTTCGTCTGGATGGACCGCATCGCGGCCATCGAGGGCTCGGCCTCCGCGATGAGCCTGCGCGAGCACCTGGACACCGCGCTGGACCAGGGCGCGAACCTGTTCCAGGTCGTCATCTACGACCTGCCGGGACGCGACTGCGCGGCGCTGGCCTCGAACGGTGAGCTCGGCCCGACGGAGCTGGACCGGTACAAGAACGAGTACATCGACCCGATCTCCGACATCCTCGCCGACCCGGCTTACGCCAGCCTGCGGATCGTCACCATCATCGAGCCCGACTCGCTGCCCAACATCGTCACCAACGCGGGCGGCACCGCCGGTTCCACCGACGCCTGCGCGACGATGAAGGCGAACGGCAACTACGAGAAGGGTGTCGGCTACGCCCTGCACACCCTCGGCGCCATCCCGAACGTCTACAACTACATCGACGCCGCCCACCACGGCTGGCTGGGCTGGGACAGCAACATGGGCCCGGCCGCCACGGAGTTCAAGAAGGCCGCCACGTCCGAGGGCGCCACGGTCAACGACGTGACCGGCTTCATCGTGAACACGGCCAACTACTCGGCTCTCAAGGAGCCGAACTTCAAGATCACCGACTCGGTGAACGGCACCACGGTGCGCCAGTCCAAGTGGGTCGACTGGAACTACTACAACGATGAGCTGTCGTTTGCCCAGGCGCTGCGTACGCTGCTGGTGGGCCAGGGCTTCAACTCCAACATCGGCATGCTGATCGACACGGCCCGCAACGGCTGGGGCGGCTCCGCACGGCCCACCGGTCCCGGCCCGCTGACCAGCGTGGACGACTACGTCAACGGCGGCCGGGTCGACCGGCGTATCCACGCCGGCAACTGGTGCAACCAGAGCGGCGCCGGCATCGGCGAGCGTCCCACCGCTGCCCCCGAGGCGGGAATCGACGCGTACGTCTGGGCCAAGCCCCCGGGGGAGTCGGACGGCAACAGCGCCCCCATCGACAACGACGAGGGCAAGGGCTTCGACCGGATGTGCGACCCCACGTACACCGGTAACGGCCGCAACGGCAACAGCATGACCGGCGCCCTGGCGAACTCCCCGCTCGCGGGCCACTGGTTCTCCGCGCAGTTCCAGGAGCTCGTGCGCAACGCCTACCCGCCGATCAACGGTGGCGGCAACCCGGGCGGCGGCAGCGACACCCAGGCGCCGACCGCGCCGACCGGTGTGACCGTGACGGCGAAGACCAGTGGCAGCGTCTCGCTGTCCTGGACGGCGTCCACCGACAACACCGCGGTGACCGGCTACGACGTGTTCCGCGGCGGCGTGAAGGTGGGCTCCTCCACCACGACCTCGTACACGGACTCGGGTCTGTCGGCGTCGACCGCGTACAGCTACACGGTCAAGGCGAAGGACGCGGCCGGAAACGTCTCGGCGGCCTCCTCGGCACTGTCCGCCACCACGTCCGCGGGCGGCGGCACCGGAACGGGCACGCTCAAGGTCCAGTACAAGAACACCGACTCCTCCGCGACCGACAACCAGATCCGGATGGGCCTGCAGCTGGTCAACACCGGCAGCACCGCCGTGGACCTGTCCACGGTGAAGCTGCGCTACTGGTTCACGCCCGAGGCGGGTGCCTCCACCTTCGGTACCTCGTGCGACTACGCGGTCATCGGCTGCGGGAACCTGACACACGGTGTGAAGACCGCCGGCTCGGCGGCCGGTGCCAGCCACTACCTGGAGGTCGGCTTCGGCAGCGGCACCCTGGCGGCCGGCGCGTCCACGGGTGAGATGCAGCTGCGGCTGAACAAGAGCGACTGGTCCAACTTCAACGAGGCGGACGACTACAGCCGTTCCACGTCGACGACCTTCGCCGACGCGGCCAAGATCGGTGTGTACATCACCGGCGCGCTCTCCTGGGGCACCGCCCCCTGATCCCGCGATCCGGCCCCCGTCCCCGTCCTGACACGGTGGCGGGGGCCGGGCCCCGGGTCTCCCAACGGACCCGCCCCCTGCCGGAGGACCGGCAGGGGGCGGTGTCATGTGCGCGCGGCCCTCGGAGCACCGCGGGAACGGTGACGCCCGCCGCCGCGGCGGCGCCGAGGGATCCGGATCCGCGCCCGCACGCACGACATCAAGTCGCCGCGGTCGCGGACGGTTACAAGAATCGCGGGGCGGCCCTAGGCTGTTCCCACACAGACATTCGCTGACCTGGGAGAACGCAGCCCCGGAGCCCATCCGTCAGAGCTTGGAGCCGCCCGTGTTCTATTACGTGCTCAAGTACGTCGTCCTGGGGCCGCTGCTGCGGCTGTTCTTCCGTCCCGTCATCAAGGGGATGGAGAACATTCCGGCGGAGGGCGCGGCCATCATCGCAGGCAACCACCTGTCCTTCTCCGACCACTTCCTGATGCCGGCGATCATCAAGCGGCGGGTCACCTTCCTCGCGAAGGCGGAGTACTTCACCGGGCCCGGTGTGAAGGGCCGTCTGACCGCCGCGTTCTTCCGCAGTGCCGGGCAGATCCCGGTGGACCGGTCGGGCAAGGAGGCGGGGCAGGCGGCGATCCGCGAGGGGATCGGGGTGCTGGGCAGGGGCGAGCTGCTCGGGATCTACCCGGAGGGCACCCGTTCGCACGACGGCCGGCTCTACAAGGGCAAGGTCGGTGTGGCGGTGATGGCCATCCGGGCGCAGGTTCCGGTGGTGCCGTGCGCGATGGTCGGCACGTTCGAGATCCAGCCGCCGGGGAAGGCCGTCCCGCGCATCAAACAGGTCACCATCCGCTTCGGTGAACCGCTGGACTTCTCGCGCTACGCCGGTCTGGAGAACGAGAAGGCGGCGATCCGGGCGGTCACCGACGAGATCATGTACGCGATTCTCGGTCTCTCCGGTCAGGAGTACGTCGACGAGTACGCGGCCAAGGTGAAGGCGGCCGAACAGCGGGAAGGTGCGGGGAAGTTCCCGAAACGTCGACGCTGACGGCGGATTCGCGGTCGGTGAACCCCGCTGTTCCGGGCACCCGGCGCCGCCTAGCCTGCGTGCATGAGCAAGGGACATGCATGGGTGCTGGGAGCAAAGGGTCAGATCGGACGGGCCGCGGTGCGCTCGCTCGTCGAGGACGGCTGGGACGTCACCGCCGCCTCGCGCAGCGGCGGCCGTGACACGGGTGGGCACGAGGACGTCCGCACGGTCGCACTGGACCGCGACGAGGACGGCGCGCTCGCGGCGGCGCTAAGCGACGGCTGTGACGTGCTGGTCGACATGGTGGCGTACGGAGAGCAGCACGCCCGGCAGCTGACGGCGCTCTCGGACCGCATCGGTTCCGCGGTGGTCATCTCCAGCGGTGCGGTGTACGAGGACGATCGCGGCCGCAACTTCGACACCCAGGGCGAGCCGGACGGGGCGCCGCGCTACCCGGTTCCGGTCCCGGAGTCGCAGGCCACGGTCGCGCCGGGCGGGGCCACCTACGCGACGCGGAAGGTGCGGCTGGAGCAGGACCTGCTGGCGGCGGGTGACACACTGCCGGTCACCCTGCTGCGGGCGGGGGCGGTCCACGGTCCGTACTGCCGCTCACCGCGGGAGCTCTACTTCGTGAAGCGGGCCCTGGACGGCCGCACGCGGCGGGTCCTGGCGTACGGGGGAACCTCGCGCTTCCATCCCGTCCATGCCGCCAATGTGGCGGAGCTGATCCGCCTCGCCGCTCTGAAGCCGGGCTCGCGGGTGCTCAACGCCGCCGATCCGCAGGCACCGACGGTCGCGGAGATCGGCGAGGCGGTGGACGCGGTCCTGGGCCGGAGCGCGCAGACCGTACTGATGCCGGGGGCCGCCACACCGGAGGGCGTGGGTGACACGCCCTGGAGCACTCCGCATCCCGTCGTGTACGACATGAGCGCGGCGGAGCGGGAGCTCGGGTACCGGGCGGTGACGGGCTACGCCGAGTCGCTGCCGGAGACGGTCGAGTGGATCGTCGGGCAGCTGGCGGGCCGCGACTGGACGGACGCCTATCCGGCGATGGTGCGCGCCTACGGCACCGGGCTCTTCGACTACGCGGCGGAGGACGCCTGGCTGGAGCGGTACGACCGGGGGGTGTGAGCCGGGCGCACCGACAGGAACGGGCCGCCGGCAGTCTGCCGGCGGCCCGTCCGTCACCCGGGTCCTACGGCTTCGGCGTGGCGTGCGGGGTGCACGTCACATCGCGCCGGTCGGTCGCCCCGGTGAGCAGGTAGCTGTCCACCCGCTCGTTGATGCAGGGGTTGACCAGGCCGGTGACGCCGTGCGATCCGGCGCCCGCCTCCGTGATGAGGCGCGAGCCCCTGAAGCGCTTGTGCAGCTCGACGGCGCCCTCGTACGGAGTGGCGGCGTCACGCGTGGACTGCACGATCAGCACCGGCGGCAGTCCCTTGCCGGTGCGGACGTCCAGCGGGGTCTGCTGCTTGGCCTGCCAGGTCGCACAGGGAAGGTTCATCCAGGCGTTGGCCCACGTCATGAACGGGTAGTCCTTGTGCAGCCGGGTGTTGTCGCGGTCCCACTTCTGCCAGCTGGTGGGCCACTTGGCGTCGGCGCACTCGACCGCCGTGTACACGGCGTTGCTGTTCTCGGACCGGATGTTGCCCGCGGTGTCCGACAGGTCGGGGGCGGCGGCGTCGAGCAGTGCCTGGGTGTCCCCGGCCCGGTAGGCGCTCCAGGTCCGGGCGGTGGGTGCCCAGGCGGAGTCGTAGTACGGGGCGCTCTGGAAGAAGCCGATGAGTTCGGCGGGGCCGAGGACGCCGCCGATCGGGCTCTTCTTGGCTGCTGCGCGCAGCTTCAGCCACTCCTGTTCCACCTTCTGCGGCGTGTCGCCGATGTGGAAGGTGGCGTCGTTGGCCGCGACCCAGGCCTTCCAGTCGTCCCAGCGCTTCTGGAAGGCGATGTCCTGGTTGAGGTTCGCCTGGTACCAGATGTTGTCCTTCGCCGGGTTGACGACGCTGTCGACGACCATGCGGCGGACGTGGGACGGGAACAGCGTGCCGTAGACCGCGCCCAGGTAGGTGCCGTAGGAGACGCCCAGGTAGTTGAGCTTCTTCTCACCGAGCGCGGCGCGGATGACGTCCAGGTCGCGTGCGGTGTTCGGCGTCGTCATGTGCGGCAGCATGTCGCCGCTGCGTTCGGCGCAGCCGTCCGCGTACTCGGCGGCGAGCTTGCGCTGGGCACGCTTGTCGGCCTCGGTGTCGGGCACCGGGTCGGCCTTGGGCGCCTTGACGAACTCCTGCGGGTCGATGCAGGAGATCGGCGCCGAATGGCCGACGCCTCGGGGGTCGAAGCCCACGAAGTCGTAAGCCTTGGCCGTGTTGAGCCAGAGCGGGCTCTTCGTCGCGATCCGCTTGGGGAACGCCATGCCCGAGCCGCCGGGACCGCCCGGGTTGTAGATCAGGGCGCCCTGGCGCTCACTGCTGGTTCCGGTGCTGACATGCCGGTCGACGGCTATCTTGATCTGTTTGCCGTCGGGCCTGGCGTAGTCGAGCGGGACGGTGACCCATCCGCACTGGATCGGCGCTGCGATGGCCCAGTCGGCCGGACAGTCCGCCCAGTCGATGCCGGCCCTGGCCGCGCGTGCCGCGGCGAGCTGGACGCCGCGCGCCTCGGAGCCGTTGTGGTGGCGGCCGTCGGCGGTGGCAGCCGGTGCGGCTATCGCGCCCGCTATGAGCGTGCCCGCGATCAGAGCGCCGGCCGAGCCGAGCGCTGCTGTGCGTCTCAAGTGGAACCTCCCCCATGGTGAAGCGCCTTCGGGTGCGGCGCTGTTCAGTCGGTACCTTCCGCGGATCCTGTCTCCTGTGAGCTGCCTGAGGACAGATCACACACCTACTTCTTTACCGAATCGATAACCGGACAGTGATGTCCTGCCAGCGGAGTTCAGCCCTCGGTGGAGGGCGCCAGTTCGTCCGCTGCCCGGTCCAGCACGGAGCGCAGCTCCCTCGCGTCGGCGGCGAGCGCGGTCACCAGAACGGCGGGGCCGGCGAGCCTGGTGAGTACGGCGGTGGATCCCAGCAGCCGGGATTCCGGTCCCTTGCCGTCGAAGGCCGGGTCCACGCAGAGCAGTTGGCCGAGGGCGCGATGGCCGCCGAGCGCGGCCGGGCCGTCCCAGCCGCCCGGTGCGCCAGGCCCGTACGCCAGCTGCTGATCGAGGAGGGGACGTCCGCAGCGGCGGACGGTGAGCCTGCTCAGGAGCGTGCCGGTGCTTTCTCCGTGCCGGCCGAGAATCTGTTCCTCGCGCAGCATCAGCCGTGCGGTGCGGGCGAGTTGCACGACGGTGGTCATCACGAGTTCGCTGCCGTGCGCCGAAACAAGCTGCTCGGGGGACCAGTTGAGCTCGGCCCCCTCCTCGGCGTCCAGCGTGATGTCGTAGTGGGCCGGTTCCGCTCCGGGGCCGGGAAGGGCGACCGTGGCCGCCGCCGAGTCGACGGTGAGCCGGGCGCCCTGCCCGGCCCGCACCTCGACGGCGAGCCGGTCACCGCCGAGCGGGGCGCTCATCGCGCCGACGACGGTGACCCGCGCGGCCCCGGTCCGGGCGGCTCTCGTCCGGCGCAGGGCGAGCGGCCCGTCGCTCTCCAGAACGGGGAGCGTGGTGATGCCGCGCCCGTCGCGTACGGCGGTGACGCGGGCGTTGCCCCGGACGCTCACGCCGTCCAGGAGGCGAGACGCCCCCGCACCCAGTCGGCGACCGGACGGACTCCTTCGCCCGAGGTGAGCGAGGTGAAGGCGACGGGCAGGTCACCGCGCTGCTGTGCGGCATCGCGGGCCATCCGGCCGAGGTCCGAGCCGACGTACGGCGCCAGGTCGGTCTTGTTGATCACCAGCAGGTCGGACGTGGTGACGCCGGGGCCGCCCTTACGGGGGATGTCGTCGCCGCCCGCGACGTCGATGATGAAGATCTGGGCGTCCACGAGCCCCTTGGAGAAGGTGGCCGTGAGGTTGTCACCGCCGGATTCCACGAGGATGAGGTCGAGCGGTCCCACCGTGTCCTCCAGATCCTCGACGGCTTCGAGGTTGGCGGATATGTCGTCGCGGATGGCGGTGTGCGGGCAGGCTCCGGTTTCGACGGCCTGGATCCGCTCGGGCGGCAGCACCGCGTTGCGCAGCAGGAAGGCCGCGTCCTCACGGGTGTAGATGTCATTGGTGACGACGGCCAGCGACAGCCGGTCGCGCAGCTCGCGGCAGAGCGCGGCCACGGTCGCGGTCTTCCCGGACCCGACCGGCCCGCCGAGGCCGATGCGCAGGGCCCGCCGGGTGCCGTCGGGGCGTGCGGCGTCGGCGCCGACAGCGGCCGGGCCCGGGTGTGAGTGGTCGAGGTGCATGGTGCGGCTCCTGTGCGGTTCGGGCGGCGCGCCGTGCGGCGCACCGGAGGTCATGAGGCGAAGAGCCGGACCGGGCGGACGGCGTGGGCCTCTGCGGAGATGTCGAGCAACGGAGCCGATGCTGCGGGCAGTTGATCGATGGGTCCGTGCGCGGCGGCGGCGGCCTGCTCGGCCACCCGGTCGAGCTCCGGGGCGAGGCGTGCCAGGACGGCGGTGGCGTCGAACGGGTTGAGGGAGAGCAGCCTCACGACGGCCGTGGCCGGCCCGCCGACCGTCTCGTACGCGACGCAGTGGGCGGCGTCCTCGGGCCCGAGCCCTGCCGCGCGCGCGGTCAGGCCGAGCACGACCGGCTGATGGCCGCCACGCGGCCGGGCCAGGGCGAACGCGTCGAGCTCCTCGTCCGGCCAGGTCGCGCGGGCGGCCCTCATCAGCTGGCGGCCGAGCTTGCGGGCGACGGCCCGCAGCGCGGGCGAGGGCGTACGGGCATCGGCGGCCTCGTCCAGGGCCAGGGGGTCGTGCCCGTGGGCGGCCGCCGCGGCGAGCGCCGCGGCGGTGAGCCCGGTCGTGTGCAGACGGCCCCGGCAGAAGGCGGCGAGGTCGTCGGCGTTGCGGATGCGTCCCGCCACGACGGCGGCTTCGGCACCGCCGGAGTGGGCATGGCCACCGGCGGGGAACCGGCCGTCGGCCAGGACGAGCAGGGCGGCACGGCTCATCCGTCCTCCGTTCTCAGAAGAGGAAATAGCGCTGGGCCATGGGGAGTTCGGCGGCGGGGGCCGGTTCCACCGGCTCCCCGTCGATCGTCACGGCGAAGCTGTCGGGGTCGACGTCGACCCGGGGCAGCGCGTCGTTCTCCCGCATGTCTGCCTTGGTGACGCCCCGGGTACTGGTGATCGGCACGAACCGCTTTCCCAGCCCGAGCCGTTCGGGCAGCCCGTCCTCGATCGCCGCGCCCGACACGAAGTTGAACGAGTTGGCGGCCGGGGCTCTGCCGACCGCACCGAACATCGGGCGCGGCAGGACGGGTTGCGGGGTGGGGATGGAGGCGTTGGCGTCGCCCATCTGCGCGTACGCGATCTGGCCGCCCTTGATGACCGTCTGCGGCTTGACACCGAAGAAGGCCGGTTCCCACAGGACCAGGTCGGCGAGTTTGCCGGTCTCCACGGAGCCGATCTCCCGGTCGAGCCCCTGGGCCACCGCCGGGTTGATGGTGTATTTGGCGACGTAGCGACGGACTCGGTGGTTGTCGGCCCGCCCGTCGCCCGGCAGCGAACCGCGCCGCTTCTTCATCACGTGGGCGGTCTGCCAGGTACGCAGGACGACCTCGCCTATGCGCCCCATGGCCTGCGAGTCGGAGGAGATGATCGAGATGGCGCCGAGGTCGTGCAGGATGTCCTCGGCCGCGATGGTCGAGGGCCGGATCCGTGACTCCGCGAACGCCAGATCCTCGGGCACGGCGGGGTTCAGGTGGTGGCACACCATCAGCATGTCGAGGTGTTCCTCGATGGTGTTGACGGTGTGCGGCCGCGTCGGGTTGGTCGAGCTGGGCAGGACGTACGGCTCCGAGACGACGCTGATGATGTCGGGGGCATGCCCGCCGCCCGCGCCCTCGGTGTGGTACGCGTGAAGGGTGCGCCCGGCGATGGCGGCCAGGGTGTCGGCGACGAACCCGGCCTCGTTGAGCGTGTCGGTGTGGATGGCGAGCTGGGCCCCGGTCTCCTCGCAGACCCGCAGGCAGGCGTCGATGACGGCGGGTGTCGCACCCCAGTCCTCATGGATCTTGAACCCCAGCGCACCCGCCCGGAGCTGGGAGTGCATGGCGTCGTGGGACATCGTGTTGCCCTTGCCGAGCAGCCCGATGTTGACGGGGTACGCCTCCAGCGCCTCGAACATCCGGGCCAGGTGCCAGGGACCCGGGGTGATGGTGGTGGCCTTCGTACCCTCGGCGGGTCCGGTGCCGCCGCCCACCAGGGTGGTGATGCCGCTGGAGAGCGCCTGGTCCACAAGGGTCGGCGAGATGAAGTGAACGTGTGCGTCGATGGCGCCCGCGGTCAGGAACTTCCCGTTCGCCGAGATGATTTCGGTCTCGGGACCGATCACCAGGTCGGGATGGACGCCGTCCATGGTGTCCGGGTTGCCGGCCTTTCCGATCCCGGTGATCCGGCCGTCGCGGATGCCGATGTCCGCCTTGACGATGCCCCAGTGGTCGATGACGACGGCACCGGTGATCACCGTGTCCGGAGCGCCTTCGGCGCGGGTGGTCCGCGCCTGCCCCATGGACTCGCGGATCACCTTTCCCCCGCCGAACACCGCTTCGTCGCCGGCTCGTCCGGGTCCGCCGCAGCGGTCCTCCTCGATCTCGACGAGCAGCTCGGTGTCGGCGAGACGGATCCGGTCGCCGGTGGTGGGGCCGAACAGGTCGGCGTACACGGCACGGTGGAGCTCAGTCATCGAGGGGCCCTCCGGTCTCGCCGCGCAGGCCCGGGACGATCCGCCGCCCTGCCAGCGGGACGAGTTCGATGTCGACGGGGATACCGGGCTCGAACCGGACGGCGGTTCCCGCGGCGATGTTCAGCCGCAGTCCGCGGGCGGCCGCGCGGTCGAACGCGAGGCCGGGGTTGGCTTCGGCGAAGTGGTAGTGCGAACCGACCTGGACCGGCCGGTCGGCCGCGTTGAGGACGGTGAGGCGGGTGACGGGCCGGCCCGCGTTGATCGGCACCGGCCCGTCCGCGTACAGAATCTCTCCCGGGATCATCGGCGGCGCCCCGTCAGACGATCGGGTCGTGGACGGTGACGAGCTTGGTGCCGTCGGGGAAGGTCGCCTCGACCTGCACGTCATGGATCATCTCGGCTATGCCGTCCATGACGTCGTCGCGGGTGAGCACCTTGCGTCCGGACGCCATGAGTTCGGAGACCGTGCGACCGTCGCGCGCCCCCTCCAGGAGGTGGGAGGTGATGAGGGCGACGGCCTCGGGGTGGTTGAGCCGGAGTCCGCGCGCGCGGCGCTTCCCGGCCACATCCGCGGCCACATGTATGAGCAGGCGTTCCTGCTCGTGCGGGGTCAGTTGCACGTGTACACCTCACAGTCGTCCGCCCAGTACCGGCCCTGGACGCAGCGAGACACTAGCCGCCCTCAACAGTCTGTTGAACATCGAACCGGTGCCGCACGGCGAGGTATTGCACGTTAGGGCCGAAGTTTTTCCGGCGCGTTAACTGGCCCTTTGCAGATCCATGGACATCAACCCGCGCAGACCGCCCTCGAGCACCTCGGGCCCCACGTCGCCGAACAGGGCGAGTTGGGTGATGAAGCCCTGGGCGGTGGCGATCAGCGTGCGGGCGATGTGCTCGTCCGGCACTTCGGCGGCGAGCATCCCGCTCATGCGGTACACGCCGACCAGCTCCGCCCATGACACCCGCAGACCCGCGTAGGCCTCGGCGAGCGTGGCGGCCAGCCGCTCACTGCGCAGCGCCTCGGACCACACCTGGACGATCAGCCCGGCATACGCCCGCGGGTCCAGACCACCCCTCCCCTCCGACGCGTCGCCGCACAGAGTGCGCACCACGCGTCCGATGAGCACATCAGGAGTGGGCGGCGGACTGACGCGGGCGGCGCGCTCGAACGCCTGCCGGACCCCGCCGACCGCCTCCCCGGCGATGGCCGCGATCAGATCCTCCTTACCGCTGAAGTAGCGGTAGACCGCACCGGCCGACAGCCCCACCTCCTTCAACACGTCCTGCATCGAGGTGGCATGAAAACCGTCGCGGGCGAAACACCGCGCCGCGCCGTCGAGGATCTGCCGGCGGCGGGCGTCGAGGTGTTCCTGGGATACACGGGCCATGGCCCAAACCTAAAACGAACGTTCCTTCTTGACAAGCGTGGCACGCAGCCGGAAAGTGGCCCCCGCAAGTAAAACGAACGATCCTTCTCTTAGAATCGAGGCTCTCGCCATGTCCGCTACCCCGAACCGCCGTTTGGTGGCGGTCGTTCTGCTGGTCCCCGTGGTGGTGGCGCTCGCCCTCTGGGCCTTCGCCTGGCCCGCCGCCCGTATGGCACCCCGGGACCTCCCCGTCGGCGTCGCAGGCTCCGCACCGGCCGCCGATCAGCTCCAGCGACAGCTCGAACAGCGCGGCGGCTCCTTCGAGGTCCACCGGTACGAATCCGAGGCCGCCGCCCGCACCGCGATCGAGGACCGGGCCGTATACGGCGCGGTCGTCGTGACCGCCGAGGGCCCCGAACTGCTGACCGCGTCCGCGGCCGGCCCCATGGTCGCCCAGCTGCTGCACGAGGCGGCGACCGCGTCCGCCCCGGCGGGCACCGCGGTCCCGGTCACGGATGTGGTGGCGGCACCGGCGGCGGATCCGCGCGGCAGCGTGCTCGGCGCGAGCATCCTGCCGCTGGCGATCGCCGGCATGGCCGCCGGGTCGGCGGTGACCCTGCTGCGGCTCCGGGGCGGACGCGCGGCCGCGGCGCTGGCCGGCGTGGCCACCCTGGTGGGAATCGCCGCCACCGCCCTCACCGACAACTGGCTCGGGGTCATCACCGGTGACTGGTGGAGCGAGGCGGGCGCGCTCGGCCTCACCGTCCTGGCCATCGGAGCGGCGGTGGCGGGGTTCGCGGCGCTGGTCGGACCGGCGGGCCTCAGCCTCGGAGCGCTGCTCATGGTGCTCGTGGGCAACCCGTTCTCGGGCGTCACCAGCGCGCCCGAACTGCTCCCGCAGCCGGTCGGAGCGATCGGCCAGTGGCTGCCGCCGGGCGCGGGCGGTTCACTGCTGCGCTCGGTCGCGTTCTTCGACGGACACGCGGCGGGCGGTCCGGTCCTGACCCTCGCCCTGTGGGCCGCGCTCGGCATGACGGCCGTGATCATCGGCGGCCGCCGCCGGGCCCCGGCAACAGCCCCGCACGAGACCGCACCCGCGCACCGGCCGGCCCTAGCGGGGTGACACCCGCAGCGAGGCCGTGCACCTCCGCCACGGAGGGCACGGCCTTCTTCACGTCCGGTCAGTTACCGGCCCCCGGCTGCCCTCGATGCTCCGCGGCAATCCCGAAGCGGTGCCGTTCGCCCGCAGCGGACGCCGCGGAGCCGATCGAGGAGACCGAGCTGATCACCTGCTCCCGCTCCGCCGCTTCCTCGTTCTCAAGTCGCTCCAGGTCAGCGGCCGATACGAGTGCCACGAGCGGCTTGCCGTGCCGCGTCACGACCACGCGCTCGCCGCCGTAGACGACTCGGTTGATCAGTTCGGCGAGGTCAGCTCGGGCTTGCGTCACTGGAATCTCATAGGCCATGCTCCCATCATAACCTTCTGTACGTCCTGTACATTTTTCACAGAAGCGTGCGCGGGCGCCTTCCCCGGCTCCGCGCCCCGGAGGAGAGGCCAGCCATGCACCGCATCGCCGCCCGTCACGTCCTGCCCGAGTTCACCGAGCGCACGTCCCAGGGGACCCGCACGCTCGACCCCTACTCCAAACTGCTGGCCGAACGGGTCGTCTTCCTCGGCACTCCCATCGACGACACCGCGGCCAACGACCTGGTAGCGCAGTTCATGTATCTGGAACACAACGCGCCCGACCGGCCCATCTCGCTCTACATCAACTCCCCCGGCGGCACGTTCGGCGCGACGACCGCCGTCTACGACACGATGACGTACCTCACCTGCGAGGTGGAGACCTTCTGCCTCGGCCAGGCGGGGGCCGGTGCGGCCGTACTGCTGGCAGCGGGCGCCCCGGGCCGGCGGCACGCGCTGCCGGGCGCCCGCGTGGTGGTACAGCAGCCCGAACTCGCCGAGCCGGTACAGGGTCAGCCGTCCGACCTGGAGATCGAGGCGCGGGAAGTGGCTCGCATGCGCGAGACCCTGACCGGCATGCTGGCCCGTCACACCGGCCGCTCCGCCGCGCAGATCACCGCCGACACCGAACGCGACCTCATCCTGGACGCCGAGGGAGCCAGGGACTACGGGCTGGTCGACCACATCATCCAGAACCGCTCGCTGCCTCCGCAGTCGGCGCGGTGAATCCCCGATGCAGCCACCGGAGTTCGTCCCGCTGCCCGCCCTGACCCGTGCGGAGGGCGAGTTCATCGACCGCTACCTGCAAGTCCTCGACCAGGTGGGCCGGATCAACCCGGCCCACGGCGGCGACACCTACGACGCGCTGCGGGCCGCGCAGGCGCTGGCCTCGTACGCGGTCGCTCTGCGGGAAGCGGTCACGTTGATGCACGAGCGGGGCGAATCGCGGATCCACGCAGTCACGTTGACCCGGGCACTGCGCGTGCTGGACGGCGAACGTCGGGCGGGGCGGGTCACCATCCCGCCCGCCCCACCGAGTTGATCAGCACCCCGACCCGACACGCCCGACGCGTCGGCCGAATTTTCTCGCTCGTTCGGCGTAGGCGTTACTTCGCACGAGGGACAACTCGATTTGCGCTTTCGAGGTGGACGCTGGGTGAAATCTCCCGTTCCGCCGCTGGTACGGCACCGGGAGGCGAGCGCCGGACGTTTCCCTTGAGGCCATCTGCCCACCCGAACGGGTCAGTCGTGATGAGCCTCACATATCGCCGTTTCACCTCGGAAATCCGGCACTCGGTGAGTCAAGATCCCTGGGACGACAAGCCCCCGCCACCGCGGCGGGGCGGTCCGGGCGGACGCCGAGTCCTGCCGCCGCCCGGATGCCTGGTCGACAGGAGTGGATCGGCAGGAGTGGAGGACCCGAGCACAACGGGCCGACCGGGCTTTCGGTCGACCCTCGGGGTGAAGCCGCATCCGCGGCCGGGCAACTTCGCCAGCCCGAACCCGACAGGTCATCCTTCACAGGCGGCTGACGAAGGGTTGCGCATGACTGCGCAGGTTCATGTCCCGTCTCTGCTTGCCCGGGCCACGACGGCCTCGGTCATGACTCTCGCCGCCGTCGGCGGCACGCTGTTCGTCCCCGGCGCCGTGACCGACGCCCAGGCCGCGACACACTCGACGAAGGCCCTCAACATCGCCGCGTCGAAGAAGGGGGCGCCCTACCGGTGGGGCGCCACCGGGCCCAGCCGCTTCGACTGTTCCGGGCTGACGCTCTACTCGTTCAAGAAGGCGGGCAAGAAGCTCCCGCGCACGGCCCAGCAGCAGTACAACAAGACCCGCCACATCTCGTCGTCCCAACGGCAGCGCGGCGATCTGGTCTTCTTCCATTCCGGCCGCAGCATCTACCACGTCGGCATCTACGCGGGCAGCGGCAGGATCTGGCACTCCCCCAAGACCGGGGCCGTGGTCCGCCTGGAGAAGATCTGGACGAAGAGCGTCTACTACGGCCGGGTCCGCTGAAGCCCCTCCCCGGCTCCCGCTCCCGCGTCAGTGCAGCAGCGGACCGGTCACCAGGACCAGCCCCAGTGCGGTGAGTGCCGCGCCGCTGCCGCCCTCGATCGCCCGGGCGGTACGCGGCCGGCGCAGCCACCGGCCCAGGCGGTCCACCAGGAGCGCCACGGCCGGGAACCAGATCAGCGCCAGCACCACGACGATCGCGGCCAGCAGCAGCGTTCTGGGCAGGGGCGCCGCCCCGGCCGGCACGAACTGCGGCAGCAGGCTGAGGAAGAGCACGGGCGCCTTGGGGTTCAGCGCGTTGGTGAGGAAGCCCTGGCGCAGTGCGCGCCCGGTTCCTTTCGCGGCCCTCGCGCCGCCCTGCTCGCCCTCCTCACCCTGCCCGTTCTCCGGGCCCGGCCCGGAGCGGCGGCGGGCCGCGTGGAGGGCGCTGATGCCCAGGTAGAGCACGTAAGCGCCGCCCAGAAGCTGGATCGTCCGGAACAGCACGGGCACCGCCACCAGTACGGCCGCCAGGCCGGCGACGGCGAGCGCGGTGTGGACGAGGAGGCCTCCGGCGACCCCGAGCGCCGTCGCCACCCCCGCGGCACGCGAGGCGAGGGCGTTGCGTACGACGACGGTGAAGTCCGCGCCGGGCAGCGCGACCATCGCTGCGGCGACCCCGACGAAGGCAGTCAGTTGTGCGTCCATGCCTCCACCCTGGACCCCTGAGCCCTTTAGCATGTACTTGCAATCTTGTGGGTCTGCCAAAAGGAATGCTTAATGTACGACCCGACGCGGCTCGCGGCGCTGGTGGCGGTCGCCGAGGCCGGCTCGATCACCCGGGCCGCAGCCCGGCTCGGTTACACCGCTCCCGCGCTGTCACAACAGCTCGCCAAGCTGGAGCGCGAGGCGGGGGCCGCTCTGCTGGTGCGCCACCACCGTGGCGCCCGCCTGACGGCGGCGGGCGAACTGCTCGCCGGGCGCGCCCGGCGGGTCCTCGACGAGATGGACCGGGCCCGCCACGAGCTGGCGCAACTCGCGGGACTGTCCGGCGGGCGCCTGCGGGTCGGCACGTTCACCACGGCGGGCATCCATCTGCTGCCGCCGGTGCTGAGTGCGTTCCGCCGTGCGCACCCGGACGTGGAACTGGTCGTCACCGAGTACGAGCCGCCGGACGGGGTGGCCGCGGTGGCGGCGGGCGAGGTGGATCTGGCTCTGACCCATGCCTACGAGCCTGCCGCCGCGACGGCGCTGCCCTCGGGCGTCCTGGCCGAGCCGCTCCTGATCGAGGAACTGGTACTGATCACCGCCGTCGGGCAGGTCCTGGCGGACGGCAGCGGGCGGCTCCCGGTGACGGAGCTGGCAGGCCGGCCCCTGATCAGCAGCGCGCCCACCCATCCGCCGCGCCGCGGAGTGGAGAGCGCCCTCGCCGAGGCGGGGGCGTCGCCGGCGGTGGTCTGCGAGTCGCCCGGCTATGCGCTGGTGTGTGCGCTGGTCAGCGCGGGCATCGGCATGGCTGTCGTACCCGAGATGGTCGCCGCGATGTCGCCCACACCGCTGTCCGTGCGGCGGCTGGAGCCGGCCGCATTCCGCCGGACGATCTCGGTGGTGCACCGCGGCGACCGTGCGAGCGCCGCGGCGGCGACACTGCGCGCGCTGCTGCGCAGCGGATTCGGGCGGGCCTCGGGACCTCAGTGACCGGCGTGGCGGTCAGTGCTGGACCGGTACGTCCCACGGCAGGGCGATCCAGACGGTCTTCCCGCCGTCCGGAGTGGGCGTGACGGTCAGCCGGCCGCCGTACTCCTTGGCCAGCGCGCGGATGATCACCATCCCGCGCCCGTTGTCCTGCTGCACGGCCGCCGGAAGCCTTTGGGGCCAGCGGGGGTGACTGTCCGTCACCCCGATACGGAGCTGTTCCTCCCGCTCCAGCCGGAGGTCCACGGTGAAGGTGGGTGACTGCCCGAAGGTGTGCTGGACGGCGTTGGTCGCGAGCTCCGAGACGATGAGCCGGACGGTCTCCCCCGTGTCCGCGCCGTCGGGCAGCCCCCATCCGGCCAGTACCCGGGCCACATACCTCCGAGCGGCGGAGACCGAAACCGGCTCGCTCGGCAGAGTGACGCTTGCTTCTTGATGGTCTGCCATGGCGAGCCGTCCCTTTCCCACCCGGAAGCGACCCCGCGATCGATGGTCCGGGTTGTGCTTCGCGCCAGATTGCCACTGATGCTGCCCTCTGTAACGGCGATCCACCAAGATATGCATATATCTGTCGCTCGAAGCGGTGAACTCTGCCCCGGATGCCCCGTAAGGGCGCCACACTGTCCGCTCGGCAGAGAGCGTTCGTCAGGAGTGGGAGGGAGGCACCGCATGCGGCACGGCCCTGCGGTACGACGCCGCAAGCTCGGGGAGGAACTGCGGAGTCTGCGCCATGCGACGGGGCTCACGAGCCGGGACGCGGCCCGTCTGCTCGGCTGGCACCAGTCGAAGGTCAGCCGGATCGAGACCGGCGTGAGCGGAGTGCAGCCCGGTGATGTGACCCGGCTGCTCGACACGTACGGCACGGACGACCCGAAGCTGCGCGAGGTCCTGGAGGCGCTGGCAGGGTCGGCGGGCGGGGGCGGCGCGGGGTGGTGGCACGCGTACCGCGGTCTGATCCCGCCGCAGTACCGCGACTTCATCAGCCTGGAGTCGCAGGCGCGCACCGCGCGCACGCTGGAGACCTCGGTGGTACCGGGCCTGTTGCAGACCGCCGACTACGCGCGCGCGGTGACCCGGGCCTCGCTCGACGGGCTGCCCACCGGACAGCTGGACTCGCTGGTGGAAGTGCGGTTGGCGCGGCAAGGGGTCCTGCGGAGCGATCCACCGCTGAGGCTGAGCGCGGTGCTGGACGAGGCGGTGCTACGGCGGGAGGTCGGCGGCCGCCGGGTGATGCGTGAACAGCTGCGCCACCTCAGCAGGGTGGCCCGACTCCCGCATGTACAGCTCCAGTTGCTTCCCTTCTCCGTCGGCGGCTACGTGGGCCTCACCGGGCCTTTCGTTATCTTCTCTTTTCCGAACACTTCTGATCTAGATGTGGTCGTTCTTGACCACTTGACGAGTAGCCTCTATCTGGAGCGGAAAGAAGACCTTGCGGCGTACAGCTCGGCCTTCCGCACTCTGCAGGCACACGCGCTGTCGCCGGAGCATTCGTTGGACCTGATCGCCGCAATCGACCGCGACGGTCAGTGACCCCGGACTGCCCGAGGGGGGCGTCATGTCGGATTGCCTCGCACAGCACGCGTTACGGTGGCGGCGCAGCAGCCGCAGCACGGGAATGAACAACTGCGTGGAGGCCGCGCTGTTCGGCGGCCGACGGCTGGCCGTGCGTGACTCCAAGGACGTGTCCAGGCCGCCGCTGCAGTTCTCCGCCGCGGCCTGGACCTCCTTCGTCACCGCTCTGAACAGCGGTCCGGTCAGCTGACCGGCGGGGCGGGCCGGTACTCCGGGCGGCTGCCCCTGCGGGGTCAGCCCCTCGGAGCCGTCCGCCGTACGATCGCCACCGCCTGCGCCACCTGCTCGTCCGTCAGATCGGCACGTGCGGTCAGCCGGAGCCGCGAGATGCCGTCCGGTACGGACGGCGGCCGGAAGCACCCCACCGCGATGCCGGCCGTGCGGCAGTCCGCCGCCCAGCGGACTGCCGACTCGGCCGAGGGAGCGCGCACGGAGACCACGGCCGCGTCGGGACGGACCGCGGTCAGACCGGCCGCGGTCAGCCGCTCGTACAGCGCGGTGGCGACCGCACGCGCCCGGCCCGCCCGTTCCGGCTCGCGGCGCAACAGCCGCAGGCTGCCCAGTGCGGCGCCGGCGGCGGCCGGGGCGAGCCCGGTGTCGAAGATGAACGTACGGGCGGTGTTGACCAGGTGGTCGATCACCCGCGCGGAACCGAGGACCGCGCCGCCCTGGCTGCCCAGGGACTTGGAGAGGGTGAGCGTGGCGACGACGCCGTCATCGCCCGCCAGACCGGCCGCGGCGAGCGCGCCGCGGCCGCCCTCGCCGAGCACACCCAGGCCGTGCGCGTCGTCGACGAGCAGCGCCGCGCCCTCCGCGCGGCAGGCGTCCGCCAGTTCGGCCAGGGGCGCGGCGTCGCCGTCGACCGAGAAGACCGAGTCCGTGACCGCCAGGGACCGGCCCCGGTGCGTGTGCAGGGTCTTGCGCACCGCTTCGGGGTCGGCGTGCGGCACCACGGCCGTCTCGGCGCGCGAGAGCCGGCAGCCGTCGACGATCGAGGCGTGGTTCCCCGCGTCCGACACGATCAGCGAGCCCCGGCCGGTCAGCGCGGTGAGCGCCGCGAGGTTGGCGGCATAGCCCGAGGAGAGCACCAGAGCGGCCTCGAAACCGCAGAAATCGGCCAGTTCGTGTTCGAGCTCGGCGTGCAGCGCGGTGGAACCCGTGACGAGCCTGGACCCGGTGGCACCGGCTCCCCAGCGGCGTGCCGCGTCGGCCGCCGCGGCGGTCACCTCCGGATGCCTGGTCAGGCCCAGGTAGTCGTTGCTCGCGAGGTCCAGCAGGTCCGGATCGGCGAGCCGCGGCCGGAGCGTGCGGACAAGTCCGGCGTCCGCGCGGCGGCGCGCCTCGTCGTCGATCCAGTCGAACGGAGCGAAGGACATGAGCGGGTCCCTTTTGTAGGCAGCTCACAGACCCTAACCGGGGGCGCAGCCGGGCATGGTGTGGCAATGCACACACCCTCAGCGGGCTCTCTTGTCCGGTTCCTCCTTGGCTCGGGACGGTGCTGTGCGTCAGGATCATCGCCATGGACCTCCTGAACACGCTGGTGGACAAGGGGCTGCGGCGCGAGCTGCCGACCCGTGAAGAAGCGCTCGCCGTACTGGCGACCCCGGACGACGAACTGCTCGATGTGGTGGCCGCGGCCGGAAAGGTGCGCCGTCAGTGGTTCGGGCGGCGGGTGAAGCTGAACTATCTGGTCAATCTCAAGTCCGGGCTCTGCCCCGAGGACTGCTCGTACTGCTCCCAGCGGCTGGGATCCAAGGCCGAGATCCTGAAGTACACCTGGCTGAAGCCGGACGAGGCGTCGAAGGCCGCGGCTGCGGGCGTGGCCGGTGGCGCCAAGCGCGTCTGCCTGGTCGCCAGCGGCCGGGGCCCGACCGACCGCGATGTCGACCGGGTGTCGCAGACCATCGAGGCGATCAAGGAGCAGAACGAGGGCGTCGAGGTGTGCGCCTGCCTCGGCCTGCTCTCCGACGGCCAGGCCGACCGGCTGCGGTCGGCGGGCGCCGACGCGTACAACCACAACCTCAACACGTCCGAGGGGACGTACGGGGACATCACCACCACCCACACCTACGCCGACCGGGTGGAGACGGTCCACCAGGCGCAGGCCGCCGGGCTCTCCGCCTGTTCGGGGCTGATCGCCGGCATGGGGGAGAGCGACGCCGACCTGGTCGACGTGGTCTTCGCCCTGCGCGAGCTCGACCCGGACTCGGTGCCCGTCAACTTCCTGATCCCGTTCGAGGGGACTCCGCTCGCCAAGGAGTGGAACCTGACGCCGCAGCGCTGTCTGCGCATCCTGGCCATGGTGCGGTTCGTCTGCCCGGATGTGGAGGTACGGCTGGCGGGCGGGCGTGAGGTGCATCTGCGTTCGATGCAGCCGCTGGCCCTGCACCTCGTCAACTCGATCTTCCTGGGCGACTATCTGACCAGTGAGGGCCAGGCGGGGCAGACGGACCTCGACATGATCGCGGACGCCGGCTTCGAGGTGGAGGGCGCCGGTACGACGACACTGCCCGGGCACCGTACCGACGCCGGCGGCGGCTGCGGTTCGCACACCGGCGGGTGTGCGCCCTGCGGCGACCCGGAGACGGAGACTGCTCCCGCCGAGGCCGCCGAACCCCGGGCGGCGCGCACGGATCTGGTGGCGGTCCGCCGTCGCGGCGCGGGTACGGATCTCGCACCCAATGCCTGAGCCGCTCTCCCCCGCCGGGCTGCGGGCCCTGGACCGGGCGCACGTCTGGCACCCGTACGGCCCCATGCCCGGCCGGCAGGAGCCGCTGGTCGTGGAATCCGCGTCCGGCGTACGACTTCGGCTCGCCGAACCCGCCCATGGGCAGAGCGAGTTGATCGACGGCATGTCGTCGTGGTGGTCGGCCGTGCACGGGTACAACCACCCCGTGCTGAACGAGGCGGCACGCGGGCAGCTGGACCGGATGAGCCATGTGATGTTCGGCGGGCTCACGCACGAGCCCGCCGTGCGGCTGGCCACGAAGCTGGTCGAGATCACCCCGGAGCCGCTGCGGCACGTCTTCCTCGCCGACTCGGGCTCGGTGTCCGTCGAGGTCGCCGTGAAGATGTGCCTCCAGTACTGGCGTTCGGCCGGACGGCCGGCCAAGCAGCGTCTGCTGACGTGGCGCGGCGGGTACCACGGGGACACCTGGCAGCCGATGTCGGTGTGCGACCCCGAGGGCGGCATGCACGAGCTGTGGTCGGGGGCGCTGCCCCGGCAGGTCTTCGCCGACGAGCCTCCGGCGGGCTTCGACGCGGAGCCGGACGCCGCCTACGCCACGCATCTGCGCGAGCTGATCGCGCACCACGCGGACGAGCTGGCCGCGGTCATCGTGGAACCCGTGGTGCAGGGGGCGGGCGGCATGCGCTTCCACGCACCCGCGTACCTGCGCGTCCTGCGCGAGGCCTGCGACGCGAACGGCGTGCTGCTGGTCTTCGACGAGATCGCGACGGGCTTCGGACGTACGGGCAAGTTGTTCGCGGCCGGGCACGCCGGGGTCTCGCCCGATGTGATGTGCGTGGGCAAGGCTCTGACCGGCGGCTATCTCACGATGGCCGCGACCTTGTGCACCACCGCTGTGGCCGAGGGAATCTCGCGCGGCGAGGTTCCGGTACTGGCCCACGGACCGACGTTCATGGGCAATCCGCTCGCCTCCGCGGTGGCCTGTGCCTCGATCGATCTGCTGCTCGGCCAGGACTGGGAGCAGGAGGTCAAGCGGATCGGGGCCGGTCTGCGGGACGGTCTGGCCCCGGCCGGGGAGCTGCCCTCGGTCCGCGACGTGCGCGTTCTGGGCGCCATCGGCGTGGTCCAGCTCGATCACGAGGTGGACATGGAGTCCGCGACGCGGGCGGCGGTACGTGAGGGCGTGTGGCTGCGGCCGTTCCGCGATCTCGTGTACACCATGCCGCCGTACATCACCGGTGACGATGACGTGGCGCGGATCTGCCGCGCCGTGTGCGCTGCGGCGCGGGAGGGATGAGATGAGCATTCTCGTGGTGACGGGAACGGGAACCGAGATCGGCAAGACGATCGTGACCGCGGCCGTCGCGGCGGCCGCCGCGGGCCGCCGGGTCGCGGTGCTCAAACCGGCCCAGACGGGCCTGGAACCGGGTGAGCCGGGTGATGCCGCCGAGGTCGCACGGCTGGCCGGACCTCACGTGACGGCAGTCGAACTGGCCCGCTTCCCGGAGCCGTTGGCGCCCGCGACCGCCGCGCGGCGGGCCGGGATGGCTCCGGTCCGCCCGTACGAGGTCGCCGAGGCCGCCGACAAACTGGCGACCGAGCACGATCTGGTCCTGGTCGAGGGCGCGGGCGGGCTGCTCGTACGGTTCGACGACGACGGCGCGACCCTGGCGGACGCCGCCCGGCTGCTGGCGGCGCCGGTCCTGGTGGTGGCGCCCGCCGGGCTCGGCACGCTCAACTCCACGGCGCTCACCTCGGAGGCGCTCCGCGCCCGCGGGCTGGACTGCCTCGGAGTGGTGGTCGGCAGCATGCCCGCCGAGCCGGATCTGGCGGAGCGCTGCAATCTGGTGGACCTCCCGGTGGCTGCGGGCGCACCGCTCCTGGGCGTGGTCCCGGCGGGCGCGGGAGCTCTCGACCCGGCGGACTTCCGTGCCCGGGCCGGGAGTTGGCTGGCGGAGCGGTTGGGCGGTGCCCGGCCGCCCGAATGAACGGCGGTCGGCGCAGGACGGAGGCGCGCCCGAGGGGCAGAATCGAGGTAGCCGAACCTTTCCGGCCGAGCGGGGGCGGGGCATGCGCCCCGGCCCGCGCCGACCGGTCCGTCGAGGAGGTCCGTCATGCGGTTGCGGAGCACGAAGGTTCCGAAGGACGCGGTGCACCACCCCGTCTTCGCCCGTTTCTACGCCCGGATGAGCGTGGCCGCGGAATCCGCGGCGGGCATGGCCGGAGTGCGGGCGGAGTTGCTGTCGGGGCTGTCGGGGCGGGTCATAGAGATCGGGGCGGGCAACGGCCTGAACTTCGCCCACTACCCCCCGGCGGTGTCCGAGGTGGTGGCGATCGAACCCGAGCGTTCGCTGCGGCAGTTGGCGGTGCGGTCCGCGCTGCGCGCGGGCATCCCGGTGGATGTGGTGCCGGGCACGGCGGAGGCGCTGCCGGTGAAGAGCGAGGCCTTCGACGGAGCCGTCGCCTCGCTCGTGCTGTGCACCGTACGCGATGTGCAGCAGTCACTCGCGGAGATCCAAAGGGTCCTGCGTCCGGGCGGTGAGCTGCGCTTCTTCGAGCACGTGCGGGCCGACGGCCGGGTCATGGCCGCCGCCCAGCACGCACTGGACCGGACCGTCTGGCCGCTGATGGCCGGTGGATGCCACACCTCGCGCGACGCGCTCGCGGCGATCGAAGCGGCCGGCTTCGAGGTGGAGACGTATCGGAAGGTGAACATGCCGGAGTGCGGCATCAGGCTTCCCACGTCCGCGTGTGTGCTGGGTGTGGCGCGACGTTCGGCCGTGGTGGACCGGGGGCGGAAGGGACTCCGCTGAGGCCTCGGAGGCGTACGTACGCCGCGCAGTTCCCGCCCCGGCCGAGACGACGGGGTACTGCCCTCGCCGAGACGACGGGGTACTGCCCTCGCCGTAAGGCACACGGCCGGTTGCCCCCGGAACGCGCGTGATGCCGCCCTCGCCCAGCACGACGCACGGCCGGTCGCTGCCCGCCGCACGACGGCACGGTCACGCCGCCCCGGTCACAGGCTCCACTGGCGCAGTTCGTCGGCGATGGCCCGGACGTCCGCCTTGCCCTCCTTGACCAGGAGCGCCAGATCGCGCACCTGTTCCGGCGAGGTGATGACCTTGAGGCCCGACGCGACGAGATAGGCGTAGGCGACGGCGGAGGCGAACATCGCGTTGGAGCGCTCCAGCGCGGGGACGTGCAGCAGTAGTTGCAGCAACGCGGCGGCCCTGGAGTGCGGGTCGCTGTAGACCGGACTGCCGAAGATCTCCGCCTCGTGCCGTGCGACCGCGGCGACCAGTGCGCCCCAGTCGGTGACCTGGGGGTCACCGGGTGTCTTGTGCTCGGCGACCATGAGCAGCCAGGAAAGATGGATCCGGAGGTTCAACGGGTGCCTTTGCGCTCCGGGCCGAACTCCTCGGCGAACACCGATTCGTACTGCTTCATGAAGTCGGCGGCGGCCTCGACGAAGGTGTGGCCGACCTCGCCCGCATCCTGTTTGACGAGTTCCTCTATGTAGCGGTTCACGCTCATCCCCCTCTGGAGCGCGCGCTGTCGCGCGGCCTCGGCGGTGGCCTCGTCCACTCGAACGTTCAGCTGCGTCTTGGGCACCCCCTCACGCTAGCGCGGGATTGCTAGCACCGGCAAGGGGAACGGCACCCGGCAAGGCCGCGGGCCGCCCTCCGCGAGCGGGCTCCGGGCCGTCGGCAGGTCCGGCGCAACCCCGCCACCTGGCATATCACCGCGGTCGGGCGCCCCGGGCGTACGGGCCCCGGCACCCGTACCGTCGAAGGATGAGCGACGGATACCGCACCCGGCCGCCCCCTCTTCCGAACAAGTGGTCATAATTCCTGGTCAGGCAGCCGAAGTCAGCGCAGTCGGCCACGTCCTGGCGGCGAATGCCTGCCAACCGACCAGATCTCGCGACGACTCATGGAGTGCACATTGAGTACGACGTTCCGTTCCCGTATCACCGCCCGGCTCGGGCGCACCTACCTGGCCAGGATCCAACGGCACGGAATCGGCTCCTCCACGATCAAACTGCTGCCGGAGGAACTGCTCATGCTCCTGCGCCGCGACGGTCTCGATCCCGTGCGCCGAGTGGCCACGACCCGCGCGAGCGCCCCGGTATCCAGGGTTTCACTGCCGTTCGGCATGGACGCCTGGGTGGTCACCGGATACGAGGAGTCCAAGGCCGTACTCGGATCCGCCGAGGGGTTCAGCACGGACTTCGCCCACCTCGCGGGCAATGCCGGGATCGCTGCCGAGCAGAGTCCCGGCGGGCTCGGGTTCAGCGATCCGCCGGTGCATACGCGGCTGCGCCGCATCCTGACCCCGGAGTTCACCATGCGCCGCCTGCGACGCCTGACTCCCCGGATCGAAGCGATCGTCGAGGAACGGCTGGACGCGATGGAGGCCGCCCGCGGCCCCGTCGACCTGGTGCACGAGTTCGCACTGCCCGTCCCTTCCCTCACCATCTGCGAACTGCTGGGTGTCCCGTACGAGGACCGCAACGACTTCCAGCAGCTCGCGATGGACCGCTTCGACCTGTTCGGCGGGACGACCGCGCCCTTCGGGGCCATGTCCGCGTCGCTGGACTACTTCAGGGAGGTCGTCAGGGCACAGCGCCGCAAGCCCGGGGACGGGCTGCTCGGCATGATCGTGAGGGAGCACGGGGACAGCGTCGACGACGAGGAGCTCGCGGGACTCGCCGACGGCGTGCTCACCGGCGGCTTCGAGACGACCGCCAGCACGATCGCGCTCGGCTCACTGGTCCTGCTGCGGGACGAGGGCATCCTCGACCGGCTGCGTACGGACGACGCGATGACCGCCCCGTTCGTCGAAGAGGTGCTGCGGTATCTCTCCGCGGTCCAGATGGCGTTCCCCCGGTTCGCCCGCGAGGACATCGAGATAGCCGGAGTGGTCATTCCGCGCGGCGACATGGTCCTCTGCTCCCTGAGCGGCGCCAACCGTGATCCGTCGTACGTCAAGGACGACGGCGGTTTCGACCCGCACCGCACCACCGCGGCCGGCCACCTGGCCTTCGGCCACGGCATCCACCGCTGCATCGGCGCCGAGCTGGCGCGCATGGAACTGCGCGTGGCGTACCCCGCACTGGCCAGGCGGTTCCCCGGCATGCGGCTCGCCGTCCCGCACCAGGAACTCGGTTTCCGCAAGCTGTCGATCGTCTACGGGATCGAGTCGCTCCCCGTGCACCTGCGCTGAGGCACCGGGACCAGGGCGCAAGACCGACTTCGGAATTCGTTCGCCCATCCGAATGACGCTCTGCTTGGCTCATCCCATGAGCGATCTCCACATCCGCTGCGCCGCCCTCGCCGATGTCGACGACGTATTGACGTTCTGGCGCGAGGCGGCAGAGGGAACAAGCATCAGTGACGACCGTGCCGGGGTGTCCCGGCTGATCGACAGGGACCCGGAGGCCCTGCTCCTCGCCGAACGGGACGGCCTGCTCGTGGGCACTGCCATCGCAGGCTTCGACGGATGGCGCTGCCACGTCTACCGACTGGCGGTGCATCCCGACTCGCGCCGGCAGGGCATCGCCACGGCGCTGCTCGAAGCGACGGACGCCCGTTTCGCCGCGCTCGGCGGCCGCCGGTCCGACGCCATGGTCCTGGAGGCCAACGAGCGCGCGCAGCACGCGTGGGCCGCGGCCGGTTACCACCGGGAGGACCACTGGCGGCGCTGGGTGAAGCCGCTCTGAACAGGGGCGGGGGCCGAGGCAGGGGCGGCCCGGATTCCGTGGGTCCGGTGCGGTCGTCCGGGAGCCCGGTCGACCGCCCGGCCTCACCTCTTTGCCGATCCTTTACTATGGGTGCTCCCCATTCGATCCATAGGAAAGGTGTGAGCGTCCGTCCCATGGGCGAGCCTCCCAGTAGTCGATATCGCCGACATCGCGCGATCCTCGTGTCCCTGCCCGATCATGGGACGGAGGTGAACCGATGACCGAAGTGCTTCTGCTGCTCGTGGCGGTACTGCTCTCCCTCGCGTGCGGCGCTTTCGTCGCGGCGGAGTTCTCGCTGACCACCGTCGAACGCGGCCAGCTCGAACGCGCTGTCGAACAGGGGGAACGCGGCGCCGCGAGCGCGATGAAGGCGGTACGCAGCCTCACCTTCCAGCTCTCCGGGGCCCAGCTGGGCATCACCGTCACGAACCTGGTGGTCGGCATGCTCTCCGAGTCGTCCATCGCGAAACTGATCCGCGGCCCGGTCGAGGCCATGGGACTGTCACCCAGCGTGTCGTCGTCCGTGGCCCTGGTCATCGGCACCGCGCTGTCCACCGTGTTCCTCATGGTGGTCGGCGAGCTCGTCCCGAAGAACTGGGCCATCTCCTCACCCCTCGCCGTGGCGAAGACGGTAGCCACCCCGCAGCGGGCCTTCACCGCCCTCTTCCGTCCCTTCATCAGCCACCTCAACAACTCGGCCAACCACATCGTGCGCCGCTTCGGCCTCGAACCGGCCGAGGAGCTGGCATCCGCCCGCAGCCCGCAGGAGCTGGTGGCATTGGCCCGCCACTCCGCCAAGGCGGGCGCCCTGGAGGCCGACACCGCGGAGCTCTTCGTCCGCACGCTCAATCTGGCGGAGCTGACCGCGGAGAACGTGATGACTCCCCGGGTACAGGTCACGGCTCTGGACGTGCAGGCGACAGCGGAGGACGTGGCCAACGCCACCCGGGCCACCGGACTGTCCCGGTTCCCCGTGTACCGGGGCAGCCTCGACACGGTCGTCGGCGTCGCCCACATCAAGGACGTACTGGCCGTCCCCGCCGAGCAGCGGCCTCGCAAGCGGGTCTCGGACATGCTCCGCGAACCCCTGCTCGTACCGGAGACCCTGACCGTGGACCGGCTGCTGGACCGGCTCTCCGGCAAACTCGCGATGGCGGTCGTCATCGACGAGTACGGCGGCACGGCGGGCGTCGTGACGCTGGAGGACATCGTCGAAGAGGTCGTCGGCGAGGTGCGGGACGAGCACGACCCGCACGAGACACCCGATCTCGCACCGGCCGGCGAGGACGCCGACGGACGCACACTGTGGTCGGCCGACGGCGCGGCCCGCACCGACCAGTTGGAGACGATCGGACTGAGAGTGCCGGACGGACCGTACGAGACCCTTGCCGGGCTGATCGCCACGGAGGTGGGCCGCATCCCCGCCGTCGGTGACACGATCGAGCTGGCCGGCTGGCGGATCGACGTGGTGGACGCCTCCGGGCGCCGCGCCGCCCGGGCGCTGCTGCACGCGCCGCTGCCCGGTTCCGACGAGCCGTCGGAGGACGAACGATGACCGCCGTACAGCTCTTCATCGGGCTGATGACCCTGGTCGTGAACGCGTTCTTCGTCGGTGCGGAGTTCGCGCTCATCTCCGTTCGGCGCAGCCAGATCGAGCCGCAGGCCGAGGAGGGGAACCGGCGGGCGCGCAGCGTCATCTGGGGCCTCGAGCACGTCTCGGCGCTCCTCGCCGCTGCGCAGTTGGGCATCACGCTGTGCACCCTGGTCCTCGGCATCGTCGCCGAACCCGCCATCGCGCATCTGCTGGAGCCCGTCTTCGACGCCGTGGGCGTGCCACACGGGCTGGTCCACCCCATCTCGTTCGTGATCGCGCTGTCGGTGGCGACCTATCTCCACATGCTGCTCGGCGAGATGGTGCCGAAGAACATCGCGCTGGCCGAGCCCGTGAAGACCGCGCTGCTGCTCGGGCCGCCGCTGGTGACGCTGGCCCGCGCGCTGCGTCCGGTGATCTTCGCCATCAACGCCTTCGCCAACGCGCTGCTGAAACTGTTGCGGGTGGAGACGAAGGACGAGGTGTCGGCCACGTTCTCGGACGACGAACTGGCCCGGCTCGTCAAGGACGCGGGCGATGCCGGACTGGTCGACGACCGCGCCGCCGAGCGACTGCACCATGCGCTGGAACTGGGGCGCAGGCCTGTGCGGGATGTGGTGCTGCCGGTGGACCGGGTGATGTACACGAGGGTCGGGACGACGCCCGAGGAACTGGAGCGGCTCTCGTCCGAGACGGGGTTCTCGCGATTCCCGGTGATGGACAGCGAGCAGCGGATCCTGGGCTACCTCCACGTGAAGGACGCCCTCGACGTCACGCCGCGCGACATGCCGTTCCCGGTGACCGCGATGCGTCCGATCGCCCGGGTCCGGGCGGCGACGCCGCTCGACGACGTACTGACCGCGCTCCGGCGCAGCCGTACCCACCTGGCGGCCGTCCTCGACGAGGACGAGCGGCTGGCCGGCATGGTGACGATGGAGGACGTGCTCCGCGAACTGGTAGGCCGGCCGCAGCCGCGCTGATCCCGGCACGAGCCCGGTCCCGCGCTCCGGGAGGGGTACGGGACCGGGGCGCGGGAGGGGTACGGGGCCGGGGCGCGGAGGGGTACAGGGCCGGGGCGGGGGGGTACAGGGCCGGGGCGCAGGAGGGGTACAGGGCCGGGCCATGTCGGGTTCGGGACCGGGACCGGGCTCCGGCGGGGCGCGTGGGTACGGGGGCAAGCCCGTGGGTGCGGGGCTGGGCCCGTGGGTGCGGGACGAGAACGGGACCGGGCTCCGGCGGGGCGCGGGCCCCGGGCTGTTCTGCTGCGGCCTGCCATAAGGGGCAGGCCCGGCGCCCCGCGATACGATCGCAGAGCCATGGAAATAAATGCCAAATACACCAGTCTCGTCGCGGTAGGCGATTCGTTCACCGAGGGCATGTCGGACCTTCTGCCCGATGGTTCGTACCGAGGCTGGGCGGACGTTCTCGCCACCCGGATGGCCACCCGCGCCCCCGGATTCCGGTATGCCAATCTCGCCGTACGCGGAAAGCTCATCGGCCAGATCGTGGACGAGCAGGTGGACGTGGCGGCGGCCATGCAGGCGGACGTGGTGACGCTGGTGGGCGGACTCAACGACACCCTGCGGCCCAAGTGCGACATGGGCATGGTCCGTGGTCGCCTGGAGGAGGCCGTGGAACGGCTCGCCCCCTCCTGCAAGAAGCTGGTCCTGATGCGCAGCCCCGGCCGCAACGGACCGGTGATGGAACGGTTCCGGCCACGGATGGAAGAACTGTTCTCCCTGATCGACGACCTTGCCGCCCGGCACGGCGCGGAGGTCGTCGACCTGTACGCGGCGCCGGTACTGGGCGACCCCAGGATGTGGGACGTGGACCGGCTGCACCTGACCGCCGAGGGCCATCGCAGGGTGGCGGAGGCCGTCTGGCAGGCACTGGGTCTGCCACCGGAGGACGACTGGCAGACCCTGCTTCCCACGGCCGCCCCGCCACGCTGGTCGAGCCGGCGCGTCGACGACGTGCGCTTCGCCCGCCAGCATCTGTTTCCCTGGATAGGGCGGCGTCTGGCCGGGCGCTCGTCGGGCGACGGTCGCACCGGAGCACAGTTCAGCGCCGAGCTCGGGCGAGCCTTCTGGGTCACGCCCGTGGACGACAAAGCCCCGGGCCCCGTCACCACGTGGCGCCGGATGGACGCCGACGCGTAGCCGGCCCGTCGAGGTGGGATGCGGCCGACCGGCCGACTGTGCACGGCCGACCGCAGCCGTCCGCTCACGCGCGCTCGCGCCCGGCCCGGGTCCGCATGGCGCCCGGGCCTGCTCCCCTCCGGGCTCGCTCCGCTCGGGCCCGCTCTGCCCGGTCCCGCACGGTGCTCGCGCTCTGCTCGCGCTCGTAGCAACGCACAAACCGGGGGCGGCGCCGACCTGCATAAACCGCCAGTAGAATCTGGACACGTGACTGCTGTGTCTGCGAAGCCTCGCATCCCCAATGTCCTGGCCGGCCGCTATGCCTCTACGGAGCTGGCTGTCCTCTGGTCCCCCGAGCAGAAGGTAAAGCTGGAACGTCAGCTGTGGCTGGCGGTGCTGCGCGCCCAGAAGGACCTCGGGATCGAGGTACCGGACGCGGCCCTCGCTGACTACGAACGCGTCATCGACCAGGTCGATCTGGCTTCGATCGCCGAGCGCGAGAAGGTGACCCGGCACGACGTCAAGGCCCGCATCGAGGAGTTCAACGCCCTCGCAGGTCACGAACAGGTCCACAAGGGGATGACCTCCCGCGACCTCACGGAGAACGTCGAGCAACTTCAGATCCGGCTCTCGCTGGAACTGATGCGCGACCGCACCGTGGCGGTCCTGGCCCGGCTCGGCAGGCTCGCCGGCGAGTACCGCGAACTGGTCATCGCGGGCCGGTCCCACAATGTCGCCGCGCAGGCCACGACCCTCGGCAAGCGCTTCGCCACCGCGGCGGACGAACTGCTGGTGGCCTACGGACGCCTTGAGGACCTCCTGGGGCGCTACCCGCTCCGCGGGATCAAGGGCCCGGTCGGCACGGCTCAGGACATGCTCGACCTGCTGGGCGGAGACGCCGGAAAGCTCGCCGAGCTGGAGCAGCGCATCGCAGGGCACCTCGGCTTCGGACAGGCCTTCACTTCGGTCGGCCAGGTCTACCCGCGCTCGCTCGACTACGACGTGGTGACCGCCCTGGTCCAGCTGGCCGCGGCCCCCTCCTCGGTCGCGAAGACCATCCGGCTGATGGCCGGCCACGAACTGGTGACCGAGGGCTTCAAGCCGGGCCAGGTCGGCTCGTCCGCCATGCCTCACAAGATGAACACCCGCTCCTGCGAGCGTGTCAACGGCCTCATGGTCATTCTTCGCGGCTACGCGTCGATGACCGGGGAGCTGGCGGGCGATCAGTGGAACGAGGGCGATGTGTCCTGCTCCGTGGTCCGCAGGGTGGCACTGCCGGACGCGTTCTTCGCGTTCGACGGTCTGGTGGAGACCTTCCTGACGGTGCTCGACGAATTCGGTGCGTTCCCCGCTGTCGTCGCTCGCGAGCTGGACCGGTACCTGCCCTTCCTCGCCACGACCAAGGTGTTGATGGGCGCGGTTCGCGCCGGTGTCGGCCGCGAGGTCGCCCACGAGGCCATCAAGGAGAACGCGGTCGCGTCCGCGCTCGCCATGCGTGAGCAGGGCACGGAGCGCAACGAACTGCTGGACAAGCTGGCGGCGGACAAGCGCATCCCGCTCGACCGCGCGCAGCTGGACGAGCTCATGGCCGACAAGCTCTCTTTCACAGGCGCTGCGGGCGACCAGGTCACCGCGCTCGTCGGCCGGATCGAGGAAATCACCAAGCAGCACCCGGAGGCCGCCGGTTACACCCCGGGCTCGATCCTCTGATGCACCGGAACACGGACCGGTGACACCCGAACAGCTTCTGGCCGCCCGAGACCGCATTGTTCCCGATGTGGTCACGGGCGGCCTGCGCGTGCTGTTCTGCGGAATCAATCCGAGCCTGATGACAGGCGCCACGGGCCATCACTTCGCCTTCCCCGGTAACCGATTCTGGCCGGTGCTCCATCAATCGGGGTTCACCCCGCGACGGCTGAAACCCTGCGAACAGTCCGAACTGCTCCTCTACGGGCTGGGCATCACCAATGTGGTCGCCAGAGCCACCGCCCGGGCCGACGAACTCTCTGCTGAGGAGTTCCGTGCCGGGGGCCGACTCCTCACGTCGAAGGTCGAGCAGTTGCAGCCTCAATGGCTGGCCGTCGTCGGGATCACCGCCTACCGGACGGCATTCGGCGAACGACAGGCCCGCATCGGGCCACAGGACCGGCGGATCGGCGGAGCCCGCGTCTGGGCGCTGCCCAACCCCAGCGGCCTGAACGCCCACTGGACCGTCAGCTCCATGGCCGATGAGTACGGACGTCTCCGGTCTGCCGTCGAGTCGGGCACCACGGTCCCCACCACCGAGGCCTGACGGCCGCCCGCCGCACCACCAACCAGACCTGACGGCCGGACCTGCCTTCTCAGACGCCCCGTCGCCCCACCACCGAAGCCTGACGACCGGACCTGCCCTCTCAAACCGCACCATCGTCCCGCGGCTCCACTGTCGAGGTCTGACGACAGAGCCCGCCCCCCTCAGACGCCCCGTCGCCCCTCGCCCCCTCGCCCAGCCAAGGCCCCTACGGGGGATCGATCTCGGTCACCACCACGCTGAGCTCGCACCCCAAGCCCTCCTCCTCCAGGTACAGCGCGAGGGCTATCCACCGAGCCTCTATGTGCCACAGGCGGAGGTACTCACAGCCCGCGACGGTTTCGGCCCACGGGTCAGGTATCTCCTCCCCGGCCATCATTCGCTCCTGGGCACTCCACGAGCTGATCAGCTGCGGCGCACCCCAGCGAGCGCCCAGCACGGTGATCAGGGCCTCGTGCTCCGCGAGACACTGTGCACGGTGCTCCAGCCGCCCGGCCTCGTCGTCGTCCCAGTGAGCGTCGTCGGCGTGCAAGGACGCCGTGTGGTAGCCGGGCCCGCTGACTCCCGAACCCGATCGGATGCGATCCGCGGGAAACTCTCGGGTGCGCATCCCGTCGATGAGGCGGAGGTGATGTGCGGTGGTCATGCCGTCAGTAAACCGTCCGGCACTGACAACGGAACCCTCGCCCTGCACTTTGAGACGTTTTCAGCCACCCTGCGACCCACCTTCGGCCACCGCACCAGGGCCCCCGGATTCGACCAGACTCCACCGCCCCCGACATACCCGACGCACCTGTGCGCAGTGAGCAGCCGTCCCAGCCCACGAGTTGCGGGAATGCAGCAGGTCGGCCGCATGACTCCCCTCACGAGCGAGAGACAGGAGCTGGGCCGCTGGGCTCCCCTCACGGATGAGAAACGGAGTCCGGGAGTCTGGGCTGTTGGACTCCCCAGCAACACATCCGTCCTGGGAGCACCTGAACCACGCCATTCTGCGCGCCGAGGCCGCACTCGTGACTCGTCCCGTGGAGCGCGGCGGAGCGCGACACGGTGGGCCCGAGCGGGTGGACGGGCTGCTTACTGATCATTTCAGAATGAGATCGGTTTGGTGGCTTGGCAGTTGGGTGTTGGATCGGCAGGATCTGGTGGGTGTCTGCTGATCTTGTGCCTGATGACCTGTGGGAACGCATAGCCCCGCTGCTGCCGGTTCGCCCGCCTCGACGGCACCGGTATCCCGGGCGGCTGCCGGCTGATGACCGTGCCGCTTTGCGGGGCATCGTCTACGTGCTGCGCAAGAGTGTGAGCTGGCGGGACGTTCCCGCAGAACTGGTGGGTTGCAGCGGGGTGACCGCCTGGCGGCGTCTACGGGACTGGACCGAGGCCGGAGTGTGGCCCCGCCTGCATGAGGTTCTCCTGGCGGAACTACGCAAAGAGGGCCTGCTGGAGATGGACGACGCATCGATCGACGGCTCGCACATCAGGGCCCTCAAAGGGGGGCTCACACCGGACCTTCGCCGGTCGACCGGGCCCGGCCCGGCAGCAAGCACCACCTGATCGTCGACCGGCACGGAACTCCGCTCGCCGTCTCTCTGACCAGCGGAAACCGTCACGATGTCACTCAGCTCATGCCTTTACTGGACGCCATACCCTGCATCCGTGGGCTGCGGGGCCGGCCACGCCACAGGCCCCGGCGACTGTTCGCCGACCGCGGGTACGACTACGACAAGTACCGGCGTCTCGTCCGCGCACGTGGGATCACGCCCAAGATTGCCCGCCGCGGCACCCCGCACGGCTCGGGGCTGGGCAAAACACGCTGGGTCGTCGAGCGGACCTTTGCTTGGCTCCACCAGTTCAAACGACTGCGCATCCGCTACGAGATACGAGCCGACCTCCACCTCGGACTACTCCAACTCGCCTGCAGCATCATCTGCTTGAGACGACTCCGAACCTCATTCTGAAACCATCAGTTAGGCTGGAAGTACTCAGACATCAGGCGATGCACCCATTCCGGCTGTTGAACGCTCGCCGCACGGAACTCCGCCATGGTCGATCTCAGGTCGATGACGGGGTTCCGGAGACCGCATCGAGGCCCACCACCGTCAGTTCGGCCTTGATCGGATTCGACGCCGCAGCTTGTCACCCCGATACGGTTCGGCCTGCCGGGGGCCTCGGGGGCGGCGAAGACACCACCGGGCGGGAGGTCGGAGCAACCGCGATAGGAGCGGAGCTCACGGCAGTCGCCGCTTTCAGGGAACTGGCCTTTCAGGGAACTGGTCGAAGGTGCAAGGGACTTCCACGTGTGAGAAGCCCTCCCATCCCTGGAGACACGCATCGCCGAAGCGCTCATCGATGGTGATCGACCTGCGCACGGCACCCCAGTTGTCCGCGTGCTGGACGTCCGTCCGGTCCCTCCGGAGCGTACCTACCGGTGTGACCTCGAAACTCGACTCAGAACACTTCCGTCACCTCTCAATTCAATCCTTTTGGTCGGCAGCTCCGCGGCCAGCAGCTCCTCGGTCAGCAGATCCCCGGTCGGCGTCCTGCCCGTTGAAGACACAAGCCCGGTCACCTGACCACGCATCGGAACAGCACCCCTCAGGCATCCCGGCGACGCAGTGACCACCATCCGGCCATCAGGGCCACCCCGGCCCACGCCGCTGTAATGGAGAGCCCGGTCCACGGCCCAAGGCTGCTCTCGGGATGCTGGTGCAGCACCAGCTGCCCGGCCCGGTCGGGCAGATAGTCGGCCACACCGCCCGCGATGTCGCCGACGACGAACGAGACGATCAGGATGAAGGGGATGAGCAGGCTGAGCACAGCGACCGCGCTGCGGAGAAGGACAGTCAGCCCGGCAGCGAAGAGAGCCATCAGAGCGAGATATATGCCGCTGCCGACAGCGGCCCTCAGAGCACCGGGTTCTCCCAGCCCGATGGCGTACTCCCCCATGAACAGCTGCCCGACCAGAAACGAACTGAAGCTCGTGACAAGCCCTACCGCAAGGGCTGCTCCTCCGATGAGTGACATCTTCGCCGTGTAGAAGAGGGTGCGGCGCGGAACCGCAGCCAACGACATACGCAGCGCGCCGTTGACGTACTCGGACGAGATCGCTGTCGCTCCGAAACTTATGGCCGCGATCTGACCGAAGTTCAGCGCGTAGAAGGCGCCGAACACGAGGTCCGCATCCGCGTTGTCAGCCTCGGCCTGTCCGACGGTGGCAAAGGCGAGCACCGTGACGGCCATGGTGGCGAGGAATACAGCCGTCAAGGATCCGGCGACGGAGCGCACCGATCTGATCTTGATCCATTCGGAGCGCAGGACTGCGGTGGTCGACATGGTCAGGCCTCCTGTTGTGTGGTGGATGCGGATGCGGCGGACTCGAACTCCGCTGCTCCGGCTGTGAGATGGAGGTAGGCCTGTTCCAGCGTGGCCTGCTCGTCCACGAGCTGAAGCACCGGAATGCCTTCCGTGGCGGCGAGTGCTCCGATCTCGTCCGCCCTCGCTCCTTCGACGCTCAAGCAGCCGGCCTCCCCCTCCTGCTCGGCCCGGTATCCCGTGCGGGTCACGGCCGCAGCGAGCCGGGGCGAGTCAGTCGTGTGCACGCGCACTCGTACGCGGGGGCGGCTCCGGGAGGCCAGGAACTCCTGCATCGGGAGGTCGACGAGCAGGCGGCCCCGCCCGAGGACTATCAAATGGTCGGCGAACGACGACGTCTCGTTCATCAGATGGCTGGAGACCCACACGGTGCGACCCTCCCGTGCCAGCCGCTTCATCAGCTCCCGGATCCAGATGATGCCTTCCGGATCGAGCCCGTTCGACGGCTCGTCGAGCATGACCACTTCGGGATCGCCGAGCAGCGCCGCCGCTATGCCCAGGCGCTGGCGCATGCCGAGGGAGAACGTCTTGATCCGACGGCCCCCCACGTGACCGAGGCCGGCCTCCTCCAGCACTTCCTCGACTCTTGACCCGCTCAGACCGTTGCTCGTCGCCAGCGCCAGGAGGTGGTTACGCGCCGTCCGGGAGCCATGGGCGGCCTGCGCGTCGAGCAATACCCCAACGTGGCGAAGTGGATCGTCCAGAGTCGCGTAGGCCCGCCCTCCGATCGTGGCGGCGCCGCGGGTGGGGCGGTCGAGGCCGAGGACCAACCGCATGGTGGTGGACTTACCCGCCCCGTTCGGCCCGAGGAAGCCGGTGACCCGGCCGGGCCGCACACTGAACGTGAGACGGTCCACAGCGCGGGTAGTGCCGTAGTCCTTGGTGAGCTCGTTGACTTCGATCGTGGTCATGTCCTCAGCCTGGCGCCGCGCCGGCCCGTGCTCCTCCCCCACCGGTGTGGATCGTCTCCCTCGCTCGGGGGAGCCGTCCCGCCGAGCACGCTGGCACGATGACGGCATGTACAGCTTCCTCCGCCCGTTGACCGCGCCGGTCACCTACACCCGGTGGCTGCATCTGCTCATGCCCGCAGCCGCGGTAAGTGTGTGGCTGTTCATCTCGATGGACACGCCCTGGGTGCCGGTCGTACTCGCGGCCTTGGTGGGACTGATTCCCGGGATGCGTCTCGCCGAGGGGATCCAGGCACAGCTGCTGCTCACGCCCGAGGAGCGGGGCGACCCCGAGGCAACCATCTCGGCGGCTCCCTCCAGGTCGTGGTCCGAGCGGTGGCGGACCGCGCTCTGGCTGGAGGTCCGGCTGGTGTGCGCCGGGCTGGCCGGCACGGCGACGGTGTGGCTGTCGGCCACCACAGTCGATCTCGTCAGGTCCGCGGTCGGATCGACGCCGAGCGACGAATGGTTCGCGGCCGGGCTGGGGACCCATTGGTGGGCGGCCGTGCTCGCCCCGGTGCCTCTGGTGATGCTGATCGCCGTGGTCGTGGGCTGCGGAGAGCTGATCACCGCTGCCGCCCGGTGGCTGCTCGGACCTACCCCGAAACAGCGGATGACCGCGTTGGAGGAGCGGACGGAGCAGTTGCTGGAGCGCAACCGGATCGCGCGCGAGCTGCACGATTCGATCGGGCACGCTCTGACGGTCGCGGTGGTTCAGGCGGGGGCGGCTCGGGCGGCGCGGGACCCGGCGTTCACCGAGCGGGCTCTGGCGGCGATCGAGGAGACGGGCCGTGACGCGCTCGACGACCTGGAGCGGGTGCTGAGAGTTCTGCGCGAATCGGGCACGCCGTCGGGGCAGCGTCCGTCGCTGAGCGAGGCGAACCGTCTGCTGGACTCCGCACGCGGTTCCGGGGCAAAGGTCGATGCGGATGTGTCCGGCCCTCTGGAGCAGGTACCGGCGCCGGTGTCCCGCGAGGGGTACCGCATCCTCCAGGAGGCCCTCACCAATGTCCTGCGTCATTCCGGATCGGTTGACGTCCGCGTCCGCATCACCGTCGCCGACGGCCGCCTTGACCTGGAGGTGACAAATCCGCTCGTGGGTTCGACCGCTGCCCCTGGGGGTGGAAGCGGGCTGAGGGGCATCAGGGAGAGAGCCGCACTGCTGGGCGGCAGCGCCAGGACGGGACCGTACAAGGGGGAATGGATGGTGCACGCGAGCCTTCCTCTGCACCGCATACGCTGACTGGCGCACCGCATACGCTGGCCGAATGCCGGTTACCGTTCTTCTGGTCGACGACGAACCCCTGGTCCGCGCGGGACTGCGCGCTGTGCTGGAGGCCCAGCCCGACATCGAGGTGGTGGGAGAGGCGGGTGACGGCGCCGCGGTGATCCCGTTGGTGCGTCAACTGCGTCCCGACGTGGTTGCCATGGACGTCCGCATGCCGCTGATGGACGGCATCGAGGCGACTCGGGTGGTGCTGCGCACGGTGCCCGATCCACCGAAGATCCTCGTGGTGACGACGTTCGAGAACGATGAGTACGTCTACGAGGCACTGCGTGCGGGCGCCGACGGCTTCCTCCTCAAGCGGGCCCGGCCGGCCGAGATCGTGCACGCGGTGCGTCTGGTGGCAGAGGGCGAGTCCCTGCTGTTCCCGGCGGCGGTCCGTCAGCTCGCCGCCGAGTACGGCACGAACAAGGCTCGGGAGGCCATGGAAAAGGCGTCGCTCACCGAGCGTGAAGCGGCCGTGCTGCGGCTGATGGCCCGGGGCCTGTCCAATGCCGAGATCGCCGCCCGACTCGTGGTGGGCGTCGAAACGGTCAAGACGCATGTCAGCGCCGTTCTCGCGAAGTTGGGGGCGCGGGACCGCACCCAGGCGGTCATCGCCGCCTACGAGTCCGGATTCGTCGCTCCGAGCTGATCGGGCGCCCCTGCCACCCAGGGGTTCGGCGGTCTCGCCGCCCAGGGGCGCGGCGGCGCTGCCACCCAAGTCCGGCGACTTGCCGCCCACGCTCGCCCCGTCTCTGAGCAGCGAGTACCATCCGCCTGACATGCGCACGAGCTGGGAGGACACACCGTGGGCCGGCTGACCGGTGGGGACCCGTCGTTGCTGCGTCGGATCAATTCCGCGGTGGTTCTGCACGCCCTGCGAGGGGCGGTGTCACCGACGCTCACCGACCTGACGCGGATCACGGGCCTGTCCCGGCCCACGGTCGAGGGCGTCATGGAGGGACTTTTCGAGGCCGGGCTGGTCGTCGAGTCGGCCCCCGACGGTGCCGAGGCGCGACGCCAGGGACGCCCCGCGCGCCGGTTCCGGTTCCGGGCCGAGGCGGGGCATCTGCTGGGCATCGAGATCGGCCCGCACCGGGTCTCGGCGTTGTTGTCCGGGCTGGACGGGCGGATCATCGGCGCCGGTTCTCGTGAGGTTTCGGAGACGGCCTGCGCGGACGACCGCCTCGACAGGGTGCGGACCGTCGTCGCCGACGTCCTTCGGCGCACGGGCGTGGCTCGCAGCAGCCTGCGCGCGGTCGGCGTGGGCAGCCCCGGCATCGTGGAGGCCGACGGCACCGTCCGGCTGGGCACCGCTCTCCCGGACTGGACCGGCCTTGCGCTCGGCGAGCGCCTGAGGCGCTCGTTCCGCTGTCCCGTCCTCGTGGAGAACGATGCGAACGCGGCGGCCGTCGCGGAGCACTGGAAGGGCGCGGCCACGGAGTCCGACGACATCGTGTTCGTCCTGGCGGGTCTGAGCCCGGGGGCGGGCTCCCTGATCGGCGGACGGCTGCACCGGGGTTTCGGCGGGGCGGCGGGCGAGATCGGTGCGCTTCACCTCCTTGGCCGTGACGTCACGCCGGAGCGACTGCTGTCGACGACGGACACCCCACTGGACCCGCTGGACGAGCACGCTGTCGCCGCGGTGTTCGCCAAGGCTCGGCACGGCGACGAGCAGGCGCAGGCCGCCGTCGAGCGATTCATCCAGCGCCTGGTCCATGACGTGGCGGCGCTGGTCCTGGCGCTCGATCCGGAGCTGGTCGTCATCGGCGGCTGGGCCGCCGGGCTGGACGGGGTGCTGGATCCTCTCCGCGGTGAGCTGGCGCGGTACTGCCTGCGGCCCCCTCGGGTGACGCTGTCCCTGCTCGGCGAGGCCGCCGTGGCCACGGGCGCGCTGCGGCTGGCGCTGGACCACGTCGAGGAGCAGCTCTTCGCCGTAGAGGGAACGGTGACGGCCCGCCGCTGAGTGCGACGGGCCGTACGGTGCGCGCCCTGGGCGGGCGGTGATCCTTCAGGATGCCTGGCGGGTCTGGTCGTGGTGGCTGATCTCCAGGTCGCCCGAGTCGCCGAAGGTCAGCCGGCAGGTGTCGGCCCGGTACGTGGCGACGGAGACGGCTGCCGTGCCGCCGGCCGCGAGGTAGCGGGTCGTCACGACGAGGACGGGGGCGCCGGGGAGCCGGTCGAGCTCCTTGGCGTCGTCCGCGCGGGCCGAGCCGAGCTCCACGGACCGGTCCTGTCCGTCGAGGCCGAGCCGGTGAAGTTCACGTACGACGCTGCGGGCCCTGGCCGGGCCGGACGGGGCTTCTATGGCCGAGAGATCGGGGACGGAGGCCGCCGGTACGTACAGCAGTTCCGCCGCGACCGCCTGTCCGTGGGTGAGGCGGATCCTGCGCACGATGTGGACGGGCTCGTCGCCTGCCACGTCGAGCATGCCGGACACGGCGGCGGGCGCGGCTGCCGTCCGGCAGTCGACCGGCTGCCACGCCTCGCCCGCACCGCCTCCGGTCCAGTCGTGCTGAGCCGTGGAGACGGCGACGCCCACACGCGGCGGGGCGACGGTGGTACCCACTCCGCGGCGGCGCTGCAGTCTGCCTTCGAGTTCGAGCTGCTCCAGAGCCTGCCGGAGCGTGGCCCGGGCGACGCCGAACCGGGCGGCGAGCTCGCGCTCGTTGGGGAGGATCTCCCCCACCGCAAAGTCCGAGTCGAGTGCCTCACTGAGCACGGTCTTGAGGTGCCAGTACTTCGGCTCCTGCACCGTTTCCAGCTGCGTGGTCCCCACCCTGTCCTCCGCAATCGCCCAGCGGCTTTTCCGCGACGTTATTTATTAAAGGTTCCTGTCTTAACGTTGAGACCATAGGACGGCGCACCCCCTTGGTCAAGACCAATCCTCGCGCCGAGGGGCCGCGAAGCGGCGATCTGCCGTGCAGCGTTCACAGGACGTTCGCGGAAGGACGGCCGCGCGCAGCGCAAAGCCCCACGTCCGAGCGGGTCCGTGGGGCTTCGGCAGTCGGTCGGGCAACTTCCCGGCCCGAACAGCCCGGAGCCGACTCCGGGAAGTGAACAATCGGCTCCGGTGATCTACTCTCAGGCGAATGCGGCCAGCTTGTCAGGGTTGCGGACGATATAGACGCATTGAATTACTCCACCCCGTATGTCCACCTGGACGGTGGAGTCGGGCCGACCGCCGGAGAGCACCAGCACCCCCGGACCGCCGTTCAGCTCCAGGAAGCGGGTCGTCAGGTCGGGGATCTGGCCGGCGACGGCGAAGAGGAACCTGCCGACCTTGTCCGCGCTCCGCAGGATCCGCAGGGGCCCCTTCGACTTTCCGCCGCTGTCGCCGACGAGTCGCACGTCCGGTGCGAGCAGCGCGAGCAGCGCGGCGATGTCACCGCCGGCGGCCGCGGCCAGGAAGCGTTCCGTGAGGTCGCGGCGCTGAGCGGGATCGACGTCGTAGCGCGGCTTGCGTTCCTCCACGTGCCGGCGGGCACGCCCTGCGAGCTGGCGTACGGCCGCCTCGGTCCTGTCGAGCGTCGCCGCGATCTCCGCGTAGGGAAACCCGAAGGCCTCGCGCAGGACGAAGACGGCGCGCTCCAGCGGGGACAACGACTCGAGCACGACGAGGACGGCGACGGACACGGAATCGGCGAGCACGGCGCGCTCCGCCGTATCGGGCACGGTCGGCCCGAAGTCGGTGACCAGAGGTTCCGGCAGCCACGGTCCGACGTACGCCTCGCGGCGCGTACCGAGCTGACGCAGCCGGTCGATGGCGAGGCGGGTGACGATCGCGACGAGGAAGGCGCGCGGTTCCCGTACGTCCTCCCGTGAAGCGGCCGACCAGCGGAGCCATGCCTCCTGGACCACATCCTCGGCGTCGGCGATCCGGGCGAGCATGCGATAGGCGACCCCGACGAGTACGGGACGGTGCTCTTCGAAGACGTCGGTCACGGTTTCGGTTGCCACCCGCCCATACCAGCCGACCCGAGGGACGGTGTCCAGTTACCCGACACCGCGCTCTTGAACTACAAGCTACCTGGCGGTAATTGTTGTTGACGCAATGTCTAAGCCGCTTGCAGGCACGGTTCCTACGTGTCGCCTCACCCGGGAGCACCCTCCATGGCCACCACGGTCTCGTTCACCGTCCAGTCACCCCGAGGACGACCGCGGAGCGTGTCCATCGCCTACGAACGTTCGGGTTCCGGAGAGCCGCTGCTGCTGCTCCACGGGATCGGCCACCATCGTCAGGCCTGGGACCCGGTGATCCCGGTCCTGGCCGTGGAACGCGAGGTCATCGCGCTGGACCTGCCGGGTTTCGGCGCCTCCCCCGGGCTGCCCGACGACCTCTCCTACGACCTGGCCACCATGGCACCGCTGCTCGGAGCCTTCTGCGAGGCGATCGGCGTGGACCGCCCCCACGTGGCGGGGAACTCGCTCGGCGGCCTGCTGGCGCTGGAGCTGGGGCGCGAGAAACGCGCCCGCTCGGTGACCGCGCTTTCGCCCGCCGGATTCTGGACGCAGCGCGAGCGCCGGTACGCGTTCGGAACGCTCCGCGCCATGCGGCTGGCAGCGGTGTCGATGCCGTTGCCCCTCATCGAGCGGCTGTCCCGGTCCGCAGCCGGCCGCACCGCTCTGACCAGCACCATCTACGCCCGGCCCGGCCGGCGTTCACCGGAGGCCGCCGTGTCCGAGACCCTGGCCCTGCGCCGGGCGAGCGGTTTCCACCGGACGCTGGACGCCGGGCGGGACGTCCTGTTCACCGACGACGTGCCGGGGCTGCCGGTGACCATAGCCTGGGGCGGGAACGACCGGCTGCTCCTTCGGCGCCAGGGCATCCGGGCCAAGCACACCGTCCCCGGCGCCCGGCTGGTCCGGCTGCCCGGCTGCGGCCACGTCCCGATGAACGACGACCCCGCTCTGGTGGCGCGGGTGATCCTCGACACCAGCCGCTGAGTCCACCGCCCGCTCACCGCCCCGTCGGCGCAGGACGCCCGAGCCGATCGCCACGCCGAGCCCGACCAGACAGCTGCCCGCGGCCTGGCCGGGACCGAATGACCCCGCACCCACCAGCGGAGCGGTGAGCGCGGCCGAGACAGGGATCAGCCCCGAGAAGAGAGTGGCACGCTCGGCCCCGATGCGCTGCATGCCCCGGTACCAGCAGACGAAGCCGACGACGGTCACCACAGCGGCCTGCCAGAGCAGCGCAGCCGCCTCGCCCGGCGTGGGAAGCCGCACGAATCCCGCACCGTCGACCGCCAAGCCGAGCAGCGCCGACTCCACGGCCGCGATCGCGCACACCGTGGCGGACAGCAGCCTCGGCCCGAGCCGGCGCAGCACCGGTACGGCGAGCACGGCGAAACCCACCTCACCCGCCAGCGCACCCACGGAGCACACGATGCCGGCCGTGTCCGTACGCCCCCAGCCCTGGACGGTGAAGGCCCCCGCGGCGACCAGCACCGCGGCGTAGAGCACGGCCCGGGCCGGCCGGCGCCCCTCCAGCAGGGGTGCGAACACAGCCACGAGGATCGGCGCGCACCCGACGAACACCCCCGGAACCGCCGGCTCCGCGGACCGTTCCGCGGCGAGCACGGCCAGGTTGAAGCCGACCATGCCCACTGCGGCGAGCAGAGCGAGCCGCCCCCACTGCCCGCGGGTGAGCCCCTTCAGCGCGACGACCGGCCGGGGCTCCGCGGACCGCGTCAGCAGGGGTACGAGCAACAGGCCCGCCAGGCCGTACCGCAGGGCCTGACCGCCCGCGTAGGGATACTCGCCGAGCACGCTGTTGGCGGTGAAGGAGGCACCCACGAGGATGCAGGCGAATGCGGCGAGGAGCGCGCCGCGCAAGTAGGTCACGTTCATGGCACCGACGCTAGGCAGCTGGGCGGCCCGGTTTAAGGTCCACTTTCATGACGTCTTCGGGGACCGGTTCAACGTCCGCCGGCGGTGGCAGTGCGCAGGAATCCGTTTCGGCTGCCTGGGAGTTGTTGCTCCCCGCCGCTTCGGCTCCCGCCCGCGGGCGGGGACGCGCCCTGCAGTCGGCCCTGCGTGAGGCGGTCCGCTCCGGGCGGCTGGTGCCGGGAACCCGGCTGCCGTCCAGTCGCGCGCTCGCCGCCGACCTGGGCGTCTCACGCGGCCTGGTCACGGAGGCCTACGAGCAGCTGACGGCGGAGAGTTACCTGCGCAGTGGGCGCGGGGCCGGGACATGGGTGAGCGGATCGGCACGTGCGGCGGCCGGCGGTGCCCGCGATCGCGCTCCGCGCGCCCGGGACACCGGTATCGACTTCCGGCCCGGTACTCCGGACCTCTCGCTCTTCCCCCGCAGCGCCTGGGCCGCCACGTACCGTTCGGTTCTCGCCCGGCTGCCGCACGGCGCCCTGGGATACCCGGATCCGCGCGGGCTTCCCGAACTGCGCGACGCCCTGGCCGCACTGCTGACGAGGCGCCGCGGCGTGGTCGCCGATCCGGAGCGACTGCTGGTCTGTTCGGGTGTCGCCCAGGCCACGACCCTGCTCGGATTCGTCCTGCGCGGCCGCGGACTGCGCACCGTCGGCGTCGAGGATCCCGGAAGCCCCGAGCACGCCTCGCTGTTCGCGTCGGCGGGCCTCGCCACGGCACGGCTGCCGCTCGATGACGAAGGGCTGGAGGCCGGCCCTCTCATCAGCTCCGGCGTACGCGCCGTAGTCACGACTCCGGCCCACCAGTTCCCCACCGGCATCGCGTACTCCGCCGCTCGCCGCAGCCGGCTGCTCGACTGGGCGAGGGAGTGCGACGGGCTGATCGTGGAGGACGACTACGACGGCGATTTCCGCTACGACCGCGCGCCCGTGGGCGCCCTGCAGGGACTCGACCCCGAGCACGTCGCGTACACCGGCTCGGTGAGCAAGTCGCTTGCACCCGGGCTCCGGCTCGGCTGGCTGCTGGCACCGGCGTCGATGACGGACGAGCTGACCGACCGCAAGCGGACGATGGACCTGGGCAACCCCGCCGTCGACCAGGCGGTGCTCGCGGACTTCATCACCCGGGGCGGCTACGACCGCCAGCTGCGCCGTTGCCAGCGGGCATACCGGGAACGCCGTGACGTACTGATGGCGGCGCTGGCCGAGCACTTCCCGGGCACCGAGGTCAGTGGAATCGCCGCAGGGCTTCACATCATCGCCCGGCTGCCCGAACAGTACGGTCCGGAGGCGGAGTTCATGGCCCGCGCCGAGGAGTACCGGATCGCTCTGCGCCCGCTGAGCGACTGCGGTACGCCGCGGACCGACGACGGATCCGTCGGCCTGGTGCTCGGTTACGCGCACCTGTCACCGGCGGACATCGCGCACGGCGTGCGGCGGCTGGCCGCGGCCTGTCGGGGAGCCCGCTGAGCGAACGGCACAACCGGCGGGGGACGGGTATTCACCTCGCGTTGGTGTGCACGACTCCGGCGGACGCGAGGGTGGGCCCCCTCGTTCACCAGTCCGTGCGTCCGATCCGCTGCCCCGGAGGCCCTTCGATGCCGTCCCGTCCGCGATTCCCGTCCCCCGACCGACGTACCGTGCTGCGCGGTTCTTTGGCCGCATCGGCCGCTCTCGCACTCCCCGTGGCGGGCGCGGCGGCCCCGGCCTTCGCACGGTCCGGCCGCCCGGACGCGGCCTGGGGTGTGCAGGTGGGTGATGTCACGTCCTCCTCCGCGCTGGTCTGGGTGCGCTCCGACCGGCCGGCCCGGATGGTCGTGGAGACGTCGGCGACGGAGTCGTTCCGGCGCGCCCGCACCTGGCACGGCCCCCTGCTGGGTCCCGGCACGGACTTCACCGGGACGACGCCGCTGTACGGGCTGCCGGCCGGCGAGCAGGTGCACTACCGGGTGACGCTCGCCGCTCCGGACGATCCCCGTCGCGCCGGCGAACCGGTGTACGGCACCTTCCGGACCGCGCCCGCACGTCGGCGGGACGGTGTGCGTTTCCTCTGGTCCGGCGACATCGCGGGCCAGGGGTGGGGCATCAACCCGGACATCGGGGGCTACCAGGTGTACGACGAGATGCGCCGACTCGACCCCGACTTCTTCCTCTGCAGTGGGGACAACATCTACGCGGACGGGGTGATCGAGCCGAGTGTGACGCTGCCCGACGGGCGCGTCTGGCACAACGTCACCACCGAGGAGAAGGCGAAGGTCGCGGAGACTCTCGCCGAGTACCGGGGGAACTTCCGGTACAACCTGCTGGACGACAACCTCCGCAGCTTTAACGCGCAGGTTCCCTCGGTGATTCAGTGGGACGACCACGAGGTGCGCAACAACTGGTATCCCGGCCAGATCCTCGACGACGTCCGGTACACCGAGAAGAACGTGGACGTCCTGGCCGAGCGTTCGATGCAGGCTTTCCGTGAGTACTTCCCGGTGTCGACGCTGCACGGCACGGGCGGGCGGAGGGTTCACCGGGTCGTGCCGCACGGGCCGCTTCTCGACCTGTTCGTGCTGGACATGCGGACCTTCCGCAACGCCAACTCACCGGGCAGGCAGGCCGACGACACCGACGGAATCCTCGGCGCCGAGCAGTTGTCCTGGCTCGAGCGGGAACTGTCGAAGTCCCGGGCGGTCTGGAAGGTGATCGCCGCGGACATGCCGCTCGGACTGGTCGTCGCCGACGGTGCCACGGACTTCGAGGCCGTGGCGCAGGGCGATCCCGGAGCTCCGCTCGGCCGCGAACTGCAGATCGCCGAACTGCTGCGGTTCATCAAGCACCGCCGGATCACCGGCACCGTGTGGCTGACGGCGGACGTGCACTACACCTCGGCCCAGCACTACGCGCCCGAGCGCGCGGCCTTCAAGGACTTCGCCCCCTTCTGGGAGTTCGTCACGGGGCCGCTGGCGGCCGGCCAGTTCCCGTCCAACGCGCTCGACGGCACGTTCGGCCCCGACCAGGTGTTCGTGCAGGCTCCCGACCGGGCGAACGTCTCGCCGATGGAGACGCCTTCGCTCTTCGGTGAGGTGGAGATCGACGGTGAAAGCGGCGAGTTGACCGTGCGCCTTCGCGCACAGGGCGGTTCCGTCCTGTTCAGCAAGGTGCTCCAGCCGGGGCGCGTGGGGCAGTGAGCCGGGCGGCTCGGCCCGAGGGCAGCGGGCCGGGGGAAGCTCGGGCCTCGGCGTTGAGTCCCTCCGTACCGCACCTCACTCGGAATCGATGGGCCAACCGGCCAAAAACAGACGATAGCTGACTAGATCCATACTTAACCCATCGGTCACAAGGTGTTCGCGATCAGGCAACACCACTCGGTCACAGTGGTGTCATGACTGATGTGACCTCCGCGAAGAGTGCCCGCCGCCCCCACCACTGGCGGCGGGACCTCATCGAACTCGCCGCCCTGTTCACCGCCGTCGCCGTCGCCGACGCGATCGCGAACCTGATCGGACACCAGCCGGACGGACCGTATCTGCTCATCGCCTCGGCCGTGGCGCTGACCGCCACCGCCGGGTTCCACACCTGGTGGGCACGGCGTCACAGCCACGCCCCACCCCCGGACGCCGACGCGACGGCCGGCACGGATGCCGCGGGCATGCGGACGGCCGGCGCGTCCGGCGCCCCGTCGCCGGACGCCGCAGCCCCCGAGTCGGTGCTGTGGCGGATGCGTACGACGGTCCGGGACGCCCCCGGCAGCCTGGCAGCGCTCTGCATCGTGCTGGCCGGCCACCGGATCGACATCCTGACCCTTCAGACCCATCCGCTGGCCGACGGCACGGTCGACGAGTTCCTGCTGCGCGCCCCCGCCACCCTGCCGGCCCCGCAGCTGACCCGCGCGATCTCCGAAGCCGGCGGCAGCTCCACCTGGATCGAGCGCGCCGACGCCCACGATCTGGTGGACGCGCCGACCCGGGTGCTCGGCCTCGCGACCCGCACCGCCCTGGACGCCGCGGAACTCCCCCTCGCACTGCGCCAACTGCTCGGCCGGTGCACCATCCACTCGCTGCCCGCCGTCTCGATCACCGGACGCGCCACCGGGGACAGCGCACCCGTGGAGGGCGTGCTGGAGGAGACGGTGATGCGGCTGCGCGATCCGTCGGGCGGTGTCATCACCGTCGAGCGCCCTTATCTCCCCTTCACGCCCACGGAGTTCGCCCGCGCGCGGGCCCTCGTCGAGCTCGATGCCCGGCTCGGCCCCCGCGTCCCCCGCAGCGAGCACGTACTCACCCTGCCCGAGGGCAACGCGATCACGGTGCGCCGGGCGGACCGCGACGACCTCGAAGCGGCCAGGGCCATGCACGACCGCTGCTCGGAACAGACCCTGCGACTGCGCTACCACGGACCGGTCCGGGACGCCGACCGCTATCTCGACCACCTGCTGAGCCCGCGCTTCGGGCGCACCCTCGCCGTACAGACGGCATCCGGCCGCACGGTGGCCCTCGGCCATCTCCTGTGGGACGGGGACGAGACGGAGGTCGCCCTGCTCGTCGAGGACGACTGGCAGCGCCGCGGCATCGGCTCCGAGCTGCTGGGCCGCCTGGTGGCGCTCGCCGTCGAGGCGGGCTGCGAGAGCGTCTACGCCGTCACCCAGGCGTCGAACACCGGCATGGTCGCCGCCATGCGCGCGCTCTCGCTGCCCCTCGACTACCAGATCGAGGAGGGAACGCTCGTGATCACCGCCCGGCTGGGCGCGACACCGGTCCTGCCCCTGCCGCCGTACGAGCAGGCGGAGCGCTGACCGCCTGACGCGCGGGCTGCTCGCCGCTCAGCGCCTGGCACAGGTCGGCCCACAGGTCCTCCACGTCCTCCAGCCCGACCGACATGCGCAGCAGCCGATCGCCGACCCCCGAGGACTGACGGTCTCCTTCATCCACAATGCGGTGGCTGATGGAGGCCGGGTGCTGGATCAGGGTGTCGACACTGCCGAGACTCACCGCGGGGGTGATCAGCCGGACCGCGGCGATCACCCCGTGCGGGTCCCCGTACACCTCGAAGGAGACCATCGCGCCACCCAGCTCCGGGTAGTGCACACGGGCGATCCGCGGGTCGGCGGACAGCCGGCGGGCAAGCTCGGCGGCGTTCGCCGACGCCGCCCGCACGCGCACCGGCAGCGTGGCCAGACCGCGCAACAGCAGGTATCCCGCCATCGGGTGAAGCACCCCGCCGGTCGCGAAGCGCACTTGGCGCAGCCGGGCGGCGAACTCCTCGTCGCAGGCGACGACTCCGCCCATCACGTCCCCGTGGCCCCCCAGGTACTTCGTCGCGCTGTGCAGCACGATCCGCGCCCCGTGTTCGACGGGCCGCTGGAGTACGGGAGTGGCGAAGGTGTTGTCGACCAGCAGCGGCACCGAGCCGCAGGAGTGCGCGACCGCCCGGATGTCCACTTCCGCGAGGGTCGGGTTGGCGGGCGTCTCGACGATCACCAGTCCCGTGTCGGGGCGGATCGCCTCGGCGATGCCCGCCGGGTCCGTCCAGGTCACCTCCGTGCCGAGGAGCCCGGCACCCAGAAGGTGGTCGCTGCAGCCGTAGAGCGGGCGGACCGCGACCACATGGCGCAGCCCCATGCTCGCGCGGGCCAGCAGGACAGCGGTGAGTGCGGCCATGCCGCTCGCGAACGCCACAGCGCTCGCGGTCCCTTCGAGGCGGGCCAGAGCCGTCTCGAAACGGGCGGTGGTCGGATTGTCGAGCCGTGCGTAGACCGGGGGACCGTCGAGCCGGGCGCCGGTGGCGGCGAAGGCGTCGATCCGTTCCGCCTCGCCCCTGGAGTCGTGACTGGGATAGGTGGTGGACAGGTCGATCGGCGGGGCGTGCAGGCCGAGGGCTGCGAGGTCTTCGCGTCCGGCATGCACGGCTTCGGTGGCCGGCGCCCGGTACCGGGGTGTCGTCGAGGGCGCCGTCGAGGAGTGGATGTCCATGCCCCCACTCTGAACAGTCACCGGGTCCGTCACGTGATACCCCGTGCTACGTTCGGCGAATGACCGATTCCGTCGCTCTCGACACGGTGGATCTGCACATTCTGCGGCTGCTCCAGAACGATGCCCGGACCACGTACCGCGAGCTCGCGGCCGAGGTCGGGATCGCGCCGTCGACCTGCCTCGACCGGGTCACCAGGCTGCGCCGCACGGGTGTCATCCTCGGTCATCAGCTGCGCCTGGACCCGGCCAGGATGGGGCGCGGTCTTGAGGCGTTCCTCTCCGTGCAGGTCCGGCCGCACCGCCGGGAGCTCATCGGCCCGTTCGTCGACCGGATCAGGACGCTGCCCGAGTCCCGTGCGCTGTTCCATCTGACCGGTCCGGACGACTATCTGGTCCATGTGGCGGTGACCGACACCGCCGATCTCCAGCGCCTGGTCCTGGACGAGTTCACCTCGCGGCGCGAAGTGGCCCGTGTGGAGACACGGTTGATATTCCAGCAGTGGGAATGCGGTCCGCTGCTGCCGCCGGCGGCACGGACGGCCGAGCACGGTCCGGGTCAGGCCCGTACTGCCGATCGATAGTGACGCGGAGGGCCTCCCCGTACGAGGATGTCCACATGTCAGACACTCCGAGCAGCGCGCTGCCCCGCCAGGTCGCCGACAACTACGTCGACGCATTTATCGAACTCGACCCGATCTCCGGCACCTATCTGGGTGTCGCGGAGAGCTCGCGCCGCCTTCCCGACTTCTCCCCCGCCGGCCAGGAAGCGCTGGCCGAGCTCGCGCGCACCACGCTCGCGCTGCTCGACCGGGCCGAGCAGCTCCCCGGCGCCGCCGATGACTCCGAGCGCCGCTGCGGCCGCCTTCTCCGCGAACGTCTGACGGCCGAACTCGCCGTCCACGAAGCCGATGAGGCGCTGCGGGCCGTTTCCAATCTGCATTCTCCGGCCCACTCGATCCGTGAGGTGTTCACGGTGACGCCCACCGAGACGGACGAGGACTGGGCTGCCGTCGTGGAGCGGCTCAAGGCGGTTCCGGCCGCCCTGTCCGGCTACCGCGAGTCCCTCGCGCTCGGCCTGGAGCGGAAGCTGTACGGCGGTCCGCGCGCCACCGCCACCTTCATCGGCCAGCTCGACGAGTGGACCGGCGACGGCACGACGGGGTTCTTCCAGGACTTCGCCGCCCCCGGACCGGATGCCCTGCGCACCGAACTGGTCGCTGCCGCGGCGCAGGCCACCCGGGCGCTGGAGGAGCTGCGGGACTGGATGCGCGAGGTCTACGCCCCCGCGGTCGAGGGCGCGCCGGACACGGTGGGCCGTGAGCGGTACGCCCGGTGGTCGCGCTACTTCAACGGCACCGATCTGGACCTCGACGAGGCGTACGCGTACGGCTGGTCGGAGTACCACCGGCTGCTGGCCGAGATGCGGTCCGAGGCCGAGAAAGTGCTGCCGGGCGCGGGTCCCTGGGAGGCGCTGGCCCATCTCGACGTGCACGGCAAGCACATCGAGGGGGTCGACGAGGTCCAGGCGTGGCTGCAGGGCCTGATGGACGAGGCGATCGAGGCCCTGGACGGGACGCACTTCGAACTCGCCGAGCGGGTACGCAGGGTGGAGTCCCGGATCGCTCCGCCCGGCGGCGCCGCGGCGCCGTACTACACGGGTCCTTCCGAGGACTTCTCGCGCCCCGGCCGCACCTGGCTGCCGACGATGGGCGAGACCCGGTTCCCGGTGTACGACCTGGTCTCCACCTGGTACCACGAGGGCGTGCCCGGCCATCACCTCCAGCTGGCCCAGTGGGCCCATGTCGCCGAGAGCCTGTCGCGCTACCAGGCCTCCATCGGCATCGTCAGCGCCAACGCCGAGGGCTGGGCGCTGTACGCGGAGCGCCTGATGGACGAGCTGGGCTTCCTGCCCGACGCCGAGCGCCGGCTGGGGTATCTGGACGCCCAGATGATGCGGGCCTGCCGGGTGATCGTGGACATCGGCATGCACGCGGAGCTGGAGATCCCGGCCGACTCGCCGTTCCATCCCGGTGAGCGGTGGACGCCCGAGCTGGCCCAGGAGTTCTTCGGCAACCACAGCGGCCGGCCTGCCGATTTCGTGGAGAGCGAGCTGACCCGCTACCTCTCGATGCCCGGCCAGGCCATCGGCTACAAGCTGGGCGAGCGTGCGTGGCTGCTCGGCCGGGAGAACGCCCGCGCGGCGCACGGTGACGCCTTCGACCTCAAGTCCTGGCACATGGCCGCCCTGTCCCAGGGACCGCTGGGTCTCGACGATCTGGTCGACGAGCTGTCGAAGCTCTGACCGGACGGGCCGGCCGGTCCCGGGCATGGTGTCCGGGACCGGCCGGCCGGTGTCAGCACCCGCAGTCGCCGGACGTGTCGGGCGCGGTGAGCGGATCGGCGGTGCGCCGCTCGCGCCCCTGCCAGGTCTCGAACTCGAAGCCCTCACGGGCCCAGTACTCGAATCCGCCGAGCATCTCCTTGACCTGGTAGCCGAGTTCGGCGAGGGCGAGCGCGGCACGGGTGGCGCCGTTGCAGCCGGGGCCCCAGCAGTAGGTGACCACGGGCACCGCGGGATCGAGGAGCTGCCGTGCCTGCTCGGCGATGAGCGCCGTCGGCAGGTGTACGGCCCCGGGGACGTGTCCCTGGTCCCAGGACGCGGTGGAGCGGGAGTCGAGGAGGACGAAGCCGGGGTCTCCGCCGGCCGCCAGTGCGGCGGCGACGTCCGAGACATCGGCGTGGAAGGCGAGCGAGGCGCCGAAGTACGCGGCGGCCGCGGCCGGAGCCGCCGGCGGAACGCGCAGTACGGGGTTCGGGGCAGTGGGGACGGCGGTTTCGGTGGCGGTGGGCTGCGAAGTCATGGTGGAAATCTACGACCGGTGACGGTGCGCCGGAAGATGAGATCCCCGGCACACCTCTTGTTCCGCCGGGGAAATCCCTGTTTCCTCTTCACATGACCGACTATTCCCCGGACGCCACCGACTGGCGCATTCTCGATGTGCTGCAGCGTGAGGGGCGCGCGACGTTCGCCGAGCTCGCGCGGGCCGTAGCGATGTCGTCGAGCGCTGTGACAGAGCGGGTGCGGCGTCTGGAGGAGGCCGGCATCATCAGCGGTTACGCGGCGGTGGTGGACCAGGAACGCCTCGGTCTGCCGATTCTCGCCTTCGTACGGCTGCGGTATCCGAACGGCAACTACAAGCCGTTCCACGACCTGCTCGACACGACGCCGGAGATCGTGGAGGCGCACCACGTCACCGGCGACGACTGCTTCGTACTGAAGGTGACCGCTCGCTCCATGCGGCATCTGGAGGCCGTCACCGGGAAGATCGGCGCCCTCGGTTCCGTCACCACCAGCGTCGTCTACTCCTCGCCGCTGCCGAGGCGGGCGGTCAGTCGCTGATCGCGTCCGCCGTCCGGTGCCGCACGGCCGATCCGTGCCGTTCCTTCACCACTTCGAGCTGGGCGGGGATACGGCGGCGCAGATCGCCGACATGGCTGACGATGCCGACGCTGCGGTCCCGTTCGCGCAGGGAGTCCAGCACGTCGAGCACCTCGTCCAGGGTCTGCTCGTCGAGACTGCCGAAACCCTCGTCGATGAAGAGGGTGTCCAGCCGTACGCCGCCCGCCTCGTCGGTGACCACGTCGGCGAGGCCCAGTGCCAGGGCCAGCGAGGCGAAGAACGTCTCGCCTCCGGAAAGCGTGGCCGTGTCGCGTTCGCGCCCCGTCCAGGCGTCGATGACGTGCAGGCCGAGTCCGGCCCGCCGGCCTCCCGTCCGGGCGTCGGAGTGGACCAGCTGGTAGCGGCCCGACGACATCCGCCTGAGCCGGGCCGTGGCGGCCGCCGCCACCTGTTCGAGGCGGGCCGCGAGCACGTACGACTCCAGGCGCATCTTGCGCTCGTTGTCCGCCGAGGTGCCCGCGGTGAGCCCGGCGAGCCGTGCGACCCGCTCGAACTCCTCGCGCACCGGCCCCAGGCCGTGCACCTCTTCGGCCGTGCGGCGGGAGAGCCGGCCGAGCTCGGCGCAGCGTTCCCGTGCCGCCGCGAGGGCTGCCGACGCGTCCCTCAGCAGCCGCTCGGCGGCGTCGTACGCCCGCTGCGCCGTGTCCGGACCGGCCGGGGCGCGGTTGGCGGCCGCACGGGCGTCGGTCTCGGCCAGCCGGTCGGCCACCGCGGCCGCCTCGGCCTGCCAGGCGTCGATTCGGTGCTGAAGCGCACGCTGTCCGGAGTCGGCGAGCAGGGTGTCCGCCGCGGCCCGCGGGGTGTCGAAGCCCGCTCGGAAAGCGGCGTCCGCGAGCCGGTCGTCGGCCTCCTTGAGCCGCGCTGCCGCCGCCTCCTCCTCGCGCACCGTGGTGGCCGCCTCGACGAGCAGAGCGACCCGGTTCTGCAGCAGTGCGGCGTGTTCGGTGACGCTGCCCGACTCGCCGCGTGCCTGCGCCAGTACCTCTTCCAGCGCGGCCTGTTCACCGTCGAGGCCCTCGCGCCGGGAGGTGCGGGCGGCTGCCCGGCGTTCGGCGTGCTGCCGGTCCTCGGCCCGCTGCGCGTGCTCGCGTTCGGCGGCTGCGAGCGCCTCGCGTGCGGCGTGCATCCCGGCGGCGGTCCGGTACGCCTGCGCGTGGTCACGGGTCAGGGTGTCCACGAGCGCGGCCAGCGCGTCGGCCGTCGGGTCTGCCGCCGCACGGTCGGTACCGGCCGCCTCCGCGCCCTCCACGGCCTCCGCCCGGGCTGCCGCATACCGTTCGCGTACGGCTCCGAGCGCGTGCTCCGCCTCGGTGCGCGCCTGCTCGGCACGCCGGTGGGCGGCCTCCGCGGCGTCCTCCGTCGCCTGGTCGACGTGCCCGTCCCCGGCGCGGGCCGGCCGCGGGTGGTCGGTGGAGCCGCAGACCGTGCAGGCCTCGCCCTCGACGAGTTCCCGCGCGAGTTCGGCCGCGATGTCGCGCAGCCGCCGCTCGCGCAGGTCGAGCCAGTGCTCACGGGTGCCCAGGGCGCGCTCACGGGCCCCGGCGAGCCGCTCCTCGGCCGAGGACGACTCGGCTGCCAGGGCGTCGCGGCGGCGGGCCGCGTCCCGTCGCCGCCGGGCCGGATCCAGCCGCCCCGCCAGCAGTTCGGCGCGGGTCGCGGCCTCCTGCGCCGCTTCGATACGGGCGTGCAGTCCGCCGCGGGTGGTCTCCCAGCCGGCCAGCCAGCCCTCGGCGTCGCGGATCAGTTCGTCATCGGCCCGCGCCTGCCGCTCCAGCGCGGTGCGTTCGCTGTCGATCTCCGCGCTGCGCCGCTCGGCACGGCGCGCGGCGTCGAGGCCGCCGAGCTCTTCACGCAGTCTGCGCTCCAGGGCGGCCAGTTGCTCGGCGCCCGCGTCGGCCAGACTGCCCGGCAGCCGGGACCGCGAGCGGTCGCGGGCCGCGCTCGCGCCCCGGTACGCCCGCTCCGCCTCGTCGCGCAGTTCCAGTGCCGGGGCGACGCGGTCCGCCTTGCGGGCTCGGGACAGCTGTTCCACGGCGTCGTCGTGTCCGGACCGGCCCGCTTCCGATGCCGCTGCGCGGCGCCGGGTCTCGGCGTACCGCTGCTGGAGTGCGGCCAGTTCCCGTTCGGCGTCCAGAGCGGACCTGGCGTCCGCGTGGCGGCTCTCGGCCGCCGACAGCACCTCGGCGGCGATGTCGAGCCGCTCCCGGGCGCCGCTGCGGGCCGTCGCGGCCCATGCCAGTACGGCGTCCGCGAGCCCCGGCTCGCCCGGCTGGACGGCCGGCATCGGGCATTCGCGCCCTGCCGGTCCTGCGGCCTGGGCGATCCGCTGGGCAAGGGCGAGAATCTGTTCGTCCCCGGCTCTGACCTGGTTCTCGGCGGCCCGGCGGAGATCGGCGAGGCGCTCCTCGACGGCCGCGAAGCGGCGGGTGTCGAAGAGCCGGCCGAGCAGCTTGCCGCGGGCTTCCGCGTCGGCCCGCAGGAAGCGGGCGAAGTCGCCCTGCGGCAGGAGCACCACCTGGCAGAACTGCTCCCGGCTCATCCCGATGAGCTGCGTGACCTCCTCACCGATCTCTTGGTGCGAGCGGCTCAGCGCCCGCCAGCCCTGCTCGGCGTCGTACGCGCGCAGCCAGCTCTGCGCCTTCTCCGTGGTGTGGCCGCCGCCCCGTTTCTTGGGCCGGGGCTGGGCGGGGCGCCGGGTGATCTCCAGGCGGTGCCCGCCGACGGTGAGTTCGAGCCGGACCTCGGTGGGCAGGTCGGCGGGGGCGTGGTCGCTGCGCAGCGAGGTGCCGGGGCTCTGCCGGGCGCCGGGCACGGCCCCGTACAGGGCGTAGCAGACGGCGTCGAGGACCGAGGTCTTGCCTGCGCCGGTCGGTCCGTGCAGCAGGAAGAGCCCGGCCGCGGAGAGCGCGTCGAAGTCGATCTCCTGGGTGGTTCCGAACGGGCCGAAGGCGGTGATGCCGAGCCGGTGGAGCCTCATCGGTTCACCTCGCGCACGGTGTCGTCGACCCGTACGTGGTCGAAGGCGCTGCGCAGCACCGTCCGCTCGTGTTCGTCGATGCCGTATCCGCCGCGGACGTGGGCCACGAAGTCCTCCGCGATGCTCTGGTCGTCGCGTCCCCGCAGCCGCTGGGCGTAGGAGGTGTGCGGGTCGTCGGGCGCCCGGTCCGGTTCGAGGACGAGGCTGAGCGTGTGCGGGAAGCGCTCGACGAGCCGGGCCATGGGCTCGGCCGGGCGGACCGGGTCGGTGAGGGTGGCCTCGACCCAGGAGTGTTCGTGCCGGTCGAGGGCCGGGTCGTCGAGGAGGGCGTCGAGCCGGCCCCGGAGGCGGGCGAGCGGGCGGGGCACCGGGCAGTCGATGCGCTGTGCCGCGATCGCGCCCGTGGCGTCGAGGTCGATCAGCCACATCGTCTTGCGGTGGTCGGCCTCCGAGAAGGAGTACGCGAGCGGGGAACCGGAGTACCGGACGCGTTCGGCGACGGTCTGGCAGCCGTGGAGGTGCCCCAGCGCCACGTAGTCGACGCCGTCGAAGACGCCGGCGGGGACGGCCGCCACTCCGCCGACCGTGATGTCGCGTTCGCTGTCGCTCGGCTCGCCGCCCGCGACGAAGGCGTGGGCGAGGACCACGGACCGGGTGGCGTCCGGCCGCTCGGCGAGATCGGCGCGGACCCGGTCCATGGCGGCTGTGAGCACGGCCTCGTGCCCGGCACGCTCCGCCTTGAACACGTCCTTGACGAGAGCGGGTTCGAGGTAGGGGAGGCCGTAGAACGCCACGTCGCCGTGCGTGTCCGGGATCACGACGGGGGTGGCGCAGTGGGCGGGGTCGGTCCGCAGATGGATACCGGCCCGTCCGATGAGGCCGGCGCCGACACCGAGCCGCCGGGCGGAGTCGTGGTTCCCGGAGATCATCACGGTGGGCACCCCGGCGGCGGCGAGCCGGTGCAGCGCGTCGTCGAAGAGCTCCACCGCGGAGAGCGGCGGCACCGCTCTGTCGTACACGTCACCCGCCACGAGCACGACGTCGACCTCGTGCTCACGCACGGTGGCCACCAGGTGGTCGAGGTAGGCGGCCTGTGCCGCGTGCAGCGAGACACGGTGGAACGACCGGCCCAGATGCCAGTCCGATGTGTGCAAAATCCTCAAGAGCCGGCTCCGACCTGCATGTTTCGCTTCCTCGTCCCCCGGGTCCTGTCCGGCCGTGCACCGTGCCGGTTCAGGTGCCCGCTCCCGGCGCCCACCACTCGTGCGCCCCCTGCCCCTGTTCCCTCACGCACCACAGTCTCCCATCACCGGATGCGCGGCCGGGGCAACAGCCGGGAACGCGGGTGCCGACAGTTCGCCGGGCCGGGCCGCTCAGGCGTCCCCGTACGCCTCGGCACCCAGTTCCAGTCCCGCCTCGCCCGCCGTGGCGTCGGCCAGCCAGCGCCGGAACTCCTCGACCTCGGCGTCCGGCAGCCCGATCTCGATGGTCACGGCCTCCGCGTACCGGACCTCGCGCACCGTGCGTCCGGTGGCCCGCAGTTCGTTCTCCAGCCTGCCTGCGCGCTGGTGTCCCACGGTGACGGTCGCGATCCGGAACCGCTGCCGGGTGAGCGTGCCGAGGACGTCGAGGGCCTCGCCGACCACGCCCCCGTAGGCCCGGATCAGTCCGCCGGCACCGAGTTTCACCCCGCCGTAGTAGCGGGTCACGACGGCGACGACGTACCGCATCTCGCGACGGGTGAGCATCTGCAGCATGGGGACACCGGCGGTGCCCCCCGGCTCGCCGTCGTCGCCGGCCTTCTGTACGGAGGCGTCGGCGCCGATCACGTACGCGAAGCAGTTGTGGCTGGCCGTCGGGTGTTCCCGGCGGACGCGTGCGACGAAGTCCTGGGCGTCCTGTTCGGTTGCTGCGGGGGCGAGCGCGCAGATGAAGCGCGATCGGTTGATCTCGGTCTCGTGCACGCCCGCGCGGGCGACTGTCCGGTACTGCTCCTGCATCCGGCCAGCCTATGCGCACCTGCGGGAATGGTCCGGAGCGGCCGTCCGTTGTGCGGACCATGTACGCAGACACGGAGACGATCCGCAGGGTTCTCGAGGACGGCGGCGACACCTGGGCGGTGGTGGGGCTGTCCAACAACCGCTCGCGCGCGGCCTACGGAGTGGCCGAGGTGCTCCAGCGCTTCGGCAAGCGGGTGGTGCCCGTCCATCCCAAGGCCGAGCGGGTGCACGGCGAGGAGGGCTACGCATCCCTGGCGGACATCCCCTTCCCGGTCGATGTGGTGGACGTCTTCGTCAACAGTGAGCTGGCCGGTGCGGTGGCGGACCAGGCGGTGGCGATCGGCGCCTCGTCGGTCTGGTTCCAGCTCGGTGTGATCGACGAGCAGGCGTACGAGCGCACCAGGGCGGCCGGGCTCGACATGGTCATGGACCGTTGCCCCGCCATCGAGATCCCCGCGCTGGGAGCGTCGTAGCCGACCGCTCACATGTGCGGGGTGTCACACGCCGCTCCGGGCCGGGACAATGGTCTGCTGTGAGTGCTGCCCGCACCCCTGGGGTGCCGACCGTTCCGCACAGCAGGGCCACTCTGGCCGGACAGCTGGCCTCGCTCGGTGTCGGGCGCGGCAGCGTGCTGATGGTGCACGCGTCACTGCGCGCGGTGGGAGCCGTGGACGGCGGCGCGGACGCCGTCGCGGCCGCCCTGCGGGACGTGGTGGGCCCCGAGGGCACGCTGGTGGTTCCGGCCTTCACTCCGGAGAACTCCGACACCTCCGCGCAGTACCACGCCCGGGTCCGCGGCCTCGGCGAGCGGGAGCGGGAAGCCGTGCGGGCGGCGATGCCCGCATTCGATCCGGCCACCACGGCGGCCCCCTCGATGGGCCGGCTCGCCGAAGCGGTACGCCGGACCCCCGGCTCGGTCCGCAGCGCGCACCCGCAGACCTCCTTCGCCGCACTCGGCCCCCGGGCCGGCCATGTGGTGGCGGACCATCACCCCGACTGCCACCTGGGCGAGGACTCACCACTGGCCCGCCTGCACGAACTGCGGGCCCGGGTTCTGCTGCTCGGTACCGGCTTCGGCTCCTGCACGGCGTTCCACCTCGCCGAGTACCGCGTCCCGTCGCCGCCCCGGCGCACCTACCGGTGTGTGGTGCGGGACGGGGGCCGCCGCCGCCGGTGGTGGGAGTACGAGGACGTGGCCCTGGACGACAGCGACTTCGCGGCCCTGGGCGCGGACTTCGAACGATCGGACCGAGGCAGGGCCGTCCGCACCGCTCAGGTGGGCTCCGCCACGGGCCGCCTGTTCCGGTTCCCGGCAGCGGTCGCGTTCGCCCTGGACTGGCTGCCGGCGCACCGCGGCGGTGCTCTCGCACGCGGAGGCGAACCGTGCCCACGTCCGCCTGACGCTCCACCGCCGTGACCCGGCGGTCAGTACACCCTCTCGTCTGGATCGGGCCGGATCCGAACGAAAGGTCCTAGCCGGCGATCCCGAGCCCTTCGACCACCACAGCACCCGGCAGCGCCGCCAGCGCCTTGCCCGGCAGGATCAGCTTGCCCCGGCGGGTGCCGCTGCCGACGAGGACCCAGTCCTCGTCCACCACGGCGGGGTCGACCAGCAGGGGCCAGGCACCGGGGAGTCCGACGGGTGTGATGCCGCCGTACTCCATTCCCGTCCCGCCGGTCGCGGTGTCCATCGGGGCGAACCTGACCTTGCGGGAACCGAGTTGCCGGCGAACGGCGCCGTTCACATCGATGCGGCAGCTGGAGAGGACGAGGCAGGCGGCCAGGGTGACCTCATCGCCGCGCTTGCCCACCAGGACGACACAGTTGGCCGAGCGGTCCAGCAGCTCGGCCCCGTGGTGCTCGACGAAGGCGGCCGTGTCGGCGATCTCCGGGTCCGTGTCGACGTGGATGACCTGCTCGGCGGGGATACCGCCCCACCCTTCGCGTACCGCCCGCGCCACCGGGGCGGTGAGGAGTCCGAGGCGTTCGACAGCGGGGCAGGCGTCCTCGAAGGAGCCGATGGGTGCGCGCATGCGCGCCACGCTAACAGCCCCTGTCCCCCGCCCGATCGGGTGTCTCATCCGGCGGGCGGGATGGATACGACCATGGTGACGGCGACGGGTTCGGAGCCTTCGTTGCGGTAGGCGTGCGCGTGGTGCGCCTCGAAGGTGGCGGAGGTGCCCGCGGGCACGGCGTACGCGGTGTCGTCGACGACCAGCGTGAGGGTGCCCGCGGTGACGTGGAGGAGTTCCACGGCTCCTTCGGGGTGCGGGTCGGAGGCACTGCCGTCGCCGGGCATCAGCTGCCAGGACCAGAGCTCCAGCGGGCCCCGGGCCTCCGCACCGACCAGCAGGGTGCTGGAGCTGCCCGCCTCCGTGGACCACATGCGGACGACCTGGTGGCCGGGGACGAGGCGGACCGGTGTGCCCTGTTCGTGGTCGAGCAGCGTGGTGATGCTGATTCCCAGGGCGTCGGCGAGCTTGACCGTGGTGCCGACGCTGGGGTTGGTGCGGGCCTGCTCGATCTGGATGATCATTCCGCGGCTGACCCCGGCCCGGGCGGCGAGGGCGTCCAGGGTGAAGCCCCGCTCGCCGCGCCAGCGCTTGAGGTTCCGCGCGAGGCACTGGGTCAGGTGGTCGAGATCAGTCACATTTCGTCCAATATTCTGGATGCCGTGGTGGAACGCGCTGCACTACGGCGTGGTGTACCCACCGTTCACCGCACTGTACTGCGAGGCCCGCCCGCGGCCCGCGCGTCCGCCCCGGCCGCCAGCCGCACGACAGCCACCGGCACTCGCCGCGGGCCGGCGCGACGGTGCGGCCTCAGCTCTCGTCGAGCTCCGCCACGGCCAGGAGCTGTTCCGGGGTCACTCCAGCCGGGATCGGCACCGGGGCCGGCGTCCGCAGGGGCGGCTGCCACCCCTTCTCGGCGTCCCAGCTCCGTACGACACGGGCCGGGGCCCCGGCGACCACCGCATGGTCGGGCACCTCGCCGCGCACCACCGCGCCGGCGGCCACCACCACGTTGCGGCCGAGCCTGGCGCCCGGCAGGATCACCGCTCCGGTGCCGATCCAGCAGCCGGGGCCGATGGCCACCGGCTCCATCCGCGGCCACTGCTTGCCGACCGGCTCCTGCGGATCGTCATAGCTGTGATTGGTCGAGGTGATGTAGACGTACGGTCCGCAGTACGTGTCCGAGCCGATGGTCACCGTGGTGTCCGCGACGACGTGGCTGCCGCGGCCCAGCACCACACCGTCGCCGAGCGTCAGGATCGGATCGGATCCGAGATCCAGATCGGGCATGAGCCCCGCCGTCAGGGTGACCTGCTCGCCGATGACGCAGTGGGCGCCCAGCTCGATCCACGGCTCCCCGAACACCGTTCCCTGCGGGAAGGCCAGTCGGGTGCCCTCCCCGATCCGGCCGAACCGCAGCCCGCCGGGGTGGGATGCCGTGACCGCGCCCGTCTTCTGCACCCAGCGCCAGCAGCGGTGGACGGCCCCGGACAGGGCGCGCCGCCGCCAGGCGGTCAGGGAGGAGAACGTGTTTCTGTTCTTCGGCACTCGCACACGGTAGTCGGCGGGCCTGCGGGCGGCCGCCGCCCCGGCCTGTGATCTTCACCCCACCGCACCGCGGAGCGGCGCACCCGTCGCATACCGTTTCCCGGGCGGCACCGGTTCGGCGAGCACGGGCCGGCCGCACCCACATCACCGGAGCAGGGAAGGACGCGCGATGGCGGAGCAGGCGTTGATCACGGCCATGGGCGGCAAGGAGCCGGTCATCCACGCGGATGCCTTCACCGCCCCGACGTCGGTCGCGATCGGTGAGATCACCATGGCCGCGGGTTCCAGCCTCTGGTACCACGCGGTACTCCGGGCGGACTGCGGCCCGATCGTCATCGGCGCCGCATCGAACATCCAGGACAACTGCAGCGTCCACGTCGACCCCGGATTCCCGGTCACGGTCGGCGAGCGCGTGTCGGTCGGACACAACGCCGTGCTGCACGGCTGCACCATCGAGGACGACGTCCTGGTCGGCATGGGTGCCACCGTGCTCAACGGTGCGCACATCGGTGCCGGTTCGCTGATCGCGGCCCAGGCCCTCGTCCCGCAGGGGATGCGCGTCCCCCCGGGATCGCTCGTCGCGGGAGTGCCCGCCAAGGTCAAGCGGCAGCTGACCGAGGAGGAGCTGGAGGGCATCAAGTTCAACGCGGTCGGTTACGTGGAGCTGGCCAAGGCCCACCGACAGGCGTACGAGGACTGAGCCGCAGGTCCCGGCCGGGGGCCGGCCCCCGTCAGTCGGCGACGGGTACGGCCCCCGGCTCCGGTGCGGACTCGGCGGTGGAGTGCGCGGCCGCCTTCTTGGCCCGGTTCTTGATGACCAGCATCGAGGCGAGCCCGATCAGGACCGCGATCGCGAGTCCCAGGTACGAGAACCGCTTGAGCCACTCCTCGGCGACGACGCCCACGGAGTAGATGACCGCCGTGGTGCCCCCCGCCCAGGCGATCCCGCCGAGCACGTTGGCGATCAGGAACTTCCAGTACGGCATGTGCAGGACACCCGCGAGCGGACCGGCGAAGATGCGCAGCAGCGCGACGAAGCGCCCGAAGAAGACCGCCCACATGCCCCATTTCTGGAACGACCGCTCCGCCATGGCGATCTGGCCCTCGCCGAAGTGCCGGGGGAACTTCCCGCCGAGCCAGGCGAGCAGCGGCCTGCCCCCCTTGCGGCCGATGGCGTAGCCGATCGAGTCACCGATCACCGCCCCGGCGGTGGCGCAGGCGCCCAGGACCCACGGGTTGATCCCGTCGTGTCCGGCGGCCAGCAGCGCCGCGCTGATCAGGACGATCTCGCCGGGCAGCGGAATGCCCAGGCTCTCCAGTCCGATCACGACGCCCACCAGGACGTACACGCTGATCGCGGGGACGGTCTCCAGCCACTCCTGGATGTGCAACGCCGGTTCCTCCGTAGTGATGTCCTCATCGCCCGCCGGACAACTCCTCGGCGCACGGCGGGAAGCCTACCCGTCGACCCGTCGGCCCGGACAGCGCGAAGGGCCGCCCCGCTCCCTCCCGGGTGCGGGGCGGCCCAGGGGCGGCGGCCGGAATCAGGAGTTCGGGCGCAGCGTCCAGATCACGGTCATCTCGCCGGTCACGCCGCCGTCGGCCCGCTCGATGCGGATGTCCACCGGGAACTCGGGGCGCTCGCCCGCGTCGAGCTCGGCGACGACGTCGGCCACCGGTCGGCCGAGTGCGGCGGTCGCGGTGACCTCACCCATCGCCAGCTTCTTGTAGTCGATCCGGGCGTTCACGGCGAGCGGCACGGCCCGCGTCAGCTGGTCACCGAACGCGGCCATGACGATGGCGCCGCTCGCCGACTCCGCCAGCGTGAACATCGCTCCGGCGTGCGGTCCGCCGAGGTGGTTGTGGAAGTCGGCCTGGTCCGGCATGCGGACCACCGCACGTTCGGCGGTGGACTCCAGGAATTCGAGGTTGAGGGTCCGGACCATCGGAACCGACGCGGCGACCATCTCGCCGGCGGTCATCTGTTCAGCGCTCATGAGCAAGATGTTACTCATGGGTAGAAGGCTTTGGCCATGGCTCCTCGGCCACGCGTCCGCGCCCCGGCCGGATCCTTCACCGTCCGCTCACGGGGGCGGCCGTAGCCGCCCGGGCGCCGCACCTCTATCGTTACTCGCCATGTGGCCAGGACAGCAGCCGCCCGGGGGCGAGCAAAACCCGCAGGACCAGAACCAGAACCCGTACCAGCAGCCGGGGTACCAGCAGCCGAACCCCTATCAACAGCCGGGGTACCAGCAGCCGGGTCCCGAGCAGCAGCCCGGGTACGGCTACCCGCAGCAGGGGCAGCCGGGTTACCAGCAGCCCAACCCGTACCAGCAGCCGACCGTCCCGCAGTACGCGGTGCCCGGTCCGCCCGGCGGGCCCCAGCCCGGCAACGACAAGAAGAAGACGACCGTCATCGCCATCGTGGCGGCGACCGCGGTCGTGGTGGCCGCGGCGGTCACCGGCGTCGTCGTGCTGAACAAGAAGGACGACGAGAACGGCAAGAACGTCGCCGACGACAAGAAGTCGTCCGCGCCCGCCAAGCCCTCCGACGCCGCGTCCTCGCCCGTGGCGAACCCGCGCGGCGAGGGCGGCGACGCCAAGCCGCTCATCGCGGGCTGGAAGGTCGTGACCAACCCCAAGTGGGGCACCCAGTTCGACGTGCCCGGCGACTGGGAGGTCGCGGCCCCCGGCGTGTTCTCGTACTTCGAGGACGAGTCGAAGGAGGACAAGCCGCCGCTCATCGGCTTCTCCGCGCCGGCGGACTACAAGAAGAAGTGGTGCGTCGACGACGAGGACAAGGACGGCACCAAGGAGAACTACAGCCTGGCAGGCACCGGCACCCGCGGTGCCGAGGGCGCCACGGACGCCGCTCTGAACGCCCGCAACGAGGCGGGCACCTGGGCGTGGGGCGCGTACGCGCAGCACATGCCGAAGAAGACCATCAAGATCAGCAAGGCCAAGCAGTACACCACCAAGTCGGGACTGACGGGCAGCCTGGTCACCGCGACCGCGCCGAACGTCACCAAGAAGACGAAGTGCGACAGCGACGGCAAGACCTTCGCCTTCACCTTCAAGAACAGCAGCGGTGCGTTCTCCTCCTGGGTGCTGTACGCCGCGGCGGGCGTCGAGGGCGAACTGCCCGACGCGACGATCCAGAAGATCCTGAGCACGGTGCGGCTGGTGAAGATCACCGAGTCCGAGTCCTGATCTCGGCCGGAATGCATTTGGCACAACGGGGTCACTGCCGCGATAGTCCCTGAGTGACTGACGCAGCCGACCCCGCACCCCGCTCGGACCGCCCCACCCCGGCGGGCCGCAACTACCGGCTGCTGACCGCCGCCGCGATCATCACGGGCCTGGGCACCCATGGCGCGCTGATCGCGGCGGCGTTCGCGGTTCTGCAGGCGGGCGGCGACGCCGGGGACGTCGGTCTGGTGGCCGCCGCCAGGACCGCGCCACTGGTGCTCTTCCTGCTGATCGGCGGGGCGATAGCCGACCGCCTGCCGCGCCACCGCGTCATGGTCGCGGCCAACGCCCTCAACTTCGTGTCCCAGGGTGTCTTCGCCTGGCTGGTCCTGGCCGGTGACCCCCAGCTGTGGCAGATGATGCTGCTGACCGCCCTGTGCGGCACCGGACAGGCCTTCTTCAACCCGGCGGCCGAGGGCATGCTGATGTCCAGCGTCACCGGCGAACAGGCGAGCCGCGCCTTCGCCCTGTTCAGGATGTCGATGCAGGGCGCGGCCATCGGCGGCGCGGCTCTCGGCGGCGCCATGATCGCGGCGATGGACCCGGGCTGGGTCCTGGCCGTCGACGCCGCCGCCTTCGCCGTGGCGGGGTCGCTGCGCGCCTTCCTCGACGTGAGTCACATCCCCGAGCGGGAACCTGGCGGCGGCCTCCTGGCCGATCTGCGGGACGGCTGGCAGGAGTTCATCGGCCGTGCCTGGCTCTGGGCCATCGTGGCCCAGTTCTCCGTGGTCGTCGCCGCGGTAGGGGCGGCCGAGGCGGTGTACGGGCCGCTCGTCGCCCGGGACGAACTCGGCGGCGCCCGCCCCTGGGGCTTCGCGCTCGCCGCGTTCGGCGTCGGCACCGTGGCGGGAGGGCTGCTGATGATGCGGTGGAAGCCGCGGCGCCTCCTGCTGGCCGGGACCCTCTGCGTCTTCCCGCTGGCCCTGCCCTCCGCGGGGCTCGCCGTGCCGCTTCCGGTGGCGGGCCTGTGCGCGGTGATGTTCGTCAGCGGGGCCGCCATCGAGGTGTTCGGCGTCTCCTGGATGACGGCCATGCACCAGGAGATCCCGGAGGAGAAGCTCTCTCGGGTCTCGGCGTACGACTGGTTCGGCTCGGTGGCCATGGTGCCCCTGGCCACCGCGCTCGCCGGCCCGGTGGAGTCGCTGGTCGGACGCAGTCAGGCGCTGTGGGGCTGTGCGGGATTGGTCGTCCTGGTCACCGCAGCGGTGCTGTTCGTGCCGGACGTGCGGAACCTGACCCGCAGGACCGGGTCCACCGAGGTGCTGTCCAAGATCCCGCCCGCGTCAGCCGATGCTGAAAGCGCCGTCGGGCGGCTCGGGTGAGGCGACCGCCTCGTCGTCGCCCACCGGCCGGGCGCCCTTGAGGAGCGAGGCCACCGCGTCGCCGTGCTCGACCCGGGCCGGAAACGCGTCCGCCGCGCAGCGACGGATCAGGGCGGCCGTGTCGAGCGGCGAGTGCGAGGCGACGAGGACCACGTTGCCGAAGCGCCTCCCGCGCAGCACGGCGGGCTCGGCGATCAGTGCCAGCTCCGGGAACACTGTCGCGAAGGTGGCCAGCTGCGAGCGCAGGAAGCCGAAGGGCGCCCCGTCCGCCAGGTTCGCCGCGTAGACGCCGTCCGCGCGCAGAGCCCGTCCGGCAGCCTGCGCGTAGGGCACGGACGTGAGGTGGGCGGGCACCCGCGAGCCGCCGAAGACGTCGGCGAGCAGCACGTCCACGGAGCCGGGAGCGGTGTCCTCCAGCTTCCTGCGGGCGTCCGCCGCGTGGACGGTGATCCCGCTGTCCACGGGCAGCGGCAGGTGCTCCGTGACGAGGTCCAGGAGACCCCGGTCCGCCTCCGCGACCTCCTGCCGTGAACCCGGCCGGGTCGCGGCGACGTAGCGGGGCAGCATGAGCGCGCCGCCGCCCAGGTGCAGGACGTCCAGCGGTGCTCCCGGTCCGGCGGCGCAGTCCACCACATGGGCCAGCCGTCGCGCGTACTCGAATTCGAGGTGCTCCGGCGCGTCCAGATCGACGTAGGACTGGGGTGCGCCGTCGACCGTGAGCAGCCAGGCCCGCTCCCGGTCCACGTCGGGGAGGAGCCTCGCGGTGCCGTGGTCCACGTCGCGGATGACGGGTATCGACTCGTTCACGCCCCCCATTGTGAGGCGTGGGGTCAGCTGTTCCTGACCGCGGCGACGGCTTCGGTGTGCGCCGCCGACTGGGCGAGCCCGGCACGGGCGGCCGCGGCCCGGCTGCTCGGGTCGAGCGGATTGCGGCCGAAGGCCTTCTTCGCTGCGGCGTCCGGGGTGATGACGACGGTCCGTGCACCCTGCGCGGCCAGTGCGTCGGCCTGGGAGCGGGGCGACGCGATGACCTTGTTGCCGGAGGCCGTCGGCGCGATCACGATGACACGCTCGTATTCCGCGGCCAGGTGGGCGTTGGCCGGGGAGTGCACCCCGCCGTCGATCCAGGACCGTCCGCCGAAGGAGGCGACGGGCCAGACGGCAGGGACGGCGCAGCTCGCGGTGACCGCGTCGGCCAGTGACACCGCGCTGTCCTTGTCGAACGTGTGCAGCTCACCGGTGAGGGCGTCGACCGCGGTGACGCGCAGCGGACGATCCGGCCAGTCCGGCGACGGCAGCCTGCTCGCGATGACCGCGCGCCGCTCCTCCGGGGAGAGGCCGACCCGCGCTTCACTGGCCATGCGGGCCAGCTTCCGCCCGTACGCCTGCGGGGTGCGCGAGGTCAGCACGGCCCGCGCGTAGCGCAGGAGGGTGACCGCGCCGAGTCTGCCGCCGCGCTCGCCGCCGGCTTCGGCCAGCTGGAGTTCGTAGAGCTGCGGCAGGCCGATCAGTCCGGAGGCGAGCTGTGCTCCGACGACCGCGCCGGCCGAGCTGCCGATGATCACGTCGGCGGTGGACAGGTCCAGTCCCGCTTTCGCGAGGCCGTGCAGGATTCCGGTCTCCCAGGCGCTGCCGGTGATACCGCCGGCACCGAGCACCAGTGCTGTTTCTGCCATGCCGTCAGTCTGGCAGACGGTGGCGGGTCCGCCTCCCCGGGATACGGGAGGCGGACCCTGAACTGCCGTCCGGCTCAGAGCAGTCCGGTGACGGTGCCCGCGCCGACGGTGCGGCCGCCCTCACGGATGGCGAAGCCGAGGCCGGACTCCAGTGGTACGTCCCGGCCCAGCTCGACGGTCATGGTGACCGTCTCGCCCGGCCGCGCGACCGCGGCCGCGCCGAGGTCCACGTCACCGGCGACGTCGGCGGTGCGGATGTAGAACTGCGGCCGGTAGCCGGTGGTGACCGGAGTCGTGCGGCCGCCCTCGCGCCCCGACAGGACGTACACCTGCGCGGTGAAGCGCCGGCTCGGGGTGACACTGCCCGGCGCCGCGACGACGTGCCCGCGGCGCACCCGGTCGCGCTCGACGCCGCGCAGGAGCAGCGCGACGTTGTCGCCGGCCTCTGCGGACTCCATCGGCTTGCCGAAGGTCTCCAGACCGGTGACGACGGTCTCGATGTCCGCGCCGAGCACCGCCACCCGGTCGCCGACGCGCACGGTGCCGCGCTCCACGGCACCCGTGACGACCGTGCCCCGGCCGGTGATGGTCAGGACGTTCTCCACCGACAGGAGGAACGGCGCGTCGGTGTAGCGCACCGGCATCGGTACGTACGTGTCGACGGCGTCGAGCAACGCCTCGACGGCCGCGGTCCAGCGCGGGTCGCCCTCCAGCGCCCGCAGTCCCGAAACCCGCACGACCGGTACGGTGTCGCCGCCGTAGCCGTGGGCGGACAGCAGCTCACGTACCTCCAGCTCGACCAGGTCGGTCAGCTCGGGGTCACCCGCGTCCGCCTTGTTGAGCGCGACCACGATGTGGTCGACACCCACCTGCCGGGCGAGCAGCACGTGCTCCGCGGTCTGCGGCATGATCCCGTCGAGCGCGGAGACGACGAGGATCGCCCCGTCGAGCTGGGCGGCGCCGGTCACCATGTTCTTGATGTAGTCGGCGTGTCCGGGCATGTCGACGTGCGCGTAGTGGCGGGTGCCGGTCTCGTACTCGACGTGCGCGATGTTGATGGTGATGCCGCGCTCGGCCTCCTCGGGGGCGCGGTCGATGCGGTCGAAGGGGACGAAGGTGCCGGTGCCGCGGTCGCTGAGGACCTTGGTGATGGCGGCGGTCAGGGTGGTCTTGCCGTGGTCGACGTGGCCCATGGTGCCGATGTTGAGGTGCGGCTTGGTGCGCACGTATGCCGTCTTGGGCATGGTTCATTCCTTGGGATGCGAAGCTGAGGAGGGGACCCCGGGGCCCGGCCGACCCTCCCCTTGCGGGGTCCGCCGGACAGTCGGAGGAGGGTCAGCTTCGGGCGCCGCCGAGGGGCGCTGCGGCAGCGGTGCACGCTGCCGCGACAACTGCTGCGAGGGGGCTCACGGCAGCCTTCGGCGTGTCCGCGACTGCGGACTGCGCTGCGGGGAAGGCGTACCGGAACATGGCTTGATCATGTCCGACGGCCGCCGGACCGTCGAGCGAATTTCTCCGGGCGGTACGGGGGTTGGACGGCCCGTGCCTCAGCTGAGGTGCTTGGTGGCCTCGCGTACGGACAGGGGTGACAACCGGTCCCGGTTGGCCCCGACGAACTCGCGAACGGCCTGCGGGTCGGTCTTGGAGTACTCGCGCAGGCACCAGCCGATGGCCTTGCGGATGAAGAAGTCGGGGTGCTCCGCACGCCGCAGGCAGTAGGCGAGGAGCCGGCGCGTGTCGGTGGCCTCCTTGAAGCGCAGCTGGTGCAGCAGCGCGGTGCGGACGATCCAGAGGTCGTCGTCCTCGATCCACTCGTCCATCGTCCCCCGGAGCCCCGGGTCGGCCGCCACCAGCGGTCCCGCGACATGGGCGGCCAGCACGTCGACCGTGTCCCACCAGGAGACGGTGGTGACCAGGTGACGCAGTACCGGCACGAAACCGGACGAGCAGCGTGCCGCATGGCGGCGCAGGTAGTCGGCGGCGAAGTAGTGGTACTCGCGCTCGGGCAGCGCCCAGCAGCGCAGCGCGATCGCCGCGCAGTCCCGCTCGTCGGGGCGTGCGGCGCCTTCGAGGACCGTACGGGACAGGGCCCGGCGCCGTGGGGTGGGAATGCCGAGGAACGGCGCGACGTGCTTCATGTACGCCGCGGCCGAGCGGGCACGCACGGGGTCGGCGGCCGTGGGATACAGCAGGGTCAGCCGCTCCAGCACCGTGTCGGCGAGCACGCTGCGGGGCAGGCCGGGCCCGGGTTCCGCGTCCTTCCCGGCCGGTTCGGCTCCATGGCTCATAACGGTCACATTACGGCGATCACACACGGGTGTCGGTTACTCTCCCCGAATGCTCGACCCCGTCCCCGTCACCCGGCCCGCAGACGGCCTCGCCCTGCGCTGCACGCGGGTGCTGCTCTCGCCCTGGTCCCGGCTCTCCCTGCTCGTAGCGGTGCTGCTGGCCGCCGCGACGACGATGCTGCTCCTGGAACCCCAGCGGCTGCTGACCTCCGGCTGGCCGGCGCAGCTGAGCGGCGGGGCCGCCGCGGTCGTGCTCTTCGGCCTCGCGTACGGCGTCTGCACGGTCGCCTTCGTGCCGAGACCGCTGCTCAATCTCGCCGCCGGTGCGCTGTTCGGCTCGCAGGCCGGGCTGGCGGCGGCCCTGGCGGGCACGGTGCTGGGCGCGGGCATCTCGTTCATGCTCGGGCGGGTCCTGGGCCAGGAGGCGCTGCGTACGCTGCTGCGCGGGCGCTGGATGCGGGCGGCGGACGGTCAGCTGAGCCGGCACGGCTTCCGCTCGATGCTGGCGCTGCGGCTGTTCCCCGGGGTGCCGTTCGCCGCCGCCAACTACTGCGCCGCCGTCTCGCGCATGGGGTATCCGCCGTTCCTCGTCGCGACCGGCCTCGGGTCGATCCCGAACACGGCCGCGTACGTCGTGGCGGGGAGTTCGGCCTCCTCGCCGACCTCGCCCGCGTTCCTCGCGGCGATGGGGTTCATCGTGCTGACGGGCGCCGGTGGGGCCGTGGTCGCCTGGCGTCGCCGCCACCGGCTGGGCGCGGAGTGAAGCGGCGGGCTGCGCGGGGGCAGTCGTCACCGTGTTCATCCGGGGGCGATACGCTGCCCGCGACCGACTGACGATCTCCGGGCCCGGTGCGGCCCTGTCATCACACGACCGCAATCCGCACGCCGCCGACGGCTCCACGCCGTCGGCCGATGCATGATCACTCCGGGATGGCCCAAGCCCCATGAGCTGGTTCGAATCGTTCGTCCTCGGCCTCGTTCAAGGACTGACCGAGTTCCTGCCGATCTCCTCCAGCGCGCATCTGCGGCTCACCGCGGCGTTCGCCGGCTGGCACGATCCTGGCGCGGCGTTCACCGCGATCACCCAGATCGGCACGGAGGCCGCGGTCCTCATCTACTTCCGCAAGGACATCGTCCGCATCGTCTCGGCGTGGTTCAGGTCGCTGACGGACCGTTCGATGCGCAGCGACCACGACGCGCAGATGGGCTGGCTGGTCATCGTCGGCTCGATTCCCATCGGTGTGCTCGGCGTGACGTTCAAGGACCAGATCGAGGGCCCGTTCCGCGATCTGCGCCTGATCGCCACCACGCTGATCGTGATGGGCATCGTGCTCGGCATCGCCGACCGGCTCGCCGCGCGCGACGAGGCGGGCGGCAAGCACCGGGCCGTCAAGGAGCGCAAGTCGCTCAAGGAGCTCGGCGTCAAGGACGGCCTGATCTTCGGCTTCTGCCAGGCCATGGCCCTGGTCCCGGGCGTCTCCCGGTCGGGAGCGACGATCAGCGGTGGTCTGCTGATGGGTTACACCCGTGAGGCGGCGGCACGTTACTCGTTCCTGCTCGCCGTTCCGGCGGTGCTCGCCTCCGGTGTCTTCGAGCTGAAGGACGCGGGCGAGGGCCATGTGTCCTGGGGCCCGACGATCTTCGCGACCTTCATCGCGTTCGGTGTGGGGTACGTGGTCATCGCCTGGTTCATGAAGTTCATCACGACGAAGAGCTTCATGCCGTTCGTGATCTACCGGATTCTGTTGGGTGTCGTGCTGTTTGCCCTGGTGGGGGCCGGTGCGTTGAGTCCGCACGCGGGCGAGTCGGCGGGCTGACGCCCCTCTGCCCGACGGATGCCTCCAGCTGGAATCCGGAGGCATCCGGATGAACCAAGCACGCGTTCGAGCCCTCTCCTCCTGATCCTCTTCCAGCCGTCTCCTTGTCGATCTCCCGCTCCGGCCCCCCACCGTCAGAACGGGCTGGAGGCCGTGGGGTCGTCAGCATCTGATCCGCGCACGAAGAACCGACGCGAGGGCGCCGCCTGGAGGGGTGTGACGCGGCCTCGCCTCGGCCACTCGGTCAACGGGTGCCGGCCCACGTCGGACGCAGCCGGCACTCGTTCGATCGAGTGGCGAGCCGTTCGGCCCGGCCCGCCGGATCCGCACCGGCGGCACCTGGTACGACTTCGATGCCGCTGCCAGGGCCACGCGTACCGAGCGCGCTCCCGCGATCCGGGAACTGATCGACTGGTACATTCGCGGACCTGGCGCCAAGCTGCCGGAGCGGCCCGCCAGCACAGTCGTCGAATCTGCCCGCACGGCCAGGACCGAGAAGGAACCCTCATGACCGCCGCCCTCGCCGATTTCCTCAGGGCCCGGTTCGCCGAGGAGCTGGAGAAGGCCCGCTACGCCGGCGGCGTCGTCGCCAAGGACCCCGACCGTTTCGGTGTCCGGCCCGAGGACGCTGCCGCCCATGCCCGGTTCACCATCGCCGCCGCCGAGGTCCACCTCGCCCTGCTGGAGGACACCGTCGTCCCGAACCTGGGGGCCGAAGGGGCGGCCGGCCTGACCGCCGAGTACCAGCTGCGGCTCCTCGCCGCCCCGTACATGGAGCACCGCGCATACCCGCACGACGAACCCGGGGACGTCACCTGAACGACGGCCTCGTGCCGTTCGTCCGCGCCCGCCTCGCCGCGGACTGCCCACGTTCACGTGTAAGCCGGCAAAAGCTGCCCGGTGAGCCGCACCCCGACCACCGCCCCAAGCAAGTCACCGCACTGATCGCCTGCACCAACCCGCTTGAAACCAGGAGCCGTTCGGCCCCTGCGGGCCCATCTCTTCACGGTGGACACGACGTGATCTGCGTGTTAGCTTCCCCCGATTGATCACCGGCCAAAGGAGTTTCACAGGCCGGGAAGTTCGGTGCGCAGAAATGGGGATGGGATGCACAAGTCGACTTCGTTCAAGGCACTGCTCGTCGGGGGAGCCGTGATCTCCGCCACCATGATTCCGCTCGCTGGTACGTCATATGCGGCGGCGAGCTGTTACAGCCTCTCCTGCGACAACTTGGGACCTGTCACGTATGCGTGTGACGACGACGGCATCGAGGCGCGGCGAGTCGAGAGCGCGGACCGGGTGGCGCGACTCATCTGGTCGGCGAAGTGCCAGGCCGCTTGGGTCAACGTGAAGGGCACGCAGGGGTCGACCTACAACTCGTTCGGCTACATCGAGAGGTACAACTCCAGCGGCACCGTTCTCCAGAAGTCGCTGTCGGTGAAAATCCCCCAAGGGACCACGACCGACTGGTCGAACATGCTCGGTAACTACAGCACGGGCAATCTGTTCCGAGTCTGCATCCGCTTCCAGGGGGACGAGTACCCGCTCAAGTGCTCTACGAAGTACTGACCTGCAGTTGAAGCGGGCGGGGCGCCAGGGAGCATGCGGTTGTCGGCAGCCCGGACGCCGACCCGGCGGTGATCACCGGCTATAAGGCGGCCCGGAACCGGACCCTGACCAGGCGGCAGGAACTGTCCGACAAGGCGTCGGCCGCGGTCCGGGTACCGGTCCAAGGACTGTCCCGCAATTACTGGTGGATCAGCCCGCGGCGTCAGAGGCGGCGCATCGCAGGGCGGAGGGACGCCTGCATACTGGATTGCATTCGGGCGCTCCGACAACGGAGGGGGTCCCCCGTGCCGTTGAGGCTACAAGGGAGAGGTGCCGTAGCCGTCGTCGCGCGCCCGCCAGGAATGGCAGGACAGCCCCGAGGCTGCGCCACTCGGGGGCCCGACGGTCGGACAGTCCCTCTGCCCGTCATGAGCCGATGCCCCTCGGGAGCTGCCGCAATGATCCCCACTCCGACCCCAGCCCCCACCCCGGCGCCGTCAGCGGGACAGGTCTGCGGCCACGACGCGAACCTCGACGCCGGATTCCTGGGCTGCTCCGGCACGCTGGTTCCGGGTCACACCAGATGCCTGGCGCACATCGCCGGCAGCGGCCGCGACGCCTACCTCGCGGACCTCACTCCCGGCGCCGACGTCGACCACCGGGACACTCCGTTCACCGAGCGCCTCCTCGCCGGCCTTCGCGACGCTCTCCACGACCCCGCAGCCCGGGGACCTCGATTCGGCAGCGCGGACTTCCGGGGGGCGCAGTTCGCCGACGTCGCCCAGTTCGGCGATGCGCACTTCTCCGCGCGGGCAGATTTCGCCGGGGCGAGATTCCGCTGCGGCGCCATTTTCCGGCAGGCAGATTTTTCGGCAGGAGCCGACTTCGACGAGGCGGAGATCATCGGCGGCGCAAATTTCGATGGCGCCCATATCGCCGCCGGCGCCCATTTCTACGGGGTTCTGTTATCCGGTGGCATCTCGTTCCACGAGACACAGTTCACCGGCAGCACCGGTTTCAGTGACGCCCGACTCGCCGATGGCGCCTCCTTCACCGGGGCGCAGTTCTCCGGTGAAACCATGTTCGAGAGGTCGGAATTCCCGGACCAGGCTTCGTTCCATGGAGCGAAATTCCTCTCCGACTGCTCGTTCGCCGAGGCACAGTTCTCCGGTGAAGCGATGTTCGACGAAGTCCGGTTCACCGGAGGAACGTCATTCTCCAGGGCCGGATTCGCAAGCGACGCCTGGTTCCACGAGACAGAATTCCTCGGGGATGCCGATTTCTCGAAGGCACACTTCTCCCACGGCTCCCGGTTCCACGAGGTCGAATTCGGCGGCACCGCGAATTTCCAGAACATGGCCGTATCCGGGGACGCCGGTTTCATCAATGCACACTTCACCAGTGCCGCCCGGTTCGACGCAGCGCGGTTCTCCGACGCCGCTTCATTCGACCACACACAGTTCGCCGGCACTTCCCATTTCACGGCCTCGCAATTCTGCGGCGTCACCCGTTTCAGTGGGACGCGATTCTCCGGGCCCACGTACTTCGACGACACACAGTTCACCGGCCACTCCTCGTTCGACGACGCGCAGTTCACCGGCGACGCCCACTTCGACGCGGCGCGGTTCGCCGGCGGCGCCTCGTTCACGAACAACCAGTTCTCCGGTGACGCGCTCTTCCCCGCTGCCCGATTCTCCGAACTGCCTCGCTTCGGCCCCGTGGTGTGCGCGGGCACGCTCGACCTGTCCGGAGCGGTTTTCGAGGTTCCCGTGACGCTGGAGACAGCTGCCCGGAAGCTGGACTGCGAGAGGACCCGCTGGGAGTCCACGGCGACCCTGCGCCTGCGGTACGCGAGCGTGGACCTCAGCCACGCGGTGCTGCACTTCCCCGTCTCGCTCACCGCCCATCCGGCCCCGTTCGTCACCGAATCCGGTACGGCGGTGGGGGAACGTCTCCTGACGGGCCCGGCCGGAGTGCGGATGGCTTCGGTGCGCGGGGTGGATGCAGCACACCTGGTTCTGACCGACACCGACCTGGCCGGCTGCCTGTTCGCCGGGGCCTTCCATCTGGACCAGCTCCGGCTGGAAGGCCGCTGCTCCTTCGCCTCCACCCCCACCGGCCTCCACCGCCGCTTCCTCCTGTGGCCACACCGGTGGAGCCGCCGGCGGACCCTGGCCGAGGAGCACCACTGGCGCGCGCAGACGGCCGGACAGCCCGCGACGCGGGGACCGCTCTCACCTCGGGGCTGGCGCCCCGGTCCGCACCATCCGGACGCGGCCCTCACTCCCGGCCCGGAGGACGTGGCCGCCCTCTACCGGCAGCTGCGCAAGGCGTTCGAGGACGGCAAGAACGAACCGGGCGCGGCCGACTTCTACTACGGCGAGATGGAGATGCGCCGGCACGACCACGCCGGCACTCCGGCCGGCGAACGATTCCTGCTGTGGGGGTACTGGCTGCTCTCCGGATACGGCTTGCGCGCCTCACGGGCGCTCGGCTGGCTGCTCGCCGCCGTGGCGGCGACCGTCGTGCTCATGATGGGTCTCGGCGTGCCCGACTCCTCACCCCACCAGGTCGCCACCGGCACGGTCCCCGCCGGTGGCGGGCGGGTGACGCTGACCGTCGACAGGGAAGATCCCCGACTGACGCTGCCGGCCGGTGACCGGTTCACCGGGGAACGCGCCGACAAGGCCGTGCAGGTGGTCCTGAACTCTGTCGTGTTCCGCACAAGTGGCCAGGACCTCACCACCTGGGGCACCTACACGGAGATGGTCAGCCGCTTCACCGAGCCCGTGCTGCTGGCCCTTGCCGTCCTCGCCATGCGCAGCCGCATCAAACGCTGACCCACCGCACTCCCGGCTCGCGCCCGGGGCTGCCGGGCCGAGCCGTACGCCGTCGCGTCCCGGCCGTCTCCCCGCCGTCTCCCGGCCCTCGCACCACTGCCGCCTCCGAACCGGATGCGGGCACGTGCGCATGGGGCCACGCTGGAGGTATGGCTACTCCCCCGATTGTGATCCACCGACCCACACCATCCGGAGCGCGGCTCGTCACCGTCCACCTGGCCGGCCGCGAGGAGAGGCTCGGGCTCGCCCACAGCGATCACGATGTCATCGTGTTCCTCGCCGACGCCGGAATGGCGGACCCGGCACGGGCCCTCGACACGCCGTCCCTCGTCGAGTGGCAGGGCGCAGCCGCCCACGACTTCGCGGCGGCCTGAACGGCGACCGCTCCGGCGGTCGGTTCGTTCGCGCCTTCACCGCGGCCTGAACGGCAATCGCTCCGGCAGTCGGTTCGTCCACGCCTTCACCGCTGTCCGGCCCCGGCCCCGGACGCCGCGCCGCCCCCGCCCCGCCGGAGCGGGTACGGGGGCGGCGCGGGCCTCGACGCGGGTGGTGTCACTCGGTCTCGACGAAGGGCGGAAGATCGGGTTCGACGAACAGCCCCTGGTAGCGCGGTGTCGGCAAGGCCTCGACACGGCCCGGGGCCTCGGACGCCGAGCCCGCCGCGCTCTCGTCCGAGCGCCGCTGAACCTGGCGGGGCGGGGTATCAGCCATCGGGTCTCCTGTTTGTTTTCGCAGTTGCTTCTGAGGGCCCCGAGGCGCCGTCCGGTCCTCGGACCGCGGCGGCGACGGGGTGTGGCACCGTCCCGGTCCCACACCCACCAGGGCACCGGTATCCGACGAGGCATGCTGAGAGTATCCGTTGTCCCAGCTCCGGCGGTCAGCACCGTCGCCGGTCCGCTCGTCATTCGCCTGCACAGCCGCGTCAGCGCGCCTCGCGGTCCTCCTGCCACCGGGTGTACGGGACCCGGGAGATCTCCCGTACGCCTCCGAACGTGCCCCATTCGTCCTTGCCGAGCCGGGTCAGCGGGCGCAGTTCGGTGATCTCCGGATGGCCGTCCGTCATCACGTCCTCGTCGACCGCGGCGTGCACCACGCGCCCGAACACGACGGTGGAGTCGCCGAGCAGGACCGTGCTGTGCAGCTCGCATTCCAGCGCGACGGGTGATCCCGCCACGCGCGGCGGCTTCACCCGCAGACTGGGCTCCTGCTCGACGCCCACGGCCTCGAACTCGCTGATGCCGCGCGGGAAGTCGGTGGCGGTGGCGTTGATCTGCTCGAAGAGGTGCTCCGGGGCGAAGTTCACCACGAAGGAGCCCGTCGCCTCGATGTTGAGCAGCGTGTCCTTGCGTCCCACCGAGGTGAACTGCACGACGGGCGGGCTGACGCAGGCGATCGTGAAGAAGGAGTGGGGAGCCAGATTGGCCGTCTCGCCGTCAGGGGTGACGGTGGAGACCCACGCGATGGGCCGGGGGACGACCACGGCGGTGAGCAGTCGGTAGAACGTGCCGGTGTCGGTGGCCCCGGGATCGATGTCGATGCGCATGACGCCGAGTATGGCGTCCGGCCCTGCCACCCTCCTACGCCTCCGCGCCCCCCGGGGCCTCCCGGCCTCCCGGCGCCCTACGCCTCCGCGTCCCCGGAGCCTCCCGGCCCCTCGGAGCCGAACTGCTCGGCCCGCAGGGCGAGGTCCTGGAGCACGTCGGCGGACGACACGTCCGTCTGCCCGGAGTCGTGCACCTGCGCCAGCATCGCGAACGCCAGGGTGAACGCACCGACGAGTTGCTCCACCGCGCCGCCCACCTCCCGGCCCACCAGGGCCACCACGTCCTCGATCGTGGCGTCCTCGGGAATCGCGATCCGCGGCATCGTCTCGTTGAGAAGCGCGGTCACCACGGTCGAATCGGTGCTGGGGTCGTCACGGTCCGGGTTCTCCTCCAAGAGGCGGCGCATCTCGCCCGCTTCGGTGAGGATGCCGATCACACGTTTCACGACTTCGCTCTGCTCCATCCCGCGAGCATAGGTGCAGGCGCACCGGCCGACGAGGACAACAGCACTGGCCGGTCCACCGTGCCGGTCCCGGGGAGGCGTCTCCCGGCCGCCCGGTCCTGCGGCGACAGCCGACGGGCCGTAGCGTACGGGACAGGGCCCGGCCGGCCGGGAAGCCGCCGTGCGCCCCGCGGGCGTACCGGGCCCGGGGCACGCACCACCGCACTACCGGAGGTACGCATGACCAGTACCGATCTCCCCGTGATCGCCGCGGTCGACGGGTCGACGCACAGCCGCGACGCGCTGGACTGGGCGGCCCGTGAGGCGGCCGGGCGGGGGCTCCCCCTGATGATCGTGCATGTCCGCCTCCTGACCCGGCGCACCGGCCAGGAGACGCAGGAGCGCGAGGCGCAGGAGCTCTTCGACCGCTCCGTGCGCCGGGTGGAGCGGATCGCGCCCGGGCTGCGTCCCACGACCCTCGCACCACTCGACTTCCCCTCGGCGGCCCTGGTCTCCCTGAGTCGTGATGCGTCTCTGGTGGTGGTCGGCTCACGCGGACTGGGCGGGTTCCGCTCCCTGATGCTGGGTTCCAACAGCCTGGCGACCGCCTCGATGGCCAAGTGCCCCGTGGTCGTCGTCCACAGCGGGCAGCCGGACGAGGAGCCGGACGACAGCGCCCAGGAGGTCTTCCGGGACGTCGTCGCGGGGGTGGCCGCCGACGAGAGCAGCGAGGCGGTCCTGGAGTTCGCGTTCGAGACCGCGGCGGCCCGCCCCGGGGCGCGGCTGCGGATCGTGCACGGCTGGACGATGTTCTCGTCGATGCTCGGCGGCGGCCCCGTCTTCGACCGGGACGCGGCGGCCGATTCCGCCGAGCGGTCCCTCGCCGAGCTGACAGCGGGCTGGCGCGAGAAGTATCCGCAGGTCGAGGTCATGAAGGAGCCCGTCAACGGCTCCGCGTCGCGCACCTTGGTGACCGCGTCCGCGACCGCGGCCCTGACGGTGATCGGCCGGCGCAAGGGCGGCGAGTCGCTCGGGCTCGGCCTCTCCCCGGTGGCGCAGACGACGCTCACGCATGCGCTCGGGCCGGTGGCCGTGGTGCCCTGCTGAGGGTGCCTGACGGTCCTGGCGGCCGCCGGCCGTCGTGCCCGGCCGAGCCGACCCGTAGTCCCCCGCCGGTGGCCGTGGTGCCCTGCTGAGGGCGCCTGACAGTCCCGGCCGCCGCTGCCGTCGCAACCGGCCGAGCCGACCCGGAGTCCCCCGCCACAGGCCCTTCCGCGGCCGGTTCCCGCCCTCCGCGGCCTGTCAGCGGGTGCACGGCCCTTGGCCCCTGACGCCGGTGGGCCCACACTGACCCGATGACGCAGCGCGTGGATCTCTCGACCGTGATGGACCGGCTCTCCATCGATGCAGTGATCACCGGCTACGCGGTGGCGGTGGACGACGGTGCGTGGGCGGACTACCGGGCCCTGTTCACCGCGGAGGGGCGCGCCGACTACCGCGCCGCCGGCGGCATCGAGGGTCCCGCCGCCGAAGTGGCGGAGTGGCTAGCAGAGACCATGCTGCTCTTCCCCGTACGGCAGCACCTGATCGTCAACCGCCGCCTGGACCTTCAGGACCTCGGCGGCTACCCGGGCGACCGTGCGCGGGTGCAGGCCGACTACATGAACCCGATGCGGCTCGTGAGCGGACCGGACGAGGGCCCGGGTGCCGCGGACCGTCCGACCGCACCCAACTTCGTCTCCGGCGGGCGGTACGCCTTCGAACTGCTCCGTACCGGCGACGGATGGCGGATTCAGGGCGTGACGGTCCACGAGAAGTGGCGGAGCCTGTCGGAAGCCCTCATCGCCCAGTGATCCGCCCCGACTCGCTTCCGCTGCCCCACACTGGGGGAACAAGCAGGGGAACGGATCGGATTCACGGATGATGCCTGCCACCCGGCAGGACGAGGAGGCGCGGCATGCCGAGCGGGGCCGTGTGGCGTGAGCGGGGCGACCGGATACTCGGCTCTGTCCCGGGGCGCGGAGCCGTCGCGCTCCTGGCCGGTGCACTGCCCGCTCTCGCGTTCCCCGCGCCGGGACTGTGGTGGCTGGCATACGTCGCCCTGGTCCCGTTGCTGCTGCTGATCCGGTCCGCCGGCACGGCGCGCAGGGCGGCGCTCGACGGCTGGCTCGGCGGGACGGGCTACATGCTGGCGGTGCACCACTGGCTGATGCCGAGCCTGCATGTCTTCATCGTGGTGCTGGCGGCCCTGCTCGGTCTGCTGTGGGCCCCGTGGGGGATGCTGGTCGGCCGGCTTCTGCGCGGACAGGTCTCCGGACGCGGGGTGGTGGCGGCCGTGGTCCTGGTTCCGTGCGGCTGGCTGATGATCGAGACGGTGCGCTCCTGGGAGGGGCTCGGCGGCCCCTGGGGACTCCTCGGCGCGAGCCAGTGGCAGGTCCCGCCGGCGCTCCGTCTGGCCTCGGTGGGCGGGGTCTGGCTGGTGAGCCTGCTCGTGGTCGCGGTGAACACGGCGTTCGTCCTGCTGCTCACGAGCCGTGCGGCCCGCGCGTCGGCCGTCGTCTCGCTCCTGGCGGCCGCCGTGGCCGTGGGGTCGGTGTGGGTGTGGGCGCCGCAGCCCGAGCAGACCGGGACGGTCCGGATCGCCGTCGTCCAGCCCGGCGTCGTCGAGGGGCCCGGCAGCGTGCAGCGCCGCTTCGCGCGCAGCGAGGAGCTGACGCGCTCACTGGCGGGACGGGACCTCGACCTGGTCGTGTGGGGTGAGAGCAGTGTGGGCGTCGATCCGGTGAGGCGGCCCGATGTCGCCGCCCGGATCGCCGCGCTGTCGCGCCTGGTGGGCGCGGACGTGCTGGTGAACGTGGATGCCAGACAGACCGATGCCTCGGGCCGGACCGGAATCTTCAAGAGCGCTGTGCTGGTGGGTCCGCGGGGGCTGACCGGGGACCGCTACGACAAGATGCGTCTGGTCCCCTTCGGCGAGTACATCCCGGCCCGCTCGGCGCTCGGGTGGGCCACCTCGATGGGCAGGGCGGCGGGCGAGGACCGGCTGCGCGGCGCGGGTCCGGTGACCATGACGCTGCCCGGCGCGCAGGGCCTGCGCATCGGTCCGCTCGTCTGCTTCGAGTCCGCGTTCCCCGACATGAGCAGGCGGCTGACCCGTGACGGCGCCCGGGTCCTGATCGCCCAGTCGTCCACGTCGTCCTTCCAGCACGGCTGGGCGCCCGGCCAGCACGCCTCGCTGGGTGCGCTTCGGGCGGCCGAGAACGGCCGCCCTATGGTGCACGCCACGCTCACGGGCGTCAGTGCGGTGTACGGCCCGCAGGGGCAGCGTGTCGGGGCTCCGCTCGGTACGGACACGAGCGGGACGGCGGTGTACGGCGTGCCGCTGGCCCGGGGCACGACGTTGTACGTGCGGCTGGGCGACTGGCCGCTGTACGGCGCGGCGGGTGTGCTGGTGGCCTTCTGCGCCTTCGAAGCCGTCCGGTCCGTGCGCAGGCGGGACCGGGCGCAGCCGGTGGGGGGCGCCCCGGTGGTCCCGGCCGGTGGTGCGGGGCCGGGACTCTCCGCCCGTACGGCCGCGGAGGCTCCCACGGAATCCGCGCCGCAGTGAAGCCCGGTGACGGTGACCGGGCCGTGGAAGCGCGGTGAGTCCGGGACTCAGGCGGCGCGGCCCGGTCCGTGGACGGTGACGATGTCGCCCATGGCGTCGACGGTGAGCGCCACCCGTTCGACCTTGTTGGTCACGCCGAGGACCAGCCACACGGCGCCCCAGAGGAAGCAGGTGAAGGCGGTCAGGACGGCGTGCAGGACATGGTTCAGCGGCCGGCCCCGGACCATGACGACCTGGGTCTCCGAGCGGGACTCCACGCGCCAGCCGCTCGCGATCCGCTGATTGACCGCCCAGTCGAGGATCAGGGCGCGCTGGATGGCGTCGGGAGGACGTCCGTCGGCCGAGTAGTAGCCGGGAGGGGGCTGGAGCGCACCCCATCCCGGTGGCTCGCGGTGGGGCTTCACCAGGTCACCTCCACGGCCGGCGGTCCATCCACCCAGCCTGCATCGGCGCCGGTCCGCACGCATCCGGAGCCGTCGACGGCACCGGCTGCACGTGCTACGCGCAGTCGAGGTCCCGCAGGACGCGCTCGCACAGTTCGTGCGTCTGCAGGGCGTCCCGGGCGCTCAGCAGCTTTCCTGCCCGCACCGCGTCCAGGAACGACAGGACGCTCTGCTCGATGCCTCGCTGCCGGGCCACCGGAACCCAGTCGCCGCGCCGTCGCACGCTCGGCTGGCCCTTGTGGTCGATGACCTCGGCGAGGTTGAGCACTTCGCGCTTGGAGTCCTGGCCCGAGACCTCCAGCCGTTCCTCGGTCGAGCCGCTGAGCCGGTTCATCGCGCCGATGGCGGTGAATCCGTCCCCGGACAGCTGGAGCACCACGTGGTGCATCAGGCCGTCACGGATCCTGGCCCGGACGACGGTGTGCTCGACGGGTCCGGGCACCAGGAAGCGCAGCGTGTCGACCACGTGGATGAAGTCGTCGAGGACCATGGCCCTCGGCTCCTCCGGCAGCCCGACCCGGTTCTTCTGCATGAGGATCAGCTCACGCGGGTGCTCGACGCACTGTGCGTAGCCGGGCGCCACCCGCCGGTTGAAGCCAACCGCCAGGGTGACACCGCGTGCCTCGGCGAGCTCCACCAGCCTTTCGGACTCGGCGAGTTCGTAGGCCAGCGGCTTGTCGACGTAGGTGGGGACGCCCGCTTCGAGCAGCCGTCCGGTGATCTCCGGGTGCACGGCGGTCGGGGCGTGCACGAACGCCGCGTCCAGGCCCTGGGCGAGCAGCGAGTCGAGGTCGGTGTGGCACTGCCCGTCCGGGATGCGGTGGGTGGCGGCGACCGAGGCCAACGTGGCGGGGGTGCGGGTCTGCAGATGCAGTTCGACTCCCGGCAGGGCGGTGAGTACCGGCAGGTACGCCTTCTGCGCGATGTCGCCGAGCCCGATGCAGCCGACCTTCACAGGGTCTCCTTCTCGCTGTTCAGCGCCGTACGTCGCGGTCCTTTGCCATGGGCGTCGACCGCGGCCGGGCCGGCGCGTCCTTCGTCCCGGCAGCATACGTGTGCTGCGGCGGCCGCCAGTCGGCGATGCCGTCGAACGTGCGCAGGACGAGCCCCGGCCCGAGCCGGGAGACGGTGGACATGACGAGGTCCCTTACGGCTACGGAGGGGCGGAGGCCGGCCGCATCGTCCCGGTGACCCGTGCGTGCCTTGCGGACGACGACGGTGGTCCGCGACAGGGACCGATGACGACCACCCCCGCCGGTCATGCGGTCCTCGACGGGCCCCCGCCGGGCATGCCGAGCGCACGTGCACGGCCCGGCGTGGCGGCCGGCAAACCGGCGACACGCGGCGCGCCACGCTGACGGGGTCACTCGTGCGAGCCAATCCGGGCTTCCCCGCTCCCCGGACAGCCGGTCCGCACCCCAGAGTTGATCAGGTGCATCGAACCAGAATCACCGTGAAAGTCCTGGTCGGCGTGGCGGTCGCAGCCCTGTCCGGCTGTGTGTCCGTACAGCCGCAGCCGAGCTCACCGGCACGCCCGGAGAGCAGCCGGCCGGCGCAAGAGCTCGACCCGCAGATCGGCCGGCCTCCGGTACGCGACACACTGGAAGCACTGCCCGGGCCGAAGCCCTCGCCCTCGGCCTCCCGCCGGGCAGCCCCGGCGCCCCCGGCAGTCCGGCGCGACGGGCCGCGACCCCCGCAGCAGCACCGCCCCGGCCAGGCCCGCACACAGCCAAGGCGGGCGGCTCCGCCCGTCCCCACCCCGGCCCTGCCGGCGCCGGTGGCCGGAGCGGACGTGTGTGCGCTCGGAAGGGGGTACGGGCACTGGCCCGCGGGCAGCCCGCAATCGCGGATCTGCGACGACACCTACGGCCGCTGACCCGGCCGGCCCGCACAGGGAAGCCGGTGGCCCACCGGGGCGGGCCACCGGCTTCCGCACTCCCCCGCACCGCGCATGCGACCGCCGGGCGGTCAGAGGTCCCGCAACCGCCGCTCCAGCCGGCCGATGGCGGCCCGGACGCCCCCTCCGTATCCGTCGTCCGCACCGTCCTGCGCGAGCGCGCCCGACGCCCGCCGGGCCCGGTCCAGATGGATCCGGGCGGCGGCGGGGCGCTGGAGCTTCACGTAGTCCGCCGCGAGGTTGAGGTGCAGCGACGGATAGAAGGCGCGCACCGCGAGCACGTCCCGGTGCTGGGCCGCCCGCCCGGCCGTCAGGGCCTCCGCGGCGCTGAGCGCGCGCAGGTCCCAGGCCAGCTCGTCACCGGGGTCGTCCTGCGTGTCGGCCATGTAGTGCGCGAGGGTGACCCGGTGCATCGCGTCATCGCCCTCACCGATCTCCGCCCAGAGCGCGCCGAAGCGGTTGCGGGCCTCCTCCCGGTCACCACCGTGGAGCAACATGATCGCCTGGCCGATTCTGGTCATGACGACGTCCGGCGACGCCTCCTGCTGCTCCGTCACTACGGTCTCCCTCGCACCTGTCCGCCCGCGCCCGGCCGATCACTTTCGGCCTGCTCCTGCTGATTTCCGGAAGATCCTGACAGCTCGTGTCGGTTCCGACCGGTTGCAGCCGGTTCGACGCTAGTCGCCGCAGCAGGCATTCGCACTCAGGCTCGGGCGCGCCCTCAGCCCAGGTCGGGGATGCGCCAGTCGATGGGCCGGTGTCCCTGCGCCGCGACCGCCTCGTTGATCTGGGTGAACGGACGCGAGCCGAAGAACTTCTTCGCGGAGAGCGGCGAGGGGTGCGCGCCCTTGACCACCACATGGCGCTCTTCGTCGATCAGCGGGAGCTTCTTCTGCGCGTAGTTGCCCCAGAGCACGAAGACCGCGGGGTCGGGGCGGGCGGCGACGGCCCGGATCACGGCGTCGGTGACCTTCTCCCAGCCCTTGCCCTTGTGGGAGTTGGCCTCGCCTGCGCGCACCGTCAGCACCGCGTTGAGGAGGAGCACCCCCTGCTCGGCCCACGGCATCAGATACCCGTTGTCCGGGACCGGCAGGCCGAGCTCCTCCTTCATCTCCTTGTAGATGTTGCGCAGGGAGGGCGGCGTCTTCACGCCCGGCCGCACGGAGAAGCACAGGCCGTGCCCCTGCCCCTCGCCGTGGTAGGGGTCCTGGCCGAGGACCAGGACCTTCACCTTGTCGTACGGAGTCGCTTCCAGAGCCGCGAACACCTGCTCCCGGGGCGGATAGACCGGCCCGTCGGCCCGCTCCTTCTCGACGAATTCGGTGAGCTCCCTGAAGTAGGGGCTCTCAAGCTCCTCGCCGAGGACGCCGCGCCAGGATTCAGGCAGCGGGTAGGTGTCGGTCACGTCAACAACCTCCGGTAAGCAATCGGTTCCAGACCTCAGAACCTACCGGGGACCACTGACAACGGACGCCGGGAGCCCCGCGGGGGCCGGGCGGCCCGGCCGCCGGGCCCCCGCGGTCCCACTACCAGCTGGCCTTGCGGTACAGCTCCCACATCTGCATGACCGTCTGCGGGTCCAGCGCACGCTCGCCGCCGCCGATGTCCTCGCCCGCGGCGACGTAGAGCTTGCCCTGCCACAGCGGCAGCAGCCGGACGTCGTCGACCAGGATCTTCTGGGCGCGCTCGAACTGCTTGCTGACGGCGCCGCGGTCGCTCTCCTTGCGGGACTGGGGCAGCAGATCCTTCGTGATCTCGTCCTTCAGGTACGGCATGCCGGTGACGCTGTCCTTGCCCACGAACGGGGCGATGAAGTTGTCGGGGTCCGGGAAGTCCGGGAACCAGCCTCGTCCGAAGACGGGGTACTCACCCTTGGTGAAGCCCTCCTGAAAGGTCTTCCAGGGCTTGCTCTTCAGGGTGATCCTGAACAGCCCGGAAGCCTCCAGCTGACGCTTGAGCTCGGCGAACTCGGGCGCCGTCGAGGACCCGTAGCGGTCGGTCGTGAACCAGAACGTCATCGCGACCGGCTTGGTGATGCCCGCGTCGGTGAGGATCTTCTTGGCCTTCTTCTCGTCCGGGTCGCCGAACGTGTCGAAGAAGCTGGTCGTGTGCGCCGCGATCCCCTTGGGGACCATCGAGTAGAGCGGCTCCGCGGTGCCCTGGTAGACCTTGGCCACCAGGGCGTCACGGTCCACGAGCTGCGCTATCGCACGGCGGACGGCCGGATTCCCGGCGGCCGGGTCCTCCGGGTTGAAGACCAGGAAGCGGATGTCGGCGCCGACGCCCTCGACGATCTGGAGATCGCTGTCCTCGTCCTTGTTGTCCTCCAGGGCGACGACCTCCTCGGCGGACAGACCGCGGTAGGTGGCGTCTATCTCGCCCTTCTTGAGCGCCGGGACCAGGTCGGCGGACTCCTTGAAGTACCGGATGGTCACCGCGTCGTTCTTGCGGTCGGCGAAGCCCTTGTAGTCGGGGTTCCTCACCAGTTCGGAGCGGTCGCCCGGCTTGTACGCGTTCAGCAGGTAGGGACCGGACCCGGTCACCTTGCCGTCGTCGCGGATCTTGTTCTTCGAGTACGCGCCGGGTGCGACCAGAGACATGGCGGGGGTGGCCAGCACGAAGGGGAAGGTGGCGTCCGGCTTGGTCAGATGGAAGATGACGACGTCGTCGCCCTTGGTCTCCACCCGGTCGAGCGAGCCGAGCATCCCGACGGGGCCGCCCTTGACCGCGATCGACCTGATCCGGTCGATGGAGTACTTCACCGCCTCGGCGTCGAGCGTGTCGCCGTTGGAGAACTTCAGCCCCTCGCGGAGTTCGCAGCGGTAGGCGGTGCTGGTCAGGTCGGTGAATCTGCAGTTGTCCGCGGCGTCGGGCTCGGGGCTCGTACTGCCGGTGGGGAAACTCACCAGGGTCTGGAACACGTTGCGCATCAGCTCCCAGGAGCCGTCCCACGCCGCGGCAGGGTCGAGCGTGGACGGTGAGCTGGTGGTCCCGACCGCCAGCTTCTGTTCCACGTCCGAACCGCCGCCGGGAAGCAGACCGCAGCCGGCCAGCAAAGACAGGGAAGCAAGGGCTGCAGCAGCCTGCAGACTGGCCCGGTAGAACACGCGCACGCTCCTCGATCAGCCATGGGTCGGCAGACCATACCGCAGTGCCCCGCCGGGTCAATCCGCTGGCCCGACGGGGCACTTGAGTCAATCAGGGCCAAACCGGCCCAGGCCGATCTCAGCCCACGCCGGCATTCAGGAAAATCCCGCCGTCGACCACGAGGGTCTGCCCGGTGATCCAGTCGGACTGGCTCGACGTGAGGAAGGCCGCGGCCCCGCCGATGTCCGCCGGGACGCCGAGCCGGCCGAGCGGGTAGGCGGCCGCCGCCTCCGCCTCACGGCCCTCGTACAGCGCCTGCGCGAACTTCGTCTTCACGACCGCGGGGGCGATCGAGTTGACCCGGACGACCGGCGCGAACTCGTGCGCGAGCTGCAGGGTCAGATTGACCATGGCCGCCTTGCTCATGCCGTACGCGCCGATGAACGGCGAGGCGGAGACACCCGCGACGGAGGCGATGTTCACGATCGCCCCGCCGTTCTCCTTCTGCCATGCCTTCCAGGTCTGCTGGGCGAAGCCCAGCGCCGAGATCACGTTCGTCTCGAAGACCTTGCGGGCCACGTTGAGGTCGAGCTCGGCGATCGGGCCGAAGACCGGGTTCGTACCGGCGTTGTTGACCAGGAAGTCGACCCGGCCGAACGCCTCCATGGTCCGCTCGACGGCCACCCCCTGGTGTGCCTCGTCGTGCGCCTTGCCGGCCACGCCGATGACCCGGTCGGAGCCGAGCGCCTCGACGGCCTCCTTCAGCGCGTCCTCGTTGCGCCCGGTGATGCACACCCGGTCGCCGCGGGCGACGAGCGCCTCCGCGATGCCGTAGCCGATGCCCCGGCTCGCACCGGTGATCAGCGCGACCTTGCCACTGTCCTGCACAGTCATGATGTCCGTAGCCCTTCGGGTCAGTTGAGCGGTCCGCCGGCGACGTACATGACCTGGCCGGACACGAAGCCGGCGTCGTCGCCCGAGAAGAAGGCGATGGCGTTGGCGATGTCCTCGGGGAAGCCGACGCGCTGCACCGGGATCTGGGTCGCGGCGGCGGCCTGGAACTCCTCGAAGCCCATGCCGACGCGCTCCGCGGTCTGCGCGGTCATCTCGGTGACGATGAAGCCGGGCGCGACGGCGTTGGCGGTGATGCCGAACTTGCCGAGCTCCTTGGCCAGGGTCTTGGTGAAGCCCTGCAGACCCGCCTTGACCGCGGCGTAGTTGGCCTGGCCGCGGTTGCCGAGGGCCGAGGAGGAGGACAGCGAGACGATCCGGCCGAACTTGGCGTCCACCATGTGCTTCTGGACGGCCTTGGCCATCAGGAACGCGCCCTTGAGGTGCACGTTCATCACGATGTCCCAGTCGGACTCGCTCATCTTGAAGAGCAGGTTGTCACGGAGCACGCCCGCGTTGTTGACGAGGATCGTCGGGGCGCCGAGCTCCGCGGCGACCCGCGCGACGGCGGCTTCCACCTGAGCGCTGTCCGACACGTCGCAGCCGACGGCGAGGGCCCTGCCCCCGGCAGCGGTGATCTTCTCGACGGTGTCCTTGCAGGCCGCCTCGTCGAGGTCGAGTACGGCGACGGCGCGGCCCTCGGCCGCCAGGCGTACCGCGGTGGCGGCACCGATGCCCCGTGCGGCTCCGGTCACGATGGCTACGCGCTGCTCGGTGGTGGACATGCTTGGCTCTCCTCGCCCTTGGGTCGCGGCTCAGCGGACGTCGGGCACATTCCCGCGAGAACGTCCCCGATAACTGAGCAACCGCTTAGTACCTTCAGCAGACGAGACGCTAGAAGCCCTGGCACCCGGTGTCAACGGCCCACGGACGCAGCGGCGCATGTCACACCGGACGGCGCCGCCCGCGCGGGGTGCGGGGGCGGCGCCGAAGGGGTGCTTATCAGCGCACCAGCAGGTCCAGCAGGCGTTCGACCTCGGCGGCGGGGTCGTCGGTGAGGCCGCTGTGGACCGGGCTCGGCTGGATGACGGTCGAGCGCGGCGCGATCAGCCAGCGGAACCGCCGCCCCGCATCGTCACCGGCCGCCTGGCCCGCGTCCGTACCGCCACGGCAGACGCCCTCGACGGCGTGCAGGGCGGCCCGCACCCCGGTCACGTCGGCGCGCGGGTCCAGGGCCCGGAGCTTGGCCTCGTCGAGCTCGGTACGGGCGGCGACGAACCCCTCGGCGCGGCAGTAGACCACCACGCCGGCGTTGAAGAACTCGCCGCGCTGGACCCGTGGCACCACGCGCAGGAGGGCGTACTCGAAGACATCGCGCTTGCTCACGGCCGGCCGCCCTTGTCGCTGTTCTCGTTGTCATGCCGCGGGGCGAGGCGCTCGACGAGCCAGCCCGGCGCCTGGGAGGGCTTGGACGCGGTCGGCGCGTCCAGGGTGATCCGCTCGTGAATGGTGGCGGCGCGCGGCAGCAGCGCCTCCACATAGGCGCGTCGCAACTCGTCCGTCGACCCGAAGCCCGGCTCGTCGACCAGCCACTCGTCGGGGACGTCGGCGGCGACTTCGGTCAGCAGTTCCTCGGTGACCAGCGGTGCGAGCTCGGCGGCGGCTGCCGCGATGTCGGGCCCGAACGGCGCCAGCGCGTGGTCGGAGGCGTTGTACGGCTTGGCGGCGGACGCCTGGGCGCCGGGCCAGTTGTGGTGCCAGATCATGGTGGCGCCGTGGTCGATGAGCCACAGGTCGCCGTGCCAGACCAGCATGTTCGGATTGCGCCAGGACCGGTCGACGTTGTTGATCAGCGCGTCGAACCAGACGACGCGTCCGGCCTCGCGCGGGTCCACCTGATAGGCCAGCGAGTCGAACCCGAGGGAGCCGGGAAGGAAGTCCATCCCGAGGTTCAGCCCGCCGCTGGCCTTGAGCAGCTCCTGCACCTCCTGGTCGGGCTCGGCGAGACCGATCACCGGGTCCAGCTGGATCTGCACGAGGTCGGGGACGCGCAGCCCGAGCCGCCGCCCGAGCTGTCCGCAGATCACCTCCGCGACCAGCGTCTTGCGGCCCTGTCCGGCGCCGGTGAACTTCATGACGTACGTACCGAGGTCGTCGGCCTCGACGATCCCGGGGAGCGAACCACCCTCACGCAAGGGCGTGACGTAGCGGGTCGCCACCACTTCTTTCAACACGTTCCCAGGCCACCCATCTCTTCAGCCTTACCATCCACGGACGACTTCTCCGGGGCGGAGAGGCGGGAGTCAGCCACCGACGGCACTGGGGAGAATCGGGGGAGCCTCGGCCGGCGAGCCGGTCTCCCGTCTCCCGTCTCCCCGCGCGGACCGTCGACAGCGCCGCGCCCCTCTCTGCCGGCTTCCGGCACGAAGTGAGCATAGTAACCGAGGGTGATCACCGACGCGGAATGCAGGGGCTGCCGGATCAGGGCCACGACGGGCTCCCGGCTTTCCCCGTGAGCCATGAGGACGTGTCACTCGCCGCGAGACAGGGCCGTCGGCCGCGGCGTCCCCCAAGGGGCCTCCCGCTCCAGCTGGGCCGCGAGCGCGAGCAGCGTGCCCTCGCCGCCGAGGGGCGCGGCGAACTGGACGCCCAGCGGCAGGCCTTCGCCGTCGTGGCCGAAGGGGACGGACATCGCCGGCATCCCGGTGACGTTGTAGACACTGGTGAACGCGGAGTACACGGACGCGTGCCGGTAGACCGACTCCGGAACCGTGGTGTCGAGGGTGCCGAGCAGCGGGGTGGGCCGGGCCAGGACCGGACTGAGCAGGACGTCGAACGCGTCGAACGCCGTGCCGACCTCCCAGCCGATCTCCTGCGCGCGGCGCAGCGCCCGGCTGACGTCGGCGGCGGGCAGGGCGCGGTAGGTGTCGTAGACGAGCCGGGTGAAGGGCTCGATGTCGTCGTCGGCCAGGGTCCTGGAGAGCTGGGCGAGCCGGGCCTCGATCTGGGCGACCAGGTCGGCCCCCATCAGGACGCCGGAGGTGCTGCCGACGTCGGCGGGGCGGTAGCGGGCGGTGGTCTCGGTGACGTCGTGGCCGAGCCGTTCGCACAGCAGGGCCGCGGCGCGGGTGGCCCGTTCGCAGTCCGGGTGGACGTCGGGGCCGTCCGGGAGCGCGGTGATCAGGCCGATCCGCAGTCGCCCGGGATCGCGGCGGGCCAGTTCGGCGAAGGGGGCGGCCGGGGCCGGGGCGGCGTAGGCGTCCCCGGGCAGGGGGCCGGCGACGACGTCGAGGAGCAGGGCGCTGTCCCGGACGGTCGTGGTCACGGCGTGGTGGCCCGAGACCAGGCCCGACAGGGTGGTGGGGCGGGGGGCGGGCGAGACGCGTCCGCGGCTCGGCTTGAGGCCGAACAGGCCGCAGGCGGCGGCCGGGATGCGGATGGAGCCGCCGCCGTCGCTGGCGTGGGCGACCGGGACCATTCCGGCCGCCACCGCGGCCGCCGAGCCGCCGCTGGAGCCACCCGGCGAGCGTTCGGTGTTCCACGGGTTGCGGGTGGGGCCGAAGAGAACCGGTTCGGTGGAGGCGTTGAGGCCCAGTTCGGGGGTGTTGGTGGTGCCGAGGACGACGGCTCCGGCGCGCCGGTAGCGGGCCACCAGTTCGCTGTCGCGGTGAGCGGTCGCGTCGGCGAAGAGCCGGCTTCCGCCCGTCGCCGGCAGGCCCTCCACCTCGGTGCCGAGGTCCTTGACCAGCACGGGGACACCGTGCAGCGGGCCGTCCGGCAGACCGGCCGCCACCTCGGCGAGCGCGGCCTCGAACCGGGTGCGGATCACCGCGTTGAGGCGGGGGTTGTGCTGCTCGATGCGGGCGATGGCCTGCTCGGTGACGGTACGGGCGTCGGTTTCGCCGTTCCTCACCGCCGCTGCCGTGGCGACGGCGTCCGGGCCCCTCACGCCACGTACCCGGCGGGCTTGCCCCAGGTCTCGCGGCGGGTGGTGCCCCGGTCGACGAGTACGCAGCGGGTACCGGTGAAGTTCGTCGGCATGCACTTGTTGCAGTGGATGCACAGGGACGGGGTGGTGGCGTCCTGGCTGATCCGGTTCACGAGGTCGGGCTCGCGCAGCAGCGACCTGGCCATGGCCACGTACTCGAATCCCTCACGCATGGCGAGGTCCATGGCCGGCCTGTCCGTGATCCCGCCGAGCAGGATCATCGGGAGCTTCACCGCGGCGCGGATCTGGCGGGCGTCCTCCAGCAGGTAGGCGTCCCGGTACGGATAGCTGTGCAGGAGGCGCTTGCCGACCAGCTTCACCCCGAGCTTGATCGGCTGCGGCATGATCGCGGCGAAGTCCTTGAGCGGGGCGTCGCCCTTGAAGAGGTACATCGGGTTGAGCAGCGAACTGCCCGCGGTCATCTCCAGGGCGTCGACGGTGCCGTCCTGTTCGAGCCACTGCGCGACAGGGATGGCCTCGTCGAGCCAGAAGCCGCCCGGGACGCCGTCGTCCATGTTCATCTTGGCGATGACGGCGATCCTGCCGCCGACCGCGTCGTGGACGGCCCGCATGATCTCCCGGGAGAACCTGGCCCGGTTCTCCAGGCTGCCTCCGTACGCGTCGGTACGGTGGTTGATCCTGGGGCTGAGGAAGGAACTGGCCAGGTAGTTGTGGCCCAGGTGGACCTCGACGGCGTCGAAGCCGGCCCGGACGGCGCGGCGGGCGGCCTCGGCATGCGCCTCGGTGATGCGCCGGAGGTCGTCGAGGGACGCCTCCTGGGCCCAGCTGATGGTGGTGGCGTGGAAGTGCCTGGACGGGGAGAGGGCCGGTGCGCCGTTGGCCTTCGGGTTGGCGACGGGGCCGCCGTGGCCGATCTGTGCGGAGATCGCGGCGCCTTCGGCGTGCACGGCGTCGGTGAGGACGCGCAGTCCCGGCATCGCCTCGTCGGTCCAGTGGATCTGGTGCCGGTCGGTCCGCCCCTCCTTCGAGACGGCGCAGTAGGCGACGGTGGTCATGCCCACGCCGCCCCGGGCGTAGCCGACGTGGAAGTCGACGAGGTCATGCGTCACCAGGGACCTGTGGCTGAGCCCTTCGTAGGTCGCGGCCTTGATGACGCGGTTGCGGAGCTTGAGGGGGCCGAGCTGGGCGGGGGCGAGGACATCGGGCGTCTCGGTGGTGGTCACGCGTGGTTCCTTTTCGGTTCGACGTGGTGGCAGGCGACCCGGTGGCCGGGCCGGATGTTCCTGAGCGGCGGCTCCGCCTCGGAGCAGAGGCCGGTGGCCAGCGGGCAGCGGGTACGGAAGCGGCAGCCCGACGGCGGGTCGAGGGGTGACGGAAGCTCGGCGGCCGGTCCGCCGGGCGCGGCCGGGTCCTGGACGGCGCCGGGGTCGCGCTGCACCTCGGGGAGCGAGGCGAGCAGCAGTCGTGTGTAGGGGTGGACGGCCTCGTGCTGCATGCCGTCGGAGGGCAGGACCTCGCAGACCTTGCCGAGGTACATCACCATCACGCGGTCGCTGATGTTCTTCACCACGGACACGTCGTGGGCGATGAAGACCATGCTCAGTCCGCGCCGCCGTGTCGCCGTCTCCAGGAGGTTGAGGATCTGGGCCTGCACGGACACGTCGAGGCTGGAGACGGGCTCGTCGCAGATCAGCACCTCGGGGTCCAGGAGCAGGGCGCGGGCGATGCAGACCCGCTGGCACTGGCCGCCGGAGAGTTCGTGCGGCCTGCGGTCGCGCACGGTCGCCGGGTCGAGGCCGACATCACGCAGGGCCGCGTCGATCCGGGTGTCCTTGTCGCGGGCGTCGTCGCCGCTCCCCCAGATCGACAGCCCCTCCCACACCAGGTCCTTGACCCTGCGGCGCGGGTTCAGCGCGGAGACCGGGTCCTGCATGATGATCTGCATCCGGGCGCGGGCCCGGCGCAGTTCCGCGGGGGCGAGACCGGTGAGGGTCACCTCGCCGAGTCGTACGGTCCCGGAGTCCGGCGGCGGCAGCTGGATCAGGGAGCGGCCGACGGTGGACTTGCCGCAGCCGGACTCGCCCAGGATGCCCAGGGTTTCGCCCGCCGCGACCTCCAGGCCGACACCGGAGACGGCGTGCACGGTGCGGCCGCCACCGGCCGGGAACTCCACGACGATGTTCTCCGCGCTCAGTGCGGGCCGCGGCGGATCCTGTGGGGTGGTGCGGGTGGTCGTCATACGGCGGCCTCCTCGACGGCGCCCAGGGGGTGGTGGCAGGCGACGAGGCCGCCCGCGTCTCGGTCACCGGCGTATCCGGTGAGCGGGGGCGGCTCGGTGGTGCAGTGGTCGGTGGCCATGGCGCAGCGCGGGGCGAACCGGCAGCCGGGGGGCGGATGGAGCAGATTGGGCGGGCGGCCCTCGATGGTGGGGAGCAGGGTGTGCGGGGGCAGGTCGAGGCGCGGGATCGAGGCGATCAGGGCGCTGCTGTACGGGTGCCGGGGGCGTTCGAAGACGGCCTGGGTGGGCGCGTACTCGACGAGGCGGCCGGCGTACATGACCGCGACCCGGTCCGTCCGGCCGGCGACGGTGGCGAGGTCGTGGCTGATCAGGATGGTCGCCATCCTGAGGTCGCGGGCGAGCGACTGGAGGAGGTCGAGGATCTGCTTCTGCACGGTGACGTCGAGCGCGGTGGTCGGTTCGTCGGCGATGAGCAGACGAGGGCCGCAGGCCAGGGCCATGGCGATGACGACGCGCTGGCGCATGCCGCCGGAGAGCTCGTGCGGGTACTGCCCGGCGCGCCGGGCGGGTTCGGGGATGCCGACCTGCCGGAGCAGTTCGACGGCTCGTTCCCGGCCCTCGGCGCGGCTCAGGCCGAGGTGCGCCCGGACGCTCTCCGACAGGTGCGTGCCCACCTTCTTCACCGGGTTCAGTGAGGTCATCGGGTCCTGGAAGACCATGGCGACCTGGGTGCCCCACAGGGCTCTGCGGCCTGCCGGGCTCAGGGCGTGGACGTCCGTGCCGCCGAGCAGGACGGTTCCGGAGACGGTGGTACCGGGGCCGTCGGTGATCAGGCCCATGAGGGTGCGGCCGAGTACCGACTTTCCCGAGCCCGACTCGCCGACGATGCCGAGGGTCTCGCCCTCGGACAGCGACAGGCCGACCCCGTCGACGGCCTGTACCGGGCCGCGTGGTGTGTGGAAGGCGGTGCGTACGCCGGTGGCGGACAGCAACGCGGTCGCGCCGGGTCCGGCCGGGGCCGGGGAGTCGCTCAGCGGTGTGGTGGTCACAGTTTCACGCTCCGGGAGTCCCAGCGCCCGCGAGCCTTCTCGCCGACGATGTTGAAGGCGAAGACGGTGAGGAAGAGGAAGGCACCGGGTACGAGCACGATGTGCGGGTGGTCCTCGAAGACCCGTCCCTCCCCCTCCGCGATCATGTTTCCCCAGGTGGGTTCGGGCGGCTGGATGCCGAGCCCGAGGAAGCTGAGCGAGGCCTCGGCGACGATGAGGACCGAGATCATCACCACCGCCAGGGACAGCAGCGGCAGCAGGACGTTGGGCAGCAGTTCGCGCAGCATGATCCGGGAGCGGGTGGCGCCCATGGCGCGGGCCGCGACGACGAACTCCCGGTTGGCGTAGGCCATCGTGGTGGCGCGGGCGAGCCGCACCATGCCGGGGATGGTGAGCAGGGCCAGCGAGAGGGCGACATTGCGCAGATGCGGCTCCAGCACGGTGGCGAGTGCGATGAGCAGGATCAGCGGGGGGACGGCGAGCAGCGAGTTGGTGGCGATGCCCACCGCCCGGTCGACGCTCTTTCGGAAGTAGCCGGCCACCATGCCGATCGCGCCGCCGAGGACGGTGCCGATGGTGACCGCGGACAGCGAGATGATCAGCGAGGACCGCGCCCCGTACAGGGACCGGGCGAGCAGGTCGAGACCGAAGCCGTTCGTGCCGAGGGGGTTGGCCCCGGTGAACGTCGGGGTGGCGAAGGCCGGTTCGAGGACCGTGCTCGCGACATCGCGGTCCTCTCCGAGGGGCAGCCACGGGGCGAACAGGATCGCGAGGCCGAGCACGATGAGCCAGCCCGCGCCGAACCAGAACACCAGGTCGAAGCCGGGGCCTGCCCAGATCCTGCCGAGCCTGGACGCCCCGGCGAACGTCATGCCGAGGCCCAGGAGGGCGAGGGCCGCCCTGACGGGCGTCACGAGCTGGGCCGTGGTCGCGCCGAACCCCAGCAGGACGAGGCCGACGACGGTGAGGGCCAGGGCGGTGAGCAGGGGCAGGGGGAAGGCGGCCCGCGTGCGCGGGGCGATGTCAGATATGGACACGTCGCGTCCTCGGGTCGAGGTAGCCGTAGGAGAGGTCGATGCCGGCGTTGATCACCACGTAGATGACGGCGATGGTGAGCACGGCGCCCTGGACCATCGGATAGTCGCCCTGCCCCGCGGCGTTGACGACGAGGGTCCCCATGCCGGGCAGCCCGAAGAGGTACTCGACGACGACGGTGCTGCCGATGAGCCGGCCGAGGCTGAGGCCGAGCAGGGTGACCAGGGAGAAGGAGGAGGGGCGCAGGGCGTCGGTGAACAGGATGCGCAGCGGGTTCATGCCCTTGGCACGGGCGGCGAGGATGTAGTCCTCCCGCAGGGTCACGATCAGGTCCCCGCGCAACACCCTGGTGAACATGGCTAGTTCGGCCAGCGCCACGGTCAGCGCCGGCAGGAAGGCGTGGTGGAGGTTGCCCGCCAGGTCGCCGCCGCCGAGCCGGATCCATTCGGAACGCGGGAACCAGCCGGCGGAGTTGACCAGGAGCATGATCAGCAGCAGCCCGGCGAGGAAGCTCGGCACGGAGAGCACCCCGAAGGTGCCCGCGCCGATGATCCGGTCGGCGGCGGAGTTCTCCCGGTACGCCGACCACATGGCGAGCGGCACGGCGATCAGCAGGGCGATGAGCAGCCCGAGTGCGGCGATCTCGAAGCTGACGGGCAGCGCGGACATGACGCGGTCGGTGACGTCGCTCTGCGGCGGTACGACGGACCGGCCGAGGTCCCCGGTGAGGACACCGCCCAGCCAGTCGAGGTAGCGGGTGACCAGCGACTGGTCGAGGCCGAGTTCCGTGCGGAGCTCGGCGTACTCGGCGGGCGACCGGCCGCCCCCCAGGATGTCGACGGCGGGGTCGCCGGGCAGCAGGACCACCAGGGAGAAGACCCCCATGCTCGCGATGAGGAGCACGCCCACCAGTTCCAGGACTTTGAGGGCCGGTCGGCGCAGCGCAGCGAAACTCATGGGTTCCTCCAGATCTGCCCGGTGGCGGTACACGGGTCTACGGGATGCGCACCACGGTGCGGTGAGGCTAGGGGCGGGCGGGCCGGGCGGCCCAGCGCGGTGTCCCGGTGAGCGGGAGCGGCCCGGCCGGCGCGGCGCCTGCGCGCAGGAGTGCCCCGCCGGCGGGCCGGGCCGCCGGCGGTCACTTGCTGATCCACGCCTCGCCGAAGAGAGTCATGTACTCGTCGGTGGGCACGACACCGTGCACCTTCTTGCCCCAGGCGGTGAAGGCCGCGCTCGCCCCCAGGTTCACCAGGGGGACGTCCTCGTTGAACAGGGTCTGGACCTGGTCGAGGACCGTCCGGGTCTCCGTGTCGCTGTCCGCCGCCTGGAGCCGGACCAGCAGGGCGTCCATCCTGGGGTTGGCGTACCCGCCGGGGTTTCCGTAACTCGTCGAGTTCAGGACGCTCTGGAGGCGGTGGTACGGGTCGCTCTCGGACACGCTCGCCGCACCGCGGCTGATGTCGAAGTCGTGCTCCACGTAGGTCTTCGACGTCCGGTCGGCGATCGAGGAGACCAGGTCGAGCTTCACGGTGAAGCCGACGCGTTCCAGCATCGCCTTGGTGACGACTCCCTTGGCCCTGGCGACGGGGTCGGTGCCGTCCATGTAGGTGACCGTGCCGTCGTAGCCGTCCTTCTTGGCCGCGTCGAGCAGCTTCTTCGCCTGGCCGAGGTCCACGCCGAGAGGCTTCACCGCGGAGTGCAGACGCGACTCCGGCGGGAAGATCTCCTTGCCGGGCAGGCCCTTGCCGTTGTAGGCGCGTGCGGTGTCGAGCTCCGGGTCGAGGGCCAGGGCCATCGCCTTGCGGACACGCAGATCGGCGCCGGGCCGGCCCTCGCGGGTGTTGATGACGACCATGTTGCCGAGGCCGGTGAGGGTCAGCTCCCCGGGGTGGCCCGCCTTCACGGCTTCGTCGACGACGTCGGGGCTGCGCATGTACGTCAGGTCGGCGCTGCCGTCCTCAAGAGCCTCCAGTTTGGTGCGGTCGGACTGCGGCCACGTGAAGCGGAGCGCGTCGAGGTGGGGCCTGCCCTTGAAGTAGTTCTTGTTGGCCTTGAGGATCATCTCCTCCTGGGGTGCGTACCTGTCCAGGACGAAGGGGCCGGCGCCGATGGGCTTGAACGTCTTCCCGGCGTACGCGGCGGGGGCCACGATCATGCCGGGCGCCTGGGCGAGCATCGCGGGGAACGTCGCCCAGGGGCTGCGGAGGGTGAAGACGACGGTGGAGCGGTCGGTCGCCTCGGTCTTGGCCAGGTTGGGTGCGAGCAGCGCGGTGTCGGCACCCTTGCTCTTCTGGTACCAGGCGATGGAGGCGGTCACGGCGTCTGCGTCGAGCGGGGTGCCGTCGGAGAACTTCACCCCGTCGCGGAGCTTCAGCGTCCAGGTCTTGAGGTCGTCGCTGCTGCGCAGTGACTCGGCGAGCTGGGGTTCGTACTTCTTGGCGGCGGTGTCGTACCGCATCAGTACGTCGTACACGGCGGCGAGTGCCGACCCTCCGGACGCTCCGGTGGCGTAGGTGACGGCGGGGCTGAGGCTGCGTGCCTCGGCGTAGTCGGCGATGCGCAGGGTTCCGCCGTCGACGGGGGCGCCGCCGTCCGGCCGGCTGCCGATGAGGCCAAAGGTGTACCGGCCGCGTTCGGTCTTCTGCGTCTTCGCGCCGTCGGACTTCCCGGCGTCGGACGCCACGCACGCGGAGGTGAGCATCGCCGCGACGGCCAGGGTGGCGGCGAGACGGACTCGCGGCCGTGGTGCTCGCTTCATTTCTTCCTCCATGAGCCCGGGCCGGTCGGACCGGTGCCGGAAGGTGGGAAAAACGGGTGCCTGAAGGCAGGTGGCGCCGGGGCACGGAGGCCCGGGGGCCGGAGCAGGTGGGGGGACGCTACGGCCGTCGAAATCCGGCCGACGTGACCCATCCCACTCACCGGGAGCCCTTGCGGCGCCCCGTCTGCCCGCTTGTCGCCGTCGTTGTCGCCCGGTCGCCGCCGTGGCACGGTGTCCCAGTGACCGGAATCAGCCATGAGGCGAGGGCCCGGTCCTGCTGACACTGACCTCGACCGCGATCCCAGTGGAGTTCGAGACGTACCAGGAGTCACCTGATGTCCAGCGATACGGATCACCGCTCGGCCGCTCCCGCCGGAGCGGCCGAGATCATCGGCCGGCTCACCGGCCCGGGCGGCCGTTTCGAGCTGTCCGAAGCCGATGTCCTGGGTGCCCGCGTACCGGTGTTCACCCACCGGCAGCGGGCCCTGCACGAGGTCCTGCACGATTCCGTCGCCCACGCCGACCGTGACTACATCGTCACGGCGGACCGGCGGATCACCTTCGCCCGGCACGCCGCCGAGGTCGCCTCGCTGGCCCGGGTGCTGCGGGAGGAGTACGGCATCGCCAGGGGCGACCGGGTGGCCATCGCCGCCGCCAACTCCCCCGAGTGGATCCAGGCGTTCTGGGCCACCGTGTCGATCGGTGCGGTGGCGGTCGGGTTCAACGCCTGGTGGTCGGCGCGGGAGATGGCGCACGGTATCGACAACGCGCAACCGGCGCTGGTGGTGGCCGACGCCCGCCAGCAGGCGAAGCTGGCCGGCTGCGTGGTGCCGGTGCTGTCCGTGGAGAACGACATCAGGCGCTTCGTCACGGCGCACCCCGACGCCCCGCTGCCGTCCGCCGAGGTCGCCGAGGACGATCCGGCGGTCATCCTCTACACCTCGGGCACCTCGGGCCGCCCGAAGGGGGCCGTGCACACGCATCGCAACCTGCTGGCCGTGGTCGAGTACCACCGGATGAACGACGCTCTGCTCCAGGAGTTCGGCGACCCGCTGCCGCCGCAGGACCGCGTCTATCTGCTGACGCTGCCCCTGTTCCACATCGCGAGCCTGCACAATCTGGCCGTGCCGCGGCTCGCCACGGGCAGCCGGGTCGCCCTGCACGAGGGCTCGTTCAAGGTGGATGCCGTCCTGGGCATGGTCGAGCGTGAGCGGGTCACGAACTGGGGCGCGGTGCCGACCATGGCCCATCGGATGCTCGAACACGGCGGGGCCGACCGGTACGACACGTCCTCGCTGACGTCGTTCTCGCTGGCGTCCGCGCCGTCGTCGACCGCGTTCAAGGAGCGGCTGCGGCAGGGCCTGCCGTTCGCGAAGGACTCGCTGGTCGACAGCTACGGGCTCACGGAGACCTGTACGGGGGTCGCCGCGGCGAGCGCGCAGGAGCTGGCGGCCGCTCCCGGGACTCTCGGCCGGCCGGTCACCGGCGTGCAGCTGGAGATCCGCGACCCCGCCGGCGAGGTGCTCGGCGAGGGTGAGGAAGGGGTGGTCTGGGTCCGCAGCCAGTTCAACATGCTGGGCTACTGGCGCGATCCGGAGGCGACCGCCGGCGCCATCGGCGCGGACCGCTGGCTGTGCACCGGGGACCTGGGCGAGGTGCGCGAGGGCCGGCTGTACCTCAGCAGCCGCCGTTCGGACCTGATCATCCGCGGCGGCGAGAACGTCTACCCGGCGGAGATCGAGACGGTACTCGTCGAGCACCCGGACGTCCGTGAGTGCCTGGTGATGGGTGTGCCGCACCCCGACCTGGGCCAGGAGGTCGCCGCTGTCGTGGTCCTCGCGGCGGGCTCGACCGTCACCGAGGAGGAGCTGCGGGAGCATGCGGCGGACGCCCTGGCCTATTTCAAGGTGCCCAAGCAGTGGCGGCTGACGCGCGACGAACTGCCGCGCAACGCCACCGGCAAGGTGATCCGCAACCAGGTGCGCGTCTGACGCCCTCGCCGGCAACCGACGGTGCCCCGGCCGTGTGACGCGGCCGGGGCACCGTGCGTGCGGGTCAGAACGCGGCGGGCCCGCGCAGGGTCGCCTCGGCGCCCCCGTCGACGTACACCACCTGCCCGGTGATGTGGCTGTTCTCCTCGGAGGCCAGGAACAGCACGGCCCGTGCGACGTCCTCGGGCTGCAGATAGCCGTTGAGCGGCATGGGGACCGCCGCGTCCATGACCTTCTTCATCTCCGGGTCGTCGAAGAGCCCGGCGCTCATCGGGGTCAGGACGATGCCGGGTGCGACGACGTTCACGGGAATCCCCGCGTCGGCCCACCCCTCGGCGACGGCGGTGCGCCGCGCCCACTGCGCGAGCGCCGCTTTGGACGAGGGGTAGAGCTGCCGTGCGCGGTCGTCGGCCACGGCCCGCTCGGCGTGCTCCAGGGCCGTGGCCTCGTCGCCCGCCAGACAGGCGGCGACGACCTGCGGGTCGTGGGGCTGGGTGCCCGAGATCGAGCCGATGGCCACGACCCGCGGCCGCTCGGCCGCGGCGAGCGCCGGTCGCAGCGCCGTCAGGAACCCGGTGGTGCCGAAGTAGTTGACGGTGACCATCGCGGTTCCCGGCACGGAAGTGCCGGCGCAGGTCACGACCGCGTCCACCACCCCGCCGGCCGCCTCGGTGGCCGAAGCCGCGGCGGCCGCCCGGCCGCCGGGCGTGGACAGGTCGGCGTCGATCTCACCGCCCCGGAGGTCCACACCGATCACGCGGTCCCCCCGGGCTCGGAGCAGAGTGGTGAGAGCGGCGCCGATCCCGGAACCGGATCCGGTGACGACGACATTGCGTGGCATGAGTACTCCTCGGGTGGGTCGGTGCTGCCGGCACGTGAGGGCCGGTCCCCTCGGCACACGCGGAACCGCCCTCCCGCGCACCGTAGGAGCTCCGGCAGGGAACGGGCGCCCGCCGTCCCGCTGACCGGACGCGGGGCATGGACTCAGGGGCGTCGCCCGGCGAGGACCGGGCCGAGGAGAAGGCGGCAGGCCAGCCTGATGCCGTCCTGCGCCGCCTCGGCCGAGGAACGCTCGTACAGAACGGTGGTGAGCAGGCCGTACCAGGCCTGCTCCAGGATGCGGACCACGCGCCGGTCCTGCTCGCCGGGATCGGCCACCCCCGCCGTGCGCAGGACCAGGTCCACGAGGATCTCGTCCGTGCGGCGGTCCGGGCTGCCCCCGCCGACGTGGGAGACGGTGTTGGACTGGAGCATCGCCAGGGCCAGCAGCGGCTGTTCGAAGAGCTGCCGGCTCGCACCGGTGAGCAGCCCGCTCACCGCTTCCACCGGGCCGGTGCCCGGCGGTGGCGGCGGAGTGCCGGCGTCGAGGCGGCTCACCTGGTCGTGGAGGACGGCGGCGAACAGGTGTGTCTTGGACGGGAAGTAGCGGTACAGGGTGGCGATCGCGACGTCCGACCGCCGGGCCACGTCGTGCATCTGCACGCCTTCGAGGCCGTGTACGGCTCCGAGGTGCGCCGCGGCCCGCAGGATGCGGGCGTAGCGTTGGCGCTGCTTGGCCGAGGTGGGATGCGCGGGGGTTCTCTCGCCGTTCGTTCGGGGCACGGTACTGAAGTCCTTCCGCCGGCCGCCGATGTTCTCGTGTGCCGCACGGGCCCGGTGGAGGCCGTTCCGTTGAGTGGGATCCCGCCGGAACCCGGTGGGCCCGGCGGTCTTCCCGCCCACCGGGACGGGGCCTGCGCGGGCCGGGGCGGGGGACTTGGATGGACGCTCCCGTTCCCTCCCGTTCCGCCCGAGAGAGGTTCCCCCATGCGGCTCGGCATCAACAGTCCCGTCGTCACGGCCGTCCCCGGCGTCCACTCCCCCTGGGAGCGCACCGCCGGCATCGAGGATCTGGGGGCGGTCGCCGAGGCCGCGGACCGGCTCGGCTTCGACCATCTGACCTGTTCGGAACATGTGGCGGTGCCCGCGGACATCGCCGGGCAGCGCGGCGGCACCTACTGGGACCCGCTGTCCACCTTCGGCTATCTGGCCGCCCGGACCCGTCGGATCCGGTTCGCCACCCAGGTCCTGGTGCTCGGCTACCACCATCCGCTGGAGATCGCGAAGCGCTACGGCACGCTGGACCGCGTCTCGGACGGGCGGCTCGTCCTGGGCCTCGGTGTGGGCAGTCTGGAGGAGGAGTTCCACCTGCTCGGCGCCACTTTCGAGGGCCGGGGCGCTCTCGCCGACGACGCCCTCGCGGCGCTGCGGGCGTCCCTTTCCCGGCGCGAACCGGCCTACCACGGAGAGCACTTCGCCTATGAGGGGCTCGTGGTCGAGCCGCACGCCGTGCAGGACAGGGTGCCGCTGTGGATCGGTGGCCGCACCCCGCGCTCTCTGCGCCGCGCGGTGGCGTACGGGGACGGCTGGGTGCCGTTCGGGCTGCCGCTCGACCGGCTGGCCGAGATGGTCGGGGCGGCCCCGCTGCCCGACGGCTTCGAGGTGGTGCTGAGCGCCGGCCGCCCGCTCGATCCGTCGGGCGATCCGGACGGTACGTCCGAGGCGTTGCGGAGGGTGTCCGAGGCCGGTGCCACGCTGGTCAGCACGTCCCTGACCGCCGGGTCGGCGCGTCACTACGCCGAGCAGTTGGAGGCCCTCGCCGCGATCGCGGGCCTCACGACGGGCGCGGAGGCACGGTCATGAGCGAGGACCGGCTCGCCGCGCTCGAGGCACGGCTCGGGGCGCTGGAGGACGAGCGCGACATCGCCCGCACGATGGCCTCGTACGGGCCGCTGGTGGACGGTGGCGACGCGGACGGCGTGGCGGCGCTGTGGGCGCCGGACGGGGTGTACGACATCGACGAGATCTTCCTCGCGGGCCGGGAGCGGATCCGGGAGATGGTCCGCTCCCCCGCACACCGGGGCTGGATCCGGCAGGGCTGCGCCCACGTCGTGGGCCCGCCGCACATCACGGTGGACGGGGACGAGGCGGTGGCGGTGTGCCACTCGCTGATGGTGGTGCACGAGTCGGGCACGTACGTGGTGCGACGGGCGACGGCCAATCACTGGCGGCTGCGCCGCACGCCGTCGGGATGGGAGGTCGTCCTGCGGACCAATCGCATCCTGGACGGCCGCGCGGAGTCCCCCGCGCTGCTGGTGGCCGGGGTACGGGGCGAGCCGGCCGGGTCCTGAACAGGACCGCACGCACGGGGTGGTGACACATCGTCACCACCCCGTGCCGAGGTGTGTCAGGAGGCGCCGTACACCGGCTGCGGGGGCTCGGACGCGGCCAGCAGGCCGGTCACCGCCGCTCCGGCCTCGGCCGGGGTCCAGCGGGCGCCCTTGTCGGCGGTGGGGCCGGGCCGCCAACCCTCCATCACGGTGATCCGGCCGCCCTCGGTCTCGAAGACCCGCCCGCTCACCCCGTCGGACGCGGTGGCGCCCAGCCAGACGACGAGCGGCGAGACGTTCTCCGGGGCCATCGCGTCGAAGGCGCCTTCCCCGGGGGCGGCCATCGTCTCGGCGAACGTCGCCTCGGTCATCCGGGTCCGGGCGGCCGGGGCGATCGCGTTGACCTGCACTCCGTAGCGGCCCATCTCGGCGGCGGCCACCAGGGTCAGCCCCACGATTCCGGCCTTGGCGGCCGCGTAGTTGCCCTGGCCAACGCTGCCCAGCAGCCCGGCGCCGGAACTGGTGTTGACGACGCGGGCGGCCGGCGTCCGGCCTGCCTTCGCCTCGGCGCGCCAGTGCGCCGCCGCGTGCTTGAGCGGCAGGAAGTGCCCCTTGAGGTGGACGCGCATCACCGCGTCCCAGTCGTCCTCGTCCAGGTTGACCAGCATCCGGTCACGGAGGAATCCGGCGTTGTTGACGAGCGTGTCGAGCCGGCCGAAGGAGTCGAGCGCGGCGGCGACGAGGGAGGCCGCGCCCTCGGAGGTGGCGATGTCGCCGTTGTGGGCGACCGCCTCACCCCCGGCCGCGCGGATCTCCTGCACGACCTGCTGGGCGGGGCCGGTGCCCGACCCGGAGCCGTCGAGCCCCACTCCCAGGTCGTTCACGACGACTTTCGCACCCTCGGCGGCGAGGGCCAGGGCATGGGCACGGCCGAGTCCACGGCCGGCGCCGGTGACGACGGCGACGCGTCCGGCACACAGGGCGGTCGGTGAGGTCATGACGAGTGTCCTTTCGATGGGCACCGGGCAGCGAGCGACGCCCGGTGCGCGGAGAGGGGTGCCGGTACCGCTGAGTGGCATGACACCCTCCCGCGGCGTCCGCATCGCTGCTACCTTTTGGGCCTAACAAACGTTTGGTGGAAAGGTAGCTGATCTGCTCATGGGTGTCTCCACCTCCGTCCCACGCGAGGGCGTCGCCCTCGTCACCGTGGACTACCCCCCGGTCAACGCCCTGCCCGTACAGGGCTGGTACGACCTGGCCGCGGCGGTGCGCGCCGCCGGGGCCGATCCCGCCATCCGCTGTGTGGTGCTCAGCTCCGAGGGGCGCGGCTTCAACGCGGGCGTGGACATCAAGGAAATCCAGCGCACGACCGGGCCCGAGGCGCTGATCGGCGCCAACCGGGGATGCTTCGAGGCGTTCGCAGCCGTCTACGAGTGCGAGGTCCCGGTGGTCGCCGCCGTGCACGGCTTCTGCCTGGGCGGCGGTATCGGCCTGGTGGGCAACGCGGACGTGATCGTGGCGGCGGACGACGCGTCCTTCGGACTGCCGGAGCTCGACCGCGGCGCACTCGGCGCGGCCACACATCTGGCCCGGCTGGTCCCGCAGCACCTGATGCGGACCCTGTACTACACCTCGCGCACCGTGTCGGCCGAGGAACTGCACCGGCACGGCTCGGTGTTCCGCGTCGTACCGCGCGAACAGCTCGCCGGGGCCGCCCTGGAGCTCGCCGGGGAGATCACCGCCAAGGACGGCAGTCTGATCCGGCTGGCCAAGGCGGCCATCAACGGCATCGACCCCGTCGACGTACGGCGCAGCTACCGCTTCGAGCAGGGCTTCACCTTCGAGGCCAACCTCAGTGGCGTCGCCGACCGTGTGCGCGACACCTTCGGCACGGACAAGGAGCAGCAGACGTGACCCAGGACAAGACGATGACGGCCGACGATGTCGTCGGCCGGCTGGAGAGCGGCATGACGGTGGGCATCGGCGGCTGGGGTTCGCGCCGCAAGCCGATGGCCCTGGTGAGGGCGCTGCTCCGCTCGGACGTGACCGATCTGACGGTGGTGTCCTACGGCGGCCCCGACGTGGGCCTGCTCGCGGCGGCGGGGAAGATCCGCAAGCTGGTGGCGGCCTTCGGGACGCTCGACTCGATACCGCTGGAGCCGCACTTCACGGCGGCCCGGCAGCGCGGCGCCTTCGAGATGGTCGAGATGGACGAGGCGATGATGATGTGGGGCCTGACGGCGGGGGCGCAGCGGCTGCCGTTCATGCCGGTCCGCGCCGGTCTGGGATCGGACCTGATGGAGGTCAACCCCAGCCTGCGCACCGTCACTTCACCGTACGAGGACGGCGAGAAGCTGGTCGCGGCTCCGGCACTGCGACTGGACGCGGCGCTGGTCCACCTCAACCGCTCCGACGGGCAGGGAAACGCCCAGTACCTGGGCCCCGACCCGTACTTCGACGACCTGTTCTGCGAGGCCGCAGACCAGGGATTCGTCTCCTGCGAGCGGATCGTGGAGACGGCGGACCTCCTGAAGGAGCACGGGCCGCAGACGCTGCTGATCAAGCGGATGTTCGTGGACGGGGTCGTCGAGACGCCGAACGGCGCGCACTTCACCTCCTGCGTGCCCGACCACGACCGCGACGAGGCCTTCCAGCGTGCCTACGTCAAGGCCGCCCGCGACCCCGAGGCCTGGCCCGCCTTCGTCGAAAGGTTCCTGTCCGGCGACGAGGCCGCCTACCAGGCCGCCGTCACCGCGTTCCACCAGGAGGAAGCATGAGCGGCACCGAGACCACCGGCATCCAGTCGCCGAGCCGCGCCGAGTACTGCGTGGTGGCCTGCGCGGAGGCATGGCGGGGCGCGGGCGAGATCCTCGCCAGCCCCATGGGCACCGTCCCGGCGATCGGGGCCCGCCTGGCACGGCTGACCTTCTCCCCCGAACTGCTGCTGACCGACGGGGAGGCCCTGCTGATCGCCGACACGCCCGCGGTGGGGGCGAGGCCGGGGAGCGTCGAGGGCTGGCTGCCGTTCCGTCAGCACCTGACCCTGACCGCCACGGGCCGCCGGCACGTGATGATGGGCGCCAGCCAGATCGACCGCCACGGCAACCAGAACATCTCCTGCATCGGCGACTGGGCCAGGCCCACGCGCCAGCTCCTCGGGGTGCGCGGCGCCCCCGTCAACACCCTGAACAACCCCACGAGTTACTGGGTTCCCAAGCACTCGGCGCGAGTGTTCGTGGCGCACGTCGACATGGTCAGCGGCGTCGGGTACGACCGGGCGGCCGCGGCCGGTCCCTCCGCGACGCGCTATCACCGCATCCCCGAAGTCGTCAGCAACCTGGGCGTGTTCGACTTCGAGACCCCCGACCGGACGATGCGGCTGCGCTCGCTGCACCCCGGCGTGAGCCTCGAACAGGTCACCGAGGCGACCGGGTTCGCCCTCACCGTCCCCGACGAGGTGCCGTTCACCCGGGAACCCACCGAGGCGGAACTCCGGCTGATCCGTGAGGTCATCGACCCCAGGGGGCTGCGCGAGCGCGAGGTCCCGGCGTGACCGGGCCCGTGCCGTTTCCGACCGCGCTCACCGAACTGACCGGGGTGCGGTACCCGATCGTGCAGACGGGGATGGGCTGGGTGGCCGGCCCCCGGCTGGTGTCGGCCTCGGCGAATGCGGGCGCGCTCGGCATCCTGGCCTCGGCGACGATGACCGTCGACCAGCTCCGCGCGGCGGTCCGCGAGGTCAAGTCCCGTACGGACGCGCCGTTCGGCGTCAATCTGCGGGCGGACGCGGGCGACGCGGGCGAGCGCGTCCGGATCATCATCGACGAGGGCGTCCGGGTCGCTTCCTTCGCGCTCGCCCCCTCCCGGGACCTGATCGCCCGGCTCAAGGACGCCGGCGTGATCGTCATCCCCTCCATCGGCGCCCGCCGGCACGCGGAGAAGGTCGCCGCGTGGGGAGCCGACGCGGTGATGGTGCAGGGCGGTGAGGGCGGCGGTCACACAGGCGAGGTGGCCACCACCGTGCTGCTCCCCCAGGTGGTGGACGCCGTCGGCATTCCGGTGATCGCGGCAGGCGGCTTCCACGACGGCCGCGGTCTGGTCGCCGCACTCGCCTACGGCGCGGCCGGCATCGGCATGGGCACCCGTTTCCTGCTCACCTCCGACAGCACCGTCCCCGAGGCGGTGAAGGCGAAGTACCTGGCCGCCACCGTGAAGGACGTCACCGTCACCACACAGGTGGACGGCCTCCCGCACCGCATGCTGCGTACGGCCATGGTCGACTCGCTGGAGCGCTCGGGCCGCGCCGCCTCGCTGCTACGGGCCCTGCGGCACGCTTCGGCCTTCCGGAAGGAGTCCGGTGCGAGCTGGCCCCAGCTGGTCCGCGACGGGCTGGCGATGAAACACGGCAAGGAACTGAGCTGGAGCCAGGTGCTGCTGGCCGCCAACACGCCGATGCTGCTGAAGGCCTCGCTGGTCGAAGGCCGCACGGACATCGGGGTGATGGCCTCGGGGCAGGTGGCGGGCCTGATCGAGGATCTGCCGTCCTGTTCCGAGCTGGTCGAACGGATCATGGACGAGGCCCGGGCGACGCTGAAGGCACTGCCGGGGGCGGGCTGAGACCGCGAGGACCTGGGCTCCTTCGTTCGGATCGGGCCGGGGCCCGCGTCCCCAGCCTCAAGGGTCAGAACACCTAAGGGCTGTCCGCGTGCGCCGCCGCGAAGCGCAGGAGAAGATCGCTGGTCGCCTCCGGCGCTTCGAGCAGGGGTATGTGCCCGACGCCGGGCAGCAGTTCCACCCGGCCGTTGGGCACCGCCTCGTACCGGTGTGCCGAGGACGGCTCCCAGCGGGGGTCCGCGGCACCGAAGACCACCAGCACCGGAGCCTCGACGGCCGCGAGGCGTTCGGGCACGCTCCGCTCGTCGATGTAGGCGATGTGGCGACGGGACACCGCCCGGAAGGCGCGGTACGTGGTCCCCCTGACCCCGGCGACAAGTTCGTCCGGGATGTCCGCCGGCCGGGCGGTCGTCGCTCTGACCCCGCTGCGGATCGCCGCGTCCGAACGGAGCGCCCAGAGCAGCGGACCGAAGGGCGGGCCCAGCAGGAGCCGGAGGATGGCCGGCTGCGGAAGGAGCGCGTCGAGGCCCGGCCCGGTGCTCACCAGCGCGAGCGACCCCACCAGGTCCGGGCGCCCTTCCGCGAGTGCGGTGGCGACGTAGCCGCCGCTGGAGTGCCCGGCCACGGCGACCCGGCGAAGGCCGAGATCGTCGAGCAGCGCCGCCACCCGGCCCGCCTGCACGGGCACGTCGTACGACGCCGCCGGCGGCGACTGGCCGCAGCCGGGAAGATCGATCCGGATGACATGGTGGTGGGCCGAGAGTGCCGGGAGCATCGGGCTCCAGGTGCCGCCCGAGGCCCCCGATCCGTGGATGAGCAGCATCGGCGGGCCCTGTCTCGGACCGTCGTGGACCACATGCATGCCGTGCGCGAGCTGAACGTCGATTTCACTCATGCCGGGATGATGCCGGGGCTGCCTCCCGGCGGTCTTGTACGAATGTCGTCGTGGGGGTGACGGCGGCCGCCCCGGCGACGGCCGCGCCCTCAGGCCCAGCGGCCGAACGGCGGTCGGGCGGGGGCGGGGCCGAGTGTGGTGGTGCCCGGTTCGGCACGGTGTCCGAGGCCGGTCCGGTAGGCGTTCAGCGCCTCCTCCGTCCGGCCCTCGCCGCGCAGCAGGTCCCCGAGCAGCCGGCAGATGTCGGCGAGGTCCCCGGCGGCTCCGGTCTGTTCGAGCAGGGAGAGCGCGGTGGCGTAGTGCAGTTCGGCCGCCTCGGCGTCACCGGCCTCCTCGGCGATCAGTCCGAGCAGCCGGTGGGCGCCGCCTGCGTGCAGCGCGCCCCGGCCGTGTTTGAGTCCGGCCAGCAGGCTTTCCAGCAGTTCCGCGGCCTCCGCCGATTTCCCGCTCCTGCGCAGGACATCGGCGAGCTCGACCTCCACCTGCGAGACGTACAGGGCCGCCCGCTTGGACACCAGCATCGCGTGCGCGGTGCGCAGTTCCGTCTCGGCCTGCGCCAGGTCGTCGTGCTGGGCGCAGACATATCCCCGCATCCAGTGGCAGTGGGCGAGTTCGGTGCGGATCTGCAGCTGCTGGTAGAGCTCGGTGGCCCGCGTCAGCGAAGCCTGTGCGGCGTCGATCCTGCCCTCGGCCAGCAGGGTGCGCGCCACCGTTCGGTGCATGGTGGCGACCAGGGCGGGGTCGGACACCTGCGGTACCAGGGCGAGGGCGAGTTCGGCCGCCTGTGCGGCACGGGCATGCGCGCCCATGTCCATGTACGGGGCGATCGAGGCCGTGTAGAGCTGGAGCAGCGCGCCGGGATCGTGCAGTCCGGACGTGTTCAGTCCGTCGATCGCGCTCTCCAGCAGGTAGCACGCGTAGCGGAGCTCACCGGCCAGGTAGTGGGCGACCGCCCTGCCCCGGACCGCCCGCGCCCTGGCGGGGAGCGGTTCGTCGGCCAGTGCGTCCTCGGCCGTCTCGAACCGGGCCAGGGCCTCGGTCAGTTCACCCGTCTCCAAGGCGCATTCCCCGAGGCCCACGAGCGCCGCCGCCCGTTCCTGGGCGAGCCCGTACTCCTCGGCGCGGCCGAGCAGCTGCTCGTAGGCGGCCCGTGCGTCGGCGGCGTCCTCGACGGCCAGTGTCCGCTGGGCGTCGGCCAGCCCCATGCGCAGAGCTGCCGCGATGTGGGTGGGCCTGCCCGTGGCGAGTTCCTCGGGGGCGACGCCGAGCCGCTCGGCGAGGTGCCGGAGGGCCGCTTCGGAGGGCCTTACCTTGCCGGCTTCCAGCGTGGAGACGTACGCGGCGGTGTACTCGGGCTCGGCGATCTGGCGCTGGGTCAGTCCGCTCTCCTTGCGCAGCCGTTTCACCCGAAGACCGATCGCGGCCGGTGCGTCCGGCGCCTCTTCCTGTGCCGGGTCGAACCGCCCCGGCGCCTCGCCGCCGTCCGCCGTCGCCCTGCTGGTGTGCGCCATGTCCGTCCTTCTTTCTGTGCCCGTGCCCGGATTCTCCCGTGGGCGAAGAGCCCAGTTATCCAAAAGCAACATCAATCCCGCCCCCGGACCCGTTGTGCGCCTCCCGGCCGAAGCCTAAGTTAAACGGCAACTCAAACCGACTGAACCAACGACTTAATTCAACCCGGGTGTTGGAGGACGTCGGCCACCGACGCACCGGACACCGGAGTGAGGATCGGCATGCGCACGAACAGATCGGCCGCCATATCCGTGGGCGTCGCCTTCACGGCGATCATCGGTGCGGCCCTCGCCACCCCAGCGGCCGCCGTGGACCCGGAGCCCGCCCGGAAGCCGCTGGTCTCCGTCGAGTACTTCCCCGACCCCGGCGGCGAGGGCCGGCGGACCGAGGTCCCGGTCAACACGGAGACGGTGAGCGGCCGTCCGGCTGCCCGGAGCCTGGCCCCCGCCGCCGGGACGACCGACGGAGAGGTCGGGCAGCTGTCGGTGACCGGTCCCTCGGCCGACCGGCTCGACGTGGTGATCGTGGGTGACGGCTACACCGCCGACCAGCAGGACGCCTTCCACACCGCTGCGGCCACGAAGTGGGCGGCCATCACGGACATCGAGCCCTACTCCAGCTACCAGGGCCTGATGAACGTGTGGACCGTCGACGCGGTGTCCGTCGAATCCGGCATCACGGGTGACCCCACCGCCGACGTCGCCAAGGACACCGCGCTCGGCAGCTACTTCTGGTGCTCGCAGACCGAGCGGCTCATCTGCGCCGACATCGACAAGGTCGCCTCCTACGCCGCGAAGGCCCCCGAGGCCGACCTGGTCATCGTCGTCTCCAACTCCACCAAGTACGGCGGCGCCGGCTACTCCGGCCTGGAGGCGGAGGGTTACCCGTTCGACGGCGTCTCCACGCTCTCCTCCGACAACGCGCAGTCGAGCATGATCGCCGCCCACGAGATCGCCCATTCGGTGGGCCTCCTGGCGGACGAGTACACCTACGACAGCTACGGCACCTGGACGGGCGGCGAGCTCCCCGACATCAACTCCAGCGTCTTCACCGCGGAGCAGATGGCCGCCAACCGGACCAAGTGGTACCGCTGGCTGGGCGAGACCGACCCCACGGGCGGCACCGTCGGCACGTACGAGGGAAGCAGTTACTACCCCTTCGGGATCTACCGCCCGACCGCCAACTCCCTGATGCGAGCCCTGAACATCAGCGACTTCAACCTTCCCGGACGCGAGGCGATGATCGCCGGCTTCTACCGTGAGGCCAACGCGCTGAGCAGCGAGGTCGGTACGGACTCCGCGATCCTGCGGACCAGCCGCATCAAGGTCTCCCGGGCGGAGCTCACCGGCCTCGCCGCGCCGGAGCTGCGCTGGTACGTGGACGGCTTCCCGGTGAAGCGGGCACAGGGGCTGTCCTCCGTCGCCCCCGCCGCACTGGGCGTTCCCGCGGACGGCAGGACGCACACCGTCACGGTCACGTCCGTGGACCGGACCGCCTCGGTCCGCGACCCCGAGGTCCGTGCCGAGGCCACCGAGAAGCTGACCTGGACGGTCAAGGCGTCCGGGCGCAAGGGCCACAAGCGGCACTGACGAACGGCCGGACAGCGGCACCGGACACGACGACCGCGCCGGGCCGGACTCATCGAGTCCCGGCCCGGCGCGGTGCCCGCGCCGCACGCTCAGGGCCGGCCGGCCTGCCCGCGCGCGGGCAGGAGCCGCATGACGCGGCCCAGCATCGCGAGCCTCTCGTCGACCGTGGCATCGCCGGGAACCTGGATCTTCGCCCCGGCGTAGGAGAGCGCGTTCTCCGCCGCGCGGAGGCAACGGCGCACCTCGTCCGCGTCCATGAGGGACGTGGGCTCGTCCTGGGTGAGCGGCAGATGCGCGTCCGCCCACGGCCCTCCGTACCCGTTCGTGGCCGGGCCCGCGCCGGAGAACATGACGCCCGCCAGCAGCCCTTCGGAGACGAGGCGGGTGACGTGGTCGAGCGGCCGGCTGGGGTCCTGTGCCTCGATCGCCGAACGGCCCCAGTTGACGGTGATCCCGATCCCGCCTTCGCGCGCGAGGGGGATCTCGTCCTCCAGGGACAGGAACCGCTTCTCCCCCGGGACGGCCGGCGCGTACGCGTCGCAGTGTTCCAGGACGAGCCGGGTGGACCAGGCGCCCGCGGCGGGTTCACCCGCCGCGATCTCGTCGAGGGAACGGGCGAACATCTCCGCGACCGCGGTCGTCGAGGGCGCGGTGTGGATGTGGAGGACGGAGACCGACTGCTCGCCGGTGAGCTGGTTCAACTCCTCGGCGGCGGCGCGCGCCTCGTGGAGGAACCCGAGCGCCGCCCGTCGGCCTTCGGGGTCGGCGGAAGCGAGCCCGAAGGTGCCCGAAGCGCCCACCCGCGCCATCGTGCCGGGTATCAGGGTGAGCACACAGCGGGTGAAGCGGCCCCGCAGTTGTGCGGCGAACCAGGGGGCGTCCTCGCCCAGTCCGTCGCGGTACGGGATCTCCAGCCCGTCGGCGATGCCCCGGCCGGCCAGTCCCTCGTAGAAGCGTTCCCGGTCGGTGCGCGACGGGGGCAGGGCCGCGTAGGCGCCCACGAGGCGGGCAGGCAGGGCTGTGTTCATGATGTCGGGTCTCCCGTTCCGTGCGGTTGGGCCCGGTGGGGCAGGCGGGACACCCGCCCCTCGGCTCACGGTCCAGGGAGATCCTATCTAAGATCAGACGTCTGATGTCTAGGCTCCGGGTTCCGGCCCGTCCCCCGGTGCCCCGCGCCGTGACGGGACGCCGGGGGGGGGACGTCTGCCGACCCGGCGCCTCAGAGGCGTTCGATGATGGTCACGTTCGCCTGGCCGCCGCCCTCGCACATGGTCTGTAGGCCGTACCGGCCGCCGGTGCGCTCCAGTTCGTGCAGCAGGGTCGTCATCAGTTTGGCGCCGGTGGCACCGAGCGGATGGCCGAGCGCGATGGCGCCGCCGTTGACGTTGACCCTGTCCGGGTCGGCGCCGGTCTCCTTCAGCCAGGCGAGGACGACCGGGGCGAACGCCTCGTTGATCTCGACCAGATCCATGTCTCCGATGGACATGCCAGCCTTCTTCAACGCGTACGCCGTCGCCGGAATGGGCGCGGACAGCATCCGGATCGGGTCCTCTCCGCGGACCGACAGGTGGTGAATGCGGGCCCGGGGCGTGAGGCCGTGTTCGGCGACGGCCCGCTCGGAGGCGATGAGCAGCGCCGAGGCGCCGTCGGACACCTGCGAGGAGACCCCGGCCGTGAGCCGGCCGCCCTCGACGACGGGCTTGAGGCCGGCCATCTTCTCCAGCGAGGTGTCGCGGCGCGGCCCCTCGTCCACGGTCACCTCTCCGTACGCGACGGTCTCCCGGGCGAAGCGGCCCTCGTCGATGGCGCGCAGGGCCCGCTGGTGCGAGCGGAGCGCGAAGTGCTCCATGTCCTCGCGGGAGATGCCCCACTTCTCCGCGATGAGTTCGGCGCCGTGGAACTGGTTGACCGGTGCGTCGCCGTAGCGGGCGCGCCAGCCCTCGGAGCCGGCGTACGGGCCGTCGGTCAGTCCCAGGGGTTCGGCGGCCTGGCGGCTGGCGTAGGCGATGGGGATCATCGACATGTTCTGGGTGCCGCCCGCGACGACCAGGTCCTGGGTGCCGGACATCACGCCCTGGGCGGCGAAATGGACGGCCTGCTGGGAGGAGCCGCACTGCCGGTCGACGGTGGTGCCGGGCACCTCCTCGGGGAGGCCCGCGGCGAGCCAGGCGGTGCGGGCGATGTCCCCGGCCTGCGGGCCGACCGTGTCCAGGCAGCCGAAGACGACGTCCTCCACCGCGGCCGGGTCGATGCCGCTGCGTTCGACCAGCGCCTTGATGACGTGGGCCCCGAGGTCGGCGGGGTGGACGGCGGAGAGTCCGCCCTTGCGCCGGCCGACCGGGGTGCGTACCGCTTCGACGATGTAGGCCTCGGCCATGACTGCTCCTTCGTGGGTGGGATGAGCGGGGGTGTCAGGTGTTCGTGGTGATGCCCGCGAGGACCATGGACAGGTACTGCCGGGCGATCTCCTCCGGGCTGTGGGTGCCGCCGGGGCGGTACCAGGAGGCGGCCACCCACACGGTGTCGCGGACGAACCGGTAGACCAGCCGGACGTCCAGATCGCCGCGGAAGGCCCGTTCGGCGACGCCGCGTTCCAGCGTGCGCAGCCAGGCGTTCTCGAACTTCGGCTGGGAGTCGGCGAGATAGGCGAAGCGCGGCTGGGCGGAGAGGTGTCTGGACTCCCGCTGGTAGATGGCGACCGCCGGTCCGTGCCGGTCTATCTGCCGGAAGGACTGGGTGACGAGTGCCCCGATGGCCTCACGAGGGGCGAGCCCGGCGGCCATGACGGTGTCGTAGCCCGTCCACAACTCGTCCAGAAAGGCCGAGAGGATCTCGTCGAGCATCGATTCCTTGGAATCGAAGTGGTAGTAGAGGCTGCCCGCGAGCATCCCGGCGGCGTCCGCGATGCGACGGACGGTGGTGGCGTTGTAGCCCTGGGCCGCGAACACCTCGGCGGCGGTCGCCAGCAGTTCGGCGCGGCGCTCGGCGTTCGCGTGTCCGGTGATCGGGCTCACGCCCTCTGGCTGCTGACGGCGACGGTCTCCCCCGTCATGTACGAGGAGTAGTCGCTGGCCAGGAAGACGATGACGTTGGCGATCTCCCAGGGTTCGGCGTACCGGCCGAAGGCCTCGCGCTCGGTGAGTTCGGCCAGGAGTTCAGGGGTCGTGACCTTCACCAGGTGCGGATGCATGGCCAGGCTCGGGGCGACGGCGTTGACGCGTACGCCGAAGTCGGCCGCCTCCAGTGCGGCGCACCGGGTGAGGGCCATGACACCGGCCTTCGCGGCGGCGTAGTGGGCCTGGCCGCGCTGGGCGCGCCAGCCGATGACGGAGGCGTTGTTGACGACGATGCCGCCGGTGTCGCGGCGCTTGAAGTGGCGCAGGGCGGTGCGGGTGCACCGGAAGGTGCCGTTGAGGGTCACGTCGAGGACCTTCGACCACTGGTCGTCGGTCATGTCGACGAGGTCGGCGGTGCCGCCGAGACCGGCGTTGTTGACGACGATGTCGAGGCCGTCGTGGCGTTCGGCGGCGAGCGCGAAGAGGGCGTCGACCTGCCGCTGGTCGGTGACGTCGCAGGGCAGCGCGGCGACGTTGTCCGCACCGTACTCCTCGGCGAGGGCGGCCGCGCTCTCCTTGAGGCGGCGTGCGTGGGCGTCGCCGATGACGATCCGGGCACCCTCCTCCAGAAACCTGCGGGCGGTCGCTCCGCCGATTCCGGCGCCGGCCGCCGCGGTGATCACGGCGGTGCGTCCGGCCAGGAGGGAGTGGCCCGGTACATAGGGCGGCTGCGGGGTCACGGGCGGATCTCCTTGGGCAGGCCGAGGACACGCTCGGCGATGATGTTGCGCTGGATCTCGTTGGATCCGGCGTAGATGGTGTCGGAGCGCGAGAAGAGGAACAGCCGCTGCCAGTCGTCGAGTTCGTAGGGCGCCTCGGGAGCGGTCATGCCGCCTGCGCCCAGGACGCTCATGGCGAGTTCGCCGAGTTCCCGGTGCCAGGTGGCCCAGAAGATCTTCCCGATGGACGCCTCGGGACCGGGTGCGCCCGCCGCCACGCCGTCGAGCATGCGCAGGGCGTTGCACCGGATGGTCTCCAGTCCCGTCCAGGCGCGGGCCAGCCGGTCGCGGATCAGTGGGTCGTCGGCGGCGCCGCTGCGCCGGGCCAGGTCGATGAGGGCTTCGAGTTCGCGCCGGAAGCCGACCTGCTGGCCGAGGGTGGAGACACCGCGTTCGAAGCCGAGCGTGGCCATGGCGACCCGCCAGCCGTCGCCGGGTTCACCGACGAGGTGCGCGGCGCGGGTGCGGGCGCCGTCGAAGAAGACCTCGTTGAATTCGGAGGTGCCGGTCAGCTGCTGGATCGGCCGTATCTCCACGCCCGGCTGATCGAGCGGAACCAGGAGATAGGAGAGGCCCGCGTGGCGGGTGGAGCCCGCCTCGGTGCGGGCGACGACGAAGCACCACTGGGCGTCGTGGGCGAGTGACGTCCAGATCTTCTGCCCCGTGACCACCCAGTCCTCGCCGTCCCGCTCGGCCCTGGTCCGTACGTTCGCCAGGTCGGACCCGGCGTCCGGTTCGCTGTAGCCCTGGCACCAGAGCTCCTCGACGGCGACGATCGGCGGCAGGAAGCGGGCCCGCTGCTCGGGGGTGCCGAAGGCCACCAAGGTCGGGCCGAGCAGTTGCTCCCCGATGTGGTTGACCCGCGCGGGGGCGTCGGCCAGGGCGTACTCCTCGTGGAAGGCGACCTGTTGCTCGATGGTCGCGCCCCGGCCTCCGTGCTCCTCGGGCCATCCCACACACGTCCAGCCCTCGGCCGCCATGTGCCGCTCCCAGGCGAGCCGTTCGGCGAAGGCCTCGTGCTCACGGCCGGGTCCGCCTCGGCCGCGAAGGCCCGCGAAGGCACCGGTGAGGTTGGCGGCCAGCCAGCCGCGGATCTCGGTGCGGAACTCCTCGACGCTGCTCATGGGGGTACGTTAATCTACCAAACACTTGTTAGGGAAGGAGGGGCCGATGTCCGCTGCCCACGACGAACCGGTGCGCTACGAGAAGCGGGGCCCGGTCGCGACGGTCACCATGAACCGGCCCGATTACCGCAACGCGCAGAACTCCGCGATGACGTACGCCCTGGACCGGGCGTTCTACCGCGCGGCCGACGACAGCGAGGTGAGGACGGTCGTCCTGGCCGGGGCGGGCGAGCACTTCTCCGCCGGCCACGACATCGGAACCCCGCAGCGGGACGCGCATCTGCCGTTCGAACGCCGGGCGGGACTGTGGTGGGACCACTCGGACAAGGAGGGCGCGGAGAGCCGGTTCGCCCGTGAGTCCGAGGTGTATCTGGGGATGTGCCGCCGCTGGCGGGAGCTGCCCAAGCCCGTCATCGCCTCCGTGCAGGGGGCATGCGTGGCGGGCGGTCTGATGCTCGCCTGGGTGTGCGACCTGATCGTGGCCTCGGACGACGCGTTCTTCGCCGATCCCGTGGTCCGGATGGGCATCCCCGGCGTCGAGTACTTCGCCCATCCGTGGGTGATGCCGCCACGGATCGCCAAGGAGTTCCTCTTCACCGGTGACCGGATGAGCGCGCAGCGCGCCTACGAGGTCGGCATGGTCAACCGGGTCGTCTCCCGCGATGAACTGAGCGCGCGTACGCAGGAGTTGGCGCTTCGCATCGCGGAGATGCCGCGCATGGGCCTGGCGCTGACCAAGCGCGCGGTCAACCAGGCCGAGGATCTCCAGGGCATGCACACGGGGATGGACTCGGTGTTCGGCCTGCACCATCTCGCGCACGCGCACAACGCCGAGACCGCGCCGGACGCCCTCGGCGGCATGGACATCCGGGCGATGAAGAGGGCGGGCGCCTGATGGACCTCGATTTCGACGCGGCCGACGAGGCGTTCCGTACCGAGGCACGCGAGTGGCTGGCCACCCACGTTCCGGCCGCTCCCCTGCCGTCCCTGGAGACCGCCGAGGGCTTCGCCGCGCACCGGGAGTGGGAGGCGGCCCTGGCGGCCGACCGCTGGTCGGCCGTCTCCTGGCCCGAGGAGTTCGGCGGACGCGGGAGTTCCCTGCTGCACTGGATGATCTTCGAGGAGGAGTACTACGCCGCCGGCGCTCCCGGCCGGGTCAGCCAGAACGGCATCAGCCTGCTGGCGCCGACCCTCTTCGAGAACGGCACCGCCGGGCAGCGGGGCAGGATCCTGCCCGCCATGGCGCGCGGTGAGGTCATCTGGGCGCAGGCCTGGTCCGAGCCGGAATCCGGTTCGGACCTGGCCTCGCTGAGGTCGACGGCCGTACGGACCGAGGGCGGCTGGCTCCTCAACGGCCAGAAGACGTGGTCCTCCAGGGCCGCCTTCGCCGACCGGGCCTTCGGCCTGTTCCGCAGCGACCCGGACGCGGACCGGCCGCACCGGGGGCTCACCTATCTGATGTTCCCGCTGGACGCCGAGGGCGTGACCGTACGGCCCATCGGGCGGCTCGACGGGAAGCCCGCCTTCGCCGAACTCTTCCTGGACGGGGTGTTCGTACCCGACGAGGACGTCATCGGTGAGCCCGGCCAGGGCTGGCGGGTCGCGATGAGCACCACGGGCAACGAGCGTGGGCTCACCCTGCGCAGCCCGGGCCGCTTCACGGCCGCCGCGGACCGCCTCACCGCTCTGTGGCGGGAGTACGGCGACCCGGCGGACACGGCGCTGCGCGACCGGGTCGCCGACGCGGTGATCGGGGCCCGCGCCTACCGGATGTTCTCCTACGCGGGCGCCTCCCAGGTCCTGCACGGCGACGGCGCGCCCGCCGGGCCCACCTCCAGCCTCAACAAGATCTTCTGGTCCGAGCTGGACATCGCGCTGCACGAGACGGCACTCGACCTGCTCGGCCCCTACGGCGAACTCGCCGACCACGCCACCCAGGCGCCGGACCAGGGCAGTTGGTCCGAGGGCTACACCTTCTCGCTGGCGGGCCCCGTCTACGCGGGCACCAACGAGATCCAGCGCGACATCATCGCCGAGCGGCTGCTCGGCCTGCCGAAGGGACGCCGCTGATGCGTTTCCTCCTGGACGCCGAGCAGCGGGACTTCGCCCGCTCCCTCGACGGCCTGCTCACCTCCTGCGACACCCCGGCCGCGGTACGGTCCTGGGCCGCCGGGGACCACGGCCCGGGGCGCGCCGTCTGGGCCCGGCTGGCCGAGGCCGGGGTGTTCGCACTCGCGGTACCGGAGAAGCACGAGGGCCTCGGCCCGCTTCCACTCGAACTGGCGCTGTCCTTCGAGGTCCTGGGGCGGCACGCCGTTCCCGGGCCGCTGGTCGAGACGGTTGCCGCGGCGGCCCTGCTGGACCGGCTCGGTGACGACCGCGTCGCCGCCGACAGGCTGCCCGGCGTCGCCTCCGGGAAGTCGGTCGTGTCCCTCTGCCTGACCTCCCTCGGCCCGTACGCCCTGGACGCCGACGCGGCCGACACGGTGTTCGTGGTCGACGGCGACACCTTGCGCCTCGCCGCCGGGCCGGGGACCGTGCAGCCCTCGGCCGACCCCGCGCGGCGGCTGTCACCGCCGACGGCGGGAACGGTCCTCGCCCAGGGCCCCGCGGTGGCCGCCGCCGCCGGATACGCCGCCGATGTGGCCGCCCTCGTCACCGCGGCCCAGGCACTCGGAGTCGGCCGGACCCTGCTGGCCCGCACGGTCGAATACGTCACCCGGCGCACCCAGTTCGGGGTGGCCATCGGCTCCTTCCAGGCGGTCAAGCACCGGCTGGCCGACACCCTGCTGGCCCTGGAGTTCGCCGAGCCGCTGGTCCACGGCGCCGCGCTCGCGCTCGCCGCCGGCGACGACACGGCGGGGCGTGACATCGCCGCGGCCAAGGTCACAGCGGGCGAGGCCGCCTACGCGGCGGCGCGCACGGCCATCCAACTGCACGGCGCCGTGGGCTACACCGACGAACTCGACCTGTCCCTGTGGATCCGCAAGGCGCGGCCGCTGCGCGACGCCTGGGGCACCCCGGCCGCGTGCCGGGCCCGCGTCATGGCCACCTGACCGCACGCCGAAAGGAGCAGCCCGATGAGACTGACGCAGGAGCAGGAGGAGCTGCGGTCGGCCGTGCGCTCGCTGCTGACAAGCCATCACACCGAGTCTGCCTGGGCGCCTTTGAGCGAACAGATCGGCGCGGCCGGTCTCGCCGTGCCCGAGGGGTACGGCGGGGCGGGCGGCGGCGCCCGTGACGTGCATGTCCTGATGGAGGAGCTGGGCCGGAGCCTGAGCCCGCTGCCCTGTCTGGGATCGGCCGTCATCACGGCGGGGGCGCTGCTGGCCTCCGGCGACAAGGAGGCGTGCGGGCGGCTGCTGCCGGGTCTCGCCGAGGGCGCCGCCGTGGGCACCCTGGCATGGGCCGAGCAGGGCTCCTGGGAACAGGCCGCGATACGCGCCGAAGCGGTGGCGGGCCCCGGTGGCGGCCATCTGGTCACCGGTACCAAGGAGTTCGTACTGGACTGGCCCGGCGTGGACGTCCTGCTCGTCGCTGCCCGGACGGCCCGCGGGGTGTCGCTCTTCGAGGTGGCGCCCGACAGCGCCGGGGTGCGCCGGGAACCCCTCGTGACCATGGACGGGACCCGGGCCCAGGCCCGGTGGGTGCTGGACGGCGCCGGGGGACGGCTGCTGGGCGTGGACGGCGACGGCGGGCGGTGCCTGGAGCACGTGCGGGATCTGGCGTGTGCGGCGCTCGCCGCGGAGCAGGTGGGCGCAGCCGAGCGCTGTCTGGAGCTCACCGTCGAATACGCCAGGAACCGGGTCCAGTTCGGACGGCCCATCGGCTCCTTCCAGGCGGTCAAGCACCGGCTGGCGGATGCCTACGTCCTGGTGGAGTCGGCACGGTCGGCGGCGCTCGGAGCCGCCTTCGCCGCCGACGAGGACCCGGGCGCGCTGCCGCGGGCCGCCGCCGTCGCGAAGTCCGTCTGTTCCGAGGCGTTCTCGGCGGTGGCCGGCGAGATGATCCAGCTGCACGGCGGGATCGGGATCACCTGGGAGCACGACGCGCACCGCTACTTCAAGCGGGCGCACGGAACGGGCGAACTGTTCGGACCGCCCGCCCACCACCGGGCGCGGCTTGCCGCGGAGCTCGGCATGGCCGCCCGATGAGCGGATCCCAGCAGACGGAGAAGGGCGTGCACCGCATGGACATCGAGGACGCGTTGGACTTCACGGGGCGCGTGGTACTGGTCACCGGCGGCACCAAGGGCATCGGTGCCGCCATCGCCGGGGCGTTTCTCGGCGCCGGGGCGGACGTGGTGGTCTGCGGGCGCACCGCCCCGGACACGCTGCCGACGGCAGGGGGCCGGGAGGCGGTCTTCGTCCCCGCCGACGTGCGCGATCCGGCGGCGGCGTCCTCCTTGGTGGACGCCGCGGTGGAACGCTTCGGCCGCCTCGACGTGCTCGTCAACAACGCGGGCGGCTCCCCCGACGCCGACGCGGCCACCGTCTCGCCCCGCTTCGTGGAGAAGATCGTCGCGCTCAACCTGCTCGCGCCCTTCTACGTGGCGCAGGCGGCCCACCGCGTCATGAGCGCCCAGGACGGCGGCGGCTCGGTCATCAACATCGGCAGCGTCTCGGGCCAGGACCCGCAGCCCGGCACCGCCGCCTACACGGCCGCCAAGGCCGGGCTGCTGGCCCTCACCAGGGCGCTGGCCCTGGAGTGGGCGCCAGCGGTCCGGGTCAACCACATCACCACCGGGCTGATCCGCACCGAGAGCGCGGCGTCGGTCTACGGCGCGGACGGCGGGGCGGCGGTGGCGGGCGTCATCCCGATGGGACGGATGGCCGTGCCCGCGGACGTCGCCCACGCCTGTCTGTTCCTTGCGGGCGGCCTGTCCGGGTACATCAACGGCGCGGACCTCGCGGTGCACGGCGGCGGGGAGTTCCCCGCCCGCTACCTGGCGGCGAGGGCGGCCGGCGAGCAGAACTGAGGACGCGAAACGGTCCCGGCCCCGCACGGGGTCCGGGACCGTTTCGCGTACCGAGCGAGCCGGCCGGTCGCGCGTGATCAGACCAGGTTGTCCTCGACCGTCAGGCCGAACGCTCCGCGCCCGTACATCGCGAGGGCGCGTTCCACGTCGTTGGCGACGTGGACGCTGCCCGCGTGGGCGTCGCGCCAGGCGCGTTCGACGGGGTTGCCGCGCCGCAGCGCGTTGCCGCCGGCGGTCTTGAAGAGCAGGTCGATGGCGGCCACGGCCCGTTCGGTGCCCCGGACCTGGTCGCGCCGGGTACGCAGCCTCAGTTCCATGGGGATCTCCTGTCCCGCGGAAGCGAGTCCGAGCAGCTCGCCCATGTTCCGGTCCATCTGGAGCACGGTCGCGTCGATGTCGGACGCGGCGCGCGCGATGGCGACCTGGGCGAACGGGTCCTCGGCGAAGTTCCCGCCGCCCAGGCTGAGCCGGACCCGCTCCTTCATCCGTGCCACGTACGAGGCGTATCCGCCGGAGACGGCTCCGAGCACCGGCGCGGTGACGGCGCTGGTGAAGATCGCACCGAACGGCAGCCGGTACAGGGGTCCCGGGTTGACCTGCTGCCCCGGCACCTTCAACTGCGCCTGTTCGTAGTTGCGGAGCACCCGGTGGGCCGGCACGAAGGCGCTCTCGACGACGACGTCGTTGCTGGCGGTGCCACGGAGCCCGACCACGTCCCACATGTCTTCGATACGGTAGTCGGCCCGGGGCACCAGCACGGTGAGGAAGTCCACCGGCCGCCCCTGCGCCCCGACCACGAGGGCGCCGAGCAGCGCCCAGGAGGCGTGTTCGCAGCCCGAGGAGAAGCTCCATCGGCCGGCCAGCTCGTAGCCCCCGTCGACGGGGGTGAGCCGGCCCACGGGGGCGTACGACGAGGAGATGCGGGTGTCCGGGTCCTCGCCCCACACGTCCTGCTGCGCCTGCTCGGGGAACAGGCCGAGCTGCCACGGATGGACGCCCAGGACGGATGCCACCCAGCCCGTGGAGCAGCACACCGCGGAGATCTCCCGCACCACCCGGTAGAAGTCGACAGGATCGCTCTCCAGACCGCCGAACCGGGTCGGCTGGAGCATTCGGAACACCCCGGCCCCGGACAGCTCGCGGATCGTGGCAGCGGGGATGCGCCGTGCCTCGTCCGTCGTGACGGCCCGCTTCTCGACGGCCGGCAGCAGGGCGCGCACCGATTCCAGAACCTCGTTGCCCACAGTCCGTCCTCCATACCCTTGTCGCCCGGTGAGGCGTGTCGGTCAGACCGCCCGCAGGACGGTCTTGTCCACCTTTCCGGTGGCATTGCGGGGAAGGGCCCCGAGGATGACGACCTCGCGGGGGACCTTGAAGTTGGCGAGCCGCTCGCGGCAGTGGCCGACGAGGTCGTCCGGCTCCGTCCCGGTGCCGGGCCGGACCGTCACGTACGCGCGGCCGACCTCACCGAGCCGCGCGTCCGGAACACCGACCACGGCGGCCTCGGCGACGGCGTCGTGGCCGGTGAGCACCTGCTCGACCTCGGCCGGATAGACGTTGAACCCGCCGACCGTGAACATCTCCTTGGACCGTCCGGTGATCACCAGATTGCCGCGGGCGTCGAGGTGGCCGATGTCGCCGGTGTCCAGCCACCCTTCGGTGTCGACGGCCGCCGCGGTGGCCCCGGGATCGTCGAGGTAGCCCTGCATGACGTGGTATCCGCGTACCAGGATCCGGCCGTCCCTTCCGGCCGGCAGCGGGCACCGGTCGCCGTCGGCCACGAGCACTTCGGTGCCGTCGATCGGACGGCCGGCGGTCAGGGCCACGGTCTCGGCGTCGTCGTCCGCCGAGCACACGGTGACCGTGCCGCAGGTCTCGGTGAGTCCGTACGCGGTGAGCACCTCGGGGAAGAGCTCGGCGCGCATCCGCCGCACGAGGGCGACGGGGACGACGGCCGCACCGGTCACCGCCAGCCGCAGCGAGGACAGGTCGAACCGGTCCCGGCCGGGCGCGTCCAGCAGTTCCGTGTAGATCGTGGGCGGGCCGGGCAGTACGGTGATCCGCTCGGCCTCGACGGTCCGCAGCACCCGGTCCACGTCGAACACCGGCTGCAGCACCATCGTGGCACCGCGCAGCAGGCACGCGAGTACGCCGGCCTTGTAGCCGAAGCAGTGGAACATCGGGTTGATGACGAGGTAGCGGTCGTCGCCGGTGACGCCGGTCCGGCCGCTCCAGGCCCAGTAGGTGGCGAGGTTCTGCCGGTGCGTGGTCAGCGCGCCCTTGGGACGCCCCGTCGTGCCCGAGGTGAAGAGCAGGTCGCAGGGATCGTCGGGGCGCACGGCGGCCGTACGGTCCGTGGCCTCGGCATCCGCCACCCGTGCGCCGTGCCGCAGGAACTCCTCCCAGGGCAGGGTGCCGGGCGGGGCGGCGGCATCGAGGGCCACCACCTGTTCCAGCGCGCCCGGCCGGGGCTCCGCGGCCCCCTCGTCCCCGGTGGTCAGCATGGACAGGTAGTCCTTGCCGAGGAATCCGTTCTCGACGAACAGCATCCGCGCACCGCTGCGTTGCAGGAGCAGGCGCGCCTCGGCGCCCCTGTAGCGGGTGTTGACGGGAACCAGGACCGCGCCGGCCGATGTGACGGCGAGTGCGGCGACGACCCAGCGGTGGCTGTTCGGTGCCCAGACCGCGATCCTGTCCCCGCGCCGGATGCCGTGCGCGAGGAGCGACTTCACGGCCGCCCGTACCAGTGCGTGCAGCTGACCCCAGGTCAGCGTCACGTCACCGTCCACGACCGCTTCCCGGCCGGGGTGCCGGCCCGCGGCGAGATCGAGTGCGCCGGGAAGGGTCAGGGGGTGCTCGGTTTCGCTCATGTGCTCTCCGGAAGGGGACGGGGACGGCCGACGCGGACGGAATCTGATATACCGTCAGGATGATGGGGGCAGCATCTTCCTGGATGCCTCGTGGGCTGCGAGAGCGAGCTCGGCGCGGGGGAAACCGCTGCGCTTCTCCGCGGCCGCCGCATTGCCGCCGGCGACCAGAACGGGTCCGTCGGCGAGGTGTTCCAGCCCCTCCCGGGCGACGTCGTCCGGTTCCGCGACCCGCAGACCGGGCAGGTCCATGCGCAGCCCCGCGCGCTCCATGGCCGGCGTCCTGGTCACTCCGAGGACGAGTTCCAGGACGTGCACACCGTGCGGCCGCAGTTCCAGCCACAGCCCCTCGGCGAACACCCGGCTGAAGGCCTTGGCCGCCGAGTAGATGCTGATCTGCGCCTGGCCGAGGTATCCGGAGAGCGAGCCGACCAGCATGATGCCGCCCCGGCCGCGCTCCTTCATCAGGGCGCCGAAGTGATGAGTGAGGGCCAGTTGCGCGGTGATGTTGAGGTCGAGGACACCCTGGACACGGGTCAGGTCGCCGGTGACGAACTCGTGGCCGTAGCTGTTGGCTCCCGCGTTGAAGATCAGCAGACCGACCTCGAGTCCGTCGGTGACCGCACGGACCGCGGCCGGTGCGCCGGGGTCGAGCAGGTCCAGTGCGAGTGTGCGGACCTCGACGCCCTTGGCGCGCACCTTCTCCGCGGTCTCGTTCAGGGGGCCCGGCCTGCGGGCGATGAGCACCAGGTTGATCCCGGCGTCGGCGAGCAGGCCGGCGAACGAGGCGCCGACTCCCTCGGATCCGCCGGCGACGACCGCCCAGGGCCCGTACACGTTCTTGTCGGTCATCGAGTGCCTCTCTTGGTCCTGGCCGCCGCGGTGCCGCGACCGTAAAGCGCTCCTGCGGGGGCGCGCGCCGGGCATCCCACTGGCCGGGATGCCCGGGTCCGGGCCGCTCGGTCAGACGGCGTCGGCGGGCAGGCCGGCCATGTGCCGCACGGCCAGGGAGGCGAACACCATGGCGGTGCCGATGGGGATGCCGGGGCCGGGGTAGACGCCGCCGGTGAAGGAGGCGCTGGTGTTCCCGGCGGCGTACAGGCCGGTCAGCGGGCGCCCGTCGGTGCCCAGGACGCGGGCGTCCGCGTCCGTACGCAGACCGCCCTTGGTGCCGAGGTCGGCGAGGACCACCCGGGCCGCGAAGTACGGCGGCCGGTCGAGCGGGACCAGGCACGGATTGGGCCCGGGAGCGTTCTTCCTGTCGGCGAAGAACAGGTCGTACGGGTCCTCGCCGCGGTGGTGGTCCTCGTCGGTCCCGGCGGCCGCGAAGCCGTTGAACCGGCCGACGGTGTCCGTCAGGGGGCCGGCCGGCACGCCGATGAGGGCGGCGAGCTCCGGCAGCGATTCGGCACTCACCCAGGTGCCGGCCGCCAGGTGATCCGCCGGGTCGACGGGAGGCACCGTGATGGCCGGCAGGGCGCCGCCCTCGCGGGAGTCGAAGATCAGGTGGACGGGCGCGTCCGAACCCCCGCCCGCGGCGATGGCACGGCCCATGCGGTCGTACGGCAGCGACTCGTTGGCGAACCGCCGCCCCGAGCCGTCCACCATCAGACCGCCCCGCAGACCGAGGGTGAACGCGGCCGAACCGTCGGGGAGTTCGGTCCCCGGGCACCACCAGGCCTCGTCCATGAGGCCGGTGGCGGCGCCCGCCGCGAGGGCGGCGCCGAGCAGCTCGCCGGTGTTGGTGCCGTGGGGAGCCATGCTCCGGGCGGCCCCGCCGGGCACCCCGTGCTCGGTGCGCAGGGCCTCGTCGCGCTCGAAACCGCCGGCGGCCAGCAGCACGCCGCGGCGGGCCCGTATCCGGACCGTGCCGTGCGGTGTCCGGGCCTCGACGCCGGCGATCCGGCCGCCCTCGGTGACGAGGGCGGTGACGTGGTGCTCGGTGCGGACGAGTGCGTTGCCGGTGCGGGTGGCCGCGAGCAGGAGGCGGCCGATCAGGGCGCGGCCCGCGGTCAGCGGTGCGCCGGCGGGGTGCCCCTGGCCCGCACGGTCGCGGTCGATTGCCGGACGTACCAGGGGCAGGAGCGCGCCGAGCAGCTCCGGGTCCAGGTCCAGGGGGACGAAGGAGCGGCCGGCGTCCATCCGGCCGGGTGCGGCCACGTAGTCGGGGAAGGCACGCCACTCGAACGCGATCACCGGATCGCGTTCGAGCCGGCTCACGAGTGCGGGGGCGTGCCGAAGGAAGGCGGTCCTGCGGGGGGCTTCGGCGTCGCCGGTGAGGGTGCGCAGATAGAGGTCGGCCGCCTCCGTGGAGTCGCCGAGCCCGGCGCGCTCCTGCACCTGGGTGCCGGGCAGCCAGCAGGCGGCCCCGGAGTAGGCGGAGGTGCCGCCGAGCAGCGCCGTCCGTTCCAGTACGACGGTGTCGAGGCCGTCGCCCGCGGCCACCAGGGCCCCGGTCATCGCTCCCGCCCCGGATCCGACGACGATCACGTCGTGGGTGGCGTCCCAGCCCTGCCGGCCGTCCCGCATGGATGACCCCTCCTGCCGCTCGGTGGTGTGCGGCCCCAGCAGACCCGTTCGGCGCCGGGGCCGGTGGGGCCGGTCCCGCTGAGCGGTACGGCGGGGCGCGTGCGCGGGACGCGTGGAGGGGCCCGGCGTATTGTCTGTGCAGCTGTAGACACCACCGAGCTCCGGGAGAGAGCGCGTGCCCAGAATCGCCGAGGCCAGGGCCGGGGCCGAGCCCAGTTCGCCCCGGCAGCGCGCACGCCGTCAGAGCATCCTGAAGGTGGCGGCGGACATCGCCGCCACGACGGGTCTCGAACGGGTGCAGATGCAGGAGGTCGCCAAGTCCGCAGGCGTCGCGATCGCGACCCTGTACCGGTACTTCCCGTCGAAGACCCATCTGTTCACCGCGTTGATGGCCGACCAGATCGAGGGGTTCGCGGCGCGGGTGCCCGAGCGCCCGGCAGACACCTCGCCCGAGGACGCCGTCTTCGAGACCCTGGGCAGCGCGACGCGCAATCTGCTGCGCAGGCCGGCCCTCGCCACGGCGATGATCCAGTCGGCGAACGCGGCCCGTGCCTCGACGGTCCCCGACCTGGCGCGGATCGACTCGGGCTTCGTCGACCTGCTGGTGCGGGCCTGGGGCGTGGAGGAGCCCACGGACCACCACATCACCCGTCTGCGGCTGCTGATCCTGCTCTGGTACGGAGTGCTGCAGTCGCGGCTCAACGAGCGGCTGACCCCGCAGGAGGCGGATGCCGATCTGCGGATGGCCTGCCACCTCCTGCTCGCCCCGGAGACCGACGCCGGCTGAACCCGGCCCCGGCGGGGCCGAGTGGGTCGCCCGGGCACGTCCGTCGGTGCAGCGGGGCCGGCGCGCCCCCGGCCGGGCGGTTTCTGCCGCATCCCCGTCGCCCCAGCCGGGTGTACTCGTCCCGCCGGCTCAGCGGCTCTGCTGCGTCCCCGTCGTGTCGAGTCCGGCGACGCTGTAGGCGGCGTAGGTCCGGTGCGGGTCACGGCCGCGGAAGTACGTGGTCAGCTGCTCGTCGAGTTCGGCCGGGGTGAAGGTGCCGTCCGCGGCGGTGAACTTCCGTTCCACGGTGGGCGGGGCGAGCAGCGCGACCATGTCGCCGTAGACGACGAAGACCTGCCCGTTGATCTCGTCGGCGGCCGGGGAGGCCAGGTGCCCGACGAGGGTGGCGACGCGCTCGGGGGCCATGATGTCGAGGCCTCCCGGTGCGGTCGCGCCCTCTCCGAAGGACTCGGCCGTCATGGCGGTGCGGGCGCGGGGACAGATGGCGTTGGCGCGTACGCCGTAGCGGGCCAGGCCCTGCGAGGTGGACAGGGTCAGCGCGGTGATCCCGGCCTTGGCGGCGGAGTAGTTCGGCTGGCCGGGGGACCCGAACAGGAAGGCCTCGGACGAGGTGTTGATCACGCGGCCGTAGACCGGGGCGCCGGACGCCTTGCTCGCCGCGCGCCAGTGGACGGCCGCGGCGCGGGAGACCGCGGCGTGTCCCTTGAGGTGGATCCGCAGGACGTCGTCCCAGTCGGACTCGGTGAGGTTGAAGAGCATCTTGTCGCGGAGGACTCCCGCGTTGTTGACGACGATGTCCAGACTGCCGAAGCTCTCCACGGCCGCCCGCACCAGCCGGTCGCCCATGGCCCAGTCGCCGACGTCACCGGTCACCGCCACGGCCCCCGCGCCGAGGGCCCTGATCTCGGCGGCCACGTCGTCGGCCGCCGGGCCGATGTCGTTCACCACCACGTTGGCGCCGAGCGCCGCGAGTGCCAGTGCCTCGGCGCGGCCGAGTCCCGCTCCCGCGCCGGTGACGACGGCGGTGCGCCCCTCCAGGGTCGTCGCCGAGGGGGTGTGCGTCGCGCTCATGCTGCCTCATTCCGTGTTGCGTCGATCCGCTGGATACGCGGGCGCACCCCGGCGGGCTGCCGCCGGGGTGCGCCACACGGACGAAACTAGTATTGATTTCAGTTCTCGGCCGGGCGGTGTCCCGTTGAGTGGACGAAGCCGACGGAGACGGACCCGAGCCCCTCGAAGTCGGCCCGGTAGGACTCCCCCGGCCGCACGTCGACGGCCTTGGTGCACGACCCCGGCAGGATCACGTGACCGGCCTCCAGGCGCACCCCGAAGGACGCGACCTTGCGGGCCAGCCAGGCGACGGCCTCGGTGGGGTCGCCGAGCACCGCACTGGTGTTTCCCCGGGCGATCTGCTCGCCGTCCCGGTAGAGGACGGCCCCGATGTCGGCGGGGTTCAGGCGGTCCGGCCGCACCCGGGCCGAGCCGAGCACCACCCCTGCGGACGACGCGTTGTCGGCGATGGTGTCGGCGAGCCCGATCCGCCAGTCCCTGATCCGGCTGTCGATGAGTTCGAGGCTCGGGACGATGTACTCGGTGGCCGCGAGGACGTCCTCGGTGGTGCACCCCTCCCCCGGCAGACTCCGGCCGAGCACGTAGCCGATCTCGACCTCGATCCGCGGGTAGCAGTAGCGGTCCGCCTCGACGGGCGTCCCCTCGGCCAGCACCATGTCGGAGAGCAGATGGCCGTAGTCCGGCTCGTCGACGCCCATCATCTCCTGCATGACCTTCGAGGACAGGCCGACCTTGTGCCCGTGGACGGTGCGGCCTTCGGCCCGTTGCCGGCGGATGTTGATCAGCTGGATCTCGTAGGCGTCGGCCGCGCCGATGTCCGGCCACACGGTGGTGAGCGGCTCCATGGGGCTGCGGCCCTGCTGGGCGGCCCACAGTGCGTCGGCGGCCGCGGCGCGCTGGGCGGGTTCAAGCATCGTGGTTCTCCGTCCGGTCCGGTGGGGTGGTGCGGAATCGGGCCAGGCCGCCGGTGAGCACCGCACGGCCGTCCTCGGCCGTCGCCTCGAAGCGCACGGCCCGGTCACCGGGTCCGGCCGCGCCCGGGGTATCGGTCCAGCCGGCCAGGCCGAGCCGGTCGCCCGGGAAGGCCGGTGCGGCGAATCTGCCTTCCAGCTCCACCAGGTCGGCCGGGTGCACACCGAGGGCATCGGCCAGGGGCAACAGGCTCGCGGCGAGCGTGCACAGTCCGTGCAGGAACGGCCGGTCCATTCCGGCCGCCTTCGCCGCCTCGGGGTCGATGTGCATGGCGTGCCGGTCGCCGAGCAGGCGGTACAGGGCCGCCTGCCGTGCGTGCGTGGAGACGGTGAGGGCGTGTTGGGCCGGGTGGTCCGGGCGGCGCGGGGCGGACGGGCCGCGTTCGCCGCCGAAGCCTCCGCAGCCCGGCGCGAAGAGGGACCAGGTGGCCGTGAAGCGATCGCAGGACACCTCGACGTCGAACACGGCGGCTGCGCCCTTGTCCCGCACGGCGGCGACCCGCGCCCTGGTGGTCAGCTGACCGGACGCCTCCAACGGAGCGTGCACGAGCAGGTGCTGACTGCCGTGCACGGCCGTGGCGACATCGAAGGCACCCAGCGCACCGAGCGCGTCGGGCGCCCACTGGGCGAGGGTCAGCGCGAAGGTGGGCAGCACCCGCAGCCGCTCCTCGTACACGAGGTCGAGCCGGTCGGCGGGGGCGCCGACCGCGAGCGCGTACAGGATCGCGTCCCGATCGGTCCAGGAGACGCGACGCGTGCCGAGTTCGCGGCCCTCCCACGGGGACCGGGTCATCGGTCGGCTCCCAGGATCAGACCGCTGGTGGGCACCCCGGTGCCGGCGGTGACCATGACGTGGTCGGCCTTGTCCGGCTGGTTGACCGAGGTGCCGCGGACCAGCCTGACCCCCTCGGCGATGCCGTTCATCCCGTGCAGATACGCCTCGCCGAGCTGCCCGCCGTGCGTGTTGAAGGGCAGCCGGCCACCGAGCTCCAAGTGGCCGTCGGCAATGAAGTCCTTCGCCTCGCCGGGCTTGCAGAAGCCCAGTTCCTCCAGTTGCGGCAGGACCAGAGGGGTGAAGTGGTCGTAGAGCACGGCCGCGTCGATATCGTCCGGACCGAGGCCGCTCTGCGCGTACAACTGCCTTCCCACAAGGCCCATTTCGGGGATTCCGGTGATCGCCGGCCGGTAGTAGCTGGTCATCATGTGCTGGTCGGCCCCGAGCCCCTGGGCCGCGGAGCGGATCACCGCGGGCGGGTGCGGAAGGTCGCGGGCGCGCTCTGCGGAGACGATCACCAGGGCCTGGCCGCCGTCGGTCTCCTGGCAGCAGTCCAGCAGCCGCAGCGGTTCGGCGATCCAGCGGGAGTCACGGTGGTCCTGGAGGGTGATGGGGCGGCCGTGGAACCAGGCGGCCGGGTTGTTCGCGGCGTGCTTGCGGCCGACGACGGCGACCCGGCCGAAGTCGTCGGTGGTGGCGCCGTACTCGTGCAGATAGCGGCGGGCGAACATCGCCACCCACTGGGCCGGGGTGCTCAGGCCGAAGGGGGTCATCCAGGCGTACGCCGCCCGGTCCGCGGTGGTGTCCATGGGCCGGGCGGCCTGCCCGAGCCCGTAGCGCTCACCGGATCGCTCGTTGAACGCGCGGTAGCAGACGACCACGTCGGCGATCCCGGTGGCCACGGCCATGGCCGCCTGCTGCACGGTGGCGCAGCCGGCTCCGCCGCCGTACCCGATGCGGGAGAAGAACGTCAGGTCGCCCATTCCGGTGTTGCGGGCCACGTGGTTCTCGGCGTTGGTCTCCGCGGTGAAGGTGACAAGCCCGTCCACGTCGGACGGTTTCAGGCCCGCGTCCGCGACAGCGGCGAGCACCGCCTCACAGGCGAGCCGGAGTTCGCTGCGCCCGGAGTTCTTGGAGAACTCGGTGGCGCCGATTCCGGCCACTGCCGCGGTACCCGACAGCGGTACGGCGCTCATCGGTCCTCCCCCGGCAACTGGACCGAGACGCTCCCGGTCACGTGGGCGCCGAGGCTGTTCGCGCCCGTGACCGCGATCTCGACACGATGGCCGGCGTCCGACTTCGCGGTCACCGTGCCGGTGAGCACCATCGTGTCGCCGGGGTGGTTGGGTGCGCCGAGCCTGATCCGGATGGCCTTGACGGCGCAGGCGGGGCCGGCCCAGCCGGTGACGTACCGGTCGACGAGCCCGTTGCTGGTCAGGATGTTCATGAAGATGTCCTGGGAGCCGCGCTCCCGCGCCAGGTCCGGATCGTGGTGCACGTCCTGGAAGTCCCGGCTCGCGAGGGCGGTGGCGACGATCAGAGTGCGGGTGACCGGGATCGACAGCGCGGGAAGCACGTCGCCGACGGCCACCGACGCGTAGCTGCGGGAGGACGGGACGGCGCCGGGGGCCGGGGTCATGAGGTCACCGCCGCTTGGGCGAGAAGGGCTCCGAGACGTTCGAGGGCGGCGCCCGCGCCCCCCAGGGTCGTGGAGATCTGCTTGCCCCACAGGAAGTGCCGGTGCACCGGATAGTCGGTGTCGACGCCGATGCCGCCGTGTACGTGCTGGACGCGGTGCACGGTGTTCAGGCCCCCTTCGGCCGCCCACCACTTGGCGACCAGCGCCGCCCGGTCGGCGGCGGCCGCGTCGAAGGGTTCCGCCACGGCGTCGACGGCCTGCCAGAGGGTGGCCCGCATCGCCTCGATGTCGATGTAACAGTCGGCGAGCTGGTGCTGAACGGCCTGGAAGGTGGCGAGCGGACGGCCGAACTGCTCCCGTTCGCGCAGATGCCCCGCCGCGTGGCCCAGCGCCCCTTCGGCCACGCCGGTCTGGACTGCGGCCAGGGCGACGGCGGCGATCCGCACGAGGTGTGCGGCGGCCCCGTCACCCGGCGTGCCGACGAGCTCCGCCGGGGCGTCGTCCAGCGTGATATGGGCGCTCATGTCGTACGTGGTGGTCTCGGCGTACTCCCAGCTCACGCCCAGGGCGTCCGAGGCGACGAGGAAGAGACCCGGACCGGCCCCCGCCGCAGCGGTCACCAGGACGTGGCGCGCACCCGCCGGCGCGGGCACCACGGCCTTGACCCCGCTGAGGCGCCACCCCGGCCCGTCGGCGACGGCGACCGTGCGCGGGGTCAGGGGCTCGGCGGGTCCGAACTCCTCCAGAGCGACGGTCAGCCGGTTCGTACCGTCCCCGAGTCCGGGCAGCAGAAGCGACCGCTGGTCCGCTTCGCCGTACGCCGCGACGGTGAGCGCGCCGGTCAGCGCGGGCCACAGCGGCAACGGGGCCACGCACCGGCCCTGTTCCTCCAGGAGGACGCAGAGCCCGGCCGTGCCGAGGCCGGCTCCGCCGTCCCGTTCGGGCAGGACCGCCGAGAGCAGCCCGGCGGTGACGAGGTCCGCCCACAGCGGTTCGTCGACGCGGCTCGGCGAGGTCTCCACCTCGCGCAGCCGCGCGGGCGTGACGCGGTCGGCGAAGATCTCGCGGGCCAGGTCACGGACCGCTTCGAGCTCTTCTCCCAGGGAGAAATCCATCAGGGCGCCTCCGTCGGGGCGGGCCGGAAGACCGGCAGGGTCAGATCGGGGTCGGCGTCGAGCCAGTCGAGGACCACCGGCATGCCGACGGTGACCTCGTCGGCGGCGATGCCGGTCAGGTTGGTGATCAGTCGGGTGCCTTCGGCGAGTTCGACGACGGCGACGAGGTACGGCGAGTCGAACGCGGGGTGCCGCGGATGGTGGTTCACGACGAAGCTGTAGACGTGCCCGTGCCCGGTGGCCTCGACGGTGTCCCACTCCAGGGAGCCGCACCCGGGGCAGCACGGGCCGGGCGGGTGACGCAGCGCGGCGCAGCCGGTGCAGCGCTGGATGAGCAGCCGGTGCCGGCGCGCGCCTTCGAAGAAGAAGGCGTTGTCACGGTTGACCGCGGGCCGCGGACGCAGCGCGGGGGCGGGTGCCCCGTCGGGTGCGGGCCGGAACCTCAGCGTCCGCCACCGCTGGGTGGCGACCGTCGCGCCGTCCCGGTCGGTGTAGGTCTTGAGGGTGGTGACGAACCGTCCCGGTCCGAGGCCGGTCCTCTTCTCCGCCGAGACCGACTCGACGGTCTCGCGGACGGCGATGTGGTCCCCCGGTGCCAGCTCCCGCAGGAACGTGAACTCGGAGTCGGTGGCGACCACGGAGGTGTATCCGCCTTCGGCGAGGAGGGCGACCAGGTCGCCGAAGCCGTCCGGGCCACCGGGACGCGGGGCGACGGTGGCCGCGTATCCGCGCATCGTCCACGCCTGGACCATCGACGCGGGCGCCACCACCCCCGCGCGGCCGGTGGCACGGGCCGCCTCGGCGTCGGTGTAGACCGGGTTGGTGTCGCCCATCGCCTCGGCCCAGTGCCGGATCATCGGCTGGTTCACCGGGTCCTGCGCCGGTGCGGTGGACCGCAGTTCGCGCCCGGTGAAGGCCCGCAGCCGCTCCTCGTACCCCGGCTGCGGCTGCTCGCCGTACCCGCTCACGCGCCACGCCCCTTGCGGGGGAGCCCGAGGCCCTGGGTGGCGACCATGTCGCGCAGGATCTCGTTGACGCCGCCGCCGAAGGTGTTCACGATGCCCTGCCGGGAGAGCTGTTCGACCTGCCCGGCGAGGGCCGCGCCCGGCGACTCGGGCCGGATGCGGCCGGCGGCGCCGAGGATCTGGGTGAGCCCGCGCTGGACGGCGATGTGGGTCTCGGTTCCGTAGGTCTTGGCGGCGCCCGCGTCGGCGCCGGTCAGGGTGTTCCGGGCGACGGCGGACGTCATCTTCCAGTTCATCAGCCGCATCGCCTCCAGACGGGCGTACGTACGCGCGAACTCCTGCCGTACCCACGGGATGTCGGCCGTGCCGTTCTCCCGGGCCCAGTCGTGGACGCGTTCCCACAGCTGGATCATCCGGCCGCCCAGTGCGGCGAGCCCGATGCGTTCGTGGTTGAGCTGGGCGGTGATCAGGCGCCAGCCGCCGTCCACCTCCCCGACCACGTCGGCGGCGGGGACGCGCACCCCGCTGTAGTACGTCGCGGTGACGACCATGCCGCCGACGGTGTGGATGGGGCTCCAGGAGAAGCCGTCGCCGGCGGTGGGCACGATCAGGATGGAGATGCCCTTGTGCTTGGGTGCTTCCGGATCGGTGCGGGCGGCGAGCCACACGTAGTCGGCGGTGTTGGCACCGCTGGTGAAGATCTTGCTGCCGTCGACGACGTACGTGTCGCCGTCCCGGACCGCGCGGGTGGTCAGCGCGGCGAGGTCGGTGCCCGCCGCGGGCTCCGTGTAGCCGATCGCGAAGACGATGTCGCCGGAGAGGATGCCGGGCAGGAACCGCTTGCGGTGCTCCTCGGAGCCGTACGCCATCAGGGTCGGGCCGACGGTGTTGACCGTGACGAACGGGAAGGGCAGACCGGCCCGCTGGACCTCGTCGAAGAACACGTACTGGTCCTCGACCGAACGGCCCTGGCCGCCGTACTCGGTGGGCCAGCCGATGCCGAGCCAGCCGTCGGAGCCGAGCCGTTTGACGACCTCCCGGAAGCGGCCGCCGCCCACACCCTCCTCGCCGACGCGACGGCGTTCGTCCTCGGGCATCAGGCCCGCGAAGTAGGCCCGCAGTTCCCGCCGCAGCTCCTGGTGCGCGGCGCTCTCGCGCAGTTGCATGTGTGGTTCTCCTTGGTTGCCGCCGCGGGCGGCCGTCGTCATGCGGTTGCTGATGGACCCTCAGGGCAGGAAACGTGAACGCCCGTTGGCCAGGAACTCCGCGCGCAGCGCACCCTTCTCCTCGTCGGTCATCGGCGCGTACACGGGCAGGCCCCGGCCGGTCCAGCGGTACACCGGGTCGTCGGTGCGCCAGCCGTCGAGCTGCATCTCCTTCTTGCGCAGCTTGTTGGAGGCGGTGGTCGGCAGCGCGTGGGAGACGCGGACGAAGCGGGGGGCTCCCTTGGTGCCCAGGTCCTCCTGGCGTTCCAGGAAGCGGGGCAGGTCCAGGTCCTCGAAGCGGGCGTCCTCCGCGATCTCGACGGCGGCCATGACCTGGTCGCCGGAGCGCGGGTCGGGTACGCCGAAGACACCGGCGGCGATGACACCGGGGTGCCTGCGCAGGATGCGCTCGGTGAGCAGGGCCGAGATGTTCTCGCCGTCGACACGGATCCAGTCGCCGGAGCGGCCCGCGAAGTAGAAGTAGCCTGCCTCGTCCACGTATCCGAGGTCGCCGGTCCAGTACCAGCCGTGGCGGACGCGTTCGGCGTTCGCGGCCTCGTTGTTGTAGTAGCCCTCGAACCGGGCGGCGCCCTCGGTGTCGACGATCTCCCCGATGGCCTCCTCCGGGTTGCGCACCCGGCCGTAGGAGTCGAGGACGGCGGGCGGGCAGGTGGTCCGGTCCGTGGGGTGCACGATGCGGACGCCGTCCCGGGCGGGCATGCCGAGCGCGCCCGTCGGCGCGTCGGGGACCCGCTTGAGCATGCCGGCGCCCTCGCTGGAGCCGTAGCCCTCGACGAGACGGCAGCCGAAGCGGTCCAGGAAACGGGCCGCGTCCTCCGGGGAGGCCTCGGTCCCGAAGGCGTGGGTGAGCTGGTTGCGGGCGTCCTGCGGGGTCTCGGGGCGGGCCAGGATGTAGCCGATCGCCTTGCCGACGTAGGTGAAGTACGTGGCGCCGAAGTAGGTCACGTCGGGGAGGAACCCGGAGGCGGAGAACTTGCGGGTGAGAGCGATCGTGGCACCCGCGGACAGGGCGGGGGCCCACAGCGCCATGAGCGCGTTGCCGTGGAAGAGCGGCATCGGGCAGTAGCAGATGTCCTCGCGGGTGATGTCGTACTTGGCGCTGTTGGAGGCGCCGAGCGCGGCGAGCCGGCCCTGGGAACAGAGCGCCGCCTTGGACGTGCCGGTCGTGCCGGAGGTCAGGAGCAGCAGCATCCGCGTGGTGGCGGTGATGTCGGGGGCCGGGGCCGGCAGGCGGTCGTGCGCGGCCAGGCGTTCCCCGTACTCCGGTGCGTCGACGACGAGGAAGCGGTCCCGGCCGACGCCGATGTCCAGACCGTCGAGCAGGGCGGCGCCCGCCCGGTCGGTGATGATCACCTGGCAGTCGGTGTGCCGCACCTCCCGCTCCAGTTCGGCGCCGCGGCGGGTGGGGTTGATGCCGACGACGGCCGCGCCGGCGAGGGCCGCGGCGCCCAGCCAGAAGACGTACTCGGGTTCGTTGTCGAGGAGTACGCCGATGTGGAAGGGTCCGTCGGTCCGCAGTTTCCCGGCCCAGGCGGCGCGGGCCGCGCTCTCCTCGACGACCTCTCCCCAGGTCCAGGTCCGTTCACGGGTCAGCAGGCCCGGGTGGTCGTCCCCGGCCCTGGCGAGCAGCAGGTCGGCAATCGTCTCGTGTGGCAACGTCGGTCCCTCTCACCCGGTGGCCGGGTCTGCCGGTGTCGGTACGGGGCGGGCCGCGCGGCGCGTTCCCGTGGTGGTGGCGGTGCTTCCCGCAGTGGCCTCGGCGCGTGTCACGGTGAAGGGACCGTGGCGCCCGGCGTGGCGACGCTAGCCGCGCGCGGGACGGCCCGGTCCGGGCCGTCCCGCTGACCGGGAGGGGCGTCGCCCGGCCGGTCAGCCGAAGTTGGCCTGGCCGCCGTCGAGGGGCACCGTGGCACCCGTCAGGTAGCGGGCGTCCGGGCCGCACAGCATCGCCACGGCCCGCCCGATGTCCTGCTCGCAGTCGCCGACGTACCCGAGCGGGATGGACGCGCAGAACGCGGCGGCCTCCTCCGGGTGCGCGGCCTGCCAGCCGGCGTAGGCGGGCGAGACGGCATGCGGGGCGATCGCGTTGACCCGGATGCCGTCGCGGCCCCATTCGTTGGCGGCGGTCCTGGTCAGGGAGCGCAGGGCGGATTTGGCCGCCGCGTAGGCCCCGTACGTGCTCAGGTCCCAGCGGACCATCGCGGACGTGACGAGGTTGATGACGCAGCCGCCGTCGCGCTTCAGGTGCGGATGCGCGGCCTTCATGAACGCGAACGCCGCGAAAGGGGCACTGTCGAAACCCCGTCGGAACTCCTCGTCGCTCAGCGAGAGGAGCGGCCCGTAGCAGCCGGTGTAGGCGTTGTTCACCAGGATGCCGAGGGAGCCGAAGCGCTCCGCGATCGCCTCCACCACGGAGGGGATGCGGTCCGTGTCGAGCACGTCGAGGACGAACGGTTCGGCCGTCACCCCCCGTTCGCGCAGCAGTTCACACGTCGTCTCCAGCTTCACCGCGGTCCGCCCGACCACGGCCACCGAGGCCCCTTCGGAGGCGAGGGCGAGCGCGATACCCCGACCGACCCCCTGTCCCGCGCCGGTGATGACCGCGACCTTGCCGTAGAGGTTTCCCATCTCCGCACTCTCCTTCAACTGGGCCTGGGCAGCTGCTTGTTGATGAACAGACCTTCCGCGGAGACGCAGGCTCGGCCACCGGCCCTGATCTCGCCCACCGTGTGGATCCGCGAACCGTCCACCGAGACCTGGCGTGCTACGACCGTCAGCGGCTCGAACAGCGGGGTGGGCCGCAGATAGCGCAGGGTCAGTTCCGCGGTCATGCCGGACGGGCCGCCCCAGTGGTTGGCCACCCCCAGCGTGTGGTCGAGGAGCAACGCCGAGATCCCGCCGTGCACATGGCCGGGCGGGCCCTGGTAGGGAAGGTCCAGCGTGACGACGCCCTCGACGGAGCCGTCCTCCTTGCCGTGCAGGTGCAGCGGTGGTGCGAGGGCGTTCTCGGGGCCGGTGACGGGGTCGTGCCGGGTGACGCCCTCGCCGCGCCACATCTCGGCGAGGCGGTCCTTCGTGGAGGGCGCCTTCGCGGTGAGCCCGTCGGCGACGGTGTCGAGGCGGGCCGCGATCTCGTCCATGTCGGCGCCGCTGCCACCGCCCGCGCGCAGCAGGGCGGTGACGACCCTGCGGGCCGCGGCGACCGCCGCGTCGACGCCGTCCCGGTGCGGTTCGGCGGCCAGGCGGGGACCGGTGACCGTCGCGGTGTTCTCGTCCCGGGGGCCGCTCATGCCGTCACCGTCGCCGTCGCGTGGGTGAGCACGGGCGCGCCGTCGCGCTCGGGGCAGTCCGCGTGGAGCAGGAGCCGCTCCGTACCGTCGGCGGCCGGTCCTTCGCGCCAGACCGAGGTGGCGAGGGACTCGCCGGGGACGAGGGGTCCGGCGAAGCGCACGGTGAGACCGGTGAGACGGGTGACGTCGCCGTCGAGGAGGCCGTCGACGAGGGCCTTGCAGACGATGCCGTACGAGGCGAGTCCATGCAGGATCGGCCGGTCGAAGCCGGCCGACCGTGCGAAGGCGGGGTCGGCGTGGAGCGGGTTGAGGTCGCCGTTGAGCCGGTACCACAGGGCCTGTTGGGGCGTGGTGGCCGATGTGAGGACGGTGTCGGCGGGACGGTCCGGCGCCGCCCACTCCTCCGCCGGGCCCGGCTCTCCGCCGAAGCCGCCCTCGCCGCGCACCCAGATGCGGGTGGTGGACGTCCACAGCGGCTCGCCGTCGTGACCCGTGGCGGCGGACTCCAGCACGATCAGTGCGGCCTTCCCCTTGTCCCACAGCTCGGCGACGCGTGAGCGGAGGGTGGCGGTGCCCGAGGGCGGCAGGGGCCGGTGGACCTGGAGCCCCTGGCCGGCGTGGAGCACGGCCCGCAGGTCGATGTCGATGCCGGGCAGGTGGAAGCCGGGCGGGCCCGCCTCTCCGGAGGAGATGCCCGAGCCGGCCACCATGGCGAAGGCCGGCAGCACGCCGAGGCCCTTCTCGTAGGTCAGGTGCAGCTCCGGACCGGTGGCCGCACCGGCTCCCGCGCCGAGGCTCAGGTGGTAGAGGAGCACGTCGCGGGTGGTCCAGTGGATCTCACGGACCGAGGGATCGGCGGTCAGCGCCTTGTCGGGGTCGATGGGCATGATCAGCCTTTCGTGGGCTCGGGATCGCGGGGCAGGCCGAGCATGCGCTCGCCGATGATGTTCAGCTGGACCTCCGTCGTCCCGCCCGCGATGGACAGGCAGCGGGCGTTGAGGAACTGCCAGGTGGCGTCGAGGCGTTCGCCCTCGCCGGTGAGTGCGGCGGAGCCCTGCCAGTCCACGCAGGTCTCCCAGACCCTCTGCTGGTGTTCGACGCCGAGCAGCTTGGCGACGGACGCCTCGGGGCCGGGCTGCTGCCCCGACACGGTGCGCAGGGTGGTGCGCAGGGCGAGGACGGCGCCGGTCTGGGCATCGCAGAGGTGAGCGCCGAGCGTGGTGAGCTGTTCGTCGTCGAGGCCGTCCGATGCGGCGGCGATCTCCAGCAGGGCCTCGGCACCGGAGCCGACCGAGTCGTGGGAGAGGGCGACGCGTTCGTTGGCGAGCGTGGTCCGGGCGAGCTTCCAGCCGGCGCCCGGCGCGCCGACGAGCAGTTCGTCGGGGATGAACACCCCGTCGAGGAAGACCTCGTTGAACTCGGCGTCGCCGGTGATCTGCCGCAGCGGCCGGATGTCGATGCCGGGACTCGTCATGTCGAGGAGGAAGTAGGAGATGCCCTTGTGCTTGGGCACGTCGGCGTCGGTACGGGCGAGCAGGACACCCCAGTCGGCGAGGTGGGCCATGGACGACCACACCTTCTGCCCGGTGATCCGCCAGCCGCCGTCCACCTTGTCGGCGCGGGTGGTGAGCCCGGCGAGGTCGGATCCCGCTCCCGGTTCGCTGAACAGCTGGCACCACACGATGTCGCCGCGCAGGCTCGGCGCGAGAAAGCGGTCCTGCTGGGCCGGATCGCCGTGCGCGATGATCGTGGGCACCACCCAGCCACCGATGATCATGTCGACGGGAGTGAGCTCCGCCGCCCGGAGCTCCTCGGCGATGACGAGCTGGTCCACCGGTCCCGCGCCCTTGCCCCAGGGGGCGGGCAGATGGGGTGCGGTGTACCCGTGGTCGGCGAGGTGGGTGAGACGGTCCCTGCCGTCCAGGGCCGCGGCGGCCCGCAGTTCGCCGCGGATCTCCTTGCGTACGGCCTCGGCCCCGGCCGGCAGCTCCACGCTCAGGGTGCGGCGGGTGCCGTCCAGGGTGAGACGGGCGACGCGGCGACGCCAGGCGGCAGCCGGACCCAGCGCGATCCGGAGGGTCTGGGCGCGGCGCAGCGCGAGGTGGGCGTCGTGCTCCCAGGTGAAGCCGATGCCGCCGAGTACCTGGATGCAGTCCTTGGCGACGGAGAACGCGGCGTCGACGCCGACCGCTCCGGCGACCGCCGCGGCCAGGGAGGCTTCCGTCCGGTCCGCGGCGTCGTGCGCGCGGGCGGCGTCCCATGCGCAGGCGCGGGCTTGTTCGGCCTGGGCCAGCATCCGGGCGCAGCGGTGCTTGACGCCCTGGAACTGGCCGATGCGGCGGCCGAACTGCTCCCGCACCCCGGCGTACCGGGCGGCGGTGGTCACGCAGCGGTCGGCGAGACCCGCGGCTTCGGCGGCGAACAGCGTCGCGGCGAGGTCCCGGGGCGTCCGCGGGTCGAGGTCCAGCAGATCGACGGCCGGTACCGGCACCGCGCGTACGGTCACCCGGGACGAGCGGCGGGTGAGGTCGTGGCTGCGGACGTCGGTGGTTTCCACGGCGGCGCGGGGCAGCACCAGCCAGGTGGTCCGGCCCTCGTCGGAGGCGGGGAGCACGAACACGTCGGCGAGGTGTCCGCCGATCACGAGCTCCGAGGTACCGGTGACGGAGACCGTGCCGTCGGCGGCGCGGGTCAGGGCGAGCGTGCCCGGCATGAGCCCCACCGCGCCGAGGGTGGTGCCTGTGGCGAGCGCGGCGAGGTACGTGCGGTGTCCCGAGGCGTGCAGGACGGCCGAGGCGAGTGCCGTCGGCAGGAAGGGGCCGGGGGCTGCCGCCCGGCCCAGTTCCTCGATGGCGACGGCGAGTTCGACGAGTCCGTACCCGGCCCCGCCGTCCTCCTCCGGCAGGTGGAGTCCGAGCAGTCCCTGTCCGGCGAGGCCGCTCCAGTGGGCGGGGAGAACCTCCTTGTCGGCGTCGGCCGCCGCGTGGAGGACGTCCTCGGTGATGTGCCGTGTCGCGAAGGCGCGTACGGCGTCGCGCAGGTCGAGGTGCTCCTGGGTGAGTCCGATGGTCATGGCGCGCCCCTCAGATGCGTTCGATGACGGTGGCGGTCGCGTGCGCTCCACCGGCGCACATGGTGATCAGCGCGGTGGACTTCCCGGTCCGCTCCAGTTCGTACAGGGCCTGGGTGATGAGCCGGGCCCCGGTGGAGCCGACGGCGTGACCGAGCGCGATGGCACCGCCGTTGACGTTGACCTTGTCCATGTCCGCCTTGTGGACCTGGGCCCAGGACAGGACGACGGAGGCGAAGGCCTCGTTGATCTCGACGAGGTCGATGTCGGCGAGGCTCATCCCGGCGGTGCGCAGGACCCGTTCGGTCGCGGCGACGGGTCCGTCGAGGTGGTAGTACGGGTCGGAGCCGACCATGGCGGAGGCGACGATCCGGGCGCGGGGGCGCAGCCCCTCGCGGGCGGCGCGCTCCCGGCTCATCATCAGGACGGCGGCGGCCCCGTCGCTGATCTGGGAGGAGTTCCCGGCGGTGTGGATGCCGTCGGGGAGTACGGGCCGCAGGGCGGCCAGCGCCTCGGGGGTGGTGTCGCGCAGCCCCTGGTCCCGGCTGACGAGTGCGGTCTCGCCGGTGGGGCCCCCGGGGCCGGTGACGGGGGCCTGGATGTCGATGATCTGTCCGTCGAACCGGCCCTCGGCCCAGGCCCGGGCGGCCTTCTGCTGGGAGGCGAGGCCGAGCGCGTCCGCGTCGGCCCGGGTGATGCCCCGGTTGCGGGCGATGCGCTCGGCGGCGGTGAACTGGTCGGGCATGTCCAGCGTCCAGCCCTCCGGCGCCGGGGAGCCGTTGTCGGGGGTGAGCGCGGCGCCGAGGAAGACGCGGCTCATGGACTCGACGCCGCAGCCGATGCCGGTCTCGATGGCGCCGGAGGCGATGAGGCCCGCGACCAGGTGGACGGCCTGCTGGGACGACCCGCAGGCGCAGTCGATCGAGGTGCAGGCGGTGGTGTACGGCAGCCCGGCGTGCAGCCAGGCGTTGCGGGTGACGTTGTTGGACTGCTCGCCGGCCTGGGTGACGCAGCCGCCGATGACCTGCTCCACCCCGCCGGGGGCGACGCCGGCCCGCTCCAGCAGACCCTTCTGGGCGAGCCCGAGGAGTTCCGCCGGGTGGAGCCCGGACAGGACACCCCGGCGCCGGCCGACCGGTGTCCGCGCGGCTTCGACGATGACGGCCTCGGTCATGGCTCTCCATGGGGGTGTGAGGGGCCCGTTGGGCCGGGACACTGATGACCCGAAAACTAGAATTCATTCTCGAAACAAGCAAGAGCCAGTCCCGCTCAGTGGCCCGGAGATTCCCTCGGCAGGCCTCCGCGTCAGATGTGGGATCCGCCGTCGGCCCGCAGTTCCGCCCCGGTGAGGTAGGCCGCGTCCCGCGAGGCGGCGAAGGCGATCACTCCGGCGATCTGCTCGGGCCGCGCGGCGCCGAACGGTGCGCGGATCCGCGCGTAGTACGAGGTGTCGAGGTCCGGCGGCAGCACGTGCGGCCCGGCCAGCGGCGTGGCGACGGTACCGGGCGACACGGGCACGACCCGGATCCCGCGGTGCGCGACCTCGGCCGCCAGGGACAGCGAGAAGCCGAGGACGGCGCCCTTGGAGGCGGCGTACGCGCTCATGTACGGATTCCCGTGCGCCGCCGCCGACGACGCCACGTTCACGATGACACCGGAGCCGTCCGGCAGATGGCGCAGCGCCTCCCGGCAGAACAGGGCCGTACCCACCGTGTTGACCGCGAAGAGCCGCTCCATGTCGGACACCGTCAGCCGGTCGATCGGTGTCGTCCGGTGGATCCCCGCGACGTTGACCAGGACGTCGATGCCGCCGAGGCCTTCGGCCGCGGCCCGTACGCTCCCGACCACCGCGTCCTCGTCGGCGACGTCGGCGACCCGGGTGACGATCCGGCCCGGCCCGTCCGCCGCGGCGGCGGTGTCCGCCAGGCCCGCACGCGACAGGTCGACGGCGAACACGACCGCGCCCTCGGACACCAGGCGCAGCGCGGTCGCCCGTCCGATCCCCGATCCTGCCCCGGTGAGCAGGACCTTCACGCCGCCGAATCGGTTCATCACGGGCTCCCTGGCTGTCTCGAGCGGTGAACAGGTCGGCGGACCGTACGGGCGGCGTGCCGTACCCGAGGCCCCGGTCCCACAGACCGGGACCGGCCCCCCGGACCGCCCCGGAACACCGGTTCCGGTCAGTGGGACTCCCCCGGCCGGGTCCCGGCGAGCGGGCCTACCGTCCGGGAACCTGGAAACCATGCGTCCTTAAGGGGATGAGAGAACGTGAGCGCAGTCGAGTCAGCACCCGACGACGTCAGGGCCATCGAAGCCGCAGCGGCACCCACGCGTTTCGCGCGCGGCTGGCACTGCCTGGGCCTCTCGCAGAAGTACAGGGACGGAAAGCCTCACTCGGTCCGGGCGTTCGGCCAGAAGCTCGTGGTGTTCCAGGCCGGCGACGGCACACTCAGCGTCCTGGACGCGTACTGCCGCCACATGGGCGGCGACCTCTCGCAGGGCACCGTCAAGGGCGACGAGGTCGCCTGCCCGTTCCACGACTGGCGCTGGGGCGGTGACGGCCGCTGCAAGCAGATCCCGTACTCCAAGCGGGTTCCTCTGCGGGCCCGCACGGCGTCCTGGCCCACCCTGGACCAGGACGGCATGCTCTTCGTCTGGAACGACCCCGAGGGCAATCCCCCGCCCGCCGACGTGGTCATCCCCCGGATCGAGGGCGCGACGAGCGACGAGTGGACCGACTGGCTCTGGTACGAGACCACCATCGACGCCAACTGCCGCGAAGTCGTGGACAACGTGGTGGACATGGCCCACTTCTTCTACGTCCACTACTCCTTCCCGACGTTCTTCAAGAACGTCTTCGAGGGGCACACCGCCACCCAGCACATGCGCGCGACCGGCCGCCCCGACGCCCGCCCCCAGGAGCAGGGCGACAAGCCGAAGACCACCGGCAGCAACTCGCTGGCCGCGTACCACGGCCCGTCCTTCATGATCGACGACCTGACGTACCACTACGAGACCGGCGACCAGCAGTCGGTGCTGATCAACTGTCACTACCCGGTCGACTCAAATCGTTTCGTGCTCCAGTACGGCATCATCGTCAGGCGTTCGCCGTCGATGACGGGCAGCGCGGCGGACGAACTCGCGGCGGGCATGGCGCAGTTCATCAAGCTCGGCTTCGAGCAGGACATCCAGATCTGGCAGAACAAGGCCCGGATCGACAATCCGCTGCTCTGCGAGGAGGACGGGCCCGTCTACCAACTTCGGCGCTGGTACGAGCAGTTCTACGTCGACGTGGCCGATGTCAAGCCGGAGATGACCGACCGGTTCGAGTTCGAGCTGGACACCACGCGGCCCGTCGAGGCGTGGCAGAAGGAGGTCGAGGCGAACCTCGCCCGCAAGGCCGCCGCTGCCGCCGCCGAGGGCCGGCCGGTCTGATGCGGGTCGACAACCGCCTCGCCGACGGCGCGCCGATGCAGCCCCTGGCCTGCGACCGGTGCGCGGCACAGGTGCTCGTACGCAAGAGCAGCTGGCAGCAGACGAGTGTGCAGTGGAACAGCGGCGCGTCGGCCCTCTGCGCGGAGCGCGAGGGGGCCGGACCGGCCTTCGAGGGCTGCGGGTCGCTGCGTGACACGATCCGCGAGGCCGCGTCGCGGGGCACGATCGAACTCGCCGACGGCAGCGGCGCCGCACCGGACGGTGCCGGCCGGCGGCTCATGTGACCACCGCCGGCCGGCACCGCCTTCCCCGTACCGGGGCGCGGCCCCGGTACGGGCTCAGCGGGCCACAGCGGTCTCCCGGTCGATGCGGGACAGCTTCTCGGGGTTGCGTACGGCGTAGAGCCCGGCGATGAGGCCGCCCTCCATGCGCACCGCCAGGACGGTGTCGACCGCACCGCCCGTCCGCACGATCAACGCCGGGTGGCCGTTGACCTGAGCCGGCTCCATGGTTGCCGTGCCGATCCTGAGGAGGACGCCGGCCACCGGGTGTGCGCCCACGACGGGCTCCAGGGCGGCCCGGACGACACCGCCGCCGTCGGTCAGCAGCACGACGTCCGGGGCGATCATGTCCAGGAGACGCTGCAGATCCCCCGTGGCGACCGCTTGCCGGAAGGCCGCGAGCACACCGTCGGCCTGGGCGGGCGAGACGATCTCGCGCGGCCGGCGCGCCGCGACGTGCGCCCGTGAGCGGTGGGCGATCTGACGGACCGCGGCAGCGGACTTGCCGACGGCCTGCGCGATCTCGTCGTAGCCGAGAGCGAAGACCTCGCGCAGGACGAACACCGCCCGTTCGGTCGGCGCGAGGGTCTCCAGCACCAGCAGCATCGCCATGGACACGCTGTCCGCCAGCTCGATGTCCTCGGCGACGTCGGGCGCGGTGAGCAGGGGTTCGGGCAGCCAGGGGCCGACGTAGGACTCCTTGCGCCGGCTCAGCGTACGCAGCCGGGTCAGCGCCTGGCGTGTGGTGATGCGGACCAGGAAGGCGCGCGGTTCCCGCACCGTTGCCTGGTCGACGTCCGCCCAGCGCAGCCAGGTCTCCTGGAGGACGTCCTCGGCGTCGGCGGCCGAGCCCAGCATCTCGTAGGCGACGGTGAAGAGCAGGTTGCGGTGGGCGACGAACGCCTCGGTGGCCGCGTCCGTACGCTCCGCCCGTAGGCCGGTCCCGCTCGCGCCGGGCGCTCGCTCGGTGTGCTCCTCCATCGTCGGCTCCTGTCTGTGTCTCCGAGTCCGTGTCACGCACAAGTCGCCGCTCCCCGCGCTCCTGTGACAGGAGATCCCGGTGGCCTACGTCACATCGCCGACCTGTCACAGGGCCGGTGCGGCCGACGACTCATGGGCATCAGGACGCCGCACGGACGATCCGCGTGGCACACGATCCCACGAGCGAGGACATCGACATGGAACCCCGTATGAACCTGTTCGACAACGAGACCGGCGCCAGGATCGGCAAGCGGATCTTCGCCGTCAGCCAGGTGATCCAGGCATCGGCACTGCCGGGACCGACCCAGGAACTGGTGCAGTTGCGCGCCAGCCAGATCAACGGCTGCGGCTTCTGCGTCGACATCCACGGCAAGGACGCGGCGGCCGCCGGCGAGAGTGCGGCCCGGCTCAACCTGGTCGCCACCTGGCGGCACTCCACGGTGTTCAGCGAGGCCGAGCGGGCCGCGCTGGCGCTCACCGAGGAGGGGACCCGCATCATCGACGGCTACGAGGGGGTCTCGGACGAGACCTGGGCCCGGGTCCGCAAGCACTACGACGACGATCAGGCGATCGCACTGGTCTCGCTGATCGCCATGATCAACGCGACCAACCGGCTCGGCGTGATCCTCAACAACCAGGGCGGTGCCTACACACCGGGCGCGCTGGCCACGGTCGCCGGCTGATCGCCGGCGCCTGCCCCGTACGACCCTTCGGCCGGCACGGGGCAGGCCCGGGCAGCCGCGCGGGACCCCGCCTCCGCGCTCAGGCGCCGCCGGCGGCGGCCGCACCGGCCCGCCGCCCGAAGAACGTCCCGTCGCCGAGCGAGGTGCCGCTGACGTATCCCTCGCCGTGGATCCCGGAGGCGGCCCGCCCCGCGGCGTACAGCCCGGGGACCGGATCGCCCGACACGTCGAGCACCGCCCCGTCCACGGTGGTGTGCAGCCCGCCGAGCGTGAACCCCGCGGCGCCCGTCCCGGCACCCGCGCCGGGCCGCCCGCCCCGATGGAAGCCCGCCCTCGGGTCGACCGCCGCGAACGGACCCTCCAACGGCCTGAGCCAGCACGGGTCCTTGTGGAAGTACGGGTCCCGGCCCTCGGCCGCATGCGTGTTGTACGTGGCGACCGTGGACTCCAGGGCGCCCTGGGGCATGCCGAGTTCGGCCTCCAGCTCCGTCAGGGTCTCCGTGACGAACCGGGGCACCACACCCCAGCGCTCCGCCTCCGGAATCGACTCGTACCCCTCCTCGTCGATGATCACCCAGTAGGGGGCGGGCTGCGTCAGCACGGCGGCCACGCTGAACAGGCCGGGGTACACGTCCTCGTTGATGAAGCGCTGCCCGTGGGCGTTGACCAGCATGCCCCGGGTGACCATCGCCGGCAGCGCGGTCAGCGCCAGTTCGACCACACCCATCCGCCGGGTGGCGGCGCCGAGCGCGGCGGCCATCCGGATGCCACTGCCGTCGTCAAGACCGTCGCTGACCTTGTCGTGGCCGATGAGGTGCGGGGCGTGGTCGGCGAGCATCTCCTCGTTGTCGGCGAACCCGCCGGTGGTCAGCACGACCCCCTTGCGGGCCCGGAAGGCGAGGTCCCGGCCGTGCCGGCGTGCGGTGACCCCTACGACCCGGCCGCTGTCGTCCACGATCAGTGCCGTGGCCAGGGTGTCGGCCTCCACGGCCGCCCCCGCGTCCTCGGCGGCGGCCACCAGCTTCTCCATCACCAGCCAGCCGCCGAAGGCGTCGGTCGCGCAGCGGTGGCCGCGCGGCGCCGGCCGGGCGATCTCGTTGTACGGCCAGGCGTTCTCGCCCAGCCACATCAGCCCGTCCTTGGTGGTCGGCATCCAGGTCGGCGCGTCCCACAGGGTCGGCTCGAAGGTCAGCCCGCGGTCCACGAACCACTGGAAGTGCGCGGCGCTGCCCTCGCAGTACAGGCGCAGCTTCTCCTGGTCGGCGTGCGGGCCGAGCGCGGCGTCTAGATAGGCGAACATGTCGTCCGCGCTGTCCTCGAAACCGCACGCGTGCTGCACCGGGGTGCCGCCGCCGAGATACAGCTCGCCGCCGGACAGCGCGGAGGACCCGCCGGGGCCCCCGGCCCGTTCCAGTACGAGGACCTCGGCGCCCGCCGCCGCGGCCTCGTACGCCGCGGAGGCCCCGGCGCATCCGAAGCCGACGACCAGCACATCGGTCTCCGCGTCGTAGCGGTCCACGGTCCCGGCGGGCACCGGTGTCACCGGCCGGGACGCTCTCATGTGGAGGTCCCGGGCGGGGTGAACGCCGCCAGGGGTTCGGAGCCCGACCAGTCGTGGCCCCAGTAGCTGTCGGCGGTGATCTCCTCGGCGGTGTAGTGCGCCTCGTCGACGCGCATCCCGTCGTATCCGTACTCGAGGTCCCAGCCGCCGGGCGCGCGCACGTAGAACGACACCATCTTGTCGTTGGTGTGCCGGCCCAGCGTCGAGGAGAGCGAGAAGCCCTGTCTGCCCACGTTGTCGAGGGCGCGGCCGACCGCGTCCAGGCTGTCGACCTCGACCATCAGGTGCACGAGGCCGGGCGCCTCGCCGTGCGGGGCGGGGCAGACGGCGAGGCTGTGGTGGCGTTCGTTGACCCCCATGAAACGCACCCGGCGCGGCGAGCCGCCGCCGAGCCGCATCGACCCGCGGGGCAGGAAGCCGAGCACTTCGGTGTAGAAGGCGATCGTCTCGTCGGGGCTGGTGGTGGGCAGGACGATGTGTCCCATCCCCTGGCCGCCGGTCACGAACCGCTGGCCGAGCGCGGTCACCACGGGACTGTGGTCCAGGACCGGGGCGAAGAACACCTCGACGGGTACGCCCGCCGGGTCTTCGAATGTGATGCCCTGCTCGACACCCCGGTCGTCCGCCTCCTCGCGGCTGAGCGGTTTCACTCCCGTACCGGACGCCTCCACGGCGCGGCCGACGGCGGCGAGCGCGAACTGGTCCCGCACCTCCCAGCCGATCGACAGCACCCGGTCGGTGTCGCCGGGCAGGACGACGAGCCGGGAGCGGCGCTCGTCCATGCGCAGGTACAGGCCGTCGGGGTCCGGCCCGGAGCCCTCGGCGAAGCCGAGGGCGTCCACGGCGAGTTCGCGCCAGCGCCCGATGTCACTGGACTGGACCCGGAGATAGCCGAGTCCGCGGATCTGTGTCTGCGTCATAGGGGTGTCCTCTCTGAAACCGGTCTGCGGTCGGTCGAAGGAGTCAGATCATCGAGCGCATCGGGCCCTGCGGCGGCTCGATGCCGATCTCGGTGAGGGCGGAGGCGTGGAAGACGGATCCCGGCACATGGATGGCGTGCGTGAGGCCCACGTGCGCGTCGCGCCAGAAGCGCTGGATCGGGTTGTCCAGCCGCATCGCGTTGCCCCCGGAGCGGGCGACGATCTCGTCGACGGCGCGGACGGCCCGCCAGGCGGCGGCCGCCTGGGTGCGCCGGCCGACGGCGCGGCGCTCGAAGCTGATCTCCTGCCCGGCCGCGACCGCGTCGTGGAGCCGGCAGATGTTGTCCAGCAGCGCCGAGCGGGCCGCCGCGATCTCGGCCGCCGCCTCGCTGATGGCGTACAGGACGTACGGGTCGTCCTTCACGGCCTGGCCGGTGATCTGAACCCGGCCGCGCTGGTAGTCGAGGTGGTGCGCGAGAGCGCCCTCGCAGATCCCGATCACGGCGGCGGTGATGCCGAGCGGGAAAGCGGCGGAGAACGGCAGCCGGTAGGCGGGGTTGGCCAGCCCGGACTCGGCGGCCAGGGACCCGTCCACGACCTTGCTGTACTCGATCACGCGGTAGCCGGGTACGAAGGCGTCCTTGACGATGACGTCCTTGCTGCCGGTGCCGCGCAGCCCGACGACGTCCCAGGAGTCCTCGACGATCTCGTAGTCGGCGCGGGGCAGGATGACGTGCACGGAGTGCGGGGGGTTGATGCGGTTGCCGTCGGCATCGGCGAGGAAGCCGCCGAGGAAGATCCAGCGGCAGTGGTCGGTGCCGGAGGAGAACTGCCAGCGGCCGTTGAAGACGTAGCCCCCCTCGACGGGCCGCAGCAGGCCCATCGGTGCGTACGGGGAGGCGATCCAGGTATCGGGGTCCTCGCCCCAGATCTCCTCCTGGACCCGGGGGTCGGCCATCGCCATCTCCCACGGGTGGACACCGACGACACCGGTGACCCAGCCGGCCGCCCCGTCCAGGGCGGCGATCCTCATGACGGTCTCGGCGAACTCGCGCGGATGCAGTTCGAGGCCGCCGTACGTCTTCGGCTGGAGCATGCGCATCGCCCCGACGTCCCGGAGGATCTTCGCCGCCTGGTCGTCGAGCCGGCCGAGCGCCTCGTTGGCGGGTCCGAGCGCGCGGATCTCGTCGGCGCGGGTCTCGACTGCTTCGAGTACGGGATTGGACATGGCTGTTCTCACTTCCCCGAGGAGTGCTGGGCGGTCCCGGAGCGGTTCTTCGCCGCGAGGGCGACCGCGATCTCGATGAGCTGGTCCTCCTGGCCCCCGACGAGCTTGCGGCGGCCCGCCTCCATGAGGATCTCGGCGCCGGAGACCCGGTAGGCCGCGGCCTGGCGGGCGGCGTGCTTCAGGAAGCTGGAGTAGACCCCCGCGTACCCCATCGTCAGCGACAGCCGGTCGAGCAGGCACTCACCGTCCATGACGGGCCGGACCACGTCCTCGGCCGCGTCGATGATCTTCAGTACGTCGATGCCGGTACGGATCCCGAGCTTCTCCGCGACGGCGGCGAATCCCTCGACGGGGGTGTTGCCCGCGCCCGCGCCGAAGCGGCGGGTGGACCCGTCGATCTGTGTGGCCCCGGCCCGGACGGCGAGGACCGAGTTGGCGACACCGAGGCCGAGGTTCTCGTGGCCGTGGAAGCCGACCTGCGCGTCGTCGCCGAGCTCCGCGACCAGGGCGGCGATCCGGTCACTGGTCTGTTCCATGATGAGGGCGCCGGCGGAGTCGACGACGTACACGCACTGGCAGCCCGCGTCGGCCATGATGCGGGCCTGCCGGGCCAGCACCTCCGGCGGCCGGCTGTGCGACATCATGAGGAACCCGACGGTCTCCAGGCCGAGTTCGCGGGCGAGGCCGAAGTGCTGGACGGAGATGTCCGCCTCGGTGCAGTGGGTGGCGATCCGGCAGACCGAGGCGCCGTTGTCCGCGGCCTCGCGGATGTCGTCCTGGAGGCCGAGACCCGGCAGCATCAGGAAGGCGATCTTCGCCCGGCGGGCGGTCTTCACCGCGGCCTTGATGAGCTCCTGCTCCGGGGTGTGGCTGAAGCCGTAGTTGAAGGAGGACCCGCCGAGGCCGTCGCCGTGCGTGACCTCGATGACGGGCACGCCCGCGTCGTCGAGTGCGCCGACGATGGAGGTGACGTGGTCGACGGTGAACTGGTGCTGCTTGGCGTGGGATCCGTCCCTGAGGGACGAGTCGGTGACCCGGATGTCCAGGTCGGAGCTGTAGGGCATGGCTCGTGTTCTCCTCGGTGAGCGGCGGTCGGGCTCAGGGGATGTTTCGGAAGTGGCGCCGTCCGCCCGGAGGGCGGGCAGGCGGGACTTTCGCATCGCCCCCTAAGGGCTGTCCCGCAATTCCTGGTGGATCAGCGCGCGGCGTCAGATGCGGTGCATCGCAAGGCGGAGGGGCGCCCGCATACTGGATGTATTCGGGCGTTCCGACAACGGAGGGGGTCCCCCCGTGCCGTTGAGGCTACGGGGGAGAGGTGCCGTAGCTGTCGTCGTGCGCCCGCCAGGAATTGCGGGACAGCCCTTAGGCGCGACGGGCGGTGATCCGCCGGGCGAAGCCCTCGCCGACCCTGGTGGCGGCGGCGGTCATGATGTCGAGGTTTCCGGAGTACGGCGGCAGGAAGTCGCCCGCGCCCTCCACCTCGATGAAGACCGCGACACGGGCGAGCCCGCCGCTGACCGCGGTCTCCCCGTCGAACTGCGGCTCGGCCCGCAGCCGGTAGCCGGGTACGTACCCGGCCACCTCGGCGACCGTCTCGTGGATCGACGCGGTGACGGCGTCCCGGTCCACGTCGGCGGGGACGGCGCAGAAGACGGTGTCCTGCATCAGCATCGGGGGTTCGGCCGGGTTGAGGATGATGATGGCCTTGCCCTTGGCGGCGCCGCCGATGGTCTCGATGCCCCGGCCGGTGGTGAGGGTGAACTCGTCGATGTTGGCGCGGGTTCCGGGCCCGGCGGACGGTGAGGCGACGCTCGCGACGATCTCCGCGTAGGCGACCTCGGTGACCCGGGAGACGGCGTGCACGATCGGGATGGTGGCCTGGCCGCCGCAGGTGATGAGGGAGACGTTCGGCGCGTCGAGGTGGTCGCCGAGGTTGACGGCCGGCACGACCGCGGGGCCGATCGCGGCGGGGGTCAGGTCGATGGCCTGGATGCCGAGCCGGGCGTACTTGGGGGCGTTGGCCCGGTGGACGTACGCCGACGTGGCCTCGAAGACGAGGTCCGGCCGCTCCTGTCCGGCCAGCAGCGCGTCGACGCCGTCGGCGCTCGCGTGCAGGCCGTGATCGGCGGCGCGCTTGAGGCCGGGGCTCTGCTCGTCGATGCCGATCATCCAGCGCGGCTCGATGTCGGGCGAGCGCAGGAGTTTGTACATCAGGTCGGTGCCGATATTGCCGGATCCGACGATCGCGGCGGTCGCCTTGGTCACGGTTCGAACCTCATCCGGGTCGAGTGGGAACGGAGAACAGGTGCGGGAGGGAGGGGCTCGGCCCTCGAAGACGGCCTTCAGCCGGATATCGGCTCAGCCGTCGAAGGCGGCCGTCAGCCGGATATCGGCTCAGCCGTCGAAGGCGGCCGTCAGCCGGTGGTCGGCTCAGCCGTCGTAGGTGGCCTTCAGCCGGTCGCTGAGCGGGCGCGCCTGGCAGGCGAGGATGAGACCGTCGGCGAGGTCGGCGGCGTCCAGGACCTCGTTGCGTTCCATGGCCACCTCCCCCTCGGTCAGGACACAGGCGCAGGCGCTGCAACTGCCCTCCCGGCAGGAGTACGGCGCGTCCAGTCCGGCGGCGAGCAGCACGTCGAGCAGGGGCGTGTTCCGGGGCCAGTCGACGGTGTGGCTCACCCCGTCCAGCTCCACCTCGGCCGTGCTCGCGGGCCCGGCGGTGTCCGGCTCCGGTACGGGGTCGCGTTCCGCGAACGGGTCGCCGGTCAGTGAGGTGAAGCGCTCCACGGTGATCCGGTCGGGCGGCAGGCCCAGGTCGGTGAGCGCTCCGGCCGCCAGGTCCATGAAGGGGCCCGGCCCGCACACGAAGGCCGGGCGTCCGGCGTACGGGCGGGCCAGCGCGCGCAGACCGGACGCGGTGGGCCGGCCCTGGACGGACTCCAGCCAGTGCAGGACGGTCAGCCGGTCCCTGTACTCCCGCGCCAGCGCGGCCAGTTCGTCGCGGAAGATGACGGACTGCTCGTCGCGGTTGGCGTAGAGGAGGGTGACCGCGCCGGTCCCCGCGTGCAGGGCGGAGACGAGGATCGACATGACCGGCGTGATGCCGCTGCCTGCGGCGCACAACAGGAAGTCGCCGTCGAGCGAGTCCGGGGTGAAGGTGCCTGCGGGCCGCAGCACCTCCAGGGTGTCGCCCTCGGTGACGTGGTCGCAGATCCAGTGGGAGGCGTACCCCCCGGCCGTACGCTTCACGGTCACCTTCAGGTGCTCGTCGCGGGCCGGGGAACTGCACAGCGAGTAGCAGCGGGCCGCTCCGCCGGGGCGCTCGGAGGGCACCCGGACGGTGAGGAACTGGCCGGGCCGGTAGGTGAACCGGGCGCGGTCCCCGTCCGCCGGCTCCAGGACGAGCGAGTGGGCGTCGGCCGTCTCCCGGATCACCTCGACGACGCGAACGGTCAGCGGCCCCGGGCTCATGGTGCGCCTCCGGCGGCCCCGGCCCCCGTGCGGGCGGCGGCTGCCGCGTGCCGGGCCGCGAGGTAGCCGAACACGATGGCGGGGCCGATGGTGGCGCCGGGTCCGGCGTACTCGTTGCCCATGACGGCCGCGGAGGTGTTGCCGGTGGCGTACAGCCCGGCGACGGCCGAGCCGTCCTCGCGCAGCACCCGGCTGTTCTCGTCGCAGACGAGGCCGCCCTTGGTGCCGAGGTCGCCGACCTCGATGCGGATCGCGTAGTAGGGGGCCTTGACGAGCTCGTCGAGGTTGGGGTTCTTCATCGTCGGGTCGCCGTAGTAGCGGTCGTAGGCACTGTCCCCGCGGCCGAAGTCGGTGTCCTTGCCGGTACGGGCGAAACCGTTGAACCGTTCGACGGTCTCGGTGAGCGTGTCCGCCGGGACGCCGATGCTCCGGGCGAGAGCGGGGATGGTGTCCGCGCGGTGCACGGTGCCGTTCTCGTAGAACGCCTTGGGGAAGGGCATTCCGGGGAGGATCTGCGCGAACGGATAGCGGGCGCGCGCCTTGGCGTCCATGACGAACCAGGCGGTGGTGTGCCCGCCTTCGAGCTGGTCGTGGACGAAGTTGACGTAGGGGGACGACTCGTTGGTGAAGCGCCTCCCGTCGGCGGAGACGATCACCGACGGCGGGATGCACCGCTCGGAGACCAGCGGGATCGTCACTCCGGCGGGGTGGTGCACGGACGGCATCCACCAGGCGTCGTCCATGAAGTCGAGCGCTGCGCCGAGGGCCTGGCCCGCGAGGATGCCGTCGCCGACGTTCTCGACGGCTCCGGCGCTGTGGTTGTCGCGGCCTCCCTCGGGCAGGTACTTCTCGCGCATCTCCCGGTTGTGGTCGAACCCGCCGGTGGCGAGGAGCACGCCGTGCCGGGCTCCGACCCGGACGGACCTGCCGTCGCGGGTGACGACGACGCCGGTGACCGTGCCCCGTGCGTCGGTGACGAGCTCGGTCATCGGGCTGCGCAGCCACACAGGTACGCCGGCCTCCTTGAGCGCCATCCGCATCCGCGCCACGAGGGCCCGGCCTCCGGTCGCCATATGGCGCCGGCGGACCATGTTCGACGAGACGCGCCAGGCGGCGATCACGGAGGCCCAGCGCCCTCGCCAGGTCCGCTTGACCATGGCGAGGTCGCGGTAGTCCTTGGCGGTGATCCAGAGTCCGAGGGGGCCCTTGAGGCTGTTGGGCCGCTGGTGCTTCTCGTCCTCGCCGAGGTTGCGGGTGTCGAAGGGCAGTGCCTCGACGGAGCGGCCGCGCGGGCGGCCCCCCTCGTACTCGGGGTGGTAGTCGGCGTAGCCCTTGACCCAGAAGAACCGCATCCAGCGGCTCTTCTCCAGCAGTTCCATCGCGGCGGGCCCCTGGTCGACGAAGGCGTCGAGGCGGGCGGCGGGGACCCGGTCCTCGGTGAGCAGGTCGAGGTATCGGCGTACGGAGGCGCGGCTGTCGTCGTGGCCCCTGGCCTTCAGCGTGGGGTTGTTGGGGATCCAGATGCCGCCCCCGGAGATGCCGGTCGTCCCGCCGTACATCGCCCCCTTCTCGACGACGACTGTGCTCAGTCCGCTGTCGGCCGCGGTCAGGGCGGCGGCCATGCCGCCGCCACCGCTGCCGACGACGACGAAGTCGAACTCCTCGTCCCAGGCTTCCCGGGCCGCGGCGCTCACGCCGCGTCCTTACGGGTGAGGAAGGCGAGAACCGCACTCTCCCAGGCGGCCTTCTGCTCGATCATCACCCAGTGCCCGCAGTCCGGGAACACATGCAGTTCCGCGTCGGGGATGGTGCGCATCGGCACGATCGACATGTCGACAGGACTCACCCGGTCGTCGCGGCCCCAGGTGAGCAGGGTCTTCGCGCGGAGCCGGTGGAGCAGGGCCCAGTAGGGTGCCTCGTCGGACGCGGCGGCCGCGGCGGACCGTGCCGCGAACGCCTTGCTGCCGTACATCAGACGGGCACTGGCGAGTGTGTCCGGGTCGGTTGCCTGGGCCCAGCGCTCCTCGATGAGCTCCTCGGTCACCAGGGACCGGTCGTACACCATCGAGTTCAGCCAGCGGACCAGGCCCTCGCGGGAGGGTGCGTCGGTGAACTCGGAGAGCAGTCCGATCCCTTCGCCGGGGCCCGGGCTGAACAGGTTCCGGCCGATGCCGCCGATCGTCACGAGGCGGCGCACCCGGCCGGGGTGGGCGAGGGCGAACTGCGTGCCGACGATGCCGCCCATCGAGTTGCCGATGATGTCGACCTGCTGGAGCCCGAGCCCGTCCAGGAACCGGGTGACGGACGAGGCGGCCGTCGCCATGGGGTGGCCGGCGGCCGGGTCGCTGACCCCGAAGCCGGGGAACTCCAGGACCAGGCAGCGGAAGTGCTCGGCGAACGCCCCCAGGTTGTGCCGGTAGTTGCGCCAGCCGGTGACCCCGGGGCCGGATCCGTGCAACAACAGCAGGGGCGGGCCGTCCCCGGCCTCGTGGTAGCGCAACACGCCTTCATCGGTGGCGAGTTCGCGCAGTGTGGAGTCATGGCTCAGCGCCGTCATCATCCCTGCCTCGGTTGACCTCGGTGTCCGGTGGACCTGGGACCCGGTGGGCCGGCCGGGGTGGTGGTGTCCTCCCGGGCTGGCCATGGGTGCCGTGTGATCGGTTCCTGGACGGTAGCCACGGCCCGCCGGGCGATGCGGCGGGCGTCTCGGTCAGCGGGATGCGTGCGGCCGCCGGGGTGCGGGCGGCCTGCGGCGGCCCACGGCCCGCGGGCGTTCCACTCATCGGGAACAGCCCCCCGGCGCTTCGGCCGCTGTCCTACTTTCGGCCCCCTGCCCGGTCCCGGGCAGACCACCGCACCGCCCCCGTCGAGGTGAACCCGATGACCGCAGAGCCCCTGTCCGCCACCGAGGCACGCGAGGAGACCGAGCCGACTCCTGCGCGGATGCGGCGCACCATGGGCACGTTCGCGTCCGGCGTCACGGTGGTGACGGGGATCGGCCGGGACGGTGTCCCCGCCGGCTTCGCGTGCCAGTCCTTCGCGTCGGTGTCACTGGAGCCGGCCCTGGTCCTGTTCTGCGCCGACCACCGGGGGCGGGCCTGGCCGAGGATCAGGGAGTCGGGGCGGTTCGCCGTGAACATCCTGGCCGAGGAACAGACGGATCTGTGCGCCCGGTTCGGTTCGAGCAGGGGTCACAAGTACGAGGGGCTGGACTGGGAGGTCTCCCGTTGGGGTACGCCGTCGCTGCCCGGCGTCCTGACCCGGGTGCATGCCGCTGTCCACGACGTGCACGCCTCGGGCGACCACGATGTCGTGGTGGGCCGGGTCCTCGCCCTGGAGACCGTGGCCGACCGGCAGCCGATGCTCTTCTTCCGCGGCGGCTTCGGCCTCGGAAGCCCGGCGGGATCCCCCGGCCCGTGGGGCTGGGGCGACCACTGGGGGTGAGTGCCGTGACCACCGCCGCCGGCCGGACGCTCCCTCTCCGAGCGGGCGGAGGCCGCGGTGGGGACGGGCGTCGGCATCGGACGCGAAGCGGCCTCCGAGGGACCGCTGCGCAACGCCGGGCCCGGCTCGTCGTCCTACCGGCTCCGCCAGGTGCAGGGGGCGACTACGGAGGTGTCGGTGTCGGGCCGGCGGCGGCGCAGCAGGGCCGCCGTGGACCGGCACCAGGCAGCGAGGTGGGGAAGTACCCGATACGTCTCGGCGGTATGTGCTCCGGATCCCAGCAGGACCACCATCTGGGTGCGGGAGTCGCCCGCCGGGCAGCTAACCGCCGGGGCCACGCGTCCAGGCCCGCAGCGACACGGGCCGAAGCGACCGGCCGTATACGTACTCCTCATCCGCGGTCTACTGCCAGTCGCCGTACTGCCCCGCGGCGAGCAGGCGGTCCATGGCCTGCGGGGACCACGTCTCCTCCGGCACGGCGGCCGCCCGGCGCGCCGCCCTGACCGGCGTCTCCGGCTCGGGGAACAGCTCGTGCGACACCTGCCGGGCCGCGTCCACGACCAGCGGAGCCACCTTCTCCAGCGGCGACCAGGCGTCCCCCACCAGGGAGATCGCGGCGACCGGCCCCTCGGGCCCGCGCACGGCGGCGGCGACGCAGGCGATGTCCGGGAAGCACTCGCCGCGCTCGAAGGCGAGACCGTGGCGGCGCCGGATGCGGTTGAGTTCCTGGTGCAGGGTGCCGAGGTCGGCGATGGTCCGCTGGGTCAGGCGGCCGATGGATTCGGCGGCCCTGGCTTCGACGTCCTCCGGTTCGAGCCAGGCCAGCATGGCCTTGCCGAGCGCCGTCGAGTGGGCGGGCGCCCTGCCGCCGACTCGGGAGGGGACAGCCGCGGCGAAGCGGCCGCCGACCTTGTCGAGGTAGTGCACCTCCGCCCCGTCCAGCACGGCCAGATGGACGACCAGGCCGGTCTGGATCTGCAGGTGGTGCAGCCTGGCGGCGGCGGCCTCGCGGATCCTGCTGTGCGCGCCGTCCCCGCCGCCGAGGCCGAGAGCGCGGCGCCCGAGTCCGTAGCCGAGGCCGGTGTGTTCGAGCCAGCGCAGCCGTACGAGCTGGTCGAGGATCCGGTGAGCCGTCGACCTGGGCAGCTGTGTGGACCGGGCCACTTCCTCCAGCGAGAGCCGGGCCGTCCGGCCCTCGAAGACGTCCATGATCAGCGTCATCCGCTCGACCATCGACGGTGGCAGTTCGCGACGGACCGGCGCAGGCGCGTGGGGAGCATCTTGGACAGCCGTCATGGGTGCCTCCAGTCACAGACTGAAATGAATTCTTGTTTTCCGGAATGTAACAGCGCTCCCCGAGCTCAGTGAAGAGATGCGCAGCGTCTCTTTCGGCCGCGCTCGCCACCGGCGGCCGGCGCATCACCCCCGACCCTCGCCGTGAAGAATTTTGCCCGGGGTGCAAAATTGCATAGCATGCACCTTCATGAGTGCCGACGACACCTCCCTCGGGCTGCGCGAACGCAAGAAGCGTGCGACGCGCGACGCCCTTGCCGACATGGCTCTGCGCATGGCCGCGGACCGGGGGATCGAGAACGTGACCGTGGAAGCGGTCACCGACGCGGTCGGCGTCTCCGTACGTACCTTCTTCAACTACTTCCCGTGCCTTGAGGACGCCATCACCCGCCCGGGCGTCGAGAGCGCGGAACGGACCCGCCGGGCCGTGCTGAACGCCCCGGAACACCTCACGGCGCTCGAAGCGCTCAGCGAGGCGCTCGCCCAGGAACTCGCCCAGATCGAGGAGGACCACGAACGCTGGGAGCTCCAGATGACGGTGCTCAGGACGAGCCCTTCGCTGCTTCCCGGATTCCTGGCCGCCCAGGGCGCCGACGAACGCGCCCTGGTCGCCGTCCTGGCCGAGCGTCTGGGACAGGACCCCGAGACCGGTCTCCAGCCACGGCTGCTTGCTCACGTGGCGATCGCCGCCGTGCGCGCCACCGTCGAGGTCTGGGTGGCCTCCGGCCGCACCCGTACGTTCCAGAGCCTCTACCGCGAGGCGTTCGCCTCGCTGGCCACCGGCCTGAAGACCTGAAGACGTGGAGACCTGCATGACCGGGGCTTCACCCGTCATGCAGACCTGCTCGCCACGGCCCCGCTCTCCTCGGAACCAGTCACCACAGAACCAGCGACCCCAGGTCCAGTCACCACAGAACCAGTGACCACGGACCCCGTCACCGCCGAACCATTCACCGCCGAACCAGTCACCGCCGAACCAGTCACCAGAGAATGAGGAACGTCAGCCGATGACCGCTGCCGTCACACCCGAAACCGGTACCGCCGGTGCACCCGAGGGGGCCGCGTCCGGTATGACGCGCCGCCAGATACTCCAGGCCATGTCGGGCCTGATGGCCGGGATGTTCGTGGCCATCCTGGCCTCCACCGTGGTCTCCAACGCCCTGCCCAGGATCATCGCCGACCTGAACGGCAGCCAGTCCTCGTACACCTGGGTCGTCACGGCCGAACTCCTCGCCATGACGGCGACCGTGCCGATCTGGGGCAAGCTGTCCGACCTCTACGACAAGAAGCTGCTCATCCAGCTCTCGCTGTCGATGTTCGTCGTGGGCTCGCTCGTCGCCGGCTTCTCGCACAGCGTCGGGCTGCTCATCGTGAGCCGCGTCGTGCAGGGCATCGGCGCGGGCGGTCTCACCGCACTCGCCCAGGTCGTGATGGCGGCGATCATCCCGCCGCGTGAACTCGGCCGCTACTCCGGCATCTTCGGCGCCGTGTTCGCCGTCGGTACCGTCGCGGGCCCGCTCATCGGCGGCGTACTCGTCGACACCTCCTGGCTCGGCTGGCGCTGGTGCTTCTTCATCGGTGTGCCGTTCGCGCTGCTCGCCATCGTGCTGCTCCAGCTGACCCTGAAACTTCCCACGGTCCGCCGGGAAGTGAAGATCGACTACCTCGGCGCCGTCCTCATCATGAGCGGCGTCAGCTCCCTGCTGCTCTGGGTGACCCTGGCGGGCAACCAGTTCGACTGGGCGTCGTGGCAGACCGCCGCTCTGGTCGCCGCGGGCGTGGTCCTGCTGGGCACCGCGGTGCTGGTCGAGTCCAGGGTCAAGGAACCGATCATCCCGCTGGACATCTTCCGCAACCGCACCGTGGCCCTGACGACGGTCGCCAGCATGCTGGTCGGCGTGGCCATGTTCGGCGGCACGGTGTTCCTCTCGCAGTACTTCCAGATCTCCCTCGGCAAGACGCCGACCGTCGCGGGCCTGATGAGCCTGCCGATGATCCTCGGTCTGATGGTCTCCACGACCGTCGCGGGGCAGATCATCTCCTCCCGGGGCAAGTGGAAGGGCTTCCTGATCGCGGGCGGCGTCATCATGACCGCGGGCATGGGTCTGCTGTCCACGATCGGCGCCGACTCCTCGTTCGTCGTGCTCAGCCTGTACATGGTCGTGCTCGGCGTCGGCGTCGGCATGCTGATGCAGAACCTGGTGCTGGCCGCCCAGAACGACGTTCCCGCGTCGGAGCTGGGCGCGGCGACCTCGGTGCTCTCGTTCTTCCGCAGCCTCGGCGGGGCGATCGGCACGAGCGCCCTGGGCGCCGTCCTCGGCCACCGGGTGGCCTCCGAGATGGAGAAGGGCTTCGGCGGGGCGGCCGACAACGGCGGCGCCGGGCACGGCGTTCCCAACCTCAGCACCCTTCCCGAACCGGCCCGTCAGGTGGTCGAGAACGCGTACGGCGTCGCGACCGCGGACGTCTTCCTGATCGGCGCCCCCTTCGCGTTCCTCGCCCTGATCGCGGTGCTGTTCATCAAGGAGAAGCCGCTCAGGACGCAGAGCGGAATGGAGCGTCTCGCTGAGGAGAACGCCGCCGCGGAGAAGGCGGCCGCCGCCCCGACGCACTGATCCCCGCCTCACCGGCATCCAGTCACCGGAGCCCCGGGTCACACGCGCCTGTCGCGTGTGACCCGGGGCTCCGTCGTGACAGGGCCGGTGTCGCCGGCGTCCGCGGGGCTGCCGTCCCGCCGGAGCGGAGCCCTGCATCGTAAAGGGGCGAACCGGAATGGATCGAACGTATTTCGACCTGTCATGGTGTCGGCGTGACTCCCCCCTTCGACGCATCCGCCGACGCGCGCGCGACCGCCGCGGAACGCTTCCCCCTCCAGTTCGCCCGCACCCGGCGCTTCTCGCTCGGCGTGCCCCGGCAGTTCACCGTCTCCCCCGACGGCGAACGGGTGCTGTTCGTCCGGAGCACCTCGGGCACCGACCCGGTGAGCAGGCTCTGGCTGCACGAGAACGGAGCGGAGCGGCTGCTGGCCGATCCGCTCGGGCCCGCGTACGCCGACGACGCACCGGGCGAGGTTCCCCCCGAGGAACTGGCCCGACGGGAGAGGGCCCGCGTGACCTCCTCGGGGTTGGTGTCCTACGCCACCGACGCCTCCGCACGACTGGTCGCCTTCGCACTCCAGGGCGTCCTCTGGGTGCTCCGCACCGACGGCGGCGCACCGCGACGGGTTGCCACGGCCGGACCGGCCGTCGATCCCCGCCCCTCTCCCGACGGCTCCCTGATCGCGTACGTGTCCGGAGGCGCGCTGCGGACCGTAAGGGCGGACGGGACCGGCGACCGGCCGCTGGCCGAACCGGACGGCGAGCACGTGACGTACGGCTTGTCCGACTACGTCTCGCAGGAGTCGATCGGGCGCTCGCGGGGTTACTGGTGGTCGCCTCGCAGCGATGCGCTCCTGGTCGCCCGGGTCGACACGGCGGCGGTCCGGCGCCGGTACATCGCCGATCCCTCGGACCCGGAACGGCCGCCCCGCGTGGTGGCGTACCCGGCCGCCGGCACCCCGAACGCGACGGTGTCGATGCATCTGGTGCCGGTGCACGGGGAGCGGATCGATGTCCGCCTGCCCGGGGAGGCCGGGGACGGGCACCCCGAGGACGTATGGACGGACCGGGCGTTCGAGTACGTCGTGGCGGCGGGCTGGGACGATCACGGGCCGCTCGTCTCCGTACAGACACGGGACCAGCGGTCGGTCCACGTCCTGGAGGTGGACGAGGCGTCGGGCGCGACGCGTACCGCGCACCGGACCCACGACCCCGCCTGGGTCGCCCTGCGTCCGGGCACACCGCTGCGCCTCGCCTCCGGAGGGCTCGTCGTCCCCGCGCGGCCGGACGGCGACACCCAGGGGCTGGACATCGGCGGCGCCACGACGCCGCCGGGCCTGGAGGTCCGCGAGGTGATCGGCACGGCGGACGGGCGGGTGTTCTTCACCGCGGGCGAGGAGCCGACCGAGATCCATGTCTGGTCGTACGCTCCCGGTGATGCCGGTGGGGGTTTCGTACGGGTCAGCGGCGCACCCGGCGTGCACACGGCCGCTGTCGGCGGTACGACGGTGGTCCTGGACAGCAGGACGCCGGACGGCCACACGGTGACGGTGCTCCACGCCGGTGTGCCCGCGGGCGGCATCGAGGTGCTCGCCGAGGAACCGCTCGTCACCCCGCGGCCTTCGGCCCTGAGCCTGGGCAAGCGGGAACTGCGCAGCAGGCTCTATCTGCCGTCGTGGCACCGGCCGGGCGACGGGCCGCTGCCGGTGCTGCTCAGCCCCTACGCGGGCCACGGCATGCAGGTCGTCCTGGAGGTACGGGCCTGGTGGGTCGCGGTCGCCCAGTGGTTCGCCGAGCAGGGCTTCGCGGTGCTGGTCACCGACGGACGGGGCACCCCGGGGCGTGGTGAGGCATGGGAGAAGTCGGTGCACGGCGACCGCCTGACGGCCGTCCTGGAGGACCAGATCGACGCACTGCGCGCGGCGGCCGCCCGGTACCCGGACCTCGACCTGACCCGAGTGGCCATGCGCGGCTGGTCGTTCAGCGGTTATCTGGCGGCGGCGGCCGTCCTGCGGCACCCGGAGGTCTTCCATGCGGCGGTGGCGGGGGCGACGCCAGCCGACCGGCGGCTCTACGACACCCATTGGGAGGAACGCTTCCTGGGACACCCGGACGTGCAGCCCGAGACGTACGCCCGCAATTCGCTCCTGGACGAGGCGGCGGCACTGACCCGGCCGCTCATGCTCGTACACGGTCTTGCCGATGACAATGTGGCCGTGGCGCACACACTGCGGCTCTCCGCAGCACTGCTCGCCGCGGGCAGGCCGCACACGGTTCTGCCGCTGTCGGGCGCCGGTCACCTGGTCGGCCAGGAGCAGACCGCGAGCAATCTGTTGCTGCTGGAGCGGGATTTCCTGCGGAAGTCCCTGGAGCGTTGAACACAGATCACCGGCTGCGCGTACCTCTGGACGAAGCGTCGGAGCCGGGAACACCGCGGAAGGAAACACCAGCATGAGCGCATCGCAGGACCACGAGGTCCACATGGGACGCCGGACCGTCGTCACAGCGGCCGGCGCCGTCTCCGTGGCCGCCGTACTGACCGCGTGCGGCAGCTCGAAGGAGGCGGCCGGTTCCGGCGCCGTCAAGCAGGCCGATGACGGCGGGGACGGCGGCGGGGGCCCGGTCCTCGCGAAGACCGCCGACATCCCGGAGGGCGGCGGCAAGATCTTCGCGGAACAGGGGGTCGTGGTCACGCAGCCCGCGGCCGGTGAGTTCAAGGCGTTCTCGTCCAAGTGCACCCACATGGGGTGCGCGGTGTCGAGCGTGTCCGACGGCACCATCAACTGCCCGTGCCACGGCAGCAAGTTCGACGTGGCGACGGGTGCCGTCAAGACGGGTCCGGCCACCACACCGCTGCCCGCCACCGCGATCACCGTCGAGGGCGACTCGATCAGCCTGGCGTCATAGCCGGCCTGCCCGCCGACCCGGCCCGCCCTTCACTCCCTCACCCTGGTCCGCCCGCTCAGCCAGCAGCCGAGCAGGGCATCGGTGGTGGTCACGGTGGCGACCAGGGCCAGGGTGTTGCGGATCATCGCGGGGGTGTAGTCGGCAGGCACCCCCGCGATGGCGTCGGACGGCACCACCGCGGTGTACCCGAGGTTCACCGCGTCGAAGACCGCGTTGGGAATCGCCACGTTCGCCGAGACGCCGGTGACGACCAGGGTGCGACAGCCCAGGTTACGGAGCAGGGCGTCCACATCCGTACCGGCTATCGGCGACAGCCCGTGCAGCCTGCGGACGACGAGGTCCTCGTCCGCCACCTCGATGGGCTCGGCGATCCGGACCGCCGTGGTGCCGGAATGCTGCTGTACGGGAAGCCGTCCCGCAGCACGGAAGAGACGGGCGTTGCTGTTGGCGCCCCGGCCGTCCGGGCGCCGTTCGGCCACCGCGTGCAGCACCTGGACGCCCGACTCGTGGGCGGCGGCGACCAGTCGTGCGACGTTGTGCAGGGTTCCGGAGGACCTGGCTTCCTTGGCCAGTTCGGGCAGCGCGCTGTCGGGCCCGACGACACCCTGCTGGCATTCCACCGTCAGCAGGACGGTAGTCGCCGGATCGGTCTGCTCGGCTAGCTGTTCCCTGGACGGCACGGCTGCCCCTCTCGGTGACGGATCGGCCGCGCGAGGCTAACCTCCATTGCGCGATGAAGGAAGAGGCCTCATGATTTCCTGACGAATAGTCAGCTACGAGGAGGGGGCTTCCATGGCCGTCAGTCAGCGGCGGGGTCGCCGGATCATGATGACCGACGAGGAGCGGGACGCCTACCTCGCAGGACAGCGCACCTGCCGGGTCGCCACCGTCGGAGCGGACGGCCGCCCGCACGTCGGTGCGCTCTGGTTCTGCTGGGACGGAACGTCGCTGTGGCTCTACTCCATCACCCGGAGCCTGCGCTGGTCACAGCTGAGCCATGACCCGCGGATCTCGGTGGTGGTCGACGACGGGGTGGAGTACGGAGAACTACGCGGCATCGAGCTCTCGGGCGAGGCCGTCTTCGTCGGCGAGGCACCGCGCACGGGCGAGCTCTGCCCGGAACTCAGCGTCCCCGAGAGGCTGTTCGCGGCGAAGTACTTCGACATGGACACGATGCCGCACGACGGCCGGCACGCCTGGATGCGGCTCACGCCCGAGGCCGTCACCTCCTGGGACTTCGGCAAGATGACCGGCCCGGCCGGGGCGTGAGCGGCCTGAACCTGAGCGGCCGGGCCGTGAGCCGCCCGAACGTACGGTCCGGGACGTGCGTACAAACCCGATCGGGCGTGCGGTCCGGAACGGGCCGGGACACGAACGGGGGCCGGGACACGAACGGCTAGGACGGGACGTAAGCGCCGGAACGGGACGTGAGCGAAAGGGACGCGAGCACCGGGCCGCGGCGTGAGTGCCGGAACGGGTCCGGCCGGGACCGGCCGGAACGGGACGTGAGGGTCGGAACGGCGAGGGCCGGGCCGCGAGGGGGTCGGGCCTCGCGGGGGCCGGGCCTCGCGGGGCAGACCTCGCGGGGCAGACCTCGCGGGCCGGGCCTCGAACGGCTAGCACGCCCCGGCCGCTACGCCTCCCCCATCGGATCGTCCAGCTCCCGCCCCACCTCCCGGAGCGCCGCGACGGCCGCCCTGATCGACGGACGCCGGTCCGCGTCCGCCCGCCACACCGCGTGGACGTGCCGCCGCATCTTCTGCCGGACCGGCACCAGCCGCACCCCGTCGGGCACAGGCCCGCGGCCCAGCCGGGGTGCCACGCAGACACCCATCCCCGCAGCGATCAGAGCAAGTTGGGTGTGGTGCTCGCCGGCCAGATGGGCGATGCGCGGCTCGATCCCCTTGGAGCGGAGGGTGAACATCAGCCAGTCGTAGCAGAATTCACCCTCGGGCCAGGACACCCAGTCGTCATCCGCGAAGTCCTCCAGATCGACCTTGTCCCGATCCGCGAGCGGATGACCGGCCGGCATCGCGATGTCCGGCGCGTCGTCGAGCAGTTGCGCGCGGGCGAGGCCGCCGGGGACCGGCAGCCGCTTGTTGCTCCAGTCCAGCACCACGGCGAGGTCGATGTCGCCTCTGAGTACCGCCCGGAGCCCGTCCTCGGGCTCCAGTTCCCGCGTATGCACGCGGAGTTCGGGATGGTCGGAGCGCAGGGCGCGGAGCGTCGCCGGAAAGAGTCCGCGCGCCGCGGTGGGAAACGCGCTCAGCCGGATCTCGCCCACCACCTCGCCCCGTTGGGCCTCGATGTCGGACTGGGCGAGCTCGACCTGCGAGAGGATTCGGGCCGCGTGGTCGGCGAGCAGCTGCCCCGCGTCGGTAAGCCGGATCCCTCGCCCGTTCTTGGCCAGTAGCTGCTGACCCACTTCCCGCTCCAGCTTCGCCATCTGCTGGGAGACGGCGGACGTGGTGACGTGCAGCCCCTCGGCGGCACCGCTGACCGAACCGAGCCGGGCCAGGGCATCCAGCGTGCGGAGACGCTCCAGGTTCAACATGTAAGCAATGCTACGCAGACATCCACAGAAAGTCTCACTTGTGCTACGAGAACACAGTCGTCATCGTTGCCCTCATGAGCGCACCACCCGCGCCGGGAAGCCCGGCCGCCGAGACCACCCTCGTACGGCGGACCGAGCAGACGTCCACGGCCACCGCGACCCCGGGAACCGGGCAGACCACCCCGGCCTCCCCTCTCGCCACCCAGGCCGGAAGGGCAACTCAGGCCACCCGTGCGACCCTGACCGCTCGCGCCGTTCCGGCCACCCCGGCCACCCCGGCCGCCACGGCCACCACGGCCGATCCGGCCGATCCAGCCGCCACAGCCGGTCCCGCCGATCCGACCGATCCCATCTCTCCCGTCACTGCCGTTACTCCCGCCGATCCCGCCGGGGACTCCGGCCGCCCGGCACTGGACTGGCGGCTGCGCTTCGGGGCGCTCTCGCTCATCTGGGGCTTCAGCTTCCTCCTCATCAAGGTCGGGACCGACGGCTACGCACCGTTCCAGGTCACCCTCGGCCGACTGCTGTCGGGGACCGCGGTCCTGGCCATCGCCATGGTGGTCAAGCGGGAGCGGCTGCCGCGAACCGCCCGCACCTGGGGCCATCTGGCCGTCGCCGCGTTCTTCCTCAACGCCCTGCCGTTCTCCCTGTTCGCCTACGCGGAACTGACCATCCCGTCGACCCTGGCCGGCATCTGCAACGCGACCTCACCCCTGTGGGGCATGGCACTCTCCCTCGTCGCACTCTCCGAGGACCGCCCGACCCGCCGCCGCGTCGCCGGTCTCGGGCTCGGGTTCCTCGGCGTACTCACGGTGCTCGGCGCCTGGCAGGGCTTCTCCGGCCTGGACTTCAGCGGTACGGCGATGGCGCTCCTGGCCTCCCTCAGCTATCCGATCGGCTGGATCTACGTCCGCCGCACTCTCGCGGGCAGCGGTTCCTCGGCGCTCTCCCTCACCGGCAGCCAGCTCTTCCTCGGCACGGCGCAGCTCGCGCTGGTGACCCCGCTGTTCACCTCGGCACCCGAGAGATTCCCACTGTGGCCCACTCTGGCCGTCGTCGCCCTGGGCGCCCTGGGTACGGGTCTCGCCGTGCTGCTGCAGTACGGCCTGGTCACCGAGGTCGGTCCGACGACCGCCCAGATGGTCACCTACTTCATCCCCGTCATCGCCACCGCAGCCGGAGTGGCGCTGCTCGGTGAGCAGTTGAGCTGGAACACCCCCGTCGGCGCCCTCGTCGTCCTGGCGGGGGCGGCACTGACCCAGAGCAGACCCCGCGCCACCCGAGCCACCGCCCCGCCGGAACAGCCGCCCGGACCCTACCGCCGCGAGCGGCCGTAGCCGGGTGGCCGTGAGCGGTCGCAGCCGCGCCGCCGGGAGCGGTCGCACCTCAGCCGTAGCTCAACGGGTTCGCGGGCCCCGCCGCCGCTGCCACCGCATCCGCGAGGGGCCCGATGTCGGCGTCCGCGAGCGGTGACACCGTGAGCCGGATCCCCTGTGGAGCGGATATCCGGAAGCGGGCTCCGGGGGCCACCGCCCAGCCCGCGTGCAGCAGGCGTGCCACGGCCCCCGTCTCGTCGCTCACCGGGACCCACACGTTCATCCCGCTGCGTCCGTGCGCCTCGACCCCCCGCTCCTCCAAGGCCCGCACCAGTGCGTCCCGGCGGCGGGCGTACGACCTGGCCACCGCGTGGGGGTCGACCGCGCCGGTCGTCCACAGATGAACCACCGCCCGTTGCAGCAGCCGGCTGACCCAGCCCGGCCCCAGCCGCTGCCGGCCCGAGACCCGGTCGGCGGTGACCGCATCCCCGGTCAGCACGGCGACCCGCAGGTCCGGCCCGTACGCCTTGGCGACGGACCGCACGAACGCCCACCGGTCCGTGGCGCCGGCCAGGGGGTACAGCGGCAGGTCGACGATGGCGTGCCCGTGGTCGTCCTCGATGAGCAGCACGCCCCGGTGCCCGGCGAGGACCGCCCGCAGTTCAGCCGCACGCCCGGCCCCGATCGCGGCTCCGGTCGGATTCTGAGCCCGGTCGGTGATGACGGCCGCGCGCGCACCCGCCCGGAGCGCGGCGTCGAGCGCGTCCGGCAGGGGCCCGTCGTCGTCGACGGGAACCGGGACCGGGCGCATGCCCAGTGCCGGGACCAGATCCAGCAGACCGCCCCAGCCCGGATCCTCGACCGCGACCGCGTCACCCGGTCTGAGATGGGCGACCAGCACTCTTTCGATAGCGTCCAGCGACCCCGAGGTGGCGATCACCGGCCCGGCCGGAACACCGTCCGCGTCGAACCCGGCGCGCGCCAGCGCGGCGAACTCCGGGTCGACGGGCGCCTGCGCGTACATCCCCGGCGCGCGTGCGTACGCCTCGGCGACCACGGCGAAGGCGTCCCCCAACGCGGGCAGCAGCGCGGGGTCGGGGTTACCCTCCCCCAGGTCCCGCACACCCGGCGGGGCCTCCACCCGCACCGACCCGCGGGCGGTGCTCGCCGGCCGCGGCCTGACCCTGCTGCCTCGGCGCCCGGCCGTCTCGATCACGCCCCGCTCTCGCAGCGTGCGGTAGGCGGCCGCCACCGTATTGGGATTCACCTCCAGCCGACTCGCCAACTCCCGCATGGGAGGCAGCACTTGTCCGGGCGCCAGCTCACCCGAACCGACCGCCCGCTCCACACTGGCGGCAATCTCCGATGCACGCCGCCCACTGATCCGATACTCTCCTAGCACAAAGAACAGTATGCACTAGTGCAATGGAGTTCACAATGCCGGAGACCGATCCCCAGCAGCCCACGGCCCCGGGCCCCGCGACCACGACCGGCCCCGGAACCACAGCCACAGCCACAGCCACAGCCACAGCCACGATCGCCACCACCTACGAAGCGACCGGCCGCACGGTCCCGACCCGCTCCCGCGAACGGGCCTCGTACGACCGGGAACAGGTCCACTCGATACTCGACGAGGCGTACATCTGCCACCTCGGCTTCGTACGCGACGGCGCGCCCGTCGTCCTTCCCACGCTCTTCGGCCGGGTCGGCGAGCGGCTCTACGTACACGGCTCCACCGGCTCCCGCCCGCTGCGGGCGGCGGGCGGAAGCGACGAGGGACTGCCCGTGTGTCTGACGGTGACACATGTCGACGGGCTGGTGCTCGCGCGTTCCGCCTTCCACCACTCGCTCAACTACCGCTCCGTGGTCGTGCACGGCGTGGCGCAGGCGGTGACCGACCCCGAGGAACGGCGCGTCGCCCTCGATGCCATCGTCGAGCAGGTCGTGCCCGGGCGGTCGATGGACTCACGGCCCGCCGACGAGAAGGAGCTGGCGGCAACCGCCGTGATCCGGCTGGACCTGCGAGAGGTCTCCGCCAAGATCCGCACCGGTGGTCCCAACGACGACGAACGCGACCTGACACTGCCCCACTGGGCGGGCGTCGTCCCTCTCGCGCCCGGCTACACCACGCCGGTTCCGGCGGACAACCTCAATCCCGCGATCAGCGTCCCGGACTACCTGAAGGCGCTCTGAACCGACCCGGGCCGGCGGGGCCGCGCGAAAGCCGCCGACCCGGGCCGGCGGAGCCGCGCGAAGGCCACCGACCCGGAACGGCAAGGCCGCGCAACGGCCACCCGACCCGGGCCGGCGAGGCCGCGCGAAGACCAACACCGAACCGGTAAGGCCGCCGTCCCGGGACGGCGGGGCCGCGCAAACGGCCATCACCCCGCCGCCCCGCCGGTCACACCGGGACGGCCGCCTCCCGGCGGGCGTTCGCGGCGCCGCGTGTCTCGGCAACGGCCAGCCCCACCACCGCCGTGAGCAGCAGCAGCGTTCCGGCGACGGTGGCAGGCGTGAGCTGCTCCCGGAGCACGACGACGGCGATGGCCGCCGCGCTGACCGGTTCGAGCAGCATGATCACGGACACGGTGGCTGCACGCACCACCGCGGCGCCCGCGAAGTAGAGCGCGTAGGCGAGCGCGGTCGGAATCGCCGCGACGTACACGAGCAGCGTCACCACCTGCGCAGGGTGGTCCGTCTGCGGGACGAGTCCCTCGCCCGCCGCCATCGGCAGCAGGATCACCGCGGCGACGGCGAACGCCCAGGCGCTGGTGCCGAGCGGATCCGCACCGCGGCCGTCACGGCCGAGCCACCGGGTGAGCAGGGTGATCGCCGCGTAGCCGGCCGCGGACAGCAGTGCCAGCGCGATCCCGGCCGGCCGCACCGTACCCGCATCGTCTCCGAGCACCAGTACGGCGAGACCGGTCAGCGCTCCGGCGACCGCGGCGAGTCCGCCGAGTCCGAGCCGCTCCCCCATCGTCAGCCGGGCGCCGACGGCGATGAGGACGGGCCCCGCACCGAGGGTGACCACGGTGCCGACCGCGAGCCCGGTGGCCTGGACGGCAGCGAAGTAGGCGGTCTGGAACACGGCGAGACCGATTCCGGTACCGAGAACGCGCAGCAGCCGCCGACGCCCGGACTCGGCGACGGTGGCCGCACGGCCGGGCCGCAGCAGGAGCGCGGCAAGCAGGAGTACGAGGCCGCCCGCGCAGCGCCAGAACGACAGCGCGAGGGGGCCGAGGTCGCTGGCCTCGAAGACCAGCGAGGCGGCGGCACCGGCCGTGCCCCAGGCCACTCCGGCGATGATCAGATAGCACAGGCTCCGCCCGACGGGCAGGCCGGAAGCAGGGTTCGACACGTGACTTCTCCAGAGGAAGACAGGAAAGTGGTCGCTCGGCTCGGCACGCGGGCAGCGACGAACCGCTCGGGGACTGCCCGAGCCCGGTCTTCGTCAGGTGTGGCTGCCCGCGCTAGACGGCAGGCGGCGGAAGTACGGTCAAACGCATGATCGTCACCTTAGAAGGCGGTGCGGCCGGCAGGCAACTCCCCCTCGGCAGCCGTCCGCTCCCCGCCCGGCCCCGAGGCGACCGGGCCTGAGGGCGCCTTGGGCGTCGACGACTGCGCGATGAAGGCGCCGGTCAGCACGAGCGCACCGCCGATGAGCTGCGGGGCGGCCAGATGTTCCCCGAGCAGCACCCACGCCAGCACGGTGGCGATGACGGCTTCCAGGCAGGCGACGACGCCCGCCACCGCGGGCGACAGCAGCCGCACCGAGATGACGCCGGTCACGTACGCGATCACGGTGGCCAGGAGCACGATCCAGACGAGGAGCAGCCAGGCGGGCACGTCCGTGCCGTTCATGGCCGTGTCGCCGCGGAGGACGGACCAGTCCATGCCCCAGGGCCGCGCCACGACGGTGAGCACGGCGGCCCCGATCAGGAGACCGTAGGCGATGACACCGACCGGATGCGGGGGCTCGGCGCCCTCGGCCGAGTCGGCGCTGCCCTGATCGGAGAGGACGAAGTAGCCGACCTGGCAACAGGCAGCGCCGAGGGCGAGCAGCAGCCCGACGGCGTCGAAGCTCAGCCCGGACCACACCTCGACGACACAGGCCAGTCCCCCCACCGCGAGGACGACACCCACCGCGGCCGCCCTCGTCACGGGCCGGCGCTGGACGAATCGCACCCAGCCGAGGACGAGCGCCGGCGCCAGGTATTCGACGAGCAGCGCAACGCCCACCGGGATACGGGAGATGGCAGCGAAATAGCAGGCCTGGACGCCGGCCACCGCGAGCAGCCCGAATCCCAGCAGCAGCACGGGGCGCTTGCGGACCAGGTCCCGGTGGCGCCAGGCCACGGGCAGCATGACGAGCGCGGCACCCGCCACCCGGAGCCACACCACGTGGAGCGGGTCGAGCCCCGCCTCGATGAGCGGCTTGGCCGCCACTCCGGAACCGCCGAATGCGAAGGCCGAAGCGAGGGCGAGTCCCAGGCCGGCGCTTCTCCCCTGAGACGCGTGCATCGGCACATCATGGCAGCTGGCGTCAGGAGCGTCACCCTGGTGACGCCTGACGCGGGTAACACTCCGATGTCATTCGTGCCCCTGACGCACACGACTGGGCGCCGTCCTGCGCCGCCGGCCCCGGGACAGGGCGGCGCCGGGGCTCACCCCTGCGCGGGATCGAGCGACGCCGGACGTCGCACCGCACGCCCCCCGGGGGCCGTGCGCCCCCTACGCGCCGGACACCCCGGCGACGCGGGCGACAGCCAGGGCGTCCATGTAGTCGCGTACCCGTGTGATCAGACCGTCGTGGACGTCGATGATCAGCAGTCCGGGGACGGCGGCGCGGTCACCCGCCGCCGTCTGGACCACGACCACGTGCCCGGCTATGACCGTGCGCGGATCGTCGGACACGTGGACGACCACATCCTTGATCTCCTTCACCCGCAACGGACTGGCGCCCCAGGCCGCCCGATACCCCGCACGCACCGCCTCGCGCCCCGCGAAGCGGGCGGGGAAGCCCGGAGCGGAGAACGGGAACTCGTGCTCGGCGTCCACGGCGTACAGATCGGCCAAGTCGTCGGCCGACTTGTCCAGCATGGCCCGGTGGTAGCGGTCCAGCACCATGCGCGGCGTACGGGAAGCACCTGCCTGCGAATTCGTCATGCAGCCCACCTCATTCACTCAACGATCGTTGAGTGAATGAGCGTACGAGTCTGTCCGGTCTCGGTCAACAGCTGTAGAGTCAACGCGTGACCAGTCACCCCACCTCCCGCGCGGACCGCCGACGGGCCACCGAGGCACGCATCCTCGACAGCGCCCGCGAGCTGTTCGCGGCCAAGGGGTTCGACCGCACCACCATCCGCGCGGTGGCCGCCGCGGCAGGTGTCGATCCGGCCCTGGTGATGCAGTACTTCGGTTCCAAGCGCGGACTGTTCTCCCAGTCGGTGCAGGCGCCACCACCGGCACCCCGGACGTCGGAGGAGGGCGTGGCCGGGGGCCGCGAGGAACTCCTCGACCACCTGCTGGCCACCCTGGGCGTCAAGCTCGGTGGACTGCCGGACGGCACACTGGCGATGCTGCGGTCGATGCTCACCGATCCGACCGCGGCCGATCACGCCCGCGAGGCGCTCGACCGGCAGATCACCGGCATCGGCGACGCACTGTCAGCCGACGGGACCGACGAAAACCGCAGAGACGGCAAGCACAGCAACGACAGCGGGAACAGCAACGGCAGCAGGAACAGCAAGGACAGCGGGGAAGCGGAACTGCGCGCCGCGCTGATCGTCACCACGATGGTGGGCGTCACCATCGGCCACCAGCTGCTCGGGCTCAACGCCCTCACGGACGCTCCCGCCGACCGTGTGACCGCCCTGCTCCGCCCGGCCCTCGACGCGCTCGCGCAGCCGCCGGGCTGATCCCGGCGCTCACTCCCGGGAGGACTCCTCCACGATCCGGTCCTCGAGCAGTGCCGCGTCGACGCCCGCCCGCTCCAGTACCTCGACGGCCCGGCACTCCCGGTCCGCGGTCAACGCCACGAGCAGGTCGCGGCCACCGGCCCGTTCACGTCCGAGCAACCGCGCACGACGGTACGCACCGGCCATCGCGGACGCCGCGGAGGGCGACCAGCCCTCGGCACCCCTGTCCGTCACCACCGGGAGGGCTCCCGAGTCCTCGACCGCCCCCTGCCAGCGGAGCCCGTATCCGATGCTGCGCTGGACGAGGTAGCCGAGCACTCTGGCCAGCTGCGGACCACCGTCGAAAGCGGCGCGGACCTCGGGGTCCGACTCGATGAGGGAGTGCAGCAGATGAGCCGTGTCGATCTGCCGGTCGCCGTCCCGCAGGGCGCGCCTGCGCGCGCCCGTGACCACGGCGGCCAGCTCCGCAGTGAGTCTGGCGTCGAACTCAGCACGATGGTTCGGTGCGGGCTGTTGAGGGATCCGCGGCGTCCGGTTCTGCACCCTTCCACCCCATCAGCCGAATTGATCCCGAGCGTCCCCGGAGAGTCTCATTGCCGCATCCCACCCGAGTTGGGCACAGAGGAGCGAGACCTCCTCCTTACGGATGAGATCGCGCCATACAGAGAACGAATTCCCCCTGACGGCGCGCGCCGCCTTGCCTCACGCTCCCGCAGCAACCGGAAGCGTCCCCGTACACGTCTCACAGGCCGGAGCACTGTGACGGCGGCGGGAAGGGGGCCGGAGGTGAGCTGGCTCGTCTCGCTGCCGGCGCTCGACGGGCGCGAGTACGTCTACCGGGTCCACGCGCCGTCCGACGCCCTGCTCGCGGACCTCTTCTGGGCCGCGTTCCACTGCCACGACGACGGACCGCACCCCCGCGCCTGCGACCGTTTCGACGCGGCCCTGATCTGGCGGACCGGACCGGCCCCACAGATCTGACGCTTCATCAGTATTGAATGTTCCCGCCGCTGCGGCTACGTTCCGCGACACCGGAACCCGTCGAGAAGGGGTGGTCGCATGGCCGAAGTCAGTGCAGAGGCGCGCATCGAAGCACCGGCCGGGAAGGTCTGGACCCAGCTGACCGACTTCAGCACGTACGGGGAGTGGAACGCCACCCACACCAGCTTCCCCAAGGGGGGTCCCGCCACGCTCGAACTGGCGGGCACCTACGAGGAGAACCTGAAGCTCATGGGGTTCCCCGCCGAAGTGACCTGGACGGTGGCGGAGCTGGAGGACGGCCGCCTACTGACGACCACGGGCAAGGGTCCGATGGGGGTCAATCTGAAGATGAGCTACGTACTGACGCCGGACGGGGACGCCACCACGGTCCGCATCGACGGCGAGTTCACCGGCGCGGCGGTGTCCCTGATGGCCGGCAAACTGAAGGACTCCGCCACCGCGGCGCTCATCGAGTCCCTGCGCAAACTGGACGGGCTGGTCGTCGCCTGACCACTCCCGGGCGGCCACCACGTACCGACGACACCGAAGGGCCCCGCGACAACGCCGCGGGGCCCTTCGGCACACCTTCTCCCTGCTGTCCCACCGCCGGTTCAGCCCTCGTCGGCGAGGATGAGGTAGAGCTTCTTCCGGGCCTCGTTGATCACCGACAGCGCCTTCTCGCGCTGGTCGGGCGAGCCGGTCTTCCAGACCTGGCCGAACGCCTCCATCATGCCGAAACCGGCCTGCCGGACCTCGTTGAGGCTCTCCCAGTCGACGCCGCGCCCGGCTTCCTCCCAGGGCGCGTCGGCCCCCGACTCCGCCTCGGTACGGCCGGCGTCGGTCAGGGTGAACAACTTCTTGCCACCCTCGCTCGCACTGACGATCAGGCCCTCGTCCTCCAGCAGCTGAAGGGTCGGGTACACCGAGCCCGGACTGGGCCGCCAGGCCCCGCCACTGCGCTCGCCGATCTCCTGAATCATCTCGTAACCGTGCATCGGCCGGTCCTTCAGCAGCGCGAGGATCGACGCACGCACGTCACCGCGCCGCGCCCTTCCCCGGCCGCCGCCGCGGCCGCGCCCTCCACCGAAGGGACCACCACCGCCGAACGGCGGGCCGAACTGCCCGAAGGCCGCCCGACGCCCCTCGAAGTCCCCCCGCTCGTGCTGGCCGGGCCCGCAGGGGCCGTGCCCATGACCGTGTCCATGTCCGTGCTCGTGTCCATGTGAACGCATGACCGTACTCCTTCTCGTATAGATCTTTGACACATCGCATACTGTCGCGATGCGTCAACGATATATCGGAACCGGTCGCCTGGCAAACCCCTTGCTCCGGATTTTCGAGCCACCCAAACGGAATTGGCCTTGGCCTGCGGCTTTGCCGCGCCCCTAGCGTCGGATCATGAGGATTCGCATCGTCGACGCGTTCACCGACCGCCCCTTCTCCGGCAATCCGGCGGGCGTCCTGCTCCTGGGCCCGGAGGGCTTTCCCGAGGACAGCCTGCTCCAGCAGATCGCCGCGGAGCTGAACCACTCCGAGACCGCGTTCGCCCACCCACTGCCTCCGGGCGGAGCCGCCGACTGGGCGCTGCGCTGGTTCACCCCGACCACCGAGGTCGACATGTGCGGCCACGCCACCCTTGCCACGGCCCATGTCCTGCACACCACGTCGGCCGCGAGCGGCACGGTGCGCTTCGCCGCCCGGTGCGGGATCCTCACCTCGATCACGGCGCCGGACGGTTCGATCGCACTCGATTTCCCCACCGCGCCACTGACGCCCGAAGCGCCGCCCCGGGGGCTGGCCGCCGCCCTGGGCGCGGAGCCCGTGTCCGTGCACGACACCGGTCCGCACGTGGGTGACCTGCTCGTGGAGCTGGCCGACGAGGCGACCGTGCGGGCACTCGCCCCGGACTTCGCGGCGCTGGCCGCCCTCTCCCGCCGCGGTGTGATCGCGACGGCCGCCGCCGACGCCCCCGACGGCGGCTACGACTTCGTCTCCCGAGGCTTCTTTCCCGCCGTGGGCATCGACGAGGACCCGGTGACAGGCAGCTCCCACACCGCGCTCGCGCCGTTCTGGTCGGACCGGCTCGGCCGCGACGAGCTGACAGGCCTGCAGGTGTCCGCCCGGTCCGGGCTGGTCCGTACGTCGCTGCGCGCCGACCGCACGCTGCTGACCGGCCGCGCGGTGACGGTCGTGGACGGCGAACTGCTCGTCACCCTGTGACGACGCGGGGAGGGGGTGTGCGGCTCGTCCCGCACACCCCCTCCCCGGACACGCACCCCCTTGCTCACGGCGTCGGCAGCCAGCCCACCTTCCCGGCGAGCAGCGCGTAGCCGACGAACGCGCCGATGTCGAGCAGGGCGTGCGCGGCGACCAGCGGCCCCACCCGCTGCCAGCGGCGGTACAGCAGCACGAAGACGACGCCCATCACCATGTTGCCGATGAATCCTCCGACGCCCTGGTACAGGTGGTAGGAGCCGCGCAGAACCGAACTGGCCACCAGCGCGGCCATCGGGGTCCAGCCCAACTGCCCCAGCCGGCGCAGCAGATATCCCACGACGATCACTTCCTCCACCACGGAGTTCTGGATCGCCGACAGGATCAGCACCGGGAACTTCCACCACACGTCGGGCAGCGACTCGGGAACGACCGTGAGGTTGAAACCGGCGGCCCGGGCGACCAGGTAGAAGGCCAGACCCGCGCTTCCGATACCCGCCGCCACCAACGCCCCGCGCCCGAGGTCGGACCCCGGCCGGGTCCGGTCGAAGCCGATGGCCCGCAGCCCGGCCCCCTCCCTGATCAGCAGATGCGCCACCAGAGCGACGGGCACCAGTGCCGTCGTGATCCCGAAGAGCTGCCAGGCGAGATCCAGCCATGGACGTCCCGGCGCGTAGGAGCTGTTGAGCGTGGCCGCCTGATCCTTCAAACCCCCTGGTTTCGTCAGGGATCCGACAAAACTGATCAGGGCAGACACCCCGCTGGCTCCCAGCGAGAGGGCCAGCACCAACACGGTCTCGGACCGCAAGATCCTTCGTGAGACGGCCTCTTGAGGAAAAGAATCAGCCACTCGCCCCACCTCCACCTGTACACCTGCCCTCAGTTGTGCATTCACGTCCCATGCCGCTCCCCGTCCCGCTAGGGTCTCGAATGCAGGTACGAAGATCATGCGCGACAGGCCGGGGGACGAGCACCATTGCCGATGGTGTGGTCCCCCTTTTCCTTGTTCATCCTCAAGGAGGGGCACCACCGACATGGGACGTCACAGCTTGCCCGACGACTACGCCACGGACGGAAGCGGGGACCGTCCACCGCGTCGCCGTCGCACCGTGGCCATCGCCACCATGCTCGTTCTCGCCGTGGCCGCGGGAACGGCGGTCGCGGCACAGGGCGGCTTGCTTTCGTTCTCGAAGTCCTGCGAGGACACCGCTGTGCACCTGTCCATGATGACCTCACCGGACATCGCCCCCGCCGTGCGTGCCGTCGCCGACAAGGCGCGCAAGGACGATCTGAGATCCGACGGCCGCTGCGTGGACGTGGATGTGGTGGCCCGTGACTCGTACAAGGTGGCGGACGCGCTCGCGCGCGGCACCCGCGCGCCGGACTACCAGATGTGGCTCCCCGACTCCGATCTCTGGCTGAACCGGGCGAAGGGCACGGGAGACGCCGTCCCGATCACTCCGGGCGACTCCATCGCCTCCTCACCGGTGACGCTCGCCATGGTGCCCTCCGCCGCCAAGAGTCTCGGCTGGCCGGAGAAGAAGTACTCCTGGGCGGAACTGACCGCCGCGGCCATGGAGTCCGACAAGGTGCGTCTGGGCTCGGCCGACCCGGCACGCAGTGCCACGGGGCTGCTCGCGCTGACGAGCATCGGAATCTCGTCCGACAAGCTGGGCGGGGACAGCGACACCAGAGCCGCGGCCACCGCCAAGCTGCTCGCCCAGCGGATGTCGGACGGCGACACCCAGGTCGTCGAGACACTGCCCCAGGACGGTTCCGGTGCGGAGGAGGGCAATCCGGCACGCAACCAGGCGGTGCTTCTCTCCGAACAGGCGGCGTTCGCCCACAACGCCGAGTCGACGGACGGCGGCAAGCTCGACCTCTTCTATCCCAAGGACGGCGCTCCGCTCCTCAACTACCCGTTCACCCTGGTCAACGAGGAGGAGCAGTCGACGGACGAGAGCCGGGCAGCGCTGCGGTTCATGACCCTGCTGTCCGAGGACGCCGCGCAGCGCACCTTGAACGCGCACGGCTTCCGCACCGTCGACGGCACGGCGGACGAGGGGCTCGTCGCCTCGGCCGGCGGTAAGTCGCCCCAGCCGTACGCCACGTCTCCCGGGGTGGCTCCCTCGGACGAGACACTGCAGGAGACGCTCGGCATGTGGACGATCACCGTGCAGAGCGCGCGGCTCACCACCGTCGTCGACGCCTCGGGGTCGATGGCCACCATCGTGCCCGGCCGCAACCAGTCCCGGATGGACGTCACCAAGGCGTCCCTGATCCAGGCGCTCAACCAGTTCACCCCGAACGACGAGATCGGCCTCTGGGAGTTCGCCACCACGCTCGACGGCGAGAAGGACTACCGCAGTCTGGTCCCGACCGCGCGGCTCGGCGACCCGGCCAAGGGCGGCGGCACGCACCGCGAGAAGCTCGCCGCGGCGTTCGCCGCGCTGAAGCCCGTGCCCGACGGCGCGACGGGTCTGTACGACACCGCGCTGGCCGCCTTCAAGGAGGCGCAGCGCACCTACGTGAAGGGCAAGTTCAACGCTGTCGTGATCCTCACCGACGGCTCGAACCAGGATGAGAAGTCCATCTCCCGCTCCGCCCTGATCGCCGAACTGAAGAAGATCACCGACCCGGAGCGCCCCGTTCCGCTGCTCGCCATCGCGGTAGGCCCCGACGCCGACCGCGACGAGGTGAACGAGATAGCGAAGGTGACCGGCGGTGGCGGCTATCAGGTCAACGACCCGGCGGAGATCCAGGCGGTGATCCTCCAGGCCGTCATGACCGCAGGACAGAGCGGCGGCGCAGCCGGGGAGTAAGGGCTGTCGCGTGATCCCTGGTGGGCGCACGGCCGGAGCGGGGTACTCCCGCGGCCACCGTGGGAGTACCCCGCGCGGGAGCAGGGCGCGTCCGGGACGGAGCTTTCCGGTGCACGGTACGTCCATGCGGCAGGTCACCGGCGTCGCGTGCCCGGAGCGGCTGCGGGACGGCCGGCCGCCCCTGGCGCTCATCGGGCGGGGCGGTCCACCGGCCAGGTGTGTACGGGCTCACCGTCCTGCATCAGTTCGGCGTACCGCCGGGTCATGCCGGCGAGCGCCTCGGCCCGCCCCTGCCCGGCCTCCCGTGCCCGGTGGTAGGTGTCCGCCTGCCAGGACGCCCCGTTCACCCGCCGCCTGCAGCGCTCCTCGATGATTCCCAGGTAGAGGTCCCGGTCCGCGGGCTCGACGTTCCAGGCTTCGAGTCCCGCGGCGGCCAGGGGCAGCAGCTCGTCCCGCACGAGCTTGACGGCCGGCACCCGGGTCAGCCCGCCGGAGCGTCCGGGCCGGGGCCAGAGCAGTTCCGCGTCGATGCCCCGGCGGCAGGCGGTCTCGAAGTTCTCGGCCGCGGCGGTGAAGGGCATCCTCGTCCACACCGGACGGGATTCCTCCGCGAGAGCCCGCACAAGTCCGTAGTAGAGCGCGGTGTTGGCGATCACATCGGCGACGGTCGGGCCCGCGGGCAGCACCCGGTTCTCCACCCGCAGGTGCGGGACGCCGTCCGCGAGCCCGTACACCGGACGGTTCCACCGGTAGACCGTGCCGTTGTGCAGGACGAGCTCCTGGAGCCGCGGCACCCCGCCGCCGTCGAGGACCCGCAGCGGGTCCTCCTCGTCGCAGATGGGCAGCAGAGGGGGAAAGTAGCGGACGTTCTCCTCGAAGAGCTCGTACACCGAATCGACCCACCGCTCGCCGAACCACGTCCGCGGCCGCACCCCCTGGTTCTGGAGTTCGGGCGGCCTGGTGTCCGTGGCCTGCTGGAAGAGGGGCGGCCGCGACTCGCGCCACAGCTCCCGGCCGAACAGGAAGGGGGAATTGGCGCCCATGGCCACCTGAACCGCCGCGACGGCCTGGGCCGCGTTCCACACGTCCGCGAAGCGTTCCGGAGTCACCTGCAGATGCAGCTGCACCGAGGTGCAGGCCGCCTCCGGCGTGATCGAACCGGAGGTGCACACCAGTCTCTCCACGCCTTCGATATCCAGGGAGAAATCTTCGCCGCGCGCCGCCACCATTTGATCGTTCAGCAGCGCGTAGCGGTCCACGTCCGAGAGGTTGGACCGGACCATGTCCTCACGCCCAAGAGTGGGAAGTATTCCGATCATCATGATCCCGGCGTCGACCTCGGCGGCCTTGCGGTCGGCATATCCGAGACCGGTCCTCAGCTCTTCGGCCAGCTGGTCCAGAACGCGGCCTGAAAGATTGTGGGGAACTATGTTCACTTCAAGATTGAACATCCCCAGTTCCGTCTGGAAATCTCCGCTCGCGATGCGATCCAGAACCTGCCCATTCAACATCTTCGGCATACCGTCGGCACCGGCCAGGTTCAGCTCGATCTCCATGCCCATGAGGTTGCGGGGCCGGTCGAACCTCCGCTCCTCCAGGAGCCTCCCCAGCCCCTCCAGGCACTGCTGCAGCTTCCTCCGGTACTTCTGCCGGTCGGACAGGTCGAACGCGCCCGCTACGACCTTCTCCCCCATCGAAGTATCCCTCCTCGAGTGGGCAGCCCGCGGCCCAGGCCGCTCGCGTCACGATCGATAATGCCCAGACAGCGAGATCCATAACGCCCCGCCGACGTCGCGTACCCGCTAATCTGATGACCGAGGCCCGGGGCACATTCACTCGGCATGACACAGTGCGCAGATTCCCCGTTCGGCATACAGGGAATGCGTCGGCACGTTTCGGCCTACCGCGTCGCGGGAAAAACCCGAGGCGGTGGCTGTGCCGCTCGCACCGAATCAGCATAATCTCCGCATAATTGAGTCCGGATACCGCCTTGCCGGCAATAGCCGTGGCGGCTAGTGGAAACACCGCGTGAACACGTGTCGTATAAACTCCGCGGACGAGGCAGAGAGTTGACGCACCGGCCCAGTCACCGGCCTCCTCTGGCCCCGCACGCCGACAGCGCCGTCTGCACCCACCCACGCTCCACCGTGTCTCCGAAGTGAGAGGCGACCCACTATGCCGCTGCATGTACCCCCGGCTCCCGCGCCCGCTCTGCGCAGCGTTCTCGCGGCGCTCGGTTCACCCACCGCGGTCCGCGAGGCCCGCACTCCCGCTCTGCGGTCCGCCCAGGGGCCACTGAGCCCCGAACACCCGCTTCCCGTCCACGTACTGGACCGAAGAGGCACGGACGGGCTCGCACCGACCACTCGGCTCGCCGGATGGCGCTTCCTGATCCGCAGCACGGAGCGGCCCGTCGCCGCGGCGGACACGATGCTCACCCCCGACGGCTGGGCCTTCTCGCACTTCTTCGAAGGCCCGTACATCGCCTCGACCGAACTCGCCCTGCGTCAGGCGGAAGCGGCGGCGACGCCCTACCAGCCGCGGCTGCTGTCCATTCCCGAGCTCTACATGCTGGCGCTGTGGCTGCACGGGGACATCGCGGCCGACGCCTCCGTCGGGTCCCCGGACCCGGCCGATCTGCTGGTACCGCTGGCTCCCGCCCCACCGGGCATCGCGGCGCACCGTCCGCACCGGGTCGCTGATCTGCTCCCCGTGATCACCACCCGTATCGCACCCGGCCCCGGCCCCCTGCTCGGCTCCCCCGCCTGATTCCCGGCTCCCCCACTTGATGGCGCTGTGCCCCGCCACCGGATCGGTGGCGGGGCACAGCGCCATCAAGTGGGGGGCACTCGTGCCCATCCGGACTAGCCCCATTCGGCCACCCCGAACCACCCGAAGGGACAGTGCAGTTGCGTTGAACCGTCCGGGCGGGTGATGCGTCATGAGAGGAGACGAAGTGCTGCTGCGAAATCCCTGCGGATCGACGCCCGTGGGGCAACACTGGGACCGGACCGATCGATACGGGGGGGCGGCCGTGAACACCTCTTCAAGCCGCAGGACACTCAACTCAACGCAGCGAAAGAACCCATCCATGTGCCAGCACCAGCCACCCTGCCCGACAGCCGACTCAGCCGACCGGGAAGCCGCCCGTCTGGTGGCGCACCATCCGGAACAGGGCTGGAGCCTGCTGTGCAACGGCGTCCTGCTCTTCGAGGACACCGGTGAGCTGCTGCCGGACGGGCAGATCATCGCCCCGCACCGGCCGCTGGAAACGGGCCGGGTGGTGAAGGCGGCCTGAGCGGCCGGTACGGAAAGGGGCCGGCCCGGAGAATTCTCCGCACCGGCCCCCACGCATGTCCGCGTCACGCCTTGTGTTCCGACGTCACGGCTCAGTTGTCGTACTCGTCCATCGGCGGGCAGGAGCAGACGAGATTGCGGTCACCGAACGCACCGTCGATCCGGCGCACCGGCGGCCAGTACTTGTCGGCGGCCGAGACCCCGGCCGGGAAGACGGCCACCTCCCGGCTGTAGGCGTGCTCCCACTCCCCGCCCAGCGCGGCCGCGGTGTGCGGCGCGTTGCCCAGCGGGTTGTCCTCCGCGCTCCACTCGCCCGAGGCCACCTTCTCGATCTCGCCGCGAATGGCGATCATCGTGTCGCAGAAGCGGTCCAGCTCCGCGAGGTTCTCGCTCTCGGTCGGCTCGATCATGAGCGTCCCCGCGACCGGGAACGACATGGTCGGCGAGTGGAAGCCGTAGTCGATGAGGCGCTTGGCCACGTCGTCGATGCTGACGCCGGTCGCCTTGGAGATGGGGCGCAGGTCGACGATGCACTCGTGCGCGACCAGGCCCGCCGGGCCGTTGTACAGGATCGGGTAGTGCGGCTCCAGGCGCTTGGCGATGTAGTTGGCCGCGAGTACGGCGACCTGCGTCGCACGCTTCAGGCCCTCGCCACCCATCAGGCGTACGTAGGCCCAGGAGATCGGAAGGATTCCCGCCGAGCCCCACGGAGCGGCAGAGATGGGCCCGACGCCGGTCTCAGGACCGGCGGCGGGCTGCAGCGGGTGGTTCGGGAGGTACGGCGCCAGGTGTGCGCGCACACCGACGGGACCGACGCCGGGACCGCCGCCGCCGTGCGGGATGCAGAAGGTCTTGTGCAGGTTCAGGTGGGAGACGTCGCCGCCGAAGTGACCCGGCTTGGCCAGGCCGACGAGAGCGTTGAGGTTGGCCCCGTCGACGTACACCTGACCGCCGGCGTCATGCACCTCGGCACAGATGTCGGCGACATGCTCCTCGAAGACGCCGTGGGTGGACGGGTAGGTGATCATGAGCACAGCGAGCTCGTCGCGGTGCTGCGCGATCTTGGCTCGGAGGTCCTCGATGTCGACCTCGCCGTCGTCGGCGGTCTTCACCACGACGACCTTCATCCCGGCCATCACGGCGCTCGCGGCGTTGGTGCCGTGGGCGGAGGACGGGATCAGGCAGACGGTCCGGCCCTCGTCGCCGTTGGCGCGGTGGTACGCGCGGACGGCGAGCAGCCCCGCGAACTCACCCTGCGATCCGGCGTTCGGCTGGAGGGAGACGGCGTCGTAGCCGGTGACCTCCGCGAGGCGCTCCTCCAGCTCACGGATGAGCGTCAGGAAACCCTCGGCCTGCTCGGCCGGTGCGAAGGGGTGCAGCGCGCCGAACTCGGGCCAGGTGATCGACTCCATCTCGGCGGTCGCGTTCAGCTTCATCGTGCAGGAGCCGAGCGGGATCATGCCGCGGTCCAGCGCGTAGTCACGGTCGGCGAGCTTGCGCAGGTAGCGCAGCATCGCGGTCTCGGAACGGTGCTGGTGGAAGACCGGGTGGGTCAGGAACGCGTCGCCGCGCAGCAGACCCTCCGGCATCGCGTCGGCGGTCGTGGCGTCCAGCGCCTCGATGTCGCCCTCGGCGCCGAAAGCGGCCCAGACTGCGGCGACCTGCGCGCGGGTCGTGGTCTCGTCGCACGCGAGCGAGACCAGGTCGCCGTCGACGAGCCGGAGGTTGACCCCGCGGTCACGGGCGTCGGCGACCACCGCGGCAGCCTTGCCCGGGACCCGGACGGTGAGCGTGTCGAAGTAGGCGCCGGTCACCACGTCGACACCGGCCGCACGCAGCCCCTCGGCCAAAATGGCCGCGTAGCGGTGGGTGCGCCGCGCGATCGTCCGCAGTCCGTCGGGGCCGTGGTACACGGCGTACATACCGGCCATCACGGCGAGCAGCACCTGGGCGGTGCAGATGTTGCTGGTGGCCTTCTCGCGGCGGATGTGCTGCTCGCGGGTCTGCAGGGCCAGCCGGTAGGCCTTGTTCCCGTCCGCGTCCACGGAGACGCCCACCAGGCGGCCGGGGAGGCTGCGTGCGAACTTCTCACGTACGGCCATGAAGCCGGCGTGCGGTCCGCCGAAGCCCATCGGGACGCCGAAACGCTGCGTGGTGCCGACCGCGATGTCCGCGCCCAGGTCGCCGGGCGAGGTGAGCAGGGTGAGGGCGAGCAGATCGGCGGCCACGGTGACGATCGCGCCGAGCTCGTGGGCCTGCTCGATGACGGGCTTGATGTCGCGCACGGCGCCGGAGGCGCCCGGGTACTGCAGCAGCACGCCGAAGACGCCCCGCTCCGCGATCTCGGCCGGGATGCCGTCGCTGAGGTCGGCGACGACGACCTCGACCCCGGTCGGCTCGGCGCGGGTCTCGATGACCGCGACGGTCTGCGGCAGGGAGTCCGCGTCGACCAGGAAGACGCCGTTCTTGACCTTGCCGACGCGCCGCGCCAGCGCCATGGCCTCGGCGGCGGCGGTTCCCTCGTCGAGCAGGGAGGCGCCGGAGGTGGGCAGCCCGGTGAGCTCGGCCACCATCGTCTGGAAGTTCAGGAGGGCTTCGAGGCGGCCCTGGGAGATCTCGGGCTGGTACGGCGTGTAGGCCGTGTACCAGGCGGGGTTCTCCATCACGTTGCGGAGGATCACCGGCGGGGTGAACGTGCCGTAGTAGCCGAGCCCGATCATCGGGGCCAGGACCTGGTTGCGGTCGGCCAGGAGGCGCAGCTCGGCAAGGACCTCGGCCTCGGTCCGGGCGTCCGGCAGCTTCAGGGCTTCGGCACTCTTGATCACATCGGGAACCGCGGCGGCGGTCAGCTCGTCGAGTGAGCCGTAACCGACCTGGGCGAGCATCTTCGCCTGGGCCTCGGCATCGGGCCCGATGTGGCGCTGCTCGAACGGGATGCCCTGTTCGAGCTGGGAGAGCGAAGTGCGACGGGGGGTCATGATGGAGGCCTCCTGGTCTGTCACGACCTGCGAGGGGCACCACGGCGCGGGGTGCCCGAACGGCCTCCCCCTCTGTCATCTCAACCTGAGAGCTTCACCGGTGCCCGCGGGGCGCACCGGCTTTCACCGTCGGTGAGGGTGGGGTCCGGTCCGGCCGAGGCCATGCGAAACCCGCCCTGCTTTCCAGAGTGACCTCGTCCGTGCGGTACGGGGGCCTGAGAGATTCCGGGGAGGATTTGCTCCTTCGGCGCCTCCGGAACTTCTCCGGAGGACTCTCCCGCACGGGGTCAGCAGCCATGGCCAGCCTACCAGCGGGGTACCCGGCAGAGATCTCGAGTGGCCAACCCCACGAATCTGCTCTTCTGTAGTGCCTGTGGAGTAGCCGCGACCAAAGGGAGGGACCGTGCAGACCGACATCGATCCGCGCAGCCTGATCGGCCGCAAGGCGTTCGACCGCAAGGGCACCAAGATCGGAACCGTGGACGAGGTGTATCTCGACGACGCGACCGGTGTGCCCGAGTGGGCGGCCGTGCGCACCGGGCTGTTCAGCCGGGACGCCTTCGTCCCGCTGGAGCCCAGCGAATTCGTCGAGGACACGCTGCGCATCCCCTTCGACCGGGCCCTGATCAAGGACGCACCCGACTTCGGGGTCGGTCGCCATCTCTCGCCGGAACAGGAGCTTCAGCTCTACCGGCACTACGGTCTGGACTCGGCGCCCGGCGAGAGCGCCCCCGACCGCGACTTCGGCAGACTGGCGGGCCAGGACGAGTAGTCCACCGGGTCCCGCACGAGCGGCAGCGGATCGGCCGGCTGCAGTTCCGGATCGTCGATACGGAACGTGCGGACCCGGCCGGGCGCCGATTCCGGTTCCTCGAACCGCACCGTCACCCGCCCGACCCCGCTCCCCTGCACCCAGCCGTGCCCGTAGATGCCGTGGCGGACGTCGTGCCCCGCGGGCCAGCGCCGCGCGGCAAGCTGCTCGGCACTCTCCTGGACGGTCTCCGGGCCCGCCTGCTCGCCGCCCTCCGTCCGCTCGGCGTCTTCCGCACCCGGGTCCGCACCCGCCTCGGCGTGTCCGGGGAGCTCGGCGGCCGTCCGCTCACCAGCCGCCTGGGCGAACAGGTCCTCCTGGGTGAAGTCGGCGAGGCCGGTGACGCCGACGCCCAGCAACCGCACGCCTCCGGTCGTGTCCACGGACTCCAGAAGCCGCGCAGCGGCCTCTCTCACGACTGTGGGGTCGTCGGTGGGCCCGCGGAGTGTCTCGGAGCGCGTGAGGGTCGAGAAGTCGTAGCGCCGCACTTTCAGCACGACCGTGCGCCCCGACCGGCCGGCGGCCCTCAGCCGCTGCACGCAGCGGTCGGCAAGCCGCTCCACCTCGGCCCTGACACGGACCCGGTCGTGCAGGTCCGTGTCGAAGGTGTCCTCGACCGAGACCGATTTCGCGTCGCGCTCGGCGACCACGGGCCGGTCGTCGTAACCGAAGGCCATCCGATGCAGAGAGCTGCCGTGCGCCTTGCCCAGGAGCCGTACGAGTTCCGCCTCGCCCGCTTCGGCCAGGTCGTTGATCGTGGTCATGCCGGCGCGGCGCAGATGGTCCGCGGTGGCGGGCCCGACGCCGGGCAGGGTGCGCACCGTCATGGGTGCGAGCAGTTCCCGCTCCGTGCCCGGCTCTATCAGCAGGATTCCGTCGGGCTTCGCCTCCTCGGAGGCGATCTTCGCCAGCATCTTGGAGCCTGCGAGCCCGACCGAGCCGCTGAGCCCCGTGACCGCCTCGATCGCCCCGCGCAGCTGCTCGCCGATCTCCAGGGCCGAGGCCGTGTCGTCCGCGGTCCCGCCCGCCTCCAGGTCGACGAAGGCCTCGTCGAGGCTGAGCGGCTCCACGAGGGGCGAGAGGCGGCCCAGCAGCTCCATGACCTGGTCGCTCACCGTGCGGTAGAGCGTGAAGCGCGGCACGAGGTAGGCCGCGTTCGGCGCCAGCCGTCTGGCCTGCGCCATCGGCATCGCCGAGTGCACCCCGAAACGCCGCGCCTCGTACGAGGCGGTGGCGACCACTCCTCTGGGCCCGAGCCCGCCCACCACGACCGGTTTGCCGCGCAGACTCGGCTTCGCCGCCTGCTCGGCAGAGGCGTAGAAGGCATCCATGTCCAGATGCAGGATGGTGGGCGCGGCTCTCACATCAATCGATGGTGCCCTACGGCACTGACAGCCGCCCTGGCGCAACGGCGGCCGCACCCCGGAATTCCGGGGCGTGGCCGTTCGTCCGTCCGGTCAGCCCGCCCGGTTGCGCCGACGGGCGAGCTCGTCGGCGGGGTTGTTGCCGATCAGTGTCTCGCCGGTGTCCACGCGCTCCCCGTGCAGCTGCGACAGCGCGGCGTCCACGTCCCGCCACACCACCCCGACGGCGATACCGAAGACGCCCTGGCCCCCTTGGAGCAGCTCGACGACCTCGGCGGGCGAGGAGCACTCGTAGACGGTCGCTCCGTCACTCATCAGCGTCATGCGCTCGAGATCCTGGAAACCGCGGGCCCGCAGGTGCTGCACCGTGGTGCGGATGTTCTGCAGTGCCACCCCGGTGTCGAGGAATCGCTTCACGATCTTCAGGAGCACCACGTCCCGGAAGCTGTAGAGCCGCTGCGTGCCCGACCCGTAGGCCGGGCGGACGCTCGGTTCCACCAGGCCGGTGCGGGCCCAGTAGTCGAGCTGCCGGTAGGTGATCCCCGCAGCCGCGCACGCCGTCGGGCCCCGGTAGCCGATCTCGTTGGCCGATGTCACGCCGTCCCCCGCCACCGCATCCGGCGCAGCCGGTTGCCTGATGGTGTGGCCGGCTGTACTCCCCTGCTGCGGATACGGCCCACCCACTGCCGTACCGTCGCCGCTGCTTCTCACGCCGACCTCCGTCCTTGACCTGCCCACTCGAAGGTAGGCAGTCACCCGGGGTGCGTCAACGATCGCCACACTCGGCACGCCGAGTGATAATCACCCTGAGGGTGGTTTCCCGTGACTCACGAACGGGAAAGGCTTGCCGGATGCGCTGACGCAGCCCCTTGGGACGTCACTGACTGTTCGTACCGAAATCCTCCGGTGAGATCTGGTCGAGGAACTCGCGGAACTTCTCCACCTCGTCCTCCTGCTCGTCCGGAATCGCGATTCCCGCATCGTCGAGCACCCCGTCACTGCCGTAGATCGGCGTGCCGGTGCGCAGGGCGAGCGCTATGGCGTCGGAAGGCCGCGCGCTCACCTCGACCCCGCTGGCGAAGACCAGCTCCGCGTAGAAGACCCCTTCTCGCAGATCCGTGATCCGGACCTCGGTGAGCTCCTGGCCGACGGCCTCGAGCACATCCTTGAAGAGATCATGGGTCAGCGGCCTGGCAGGAGCCATGCCCTGCTGGGCGAAGGCGATCGCGGTCGCCTCACCAGGACCGATCCAAATGGGGAGGTACCGGTCGCCTCCCACTTCACGCAGGAGCACGATCGGTTGGTTGGAGGGCATTTCCACCCGGACACCCACAACGTCGAGCTCGTTCACACAGCAACCCTAGGACGTGCTCGGCAGGTTTGGGTAGTCGGGCCCCACCGGGATCAGTGGAGACGGATCTGCAGAGCGGCCTGGACGAGGGCCGAATGCAGCCGTACGGAGAGCTCGGCAAGCTCCCTCGCGGTGGCCTCGGCATGTGCTCTGGTCTGCGGATTCCGGTGCCGGCGCAGGGGCGCGACCACCTGCTCGATCAGGCCGGCCTCACGGTCCGCGGCCGCTCGCATCGCCCGGAGATGACGCGGTTCCAGACCGAATCGCCCCAGATCCGCCACAAGCCTGGCGATGGTGACCGTCTCGGCGTCGTAGCCGCCCTCGGCCGCCGGTGCGACCAGACCGTAGGACTCCCACGCGTCGAGGTCGCTCTCCGTGACCTCGGCGGCTGCGAGAAGCTCGGCGCGGCCGATACGGGCCGCGGTGGCCCGTCCCGGACCACAGGTCCAGCTGCCGTCCACCAGGTCCCGCTCGCCGCCAGGGGAGGGCAGGGCGACCTGTTCACCGCGGGCGAGGGCGTCCAGGTGCTCCCGGATGACCTTCAGCGGAAGATAGTGGTCCCGCTGCATCCGGAGCACCTGACCGAGCCGCTCGACGTCGTCGGGACGGAACTTCCGGTAGCCGGAAGGTGTCCGCTGCGGCTCGACGAGCCCCTCCGCCTCCAGGAAGCGGATCTTGGAGATGGTGACTTCGGGGAACTCGTCCCGCAGCTGCAGGAGAACCGTGCCGATGCTCATCGGGCGGTCGTCGGCGGTGGCGGTGCCGTGTCCGGCACCGCCCGTCGGTGTTCTCAGCATGGACCTTCCTGGGGGTCCCCCCGACGGGGTCGGGGGCCGGGTCAGATGCCGCGCTGGCTTGCGTAGAAGACCAGCCGGTACTTACCGATCTGCACTTCGTCGCCGTTGGACAGCGGGACGGAGTCGATGCGCTCACGATTGACATAGGTGCCGTTGAGGCTGCCCACATCCCCCACGGTGAAGCTGCCGTCGGTGCCCCGGCGGAACTCCACGTGCCGACGCGAAACCGTCACGTCGTCGAGGAAGATGTCGCTCTGCGGGTGGCGGCCCGCCGTGGTCAGCTCGCTGTCCAGAAGGAAGCGGCTCCCCGAGTTGGGCCCCCGTCGCACCACCAGGAGCGCCGAGCCGAGCGGCAGGGCGTCCACGGCAGCCTGGGCCTCGGGAGAGAGCGACGGCACGGACGTCTGTCCGGTCGCCTCCGCCTCGTAGGCCTCCAGACCGGAGATGGAGATGGTCGACGTCGTCTCCGAGGCGCGCTCGGGGATCCCGCCCCGCAGCGGCGCGCCGCAGTTGGAACAGAAACGGCTGGCCTCGGCATTGCGATGCCCGCACCTCGTACAGACCGGCATGGACGGAGCCTCCTGCCTCGGGGCGAACCCTCCACCCGTACTTGAGGTTGACGGTTCTCCGAAACCTATGCGGCCGGCACCGGCAGGGTCAACAGACGACGCGCCGGAACCACCCGGATTGTCACCCCCCGAACCCGCCACCTGATCGCGGAAGAGAGGACGCTCGCCGCCCTGCTCCTCGGCCTGGCCATGGCGCGGCGCGCGATGGCGTGCGGCTTCATCGCGAGCGCTCTTGCCGAACAACTTCCCAAACAACTTCACGGGCGATTCCCCTTGACCGAAACAGACCCGCCCGTGGGGCAGGACGAACCCTGAATGAACACACCTGCCGACCCGGACATCTTCACAACGTCCGTAGCCACTCGACAGTTTCCACCACGCACCACCATTACGATGCGGCGACCCCCCGCAACGACCAGCCCATGTCCCCCCATACCCCCGCGGCCAGGGTTCACTGGGCGGACGACCGAGAGTAGTCAGGCCGCTCCGCCGGTCGCAAGGCGTCGATGACGATGTCGTCCGACTGCGCCACATGCACGGTGGCCTGCTCCTTCTCCAGCGTCTGCACCACACCGCCGGGGATGTTCAGAGCCGGTTCCAGATCCTGCGGCTTGCCGATGACCTTGAAGACGTACGGGGCCGAGATCTTGTGGTCGTCTACCTTGACGGCTCCGCCGTCCCCGGAGAAGTACGTATTGGCCACTACGCGCACGCCGTTGACCTCGATCGCCTCGGCGCCGGCCGCCCGGAGCTCCTGCAGGGCGTCGAGCAGCATGTCGGCCTGCACCGCGTCCCCCGGGTCGTTGATGGTGAGAGTGATGCCGGGACCGTGCACCGCCACGGTACCCGCGAGGATGCCGAGTTGACGCTCCTTCTCCACCGTCTGCTTCCGCGCCTCTTCCGCCTGGTCGGAACTGTTCTCCAGTTCCGTGCGCTGGTCGACGAGACGTTGCTTCTCGTCCTCCAGCCGCTGCGTACGGTCGTCCACCTCGTCGAGGATGCGGACCAGGTCCTCCTGGCGGGCACCACGCAGGGCACTGTTGTCGCTGTTCGACCGCACCTGGATGGCCAGCCCCAGGCCGAGTACGAACAGCAGCACCGCGACGATGAGTTGGGCACGGGTGACCCGGGGCGGCCAGATGCCGTCCATCAGCCGCTGACGCCCGGTCAGTTCCTCGGGAGTTCCGTCGGTCCGCTCGCCGGGCTCTTCGCGGTCCTCGTTGAATGCGTCGTTGCTCATCGGCGTCAGGCCCGGAAGACGTGCCGGCGGATCGCGGCGGCGTTGGAGAAGATCCGGATACCGAGGACGACGACCACACCGGTGGAGAGCTGCGCTCCGACGCCCAGCTTGTCCCCCAGGAAGACGATCAGCGCGGCCACGACCACGTTCGAGAGGAACGAGACCACGAAGACCTTGTCGACGAAGATGCCGTCGAGCATCGCCCGCAGACCGCCGAAGACGGCGTCCAGAGCGGCCACGACCGCGATCGGGAGGTAGGGCTCGACCACCGCCGGCACTTCGGGCCGGACCAACAGTCCGACCACGACTCCGACGACGAGGCCCAGTACGGCGATCACGATGTGCCCTTCCCTGTGTCTGCCGCACCACTGCCGGTGTCTGCGGCCTTATAAGGCTCTGCTGTCCGTACGATCAGGCTGGGGGCAGCCGGGAGGCTCACCTTGTCCTGGACGGAGATGCTCGTCCGGATGTCGAAGGTGTCCTTGAGCGCCTGCAGGTACTGGCCGTCGGCACTGTCCTGGAAGGCGGCGCCGAGCTTCTTCCCGTTCCCCACCGCGAGCACCGTGTACGGCGGCACGAGCGGCTTGTTGTCGACCAGTATGGCGTCGCCCGCGGCGCGGATCGCCGACAGGGCGGTCAGACGCTGTCCGTTGATGGCGATGGCTTCGGCACCGGACTGCCACAGGCCGTTGACGACCCGCTGCATGTCCCGGTCGCGGACCCGCCCCGTGTCGGAGAACCCGCTGCTCTCCCGCGGTCCGCCGCCGCCCTGGTCGGTGTCCTTGGCGTCATCGACGACGAGCTTCACGCCCGGGCCCTGTACCGGTGTCGCCCCGGAGAGCAGGGCCACCAGTTCGGTCTGGTCACCGCCATGCTCTTCCAGGGCCTTGCGCTGACGCCTGCCGACGTCGTCGCGGATCTCCTCCACCTGCGCTTCGAGGGTGTCGGCCGCGGCCGTCTCCGCGTCGATCCGGTCGATGAGCTCCTCGCGCTCCTTGGCCAGGACCGGCGCGGCGACCCGCGCCTGCGCGGCCCCGAGCGTCACGACAAGCGCTGCGAGCACCAGACACGCCGCGAAGCCGAGCTTCGCCTTGAGGGTCCGGGGCATCCCCGTACGCCCGTCGGCCTTGCGACGCGCCGCCGCTTCGGCGTATCCGTCGTCCAGACTGTGGTCCATCACGTTGGTCAGCAGCGACATGGACGCGTCGGGACGCGGGGGCGGCGAGGCGCTACTCCGATCGGGGGGCTGCTGCGACATGCCGCACATCGTCGCATGTCGCAGCGCCTACCGCCGAATGGCCCCACCGATGTCCGGGATACGGTCGCGCGAGTCCGCCGGCCCCATCGCCGAAAACGGGCCGCGTCCGGGTGCCGGGGCGGCGCCGCTCACCCGCCCCGGCCTCCGCTCACCTCATTGACCTGCGCTGTCGACGATCGTGGACCATTCGTCCAGCAGCGCCTGGGCCGAGGCGTCGTCGGGCCCTTCGGCCCACAGATGGGTGACCGCTTCGGCCCGGTCCGGCAGCACCATCACCCAGCGCCCGTCGGCCTCGACGACCCGGACACCGTCCGTCGTGTCCACGTTGCGGTCTCCCGCCGCTTCGACCACGCGTCGCATCACCAGCCCCTTGACGGCCCACGGGGTCGCCAGGTCACGCCGCAGCACATGCGCACGCGGGATGCGCGCGTCGATCTGGCTGAGCGTGAGCTGTGTTCGCGCGACCAGCCCGATGAGCCGCACGAACGCTGCGGAACCGTCGAAGACACTGCTGAACTCGGGAACGATGAACCCGCCGCGTCCGTCACCACCGAAAATGGTGCCTTCCTCGCGTCCCACCCGCGTCAGGTCGTCGGGCGACGTCATCGTCCACTCGACCTGAGTGCCGTGGTACGCCGCGACCTGCTCGGCCACGCGGGTCGTGGTCACGGGCAGTGCCACCCGGCCGCTACGACGCTCCGCGGCAACGAGGTCGAGCATGACCAGCAGGGCCCGGTCGTCCTCCACGATCCGGCCCCGCTCGTCGACGAGCGAGAGCCGTTCACCGACCGGGTCGAACCGGACACCGAACGCCGCCCTCGCCGACGAGACGATCTCTCCGAGCCGAACCAGCCCGGACCTGCGGGTCTCGGCCGACTCGGTCGGCCGGGATTCGTCGAGGCCGGGGTTGATGGTCAGCGCATCGACACCGAGCCGTCCCAGCAGGCTCGGCAGCACCAGTCCGGCGCTCCCGTTGGATGCGTCGACCACTACCTTGAGCCCGGCGTCCGAGATCCCCGCCGTGTCCACGTTCCGCAGCAGGGAGCCCGTGTACGAGTCGAAGACGCTCGACGGGAAGTGGAGGTCACCGATCTCTCCGGGGAAGGCCCGGCGGTACTCCTGCCGGGCATAGACCCGGTCCAGCTTGCGTTGCCGCGCCTGGGAGAGGTCCGCTCCCCGTTCGTCGAAGAACATGATGTCGACGGAGTCGGGCACACCCGGCGAGGTACGGATCATGATGCCGCCGGCGCTCCCGCGTGCGGTCTGCTGGCGGGCCACGGGCAGCGGAACGTTCTCGAGGTCGCGAACGTCGATGGCGCTGGCCTGAAGGGCCGAGATGACCGCGCGCTTCAGTGCCCGGGCGCCACGGGAGTGGTCACGTGCCGTGGTGACCGTGGAGCCCTTCTTCAGCGTCGTCGCATACGCTCCGGCCAGCCTGACGGCCAGTTCCGGCGTGATCTCGACGTTCAGGATCCCCGACACTCCTCGCGCGCCGAAGAGGTGCGCCTGTCCGCGCGACTCCCAGATCACCGAGGTGTTGACGAACGCACCGGCCTCGATGGTCTTGAAGGGATAGACACGGACATTGCCCTGGATGATCGATTCCTCGCCGACGAGGCATTCGTCGCCGATGACGGCCCCGTCCTCGATCCGGGCGGCGCGCATGATGTCGGTGTTCTTGCCGATCACACAGCCACGCAGGTTGCTGTGATCACCGATGTACACGTTGTCGTGCACCACGGCCTTGTGGAGGAAGGCGCCGCTCTTCACGACGACGTTCGATCCGATGACCGTGTGCTCCCGGATCTCCACGCCGGCCTCGACCTTGGCGTAGTCACCGATGTACACAGGCCCCCGCAGCACGGCGTCGGGGTGCACGTCGGCACCTTCGGCCACCCATACCCCGGGGGAGATCTCGAAGCCGTCGATCTCCACGTCGACCTTGCGCTCCAGCACGTCGGCCTGCGCCTTCACGTAGCTCTCGTGCGTGCCGACGTCCTCCCAGTAGCCCTCGGCGATATAGCCGTAGATGGGCTTGCCTTCCTTCATGAGCTGCGGGAAGACGTCACCGGACCAGTCCACGGAGACATCGGCCTCCACGTAGTTGAACACCTCGGGCTCCATGACGTAGATGCCCGTGTTGACGGTGTCCGAGAAGACCTGCCCCCAGGTCGGCTTCTCCAGGAAGCGTTCGACCTGGCCCGCTTCGTCCACGATGGTGATCCCGAATTCCAGGGGATTCGGGACGCGGGTGAGACAGACGGTGACCAGTCCGCCCTTTTCCTTGTGGAAGGCGATGAGGTCGGTCAGGTCGAAGTCGGTGAGCGCATCACCGGAAATGACCAGGAACGTGTCGTCCTTCAGTGCCTCTTCGGCATTCTTCACGCTGCCCGCGGTACCGAGGGGTTTCTCCTCGTTGGCATAACTGAGCTCCATACCGAGCTCTTCGCCGTCACCGAAGTAGTTCTTCACGAGCGAGGCAAGGAACTGGACGGTCACGACCGTCTCATTCAGCCCGTGCCGCTTGAGCAGCCGTAGCACATGCTCCATGATCGGCCGATTGGCCACGGGCAGGAGCGGCTTGGGCATGCTCGAGGTCATGGGGCGAAGGCGAGTGCCTTCACCACCTGCCATCACGACGGCCTTCATGTCGGAACGTCCTCCTTGAAGAGACGACGGTCTAGCCGACTTCGCCCGTCAGGGCAGCATCTGTGTCATCAGCCGCGGGCCGGCCACGTTGCGCGGCACCGCATCAACGAGCTCAATCGGCTACTGCATCCGCCTTGACCAGCCGGCGGACCTGAACCACGTAGAGGATCCCTGCCCACCAGTAGAGTGTTGTACCCCATCCTGCGAACGCCCATCCGAAAATGGTGGCCAACGTTGCCAGCCAACCACCTCCGTCACTGAGCAGCAACAAGGGAAATGCGTACATCAGGTTGAACGTGGCCGCCTTGCCCAGGAAGTTCACCTGCGGCGGCGGATAACCGTGACGGCGGAGGATTCCCACCATCACGAGAAGCATCAGTTCACGGGCGAGGAGCGCAGCGGTGAGCCAGAGCGGGAGGATCTCCCGCCAGGTCAGACCGACAAGCGTGGAAAGGATGTAGAGACGGTCGGCAGCAGGGTCAAGCAGCCGTCCGAGGCTGCTGATCTGGTTCCAGCGGCGCGCGAGCTTACCGTCGAGGTAGTCGCTCACACCGCTGAACATCAGGACCAGCAGTGCCCAGTCATCGCTCTGGGGCCCGCCGAACTCGGGACGGAGAATCAGCCACAGGAAGACAGGTACGCCGACGAGGCGAGCCATGCTGAGGATGTTGGGGATGGTGAGGACCCGGTCCGTCTGAACGCGAGTCTCCTGGACCTCCACCCGGGGGCCTCCTGTGAAAGAACGTGCCAATGATGCCCCCTGACCCTACCTTCAGCCGAGGCCGGCAGGTACACAGGGGTGCCGGGAACGTCCCGGGAACGCAGAAAAGCCCCGTGCCACAAGGGCACGGGGCTTTTCATAAAAGGAGTTCGGCGGCGTCCTACTCTCCCACAGGGTCCCCCCTGCAGTA
>NZ_JBIDAD010000010.1:0-346033 GCF_043202315.1 Streptomyces sp. NPDC048211
GGTGGCGGGGATGCCGCTGCTGGTGGCGGGGACGCTGCTGCTGGTGGCGGGGATGCCGCTGCTGGTGGCGGGGATGCCGCTGCTGGTGGCGGGGATGCCGCTGCTGGTGGCGGGGATGCCGCTGCTGGTGGCGGGGACGCTGCTGCTGGTGGCGGGGATGCCGCTGCTGGTGGCGGGGATGCCGCTGCTGGTGGCGGGGACGCCGCGACCGGCGGCTCCGGCTCCGGGACCAACGGCTCCACCACCGGCGACACCGGCACCTGCACCGTCTCCCTCGACGGTGCCGAGTGCGTCGACTCCGACAACACCGACACCGACTCGGTCGGCAACCAGCCGGTCGAGCAGGGCAAGGGCAAGGACGAGCTCGCCGAGACCGGTGCGGCGGAGACCACGTTCCTGCTGGTCGGCGCCGCGACGATGATCGCCGGAGGCATCGGTTTCCGGATCCTCCCGCGCCTGGTGAACGGCCGCACCGCCGCCTGACGGGCAGCAGCGGTATGCGTACACGTACGCACGCAGGGGCCTCGGATACCGATCACTGGTATCCGGGGCCCCTGTGCATGCGCCTGCGCGTACGAGGATGAACGTTTTGCCGACCTGGCGAAAGCCGGAAGCGCGGGCGGGTGGACAGGCGGACGCGCTACACGGTCTGGTGCGCCAGCAGCGCCAGCGCGGCCAGCAGCACCACCATCAGGGCGATCAGCATCGCGGGGCTGAGCCCCGCGAACGGTCCCTGCTCCTGCTCCTGCTGCTCCAGTCGCGCGCGGCTGGCCCGGCATACGGGGCAGCGCCCCTCGCTCACGGGCGCCGCGCAGCTCGCGCACACCAGTCGGTCATAGGTCATGCGCTTTCCTCCTCCCGCGCGGCGGAGCCGCACAAGCCTTCTCTCCGCACAACGCTCACGGAAACGCAACCGTTCCCCCTACCACTGTGCCAGCTCGCGCGGATTTCGGCGCGGCCCGCCGGATACCTCCCGGTCCGGGAGGGGAGCGGGCCCGTTCCGGCGGTGTCCGACCGCTGCCGTTTCACCGTAAATCACCCATCCCGGTACGCGCGCCTGCACGCCTGAGCCCGGTTCGCGTATGGTCACGCTCACCTACTCCCGGCCGACCGTGGTGCATCCGTGATCCGATTCGACAACGTCTCCAAGACCTACCCGAAGCAGAGCCGTCCCGCTCTACGGGATGTGTCTCTCGATATCGAGAAGGGCGAGTTCGTCTTCCTGGTGGGCTCCTCCGGCTCCGGCAAGTCCACCTTCATGCGTCTCATCCTCCGCGAGGAGCGCGCCAGCCAGGGCATGGTCCACGTCCTCGGCAAGGACCTCGCGCGCATGTCCAACTGGAAGGTGCCGCACATGCGGCGCCAGTTGGGCACGGTGTTCCAGGACTTCCGCCTCCTTCCCAACAAGACCGTCGCGGAGAACGTGGCGTTCGCCCAGGAAGTGATCGGCAAGCCGCGCGGCGAGATCCGCAAGGCCGTCCCGCAGGTCCTCGACCTCGTCGGTCTCGGCGGCAAGGAGGACCGGATGCCCGGTGAGCTCTCCGGTGGTGAGCAGCAGCGCGTGGCGATCGCGCGGGCCTTCGTCAACCGGCCCATGCTGCTGATCGCGGACGAGCCGACCGGCAACCTCGACCCGCAGACCTCGGTCGGGATCATGAAGCTGCTGGACCGGATCAACCGGACCGGCACCACCGTGATCATGGCGACCCACGACCAGAACATCGTCGACCAGATGCGCAAACGCGTCATCGAGCTCGAGCAGGGCCGTCTCGTCCGCGACCAGGCGCGCGGCGTCTACGGCTACCAGCACTGAGCACCCAGCACTGAAAGGACGCCATGCGCGCCCAGTTCGTCCTGTCGGAGATCGGCGTCGGCCTCCGTCGCAACCTCACGATGACCTTCGCCGTCGTCGTCTCCGTCGCCCTCTCGCTCGCCCTGTTCGGTGGCGCGCTGCTCATGCGCGAGCAGGTCAGCACGATGAAGGACTACTGGTACGACAAGGTCAACGTCTCCATCTACCTCTGCGGCAAGGGCGACGCGGAGACGGTGGTCCAGTGCGCCAAGGGTGCGGTCACCGACCCGCAGAAGAAGCAGATCGAGGGCGATCTGAACAAGATGGACGTCGTGGAGAAGGTGATCTACGAGTCGTCCGACGAGGCGTACAAGCACTACCAGGAGGAGTTCGGCGACTCCCCGATGGCGGGCAACATCACGCCGGACCAGATGCCGGAGTCCTTCCGCGTCAAGCTGCACGACCCCACGAAGTACAAGGTGGTCGCCACGGCCTTCGCCGGGCGTGACGGGGTGCAGTCCGTCCAGGACCAGAGAGGGCTCCTGGACAACCTCTTCAACCTGATGAACGGCATGAACGTCGCGGCGCTCTTCGTGATGGCGCTGATGCTCGTCATCGCCCTGATGCTGATCGTGAACACCGTCCGGGTGTCCGCGTTCAGCCGACGGCGGGAGACGGGCATCATGCGGCTCGTCGGCGCCTCCGGCTTCTACATCCAGATGCCGTTCATCATGGAGGCCGCGTTCGCCGGCCTGATCGGCGGTGTACTGGCCTGCGTCATGCTGCTGGGCGGGCGCTACTTCCTGATCGACGGCGGTCTCGCGCTCCAGGACAAGCTGAACCTGATCGACTTCATCGGCTGGGAAGCGGTCCTCACCAAGCTCCCGCTGGTCCTGGCAATCGGGCTGCTGATGCCCGCGGTCGCCGCTCTCTTCGCGCTGCGCAAGTACCTCAAGGTGTGACAAGCGCCCCAGCGGCGCGCGGCCAACGGGCCGTGCGCCCCCGGGGCGTTGTCCTAGACTCGGCGCCATGCCGGGCCCCGAATGTCGTGTCGGGCCCCGCGGTCTTCGCCGCGGGGCGGCCCTGACATTGGTCTTCGCGAGTGTGCTCGCCACGGCCGCGGCGACCGGCTCGCTGCCGCACGGGGGCGGGCACGACACCGAGGTGGAGACCCGGTCCGTCGCCGCCGCCGCCGACCGCGACGCGGTGGCCGACGCGGCTGCCGAGGCCGTGGCCGACGGCAAGTCCGGTACGGAGGCGGCCGAGGAGGTCGTCAGCCGCAGCGGGGACCGCTGGGGCGCGGTCTACGACGAGCGGGAGTACGAGGAGTTCGAGCAGGCCCTCGACGGCTCGTACACGGGCGTCGGGATCGCCGCCAGACGCTCCGCCGACGGGCTGGTCGCGGTCGCCCGGGTCCAGCCGGGCAGCCCCGCCGCACGAGCCGGAATCCGGGCGGGCGACGTGCTGCGCACGGTCGACGGCAGCCGGGTCGACCGGCGCCCGGTCTCCGACGTCGTGGCCCTGCTGCGGGGCGACCGCACAGGTGCGGCCGCGGGGAGCACGGTCGTGCTGGGCGTCCAGCGGGGCTCCGTCACCCGGACCGAGACGCTGCGGCGGGCCCGTCTCGCCACGGAGGCCGTCTCCGTGCGGCGGATCGGACCGGACCGGGCCGATTCCTCCGCGGCTGTACTGATCGACGTCGACTCGTTCACCAAGGGGTCCGGCGCCGCGGTCCGCGACGCGGTCCTGAAGGCGCCGGCGGACGCCGGTGTGCTGCTGGATCTGCGCGGCAACTCCGGCGGACTCGTCGCCGAGGCCGTCACCGCCGCCTCCGCCTTCCTGGACGGCGGCCTGGTCGCCACGTACGACGTGCACGGCGAGCAGCACGCCCTGTACGCCGAGGGGGGCGGCGACACCGAGCGGCCCGTCGTCGTCCTCATCGACGGCGGGACCATGAGCGCGGCCGAACTCCTGACGGGCGCGCTGCAGGACCGGGGCCGGGCGGTCACGGTCGGTTCGCGGACCTTCGGCAAGGGGTCGGTCCAGATGCCGAGCAGGCTCGCGGGCGGTTCCGTGGCCGAGCTGACCGTGGGGCACTACCGCACTCCGGCGGGCCGCGGCGTCGACGGCCGGGGCATCACGCCCGACCTCGCGGTGAGCGCGCGGGCCCAGGAGCGGGCCGAGACGGTATTGAGTGGCCTCGGGGGTGGGTCGTAGTGCGAAAATGGCCGCACTATGGCTAAGGAAAAAGACACCGGGCGCAAGATGGTCGCGCAGAACAAGAAGGCGCGCCACGACTACACCATCCTCGACACCTACGAGTGTGGCCTCGTCCTGATGGGGACCGAGGTCAAATCCCTGCGGATGGGCCGGGCCTCCCTGGTGGACGGTTTCGTACAGATCGACGGCGGCGAGGCGTGGCTGCACAACATCCACGTCCCCGAGTACGTCCAGGGGACCTGGACCAACCACGCCGCCAAGCGCAAGCGCAAGCTGCTGATGCACCGGGCCGAGATCGACAAGCTGGAGTCGAAGTCGCAGGAGACCGGGCACACGATCGTGCCGCTGGCCCTGTACTTCACCAACGGCCGGGTCAAGGTCGAGATCGCGCTGGCGAAGGGCAAGAAGGAGTACGACAAGCGGCAGACGCTGCGCGAGAAGCAGGACACGAGGGAGACGAACCGGGCGATCTCTGCGGCCCGCCGCCGTCAGCGGAGCGCCTGAGCGCCCCGCGCCAGTGACTGCCGGCCGGTGCGGCAGGAATACGCTGGCATCGTCGTGCGTTGGTCACGTACGATGGCACTGCACCCCACGGGGTGTGTACCACCTTTGAAAAATCAACATGGGGATGATCGGTTTCGACAGCGGATGTCGAAGCAGGGGAAGCGAGTCGAGGAAGCGGCAATGATCTCGTAAACCATATGTCGCAAACAATAATCGCCAATTCCAAGCGCGATTCCTCCGCCTTCGCCCTCGCTGCCTAATTAGCAGCTAAGCGAAGACTCTGCGGAGTGTCAGCCCGGGGGTGATCCCGACCCGGATCCTGGCATCACTAAGGGATCTAAACTTCTAAGCCCGGTCACGGGGCCTAGGAGGAAATCAAACAGTGGCTGGGCCTGTCGGAGGCTTGTTCGTGTGACCTCCGGGGCCGAGAAAAGCGTAGCGAACTGCACTCGGAGAAGCCCTGGTTCCGCACCGTTGGACGCGGGTTCGATTCCCGCCATCTCCACAATTCCCATGTGAACGAGGACCCCGCTGCCACCGGCAGCGGGGTCCTCGTTTTTGTGTCCCCCTGCGTCGTGCCGCCGAGGGCCGCGACCGGCGTGCAGGGGCGTGCGCCCCGGCGTGCACTCCTGCACCGTGCTCCCACGGCTGACCCCCTCGGGGCAGTGCCCGCACCACGGTTCGAAAACGGATGTATCTCTCATGAGGAACAACACCGCTCCGTGGGGCCGGAGTCTCCTCGGCGTGCGCTACATTCATGGCCCGGGTGCACTGTGGTAGGGGGCGCACGTGGACAGGGTGGGGGCCCGGTCCAGCGGCACATATCCGGTCAGTTGCGCGCACCCGGTCCTGAGTGGGGGAAGTGCGTACAACTGTGGAAACTTGGCGTGAAGGTGCCCGTACGGGGCACACCCACGAGCCGAACGAAGTCACCATCCAGCTCGACGGTCTGGGACGACAGCTCTCCGAGCTGCTCCCGGAACCCAGCGCTCCGGAGGGCTCCGACGGCCCGGTCTTCGTCGATGAGAGCGGCCGGCGCAGCAAGACGCTCCGGCGGCTCGGCTGGGTCCTGGCCGCGATCTGCGTCGGGTACGCGGTGACGCTCGTCGTCGCCCTGCTCGGAGGCAACTCCATGGCGCCCGTGCTGCCGCTCTCCGGTCAGGAGGAGCAGCAGAAGGCCGAGGAGGTACGGACACCGGCCACGCTCGGGGAGAGCCCGGGTGCCCAGGCATCACCGGGAGCCACCTCGGACGTCCCCCCGTCCGTCACCCCGGAGACCGGAGGAGGCGCGGCCGGAACCGGCGGCGCCGACGGGGAGGGGAGTGCCCCGGCCGCGCAGACCGGTTCCTCCGTCCCGGCCCGCGTCGTGCCGTCCGCGCACACCGGCGCGGCATCGAGCACCAGCGGCGGCGAGCCGGCGGGCGAGACGTCCGTCTCCGCGCCGGCCGTGGACCCCGGGACCCCGAGCACCGATCCGGCGCCCACGTCCCCGGACCCCGTGACGCCGCCCGCCACCACATCTGATCCCCCTGTGCAAGAGCAAGAAGGCGCCAGCTAGATGACCAACCCCGCCCCGCGGGTCAGGCACCACCGTAAGAAGCAGAGCCGGCGGCGCAGACTTCCCATGCGCTACATGCTGCCGTTCCTGTTCCTCGTTGCCCTGCTCGCCATGTTGATGCTGCGCGGCTACGTGCACAGCGAAATCCTCGCCGACCACCGGATCCAGCCACCGGCGGCCACCGACCGGGTGCCCGAGCAGGTTCTGGAGGGCGGCCCCGTCATCGACGCGCGCAGCGCCACCGAGCCCGCCGAGACGCTGCGGATCCCCGACCACCGGATCGTGCTGACCTTCGACGACGGCCCCGACCCGGTGTGGACCCCCCGGGTGCTGGACGAGCTGAAGAAGTACCACGCGCACGGCGTCTTCTTCGTCACCGGCACCATGGCCTCGCGCTACCCCGATCTGGTGGAACGCATGGTCGAGGAAGGGCACGAGGTCGGGCTGCACACCTTCAACCACCCCGACCTCTCCTACCAGTCCACCGACCGCATCGACTGGGAGCTGTCCCAGAACCAGCTGGCGCTGGCGGGTGCGGCCGGTATCCGTACGTCCCTGTTCCGGCCGCCGTACTCCTCGTTCGCCGACGCCATGGACGACAAGTCCTGGCCGGTCACCCAGTACGTCGGCAGCCGCGGCTACCTCACCGTCGTCAACAACACCGACAGCGAGGACTGGAAGCGGCCCGGGGTCGACGCGATCATCGACCGGGCCACGCCCGAGCACGGCGACGGCGCCGTCATCCTCATGCACGACTCCGGAGGCGACCGGTCCCAGACCGTCACCGCCCTGGGGAAGTTCCTGCCCGCGATGCAGGAGCGCGGCTACGAGTTCGACAATCTCACCGCCGCCCTCGGCGCCCCCAGCGCGCACACCCCGGTCACCGGATACGCGCTCTGGAAGGGCAAGGCGTTCGTCTACGCCGTGCAGGTCTCGGAGCACCTCACCGACGTGATGGTGGCGGGTCTCGCCGTCGTCGGGGTGCTGGTCCTGGCCCGGTTCGGCCTGATGCTGCTGCTGTCCTTCGCGCACGCCCGCCGGGTCCGCGGCCGGGACTTCAGCTGGGGCGAGCCGCTGACCCGCCCGGTGTCCGTCCTGGTGCCCGCGTACAACGAGAGCAAGTGCATCGCCAACACGGTGCGTTCGCTGGTGGCGAGCGACTATCCGCTGGAGGTCATCGTCATCGACGACGGTTCCACGGACGGCACCGCGGACCTCGTCGACCGGATGCGGCTGCCGGGCGTCCGGGTGGTGCGCCAGCGCAACGCGGGGAAGCCCGCCGCCCTGAACAACGGAATCGCGCACGCCCGTCACGACATCATCGTGATGATGGACGGCGACACGGTCTTCGAACCGTCCACCGTCCGCGAACTCGTGCAGCCCTTCGCCGACCCGCGGGTCGGCGCCGTCGCCGGCAACGCCAAGGTCGGCAACCGCGACTCGCTGATCGGCGCCTGGCAGCACATCGAGTACGTGATGGGCTTCAACCTCGACCGCCGGATGTACGACATGCTCCGCTGCATGCCCACCATCCCCGGTGCGGTCGGGGCGTTCCGCCGCGACGCGCTCAACCGGATCGGCGGCATGAGCGACGACACCCTCGCCGAGGACACCGACGTCACGATGGCCCTGCACCGCGACGGCTGGCGCGTCGTGTACGCGGAGAACGCCCGCGCCTGGACCGAGGCGCCGGAGTCCGTGCAGCAGCTCTGGTCGCAGCGCTACCGGTGGTCGTACGGCACGATGCAGGCCATCTGGAAGCACCGCCGCGCGGTGATCGAGCGCGGCCCGTCCGGCCGCTTCGGACGTGTCGGGCTGCCGTTCGTCGCCCTGTTCATGGTCGTCGCTCCGCTGCTGGCACCGCTCATCGACGTCTTCCTGCTGTACGGGCTCGTCTTCGGTCCCACCGAGAAGACGGTTGTCGCCTGGCTCGGCGTCCTCGCGGTGCAGGCCGTCTGCGCCGCGTACGCCTTCCGGCTCGACCGGGAGCGCATGACCCATCTGCTCTCGCTGCCCCTCCAGCAGATCCTCTACCGGCAGCTCATGTACGTGGTGCTGCTCCAGTCCTGGATCACCGCCCTCACCGGCGGCCGGCTCCGCTGGCAGAAGCTGCGCCGCACGGGGGTCGTGGAGGCGCCGCGTGCCCTGCCGAGCCAGGGGACCGGACGCAGCACCGACCGGAGGCCCGTCGCATGACCTACCCCAGCCCCAGACCCACCCCGCCCGGACCGGGCCCGCGCGGGAACGACGGGCCGTACCAGCCGTCCGCCGCCTACGAGCCGTACCCCGCGTACCAGCCGTACGACCCCTACGGCCCCCGGACCCAGCCGCTGCCGCAACAGGCATCGCCGGACCGGATCGTGCCGCCGGGGTTCCCGGACGCACCGGCCTCCGCGATCCCCGGGGCAGAACCCGCGCCCGGGCCGAAGAAGCCCGGCCGGGACCGCTACTTCGACCTGCTCCGGGCCCTCGCGCTGTTCCGCGTCGTCCTCTACCACCTCACCGGCTGGGCCTGGCTGCCGATCGTCTTCCCGTCGATGGGCGTCATGTTCGCCCTGGCCGGCAACCTCATGGCCCGCTCGCTGAAGCGGCCCGCCGCACAGGTGATCCGCAGCCGCGTCCGCCGTCTGCTGCCGCCGCTCTGGCTGCTCGGCGCGATCGGGGTCACCGGGATGGTGCTCCAGGGCTGGGGGCCGGACGCCGACGGGCACCCCGGCTGGTGGTGGACCCATCTGCTGCTCTGGATCCTGCCGCTGAGCGATCCGCCGTTCGCCGAGGAACTGCCGGGCATCCACGGCTTCCTGGGCGAGACCTGGGGGAGCGACCTCGCCGGGCCCCTCTGGTACATCCGCGCGTACCTCTGGTACGTCCTGATGTCGCCGCTGATCCTGCGGGGCCTGCGCAAGATGCCCTGGCCGACCCTGCTCGCCCCCCTGGCGCTGGCCTTCGTCATGTCCAGGGAGATGATCTCCACGCCGGAGCGCATCGACTCGGCGATCACCGACTTCAGCACGTTCGGTGCCTGCTGGGTGCTCGGGATGGCCCACCAGGAGGGGATCCTGAAGCGGCTGCCCTCCTACCTCGTGCCGTCGCTCGCCCCGGTCGTCGCCGCGCTCGGCCTGTGGTGGGCCTCGCACGAGGGATTCCGGGCCGGGTTCGACCTGGACGCCATTCCGCTGGCGCAGGCCCTGTGGTCGTTCGGCTGCGTCCTGCTCCTGCTGCACTACAGCCCGTCCTGGACCCAATGGCCCAAGCGGCTGCAGGGCTGGGACACCACGATCACGCTGCTCAACTCACGTGCGGTCACGATCTACCTCTGGCACAACGTCTGCATCCTCGTCGCGGCGACGGTGTACGACCGGCTGTGGGCCGTCGACTTCCTGGGCGAGAACGTGCCCTGGCTGCTGGAGAGCTGGGTACCGGTCCTGCTCTTCGCCTGGGCGCTGATCGCGGTGTGCATCCTCGCGTTCGGCTGGACCGAGGACGTGGCGGCGAAGCGGCGGCCGCAGCTGTGGCCGAACGGCGCCCCGAAGAGGACACGGCGGCCGGGGGCGGCCCGGAGCGGGCCCGAGCGGCAGCCGGTCCGCGGCCGCTGAACCCGGCCGCCGGCCACCGTCTCACCGGGCCGCCCCCGGCCCGGTGAGAGCAAGGTTGCGCACCGGTCACCTCGCGGCACCACACCGAAACGCGCGCTCTCTAGCGTCGGGGACAACACCCCGACCACCCGTGGAGGCGCGTGATGGCTGGCCGTTGGATCGAGCACTGGGAACCCGAGGACGAGACGTTCTGGCGGGAGAAGGGCGAGCGGATCGCCCGCCGGAACCTCTGGTTCTCCGTACTCTCCGAGCACATCGGGTTCTCCATCTGGACCCTGTGGTCGGTGATGGTCCTGTTCATGGGCCCGGAGTACGGGGTGGACCCGGCCGGGAAGTTCTTCCTGATCTCCACGGCGACGCTGGTCGGGGCCCTCGTGCGGATTCCCTACACCTTCGCCGTGGCCCGGTTCGGCGGACGGAACTGGACCGTGTTCAGCGCGTTCACGCTGCTGGTGCCGACGGTCGCCGCCTTCGTGGTGATGGAGCCGGGGACCTCGTACACCACCTTGGTGGCCGTGGCCGCGCTGACCGGCATCGGCGGCGGCAACTTCGCCTCCTCGATGACGAACATCAACGCCTTCTTCCCGCTGCGCAAGAAGGGCTGGGCGCTCGGACTGAACGCGGGCGGCGGCAACATCGGCGTACCCGTCGTACAGCTCATCGGGCTGCTCGTGATCGGAACCGCGGGCGCCATGCACCCGCGGATCGTGCTCGGCGTGTACATCCCGCTGATCGTCCTCGCCGGGCTGTGCGCGGCGAAGTTCATGGACAACCTGGCGCCCGTGCAGAACGACACCGGGGCCGCGAAGGACGCCGCGCGCGACCCGCACACCTGGATCATGGCGGTGCTCTACATCGGCACCTTCGGCTCCTTCATCGGCTACAGCTTCGCCTTCGGGCTCGTCCTGCAGACCCAGTTCGGCCGGACCCCGCTGCAGGCCGCGTCGCTCACCTTCGTCGGGCCGCTGCTGGGTTCGCTCATCAGGCCGGTCGGCGGCTGGCTGGCCGACCGGTACGGCGGTGCCCGGATCACCCTGGCGAACTACGCCGCCATGGCCGTGGCGACCGGTGTCGTCGTCTACGCCTCCGGCATCGAATCGCTCACCGTCTTCCTCGTCGGTTTCACGGCCCTGTTCGTCCTGACGGGGCTCGGCAACGGATCGACGTTCAAGATGATCCCGGGCATCTTCCACGCCAAGGCGATCGCCCAGGGGCTGCGCGGCGAGGAGGCGGCGGCCCAGGGGCGGCGGCTGTCCGGAGCGGCGATGGGGCTCATCGGCGCGGTCGGGGCGCTCGGCGGGCTGGCCATCAACCTCGCCTTCCGGCAGTCCTTCCAGACCTCGGGCACCGGAACGGCGGCCTTCTGGTCCTTCCTCGCCTTCTACGGCGTGTGTTTCGCACTCACCTGGGCGGTATACCTTCGCCGCACGACAGCGGTTCCGGCGAAGCCCCAGCTCAGCTACGCCGAAGTGTGATGATGACCTGCGGCCTCCTGTTCGGATCATGCCGGGCTCGTGGGGTCCGGCCCGATCCGGACGAAAGGCCCTGTCGATGTCGGGTGCCGTAACGGGCGGGAAATACGGGTGAACCGAGCCTGTCACGCTTCGTTGGCAGGCTCGGCCCTCCGCACCATTGAGCAGCAGCGGGACGAGAGCCGGGTAGACCATATGCACGACGACGAACAGCACGGGCCCCTCGCGGGTTTCACGGTCGGTGTCACCGCCGCGCGCCGGGCGGACGAGCTCGGCACCCTGCTGCGGCGGCGGGGTGCCACCGTGGTGCACGCGCCCGCCCTGCGGATCGTGCCTCTCGCCGACGACAGTGAACTGCTCGCCGCCACCAAGGAACTCATCGACGTGGTCCCCGACGTGGTCCTCGCGACCACGGCGATCGGCTTCCGCGGCTGGATCGAGGCGGCCGACGGCTGGGGCATCGGGGAACAGCTGCTGGACACCCTGCGCGGCGTCGAACTGCTGGCCCGCGGACCCAAGGTCAAGGGCGCGGTCCGCGCCGCCGGGCTGACCGAGACCTGGTCACCGGCGTCCGAATCCATGGCGGAGGTGCTGGAGCGGCTCCTGGAGGAGGGCGTCGAGGGCCGCCGCATCGCCCTCCAGCTGCACGGCGAACCCCTGCCCGGCTTCGTGGAGTCGCTGCGCGCGGCCGGCGGCGAGGTCATCGGCGTCCCCGTCTACCGCTGGATGCCGCCCGAGGACATCGCCCCGCTCGACCGGCTGATCGACATCACCATCGCCCGCGGTCTGGACGCGCTCACCTTCACCAGCGCCCCCGCCGCGGTGTCCCTGCTCCGCCGGGCCGAGGAACGCGGGCTGCTGACCGACCTGATGGGCGCCCTGCAGGGCGAGGTCCTCTCGGCGTGCGTCGGACCGGTCACCGCACTCCCTCTGCAGGACCGCGGCATCGACACCGCCCAGCCGGAGCGCTTCCGGCTCGGACCGCTCGTTCAGCTGCTCTGCCGCGAGCTGCCCTCCCGGGCACGGATCCTGCCGGTCGCCGGGCACCGCGTCGAGATCCGCGGCCACGCCGTCCTCGTCGACGACGAACTGCGTGCGGTGCCGCCCGCCGGCATGGCCCTGCTGCACACCCTGGCCCGCAGGCCGGGCTGGGTGGTGGCCCGCGCCGATCTGCTGCGCGCCCTGCCCGGCAGCGGTACGGACGAGCACGCGGTGGAGACGGCGATGGCCCGGCTGCGCACCGCGCTCGGGGTGCCCCGGCTGATCCAGACGGTGGTCAAACGCGGCTACCGGCTGGCCCTGGACCCGGCGTCGGACGCCAAGTACGCCGACTCCTGAGCGCCGTGAAAATGCTGGTGCGCTGCTGTGACCCGTGATTACGGTGGGCGGATGAGCAATGACACCCATCATCTCGGCAGCGGGGTGCGGCTGCGCCCCGTGAACGTGGCCGACGCGGGCCCCCTCGCCGAATCGATGACCCGCAGCCGTGCGTACATGAAGCCCTGGGAGCCCGCGCGGCCCGACTCCTTCTACACCGAGGAGGGGCAGCGCGAGCGGCTGGAGGGGTTGCTGGCCGACTACGCCGCGGGGCGCGTGATGCCCTGGGTGCTCTGCGACGCGCAGGACCGGGCGATCGGCGGGTTCAACCTGAACGCCATGGTGCTCGGTCCGTTCCGCAGCGCCACCCTCGGCTACTGGGTGGACGTGGACTACGCGGGCCGCGGACTGGCCACCGCCGCGGTACGGCTGATCTGCGAAATCGCCCGGGACGAGCTGCGGTTGCACCGGGTCGAGGCCGGGACGGTGCTCGACAACACGGCGTCCCAGCGAGTGCTCGCCAAATGCGGTTTCGAGGAGTTCGGCCTCGCCCCGCGCTATCTCCACATCAACGGGGAATGGCGCGACCACCGGCTCTTCCAGCGCATCCTGCACGACGGCCCGGTGACCGGCGCGGAGGCGGAGTCCGGAGCCTGAGGAGGCGGTCGGGTCAGGGTGCCCGGCGCGTGTGGCGGTGCCCCTCCCGCGGCCAGGGCGGGTGCGCGGGCAGCAGCTCCGCGAAGCCGTATCCGGCCTTCTCCGCGACCCGGCACGACGCGCCGTTGTCCACCTGGTGCAGCAGGTCGAGCCGGACGAGTCCGTCCCCGGCGAACGCCGTGAACGCCCAGTCGGTGAGCGCTCCGAGGGCCTGCGGGGCGATGCCCCGGCCGCGGGCGTGCGCCGCCGTCCAGTAGCCGACCTCGGCCGAACCGGACCCGGGCGCGGGACGCACGAGCACGACGTTTCCGACCGGCCCGTCCCCGAGCGCCGGGTCCACCACGGCGAAGCCGTGACGCAGCCCGGACGCCCGGCCCTCCTCCTGGCCGCGCAGCCAGCGCGCCGCCGCCTCCTCGTCGTTCACCGGGGCACGCGACCCCGCCTGGATCGCCGGGTCGCGGTACGCGTCGAGCAGGACCGCGAGGTCGTCCGGCAGCCAGGGGCGGAGCACCAGGGAGCCGGCCCGGATGCGGGCGGTGCGTGGGTGGTCGTCCATCCGGCCATCGTACGAGGGGAGTTGCGTCGGGTCCGCGCCGTGGCAGGGGTTACGGGCGGAGGCCGCGGCGGGCACTCTGGTGGGGACGGCGACCGGACCCGAGGCGGTGGCATGCGCATGGCGGCGCGCAAGGGCTCGTACCACTGGCGATTCGACTCCGGACGGCTCTGCCTGGACCTGGCCGCGACAGCGGCCGGGACCCCGGGCACCGCCGACCCGCTGGACCGGCCCGAACGGCTCGCCGAGTGGCTGGTCGCCGCCGGGGCCGTACCGCGGGGCACCCGGCTCGACGACGTGGACGACCACTGGCTCGTACGGTTCCGGCAGTTGAGGAGCGCCGTGGACCGGCTGCTCACCGCGCAGCTCGGCGGTCGGGCGGCGGACGGCGCCCTGGAGCGCGTCAACGCGCTCGCGGCCGCCGCGCCGCCCGGCCTGTGCGCCGTGCGCGCCGGTAACGGAGCCCTGGTGCGCGGCCTGAGCACCGAGCCCGGCTGCGGGGCGCTGCTGGCCGCCGTGGCGCGGGACACCGTGGAACTCCTGACCGATCCGGCCGCCCTGGCCAGGCTGCGCCGCTGCGAGGGGGACCACTGCCGCCGCGTCTACCTGGACACCTCACGCGGCCGGCGCCGGCGCTGGTGTTCCAGCGAGGTCTGCGGCAACCGCGAACGGGTCGCCCGGCACCGGCGGCGGCACACCGGGACGGCCGGCCCCTCCGCGGACCGCGAAGTCGCGGATCCGTAAAGAATCTTGGACGCGCGTTGAATGGACCGCCCCGCATCCCCGTATCGATGGCCAAGGAGCTCGACAGGGTCTCGACCGGGAGGTTCGGGTGCGCAAGGATGCGGCCGTGGCCGATGACCGTCCGCACAGGGCCCGGCATCGCGGTGGGCCGCCCCCCTCACCCTCCGCCGTCCCCGACGAGGAGCTGATGCGGGCGCTCTACCGCGAACACGCCGGACCTCTGCTCGCGTACGTGCTCCGCCTCGTCGCCGGCGACCGACAGCGCGCCGAGGACGTGGTGCAGGAGACACTCATCCGTGCCTGGAAGAACGCCGGTTCGCTCAACAGGGCCACCGGTTCCGTCCGGCCCTGGCTCGTGACGGTCGCCCGGCGCATCGTCATCGATGGCCACCGCAGCCGGCAGGCCCGGCCGCACGAGGTCGACCCGGCACCGCTGGAGGTCATTCCCGCGGAGGACGAGATCGACAAGGCGCTGTGGCTGATGACGCTCTCGGACGCACTCGACGATTTGACCCCGGCCCACCGGGAAGCGTTGGTCGAGACCTACTTCAAGGGCCGTACGGTCAACGAGGCGGCCGAGGCGCTCGGCATACCCAGCGGCACGGTGCGCTCCCGGGTCTTCTACGCACTGCGCTCGATGAAGCTCGCACTCGAAGAGAGGGGGATCACGGCATGAGCGACCAGGAATGGGAGCCCTTCGGGCCCCGGCCGGCCGGCCCCTCCGGTCCCCCCGGCCGTTTCACCGACGCCCCCGGCGGCCCCGTGGACGAGGCGGGCCACGACGCGGCGGGCGCGTACGTCCTGGGCGTTCTGGACGAGAGCGAGGCCGCCGCCTTCGAGACGCATCTGGCCGGCTGCGCCCGCTGCGCCGCCCACCTCGACGAGTTCGCCGGGATGGAGCCGATGCTCGCGATGCTCGCCGAGTCCCCGGCGGCCGTGCCAGGCGCGCGGCCGGTCCCGCACGTCCCGGCGCCGCCCGCGCCCCGGGTGCTCGGCAGCCTGATCGACGAGGTCGCGGCCAAGCGCGCCCGGCGCACCCGGCGGACGCGGTATCTGGTGGCGGCGGCAGCGGCGCTGATCATCGGTGGCCCGGTGGTCGCGGTGGCGGTCACCGGCGGCGGCCCGGGCAGCGTGGAGGCGGCCGACCCGCACCCCACCAGCCCCGCCGAGGACGCCTTCTTCCACCACATGAAGGAGAAGGCGGAGGCGACCGACCCGGTCACCGCGGTCGACGCCACGGTCGGCATGGAGCCGAAGGCGTGGGGCACCCACACCGTGCTGGAGCTGAAGAACGTGAAGGGCCCGCAGAAGTGCAGGCTGGTCGCCGTCTCGAAGACCGGTGAGGAGGAGGTCGTCACCTCCTGGTCCGTCCCGAAATGGGGATACGGCATCGCGGACTCCGCCCACCCCGCCGCCAGGTACCCGCTCTACGTCCACGGCGGGGCCGCCATGGCCCGGGCGGACATCGACCACTTCGAGGTCCGTACGTTCGACGGCGAACGGCTGGTGAGCGTCGGCGTCTGAGGGCCGCGGAACGGGCCCCCGGGGCCGGTCCCGCGGCCTCCGACACGCAATCGATACCCCGGAGTGCAAGATCGAGGGCGGCGGCAGGTGCGCGACGGCCCCCCTTCGCATAGGCTTGACGGCTGCCCAATGCACGTCAGAAGGGGGCCTCGGTGGCCGCGCAGGATGCCGCTGTCGATTCGTTGCGGGACCGGGAAATCGGTGTCGAGCAGGAACATCTCGACCGTGTTTACCACCGCCTCGAGGAGAAGATCCACGAGGCGGAATTTCTCATGAATGACGCCGTCAAGCGCGGCCAGGTGGGTACACCGGGAGCGCTCGCCGAACGTGACGCCCAGGTGTTCCGCGCCGGAATCCACCTCAACCGGCTGAACAGCGAGTTCGAGGACTTCCTCTTCGGAAGGATCGACCTGCTGCTCGGCAAGGACGGCGAACGCGGCCCGGACGGCGCGTTCACCTCCGTCGAACCCGCCGACGACGTCGTACGGGAGGACGGCACCGCCGACATCGCCGAGACGCTGCACATCGGCCGGATCGGGGTCCTCGACTCCGACTACGCGCCGCTGGTCATCGACTGGCGCGCCCCGGCGGCCGCGCCGTTCTACCGCTCGACGCCGAAGGAACCGGGCCGGGTGGTACGCCGCCGGGTCATCCGCTCCAAGGGCCGCCGGGTCCTCGGCGTCGAGGACGACCTGATGCGTCCCGAGCTGACCGCGTTCCTGGGGGGCGGCAAACTCCCCGTCATCGGCGACGGCGCGCTGATGGCGGCGCTCGGACAGGCCCGCAGCCACACCATGCGGGACATCGTCTCCTCCATCCAGGCCGAGCAGGACCTGGTGATCCGCGCGCCCGCTGCCTCGGTCACCGAGGTCTCCGGCGGTCCCGGCACCGGCAAGACCGCGGTCGCCCTGCACCGGGCCGCGTACCTGCTCTACCAGGACCGGCGGCGCTACGCGGGCGGCATCCTCGTCGTCTCGCCGACGCCGCTGCTGGTCGCGTACACCGAGGGCGTGCTGCCCTCGCTCGGTGAGGAGGGCCAGGTCGCGATCCGTGCGGTCGGCTCGCTCTCCGACGAGGCGGCCGGCAACGAGGGCGCCACCACCTACGACGAACCCGCCGTCGCCCGGATCAAGGGCTCCTCCCGGATGCTCCACGTGCTGCGGAAGGCTGCCCGCGGGGCGCTGGACCAGCCCGGCTCCCGCCCGGCGGCCCAGGAGGGCCAGCTGGCGTTCGGCGAGGCCGAGCAGGCCCCTCAGGAGACCGGCGCCCCGACCCGGCTCAGGGTGGTGGCCTTCGGCGCCCGCGTCGAACTGCACGAGGACGAGCTCCGGCGCATCCGCAACAACGTGCTCAGCGGCACCGCACCGGTCAACCTGCTGCGCCCCCGGGCCCGCAAGCTGCTGCTCGACGCGCTGTGGAACAGGTCGTCGGGCCGGGGCCGCTACACCGATCAGGAGCTGGCGGCCGAACTGCGCTCGTCGTTCGACGAGGACGTCTCCACCGAGACGCCGTTCATCGAGTTCCTGAACGCCTGGTGGCCCGAGCTCACCCCGCGCGGGGTGCTCGCGTCCATGGCCGACGAGAAGCGGCTCGCCCGGTGGGCGCGCCGCACCCTCAACCAGGGCGAGGTGCGCCGGCTCGCGCGCTCCCTGAAGCGTCTGGACGCGGAGGGCCGGGGGCCGCTCTCCGTCCACGACGTGGCGATCCTCGACGAACTCCAGACGCTGCTCGGGACGCCGAACCGGCCCAAGCGCAAGCGCGAGTTCGATCCGCTGGACCAGCTCACCGGTCTGGAGGAGCTGATGCCGCAGCGCGAGGAGACCCAGTGGGAGCGGGCCGAGCGGCTCGCCGCGGAGCGTACGGAGTACGCCCACGTCATCGTCGACGAGGCGCAGGACCTCACGCCGATGCAGTGGCGGATGGTCGGCCGCCGCGGCCGGCACGCCACCTGGACGATCGTCGGGGACCCGGCGCAGTCCTCCTGGTCCGATCCGGACGAGGCGGCGGCGGCCCGTGACGAGGCGCTGGGCAGCCGCCCCCGCCGGAACTTCACGCTGACCGTCAACTACCGCAACCCGGCGGAGATCGCCGAGCTGGCCGCCAAGGTCCTGGCGCTCGCGATGCCGGGCATGGAGTCCCCGGCCGCGGTCCGCTCGACAGGCGTGAAGCCGCGCTTCGAGACCGTGCGGGACGGCGATCTGGCCGGCACCGTGCGGGAGGAGGCCCGGCGGCTGCTCGGCGAGGTGGACGGCACGGTGGGTGTCGTCGTCGCGATGAACCGGCGGGCGCAGGCCCGCGGCTGGCTCGCGGAGCTCGGCGAGCGCGTGGTGGCGCTCGGCAGCCTGGAGGCGAAGGGCCTGGAGTACGACGCCACGGTGGTCGTCTCGCCCGCGGAGATCGCGGACGAGTCCCCGGCGGGGCTGCGGGTGCTGTACGTGGCGCTGACGCGCGCGACGCAGCAGCTCACGGTCGTCTCGGGGGAGCGCGACCTGCCCGACGAGGACGGGGTGCCGGACCTGCTCAGGGACTGACGGGCCCGGTCCGGCGGGGGTGCGGGAGCCTTTTTTCGGTCAACCTGCGCTGGGGGAATCACTTCCCCGGGGTGTTTGTTAGCCTGGAGTCGGCACCGGCTCGATCCAAGCCCCCGGGCCCAACCTTCGTCGCTTCGAGCGACCACTTGCCGCGAGGCGAGCATGGCGGGCCGGTGCCGTTCAACTGAAGAAGACAGACTCGCGTCACCTTGCGGTGGCGCGGGTCTGTTTTCGTTTACGGGCCCGGATACAGGGCCCGACAGGGGTTCCATCGACCCCCTCATATCTCGTATGGTGGAAAAAACTTTCCGAAGTGTGGCAGTCATTACCGGCTACTCGTCGGTAGGTGCGAATATCGGAAGGCGTGTCCGGCGGCAACAGATCCGGCCACGCATAGCAATGAAGCTAAGGAAAGCGAAGGACTCGGCCATGGCAACGGCGCCCAGCGTCTCGTACTCGATGACGGTCAGGCTGGAGGTGCCCACGAGCGGCACAGCGGTCTCCCAGCTCACCACGGCCGTGGAGTCCTCCGGCGGTTCGGTCACCGGCCTCGACGTGACCGCTTCCGGCCACGACAAGCTGCGGATCGACGTCACGATCGCCGCTTCCTCCACGTCGCACGCCGACGAGATCGTCGAAGGTCTGCGCGACATCGAGGGCGTCATCCTCGGCAAGGTGTCCGACCGTACGTTCCTGATGCACCTCGGCGGCAAGATCGAGATGGCGTCGAAGCACCCCATCCGCAACCGTGACGACCTCTCGATGATCTACACCCCGGGTGTGGCCCGGGTGTGCATGGCGATCGCCGACAACCCCGAGGACGCCCGGCGCCTCACCATCAAGCGCAACTCCGTCGCAGTCGTGACGGACGGCTCCGCGGTGCTCGGCCTCGGCAACATCGGTCCGATGGCCGCCCTGCCCGTGATGGAGGGCAAGGCGGCCCTCTTCAAGCGCTTCGCCGGCATCGACGCCTGGCCGATCTGCCTGGACACGCAGGACAGTGACGCGATCGTCGAGATCGTCAAGGCGATCGCCCCCGGCTTCGCGGGCATCAACCTGGAGGACATCTCCGCGCCGCGCTGCTTCGAGATCGAGGCACGGCTGCGCGAGGCCCTCGACATCCCCGTCTTCCACGACGACCAGCACGGCACCGCCATCGTCGTCCTGGCCGCCCTGACCAACGCCCTGCGCGTGGTGGGCAAGGGAATCGGGGACGTACGGGTCGTCATGTCCGGTGCCGGAGCGGCCGGTACGGCCATCCTGAAGCTGCTCATCGCCGCGGGCGTCAAGCACGCGGTCGTCGCCGACATCCACGGTGTGGTGCACGCCGGCCGCGAGGACCTGGTCTCCGCCGACGCCGACTCGCCGCTGCGCTGGATCGCCGACAACACCAACCCCGAGTCCGTCACCGGCACCCTCAAGCAGGCCGTCGTGGGCGCCGACGTCTTCATCGGCGTCTCCGCCCCGAACGTCCTGGACGGCGAGGACGTCGCGGCCATGGCCGACGGTGCGATCGTGTTCGCGCTCGCGAACCCGGACCCCGAGGTCGACCCGGCGATCGCACGCCGGACGGCTGCGGTCGTGGCCACCGGCCGCTCGGACTTCCCGAACCAGATCAACAACGTCCTCGTCTTCCCCGGCGTCTTCCGCGGGCTGCTGGACGCCCAGTCCCGCACCGTCAACACGGAGATGATGCTCGCCGCCGCGCGCGCCCTCGCCGACGTGGTCGCCGAGGACGAGGTGAACGCGAACTACATCATCCCGTCCGTCTTCAACGACAAGGTCGCCGGAGCGGTCGCGGGAGCCGTCCGGGAAGCCGCGAAGGCGGCCGGTACGGCTGTGACGGGCCCCACGTCCGTCTGATATCCGGCGCGTCGCGGGTCGCGGCGCCCCAAACGCCCCTTTAGGGTGGGCGGGCGACGCGTCCCGCAGAGCCCCGCATCAGGTGCGGACCGCTTCTGGGGAGTCGACGGAACGTCACCATGACGAGGCAGTGGTGCTTTTCGTGTGACTCCGGAGGGTGCCGGATTGGCTTTCCCGCCGCAGGTGGGGGCAGGATGCTTTCCCAAGGACTTCGTCCGGGGGAGACCCCACGGGGCGCGAAGGTCTAAAAAACGGACCCGGGTCCGGGGACTGTCCGAGGGCCCTGGCAGCATCGGCTTCGATCTCACGCCTCACAGGCAAGAAGAACACGGGAGTAACAACATGAACCGCAGTGAGCTGGTGGCCGCCCTGGCCGACCGCGCCGAGGTGACTCGCAAGGACGCCGACGCCGTGCTGGCCGCGCTCGCCGAGACCGTCGGTGAGATCGTCGCCAAGGGCGACGAGAAGGTCACCATCCCCGGTTTCCTGACCTTCGAGCGCACCCACCGTGCCGCTCGCACCGCTCGTAACCCGCAGACCGGCGACCCGATCAACATCCCGGCCGGCTACAGCGTGAAGGTCTCCGCGGGCTCGAAGCTCAAGGAAGCCGCCAAGGGCAAGTAAGACCCTGGGCACGACGAAGGGCGGTCACCCCGACCAGGGTGGCCGCCCTTCGGCGTACGGGCCGCAGAACGCCGTTCTGGGCCCGGGGGGAGGCAGTCCCGGGGGCGCGGGGCCCCCGGGAGCCGGACTCAGACCAGCGAACCGCCCGGCAGCTCCACCTTGGCGCCGAGCTTCTCCAGCTTGTCCATGAAGTTCTCGTAGCCGCGGTTGATCAGGTCGATCCCGTGCACGCGGGACGTCCCCTGGGCCGCCAGCGCGGCGATCAGGTACGAGAAACCGCCGCGCAGGTCGGGGATGACCAGATCGGCGCCCTGCAGCTTCGTCGGCCCGGAGACGACCGCGGAGTGCAGGAAGTTGCGCTGGCCGAAGCGGCAGTCGCTGCCGCCCAGGCACTCGCGGTAGAGCTGGATGTGCGCGCCCATCTGGTTGAGCGCCGAGGTGAAGCCGAGCCGCGACTCGTACACCGTCTCGTGCACGATCGACAGGCCGGCGGCCTGCGTCAGCGCCACGACGAGCGGCTGCTGCCAGTCGGTCTGGAAGCCGGGGTGCACGTCCGTCTCCAGCGCGATGGCGTTGAGGGCGCCGCCCGGGTGCCAGAAGCGGATGCCCTCGTCGTCGATCTCGAAGGCTCCGCCGACCCGGCGGAAGGTGTTCAGGAACGTCATCATCGAGCGCTGCTGGGCGCCGCGCACGTAGATGTTGCCCTCGGTCGCCAGCGCCGCGGACGCCCAGGAGGCGGCCTCCAGGCGGTCCGGGATCGCCCGGTGCGTATAACCGTCGAGGCGGTCGACACCGGTGATCCGGATGGTCCGGTCGGTGTCCATGGAGATGATCGCGCCCATCTTCTGCAGTACGCAGATGAGGTCCTCGATCTCCGGCTCCACGGCCGCGTTGGACAGCTCGGTGACGCCCTCGGCGAGTACGGCGGTCAGCAGTACCTGCTCGGTGGAGCCGACCGACGGGTACGGCAGCCGGATCTTGGTGCCGCGCAGCCGCTGCGGGGCCTCCAGGTACTGGCCGTCGGCCCGCTTCTCGATCGTCGCGCCGAACTGGCGCAGCACGTCGAAGTGGAAGTCGATCGGCCGGCCGCCGATGTCGCAGCCGCCGAGGCCGGGGATGAACGCATGGCCCAGCCGGTGCAGCAGCGGGCCGCAGAAGAGGATCGGGATGCGCGACGAGCCCGCGTGGGCGTCGATGTCGGCGACGTTCGCGCTCTCGACATGGGTGGGGTCCAGGATGAGCTCGCCCGGTTCGTCACCCGGACGGACCGTCACGCCGTGCAGCTGGAGCAGTCCGCGCACCACCCGCACATCGCGGATGTCGGGTACGTTGCGCAGCCGGCTGGGCCCGCTGCCGAGCAGCGCGGCGACCATTGCCTTCGGCACCAGGTTCTTGGCGCCTCGGACGCGGATCTCGCCCTCCAGCGGGGTTCCGCCGTGGACAAGCAGGACATCGTCTGTGCCGGTCATGAATCTCGCGTTCCGGAGTGGTCGGGCAGGGGGCCAACCGAAAGGGTAATGGCCCGGCACCCCCCTTCCATAAGAGAGCGGGGGGTGTACGAACGTCATGAATCCGCCACAACACGCTGTGCTCCCCGGATCTTGCGGAGGGTTACCGTCCGGATGGGCGGCCCGGCCGTGCGCTCCTCGTGCACCCGTGCGCCCTGAGCTGCGCTCGGGCACCTCGGGCCCCCGGACCCGCCCTTGGCCCCCGCGAAGGCCGAAGATGCGGGATCATTTCTGCCATGACGGAGGTGTCCTCGCTCACAGGGCGACTGCTCGTGGCCACACCCGCCCTCGCCGACCCGAATTTCGACCGCGCGGTGGTCCTGCTCCTCGACCACGACGAGGAGGGCTCGCTCGGCGTGGTCCTGAACCGCCCGACCCCGGTCGGCGTCGGTGACATCCTCGCGTCCTGGGCGGACCTGACCGGTGAGCCGGACGTCGTGTTCCAGGGCGGCCCCGTGTCGCTGGACTCGGCGCTGGGTGTGGCGGTGATCCCCGGCGACGAGGGCCCCCTGGGCTGGCGCCGGGTGTACGGGGCGATCGGTCTGGTGGACCTGGAGACGCCCCCGGAGCTGCTGGCCGCGGCCCTCGGTTCGCTGCGGATCTTCGCCGGTTACGCGGGCTGGGGCCCCGGCCAGCTGGAGACGGAGCTGTCCGAGGGTGCCTGGTACGTCGTCGAATCCGAACCGGGCGACGTCTCCTCGCCCCGCCCGGAGAATCTCTGGCGGGCGGTCCTGCGCCGCCAGCGCAGCGAACTGGCCATGATCGCCACGTATCCGGACGACCCTTCGCTGAACTGATGCCCGGTCTTTCAGTACGCTTGGCGGTTATGAGCACTCTTGAGCCCGAGCGCGGGTCAGGCACCGGAACCCTCGTGGAGCCGACACCACAGGTGTCGAACGGCGACGGCGACCACGAGCGCTACGCCCATTACGTCCAGAAGGACAAGATCATGGCGAGCGCCCTGGAGGGCACCCCCGTGGTCGCACTGTGCGGCAAGGTCTGGGTACCGGGGCGCGACCCCAAGAAGTACCCCGTCTGCCCCATGTGCAAGGAGATCTACGAGTCCATGGGCGCCGGCGGCGACAAGGACAAGGGCAAGGGCGGCAAGGACAAGAAGTAGTCCGAGCGGCACCAGGAACAGCCCGGGAGAGCCCCCGGGGCACGCAGGCGCGTGCCCCGGGGGCTCTCCCGCGTGCGGGGCCGCCGGCGTTGCACGCTCTGCGTCCGTCGGTCACAGAGTGGTGGAGACCACTTGTCGGCGTGATGGTCCGGACCTACCCTCCTGCAAGTTGTGCAGAACGAAACGAGCGTTGCACATGATGCAACGCCTACCGGTAGGGGTTCCCGGATGAAGTTTTCTGCCCGAATTGCCGCCCCGGCCGCGGCCCTTGTGCTGGCCGGCCTGACCGCCACCGCCTGTGGCGCGCCGAAGACCTCCGACACCGGCGCCAAGGAGGACGCCAGGACCGGCACGCTGCGCGTCTGGCTCTTCCAGGAGGTCGGCAACAAGCCCAAGGAGAAGGTCGTCGACACCGCGGTCGACGGCTTCAGGAAGACCCACAAGGACACGAAGGTCGAGATCGAGTACATCCCGGTCGAGACCCGCGCCCAGCGCGTCAAAGCCGCGTTCAACGACCCCGAGAGCGCCCCCGACCTCATCGAGTACGGCAACACGGACACCGCCGGCTACGTCAAGGACGGCGGACTGGCTGACGTGAGCGCGGAGTTCGCCGCCTGGGACGAGGCCGAGGACACCGATCCGACGGCCGAGCAGTCGGTGACGGTCGACGGCAAGGTCTACGGCGCGCCGCTCTTCGTCGGCGTGCGGGCCCTGTACTACCGCACCGACGTCTTCGCGGAACTGGGGATCAAGGCCCCCAAGTCCCAGGCCGAACTGATCTCCACCGCACGGAAGATCCACAAGAAGAAGCCGGATCTGTACGGGCTCGCGGTCGGCGGCGCGTACACCTACGGCGCGATGCCGTTCATCTGGGCCAACGGCGGCGAACTGGCCGACGGGAGCGGGTCCGCGTACAAGGCGGCCATCAACAGTGACAAGGCGCGCAAGGGCATCGAGGCCTACACCTCGCTCTTCGGCGACACCAACTGCCCGGCCGCCAAGTGCGCCGCCATGGGCGGCAACGCGACCGTCACCGCCTTCGCCGCGGGCAAGGCCGCGATGGCCATCGGCGGCGACTTCAGCCACACGGCCGTCGAGGCCGGCACGGTCAAGGGCAAGTACGCCGTCGTCCCGCTGCCGGGGGTGGCCGAGGGCTCTGTCGCCCCGGCGTTCGCGGGCGGGAACAACATCGGCGTACTGAGGAGCAGCGCGCACCGCACGCTGGCCGTCGACCTGATGAAGGCGCTGACCGGCAAGGCGACCCAGGCCAGGATGTTCGACGCGATGGGCTTCCTGCCGACGTACACGGACGTACGGGCCGATGCCGCGAAGCGGGAGCCGTTCGTCGGGCCGTTCGTCGAAACGCTCGGCGCGGGAGCCAGGTTCGTGCCCGCCTCGCCGGCCTGGGGGCAGATCGACTCCTCGCTGATCCTGCCGACGATGTTCCAGGAGATCGTCAGCGGCCGTAAGGACGTGGCGAAGGCCGCGGACGACGCGGCGAAGAAGATGGACGCGGCGTTCGCCGACGCGGGCTGACGATGACGGCGAACAGCACGGCGTACAAAGCGCCCCCCGCCACCGGAACGGACGGCCCCCCTCCCCGCCCGCTCCGGCGCCGCCGCCCGGCCTCACCCGCCGGGCGGCCGGGCTGGACCCCCTGGCTCTACCTGCTGCCCGCACTCGTCCTGATCGGCGGGCTGCTGGTCTACCCGATCTACCAACTGGGCCTGATCTCCTTCCTGGAGTACACCCAGGCGCAGGTCAGCGGCGGTGAGCCGGCGACCTTCCAGGGGTTCGGCAACTACACGGCGCTCTTCCACGACAGCCAGTTCTGGCAGGTGCTCCTGGCGACCGTGGTCTTCGCCGCGGCCTGCGTACTGGCGACCCTGCTCACCGGCTGTGCGCTGGCCGTCCTGCTGACCCGGGTGCGGGCCGTCCCGCGGCTCGCGCTGATGATGGCCGCGCTCGGCGCCTGGGCGACCCCGGCGATCACCGGCTCGACCGTCTGGGTCTTCCTCTTCGACGCCGACTTCGGGCCGGTTAACCGGGTGCTGGGGCTCGGCGACCACTCCTGGACGTACGGGCGCTACAGCGCCTTCGCGCTGGTGCTCCTCGAAGTCCTGTGGTGCTCGTTCCCGTTCGTGATGGTGACCGTGTACGCGGGCATCAGGGCGATCCCCGCCGAGGTGCTGGAGGCGGCCGCGCTGGACGGGGCCTCGCAGTGGCGGATCTGGCGGTCGGTCATGGCGCCGATGCTGCGGCCGATCCTGGTCGTCGTCACCATCCAGTCGGTCATCTGGGACTTCAAGGTCTTCACCCAGATCTACGTCATGACGAACGGAGGAGGCATCGCCGGCCAGAACCTGGTGCTCAACGTGTACGCGTACCAGAAGGCGTTCGCGTCCTCGCAGTACAGCCTCGGCTCGGCGATCGGCGTCGTGATGCTGGTGATCCTGCTGGCCGTCACGCTGGTCTATCTGCGCCTGGTGCGGCGCCAGGGGGAGGAACTGTGAGCCTGCCGACCCTGCTGCGTGTCCGCCGGCCGGGCCGGCTCGCGGCCGAGGCCGCCGCCCTGGTCATCGCCGCCGTCGTCGCCTTCCCGCTGTACTGGATGGTGCTCTCCGCCATCAAGCCGGCGGGCGAGATCCAGTCCGCGCACCCGCGGCCCTGGACGCTGTCGCCGTCCCTGGACTCCTTCCGCCGCGTCTTCCAGCAACAGGACTTCGGGCGCTACTTCCTCAACAGCCTGCTCGTCGCCGGCACGGTCGTCGTGGTCTCCGCGCTGGTCGCCTTCCTGGCGGCGACGGCGGTCACCCGGTTCCGGTTCCGCTTCCGGACCACGCTGCTGATCATGTTCCTGGTCGCGCAGATGGTGCCGGTCGAGGCGCTGACCATCCCGCTGTTCTTCCTGATGCGGGACTTCGGCCAGTTGAACACGCTCGGCTCGCTGATCCTGCCGCACCTCGCCTTCTCGCTGCCGTTCGCGATCTGGATGCTGCGCGGCTTCGTCAAGGCCGTCCCGGAGGCCCTGGAGGAGGCCGCGTACATCGACGGGGCGAGCCGTACCCGGTTCCTGTGGCAGATCCTCTTCCCGCTGGTCTTCCCCGGGCTGGTCGCGACCAGTGTCTTCTCGTTCATCTCGACCTGGAACGACTTCCTGTTCGCGAAGTCCTTCCTCATCAGCGACACCTCCCAGTCGACGCTCCCGATGGCGCTGCTGGTCTTCTTCAAACCCGACGAAAACGACTGGGGAGGGATCATGGCAGCCTCGACGGTGATGACCGTCCCCGTGCTGGTCTTCTTCGTACTCGTACAGCGACGCCTGGTCTCGGGACTGGGCGGAGCGGTTAAGGACTGACGACATGGACATGGAACTGATCCCGGCGCCCGTGAGCGTCGGTGACCAAGGGCGGTGCGGATTCGTCCTGGACCCGTCCACCACCATCGAGGCGGCGCCCGGTACGGAGAGCACCGAACGGTGGCTGCGCACCACGCTCGGCGCCGCCTTCGGCCTGCCGCTCGCACCGGGCGGCGAGGGCGCGGCGCGCGCCGTCCGGCTCCGCGTCGACCCGTCTTTGGCGTCCGAGGGCTACCGGCTGACCACCCAGCCCGACGAGAGTGTCGTGATCACGGGCGGCAGCGCCGCCGGGGTCTTCTGGGGCGCCCAGACGCTGCGCCAGCTGCTCGGGCCCGAGGCGTTCCGCCGGGCACCCGTCGACGGCCGCACCCGGACCGCCCTGGCGTTCACGGACATCGAGGACCGCCCCCGCTTCGGCTGGCGCGGGCTGATGCTCGACGTGTCCCGGCACTTCCTGCCGAAGGACGACGTCCTGCGCTACCTCGACCTCCTCGCCGCCCACAAGCTGAACGTCTTCCACTTCCACCTCACCGACGACCAGGGCTGGCGCGTCGAGATCAAGCGCTACCCGCGCCTGACCGAGGTGGGAGCCTGGCGGTCACGCACCAAGTACGGCCACCGGGCGTCCGAGCTCTGGGACGAGACCCCGCACGGCGGCTACTACACGCAGGACGACATCCGCGAGATCGTGGCGTACGCCGCCGAGCGGCACATCAGGGTCGTCCCCGAGATCGACATCCCGGGCCACTCGCAGGCCGCCATCAGCGCCTACCCGGAGCTGGGCAACACCGACGTCGTCGACACCGCCGCGCTGACCGTCTGGGACACCTGGGGCGTCAACCCGAACGTGCTCGCCCCCTCGGACCACACCCTGCGCTTCTTCGAGGGCGTCTTCGAGGAGCTGCTGGAGCTCTTCCCCGCGGCCACCTCGCCGTTCATCCACGTCGGCGGCGACGAGTGCCCCAAGGACCAGTGGAAGCAGTCGCCGGCCGCCCAGGCCCGCATCAAGGAACTCGGCCTGGCCGGCGAGGACGAGCTGCAGTCCTGGTTCATCCGCCACTTCGACAACTGGCTCACCGCGCGCGGCCGCCGGCTCATCGGCTGGGACGAGATCCTGGAGGGCGGCCTGGCCGAGGGCGCGGCCGTCTCCTCGTGGCGCGGGTACGCGGGCGGCATCGCGGCCGCCGAGGCCGGGCACGACGTCGTGATGTGCCCGGAGCAGCAGGTGTACCTGGACCACCGTCAGCACGGCGGCCCCGACGAACCGATGCCCATCGGATACGTCCGCACCCTGGAGGACGTGTACCGCTTCGAGCCCGTACCGCCGGCGCTCTCCGAGGAAGCGGCCCGGCACGTCCTCGGCACCCAGGCCAACGTCTGGTCCGAGGTCATGCAGAACCGGTCCCGTGTCGACTACCAGGTCTTCCCCCGCCTCGCGGCCTTCGCCGAGGTCGCCTGGTCGGCCCTGCCCGCCCCCGCGGACCGGGACTTCGCGGACTTCGAGCGCCGCATGGCCACGCATTACGCGCGACTTGACGCGCTCGGCGTCGAATACCGGCCGCCGGGCGGCCCGTTGCCGTGGCAGCGGCGCCCCGGTGTCCTCGGCCGCCCGATCGAGGGAACACCCCCGAACGTGTGAGTTCCGGACGAGGTCCGGCTGCCGCCACCACGGTCCCAGGGGCCGTGGTGGCGGCGCCGTTTCGCGCGGAAGTCCGTCCGGGGGAGCCTTCGCCCACCGGAAGGGATATGTCGTACAAGCGCGTGGAAGAGCGGCAATTCGCGCGCAGCGCCGAAGAAGTGCGAAACGGGATCATTCCCCTGGTCAGGGACGGATACACCCTTCGCGGACCCTCGCGTCGGGCCGGTCCGAAGATGTGCCAGAGTTGCCACGTCCGGGCTTTGAGCACGTACCGTACGGCGAAACAGGCCGGACGCCGGGACACCGGGAAGGGGCAGCTGGGTTGACCACGCACGCACCGCAGGCGACGCAGTCCGTCACGCTGCCTGCCTCGCTGGACGAGGCCGTGGCGGCACTCGGCGCCATGCCCGCCGCCGTCCCCGTGGCAGGTGGCACGGACCTGATGGCGGCCGTCAACAAGGGCCTCCTGCGGCCCGCCGGGCTGGTCGGCCTCGGCCGGATCAGCGAGCTCCGCGGCTGGCACTACCAGGACGGCCACGCCCTGCTGGGCGCCGGTCTCACCCACGCACGCATGGGACGGCCCGACTTCGCCGCCCTCATCCCCGCGCTCGCCGCGTCCGCGCGCGCGGCCGGCCCGCCCCAGATCCGCAACGCCGGAACGCTCGGCGGCAACATCGCCACCGCCGCACCGACCGGCGACGCCCTGCCGGTGCTGGCCGCGCTGGAGGCCGAGCTCGTCATCGCGGGCCCCGGCGGCGCGCGCCGCGAGATTCCGGTCTCGCACCTGCTGGCCGGCCGCGAGATGCTGGAGCCGGCCGAGCTGATCGGCTTCGTCCGTGTCCCCCTGCTGCACGCCCCGCAGGTCTTCCTCAAGGCGACCGGACGCACCGGCCCGGGCCGGGCCACCGCCTCCGTCGCGATCGTGCTCGACCCCGCCCGGCGCGGCGTGCGCTGCGCGGTCGGCGCCATCGCGCCGATGCCGCTGCGGCCGCTGGAGGCCGAACGCTGGATCGGCTCACTGATCGACTGGGACGGCGAACGAGGCCTCGCCCCCGACGCGCTGGCCGCCTTCGGCGAGTACGTCGCCGCGGCCTGCATCCCGGACCAGGCACCACCGGCCGACGGAGGACAGGCGCCACCGCTGCCCGCCGCGGTACTGCACCTGCGGCGCACCGTCGCCGCGCTGGCCCGGCGCGCGCTGGGGAGGGCACTGTCGTGAGCAACGAGAACCACGCCGATCGGCCCGGGGGCTGGGAGCCGATCCCGCAGGGCGGCGAGTACGACGCCGAGGCGACCGCCTTCGTCCACCTGCCGCCGGAGGACCTGGCGAACATCCCGCTGGCCGCGCCCGGCCAGGGATACGTGCCGCCGATGATCCTTCCGCTGACCCCCGCCGCGGGCCTCGACCCGGCGGCCACCGGCAACTGGGCCGTCCCGGCGCAGGACCGGCACGACCCGCAGGAAGCCGGCACGGAGCCCGCGCCCGCCGCGGTGCACTGGCCGGACCCCAACCAGCAGCAGGCACCGTACGGATACCCCGAGCCCGGTCCGCAGGCGTCCCACGCGTACCCGGACCAGTACCCCGCGGACCGGGGTGCCACCGGCCAGTGGAACTTCGCCGAGTCCGGCGGCCCCGCCGAGACGGGCGGCCACACCGGACAGTGGACGATCCCGGTCGCCGACGGCGAGCTCCCGGAGGAGTCCGGCGAGTTCTCTGCCTCCGCACTGGCCGCCGGCCTGTACACGGACCGCACCCCGCCGGCCACGCTGCCGGGCGGTGCGCCCGCTCCGTGGGCGACGCAGGAACCGCAGCCCGGCGCCAGGGACACCCCGGTGCTGGGAACGGACCTGGGCCACCTGCCGGAGCCCGCGTCCGACGCACCGGCCGAGGCCCTCGCGGACGAGCCCGGCCCGGACCCGGCCGCACAGGCCGGCCCCGGCACGCCCGAGGACCCCGCGCACCCGACCCCGGAGGACGGGGCCGCGCAGGACGCCACCCCCGAGGACGCGCGGCAGCCCGGCACGGCGGCCCCGGACACCGCGGCCCCGGAGGCGGCAGCCCCCGACGAAGCGGTGCCCACGGACACCCCGGCCGATGCCGCGCCGGACGAAGCCCCGGCCGACGCGGTCGTGGACGAGGCGCCCGCCGCCCCGCTCGACCTGCCCAGCGAGCATCCCGCCGCCTCCTACGTGCTCCACGTGAACGGCGCCGACCGGCCCGTCACCGACGCCTGGATCGGCGAGTCGCTGCTCTACGTGCTGCGCGAGCGCCTCGGTCTCGCCGGTGCCAAGGACGGCTGCTCGCAGGGCGAATGCGGTGCCTGCAACGTCCAGGTGGACGGCCGGCTCGTCGCCTCCTGCCTGGTCCCCGCGGCCACGGCCGCGGGCAGCGAGGTCCGTACCGTCGAGGGCCTCGCCGTCGACGGCGAGCCGTCCGACGTCCAGCGGGCCCTGGCCGACTGCGGCGCCGTGCAGTGCGGCTTCTGCATCCCCGGTATGGCGATGACCGTCCACGACCTGCTGGAGGGCAACCACGCCCCCAGTGAGCTGGAGACCCGCCAGGCGCTGTGCGGCAACCTCTGCCGCTGCTCCGGCTACCGCGGTGTGCTCGACGCCGTGAACGAGGTCATCGCGGGCCGCGAGGCCGCCGCCGAGGCGGCGTCCGCGCCCGCGCAGGAATCCGCGGAGCCGGACGAGGCCCGCATCCCGCACCAGGCGGCGCCCGGCGCGGGTAGTGTGCAGGCCCATCTGCAGGACGGAGGCATGGCGTGAGCGACGCAGCCACCGCGGCGGGCGCGACCCACACGGCGATCAGCATCCCGTCGCTGGACGGCCCGAGCGGCCCCGACACCGAGCAGCCGCTGCTCGGCCTCGGCGCCTCCCTGCCGCCCGCCGACGCCCGCGCGAAGACCGAGGGCACCTTCCCGTACGCCGCCGACCTGTGGGCCGAGGGACTGCTCTGGGCGGCCGTGCTCCGCTCCCCGCACCCGCATGCCCGCATCCTGTCGATCGACACCTCGGCCGCCGCCGGGATGCCGGGCGTCCGCGCGGTCGTCACCCACGAGGACGTCCCCGGCGAGAGCGACTACGGGCGTCGCGTCGTCGACCGCCCCGTCTTCGCCTCCGACCTCGTCCGCCACCACGGCGAGCCGATCGCCGCGGTCGCCGCGGACCACCCGGACACCGCCCGGCTGGCCGCCGCCGCGATCGCCGTCGAGTACGAGGTGCTGGAACCGGTCACCGACCCGGAGAAGGCGTTCGCCGCCGAACCGCTGCACCCCGACGGCAACCTGATCCGCCACATCCCGCTGCGCTACGGCGACCCCGAGATCGTCGGCGAGGTCGTCGTCGAGGGCCTGTACCGCATCGGCCGCCAGGACCCGGCGCCCATCGGGGCCGAGGCCGGACTCGCCGTGCCCCGTCCCGACGGCGGCGTGGAGATCTACACCGCCTCCACCGACCCGCACACCGACCGCGACCTGGCCGCCGCCTGCTTCGGCCTCGAACCGGACCGGGTGAAGGTCGTCGTCACCGGAGTGCCCGGCGCCACCGGCGACCGCGAGGACCCCGGCTTCCAGCTCCCGCTCGGCCTGCTCGCGCTGCGCACCGGCTGCCCGGTCAAACTGGCCGCCACCCGCGAGGAGTCCTTCCTCGGCCACGCCCACCGCCACCCCACGCTGCTCCGCTACCGCCACCACGCGGACTCCGAGGGCCGCCTGGTGAAGGTCGAGGCCCAGATCCTCCTGGACTCGGGCGCCTACGCGGACGCCTCGTCGGAGTCGCTGGCCGCCGCGGTCGCCTTCGCCTGCGGTCCGTACGTCGTGCCGCACGCCTTCATCGAGGGCTGGGCCGTCCGTACGAACAACCCGCCGTCCGGCCATGTGCGGGGCGAGGGCGCGATGCAGGTCTGTGCCGCGTACGAGGGCCAGATGGACAAGCTGGCGGCCAAGCTCGGCATCGAACCCGCCGAACTGCGCATGCGCAACGTCCTGTCCACCGGCGACATCCTGCCCACCGGACAGACCGTGACCTGCCCCGCACCGGTCGCGGAGCTCCTGCGTGCCGTACGGGACTTCCCGCTCCCCTCGCTGCCCAAGGACGCCCCGGAGGACGACTGGCTGCTGCCCGGCGGCCCCGAGGGCGCGGGTGAGCCCGGCGCCGTGCGGCGCGGGGTCGGATACGCGCTCGGCATGGTCCACATGCTCGGCGCCGAGGGCACCGACGAGGTCTCCACGGCCACGGTCCGGGTCCACGACGGAGTCGCCACCGTCATCTGCGCCGCGGTCGAGACGGGGCAGGGCTTCTCCACGCTGGCCCGCCAGGTCGTGCAGGAGACCCTGGGCATCGAAGAGGTGCACGTCGCGGCCGTCGACACCGACCAGCCCCCGGCCGGCCCGGCGACCCACGGCCGCCACACCTGGGTCTCCGCCGGAGCGGTCGAGCGCGCGGCGAGGATGGTCCGCACCCAGCTCCTCCAGCCGCTGGCCCACAAGTTCGGCATGTCCACCGAGCTGCTCCAGATCGCCGACGGCAAGATCACCAGCTACGACGGGGTGCTCTCCACGACCGTCGCGGAGGCGATGGACGGCAAGGAGCTCTGGGCCACCGCCCAGTGCCGCCCCCACCCCACCGAGCCGCTGGACGAGTCCGGTCAGGGCGACGCCTTCGTCGGCCTCGCGTTCTGTGCGATCCGCGCGGTGGTGGACGTCGACATCGAACTCGGCTCGATCCGTGTCGTGGAGATGGCGATCGCGCAGGACGTCGGCCGGGTCCTGAACCCGTCCCAGCTGGCCACCCGGATCGAGGCGGGCATCACGCAGGGCATCGGGGCCGCCCTGACGGAGAACCTCCGCAGCGCCCGCGGTCTCGTCCGCCACCCCGACCTGACGGGGTACGCCCTGCCGACGGCGCTGGACGCACCGGACATCCGCATCGTCAAGCTCGTCGAGGAACGCGACGTGGTGGCCCCCTTCGGCGCCAAGCCCGCCTCGGCGGTCCCGGTCGTGACCTCGCCGGCCGCCGTGGCCGCGGCGGTCCGCTCGGCCACCGGGCGCCCGGTCAACCGTCTTCCGATCAGGCCCCAGGCCGCCGTCGCGGCCCCCAAGTCCTGAGGCCCGTACAGCCGTCGTTCGCCGGGTCGCTCCCGCGACCCGGAGGACGACGGCTCCTCGCCGCTGGACGGAGTGAACCCCGGAGCTTCGAGGGGGAGGCGGCGCGCTTCGCCTCCTGACCGCGAGCCCGTCCGGACATGCCACCGCCCGCCCCTCTGCGCTTCTGTGCGAGGGGCGGGCGGTGGTGCGGAGACCGTGACCGGATTCGAACCGGTGTAACTCGAGTTGCAGTCGAGCCCCTGAGCCTCTCGGGCACACGGTCGTGCGTTGTTCTGTGCTCGACCGTAGGCCCGGGGCGGCCGGCCGTTCAAGGGTGCGGGCCGCCGTGCCACGCGACTGTCATACGGCGTTCACGTTTCCGGGGTGCCCCACAGGCGGCGGTCCTACGACCAAGGGACGAGAACGGGGGCGACCCGCGACAGGGTTCATGACGGATTGTGCCCCTTACTCTTGGGCTTATGACCGCCCTGGAACCGCGCGACGCCGATGTCTCGCCCCGCACCGAAGACACCGTCGAAGCCCTCGGGACAGCGGTGGCGGCACCGCCCGAAGGAGTCCTCGGCCGGACCTACCGGGCGCTCAGCGTCGGCATCGTCTCCGTCGTGTTCCTGATCGCCTTCGAAGCGACCGCGGTGGGCACCGCGATGCCGGTCGCGGCCCGTGAACTGCACGGCATCCCGCTGTACGCGTTCGCGTTCTCGGCGTACTTCACCACCAGCCTCTTCGCCATGGTGCTCTCCGGCCAGTGGGCCGACAGGCGCGGGCCGCTCGCACCGCTCGCCACCGGGATCAGCGCCTTCGGGGCGGGGCTGCTGCTGTCCGGGACCGCGGGCACCATGTGGATGTTCATCGCGGGCCGGGCGGTGCAGGGGCTCGGCGGCGGGCTGGTGATCGTCGCGCTGTACGTGGTGATCAGCCGGGCCTACCCGGAACACCTGCGGCCGTCGATCCTGGCCGCGTTCGCCGCGAGCTGGGTGATCCCGTCCGTCGTGGGGCCCCTGGCGTCCGGGAGCGTGACCGAGCACCTGGGCTGGCGCTGGGTCTTCGTCGGCATCCCCGTGCTGGTGGTCTTCCCGCTGGCGCTCGCGCTGCCCGCGATCCGGCGGACGGCGTCCGGTCCCGCCGACCCGTCGGCGCCCGCCGTGCCGTACGACCGCCGGCGCATCGCGCTCGCGCTGGGCATCTCGCTGGGCGCCGGTCTGCTCCAGTACGCCGGGCAGGAACGGAACTGGTTCTCCCTGCTGCCGGCCGCAGCCGGTGTGGCGCTGCTGGTCCCCGCCGTCCGGGGACTGCTGCCGCCAGGCACCGGACGGGCCGCGCGCGGGCTGCCCGCCGTGGTGCTGCTGCGCGGGGTGGCGGCCGGATCGTTCATCGCCGCCGAGTCGTTCGTCCCGCTGATGCTGGTCACCCAGCGCGGGATGTCCCCGACGCTGGCCGGACTCTCGCTCGCCGCGGGCGGCGGGACGTGGGCGCTGGGCTCGTACGTACAGTCCCGGCCCCGCGCGGAAGCGCACCGCGAGCGGCTGATGGTGGGCGCCATGGTGCTGGTCGCCGCCGCGATAGCGGCCGCGCCCGCCGTACTGATCGACGGGGTGCCGGTCTGGACGGTCGCCGTGGCCTGGGCCGTCGGCTGCTTCGGCATGGGCGTGGTGATCGCCTCGACCAGCGTGCTGCTGCTGAAGCTGTCCGCGCCGGAGGAGGCGGGGGCGAACTCCGCGGCCCTCCAGATCTCGGACGGGCTCTCGAACGTCCTGCTGCTGGCGGCGGGCGGCGCGGCGTTCGCGGCGCTCGGCGGGGGAGCGGTGGGGGCGGTCCACGAGGCGGTGGAGGCGGGCGCGTCCGGCTCGCACCCGGGGGCGTTCGCGGTGGTGTTCCTGCCGATGGCGGGGGTGGCGCTGGTGGGGGCGTGGGTGGCTACGCGGGTGCGGACACACTGACTGGTACCAATCTGGCCCCATGTGGTGGTACCGTTTTGGTATGGCCATGAACCTGCGTCTTCGTGACGACCAGACCGAAGCCCTCAAGCAGCGTGCCGAGCAGGAGGGCACGAGCATGCACGCCATACTGCTCCAGGCCGTGGACGACTACCTGGCCCGGACCGCTCAGCAGGCCATCGTCCGTAAGACGGCGAAGGAGCAGGCGGCCAAGTGGAGTGAGCTCATGGAGCGGCTCAAGTGAGCTGTGTCTACCTGACCTCCGAGGACATCCTCGTCATCGCCGAGCACGCGTGTCCGGACATGCAGATCGTCGTCCGCGACGCCGGACTCCTGGAGTCGGCCGCCCATCGGCCGTCCGCGGCCATGTTCGGTGAAGAGGCGTATCCGGACGTCGTCGGGAAGGCGGCCGCACTCCTTCAGTCCCTGGCGATCAACCATCCGCTCTTCGACGGGAATAAGCGCACCGCCTGGCTGTCGTCCGTGACCTTCCTGGCCATGAACGGAGTCGATCTCCGCCCCGACATCGACGCGGCGGAACGCCTGGTCATCGCGGTCGCCACGGGCGAAATGGACGAAGTCGAGGCGATCTCCCAAGGGCTGCGCGACCTGGTCGTGGACGGGGTGTGAGAGCCGTCGCAATTACGTGCGGGGCGGCGCAGTCCGCGGCGGATCGCACCCCGCCCCCCGGTAAGGTGGCCCGGTTGTCGTATCGCGCACGGGCCCGTCCCGGTCCGTGCGGACAGCACCACACGTACCCGAGAGACCCGAACCGGAGACCGTGACTACTACCGCCTCCCACCACCTCTCACCCGCCTTTCCCGGCCGCGCCCCCTGGGGTACGGCCGGAAAGCTGCGAGCCTGGCAGCAGGGCGCCCTCGAGAGGTACGTCCAGGAGCAGCCGCGCGACTTCCTCGCGGTCGCTACCCCCGGCGCCGGGAAGACCACCTTCGCGCTGACCCTCGCCTCATGGCTGCTCCACCACCACGTCGTGCAGCAGATCACCGTCGTCGCGCCCACCGAACACCTGAAGAAGCAGTGGGCGGAGGCGGCCGCCCGGATAGGGATCAAGCTCGACCCCGAGTACAGCGCCGGCCCCGTGAGCAAGGAGTACCACGGGGTCGCGGTCACGTACGCGGGCGTCGGCGTCCGTCCGATGCTGCACCGCAACCGCTGCGAGCAGCGCAAGACCCTGGTGATCCTCGACGAGATCCACCACGCCGGTGACTCGAAGTCCTGGGGCGAGGCCTGCCAGGAGGCGTTCGACCCGGCGACCCGCCGGCTCGCCCTCACCGGCACGCCGTTCCGCTCCGACACCAACCCGATCCCCTTCGTCGCGTACGAGGAGGGCAACGACGGGATCCGGCGTTCCTCGGCCGACTACACCTACGGCTACGGCAACGCGCTCGCCGACGGCGTCGTCCGGCCCGTGATCTTCCTCAGCTACAGCGGCAACATGCGCTGGCGCACCAAGGCCGGTGACGAGATCGCCGCCCGGCTCGGCGAGCCGATGACCAAGGACGCCATCGGGCAGGCCTGGCGCACCGCGCTCTCACCCACCGGCGACTGGATCCCCAACGTCCTCAGCGCCGCCGACAAGCGGCTCACCGAGGTCCGCAAGGGCATCCCGGACGCGGGTGGGCTCGTCATCGCGACCGACCAGGAGTCGGCGCGCGAGTACGCCAAGATCCTCAAGAAGGTCACCGGCGAGAAGGTGACCGTCGTCCTCTCCGACGAGAAGGCCGCGTCGAAGAAGATCGACCAGTTCACCGAGGACGAATCGCGCTGGATGGTCGCCGTCAGGATGGTGTCGGAGGGCGTCGACGTGCCGCGTCTGGCCGTCGGCGTGTACGCCACCACCATCTCGACGCCCCTCTTCTTCGCCCAGGCCGTCGGCCGCTTCGTGCGCTCCCGCAGGCGCGGCGAGACCGCCTCCGTCTTCGTCCCCACCATCCCGATGCTCCTCGACTTCGCCAACGAGATGGAGGTCGAACGGGACCACGTCCTCGACAAGCCCAAGAAGGGCAGCGACGAGGAGAACCCGTTCTCCGAGGAGGACAAGCTCCTCGCCGACGCCGAGAAGCTGGAGGACGAGGAGACCGAGGAGCAGCTGCCCTTCGAGGCGCTGGAGTCCGACGCGGTCTTCGACCGGGTGCTGTACGACGGTGCCGAGTTCGGCATGCAGGCACACCCGGGCAGCGAGGAGGAGCAGGACTACCTCGGCATCCCCGGCCTGCTCGAACCCGACCAGGTGCAGCTGCTGCTCCATAAGCGGCAGACCCGGCAGATCGCCCACAGCCGGCAGAAGCCCGCCTCGGAGGCGGACCTGCTGGAGAAGCCGGCCCAGGACCGGCCCGTGGTCACGCACAAGCAGCTGCTGGGGCTGCGCAAGCAGCTGAACACGATGGTGTCGGCCTATACGCACCAGAGCGGCAAGCCGCACGGCGTCATCCACACCGAACTGCGCCGGGTGTGCGGCGGACCGCCGAGCGCGGAGGCCACCGCCGGGCAGATCGAGCAGCGGATCAAGAAGGTCCAGGAGTGGGCCACCCGGATGACGTGATCCGGCCGGGCCACGACGCACCGGCCCGGGGCGGGGACCGCGGTCCCCGCCCCGGGCCGGCGTCATGCGCGGGCCGTTACCAGACGAACGCCGCGGACTGGACGGACGTCGCCACGCAGTACACGGTGGCGGACGTCGGGGACGAGGTCACGATCTGCAGCGACCAGTTGGTGGCGGTCGCGGGAGCCGACAGCACCACGGAATTGGTGCTGTTGCCGGTGGCCAGGGTGCCGGAGCTGAGCTTCAGCGGCCCCAGGGTGATCGGATTGGGGTAGCTCATGCCCGGGTTGGCCTTGGCGGAGAACTGGACCTGACTGGTGACTCCGCCCGCGGTCTTGGAGACCTTGAGCGTCGTCGTGATGCTGTTCGGGTCGGCACTGGACCCGGACGGCATGGTGATCGCCGAGGACGTGAGCTTGATGGACTTGGTCGTGCCGTTGTCGGCGGCGGTCAGGGTGGCGCTGCCGTTGCCCCAGGAGCCGCAGTCGAAGGTGGCCGTCGCGGTGAGCGGGGCCACCGCGGACGCGGTCGGGGACGACAGGGCGAGCAGGGCGCCGGTCGAACACGCCGCCGCCAGGATCAGCGGGAGGCGTCTTCGGTCCGACGCGTGGTTCGAAGAGATCGACATGACGGGTGGAACTCCTTCCGGTTGAATTCCGCAGATCCGCCGTCTCGCTGCACTCGGTGCATTCGCTGTAGGTGCGGATCTGCGTGCCGGGCCCGGCATGTCGGGTGCAGTGAAACGGTGATCTTCGAAGAAGTCAACAGGTATGCGAAAAACGTCATCCGGAATCCCTTTGGGGCATTTCCGAAAAGGATCAATTGGCTCTCTCTTGACTTCTCTGCACGCGACCTCCTCAATGTGCGCAATCAATGGTCCATGAAAGGGTGTCAGGTGATCCGACGACGAAGACCCGGTGTGACCGGTCTGCTCGCGGCCTGCTTCGTGCTGTCACTGGGCTGCGTCGGGGCGACGGCCGCACCGTCCCCGCCCGCCGATCCGGTCGCCGTGGCCGGGACGGTGACCCCGACCGTGCACTGCGTCCTGCCCGCGGGGCAGGGCGAGGCGACCGGGCCGCAGGAGATGACCGTCGACCTGTCGCCGGCCGTCGTCGAACCCGGTGGCAAGGTGCACGCGACGGTGACGCTGGGCCCGTCCCCGGCCACCAGCGCCGTCGCCCTGGAGGACGTGCCGACCATCCCCAGCCTCGACCTCGCGATGTCCGGCGGGGCCACCGGCACCGTCACCGTGCGCGGCGCAGAGTTCACGATGGACGTCCCGGTCGGGGCGCCCATCGAGATCCCGGCGTACGAGGGCGACTTCCTGGTCCCGGCGGACGCCTCGGGCGAGATCTCGTTCGCTCCGGTCCGGACGCTGACGCAGACCAAGGTGTTCGGATCGGTCTTCGAGACCCCCTGCGACATCGTCGACGGCGGCGGCTCCCTCGGGACCGTCACCGCCGAGGGCTCGGCCTCCGAGCCCGCCACGCTCACCGCTCCCGCCGACCCCGCGCGCCCCAACACCGCGGTGAAGCTGGGCGGTTCGGGATGGACGCCGGATGCCGCGCCCGTCCCGTCGCTGTGCGCGGAGGGCGGTGGCGGCTGCGATCCGCTGAAGTTCACCTCGCACACCCTGCGCATCGACTCCTACGGCACCCTCACCGGCACCGCGACCCTCGGTGAGGCCGGAGCGGTGCCCGACGGCCGCTACCTGGTGAAGGTCAACGACGGCACCAAGGAGGCCACCGCACCCCTCACCGTCGAAGCCGTCGCGGCCGGCAACCGGGAGATGACACTGTCGTCCGACAGCGGTCCCGTCGGCAGCGTGATCACCGTCAGCGGCCGGAACTACAACCCGGACCGCTGGATCAACGTCATCGGCCTCGATGCCTCGGGCACCACGCTCGACGACAGCGCGGTCTACGTGAAGAGCGGCGCGGACGGCACCTTCGCCGTCGAGTTCACCGTCATCTCCGACGCCGTCACCGCCGTCCAGGCCGACGAGGGCAACGACCCGGCGACCGTACGCACCGCCCCGTTCACCGTCACCACCGGTGGCGGCGGGGGCGGCGGCACGGCCGAGCAGCAGGTGAGCACCCAGGTCAGGGCCGGAACGCTGTCCATGACCCAGGACGGCGACACCGTCGACTTCGGTACGACGGTCCTGGGCGAGGGCAGCGGCGTGCAGCGGGCCCACCTCAACCGGGTGGAGGTGCAGGACGCCCGCGGCACCAACAGCGGCTGGTCCCTGACCGCCACCCTCACCGGCTTCACGAGCGCCGACGGGAGCACCATCCCGGCCGGTGCGGTGCGATGGGCACCGGCCTGCACGGCACAGGACGGCAGCGTGGGGGCGCCGGTCGCCGGCTCGCCCACCGTGCTCGGGAGCGAGGCGGCGAGCCTCTGCCGGATGAATCCGGACGGATCACGTCCGTTCACCGGCGGGAAGTTCGACGCCGAGGCAGGTCTCGCCCTCACGGTTCCCGAATTCACCCGGCCCGGAGATTACAGCGCCACCCTGACCCTGACCCTGCTGTAAAAGCCGCAGGGAAAGCATCGAGGACGCCCGTCTGTTCCGTACGGCAATGGAGCAGGCGGGCGTCTTCCATTCCGCATTCGGATCACTCGCATTCCGTTTCCTTTGGAGGAGCCGCATGTTCGCGCATCGCAGACCCGCCGGAAGGCCGGCCCGCCCGGTATGGCGGCGCGCCGTCGCCCTCGGCGCCGGAGCCTTACTCGCGTGGACCGGGGGAACCGTCGCGTTCGCCCCCCTCGCCCACGCCGGCACCATCACCCCGACCGTCCACTGCACCCTGCCCGCCGGTCAGGGCGAGGCGACCGGACCGCAGCAGTTCAGCATCGAGCTGACCCCCGACGTCGTCGACCCGGGCGGCAAGGTCCATGCGAGGGTGGCGCTCGGCCCGTCCCCCGCCACCAGCGGACTCAGCCTCAACGACGTGCCCACCACCCCGAGCGTCGACCTCGCCATGTCCGGCGGCGCCACCGGCACGGTCACCGTCACCGGGCCCGAGGTCACCCTCGACGTCCCGTCCGGGCAGCCGATCGAGATCCCGCCGTACGAAGGGGACTTCCTCATCCCCGCCAACGCGAGCGGCCCGATCACCTTCACCCCGCTGCGCAACGTCACCCGCACGAAGGTGCTCGGCTCCACCTACACCACGACCTGCGCGGTCACCGCGGGCGGCGGCTCCATCGGCACCGTCACGGCGGAGGGCAGCGCCGGCCAGCCGGCCACCCTGATCGCCCCCACGACACCGGCCCGGCCCTCCACCTCCGTAGCCCTGTCGGGCAGCCGCTGGACCGTGGGCGCCACCCCCGTACCGTCGCTCTGCGCGACGGACGGCGGCGGCTGCGACGCCGGGAAGTTCGCGAGCAGTTCCCTCGCGATCAACAGCTCCGGACAACTGACCGGCAGCGCCGTGCTCGCCGCGGCCGGCACGGTGCCGGACGGCTCGTACCTCGTGAAGGTCGGCGACGGCACGAAGGAGGCGACCGCGCCCCTGACCGTCCGGGCCTTCGTCCCCGACGGCCCCCGTGCGATCGCCCTGTCCCGCGGCAGCGGACCGGTCGGCAGCGTCATCACCGTCACCGGCAGCGACTACTACCAGGACCGGTGGATCAACACCGTCGGTCTCGACGCCACCGGAGCGACGCTCGACGACACGGCCGTCTATGTGAAGAGCCGGCCCGACGGCACGTTCTCCGTCGACTTCACCGTCTCGGACCCGGCGGTCGCCGCGATCCAGGTCGACGAGGGCAACGACCCGGCGACCGTGCTGACCACCCCGTTCACCGTGACCGAGGCCACCGCGACGCTCTCCGCGGGCGCGGCCAAGGTCAAACCGGGCGGCACGATCAGCGTCTCCGGCAGCGGCTGGCCCTCCGGGGTCACCCCCACCGCCGCCCTGTGCGCGACCGACGGCAGCGGCTGCAACGCCGCCGGGATCAGCGGCTCCACCCTGCGGATCTCCGCCGACGGCACCCTGACCGGTACGGTCACCGCCGCCGGATCCACCGCCCGCGGCGTCTACGCGCTCCAGGTCACCGCAGGCGGACAGCAGGCCCTTACCCAGCTGACCGTCGCCCCGACCTTCGTCGTCCTCACTCCGGCCGCCGGGCCCAAGGGAACCGCGGTCACCGTGCTCGGCCAGGGCTTCGCGAAGGTGGCGACCGTGTCGATCGTCGGGCTGCGGGCGAACGGCTCGCAGACCTCCGACCCGGTGCGCACCAAGGTGGTCGGCCTCGACGGGGCGTTCTCGCAGACCTTCACCGTCAACGCGGCCGACACCGTCGCCCTCCGGGTCCGCGAGGTCCTCGTCAACCCGCGCACGGAAACGGCCGCCTTCACCGTCCAGGACGGCACCGCCCCCACAGGGGCCTCCTTCGCGCTCTCACCGCCCGAGGGACCGCCCGGCACGGTCGTCCAGGTGACCGGCCGGGGCTTCGCACCCGTCGCCACGGTCTCCGTCACCGGACGCACCGCGGACGGCAAGCAGACCGCCGACTCCTACGTCACCCGGATCATCGGACTCGACGGCACGTTCGCCCTCAACTTCACCGTCCGGGACCCGGCGACGAAGGCGATCAGGGCCTGCGAGGTGCTCGTGAACGGAAAAACTGTCCAGCAATTGTTCACGGTGAGTTAACGTCGGTTCACATCCGGTGTACGGAGCGTCGCGAGGGAGTCGGCCGACATGGACGCGCGTAGATGTGCGCCGTGCGGCCGGCGCCCCGCTGACCGGCACTTATGCTCATGCCGCACAACCGCATTTCCGTGGGCGCCCGGATTCTGGACGAGGTCTTCCGCTGAGCGGACTGGCTCGCTACTGTCCCAAAAATGTGAACGCCCCGTGGCAACGCCGCCGCGGAGCGCAGCCGGTGCCTTGGCCAGGCCGGCGGCCTCTCCGTGCGTTGCCGCTGGGACCGGTGACGCACAATCCGTGGGAACAGCCGCCGCCGCTCACCAAAGAGGAGAGGGCGTCGTGACCGCGGAGACCTCCCAGACGCTCGACCGAGGACTGCGTGTCCTCAAACTGCTCGCCGACACCGACCACGGCCTGACGGTCACCGAGTTGTCCAACAAACTCGGCGTGAACCGCACCGTGGTCTACCGTCTGCTCGCGACCCTGGAGCAACACACCCTGATACGCCGGGACTTGGGCGGCCGCGCACGAGTCGGCCTGGGCGTGCTGCGCCTGGGCCGCCAGGTGCATCCGCTCGTGCGGGAGGCTGCGCTGCCCGCGCTGCGGTCCCTGGCCGAGGACATCGGGGCCACGGCCCATCTCACGCTGGTCGACGGCTCGGACGCGCTGGCGGTCGCGGTCGTCGAACCGACCTGGACGGACTACCACGTGGCCTACCGGGCCGGCTTCCGCCACCCGCTGGACCGGGGTGCGGCGGGCCGGGCGATCCTCGCCGCCCGGCAGAAGCCGGTGGGCGAGACGGCCTTCACCCTCACTCACGGCGAGCTCGAAGCGGGCGCCAGCGGGGCCGCGGCCGCGCTGATGGGGGTGACGGGGGTCGAGGGCAGCGTCGGCGTGGTGATGCTCGCGGACGCCGTGCCGGAGCGCGTGGGACCCCGGGTGGTGGACGCGGCCCGCGAGGTCGCGGACGCGTTGCGCTAGCGCGGGGCGCGGTCCCTTGCCCTTGCCCCGGGCGGGGGGTTCCGTCCTCAATCGCCGGACGGGCTTGGTGGTGCGGGTGTTCCCGTGGGGTGCGGGGTGCGCCTCTGCCGGGTGGGTGGGGGGCCGGGGCCCCTCCGGGGCGTCTCCTCAAACGACGAACGTTCCGCCGGTACGCGAGGGACCCGGGTCGATGTTCGTCGTTCTGCGGGGACTCCCCTGCACGGCCCCGGCCCCGGCCGTCCTGCGTCTGCGACGGACGCCGGGCCGGTGTGCAGACGCAGGCGATGCCGGGTGGGGGCGTGCAGGGGAGTCCCCGCAGGAAATGGCGTACGACCTGGGTCCCTCACGGTCCCGGGTGAACACGCCATTTCTGAGGAGACGCCCCGGAGGGACCCCACCCCCACCCACCGGGCAAAGGCGCACCCCGCACCACGCGGAGCGACCCGCACCTCTCAAGCCCGTCCGGCGATTGAGGACGGAACCCCGGGCACAGAACCCCGCACACGTGCGGCCGGTTAGATTGGGTGGGTGTTCACACGTCGCTCGCGCCCCCGCACCCTCGCCCTGTGCGCCCTCCCCGTCCTCGCCCTTTTTGGCGTCGCCGCCTTCGCGCCGTTGCCGTTCACGCTGGCGCAGCCGGGTACGACGGCGAATGTGCTCGGCGACGACCACGGCACCCCCGTGATCAGCATCGAGGGCACCCCCACCCGGCCCACCGAGGGCCAGCTGCGGATGACGACGATCGTGGCCACCGGGCCCGAAGCCGATGTCGGGATCGGTGACGTGATCGACAGCTGGTTCCGTACGGACCGGGCGGTCATGCCGCACGACTCCGTCTACCCGTCCGGCGGCTCCGAGAAGGAGATCGAGAAGCACAACCTCGACGACATGGTGGAGTCGCAGGACTCCGCGGTCGACGCCGCCCTGAACTACCTCGGCAAGAAGCCGGGCTCGGTCGACGTGACGCTGCACCTCGCGGACGTGGGCGGCCCCAGCGCCGGCCTGTTCTTCGCGCTCGGCATCGTCGACAAGCTCGACGGCGACGGCTCGGGCGGCGATCTCACGGGTGGCCGCACCATCGCCGGTACGGGCACCATCCAGGCGGACGGCGAGGTCGGCGCGGTCGGCGGCGTCTCGCTCAAGACGCAGGCGGCCCGGCGGGACGGCGCGACCGTCTTCCTCGTGCCGAAGGGCGAGTGCAAGGAGGCGAAGTCCGAGCTGCCGAAGGGGCTTCGGCTGATCCCGGTCACGACTCTGAAGGGCGCGGTGTCCTCGCTGCGGGCGCTGGATCACGGGGGGAAGATCCCGAGCTGCTGACCGGGTCCGCCGCAGGCCTGCCGGGCACCCCGGACGGCATGTCGTCCATCGCCCGCCAGGCCGGGAAGACCAGCGGGCTCAGCGTCGCGATCAGGTACACCGCTCCCATCGCGAGCAGCGCCCCCGTGGCGCCGGCGCTCTCCACCAGCAGGCCGGCCGCGAGCCCGCCCACCGGCATGGCCAGCTCGCACCCCGCGGTGATCGCACCGGAGACCCGGCTGCGCAGCACGTCGGGGACGCTCCCGTAGATCACCGTCGTCAGGATCGGGTTCAGGACCCCGCCCGCGATCCCGCTCAGCACCATCGTCACGGCGAGGGGGAGCGTCGTGCCGGTCAGCGCGGCGACCAGGAACCTCGGCGCCCCGCACAGCACCACGCACACGGCGAACACGGTCCGCCGCGAGTAGCGGTGCCCCACGGCCCCGTACAGCAGTGCCCCGGTCAGTCCGCCCGCCCCGAACAGCGCGGTGAGCAGCCCGAGATCGCGCGCCCCGCCCAGTTCGGCCGAGGCGTGCACCGGGAGCAGGACGGCGTTCCAGCCCTGGTCGGTGCCGTTCATGAACAGGACCATCACGACGACGCCCAGCAGCAGCCGGTTGCCGAACAAGTAGGCGTAGCCCTCGCGGAGTTCGCGCCGGTAGGTGCGCAGGGAGACGGGCGCCGCGTCCTTGACCGGTTCTGCCGCGCGTACGCCCCGTACCCCCGCCGCGATCAGCGCGGCCGAGACCAGGAACGTCGCCGCGTCCAGCAGCAGCACGGTCTCCGCGCCGACCAGTGCGATGAGTACGCCGGCCAGTGCGGCCCCGACCATCCGGGCCCCGCGCGACACCGCGTCGAAGAGGCTGGCGGCGCGGGCGAGCGTGGTGCCCGCGTGCTCGGCCAGATCGGGCACGAGGACGTAGCGCGCGGTGTTGCCCGGGGTGTGGGCGAGTCCGTTGAGTGCCATCAGGGCGCAGAGCATCCAGAAGGCGAGGGCGTCGGCGTAGTACAGCAACGGCACTGCGGCTACGGCGAGTCCGCATACCGTGTCGGAGCCGATGGCCACCCGCCGTCGGCCGATGCGGTCGATGACGGGTCCGCCGATCAGGGCGGAGACGACGATCGGCAGGGTCGCGCAGAAGGCGACGATCCCGGCCCGTCCGGCGCTTCCGGTGGTTTCGAGGACGAACCACGGGACGCCGATCAGGGTGAGTGAAGTACCCGCTGTGGAGATGGAGTTGGCGGCCAGTACGGAGATGAGCGGCAGCCGGCCGGGCGTGTTGTTCGTCCCCCCGTCCACGGCTACGCCGTGCGAGGTGCGCGCGGGACCATGGCGGTCCGGTCCGGCAGGACGCGCAGGCCCAGTTCGACCAGGGTCCAGCCCAGCCGGGTCCGCAGTGCCTCGCGCGCGGCGTGGCGGTGGACGAGGCGGAAGTCGGCCGCCTCGTCGCGCAGTTCGGCGGAACGGATGCGGTGCAGTGCGAGGTGCGTCTCGGGGTGCATGGCGGGGTGGTCCCTTCAGTCGGTGGGGCGCGGGAAGACGTGCAGGTGGGTGCGGACGACGGCGGATCCCTCGGTGCCCTCGGGGACGCGGCCGCGGTAGCTGTTGACCAGTTCGTGGATCCTGTCGGCGAGCTCCCTGGAGAGCTCCGGGGTGAGCCGCACCTTGAAGTCACTGAGGTCCGAGCCCTCGAACCACTCCCGGGGCCATTCGTGCATCGTGCCGAGCCAGGTGTTCAGCTGCTGTGCGTGCACGGTCGCGACCTCGTGGAGTACGACGCCCATGGCGCCGCGGACCTCGGGGTCGGGGTCGTACAGGAACTCGGGGTCGAAGGAGGCGCCGGCGTGCACGGCGCGCCACCAGCGCTCGCGTCCCTTGCCGAGCGTCGGATCGTCCTCCACGAAGCCGTACGCCGCGAGCTGGCGCAGGTGGTAGCTGGTGGCGCCGCTCGACTCACCGAGCCGGTCGGCGAGGCCCGAGGCGGTGGCGGGCCCGAACTCCCGCAGGGCGTTCAGCAGCCTGATGCGCAAGGGGTGGGCCAGTCCGCGCAGGGTGCGGGCGTCGATGCTGAGGACCTGCGGGTCCGGTGCGGTGGCGGCGTTGTCGTCGCCCTCTGTCGGTGGCATGCCTCAACCATAGAGTTACAAAGATGCCTTTGCAACAAGTCTTTGCAACATCTTCTTTGTAACTTTGGCGGGGCCGGATCACCCCTCCTTGATGAACCCCTCCTGGATCAGCCAGTCCTTCGCGACCTCGTGCGGGTCCTCCCCGTCGACGTCCACCTTGCCGTTCAGCTCCTGAGCGACCTCCGTGGTCAGCCGTGCGCTGAGCGGGTCCAGCAGGTCGGCGATCACCGGGTACTTGTCGAAGGTCGCGGAGTGGATGACGGGCGCCGCGTTGTAGTTGGGGAAGAAGTGCTTGTTGTCCGTCAGCACGTCGAGGTTCATGGCCTTGATGCGGCCGTCGGTGGTGAACACCTCGCCCAGCAGGCAGGAGTTGGACTTCGACACCTGGGTGTAGACGATGCCCGCGTCCATCTTCTTGATGTTGGCGGCCGGGATCGACATCCCGTAGGCCTTCTCCATCCCGGGCAGTCCGTCGTTGCGCGAGGCGAACTCGTTCTCCACGCAGATCGTGACCGCCGAGGGGTTCTTCTTGGACAGGGCGGCCACGTCGGAGAGCGTCTTCAGGTGGTACTTCGCGTTGTTCTTCTTGCTGATGGCGAGCGCGTAGGTGTTGTTCAGGGTGGACTGCGGCAGCCACGTCACCCCGTTCTTCCGGTCCGCGTCGCGCACCGCTTCCCACTGCTCCAGCGGGTCGGTGATGGGTTTCGCGTGGCCCAGGTAGGTGATCCAGCCGGTGCCCGTGTACTCGTACATCGCGTCCGCGTCGCCCTGGACGATGGCCTCGCGGGCGCTGATCGACCCGGGGAGGTTCGTGCGGTCCAGGACCTCGGCTCCCGCGGCCTTGAAGATCAGGCCGATCATCTGGCCCAGGATGATGTTCTCGCTGAAGTTCTTCGAGGTGACGGTCAGCGAGGCGCCCTGCAGCGGCTGCCCCTCCACGGACGGTCCCGGCACCACGTCGTCCACCATCGGCGAACCGCTCTTCAGCCCGCATCCGGCCAGGGCGAGGGCCAGGGCGGCGGCGCCCGCCAGGACCGTACGCACGCGTCGCGTCCTCACTTCCCCACCTCCAGTCCGCGCGGTGTCAGCGCCACCTCGACGAGCGAGGCCAGCCAGTCCACCAGCAGCGCCAGTACCACCGTGAGCACGGAACCGAGCACCAGTACCGGCATGCGCTGCGTCTGGATGCCGGAGGTGATCAGGTCACCGAGCCCGCCGCCACCGCCGAACGTCGCCAGCGTCGCCGTGCCCACGTTGAGCACCAGCGCGGTCCGTACCCCGGCCAGGATCAGCGGCACGGCGAGGGGGAGTTCGACCTTCCGCAGTGTCCCCATCGCCGACATGCCGATACCGCGCGAGGCCTCCACCAGCGTCGGCTCGATCGCCTTCAGCCCGGCGACCGTGTTGGACAGGACCGGCAGCACCGCGTAGATCACCATGCCGGTGATCGCCGTCGACGGACCGATGCCCAGCCAGATCACCAGCAGCGCCAGCAGGCCGATCGCCGGCGTCGCCTGCCCGATGTTGGCGATCGCGGTGACCAGCGGCGCGGCCTTGCTCAGACCGCGCCGGGTCAGTGCGATGCCCAGCGGAATGGCGATGATCAGCACCCAGAACGTCGAGATGGCCGTCAGCCTGACGTGCTGCCACCAGCGCAGCTGGACCGTGTCGCCCGCCAGGGAGTTCTCCGCGATCGAGTCGAGCTCGACGTTGGTGATCCAGACGTACGTGATGACCAGCACCACCGCGAGCGCGGCGGGGACGATCACCAGCTTGCGCCAGGTCAGACGGCGCGGCGGCCCGGCCGGCGGCGGGGCCGGTTCCTCCTCCTGGTCGTGGAAGGCGAGGCCCTTGACGTCGTGTTCGCCCGGCGGCCGGTCCCGGTCGGACGCGGGGACCGGCCGGTCGGAGCGGGGACCGGGCGAGGAGTGGGGAGTCATGCGCCCGCACCGCCCTCCAGCTCCTGGACGGTCTGGTGGGTGCGCAGCTCCTCCAGGTCGTGCTGGTGCTCGATGGCGGTGAGCCGGTCGGCCTCCAGGAGTTCGTGCACGGAGTTCATCAGGGTGGCCATGTCGACGACGCCGATGAACTCGCCGCGCCGCCCGGTCACCGCGACCCGGCCGCCGCTGTCGGTCAGCACCGCCTCCAGCGCGTCGTGCAGCGTCGCGTCCCTGGTCACCGTGTCGTGCACCAGCTGCCCGGCCCGCGCCAGCGAACCGCGGGCCCGCATCAGGTCGCCGCGCCGCAGCCACTTGTACGGGCGGTTCCTGCGGTCCAGCATCAGCAGCTCGTTGTGCGACCCTGCGCGCAGCTTGTTGAAGATCGACTGGAGGGGTTCGTCGACCGTCACCGTCGGGAACTCGGCGATCTCCACGTCCCGGACGCGGGTGAGGTTGAGCCGCTTCAGCGCCGCGCCCGCCCCGACGAAGCCGGAGACGAAGTCGTCCGTCGGATTGGTGAGGATGGCCTCGGGAGTGTCGAACTGCGCGATGTGCGAGTGCTCGCGCAGCACGGCGATCCGGTCGCCCAGCTTGATCGCCTCGTCGAAGTCGTGGGTGACGAAGACGATCGTCTTGTGGAGTTCGTGCTGGAGGCGGATCAGCTCGTCCTGGAGGTGGTCACGCGTGATCGGGTCGACCGCGCCGAACGGCTCGTCCATCAAGAGCACCGGCGGATCCGCGGCCAGCGCCCGTGCCACGCCCACGCGTTGCTGCTGACCGCCGGAGAGCGCGCGCGGATAGCGGCCGTGGAACTCGCGCGGGTCCAGGCCGACCAGGTCGAGCATCTCCTCGACCCGGTCCTTCACCTTCGACTTCGACCAGCCCACCATCTTCGGTACGAGGGCGATGTTCTCGGCGACCGTCATGTGCGGGAAGAGCCCGGACGACTGGATCGCGTAACCGATCTTGCGGCGCAGTTTCACCGGGTCGATGTCGGTGACGTCCTCGTCGCCGATCCTGATCCGGCCGGAGGACGGCTCGATCAGCCGGTTGATCATCTTCAGGGTGGTGGACTTCCCGCAGCCGGACGGGCCCACGAAGATGACGGTCTCGCCCGCCTTGATGTCCATCGAGACGTTGTCCACGGCCGGGCTGGGGTTGCCCGGATAGGTCTTGGTCAGCTCCTCCAGCTGGATGGTCGCGCCGGACGTGGCGTTGGCGGCCGGCTCCGGTTCGGTCTCTGCGACGGTCTCAGACACGGATCCCCCTCGGGATGGTGAGCCGCCCCAGCAGCACGTACGCGGCGTCGAAGAGCAGGGCGAGGATGACGATGCCGAGCGTGCCCGCGAGCACCGAGTTGATGGCGTTGGCACTGCCCAGCGAGGCGATACCGCGGAAGATCTCATTGCCCAGACCGGGCCCCGAGGCGTAGGCGGCGATGGCGGCGATCCCCATCAGCATCTGGGTGGAGACCCGGATGCCGGTGAGGATCGGGGGCCAGGCGAGCGGCAGTTCCACCTTCCGCAGCCGGGCGAGCCGCGACATCCCGATGCCCTTCGCCGCGTCCACGAGCGCCGGGTCGACGCCGCGCAGCCCGACGATGGAGTTACGGACGATGGGCAGCAGCCCGTACAGCGTCAGGGTGATCACCGTCGGCGCCACCCCGAGCCCCACCAGGGGGATCAGCAGACCGATCGCGGCCAGCGACGGAATGGTCAGGACGGTCGCCGTCGAGGTGATCGCCACCGAGGAACCCCAGCCGCTGCGGTAGCTGACCACCCCGATCAGGACACCGAGCACGGTGGCGATGACCATGCACTGGAAGACGGCGCTGGCGTGCTGGAACGCGTCGGTGAGCAACTGCTGGTGCCGATTCCCCAGGTACTCCCAGAAGCTCACACGTCACTCCTCGGCTCAGTCGGTGTCCTGCGCGGCCTGCTCGACGAGCGGGATGATGCGCAGGGGTACGGGGTTCTCCATGACGATCGCCGTGGAGGCCCGGACAATGCCATCAAATCCGACAACCCGGTCGATCACCCGCTGGAGATCGGCGTTGGAACGGGCCACGAGCCGGCACAGCATGTCGCCGTGCCCGGTGGTGGTGTGCAGCTCCAGCACTTCCGGTACGCCGCCCAAGTGGGCGCGCACGTCGGCCCCTTGGCCCTGTTTGATCTCCAGCGTCGCGAAGGCGGTCACCGGATAGCCGAGGGCCGCCGGGTCCACGTCCGGACCGAAGCCGCGGATCACGCCATTCGACTGAAGGCGGTCCAGGCGTGCCTGCACCGTCCCGCGCGCCACGCCGAGCCGGCGTGAGGCCTCCAGGACCCCGATCCGCGGCTCGCGCGCCAGCAGGACGATGAGCCGCCCGTCGAGAGGGTCGATCGCCATGGCAGGCCTCCGGGGGTGGTGTGATGGTCATCATGTACAGATAGCCCGCTCATCATGGCGAACCGCTGTGCAGGATGCCCAACGATTTCGCGAACTGTTGCGCACCTTGCGAAGTGGCGGGACGCTTCGGGCATGACTGAGACGATGAACAGCACCCCCGGCACCGTCCGGCAGGCCGATCCCTTCCCGGTCAAGGGAATGGACGCGGTCGTCTTCGCCGTCGGCAACGCCAAGCAGGCGGCGCACTACTACTCGACGGCCTTCGGCATGAAGCTGGTCGCCTACTCCGGACCGGAGAACGGCAGCCGCGAGACCGCCAGTTACGTGCTCACCAACGGCTCCGCCCGCTTCGTGTTCACCTCCGTCATCAAGGCGTCCACGGACCACGGCCGCTTCCTCGCCGACCACGTGGCCGAGCACGGCGACGGTGTCGTCGACCTGGCCATCGAGGTCCCCGACGCCCGCGCCGCGTACGCCTACGCCGTCGAGCACGGCGCGCTCGGCCTCGCCGAGCCGCACGAGGTGAAGGACGAGCACGGCACCGTCGTCCTGGCCGCCATCGCCACGTACGGCAAGACCCGCCACACCCTCGTCGAGCGCACCGGCTACGACGGCCCCTACCTCCCCGGCTTCGCGGCCGCCGACCCGATCGTCGAGCCCCCGGCCAAGCGGTTCTTCCAGGCCATCGACCACTGCGTCGGCAACGTCGAGCTCGGCCGGATGAACGAGTGGGTCGGCTTCTACAACAAGGTCATGGGCTTCACCAACATGAAGGAGTTCGTGGGCGACGACATCGCCACCGAGTACTCCGCGCTCATGTCCAAGGTCGTCGCCGACGGCACGCTCAAGGTCAAGTTCCCGATCAACGAGCCGGCCGTCGCCAAGAAGAAGTCCCAGATCGACGAGTACCTGGAGTTCTACGGCGGCGCCGGCGTCCAGCACATCGCGCTCGCCACGAACGACATCGTCGCCTCCGTGAAGGCGATGCGTGCGGCCGGTGTCCAGTTCCTCGACACCCCCGACTCGTACTACGACACCCTCGGCGAGTGGGCGGGCGAGACCCGGGTGCCCGTGGAGACCCTGCGCGAGCAGAAGATCCTCGTCGACCGCGACGAGGACGGCTACCTCCTGCAGATCTTCACCAAGCCGGTCCAGGACCGGCCGACCGTCTTCTTCGAGATGATCGAGCGCCACGGCTCGATGGGCTTCGGAAAGGGCAACTTCAAGGCCCTGTTCGAGGCGATCGAGCGCGAGCAGGAGAAGCGCGGCAACCTCTGATCCACCGCGAACGGGGAGCACCGCGCGACGGGCGGGCCGGACCTCCGGCCCGCCCGTCGCGCGGCCGCGGCACGGGGCGTCAGCGGCCCGCCGGTGACGCGGGCGCCGACGGCTTCGCCGGGGAGTGCGCGGCCCCGCCGGTCTTCTCGGAACCGGCCTTCGGTGCGGCAGGCTTCGCCTTCTGCCCCGGCGGACCGGCCGCCGGGGCCGGCGCCTCACCGGGCCCCTGCGCGGGCTCCCCGGGAGGCGCCGCGGGCTCCACCGGAGCGGGCTCCGGATCAGTGGCCGGCGACGGCTCCGGGGCGGGCGGCGCGGCCGGCTGCATGTCCTGCGGACCGCCCGCCGGGGGGAGCCCCAGCGTGTCCAGTGCCTCCTGCGCCCGGGGCGCGTCCAGCGGCGAGAACTGCGGATTGGTGCGCAGGGCCTCCTCCAGGTGGCGGCGGGCCGGACCGAAGTCCTTCAGCGCCCGCTGGACCATGCCCAGGTGATACGCGTACGACGCGTTCTGACCGCCCGAGTCGACCGCCTGCTCCGCGTACTCCAGCGCCGAGTCCGGATCGCCCGAGCGGTGCAGGGCCCAGCCCAGCGCATCGGCCACCGCGGCGCTGTGATGGCCGCGGTCCCACTCCGCCCGCAACAGTTCCACGGCGGCTGCCGCGTCGCCGTGAGCGGCCTCGAAGCGGCCCAGGAGCAGGGAGTCGTCCACGCCCTGCGCCTTCGTACGGGCCAGCGCCCTGCGCAACTGCGTGTACTGGTTGACCGAGTCGCCGTCCAGGCCGAGCGACTCGTACAGCTCGCCCAGCTCCAGCATGTAGGCCGGACGCGGCGACTTCCTCAGCGCCGCCTGGTAGTCGCGCTGGGCCTCGTCGGTGCGGCCGAGAGCCGCCAGCGCGCGCGCCCGGCCGGCGAGGGACGGGTGATGGGCGGGATCGGTGCGCAGCGCGGCCCCGTACTGCGCCACCGCCTCCTGCGGCTCGCCCCGCTCCCAGGCCAGCTCGCCCAGCCGGGACAGGCAGGCGGCCTTCTCCGCGGGTGTCTTCGCCCGGTTCGCGGCGTCCTGCGCGGTGGCCAGCGCGTCCTCGCGCCAGCCCCGGTCCCGGTACATCTGGGCCGTCAGGCCCAGCGCCGGGACACCGGACCGCAGCGCCGCGTACTTCTCCACCGCCGTCGTCGCCGACTTGTAGTCACCCAGGCCGTTGTACGCCTCGACCAGCTGCGGGTACACCGTCCACTGCTTGGGCTGCCGGGACCGTACCGTCTCGCCCCACTTCTTCGCCGTCACGAAATCGTGCCGGGCGTTGGCGAGCGAGGCGAGACCCACCCAGGCGGCCTCGTTGCCCCGCTCGCCCGGCTGCACGTCCAGGGACCGCTTCAGCGCCCGCTCGGCGCGGGCGTAGGAGGCCGCGTCCGAGGACCGCTGCCCCCACTCCACGTACGCCGACCCGAGCACCGCCCACGACCGCGCGTCCGACGGATGCGTGCCCACCCACTTCTGCCGGTCCCCGATGAGCGCCGTCAGATCGGCGAGCGAGGCGGGGGAGCCCGCGGCCGTGGCGCTCATCGCCCGTGAGACGGGTCCCGGGAGGGGTGGCGGCGCGTCCTGGTCGTCGTCGGGCACCGCGACCACCGCACCCGTCACCAGCACCGCCCCCGCCACCACACCGAACGCCGCCCGGCGCAGGGTCGTGCGCAGCGAGGCGGGCGGCGGCTCGGCCAGGGACGCGAGGTCGCGCGGGGACGCGTAGGGCGCGGTGGGGGGAGTGTCGAGGTCGTGGTCCGGCCCGTGGGCCGTCGGGGTCTGCTGTGGCGTGACGTCCATGCCGATCACTCTGCGTCAGTACGAAGATCACACCACGCCTTGCGATCGCTGCCGCAGACGGGTTCACACCAATGGGCCCGGGTGCCAGTCTTGGATCATGGACGATCTTCTCGAACTACTGCGTGCGGGTCTGCCGGCCGAGGCCCTGATCACCGACCCCGACATCACCGCCTCCTACGCCAACGACATGGCCAGCTTCTGTGACGCGGGCACCCCCGCCGTCGTCACGCTGCCCCGCACCGTCGAGCAGGTCCAGCACATCATGCGCACCGCCACCGCCCTGCGCGTCCCGGTCGTCCCCCAGGGCGCCCGCACGGGCCTGTCCGGAGCGGCCAACGCCTCGGACGGCTGCATCGTGCTCTCCCTGGTGAAGATGGACCGGATCCTGGAGATCAGCCCCGTCGACCGCATCGCCGTCGTCGAGCCCGGCGTCATCAACGCCGTCCTCTCCCGTGCGGTCAACGAACACGGGCTGTACTACCCGCCGGACCCCTCCAGCTGGGAGATGTGCACCATCGGCGGGAACATCGGCACCGCGTCCGGCGGCCTGTGCTGCGTGAAGTACGGGGTCACCGCCGAATACGTCCTGGGCCTCGACGTCGTCCTGGCCGACGGACGCCTGCTCACCACCGGCCGCCGCACCGCCAAGGGCGTCGCCGGATACGACCTCACCCGGCTCTTCGTCGGCTCCGAAGGCAGCCTCGGCATCGTCGTCAAGGCCGTGCTCGCGCTCAAGCCGCAGCCGCCGCGGCAGCTCGTCCTGGCCGCCGAGTTCCCCAGCGCGGCGAGTGCCTGCGACGCCGTCTGCCGCATCATGGAACGCGGTCACACACCGTCACTCCTCGAACTGATGGACCGTACAACCGTCCGTGCCGTCAACGCGATGGCCAACATGGGCCTCCCCGACACCACCGAGGCACTCCTGCTCGCCGCCTTCGACACGCCGGACCCCTCCGCCGACCTCGCCGCCGTCGCCGAACTCTGCACCGCGGCCGGAGCCACCGAAGTCGTCCCCGCCGAGGACGCGGCCGAGTCCGAAATGCTGCTCCAGGCCCGGCGGATGTCGCTCACCGCGCTGGAGACCGTCAAGTCGGCGACCATGATCGACGACGTGTGCGTACCGCGCTCGCAGCTCGGCGCCATGCTCGAAGGCACCGCGGCCGTCGCCGAGAAGTACGACCTCACCATCGGCGTCTGCGCACACGCGGGCGACGGCAACACCCACCCCGTCGTCTGCTTCGACCACACCGACCCCGACGAGTCCCGCCGGGCCCGCGAGTCCTTCGACGAGATCATGGCGCTCGGCCTCGGCCTCGGCGGCACGATCACCGGCGAACACGGCGTGGGCGTCCTCAAGAAGGAGTGGCTCGCCCGGGAACTCGGCGAGGTGAGCGTGGAACTGCACCGGGGCATCAAACAGGCCTTCGACCCGCTGGGTCTCCTCAACCCGGGCAAGGTCTTCTGAGAGGCCGTCCGACGCCCCGGCCGCCCTCTCAACCCTCACCGTCCTGCGACTCGTCCGACGGCCACGGGTCGCTCATCCACAGGTCGTCGGCCGGCAGCGGCGCGAGCAGATCGGCCAGTGCCTCGTCGATGCCGAGCCGCTCGGACTCCGTACCCGGCGCGACGGCGTGCAGCGTCCGCTCCACCCAGGTGGCCACCGCCGTGGACGGCACCTCCAGCAGGGCGTTGCCGTCGGGCGAGGTCAGCGCCACGCAGATGACGCTGCGCCCCTCGACCTTGGTGGGCCAGATCCGTACGTCCCCGTGCCCGCACGGCCGGAACACCCCCTCGATCAGCAGATCGCGGGCGAACGTCCAGTGCACGGGGGCGTCCGAGCCGATATGGAAGGCGATGTGCACGGCGTAGGGATCCGCGGTGCGATACGTCAGCCGGGCGGGCACGGGGATGCTGCGCTCGGGCGACAGGACCAGCTTGAGCTCCAGCTCGCGTTCCACGACGGTGTTCATGAGGTGCGTCCTTTCGATGCCTGTGGGCCGGTCGCACGACCGCCCGCACAGGGAGAGAGCACCCTCCCCGCCATCCATTACGCGACTTCGGGAAAAATATTTCGGAGCGACCGGAAAGTGGCCCAAACACGAGGACCGGCCCGTTGACAGGCGGGTGTCTGATAGATGTGGACCCTTGTATGAGGACCGGCCGTTCCCCCACTGCCGGCCGGTCCCAGGCCTCGAAGAGATACGGGACCACGGTGATGAGCGCCCCAACCCCGGCACCCGGTGACGAAAGCCCCCGCGAGGGGTACTACCCCGACCCGTCCATTCCCGGATACGTCCGGTACTGGAACGGCGCTTCGTGGGTGCCCGGCACCAGCCGGCCCGCCCCGCAGCAGGGCGAACCCCTGCCCACCGCGCCCGCCGGGGAGGAGGCCGAACCGCCCGCCCCCGTGCCCGCCCCCGCCGCCGTGGACGAGACCGGCCCGGTCTTCTTCGACGAGGAGTCGTACGAGGGCGGCCGCCCCGAACCCGCCACCGCCTGGCAGGCCGACGCCTCCCGGCAGGCCGGCTTCGGCGGCGAGCACGACCGGCGGGTCTCCTGGGGCGGCCCGCCCGCACCCCGGACCGGACCCGCCGAAGCCGATCCGCGGACGCCCGCCGCCGGTACCCCGGGCTCCGGCGCACCCGGCGACACCGCACCCGCGGACCGGGCCCCCGCCGACCCGCGCCGCCCCGCACCCGCGGACCCCACCCGCGGCGCACTGCCCGGCATGCGCGACGCCGGCGGCCAGGCCCCCGAGAACACCGTCGCCATCCGGGTCGGCCGCCCCGCCCGCTCCGGCGGCGGAACCGGCGACGCACCCCGCCCGCCCGCCGACGGCACCGTCGCCATCCGCGCCGTGGGACCGGGCGGCAGTACGCCGGCCGCCCCGCGCGAGGCGCAGCAGCCGTCCGAGGACGGCACGCTGACGATGCGTGCGATCACCCCGGGCAGCGCACCCGCCGCCCCGCGATCCGCCGCACAGCCCTCCACGCCCACCACGCGGGCCGCTGCGCCCGCCCCGGCCCCGGCCCGGCAGTCCGCACCCTCCCCGGCCCCCGCGGCGCTCAACAGCCCCCTCACGCCCGGCCCCGGGGGCGGCTCCGCCTCCTGGGCGCAGCAGGCCCCCCAGCAGGCCCGGCCCGAACCTGGCGCCCGGCCGCAGCCGCAGGCGCCCGTACAGCAGCAGCCCGCGTTCCCGCAGCAGCTCCAGCAGGCGCCGGGGCAGCCCGACCAGCCCGTCGTGCCCTGGAAGCCCCCGGTCCAGGACCACTTCCAGCAGCTCGCCGCGGCCCGGACGGCTGCCCGCCCGGCGGCGCTCGGCAGGCGGCTGGCCGCCCGGCTCATCGACACGGTCGTGCTCGGCGCGCTCGTCGGAGCCGTCTCCGTGCCGCTCGCGGCCCGGGCGGCGGACCACGTCAACGAGAAGATCGACGCGGCCAAGCTGTCGGGCGAGACCGTCACCGTCTGGCTGCTGGACTCCACCACGGCCTCGCTGGCCGGCGCGGTCCTCGGCGTCTTCCTGGTGCTGGGCGTCCTTCTGGAGGTGCTGCCGACCGCGAAGTGGGGCCGTACGCTCGGGAAGAAGCTCTGCGGCCTCGACGTGCGCGACATCGAGTCCCACGACGCGCCCGGTTTCGGCGCCGCCCTGCGCCGCTGGCTGGTCTACGGCGTGCTGGGCCTGCTGGTCATCGGCGTGGTCAATGTGCTGTGGTGCCTGATCGACCGGCCGTGGCGCCAGTGCTGGCACGACAAGGCGGCCCGCACCTTCGTCGCCGGCTGAGGCTGCGCGCACCGGGGCGGGGAGCGACCCGTACGGCTGACGGCCCTTCGGGTGAGGGCCGTCGGACGGAATCCGTTCCCCCGAACGCACCTGAGCCGTTGCGGGCGTCCGCGGGGCGAGGTGCACTGCCCGCATGAGCAACGATCAGCCGACGTCCGGTCAGCCGCCCGAGGAAGACCCGTTCTCCAAGAAGCCGCACGGGTCCCAGCCGCCGCCGTCATCGGGCTCGCCCTACGACAGCACGCCGCCGCCACCGCCGTACGACCCCGGGCCTTACGGCGGCGGCCAGTACGGCGGAACGGACCCGCTGTCGGGCATGCCCCCGCTCGCCGAACCCGGCAAGCGGATCCTGGCCCGGCTGATCGACTTCCTGATCATCTCGATCCCGCTGTACCTGATCTCGCTGCCCTGGGGCGGTGCGGTCGAGATGTCGGACAACAACAACGACGACAACGTCAGCGACGTCTTCGCCCAGACCTACAGCGGGCACCAGTTGCTCTGGTCGCTGATCGCCCTGGTGATCTACGTCGCGTACGACACGTACTTCACGCACAAGGACGGCCGCACCCTGGGCAAGCGGCTCCTGAAGCTGCGCGTCGCCATGCTGAACGACGGCCGGGTGCCGGACACCGGCAGCGCGTTCCTGCGGGCCGTGGTGCTGTGGGTGCCGGCGCTGCTGTGCTGCCCGTGCCTGTGGTGGCTGATCAACATTGTGCTGATGTTCACGGACAAGCCCTATAAGCAGGGACTCCAGGACAAGGCGGCCAAGACGGTCGTGGTGGTCACCAACTGACGGACCGCCGGGAGGGCGTCGGCACCCTCCCGGCCACGCCGGACGGTCAGTGCCGCAGCGAGTGCTCGCCCACTCGCTCCGATGCGGTACGTGCGGCCGGGATCCTGCTCTGTACGGGGTCGAGGGCGCGGCCCTCGTCTTCGGCAGCGGCGGGGACGGTGCCCGGGTGTACGGACACCGCGGCCCCGGCCTTCGCCGCTTTCGCCGTGCTCCTGCGCGTCGGCAGGGGAACGGTGACGGCCACCAGCAGACCGAGCGCGAGCGCGGCCGTACCGATGACGGCGATGCCGATGCCCGATTCGGTCCGGGACAGCAGCAGCATGGCGAGGGTCGAGAAGACGACGGTCACCGAACCGTAGGAGAGCTGTGCAGCAGTGGGACGCGGCATGGCGGTATCCGTCCTCGGGACGTCGGATGGGCGGTCTCTCGACACGGTCTCGGTGTCAAGTGACTCTACGACGGTGAATGCCCGAGTGGAGCGGGTAGTAAGCGTCACCTAACCCACAGTACCGTTGCACAGGGGGCGCACGGAGTCATGTCGAGCGCCCCTGGGGCCGGTTGGCGCGCCGGTCGGGCGTGGGCCGATCGTCCGCATAGCGGAAATGTGCTCCTGCATAGTGCAGTTGGTATGTTCAAGTCAAGGTCTGTCTTTTCTTCTGTAACTCCGGTCAAATGTCGTCACTTGTGGCGCGTTTCCGCGCGCGGCCCCTTCACACCTCCAGGCCGCAGCCGCGGGCGCCGGGGAGGACTGCATCACGTGATCATTAAAAGACGGGCGCTTCGTACCGGGGCGGTTGTCGTGGCCATGGCCGCGACCGCCGCCACCGCATCCGCCTTCGCCACCGCTCAGGCTGATGACCAGGCGTCAGGCACCGCCGCCACCGCCATAGACCGCCGGGACCCGGGGTCGGCCAAGGGCAACGCGCACGACCTGGAGGGCCCGTTCAGCGAGCAGCAGGACGCCCAGCGTCAGGCCGCGCTGGAACAGGTCATATCCGGCGACAAGAAGGTGTCGACGCGCGGCGGCTCCAAGGTCGTCAAGCTCGACGACAAGAAGTACGTCGAGCTCGGCCGGGAGAAGACCGACAAGATCTTCACCGTCCTGGTGGAGTTCGGCGACAAGGTCGACAACACGACCATGTTCGACCCGGACGGCGACGGCCCCAAGCCGGCCGTCCCGAAGTACGGCGGCACGGCGGGACCGGCGCACAACCAGATAGCCAAGCCGGACCCCAAGAAGGACAACAGCACCGCCTGGCAGGCCGATTACAACCAGGCCCACTTCCAGGAGCTGTACTTCGGCGAGGGTGCCGGCAAGAACTCGCTCAAGACGTACTACGAGAAGACGTCCTCCGGACGCTACTCGGTCGACGGCGAGGTCTCCGACTGGGTCAAGGTCCCGTACAACGAGGCCCGCTACGGCTCGAACTACTGCGGTTCGACCAACTGCGCCAACGCCTGGGACATGATCAAGGACGGCGTGAACGCCTGGGCCGCCGACCAGAAGGCCAAGGGCCGTACGCCCGAGCAGATCAAGACCGATCTCGCCCAGTACGACCAGTGGGACCGCTACGACTTCGACAACGACGGCAACTTCAACGAGCCCGACGGCTACATCGATCACTTCCAGATCGTGCACGCCGGTGAGGACGAGTCCGCGGGCGGCGGCGTCGAGGGCACCAACGCCATCTGGGCGCACCGCTGGTACGCCTACGGCACCAACGCCGGCGCGACCGGCCCGGCCGACAACAAGGCCGGCGGCACCCAGATCGGCGACACCGGCATCTGGGTCGGCGACTACACCGCACAGCCCGAGAACGGCGGCCTGGGCGTCTTCGCCCACGAGTACGGCCACGACCTCGGTCTGCCGGACCTGTACGACACGACCAACACCGCCGAGAACTCGGTCGGCTTCTGGTCGCTGATGTCGGCCGGCTCCTGGCTCGGCACCGGCAAGAACAGCATCGGTGACCTGCCCGGCGACATGACCGCCTGGGACAAGTTCCAGCTGGGCTGGCTGGACTACGACGTGGCCAAGGCCGCGACGAGTTCCACCCACAAGCTGGGTGTGTCCGAGTACAACACCAAGAACAAGCAGGCACTCGTCGTCGAGCTGCCCGACAAGGCCGTCACCACCGCCGTCACGACGCCCGCCGAGGGCGCCAAGCAGTGGTGGAGCGACATGGGCGACAACCTCAGCAACACGCTGTCGCGCCCGGTCGACCTGACCGGCAAGTCCAAGGCGTCCCTGGACCTTTCGGGCTGGTGGGACATCGAGGCCGACTACGACTACCTCTACACCGAGGTGTCGGACAACGGCGGCACCAGCTGGACCGCGATCGACGGCACCGCCGACGGCAAGGCCATCCCGCGCGACGCCAGCGACAAGCCGGCCCTCACCGACGTCTCCGGCACGTACAAGAAGCTCTCGTACTCGCTGGACGCCTACGCCGGCAAGAAGATCGACATCCGCTTCCGCTACGCCACCGACGGCGGCGCGGGCGGCGTCGGCTTCGCCGCCGACACCATCGCGGTCAACGCCGACGGTGCCGCGCTCTTCACGGACAACGCCGAGGGCGACGACAACGGCTGGACCGCGAAGGGCTTCTCGCGCGTGGGCGCGTCCTTCACCAAGGACTACCCGCAGCGCTACATCGCGGAGAACCGCCAGTACGTCTCGTACGACCAGACCCTCAAGGTCGGCCCGTACAACTTCGGCTTCGCCAACACCCGTCCCGACTGGGTCGAGCACTACCCGTACCAGAACGGCCTGCTCATCTGGCTGTGGGACAGCTCGCAGAAGGACAACAACGTCTCGACCCACCCGGGTCACGGCCTGATCCTGCCGATCGACGCGCACGCCAAGCCGCTGAAGTGGGCCGACGGCAAGGTGATTCGCAACAAGATCCAGCCGTTCGACGCCCCGTTCAGCTGGTACCCCACCGACGGCTTCACGCTCCACAACGGTGACGTGGCCACGAAGATCAAGCCGCAGTTCGGCGTTCCGGTCTTCGACGACCACAAGGGCACCTACTGGTACGAGGAGAACAAGACCGGCAGCGTGCAGGTAACTGACACCAACACCCGGATCTCGATCATCAACGAGCCGTTCAGTGGCTCCACGGTGACCGTCCACGTGGGTCCCTCGCACAAGTAATTCGGTAAAACCCCAGGTCAGAGCATGATCGGCCGTCGCCCTCTAGCGGGCGGCGGCCGATCGTGTTTAGGTGCCTCTTGTTCGGTTTCTTATTGACACGATGTCTCACGGGGGAGCGCGGAGCATGGCAGGCGGAGGATTCAGCAAGTTGCCGAACGGCAGTGTGGTCGTCGCGATCACGCTGCCGAGCCCGGCGGGGGGCGTGGGGCCGGACACCCCGGTACGCGTCCTGGTCCACGCGGCCAACCGTGCCCGCGCACTGACCAGGCTGCGCAATCTGGGCCTGCGCGCCGTCTACCTCCGCGGCAACGCGGAGCCGCCCACCCCGGACGAGATCACCGCCGTCCTGCACCACCCCGACGGCCTCCTGTGGCGCGCGAGACCCGAGCGGGCCCAGGAGCTCTGGCACCCGATACGGGCCCTGCTGAGGCCCGCCCTGCCGGCCCGGCAGAGCTGACCCCGCGGACGGCCCGCGGCTCAGACCACCGGCTTGCCGGAGAGCACCACGCCCGCGTCCCGCAGCTCCACCAGCGCCCGGTCCGTCGTCGCCTCGGCGACACCCGCGGTCAGATCCAGCAGTACGTGCGTGGTGAAGCCCTCACGGACGGCGTCGAGCGCGGTGGCCCGCACGCAGTGGTCGGTCGCGATACCGACCACGTCGACCTCGGTGACCGCGCGGTCCCGCAGCCATTCGGCCAGCCCCACGCCGTTCTCGTCCTGCCCCTCGAAGCCGCTGTACGCGGCGGCGTAGGCGCCCTTGTCGAAGACGGTGTCGATCGCCCCGGAGGCGACCGCCGGGGCGAAATTGGGGTGGAAGCCCACGCCCTCCGTACCGGCGACGCAGTGCGCGGGCCAGGAGTGCTCGAAGTCCGGCGACTGCGAGAAGTGGCCACCCGGGTCGATGTGGTGGTCACGGGTGGCCACCACGTGCCGGTAGCCCGGCTGGCCCGCACCGATCAGGTCGGTGATGGCGGCGGCGACGTCGGCGCCGCCTGCCACCGCGAGGCTCCCGCCCTCGCAGAAGTCGTTCTGGACGTCCACGACGATCAAGGCGCGGTGCATGGCGGGTGTCCTTCGGTGGGGGAGGAGAGACGGCGGCGGTCACGGGGGGTGGAGTCGAGCCTAGGGAATCAGGCCTGCGTTAGGGAGGGGGCGCCCGCGCAAATCAAGCCCGTCCGGGAAAAATCAAGCGCGTCCGGGCAAAACAGCCCGTCCGGTGATTGAGGGCGAAGCGACTGCCGGGCCCCGCCCCCGCACCGCCCCGCACCCCGCATCCCTCACACGTACTCCGTCGGCAGCACCGGCTCGCCCCGCGACAACTGCATCGCGGACATCGGCAGCCCCGCCCGCGCGGCGATATGCCGCTCCCGCGCCGCTTCCAGCGGCTCGCGCGCGACCACCTCACCGCCCCTGACCAACTCCACCAGCAACTGCCGGCCGGCCAGCTCCGAGGGCACCGGACCGGTGCCGATCACCTCGGCCTCGGCCACGCCGTCCTCGTCCAGCCGGCGCGCCGCCCACTTGCGGCCGCCGATCGAGGACTTCGCGCCCATCGACTTCTTCGCCACCGGCCGCAGCTCGTCCGCCGGATCGGCGGAGGCGGCACGGGCCACCAGCTTGTAGACCATCGAGCAGGTGGGGTGCCCGCTGCCGGTCACCAGCTGCGTGCCCACCCCGTACGCGTCCACCGGCGCCGCTGCCAGCGACGCGATGGCGTACTCGTCCAGGTCCGACGTCACCACGATCTTCGTCTCCGTGGCGCCCAGCTCGTCCAGCTGCTGGCGCACCCGGTGCGCGACCAGCAGCAGGTCGCCGGAGTCGATCCGGACCGCGCCCAGCTCCGTCCCGGCCACCTCGACCGCCGTACGGACCGCCGCGGTGACGTCGTACGTGTCGACCAGCAGCGTCGTGTCCCGCCCCAGCGAGTCGACCTGCGCCTGGAACGCGTCACGCTCGGAGTCGTGCAGCAGAGTGAAGGCGTGGGCGCTCGTGCCGACCGTCGGGATGTTGTAGCGGAAGCCCGCGGCGAGGTCGGACGTGGTGTCGAAGCCGCCGATGTACGCGGCGCGGGCCGAGGCGACCGCCGACAGCTCGTGCGTGCGCCGGGCACCCATCTCGATCAGCCCGCGCCCGCCCGCCGCCGCCGACATCCGCGAGGCCGCCGCGGCGATCGCCGAGTCGTGGTTGAGGATCGACAGGATCACCGTCTCCAGCAGCACGCACTCGGCGAAGGAGCCCTCGACCCGCAGGACCGGCGAACCCGGGAAGTACACCTCGCCCTCCGGGTAGCCCCAGATGTCGCCGCTGAAGCGGTAGTCGGCCAGATAGGCGAGCGTCGGCCCGTCGACGACGTTCTGGTCGCGCAGGAAGGTGAGCATCTCGTCGTCGAAGTGGAAGTTCTCCACCGCGTCCAGGACCCGCCCGATGCCCGCGACGACGCCGTAGCGCCGCCCCTCGGGCAGCCGGCGGGTGAACGCCTCGAAGACCGAGCGCCGGTCGGCGGTGCCGGCCTTGAGCGCGGCCTGCACCATCGTGAGCTCGTACTGGTCGGTGAAGAGTGCGGTCGACGGCACACCGACCCGTCGCCCAAGGTCCGCTGAGTTCATGCCGGGGATGCTACCCCTATTTCGTCAAACTGACGAGATGGGGGTGCCGGGGCAGTCCGGCCACCGGCCCCGGGCCCGCCGCGCCACCGGCCCCGTTTGTGCGATGACCCCTCCCGAGTGGCAGCATGGGGTAGGTGAGCGTCGCCCCCGTAGAGATCGAACGTCCCGAATCGGCCGAGGAGAACCTCGTTGTCCCCGAGCCCGACGTCCCCTGGGTGACGCTGGTCCACAACGACCCGGTCAACCTCATGAGCTACGTGACCTATGTCTTCCAGGCCTATTTCGGCTATTCCAAGGACAAGGCGCACAAGCTCATGCTCGACGTCCACCAGAAGGGCCGCGCCGTCGTCTCCAGCGGCAGCCGCGAGGAGATGGAACGCGACGTCCAGGCCATGCACGGCTACGGACTGTGGGCCACCCTCACGCAGGACCGCAACTGACGCCCCGCCCCGCACCACCTTCTCTGCCCCGCCCGCCCGACCACCATCGGAGTCAACCCATGGCCGGCCACTTCGAGGCCACCCCCGGCGGCGGCGCGGCCGTCGCGCTCGACGAGGTGGAGATCGCGATCCTGCGCTCCCTCGCCGTCCAGCTGCTCGAACTCATCGGCCCCGGCGACGAACCCGCCGAGGGTGAGGACCCGCTCGCCGCCCTCTTCGCCGAAGGCCCCAGCGAACCACCCACCGACCCCGCCCTGGCCCGCCTCTTCCCCGAGGCCTACGGCGACGACGACACCGAACTGCGCGCCGCGTCGGCCGAGTTCCGCCGCTTCACCGAGAACGACCTGCGGACCCGCAAGCGGGACGACGCCCTCGTCGTCGTCCGTACCCTCGACGCGCTCACACCCGCCGGGGACGACGGGGCCGTACTCACCCTCACCCCCGACGAGTGCCGCAGCTGGCTGGGCTCCCTCAACGACCTCCGGCTCACCATCGGCACCCGCCTGGAGGTCTCCGACGAGGACGGGTCCCTCTACCGGCTGCCCGACAGCGACCCGCGCAAGCCCATGGTCATGGCCTATCTCTGGCTGGGCGGCCTCCAGGAAACACTCATCGAAACGCTGATGCCGTAAAGGCCGGACCCTCACCCCGGGCTGCCCGGTGTTCGCTCAACGGACGCTCAAATCCGAATAACGATCGCGTCACCTGATCGGTCTTTTTTGCAGCGCCCGGCCCCCGTTGTCCACTTTTTCCTGTGGTCTGCGCCACATAATGTCCGGTGGATTACCGATGTGACCGTGATAAATCTTCACGACCACTCGGGGACGCCACCCCTGTTCCCGGGTAGGCGCTACGAGTCCGGCAACCACCGGCAGCACTCCATCCATATCCGGGGGGATCAGGACCTGATCCGCAGCCGCAAGGCTCGGATCGGCGTGGAGAAAGGCGCAGCACATGACATCGGCGCAGGTCGACGACAAGGGACAGGGCCCGCACGCCACAGGCGCGGATGCCACCACATCCGCCGAGGGCTACCAGAGGGCACTCGGTGCCCGCCAGATCCAGATGATCGCCATCGGCGGCGCCATCGGCACCGGCCTCTTCCTCGGCGCGGGCAAAGCCATCGCCAAGGCCGGACCCAGCCTCATCCTGGCGTACGCCATCGCGGGCCTGGTGATCTTCTTCATCATGCGGGCCCTGGGTGAACTCCTCATGTACCGACCGGTCTCCGGCTCCTTCTCGGAGTACGCACGCGAATTCATCGGCCCCTTCGCAGGCTTTGTCACCGGCTGGACCTACTGGCTGTTCTGGGTCGTCACCGGAATCACCGAAGTCACCGCGGCCGCCCAGTACATGACGTTCTGGTTCGACATTCCGCAATGGGTCTCCGCGCTGATCTTCACGATCATCCTGTACGGCGTGAACCTGATCTCGGTCAAGCTGTTCGGTGAACTCGAATTCTGGTTCTCGATGGTCAAGGTCACCGCCATCGTCGGCATGATCCTCATCTGCGCCGGAATTCTCACCCTCGGCTTCTCCGACGCCGGCGACACCGCGTCCGTCACCCACCTGTGGTCCGACGGCGGATTCTTCCCGCACGGCATCAAGGGCACCCTGATGACGCTGCAGATCGTGATGTTCGCCTTCCTCGCCGTCGAGCTCGTCGGCGTCACCGCAGGCGAGTCCAAGGACCCCAAGACCGTCCTGCCCAAGGCCATCAACACCGTGCCGTGGCGCATCGCCGTCTTCTACGTCGGCGCCCTCATCATGATCCTCTCGGTCGTCCCCTGGACCGAGTTCTCACCCGACGTCTCCCCGTTCGTCGAAGCCTTCAAGAAGATGGGTCTCGGCGTCGGCGCGGGCATCGTCAACTTCGTCGTCCTGACCGCCGCGCTCTCCTCCTGCAACTCCGGCATGTACTCCACCGGCCGCATGCTGCGCGACCTCGCGCTCAACGGCCAGGGCCCGAAGTTCTTCACCCGGCTGACCAGGAGCGGCACCCCCCTGGTCGGCACCACCGTCTCCGCCGCCCTCATGCTCGTCGGCGTGTGGATCAACTACCAGTGGCCCGGTGACGCCTTCACCTACGTCGTCTCCTTCGCCACCATCTCCGGCATGTGGGCCTGGATCATGATCCTCATCAGCCAGCTCCGCTACCGCCGCCTCGCCGACCGCGGGGAGCTCCCGCAGTCCACCTTCCGGGCCCCCGGAGCCCCGTACACCAGCGTCTTCGCCCTCGCCTTCATCGGCGTCGTCATCATCATGATGGGCATCGACAAGGACGCCCGGATCTCGCTCTACTGCGCCCCGCTCTGGGCCCTGATCCTCGGTGTCTCCTACCTGGTCCTCAAGGCCCGCAACCCCGGGAACAAGGCCTTCGCCGGCCGCTGAGCCGAAGGCCCCCACCAGGGCGATTCCACGATGCGGGCCCCCGCGTACCACTCCTCGGTACGCGGGGGCCCGTCGTCCTATCCTGGGCGCCATGCTGACCATCACCCAGGCGCTGTACGACCAGATCGTCGCGCACTCCCGCGCCGACCACCCCGACGAGGCGTGCGGCGTGGTCGCCGGGCCCGCCGGAACCGGCCGCCCCGAACGCTTCATCCCCATGCTCAACGCGGCCCGCTCGCCCACGTTCTACGAATTCGACTCGGCCGACCTCCTCAAGCTCTACCGCGACATGGACGACCGCGACGAGGAACCCGTGATCGTCTACCACTCGCACACCGCGACCGAGGCCTACCCCTCCCGCACCGACGTCACCTACGCCAACGAGCCCGGCGCCCACTACGTCCTCGTGTCGACCGCCGACACCGACGAGGCGGGGCCCTTCCAGTTCCGCTCGTACCGCATCGTGGACGGCGAGATCACCGAGGAGGACGTCGAGGTCGTCGAGGCGTACACCGCCCCCTGACCACGTCCGCGACCCCGACCCGCAGCGCCCGGACAGGGCCGGCCACCCGGCCCTGTCCACCTGTCGAACATCAACCATCCATCAGGTGAGATCACATTCCGGATCCCGGACCGGGAATCGATACGATGAGCCCATGGTTCCCCATGACGTGAGCGACAAGACGCCGGGCACGCTGCTCGTGGCGCGCCTGCACGTCGACCTGTGCCGACTGGCCAGCGCGATCTGTACGAACCACCGGACCGCCGGCCGCGAGGCCTGAGCCGGGCCGACGCCCGGCGCCGCCCCACCGGACGCCACCCTTCACGCACCACCCCCTGCGCGGGGGCAGAGCCGCGCGCCCCACGCCCACCGCCACCACTCCGCTTCGACAGGAGCCCACGCCATGGCCATCGAGGTCCGCATCCCGACCATCCTCCGCACCTACACCGACGGCGCCAAGGCCGTCGAAGGCAACGGGGACACCCTCGCCGACCTCTTCACGGACCTGGAAAGCCGCCACACCGGCATCCGTGAGCGCATCGTCGACGGCGAGCAGCTCCGCCGCTTCGTGAACGTCTACCTCAACGACGAGGACGTCCGCTTCCTCGACGGCATCTCCACCAAGCTCAGCGACGGCGACAACATCACCATCCTCCCGGCCGTCGCCGGCGGCATGAACTGATGCGCTATGACAGCCCGCTCGCCGCGGTGGGCAACACCCCGCTCGTCCGCCTGCCGCGGCTGTCACCGGCGGACGACGTCCGCATCTGGGCCAAGCTGGAGGACCGCAACCCCACCGGCTCGATCAAGGACCGCCCCGCGCTCCACATGGTCGAGCAGGCCGAGAAGGACGGCCGGCTCACCCCCGGCTGCACCATCCTCGAACCCACCAGCGGCAACACCGGCATCTCCCTCGCCATGGCGGCCAAGCTCAAGGGCTACCGCATCGTCTGCGTGATGCCGGAGAACACCTCCCAGGAGCGGCGCGACCTGCTCGCCATGTGGGGCGCCGAGATCATCTCCTCCCCGGCGGCGGGCGGCTCCAACACCGCCGTCCGCGTCGCCAAGGAGCTCGCGGCCGAGCACCCCGACTGGGTGATGCTCTACCAGTACGGCAACCCCGACAACGCGGGCGCCCACTACGCCACCACCGGCCCCGAGATCCTGGCCGACCTCCCCTCGATCACCCACTTCGTCGCCGGCCTGGGCACCACCGGCACCCTCATGGGGGTCGGCCGCTACCTGCGCGAACACGTCGACGGCATCAAGATCGTCGCCGCCGAACCGCGCTACGACGACCTCGTCTACGGCCTGCGCAACCTCGACGAGGGCTTCGTCCCCGAGCTCTACGACGCCTCCGTCCTCACCACCCGCTTCTCCGTCGGCTCCGCCGACGCCGTCACCCGCACCCGCGAACTCCTCCAGCAGGAGGGCATCTTCGCGGGCGTCTCCACCGGCGCCGCCCTCCACGCGGCGATCGGCGTCGGCAACAAGGCGGTCAAGGCGGGCGAGAGCGCCGACATCGTCTTCGTCGTCGCGGACGGCGGCTGGAAGTACCTGTCGACGGGCGTCTACACCGCCCCCACGACAGAAGCGGCCATCGAAACACTCCAGGGCCAGCTCTGGGCGTAGCCGCCCCGCGCTTTGACCTCCCGGACGCCGGGGGGCCCGGACCACACGGTTCCGGGCCCCCCGGCGTCCGTCGTTTCGCGGGGGCGCTGCCCCCACACCCCCACTGCGGAGCCCCGAACACCCAGCCCCTCCGGCGCTTGAGGAGCGGGGCCCGGGGCGGAGCCCCGGTTACGGGAAGGGGCGGGGGAGGGGAACAAGCCCGCCGCAGGCGCACCCGCCCGAGCGCACCCCCGCACGGGGCCCGGTGTCCATCGAACCGGTGACAGCACAGGTGAGTTCCCCCACAACGGCACACTCCGAAGGAGCGACCACCTCTTTCGCGCCTTACGCTCAACAAACCGCTCAACAAACCGCACGAACCCTCCCCGTTCCCACGTCTCGGAGGTTCACGCTCCATGAAGCTCACCGTCGTCGGCTGCTCCGGCTCGTTCCCGTCCGCGGGATCGGCATGCTCGAGCTACCTCGTAGAGGCCGACGGCTTCAGGCTGCTCCTCGACATGGGCAACGGCGCCCTCGGCGAGCTGCAGCGCCACGTCGGTCTCTACGACCTCGACGCCATCTTCCTCAGCCACCTCCATGCCGATCACTGCATCGACATGTGCGCGTACTTCGTCGTCCGCTACTACCCGCACGACGGCGGACGTCCGGCCCGCATCCCGGTCTACGGCCCCGACGGCACGGAGCAGCGGCTCACCACCGCGCACGCCGACACCCCGTCCGACCACGCGATGAGCGAGGTCTTCGACTTCCACACCCTGAAGCCCGGCTCGTTCGAGATCGGCCCCTTCTCGGTCCGTACGGAGAAGCTCTGCCACCCCGTCGACACGTTCGGCATCCGCATCGAGCACGGCGGCAGCTCGCTCACGTACTCCGGCGACACCGGCACCTGCGAGGCCCTGGACGAGCTGGCGCAGGGCGCCGACCTCTTCCTCTGCGAGGCGTCGTTCGTCCACGGCAAGGAGGACATCCCGGACCTCCACCTCAACGGCCGCGAGGCGGGCGAGCTCGCCGCCCGCGCGGAGGTGGGCCGCCTGGTCCTCACCCACATCCCGCCGTGGACCGACGCCGACCGCAACCTCTCCGACGCCCGCGAGGTCTTCGACGGCCCGACGGAGCTGGCCGTTCCGGGCGCGATGTACGAGATCTAGTCAGCGCCCCACGCACGACGAAGCCCTCACCTTCCGCCGGGAAGGTGAGGGCTTCGAGCTGTCGTGCTGCCGACCGGGCTTACGCCTTGGTCAGGTCCTCGACCTCTTCCTCGGGCTCGCGGCCCGGGGTGGTGAGGTTGAACTTGGTGATCGCGAAGCGGAAGAGCACGTAGTAGATCGCTCCGAAGACCAGGCCGATCGGGATGATCAGCCACGGCTTGGTCGCCAGGTTCCAGTTCAGCGCGTAGTCGATGAAGCCGGCCGAGAACGTGAACCCGGCGTGCACGCCGAGCGCCCAGGTGACGGCCATCGAGAGCGCGGTCAGGACCGCGTGGATCGCGTAGAGCAGCGGCGCGATGAACATGAACGAGAACTCGATCGGCTCGGTCACACCGGTGACGAACGAGGTCAGCGCGAGGGAGATCATCATGCCCATCACGGCCTTGCGGCGCTCGGGGCGAGCGGCGTGGGCGATGGCGATGGCCGCGGCCGGGAGGCCGAACATCATGATCGGGAAGAAGCCCGACATGAACTGACCCGAGGTCGGGTCGCCGGCGAAGAAGCGGTTCAGGTCACCGTGCACGACGGCGCCCGTGGCGTCGGTGAAGTCACCCAGCTGGAACCACGAGACCGTGTTGACGAACTGGTGCATGCCGACGGGCAGCAGAGCGCGGTTGATCAGGCCGAAGAGTCCGGCACCGAAGGAACCGAGGCCGGTCATCCACTCGCCGAAGTTGGATATGCCCTCACCGATGGGCTCCCAGACCAGGCCGAAGAAGACACCGAAGATCACACCGACGAAGGCCATGATGATCGGGACCAGACGGCGGCCGTTGAAGAAGCCGAGCCAGTCGACCAGCTTGGTGCGGTGGAACTTCTGCCACAGGACCGCCGTGACCAGACCCATCAGGATGCCGCCGAGGACACCGGGGTTGTTGTACGTCGCAGCCGTGTCCGCGCCCTTCTGGATCACCGCTTCGGTGACCGGGAAGGCCTTGAGGACGTTGCTGTAGACCAGGAAGCCGACGAGTGCGGCAAGCGCCGTGGAGCCGTCCGACTTCTTGGCGAACCCGATCGCGACACCGATGCAGAAGAGCATCGGAAGGTTGTCGAAGACCGCGCCGCCCGCCGTGGCGAACACGGAGGCGACCTTGTGCCAGCCGAGACCGTCGTCACCGAAGACGTCGGGCTGGCCGAGACGGAGCAGGATGCCCGCGGCCGGCAGCACGGCGATCGGCAGCTGGAGGCTGCGCCCTACCTTCTGCAGGCCCTGGAACACGCCGGAGCCCCGCTTCTTCGCGGGGGCCGCCGTAGCGGTGGCCGTACTCATCAACTTCCTCCAGTAGGCAAGGCGCCGCCAGGGACAGGGTGTTTTGGGTGGGCGACGACTCGAGAAACGCGACGCACAGGCGTCGCGTGGTCTGGACCACTGAGTGGTGTAGACCAGTTGTAGCACGGTGAGGGTTAGATAAGGAACCTGCAATTTCCGACTACTTCGCAGTAGCCATGACGCACGCACAGTGACATGCCGAAGGCCCCCGGACCGGAGGTCCGAGGGCCTTGACCGACCACGGCGTAAGCCCTGGTCAGAGGGTGGAACGGCTACTTCGTGAGGTCCTTCTCGATCTCCTCCTCCACCTCGTCGGGCTCACGGCCCGGCGTCTGGAGGTTGAACTTGGTGATCGCGAACCGGAAGATCACGTAATACACGACGGCGAACGCCAGCCCGACCGGGATGATCAACCAGGGTTTCGTCGCCAGACTCCAGTTGATGACGTAGTCGATCAGACCCGCCGAGAAGCTGAAGCCGTCCTTCACCCCGAACGCCCACGTCACCGCCATCGACACACCCGTGAGCACCGCGTGGATCGCGTACAGCAGAGGCGCGACGAAGAGGAACGAGTACTCGATCGGCTCCGTGATTCCCGTCACGAACGACGTCAGGCCGACCGAGACCATCATGCCGCCGACCGCCTTGCGGCGATGCGGCTTCGCACAGTGGTAGATCGCCAGCGCGGCCGCCGGCAGAGCGAACATCATGATCGGGAAGAACCCCGTCGTGAACTGACCGGCCGTCGGGTCACCCGCCAGGAACCGGTTGATGTCACCGTGCACCATCGTCCCGTCCGGCTTCGTGTAGTCACCGAACTGGAACCAGACGAACGTGTTGAGGAACTGGTGCAGCCCGATCACGAGCAACGCGCGGTTGGCCACACCGAAGATGCCCGAACCCGCCCAGTCCAGGTCCACCAGCCACTTCGAGAAGCTCGTCAGACCATCACCGATCGGCTGCCACAGCCACGCGCACAACGCCGCGAAGAGCAGACCGACGAAGGCCATGATGATCGGGACGAGGCGGCGGCCGTTGAAGAACCCCAGCCAGTCCACCAGCTTCACCCGGTGGTACCGCTGCCAGAACCACGCCGACATCAGGCCCATCACGATGCCGCCGAAGACCCCCGGGTTCTGGTACTCGGCCGCCGTCACCTGCGCGTCGTCCGTGACACACGTACCGAACCAGGTGCCACCCGACACGAACGTCGAACCGCTGTCGCAGTCCACCGGGAACGCGTGCAGCACCGCGTAGTAGACGAGGAAGCCCGTCACCGCGGCCAGCGCCGTCGACCCGTCCGACTTCTTCGCCATGCCGATCGCGACACCCACGCAGAACAGCAGGGGAAGGCCGAGGCCCGAGTCCAGCAGCGCACCACCGGCGGCCGCGAACACCTTGGCGAGGTTGTTCCAGCCGAGCCCGTCGTCACCGAACACGTCCGGCTGGCCGAGCCGGTTCAGAATGCCTGCCGCCGGAAGGACGGCGATCGGGAGCTGAAGACTGCGCCCCATCTTCTGGAGGCCTTGGAAGAGGGTGTTCCACCATCTCTTCTGTGGGATCGCTGCGCTGCTCGAGCTCATCGGCGTCCTCCCGGAACAGGTCACGTTTGGCGGGTGTTGCAGACTGGTGTAGACCAGTTGCGGTACGGTGCGGAGCCCGCCCGGAAGACAGGGCGCCAGTGATCGTCATCTTTGGTGATGAATCGGCTACCCGCTCGCGAAGTTGGGCCAACCGTGAGTTACCGTGACGAAACGGACCCAGGGTGGGCCGTCGGATGTACGTGAAGAACCAGGGAGAAGGCCATGGCCAGCAAGGCTGAGAAGATCGTCGCCGGGCTCGGCGGAATCGAGAACATCGAAGAGGTCGAAGGCTGCATCACCCGCCTCCGCACCGAGGTCATCGACCCGAGCAAGGTCGACGAAGCCGCGCTCAAGGCCGCCGGCGCCCACGGCGTCGTCAAGATGGGCACCGCGATCCAGGTCGTCATCGGCACCGACGCCGACCCCATCGCCGCCGACATCGAAGACATGATGTGACCCACCGCTGAACCCGACCGGGCCAACCCCCGGCCGCGCCGCAGGCCCCGCCCACCCGGACGGGGCCTGCGGCGCACCCCGGGGCCGACGCCCCGTTCAGCGCACCCGCACCGCCAGGATCGCCACATCGTCCGACGTCTCACCGTCGTCCAGGCACGCCTCCACCAGGTACGCGCACAGATCACCCACATCGGAGGGCGCCGCCAGCGCCGCCGCACGCAGACGCTCCAGCCCCACCCCCAACTCCTCCCCGCGCCGCTCCACCAGGCCATCCGTGTACAGCACCAGCAACGCCCCCTCCGGCAGCTCGAACTCGTCCGCCTCCGCATCCCACTCATCCACCACGCCCAGCGGCACCCCTTGCCCCGCACGCAGGAACCGCGCCCCCGAATGGTCCACCAGCAACGGCGGACAATGACCGGCCGACGCCACCACCGCCCGCCGCTCCAGCGGATCCACCGTCATGTACAGCACGGTCGCCAGTTCCGTCAGCGCCATGTCCTGACTCAACGCGTTCAGATCCGACAGCACCGCCACCGGATCCTCACCCTCCACCAGCGCATAACTGCGCAACGCCGTCCGCAACTGCCCCATCGCCGTCGCCGCGCGCAACCCCTTGCCCATCACGTCACCCAGCGCAAGCCCCGCCTTCCCGCCCGGCAGCGCCATCACGTCGTACCAGTCACCCCCCGCCTGCATCCCCCGTGCCCCCGGCAGGCTGCACGCCGCGACCTGTACCCCCGCGATCTCGGGCAGCTCCTGCGCCAGCATCGACTGCTGAAGCGTCCCCGCGATCCTGCGCTCACGCTCGTACAGCAGATTGTTCTCGACCATCTGCCCCGCGAACCGGCAGTACGTCCCCACCAGCTGCCGCTGCCGCAGCGTCGGCCGCCCGGGCTCCCGCCACGCCCACGCCACCACACCCAGCCGCCGGCCCGACGTGGTGCTCAGCGCCAGCGCGTACACCCGGCGGAACCCCGCCGCACGCCCCAGCTCACGCACGCGCGGCGAGCACGACGGATCGGTCTCCACGTCCTCCACGATCAGCGCACCCCCCGCCGCCTCCGCCTCGTCGACCAGGAAGCGCCCCGGCGGCAACGCCTCCACCGCCTCACGCACCAACCGGACATCCGCCGGCATCCCGTACAGCGCACGCGTCCGCATCGAACAGTCCTCGTCCCGCAGCCGCGCCACCCCCATGTCCGCCCGCAACAGCCGCGCGCCTTCACCCAGGACCTGGTGCAACGTCCCGTCCACGCTGTCGTGATCCGTGAGCCGCTCCGTCAGGCCGTGCACCCACGTCGCATCCTCCAGCTGCTCGGCCAGCCTGCGGTTCACCTCGTCCAGATCATCGGCCGACCGCCGCTGCTGCGAGACGTCATGGACGAATGCGACGGCCAGCGGCAGCTCACCCGGCCCGGAGTCCAGCGGCACCGCACTGATGTCCAGCCACAGCGCCCGCGCACCCTCCGGCATGTACCGCACCTCGGCCCGCGCCGGACGACGCAGACCCAGCGCCACCCCGAGCGGCGACTCCGCGAACCGCAACGGCTCGCCGTTGCGGTCACTGAACGACGTGGCCGCCCGGGCCAGCCCGCCCGGCTCCGTAGGCACCGGCGCCCCGAACAACTCCGCCAGCCGCCCGTTCGCGAACACCGTCGTCGCACCCCGCTCGGCGGAAGCGATGACGATCCCATGCGGCGCACCCTCCAGAACCTGGACGGACGCGAGACGGTCCGCCAGGGGCAGACGCGGTGCCGCAAGCTGCGGCCGGATTGTCTGACTCGAAGGGAGGGGCATCAGGTACTTCCTGTGAGGAGACTTAGACACTAAAAGCTTAAGCGGCATCACAGTAAAGAGGGAAAGGCTGAACGTCCCGGGCAGCGGGCCGAAAGTCCCACCACCCGCCGGATAGGCTTCCGCCCATGTCTCGTATCGACGGCCGCACCCCCGACCAGCTCCGCCCCGTCACCATCGAACGCGGATGGAGCAAGCACGCCGAAGGATCCGTACTCATCTCCTTCGGCGACACCAAAGTCTTCTGCACCGCCTCCGTCACCGAAGGCGTTCCCCGCTGGCGCAAGGGCAGCGGCGAAGGCTGGGTCACCGCCGAATACTCCATGCTGCCCCGCTCCACCAACACCCGCGGCGACCGCGAATCCGTACGCGGCAAGATCGGCGGCCGCACCCACGAGATCAGTCGCCTCATCGGCCGGTCCCTGCGCGCCGTGATCGACTACAAGGCCCTCGGCGAGAACACCGTCGTCCTCGACTGCGACGTCCTCCAGGCCGACGGCGGCACCCGCACCGCCGCCATCACCGGCGCCTACGTCGCCCTCGCCGACGCCATCACCTGGGCCCAGGGCAAGAAGATCATCAAGCACGGCCGCAAGCCGCTCACCGGCACCGTCTCCGCCATCAGCGTCGGCATCGTCGACGGCACCCCCCTCCTCGACCTCTGCTACGAAGAGGACGTCCGCGCCGAAACCGACATGAACGTCGTCTGCACCGGCGACGGCCGCTTCGTCGAGGTCCAGGGCACCGCCGAGGCCGAGCCCTTCGATCGCAAGGAACTGAACGCCCTCCTCGACCTCGCCACCGCAGGCTGCGTCGACCTCACCCGGTTCCAGAACGACGCCCTCGCCCGCACCCTCGGCGAGTAGATCCAGGTAAAGAAGCAACCAAGAAGCCCCCGCACGGCGTCGATACGCATACGGGCGCACGGGTCGAACCGTGCGCCCGTCCACGTGTCCGCACCAGGGGAGGGACCCACCATGGCCACGCGCCACCGCCGCACCGCACTGGCCGTCACCGCCACACTGTTCGCCGTCACCGCCGCAGCAGGCTGCGGCGCCCTCGACAAGACCCTCGACTGCGTCCGCACCGCCGACGCCATCGCCACCAGCGTCGACAACCTCCAGCAGGCCGTCGCCAACGCCTCCAGCGACCCCACCCAGGCCTCCGAATCACTCGACCAGATCGAGAAGGAACTCGGAGACCTCGGCGACACGACGGACGACGCCGACCTCGGCAAGGCCGTCGACGACCTCCAGGCCGGCATCGGCAACGTCCGCGACTCCATCGACAAGGGCGACGCCACCCCCGACATCACCCCCGTCACCGACGCGGCCGCGGAGATCGGCAAGGTCTGCACCCCGTAACGACCTCACCCCGGCGCGGCGATAATCGACCCATGACCCGCCTCATCCTCGCCACCCGCAACGCCGGGAAGATCACCGAACTCCACGCGATCCTCGCCGACGCAGGCCTCACCTACGAACTCGTCGGCGCGGACGCGTACCCGGAGATCCCGGACGTCAAGGAAACCGGCGTCACCTTCGCCGAGAACGCCCTCCTCAAGGCCCACGCCCTGGCCCGGGCCACCGGCCACCCCGCCATCGCCGACGACTCCGGCCTCTGCGTCGACGTCCTCGGCGGCGCCCCCGGCATCTTCTCGGCCCGCTGGTCCGGCACCCACGGCAACGACCAGGCCAACCTCGACCTGCTCCTGGCCCAGCTCTCCGACATCGACGCCCCGCACCGCGCGGCCCACTTCGCCTGCGCGGCCGCCCTCGCCCTCCCCGACGGCACGGAACGCGTGGTCGAGGGCCGCCTCCTCGGCACCCTGCGCCACGTCCCCGCCGGTGCTCACGGCTTCGGCTACGACCCGATCCTCCAGCCGGAGGGCGAGACCCGCACATGCGCGGAACTGACCCCGGCGGAGAAGAACGCGATCAGCCACCGGGGGAAGGCGTTCCGGGCGCTGGTCCCGGTGGTGCGGGAGCTGGTGGGGTGAACGACGCGGTGGGCCGCCCCGAGGGGCGGCCCACCATGTGGTGCGGCCGGTGGGATTCGAACCCACACGGGATTTCTCCCACGGCGTTCTAAGCGCCGGTCGTCTGCCAGTTCCGACACGGCCGCCCGCTGCGTGCCATCGTATCTGTCCGGCAACCGGGCAGTGAAGGACCCTAGGCGCCGCTGCGCCGGGCGCCACCCCGGCACCAGGTCTTCGTGATGGCATGACAGTTGGGGCAGAGCAACCGCAAGTTTTCAGCCCTGTCGTCGCCCCAGTCACCACTGATGTGATCGACCTCCAGGGTCATGGGCTGCCCGTGCCAAACAGCTTCGGTTCCGCACTCGGCGCACTGCTCGGCCACCCCCATCTGGACAGTGTTCTAGATGACAAGGCGGCTTGTTCGAGACGCTCGCGCGTGTAGGGGCTCGTCGGCATGATCTCTCCGTATCCGGCCGCCCGTTCGCGACCTCGTACGGAGTAGCGGACCGTTTATCGGAGAGTCACGTCCGATATCCGACAAGATGCAGAATGACCCGCCCCGCTTCGGCGGCAACCGAAGTGGGGCGGGTCATTCCGTGCGGGACAGGTCAGAACTTCGGGTCCGGGGTCTGGGACGCGACCAGTTCCTCCGCCTCCGCGCTCGTCTCCACCGACGGGGGCGAGCCGGCCAGCGGCTTGTTCGCGGTCTCCTTCATGCAGGCCACCGCGATCACGCCGACCAGTGCCGCCGCCATCGCGTAGTACGCCGGCATCAGGTTGCTGCCCGACCAGCTGATCAGGGCCGTGATGACCAGCGGGGTCGTACCGCCGAAGATCGACGCCGACAGGTTGTAGCCCACCGACAGGGACCCGTAGCGGACGTTCGTCGGGAACAGGGCCGGGAGCGCCGCGGACATCGTGCCGAGCATGCAGACCAGGGAGAGGCCCAGCATCAGCATGCCGATGGTGATGGCCCAGATGTCGCCCTCACGGATCAGGAGGAAGGCGGGGAGGGAGAGGATCAGGAAGCCGAGCATGCCGGTCATGAGGAGCGGCTTGCGGCCGAAGCGGTCGGAGAGCTTGCCGACCTGGCTGATGATCGCCATCAGGAACACCATGACCGCGAGAAGGATCAGCAGGCCGTGGGTCTCGCTGTAGCCGAGTTCGTCGGAGAGGTACGTCGGCATGTACGACAGCAGCATGTAGTCGGTGATGTTGTACGCGCCGACGAGGCAGATGCAGAGGACCAGCGTCGGCCAGTAGTCGCGGAAGATCTTGGCGAGGTCGCCCTTGGCGGTGGTCTCGACGCCGTCCGCCGCCTCGGTGGCGTGTGCGGTGCCGCCCTCCAGCTTCTGGAAGGCCGGGGTCTCGTCCAGGCGCAGTCGCAGGTAGAGGCCGACGAGGCCGAGGGGTCCGGCGACGAGGAAGGGGATGCGCCAGCCCCAGGCTTCCATCTGGGTGTCGTTGAGGAGGGCGTAGAGCGCCGTGACGAGGCCGGCGGCTCCGACGTATCCGGCGAGGGTGCCGAATTCGAGGAAGCTGCCGAAGTAGCCGCGTCGCTTGTCGGGGGCGTACTCCGCGATGAACGTGGAGGCGCCGCCGTATTCGCCGCCGGTGGAGAAGCCCTGGAGCATCCGGAAGACGATGAGGAGGATGGGGGCCCCGACGCCGATGGTGTCGTGGGAGGGGATGACGCCGATGGCGAAGGTGCCGACCGCCATGAGGATCATGGTGAGGGCGAGGACCTTCTTGCGGCCGATCTTGTCGCCCATGGGGCCGAAGAACATGCCGCCCAGCGGTCGTACGAGGAAGGCGACGGCGAAGGTGGCGAAAGAGGAGAGGAGCTGGGTTGTGTCGTTCCCGGACGGGAAGAAGACATGGCCCAGGGTGGCGGCGAGGTAGGAGTAGATGCCGAAGTCGAACCACTCCATGGCGTTACCGAGCGAGGCCGCCTTGACTGCGCGCTTGACCGCCTGGTCGTCCGTGATGGTGATGTCCGTCCGGCGCAGCTTGGGGTTCTGGCGCTTTCGGATGGCACGGAAGAGGGCGGGGTGGCGTTTGACCGCTTCGGGGTCGGCCGCCTGATGGGGGTCGGAGGCCGCCATGGCCGGGTCCTTTCCTCGGTGGGTGTTCCAGGAAAGGCTTCTGCGCGGTCATGGCGGTTGCAAACCGATTCGCCCGTGGATTGGGATGTCCATCACATGTTTCGGCCGTTCGGCCCAATCCGCGGGGTGTTTCCGACCGGTTTGGTCCCCGGTCAGATACCGAGGTCCTTGATGATCTTGGCGACGTGGCCGGTGGCCCGCACGTTGTAGAAGGCGTGCTCGACCTTGCCGTTCTCGTCGACGACGATCGTGGAGCGGATGACGCCCGTCACCGTTTTGCCGTAGTTCTTCTTCTCGCCGAAGGCGCCGTAGGCCTCCAGGGTCTCCTTGGCGGGGTCGCCGACCAGGGTGACCTTGAGGTTCTCCTCGTCGCGGAACTTCGCGAGCTTCTCCGGCTTGTCGGGGGAGACGCCGATGACGTCGTAGCCGGCGGCGGTCAGGAGGTCGAGGTTGTCGGTGAAGTCGCAGGCCTGCTTGGTGCAGCCGGGGGTGAGGGCGCGCGGGTAGAAGTAGACGATGACCTTGCGGCCCTTGTGGTCGGCGAGCGAGACGTCTTTCCCGTCGGCGTCGGGGAGGGTGAAGGCGGGGGCGGTGTCGCCGGTCTTGAGTCGCTCGCTCATGGTTCTCCTCTTTGGTACGTGGGGTGTACGGGACCGAGAGTAATAGGGGTGCCGCCGGGTGCGGGGGCGGTCGAGCTGACAGACTGTCGATGAAGGTTTACCGGACGAGGACCACGGAGGCGGCGCAGTGTCGGATGCCAGGAGCCCTGCGCAGATCGAGGCGGACATCATCAGCAGGCGCGAGCAGCTCGCGGTGGTGCTGGACGAGATCGGGGTGCGGGTGCACCCGAAGACGATCATCGGTGACGCGAAGGCCAAGGCTGCGGAGGCCGTGGACCGGACGGCGGGGCGGGCGTTCGTCGCGGTGAACCGGACGGTGTCGGACGTGAAGGCGCAGTTCGTGTCGGAGGAGGGTGCGCCGCGTCTGGAGCGGGTGATTCCGGCGGCGTTGCTCGTGGTGGGTGTGGTGGGTCTGCTGACCGTGTCCGGGCGGCGGAAGAAGCGCTGACCCCGAGGGCGCGCGTCGGCCTCGCGGCCAGGTAGGTTGCGGGGCGTGAGCGAGAACACCGACGACAAGTTGCCCATCCGGATGCTGCACGACCGTGTGCTGGTCCGGTCCGATTCGCCTGAGGGTGAGCGGCGTTCCGGCGGCGGGATCCTGATTCCGGCGACGGCCGCGGTCGGGCGCCGGCTGGGTTGGGCTGTGGTGGTCGCGGTGGGGCAGAACGTGCGGACGGTGGAGCCCGGGGACCGGGTGCTGTACGACCCGGAGGACCGTGCCGAGGTCGAGGTGCGGGGCGTGGCGTACGTGCTGATGCGGGAGCGGGATCTGCATGCGGTGGCCGCGGACCGGTTCGAGGGTTCGGTGGATTCGACGGGCCTGTATCTGTAGTCCTGATCTGTGGGCCCGATCTGTGGTCCTGATGGTGGTGTGCAGGGCCTGGTGACCGTTGTCACCAGGCCCTTTGCCTGTTCTTTGCTACGGTGGTGGGACCCCGACGAGACGCGCCGTACCGGGTTTCCGTAAAGACGACGCACCCGTGTTGTTCGCGTGTTCTGTGTTGTCGGAGGTGCTGTCGTGGCGTGGGTTCTGTTGGTGGTCGCGGGTCTGCTGGAAGTGGCCTGGTCGATCGGGATGAAGTACACCGAGGGCTTCACCCGGCTGTGGCCGAGTGTGTTCACCGGGATGGGGATCGTCGCGAGCATGCTGTTGCTGTCGCATGCGGCGCGGACTCTGCCGATCGGTACGGCGTACGGGGTGTGGGTCGGTATCGGTGCGGCGGGTGCGGCGGTGCTGGGCATGGTGGTGCTGCATGAGCCGGTGACCGCCGCGCGGATCTTCTTCGTGTGTCTGCTGCTGGTGGCCGTGGTGGGGCTGAAGGCGACCTCGGGTCACTGATCCCGGGGTAGGGCTTGAAGGCGACCTCGGGTCACTGACGGCCCGGGGTGGCGGCGGGGGCCCGGGTGCCGCGGGCGCCTTCGAGGAAGCCTCCGCCGCCTCCGTTGTCCTGGCCGCCGTTGTCGCCTCCCGCGTTGTTCCCGCCTCCGTTGCCCTCGCCGCCCGTGCCGCCGCCGCTGTTCCCGCCTCCCGTGTTCGTGCCGCCGTTCGTGAGGCCGCCGATGGGGGTGTCGGTGGTGCCGGGGGTGGTCTGCGGGGCGGAGGGGGTGGTGGGCGGGGTGCTGGACGGGGTGGTCGGGGCTGTGCTGGACGGGGTCCGGGAGGGTTGTCCGGTGTCGCCGGGGGCGGTGTCCTCCTGGCTGGGGAGCGCGGTCTCGTCGGTGCCGCTCTCCAGGTCGAGGTGGAAGTTCTCGACGGGGGTGCCGCGCAGGGCGGTCCGGGTGTACTGGGCCCAGGTCTGGGCGGGGGCGCCGCCGCCGTTGATGCGGGGCAGGCCGAGTGCTCCGTAGAGGGGTTTCTGGGCGCCGGTGTCGGGGTCCTGGCCCATGACGGCGATGACCGTGGCGAGGTCGGGGGTGTAGCCGGCGAACCAGGCGGCCTTGTCCTCCTCGGCGGTTCCGGTCTTTCCGGCGGAGGGGCGGCCGGAGCCCTGGGCCGCGGTGCCGGTGCCGCCGTCGACGACGCTCCGGAGGATGGACGTGGTGGTGTCGGCGGCTTCGCGGGTGACGGCCTGTTCGGTGGCGCGGGTGGGGAGTTTGACGCTTTCGCCGTCCTTGGTGACCTTGTCGACGAGGACGTGGTCACCGTGTCTGCCGTGGTTGGCGAGGGTGGCGTAGGCCTCGGTCATGTCGAGGACGCTGGCGGTGGCGGGGCCGAGCGCGATCGAGGGGGAGGCGGTGAGGTCGGGGGTGTCCTTGGGGATGCCGAGGTCGACGGCCGTGGTGCGGACCTTCTCGGGGCCGACGTCCTCGGCCATCTGGGCGTAGACGGCGTTGACGGACTTGTCGGTGGCGGTGCGGACGGTGATGGGGCCGTAGCTGCGGTCGTCCTCGTTGGCCGGGTCGTATCCGGTGGGTCCGTCGGGTCCCTGGACCATGCGTTTGTTGGTGCCGTCGTAGATGGTGCTGGGGGTGATGCGGCGGCCGTCCTGGGTGGTGGAGCGGTTGGCGACGGCGGAGGTGAAGACGAACGGTTTGAAGGTGGAGCCGACCTGGTAGTCGCGGCGGGTGGCGTTGTTGACGTACTGCCGGGTGTAGTCGATGCCGCCGTACATGGCGAGGACGCGGCCGGTGGCGGGGTCGATGGAGGCCCCGCCGACGCGGACGTTGCGGTCGGCCTTGTTCTTCTTGCTGGTCTTGGACATGACGTTGTCGTCGACGGCCTTGACGAGGGAGTCCTGCTTCTTCTTCTCCAGCGTGGTGGTGATGCGGTAGCCGCGGGTGGCGAGGGTCTTCTCGTCGAGGATGTCGTTGCGGACGAGGTAGTCCTCGACGGCCTGGACGATGTAGCCGCGTTGTCCGGAGAGGCTGTTGGCGGGCTTGACGGGGCCGGGCCGCGGGAAGGTGAGGGCGGCGCGCTCGCCGGCGCCGAGCCACTCCTCCTTGACCATGCCGTCGAGCACGTAGTTCCAGCGGGCGAGGACGGCGGCTTCGTTCTCGGGGTGGGTGACGACGTCGTAGGCGCTGGGGGCGTTGAGCAGGGAGGCGAGGTAGGCGCCTTCGGCGGTGGTGATGTCGCCGATGTCCTTGCTGTAGTAGGCCTGGGCGGCGGCCTGGATGCCGTAGGCGTTGCGGCCGAAGTAGCTGGTGTTGAGGTAGCCCTCGAAGATCTGGTCCTTGGATTCTTCGCGGTTGAGCTTGATCGCGATGAAGAATTCCTTGATCTTGCGGACGACGGTCTGTTCCTGGCCCAGGTAGTAGTTCTTGACGTACTGCTGGGTGATGGTGGAGCCGCCCTGTTTGCCCTTGCCGGTGAGGGTGTTCCAGCCGGCCCGGACCATCGCCTTGATGTCGACGGCGCGTTCGGAGTAGAAGTCGCGGTCCTCCGCGGCGAGGACGGCGTGCTGGACGTTGAGGGGAACCTGGGCGAGCTTGACGTTCTCCCGGTTCACGTCGCCGTCGCGGGCGATGACGGTGCCGTCCTTGTAGAGGTAGACGTTGGACTGGGCGGTGGCGCTGGCGTTGGCGGGCGGGATGTCGACGAGTTGGTAGCCGGCGATGAAGCCGCCGATCAGAACCAGGGCGATGAGGAGGAGGCCGCCGAGGACCATGCGCCAGGTGGGGACGGCGCGGCGCCAGCCGGTGCGTTTGGGGCGCTTTGGCTTCTTCTGCTTCTTCTGGTTCTTCGCGCCGGCGGCGTCCGTGGCCGGGGCGCCCTGTCCTGCGGGGGCGGCAGCGTCGGCAGACAGGTCTCTGGGGGTCCAGCCCCGGTCGTCCGGGTCCCCGTTCTGCTGCTGTGGCTCGTCGCTCATGTCGGTGCAGACTCCTCGGCCGCGGTCAGTTCCCCCATAGTGCACTTTCCTGCCGAATAACTACCGGATCGACCTTCGTAAAGCGGTCGCGGCGGTTGCCCCGGCTGGGCTAGGCTCCTGCGCTTTGGTGTCCGCGCGCGGCGGGGCACTCCGATCGTGGGGGCGGGTGGTTGTGGTGCGGCTCTATGCGGTGGTGGCGGCGGGCGGGTTCCGGCGCTACGCCACGTATCGGATCGAGACGTCCGCGGGGGTGTTCACCAACACCGTCTTCGGCTTCATTCTGGCGTACACGTATGCGGCGCTGTGGGACGAGCGTCCGCAGCTCGGCGGATACGACATGTCGCAGGCGCTCACGTATGTGTGGCTGGGCCAGGCGCTTCTGATGACGTGCGTGATGATGGGCGGCGGTTTCGAGAACGAGCTGATCGAGCGGATCCGTACGGGTGATATCGCGGTCGATCTCTACCGGCCTGTTGACCTTCAACTGTGGTGGCTGGCGGGTGACTTGGGTCGGGCGGCGTTTCATCTGCTGGGGCGCGGCATCGTGCCGATGGTCCTCGGTTCGCTCGCGTTCGATCTGGTGATGCCCGCGTCGCCGGGGACCTGGGTGGCGTTCCTGGTCGCGGTGGCGCTGGGTGTCGTGGTGAGTTTCGCGCTCCGCTATCTGGTCGCGCTGTCGGCGTTCTGGCTGATGGACGGGGCGGGGGTGGCGCAGATGTCGTTCCTGGCGGGGATGTTCTTCTCGGGGATGCTGCTGCCGCTGAATCTGTTCCCGGGCCTGCTGGGTGAGGTGGCGCGGGCGCTGCCGTGGTCGGCGCTGCTCCAGGTGCCGGCCGATGTGTTCCTCGGCAAGCACACGGGCTGGGGCCTGGTGCGGGTGTACGCGTTCCAGGCGGGCTGGGCGCTGGTGCTGCTGCTGGCGGGGCGGTTGGTGCAGTCGGTGGCGACGCGGAGGGTGGTGGTCCAGGGTGGCTGAGGTGGTGGACGCGGTCGTGGGGGACGCGCCCGATGCGGTGTTCGTTCCCCGGTCGCGGGTGGTCGAGGGGGTCCGGGCGTACGGGCTGATCGTCGCGATGTGGCTGCGCTCGACGATGGCGTACCGGGCGTCGTTCGTGATGATGGCGCTCGGGAACTTCGCGGCGACGGCGTTCGACTTCGTCACGATCGTGCTGATGTTCTCGCACGTGGACGTGCTGGGCGGCTACTCGCTGCCGGAGATCGCTCTGCTGTACGGGGCGTCGGGTACGGCGTTCGGGCTGGCGGATCTGCTGATGGGGTCGATGGACCGGCTGGGCCAGCGGGTGCGGGACGGCACGCTGGACACGTTGCTGGTGCGGCCGGTCCCGGTGATCGCGCAGGTGGCGGCGGACCGGTTCGCGCTGCGCAGGCTGGGGCGGGTGTCCCAGGGGCTGCTGGTGTTCGGCTATGCGCTGGTGACGCTGGACATCGGGTGGACCGTGGCGAAGGTGGTGCTGGTGCCGCTGATGGTGCTGAGCGGGGCGGCGATCTTCTCGGCGGTGTTCGTGGCCGGCGGGGCGTTCCAGTTCGTCGCGCAGGATGCCTCGCAGGTGCAGAACTCCTTTACGTACGGAGGGGCGACGCTGCTCCAGTACCCGCCGTCGGTCTTCGCGGCGGATCTGGTGCGCGGGGTGACGTTCGTCGTGCCGCTGGCTTTCGTGAACTGGCTGCCGTGCCTGTACGTGCTGGGCCGGGACTATCCGCTGGGGCTGCCGGACTGGGTGGCGTTCCTGCCGCCGCTGGTGGCGGGCGTGTGCTGGGCGGGTGCGGGTCTGGCGTGGCGGGCGGGGCTGCGGGCGTACCGGAGCACGGGAAGCTGACGGAGTGACGGGCGAGAAGGGGTGTACGGGCATGGATACGGACTTCATCGAGCTCGACGGTGTCGAGAAGGTCTTCGACGTCCGGCGCAGGACGGGTTTCCTGCGCAGTGAGCGGCGTGAGGTGCGGGCCGTCGACGGGATCAGTTTCCGGGTGGCGCGCGGTGAGATGGTCGGTTACATCGGCCCGAACGGGGCCGGGAAGTCGACGACGATCAAGATGCTGACGGGGATCCTCACCCCGAGCGGGGGTTCGCTGCGGGTGGCGGGCATCGATCCCTCCCGGGAGCGTACGAGGCTGGCGCAGCGGATCGGTGTGGTCTTCGGCCAGCGGACCACGCTGTGGTGGGACCTGCCGCTGCGCGACTCGTACCGGCTGGTCCACCGGATGTACCGGATTCCCGATGACCGCTTCCGCGCCAACATGGACCGCTGCATCGAACTCCTGGACCTGGAAGAGCTGTTGGACGTACCCGTGCGGCAGCTTTCGCTGGGGCAGCGGATGCGCGGTGACATCGCGGCGGCGCTGTTGCACGATCCGGAGGTGCTGTACCTGGACGAGCCGACGATCGGTCTCGATGTGGTGTCGAAGGCCAAGGTCCGTGGATTCCTGCGGGACTTGAACGCGGAGCGCGGGACGACGGTGCTGCTCACCACGCACGACCTGACCGACATCGAGCAGCTGTGCAAGCGGGTGATGGTGATCGACCACGGCCGTCTGATGTACGACGGCGCGCTCGCCGGGCTGCATGAGGTGGGCGAGAGCGAGCGGATGCTCGTGGTGGACCTGGAGCGTGAACTCCCGCCGATCCGGCTGGAGTCGGAGCCGTCGGTCCGGACGGTGAAGGTGGAGGGGGTGCGCCAGTGGCTGGCGTTTCCGGCGTCGGCCTCGGCGGCTCCGCTGGTGGCGCGGATCGCCGCCGAGTACCCGTTGGTGGACCTGTCGGTGCGGGAGCCGGACATCGAGGCCGTGATCGCGAAGATGTACGCGTCGGCTACCGGTCTGTAGATCGGTGACGGGAGCGGGCGCGTTCAATAGGCTGCACGGTATGACAAGCGAACTTCCGGATATGCGCGCCTCCGATACCGAACGTGAACGGATCGCCGAGATTCTGCGTGAGGCGATGGCCGAGGGGCGGCTGGAGATGGAGGAGTTCGAGACCCGTCTCGACGCCGCCTACAAGGCCCGCACGCATGGTGAGCTGGAACCGCTCGTCCGCGATCTGCCGGGCCCCGGGGCCGCGGTGGCGCCGGTGGCCGGGGGGCAGCCGCGGACGGGTTCGATGGCCCGTTGGTCGGACCGGGTCGGGAAGCCGGCGACGTCCGGCGGCGGCTTCGCGCTCTGGGGCGGGTTCCGGCGTCAGGGGAACTGGACCATCGGCCGGGTGTTCACCGCGTTCGCGATGTGGGGCGGTGGCCGCATCGATCTGCGTGAGGCGAATTTCGAGACCCCTGAGGTGGTCATCCGCTGCTTCACGATCATGGGTGGCATTCATGTGACGGTTCCCCCGGACCTGAACGTGGACGTCCGTGGCATCGGCATCATGGGCGGCTTCCGGGAACGCTCGAAGGACGCCGGGATCCCCGCGCCGGATACTCCCCGGGTGCGGATCACCGGCTTCGCGCTGATGGGCGGGGTCGGTGTGGAGCACAAGCGGAGCAGGGCGGAGAAGCAGCGCCTGCGGGACGCGGAGACGCAGCGCTTGCGGGATGCGCAGACGCGGCGTCCGCGGCTGGAGAAGGGCGACGACGGCCGGTAGGGCGGGGCGATTTCGGCAGCCCTGCCGGTGAACCCCGCCGCCCCTCCCCGTTACAGCGCGTCCGACGACGGCCGGGCGCGCAGCAGTTCGGTCACGTCGGGCAGGGAGCCCAGGAGCTGGTAGCCGGCGTTGTTCAGGTGGACGTGGTCGCCGGAGTCGTAGGCGGGCAGCAGCCGGTCCGGGTGCGCGGGGTCGCGTACCGCGTTCTCGAAGTCGAGGACCTCGTCGAAGATCCCGCCGGCCCGGATCGTCGCGTTGACCTGGGCGTGCACGACGTTCTGGGCGGGGGTCCAGTTGCGGTAGCCCTCGTACGGCATCAGGGTCGTGCCGATGACCCGCAGCCCGCGCGCGTGCGCGCGCTCGGTCAGGGTGCGCAGGGCGTCCGTGATCCGTGCGGGGTCCGTCTCCCGGGGGAAGGCCTGGATGTCGTTGATGCCGAGGGCGATGACGACGGTCTTCGCCCCGGTGACGCTCAGGACGTCGCGGTCGAAGCGGTCGAGGGCGCGCGGGCCGATGCCGCTGAGCAGGATGCGGTTGCCGCCGATGCCCTGGTTGACCACCGCGTACCGGCCGTGCAGCCGGTCGGCGAGGACGTCGGGCCAGCGGTTGTTCGTGTCGGTGGTGGAGCCGCTGCCCGCGGTGAGCGAGTCGCCGAACGCCACGAGGGTCCCGGCGGCGTTCTTCGACCGCACGTCGACGGAGGTGAGGTAGCGCCAGTCCGTGGTGCGCCGGACGCCCTGGGGGTCCTCGGTGAAGGACGTCTGGTGGCTGTTGGGGTGGACGGTGACCGGGCCCCGGGCGGTGGGGGTGCGCAGGGTGACGACGAGATCGGAGTCGGCGGCGACCGGGACGAGGACGGGGTCGCTGACGATCTGCCCGCCGGTGCCGACCGTCGCGGAGGGTGCCCCGCGGAACGTGACCGGGGAGGCGTTCACGGTGACGCGGTCGATGAGCAGCGGATGCGTACCGAAGAGGTTGGACAGGGTGATGCGGGCCGCGTCGCCTCCGATGCTGGTGTGTACGACGTTACGGATGGTGCGGAGCGCCGGGTGCGTGCCCCGGTCCGTTTCGATCGCCCCGTTCACGGGGGCCGCCGCCCAGGTGGCGAGCCAGCGGCCGGCGGAGTGGGCCGGGGCGGCGGGGGTGCGGGCCACGCCCTGCGGGCCGGAGGCGACGACCGTCTTCGCCGGTGACCCGGAGAACAGCAGGGAGCCCGCGAACGCCACGAGGGCGGCCAGCGCGGCGGTGCCCGCCATGAGGGCTATGAACAGGGCGTACTCGCGGCGCCTGGGCATGGACGGTGTTTCTCCTCGTTCGTTCGGGGCCGGAACCATGATGCGGCACAGCGCGGGGAACTCGACATGCGGCCCGGGAGTAGGTCAGGCAGGACGCTTTAAGGACAATGCGTACGGGGCGCCGGGGACGACGGGTACGCGGACGGGTGGAGCGGATGGAACGGATCGAAGGCACGGCCGAGGACACTGCGGCCGGGGCGGCGGACACCGGCACGGGCGCGGGAGGCCCCGGGAAGGGGCCGGGGCGACGGCCGGGCACGCGTCCGCCGGCGTCCCTCGCCTCGTTCGCGTACACCGCGGCGGACGAGGAGAAGCGGCGTGGCGTACGCCGTATGAAGACCACGGCTACCGGCCTCCTTCTGCTGGTCGCGCTGGTGTACGTCCTCGCCACCTGGGCGAAGAACGAGGGGGTGGGCGGCTGGCCGGGCTTCGTCGCAGCGGCCGCCGAGGCGGGCATGGTGGGTGCGCTGGCAGACTGGTTCGCCGTCACGGCCCTCTTCAAGCGTCCGCTCGGACTGCCGATTCCGCACACCGCCATCATTCCCACGAAGAAGGACCAGCTGGGGGCCTCACTCGGTTCCTTCGTCGGCGAGAACTTTCTGTCGGAGGGCGTCGTCCGCGACCGCATCCACTCGCTCTCCATCGGGGGCCGGCTGGGTGCCTGGCTCGCGGAGCCGGAGCACGCGGACCGGGTGACGGCCGAGCTGGCGACCGCGTTGCGGGGTGCGCTGACCGTGCTGCGTGACGCGGACGTGCAGGCAGTGGTCGGTGAGGCGATCACCCGGCGGGCGAACGCGGCGGAGGTCGGTCCCGGTCTCGGGAAGATGCTGGAGAAGGTCGTCGCGGACGGCGGGCACCGCAAGGTGGTGGACCTGGTCTGTGTGCGGGCGCACGACTGGCTCGTGGAGCACGGCGACTCGGTGATGGACGCGGTGCAGGGCGGCGCGCCGGGCTGGACCCCGCGGTTCGTCGACAGGCGGGTGGGCGAGCGGGTCTACAAGGAGCTGCTGCGGTTCGTCACGGAGATGCGCGACATGCCGGGGCATCCGGCGCGCGGCTCGATCGACACGTTCCTCACGGACTTCGCGGCGGATCTCCAGACGGATTCGGAGACCAGGGCCCGGGTCGAGCGGCTGAAGTCGGAGATCCTGGGGCGCGGCGAGGTCCAGGACGTCATCGCCTCGGCCTGGTCGTCCGTGCGCACGATGGTGATCGCGGCGGCGGAGGACGAGCGCAGCGAGCTGCGGCTGCGGGCCCGCGCCTCACTGATGGCCCTGGGCGCCAGGCTGGCGACGGACGGGCGGCTCCAGGCGAAGCTGGAGGGCTGGGTGGAGGACGCGGCGGTGTACGTCGTGACGACGTACCGGGCGGAGATCACGTCGCTGATCAGCGACACGGTGGCCGGCTGGGACGCGGACCAGACATCGAAGAAGATCGAGGCCCACATCGGCCGTGACCTGCAGTTCATCCGGATCAACGGCACGGTGGTGGGTGCGCTGGCGGGGCTGGTGATCTATTCGGTGTCGCGGGCGTTCGGCGCCTGAGGGCTGCCGGACCAAGCCCGTCCGGCGATTGAGGACAACGGTCCCCGGTATGGACCCGGGCCTCGCCTGTACTGCTCCGCCCGGGCCCCGCCGCGTCCCCTTCTGCCGCGCCTTCCTCGGAGGCCCCGCTCAGGCGGCGCGACGCGTGACGGCCCAGGACGCGGCGGCCACCGTGCCCGCCACCGTGAACACCGCGGGCCAGGCGCCGACCTTCTTCGCCAGCGGGTGCGATCCCGCGAAGGCGGCCACATAGGCGGTGGTCAGGGCGACGGCGGCGCGCGGCCCGGCCTGCCGGTTCCACTCGTACGCCGCGACGCCGCCCGCCGCGGCGAGCGCGACCCCGCCCAGCGGACGCTTCCGGGTCCACCGCGCCACGGCGTAGCCGCCGACCAGTCCGCCCGCCGCCACCGCCGCTGCCGGAACCTTCGCCATCGCAGCCACCTCAGCCTTCTCGTAGACATCGCCGTACGTACGGCGCACCGCCCGTACCGGCTCTCGGCTCCGAGGCTAACGCGGCCTTCCGGCATCCCGTCGCCGAGGGGGTGCACAAGCGTTTACCCTGAGGGTGAACAGGCGTACACCCCCATGCCTTCCGGCAGCCGAGCACCGTACGGAGACACATGCCCGCGGACATACCGGTCCCAGCCGCCCCCGCGACCCCCGACGTCAGGGCCCCGCACCCCCGCTTCGCCGTCGGGGTGCTCGCCTTCTGCGGCGTCGTCGTCGCCGTCATGCAGACGATCGTCGTCCCGCTGCTCCCGCACATCCCCGAGCTGACCGGCGCCACGCCGACCGCCGCGAGCTGGCTGGTCACCGTCACCCTCCTCACCGGCGCGGTCTTCACCCCCGTCCTCGGCCGGGTCGGCGACATGTACGGCAAACGACGGGTGCTGGTGGCCTCGCTCGGGGTGCTGGTCGTGGGCTCGGTCCTGTGCGCGATCAGCTCCCACATCGGCGTACTGATCACCGGCCGCGCCCTGCAGGGCGCCGCGATCGCCGTCGTACCGCTGGGCATCAGCATCCTGCGCGACGAACTGCCGCCCGCGCGGGTCCTGTCCGCCGTCGCGCTGATGAGCTCGACGCTCGGGATCGGCGCCGCCATCGGCCTGCCCGTCGCGGCCCTCGTCGTGGAGAACTTCGACTGGCACACCATGTTCTGGGTCTCCGGCGTGATCGGTCTCATCGACATCGTGCTGGTGCTGCGCTGCGTACCGGAATCCCCCCTGCGCAGCCGCGGCCGCTTCGACGCGGTCGGCGCGCTCGGCCTGACCGGCGCACTCGTCTGCCTGCTGCTCGCCGTCACCCAGGGCGCCGACTGGGGCTGGGGCTCGACCCGGACGGTGGGGCTGCTCGTGACGGCCGTGGTCGTCGCCCTGCTCTGGGGCGCGTACGAGCTCCGCGTGGCCACGCCCATGGTCGACCTGAGGGTCTCGGCGCGTCCGGCCGTCCTGCTCACCAACGTCGCCGCGCTGCTGATCGGCTTCGCGTTCTACGCGAACTCGCTGGTCACCGCCCAGATGGTGCAGGAGCCGAAGGCCACGGGGTACGGGCTCGGCGCCTCGCTCGTCGTCAGCGGGCTCTGCCTGCTGCCGGGCGGGGTGGCGATGGTGGCCCTGTCGCCCGTCTCGGCCCGGATATCCGCCAAGCACGGCCCGAAGGTCAGCCTCGCGCTCGCCGCCGGGATCATCGCCGTCGGCTACGGGGTGCGGTACTTCACCAGCCACAGCCTGTGGCTGATCATCGCGGGCGCCACGGTCGTCGCCTCCGGCACCGCCATCGCGTACTCGGCCCTGCCCGCCCTCGTGATGCGCGGAGTCCCCGTCAGCGAGACCGGCGCGGCCAACGGTCTGAACACCCTCATGCGGTCGATCGGACAGGCCTTCTGCAGCGCGACGGTTGCCGCCGTCCTGGCCGGCATCACCTTCCGGGCGGGCGGCCGGACGGCCCCCACGCTCCACGCGTACCAGCTGGTCTTCGTCATCGCGGCGTGCGCGGCGCTCGCGGCCCTGGCCGTCGCGCTGTTCCTGCCGGGCCGGAAGCCCGCCGGGGCGGGTACGGTCGAGGAGAGCCGCAAGACACCGGAGACCCGGAGCGGCGAAGCACCGGACACCCGCGAGGAGGGTGTGCGGACGGCGGAACTCCAGGAGGGCGCATGACCGGCGGCCACGCCATCGCGGCAGCCCCCGTCCCCGCGGAGGCGGGCAGCGGCCGGGACGCCATCCTGCGCGCCGCGCGACGGGCGTTCACCCAGCGCCCGTACGCCGAGGTGACGATCCGCCGGATCGCCGCGGACGCCGGCGTGAGCCCGTCCCTCGTGGTCAAGCACTTCGGCCGCAAGGAGGAACTGTTCAACACCGTGGCCGACTTCGGCCCGGAGGCCGCGGAACTCCTCGACGCCCCGCTCGGCACCCTGGGCCGCCACATGGTGGTCACGCTGGTCACGTACCGGCGCGCGTTCAAGTCCGACCCGCTCCTGCGCGTCGTCTTCTCCCTCGGCAACCAGGACGAACGCTCCCTGCTCCGCGACCGCTTCCACGAACAGGTCACCGCGGCCCTGACCGCCCGGCTCCCCGGCCACGACCGCGCCCTGCGCGCCGAACTCCTGGCCGGTCACCTCCTGGGCCTCGGCGCGACGCTCAGCCTCCACCGCGAGGGCGCGGGCGCGCTCGCCACCCCGGAACGCATCGCCGACCTCTACGCGCCCGCGCTCCAGAAGCTGATCACGGGCTGACCACCGGCGCGGCGGTGTGGGGGCGGGGCGGTATGGTCTGGGCCAACCGACGAGGGGGGCCTCACACATGTCTGTTCGCATCGGCATCCGCATGTCCACCGCCGCACTGGTCATGACGGCCGCCCTGGTGGGCACGCTGGCCGGCTGCACCGAGGCGAGCACGTCACAGGGCCCCGGGGGTGATGTCCCGTACGTGGCGCCTTCGGCGAACGCGTCGGCGGCGGCAGCCCGGATCGACAAGGACGCGGCCGACGCCGCGGACAAGGAGAACGCCGAGGAGCAGGCGGCGCTCGACGCGGGCGCCCGCACGCCCGCCGACGTACCCGACGCCTTCGCCGGCCTTCAGGCCACGTACCAGGACGGCTGCGCCCCCGGAGATGCCAACTGCGCCTACTTCCTCGGCCGGGTGAACGACGAACTGACCGGCCTGGGCTCGTCGATGAGGGCCGACAACGACGGGCCGCGCCACTTCAAGGACCCGCTGGCCTGGATCGGCGCCCTGCACACCACGCTGGCCGGGGACACCTCGACGGCCAACCTGGAGAAGCACCGCAAGGAACTGCTCGGCACACGTGACCGCATCAACACCTGGATGCAGGGCCACCCGGAGGACTACCGCTGACGGGCGGCCCGACGGGCGATGCGGGGGCCCGCCCCACGCGGGGCGGCCGGTCACCGGCCGAAGGACGCCAGCGCCGTCAGCACCTCCGCGATCCGCTCGCGTGCCCCGTCCTCCGTGATCACCCCGTCGGAGCCGACCCGTTGCCGGTCCACCGCGACCCGCGCGCAGGCCGGCTCCACGACCACCGCGCCGGTGTAACCGAGCACGGTCCGCAGCGTCGCCTCCGCGCCCTGTCCGCGACCGGGCGCCGCGGCGCTCACGAAGGCCGCCGGCTTGTCGCAGATCTCGGTGCCGCCGACCGTCCAGTCCAGCAGGTTCTTGAACGCCCCCGGCAAGGTCCCGGCGTACTCCGGCGTACAGATCAGCAGGGCGTCGGCCGCGTCGATCGCCGCGCGCAGAGCGGCCACCGGCTCCGGCAGCGGCTCGGTGTCGTCGTCCGGGTTGAAGTGCGGGAGGGCGGCCAGACCCTCGTACCACACGGTCCGGACCCCTTCGGGCGCCACGGCCTGAGCGGTGCGCAGCACGGTCTCGTTGGAGGAGCCCACCCGCAGGCTGCCGGACAGGAGGAGGATCACGCGTGGTGTCGACATGTCCGGCCAACCCCGGGGGGCCGTTCCCCATTCCCCTTTCCCTCCACGTTTCCGACGGGCTTCAGTGAGGCCCCAGTTCCAGTTCCGCGACCACCTCGTCGTCGCTCCGTTCGCCGGTCGGACGGAAGCCGAGCCTGCGGTAGAACTCCTCCGGCCCGTGCGCGCCGGGCACGTAGGTGACGGTCGTCCGGGTCTTCCCCCGTCGTCGCAGCTCGTCGTTGACGGCCTGGACAGCGAACCGTCCGTATCCCCTGCCCTGGTGTGCGGCGTCGATGGTCAGCCGCCAGAGTCCGGACCGCGACACGTCATCGGGCTTCTCGGGGGCGAACCGCACGTCGAGGAAGGCCATGACGAAGCCCACGAGCGTCTCGCCGTCGGCGATCAGCCGCGGCCACGCGGTCTCGGGGGTGGTGTACGCCTGGGCCAGGGACCAGGCGACGGGCTTCACGAGTCCGTGCTGGTCGGGCCGGACGGTGAGGGCGCAGGCCGCTTCGACGTTGTCGGACGTGACCGGCACGAGCCGGAGCGGAGAGGGCATCCCCGCAAGCTACCTTCCGATGCGGTGGCCGGGGCGGCCGGGGCGGCAGCCGGGCGCCGCCGCGACCGCCGCCCCGTCTCGTCGGCCAGTCGGCCGATCAGCCGGTCGCGTTGCGCCAGACGGTCAGGTCGATCGTCATGTACTCACTGGGCGAGTCCTCCGGGGAGTGGCCCTGGTACGTCAGCAGCCCCATGTGTCCCGTGCCCGTCGTGATGCAGACCTGCCGCCCCTTGGAGAGCTTGTCCACGTAGATGTTGCTGGCAAAGCGGGTTTCCGAGCGGCAGGTGGCCAACGACCCCTCCTGGCCCGGGTCGAGCAGGACCAGACGCCCGCCGTCGCTCTCCGCGTCGAGGTAACCGCCCGTGTCGTAGGCGAGTTCGTACCCGTCGTCCTCGCCGTCCTGCGGCCGGACGTCCTGGTCCCCGAGCGTCAGGTGGTAACCGGCCGTCAGGTTGATGCCCGGGTACTCGGCCGGCTCGGGGTCGGCCTTGGCGGAGGACGTCGGGTTCGTCACGGGGTCCGAACTCACGTCGTCCGCCCCCGGCGACGCCGAACCACCCTGCTTCGGCGTGCTGTCGCCCTTGGGCGACTCGTTGCTCTGCGTCGCCTTCCCGTCGTCCTTGAGCAGGAAGTACGCCGTCCCGCCGCCCGCGACGCCGACGACGAGCGCGACGGCGATCGCGACGGCGGCGACCCGGCCGCCGCGGCGCTTCGCCGGCTGGGGCGCCGCAGGCCCCTGGCCCTGGGGCGGAAGATGCCCCGGGTACGTCTGGGCCTGAGCCGGGTACCCGCCGGGGAACGGGGCCGGGGTGTGCGCCTGCGAGGGAGGGCCCGGCCGGTAGGGCTGCGCGGGCTGGGTGGGAGCCGCGTGCCCCTGCACCGGATACGGGGTCTGCGGAGCCTGCGGCGACTGGCCGGGCGGCGGTGTGACCGGCGGACCGTACCCGGGGGGCGGGGTGCTCGGGGCCGCCGGGGCCGTGGGCGCATAGCCGACGGACGGGGCAGCGGTCGGGGCGGCGACCGGAGGCGGCGGGGTCTGGACCGGGGCCGGGGCGGCCGCCCGTACGGTGATGTCGGCGGCGACCGGGGTCGGCAGCCAGTCCTCGGGGCGCCGCAGCACCGTCTCCGCGTTCGCGGTCTGGCACAGCGCGATGACCTCGGCGACCGAGGGCCTGGCCTCCGCGTCCTTGGCCAGACAGCGGCTGACGAGCTCCATCAGCCGTTCCGGAACGCCGGTGAGGTCCGGCTCCTCGTGCACGATCCGGTACAGCACCCCGTGCGAGGTCCCCTCACCGAATGCGGGCGACCCCGTGGCCGCGTACGCCGCGACCTGGCCGAGCGCGAAGATGTCGGTGGCCGGCGTGACCCGGCGCCCCGCTGCCTGCTCCGGGGCCATGAACGACGGTGTGCCGATGGTGACGCCGCTGCCGGTGAGCGAGGTCGCGTCGGCCGCGTACGCGATGCCGAAGTCGATGACACGCGGCCCGTCGGCCGCGAGCAGCACGTTCGACGGCTTGAGGTCGCGGTGCACGATGCCCGCCCCGTGGATGACGTGCAGCGCCTCCGCCATGCCGGCGATCAGCAGCAGCACCGCCTCGACCGGCAGCGCCCCGTGCGCGACGACGGCGTCGGCGAGCGAGGGCCCCGGGACGTACGCGGTGGCGAGCCACGGCTGCGCGCCATTGGTGTCGGCGTCGATGACGGGCGCGGTGAACAGCCCCTGCACACGCTGCGCGGACTGCACCTCCTGCGTGAACCGCCGCCGGAATTCCGGGTCCTCGCCGAATTCGGGCCGGATCACCTTGATGGCGACGGGCCGGCCGCCGGGCGTGTACGACAGGTACACCTTGCCCATGCCGCCCGCACCGAGCTTGGCGGCGAGGCGGTAGCCGGCGATGGTGGCCGGGTCGTCGCCCGACAGTGGCTGGAAGACCTGGGAGGCGCTGCCCCGGTGTGGCTGCTGACCGCTCATGAACTTGTCACTCCCCCGAAGAACGCTGTTGTCGACAGGGCACCCTACCCACATCCGGATGCCCTGCCGCCGCCCACGAGAGCTCTTCCGGTGCCGCACGGCCGTGTTGTCCTGATGGCCGTGCGGCACGGGGACAACCCCTTTGTCTCTGAGGAGCCTTGAGGGAATCGCGGAACTGCCTCCGCGCGCGGAAGCGATGATTCCCGTTGCACGGCGGGAACGCCTGCCTGATCATGACCCGACGGCCGCCGACGCAGCGGCGGCCGGTCAACGGACGGAAGGCCCTTCGTGCGCAAGCTCGTGTACTACATCGCCTCCACCCTCGACGGCTTCATCGCCGGGCCGGACGGGGCCGACCCCACGGGACCGGACGGATTCTGGCCGATTCCGGAGGACTACGTCGGGCACCTGATCGCCGAGTACCCGGAGACGCTCCCCGGTCCGGCCCGCGCCGCGCTCTCGATCACGGCGGAGGGCACGCACTTCGACACGGTCGTCGAGGGGCGCCGCTCCTACGAGATCGGGCTCAAGGCCGGCGTCAACGACGCCTACCCGCACCTGCGGCACCTCGTGTTCTCCCGCACGCTGGGCGAGAGCCCCGACCCCGCCGTGGAGATCGTCGCCACCGATCCGGTGGCGCGAGTAAGGGAGTTGAAGGAGGAGGAGGGCAAGGACATCTGGCTCGTGGGGGGCGCCGAGCTGGCCGGTTCCCTGTACTCCGAGATCGACACACTGATCGTGAAGCTCAGCCCGATGACCATCGGCGCGGGCATCCCGCTCTTCTCCCACAAGGCCACGTTCGACCCGGCCGCCTGGACGCTGACGGATCACACCGTCCTCGGCAGCGGGGCGGCGTTCCTCACGTACGAGCGTGCCACGACCACCCTCACGGTCACCGTCACCGGCTGACCTGCCGGCCCGTCCCGCCGATCCCGGCCACCGTCACCGGTTGACCTGCCGGCCCGTCCCGCCGATCCCGGCCACCGTCACCGGCCGACCTGCCGGTCCGCTCCGCCGATCCCGTCGAGGAACCCGGAGATCAGGGCGTGCAGCACTCCGGGCTGTTCAAGATGCAGATCGTGTCCGGTCCCGGGGATGCTGACGGCCCGGGTGGCGGGGCGCCGGCTCAGCATGGCGTCGATCTCCTGCGGCGGTATGGGGCCGGACCGGCCGAGCACGACCAGGGCCGGGCAGGTGACCGCGTCCCACTCCTCCCAGAAGGAACGCCGGGTGAGCTCCGCGATCGCGCCGACCATCACGTCCCGGTCGAAGCGCGGCCACCAGCCCCCTTCGCGCTCCTCCAGCCCCGCCGCCCACCCCTCGCCGACCGCTCCACCGCCGAGGAACCGTACGGCGGCCTCGCGCGAGGCGAACGGCTTCGGCCATGAGTCGAGCCACTGCCCGATCTTCTCCGGGGTGCCCGGGTCGGCACGGCCCGGGGCGGCCTCGACGAGGACGAGCGCGCGGACGCGTGCGGGGTGCGCGGCCGCGGTGAGCATCGCGGTGTGACCGCCCATGGACTGGCCGACGAGGACGGGCCGTTCCAGTCCCAGCTGGTCGGCCACGGCGAGGACGTCGTCCACGTAGGCGGTGCGCGAGACATCCCGCGGGTGGCGTTCGCTGTGGCCGTGCCCACGCTGGTCGACCGCGACGACCCGGTAGCCGGGGCCCAGGCCCCGGGCCACCGCGTCCCATTCACCGGTGTGACCGGCCAGCCCGTGCAGCAGCACGACGGGCTGCCCCGGGCCGCCCCGGTCCCGGCAGACCAGCCGGACACCGTCTCGCACCACTACGCGCTCGGACCAGGTCATCCACGTCTCCACGTCTGGGGTCCGGGGCCCGGGGGACTGAGGCCCCGGAGCTGCCGGGCTCCCGGCCGTCCGGGAGTGCGGGCCATCCATCGGGGCCGGCCGCCAGGATCATGCCGTCCGGGCCCGGCCCGTGGCCAGGGGTTTTCGGTACACCGGACGCACGGACGCACGGACGCACGGACGCACGGACGCACGGACGAACGCACGGACGAACGCCGACCGGCGGGGGCGAGGGCCCCGGCCGGTCGGCGCTGTGCGGCTGTGCGGTTACGGCTGCCCCGTCAGGCGGCAGTCGCGCAGGTGGCGCCGCCGAGGGTGAACACGGACGGGGCCGTGTTCGTACCGTTCTGGCTGCCGGTGAAGCCGACGGTGACCGAGCCGTTCGCGGCGATCGTCGAGGTGTACGACGCGGGGGCGACGCTCACCGAACCCCCGGTCTGCGTGGGGATTCCGCCCCACATGTTGGTGACCGTCTGCCCGTTGGCGAAGGCGAAGCCCAGCTTCCAGCCGTCGATGGTGGTCGTGCCGGTGTTCCGGATGGTGATCTCACCCTGGAAGCCGCCCGACCACGTGTTGACGACGCGGTAGCCGACGGAGCAGCCGGCAGCCGGCGTGGTGCCGCCCTTGCCCGTGGTGACGCTCGTCGTGGCCGAGCGCGCCGAACGGTTCCCGGCCGCGTCGCGGGCGTAGACGGCGAACGAGTACGCCGTGTCGGCGGTGAGGCCGGTGACGGCGACGGTGTGGGTGGCGGAGGAGGCGACGGGCGTCTCCGTGGTCCCGCTGACGCGGACGACGTCGTAGCCGGCCACGGCAACGTTGTCGGACGACGCGGACCAGGTCAGGGTGGCGGAGGTGTCCGTCACCGCGGAGGCGGACGGGGCGCCCGGCGCGGTCGGGGCCTCGGTGTCGTCCTCCGTGGCGCCGCCGTAGACGGTGGCCTCGCGGGAGGTCTGGGCGATGCCGTTGGCGCCGTGGAAGATGCGCTCGCCCCAGGAGCTGAGCTGCGTGGGGTCGAAGCCGATCGTCAGGTCGAGGATCGGGTCGGTGTTGCCGCTCCAGGACCAGGCGATGTAACCGAGCTTCAGCCGCTCGGCCTCGGCCATCATGGTGTCCTCGTCGGGGTCCCCGTACTGGTCGGCCGGGCCCCCGAACTCGCCGATGAGCAGCGGAAGTCCGGCGTCCACGAAGGCGTTCAGGTAGTCGGTGACCTTCTGCGCGGTGTTGTAGACGCTGTACATGTGGATCGAGAAGATCAGGTTGCCGGTGGTGTCGGCGTCGTAGACGGCCTGGGCGTTGTCCCGCATGACGCCCTGCCAGTCCTGGCCCCAGTTGGGCGCGTCCACCATGATCGTGTGCGCGAACCCGGCGGCGCGCAGCTTCTGGATCGCGGCGGTCGTGGGCGCGGTCCAGCCGGCGGGGTCGGTGTTGCCCCAGGGCTCGTTGCCGATGTTGATGATGACGTAGTCCTCCTGGCCGGCGAGGACGTCCTTCAGGCTGATCCAGTACTCGGCTGCGTGATCGAGCGTGCCGGCGGCGGAGTCCTCCCCGTACCCCGTGGTGTCGTGCACCTCGAGTACGCAGATGAGCCGGTTGGCCTTGCACTGGGCGATGACGGCGGCCACGTCGGCGGGGCTGTTCTTGCTCCAGCGGAAGCCGTCGGAGAGAACGACGCGGACGGTGTTGGCGCCCGTCGCCTTGATGTCGGCCAGCGACTGGGTCTCGCCGGGATACCAGGTGTGGGCGTGGTTGACACCGCGCATGACGAAGTCGTTGCCGTTGCCCTCGACCAGCCGGCCGTCGCTGATGTGCAGCCCGGTCGCGGCGGCGGTGGCGGCCTGCGCCGGAGCGAGGCCGCCGAGGGCGAGGAGCCCGAGGAGGGTGACCAGAGCGGTCAGGAGGGCGGTGACGGGACTCCTGTGGCTGGCGCTTCGTGCCGTGGTTCTCGCTGTGCTTCGTGTGCTCCGTGCTGTTCTCACTGCGGCTCCAGGGGGTGAACGGGATCAAGAGCTGAGCATCGACAGGCGTTCTCAAGGCTGTGGGAGCGCTCCCACATTTGCGCGCTCCCATGAAGCCATTCAGTCAGGGGCACGTCAAGAGTCCGGACAGGGTGGTTGGTGGTGAGGGTGCTCGGGTGGTGGGCCCGGGGCCTGCCGCAGCCGCGCGGCGCGGACCGTGTCGGTCCCGGGCGGGCGCGCGGACCTGGCTGCTCGGTCGGGCTCTCCTGCGCCTGCCGCCCATCTGCCGCAGGGGTGGCGAAGCGGAGAAAGGTGACCACCCTGAGGAAGGGTGCCCACCTCGGCGGTTCACGCAGACCGGCTCGGCATGAAGAACCGACGGTTGTCGTTCACCCGCCACTCTTCGCGATGATCGAACGGGCAGTCTTCATCTGAGACGCATGGATGTGCTTGAGATCGGTAAGATCTTTCATGTGCGCCGCGATTTTCGCCTTCTGGATGGCGGATTCCACTCCGACCCAGACCCGCACGAGATCGGTCCGCTCCTTGCAGCTGATGTCGGCGAGAGCGAGGCGCTTCTCCTCGGCGGAAGCGGTCGGCTTCCCGGCGAAGTCATTGGCCGGTTCCAGGGGTGAGGAATATGTGAAGCCCTTCTCCTTCATGCATTTCGCCCAGTTCTTCAGGACAGAAGCCACCTTCGCATCGGCGAGGGATTCCTTGAAGCCTGTGAGGGCGATGTTCTGGGCCGTCGCGGCACCCTTGGATTCCGTGGAGGGCCCACGCACCGACCTGGCGGCATCTCCCGTGCATCCACCGGCCGGAACCGGGACCTGCTTTCCGTCTACCTCTACCGTCTGTGTGTCAGGGGAGTCCTGTTCCGGGTGCAGACTCCCCATGAGGACCAGAAGGTCACGCTTCGGTAGGGCTGCATTCGTCTGCGCCGAAGACGAGGGTTGATGGTATCCGAGCTCTTTGGCCTCTTCTCGGCTCGTGATCCCGTAACGCCGATCGGATCCGGACGCCAGTCGGGGGTGCGCGGGTGCGTATGTCAGATCGAATCGGGCCATGCACTGTCGGGTTGCGATGCCCTCGGCCTTGGAGAGCAGCGCGCTTTCTTCCGTCGTGAAACTGTAATGGGATATGGGCAACTGGAAGGAAGGACCGTTTTCTGGCGTACGTGACGGTGTGGAGCTTTCGGAACTCGGCGAGCCCGAGCCATCTGTCCGGTCCTTGGATTCCCCGCACGAAACTGACAGGAAGAGCATTCCCGTCGACATCGCCATTACGGTGATACGTCGCGCAAAAACAAGCTTGCGTGGGTGGGACATTCTTGCGAAACCCCTTGTGCTGCGAGAAAGGTGAAGTCACTGCGGACCGGACCACGCGTAGCCGCCGCGGCAGCGCGTAATACGGCTGTCCGGACGGCGGCTACGACAGGGCGGGTCACATCTCGTGGTCGGTCTCTTCGACCGACGTATGCCCGGCTGGTGAAATCAATGCTTATCTGCCCCGGAGTCTTCGTTCAGTGTCGGCTCAGGGATATTCAAAATGTGGAGTACGCAGCTGACTGCGGTGCTTCAAGGTGCGTATCAGAACGCGTAGCATCCAGACGGCTTGCTGTTGGTCGGGTAGTACGATGCGTTCTCGTTGTACGTGTTCACCAACTTGCTTGCCGAGTGGTTGGCGGCGATCGAGTCGCACGGGCCGTCGCCGTAGCTGTTGTAATAGACCGTGCCCCAGTCCGAGAAGATCGAAATGTACTTCGCCGAGGCTGCGTTGTTCTTTACGGCTGTACCTTTCCCTGCTCCAGTCGTCAGGAACTTGTCTCCCGCGAAATCGCTCCTCTGGCCACCCCAGTAGGAGACGCTCGAACCCGCCTTGCCGCTGTTGTAGTAGAGGGTGATGCAATATCCGTGCGCCGAGATGTCTCCGCAGCTCGTGGTCGGATCTGCTGAGGCCGCGGCCGGGGATGCCAGTGCCAGTCCGGTTCCGGCGGCTACGGCGAAGGCGGTGATTGTCTTGGCAATACGCTTGGATCTCATTGCTGCGTTACCCAATCAGGAAATGGTCATCAATCAGCCCGGACGGGGCTGAAGTTCCTCGCGGTGGAGGCTTGCGGGGCCATGCTAGGCCTACTTCGCGCCAAATCGGCGCGACAGTCGCTGAGTGGCTCCAGTTTGGCTGAATTCATTTGCTTACTCATAGTCACAGCCTCCCTGCCTCCTGCTTCCTCTCAATGATTCGATCCGCCAACTCGGCATGGAATATCGGAATGGCCTATTCCGTTCCGCCTCGCTCAAGGATCTCAGCTGTGTGGTTCCGCTTCCGCGGACCGGCCCGGGAGGTCGTGAGTGGCCTTGGAATCCTTCCCTCCGGATTTAGGTGTGCGGATATCGCGGGACAAAGCGTCCTGTCTCCGGAGGAGCGGGGCCACCGCCGCGGGGACGACCACGATGCTGCGGGGACGACCACGATGCCAGCCGCGGCGGGGGATCCCGCCGAAAGCACCCTTGTGCCCGGCCCGAACCCTGTTGTGCCCGCCCTGTCCTCAGAGAGGGAGGCCGGGCGGAAAGCAGGCCGAGCGGAGTTCGGTGGGCAGATGCCCGGTGTCGTTGTAGAGGAGTACGGAGGAGGGCCGGCCGGGTGTGTACTCGATGACGGTCAGCGCGGCGTTGGCGTGGTAGAGCCCCATCCAGCGCCACTTCGGAGCGTCGAGGGCAGCCCGGACGAGCCAGCCGGTGAGGAAGTTGTGGGTGACGACCAGTTCATGGCGTGGCTGGTCACCGTCCACGGGCCCGGTAAACAGGGCGAGCGCCTCCCGGGCCAGATCCGGTCCCTGGTCGCGTTCTTCCGCAGGGAACTCGGCCAGTCGACCCAGCATGCGGTCGGCGGATTCCGGCGGCAGTTCGTGCCGTTGTGGCAGGTACGGGATGTAGTCACCAGCCGGCTCGGACACGTGCAGGGGCACGCCGTCGAGCCGGTCGCGGATCAGCTGGGCCGTCTGAGCGGCTCGGGGGAGCGGACCGTGGTGGATCGCTGTGAGCGGGCTGCGCCGGAGCCGCTCGCCCAGCAGTACGGCCTGTCGGCGGCCGTTCTCCGACAGTTCGCTCTCGTCCGGTGACGCCTCGCCGTGTCGGGTGAGATAGAGGTAGCGGGTGGCTGTTCCGGTCATGGGCGCGCGATCCTTCGGCAGTTTCGGTGATCTTCATGAGTGCCTGAACGGACGCCGCCACGCGCCCGCGCGGTTCCTGGCGGATGCCCCGCGGACGGGGGCGTCGCGCGGGGGCGCTCGCCACGAGACGGCCTGAGGGCATCTCCCGGAGGCCGGGCTCGCGGGCTTCGTTCGGAAGTGGCTTGACGTTGCCCCCGGGGGACGGGTTTACGTTCATCGCATCATGAGGATCAGTGAGGTCGCGCGGCGCGCGGACGTGACGACGAAGACCGTCCGCTCCTACGAGTCGTTGGGGCTGATCGCCCCGCGCGGCTCGCCAATGGCTACCCGGACTGCACCGAGCACGATGCCCGGCTGGTGCGCGAGGCCCGGGAGCTGAACCGCCTGGCATTCCGGTCGAGCGGACACGTCCGTTCCTCGAATGCCTGACCAACGGCCGGGACCGTGTGGACGACTGCCCGTCCTCCCTGGCCGGCTACCGCGACGCCATCGACGATCTGACCCGGCGGATCGACGAGCTCACCGCCCGCCGCTCCGTACTGGCCCCGCATCTGCGCGACGCCGCCCATCGCAGCAGCCGCGCCGCCGGACTCGGCGCAGAGGGATCCGGCATCGAGGTGTCCGGAGGCGAGGGGCCCGGAGCCGAGGGGTCCGGTATCGAACGATCCGCCGTCGAGGGGAACGCCGTGAACGCCGAGAGTCACCTCACCGACCTACCCCCGGACCTCCCCACCCCCGAGGACGACGGAGCGGCCGCGCACCTCCCCGGCCGGGCGGTGCCGGACCTCGAACTGCCCGACACCACAGGCGGCACCGTCTCGCTGCGCGCGTTGGGCGAGGGCCGGTCGATCGTCTACTGCTACCCGCTCACCGGTCGGCCCGGCACCGACCTTCCCGAAGGCTGGAACAGCATCCCCGGAGCCCGCGGATGCACCAGCGAGGCCTGCGACTTCCGCGACCACCACGGCGACCTCGTGGCCGCAGGCGCTTCCTACGTGTTCGGGCTGTCCAGTCAGACCACCGCATACCAGCAGGAGGTCGTCGACCGGCTGCGACTGCCGTTCCCGATGCTCTCCGACACGGACTTCCGCTTGTCCGCCGTGCTCGGGCTGCCCACGTTCGAAGTCGGCGGCGTGCAACTCCACAAGCGCCTCACCCTCGTCATCCGGGACGGCGTGGTCGAGCACGTCTTCTATCCCGTCTTTCCGCCGAACACGCACGCCCAACAGGTATGCGGATGGCTCCGCGACAACCCCGCGACGTGACCGGGCGCATGCCCGAACGTGCCCCGGACCGACCGGGCGACACGGTCGCCACAGAGCAGCGGACGGCCCGCCCCGGACCACCCCGGACCCTCCCGGACCGGCCGGGCGGCCGGACGCCGAGCGCCACCTGCGGTGTCCTGCCCCGACGTTAGGGTGTGGATCATGCCGGACGACTCCCCCCTCATACAGAGCCTGCGTGCCGCGGTAGCCGCCGTGCCCGCCGACGTACCCCTGAGGCTGCACCTGGCCCAGCTCCTGCTGGACGCGGACCGGTCCGACGATGCCGTCGCCGAGGCGGCCGTCGCCCTTCAGCATGCGCCGGGCGACGCCCAGGCCCGGGACCTGATGATGCGCGCGATGGGCGCCCCGGCCCCGGCGCCGGCCCCGGCCGTAACCCCACCGCCCGCCGAGCCCCCGGCACCGGCCGCCCAGCCTCCGTCACCCGCCCAGCCTCCGCCGCCCGGACAACCCCCGCGGCCTCGCGGCAGGTTCGACTGGAAGGCTGCCGAGGAACAGGTCGGGGACGCAGTGCCGCCGCGGTTCGTCGAGCCGCCCGTCCGCGCGGACGGGCAGGACGAGGCCGCGGACGCCGACGCGTGGGACGTGGAGGAGCCGGGCACCGTACGTTTGGCCGACGTCGGCGGCATGCAGGACGTGAAGGACCGCATGGAGGCCGCCTTCCTCGCCCCGCTGCGCAACCCCGAGCTGCGCAAGCTGTACGGAAAGAGTCTGCGCGGCGGGCTGCTGCTGTACGGGCCGCCCGGCTGCGGCAAGACGTTCATCGCGCGTGCGGTGGCCGGTGAACTCGGCGCCGCGTTCCTGTCCGTGTCCGTGAACGAGGTGCTCGACATGTGGATGGGCAACTCCGAGCGCAACATGCACGAGGTCTTCGAGACCGCCCGCCGCCAGGCTCCCTGCGTGGTCTTCCTGGACGAGCTGGACGCCCTCGGCGCCAAGCGCAGCCGTACCGGGCACAGCGGCATGCGGAACGTGGTCAACCAGCTGCTCGGCGAACTGGACGGCATCGACTCGGCGGCGAACGAGGGTGTGTTCGTCCTGGCCGCCACCAACGTGCCCTGGGACGTGGACAACGCCCTGCGCCGCCCCGGCCGCCTCGACAGGACCATCCTCGTCCTCCCGCCCGACGCCCCCGCCCGGGAGGCCATCCTCCGCTACCACCTGCGGGACCGGCCCATCGAGAACGTCGACGTGGGCAGGCTGGTCAAGATCACCGAGGGGCTGTCCGGCGCGGACCTGGCCCATGTCTGCGAGTCGGGTGCCGAGCGGGCACTGCTGGACTCGGCGCGCTCCGGGAACGTACGGATGATCAACATGAAGGACCTGCTGGCCGCCGCGAAGGACGCCGTGCCGTCCGCCGAACCGTGGTTCGCCTCCGCGCGCAACGTGGCGATGTTCGCCAACGAGGGCGGCATGTACGACGACCTGGTGACGTACCTGAAGAAGAGGCGCAAGCTGTGACCACTACCCTGCACCCCGCTGTGGAACGGGCCGATCTGCTCATCGGTCTCAAGCGGTACGACGATGCCAGGGAGCTGCTGGACCAGCGGCTCGCGGAGGACCCCGAGGACATCCGGGCCTGGGTCGAACTCGCCCGCAGCCATGTCGAGGACAAGGAGGACGGCGCGAAGGCGCTGGAGGCGACCGAGCAGGCGCTGGCCCTGAACGCCCAGGACATCGGGGCGCTCCTCATGCATGCGCGCGCCCTGCGCGTGGGCGGCCGCTTCCCGGAGACCGAGGGCGTACTGCGCGAGGTGATCCGCCTGGCCCCCGACTACTGGTTCGGCTACGCGCGGCTCGCCGACTGGCTGTGGCGCATCAGGGCGATCCGTTCCGGACAGGGCACCGGCGAGATCCGGCGCGAGGACCTTCAGGCCGCCCTGCGGGAGGCCGGCCTCATCGCCCAGGAAGCCATCCGGCTGGGTCCCGAGCAGGTGTACGCGTACGAGGTGGCGTGGCTCATCGCCGACATGTCGGCCGACCGGAGCGCCGCCGACCGGATGGACGAGGCCATCCTCCGGCTCGACCCGCAGCACGAACAAGCGCTGGCCCGGCGGACGCAGAAGGCGGCCACTGCCCCCGGCGTCAAGGCGAAGGAGGCCGCCACCCTGTACGCCGACGCGCTGGCCTCCGTTCCCGGCTCCACTCCGATGCGGGAGGGCCTGGACGTGGCCTCGTACCGCCTGCTGCGCGGCGTCCGCTGGCCGGCCCTGCTCTGTCTGGCCCTCGCCGCGGCGGGCATCGACCTGTTCGCGGCGGACGGGGAGACCCAGCGGGAGCTGCCGCTGGTCCTCGGTCAGCGGTTGTGGGACCTCGTTCCGATGGCGGTCGTCTGGGTCCTGGGCGCCCTGCTGCGGTACCGCCGTCTGCGCGCCGGCATCCAGGTCAACCTGCACTCGCTCATCCGGCGTTTCGCCTGGTCCCGAGTGGTTCTGGGGCAAGCCGCGTGGGCCATGCTCTGCGCCCTGCTGATCACCCAGCTCCCCTGGACGGAACGTACGGGCCCGCAGGTGCTGTTCTGGGCGGGCCTGCTGCCGTCGGTGGCGACGATGTGGTTCGACCGGCCGAAGACCCGCTGAGCGGGGATCCACAGAGCGACGGGAGTTCGAGCAATGACAGTGACGACGGTGACCGAAGCCTGCGTCATCTTCGACATCGGTGGCGTACTGGAACTCACACCGGCGACGGGATGGCATCAACAGTGGTCAGCCCGCCTGGCGTTGTCGCCGGGCGCGATGCACGAGCGGATGCGCGACGTATGGCAGGCCGGGAGCATCGGAACCATCGGCGAACGAGAGGTGCACGAGCAACTGGCGGCACGTCTGTCGCTCGACGCGCCCCAGGTCGAGGCGTTGATGGCCGACCTCTGGACGGAGTACCTGGGCACGCCCAACGAGGAACTCATCGCCTATGCGCGAGGGCTCCGCGGCACGTGCAGGCTGGGCATCCTGAGTAACAGCTTCGTCGGCGCCCGGGAGCAGGAGACGGAGCTGTACCGTTTCGACGAACTGGTCGAGCAGATCGTCTACTCCCACGAACTCGGCATCGAGAAGCCGGACCCACGCGCCTTCGAGGCCCTCTGCGCCGCCCTGGGGGTGGAGCCGGAGAGCTGCCTCTTCATCGACGACTTCGCGGTCAACGTGGCGGCCGCCGAGGCGGCGGGCATGCAGGCGCACCTGTTCGAGGACAACGCCCGGACGATCGCGCGCATCGCGGCACACGTCGGCGTCACCGTTCCCGTCCCATGAGGACGCGGCGCAGTGCCGCACCGAACCGCGCCGACCGCACGGAACCGCACTGCGCCGACTTCTCCGGACCGACCGCACCGGACCCGCTCACAGGGTCGCTGATCGTTCCGTGACCGAATCGGTTGTCCCTCCGTGCTGCCCACCGGCAGCTCGCCCGTACAGGGTGGTGCGGGGGGGTTTCATGCGACACAGACTGCTTGGTCTTCTCGTAATTCTTCCGCTGCTCGCCGGCTGCTTCGCGCCGTCGCCGCCGCGCATCGCGCCGAACGTGGATCCCGAAGAGGCGTTTCGTGTGCCGCTGCCCGTGCCGACGGACGCCTCGGGCGGCTGGGCGCTGGTCAACCGCCGCCTGGGGGTCATTGGGCAGGGCAGGGTGGCGGCGAAGATCGATGAGGACGGGAAGGTCCTCTGGCGTACGGCCCTGCCGTCGGTGTTCGCACTGACCGGACGGCCGGGGCAGACGCATGCCGTCGCCACCCCCTCCGGCTCGTTGACGCTCGTCGGCGCGGCTGCGTCCGGCCGGTTGCCGCGCTTGGCGACTCTCGATCCCGTCACGGGCGCCTTCGCGATGCTCGCCTCGTCCCCGGCCCGTCCCCGGGGGGAGTTGCGGCTGCTCACCGTCGTGTCGACGACGAGAATCCCCCGTCAGGCGGTGGCCGTCACGTGCCTGCCCGGGGCCTCCTGCACCCTGACCGCCTGGGACGCCTCCACGGGCCGGGTCCTGTGGAAGCACCGCACCCACGGTCCGGCCGTCTTCGCCGCCCCCTGCAACCAGGACGGGGAGCGGGACGGCGTGACCATCCACCGGGAGTGCGATCCGCTGGCCTTCGTCGCCGACGGCCGCCTCGTGCTCCTACGTCGTGGTGAGGACCGGCTCCGCTCAACCCCCGTCGAGCTGCCCCGAGGCGAAATCGGGCAGGTGCTCCCCACCCTCTACCGCGTCCTCGTGATGACGGTCCCGCACGGACCCGGCTGCCGGGCGCGGGCAGCGGCGTACGACCTCACGACCGAATCGCGGGCCCCGGTCTGGCAGCGCGCCTTCACCTGGGACCAGCCCCAGGCGGCCGTCCGCGACGGCTGCCGCAGAGATCCGTCGATCCCGCTCCTCATGGCCTACCGACTGACCCTGCCGGACGCGGCGGGCGCTTTGGTCGGGCGCGACTTCGACGGCAAGTTCCCGCTGCGCCTGAAGCCCGGCGAGTATCCCGTCGCCGACGGCAGCGACATTGCCGCCTATCGCGTGGACGGCAGTTCCCGCGATCCGGACCCCACCCCTTCAGGTACGCCGCACAGCCGCCCCGCGGAACTCAAGCCCACCGCCCAGGGGCTGGGGCAGGGCACCTGGTACCTCCCCGGGAGTGGCCGGAAGGGTGAGATCGTTGCCGTCGACGTCTACGGCAAAATCACCTGGCGGCGTACGACCAGCGGGCGACCGTTCTTCCTCTCGGACAACCGCCTTGTCTATGCGCAGGGTTCGAGCCTGGTGGCGGTCCGCGCCGGCGCCTGAGCGTCTGTTGCCGGAATCTGACGCGGTATGCGACTGCTCATGACGGGGTGAAGCCTTCTTCAATTCACGATCAAGTCAGTCGGCGCGTTCGCGAAGACCGATTGGGCTGAATGACGGACCGTTGCCCCCTAGGCTGGCGCCGTGACAGACCCAGACCGCCGAATCGGCGCTGAGATCACGCCCCTCCCGCCCTTTCTGAAGATCACCACCACTGATGTGGGAGCTCTCTTCAGGCGACGTCGGCGCAGTATCACGGAGGACGGGCCGTTCTTGATCATATCCGTGGATTCCGGTCTGGCCCTGGACACGGCCTTCCGTCATGAGGACGGTTCACATCCACATCTGTGGTCGGCGCACGGCCATGCACATCAGCTGTGGCGACTTGTCCCCTCGGGCCGTGAGGGCGAAGTGCGCATCCTCTCGCAGAGCAACAACCTGTTCCTTGACGGGCACGGCAGCCACGACGGAGACCACCCGCAGATGCGAGCTGAGACCAGTGAGCCGCGGCAGCGTTGGCGCCTCAAACCGGCGCCCGGAGGCCGCGCGCACTACCTGGAGAACGTCGCAACCGGCTTGGTGCTCGACAGACCGCACGAGGCGGAGCGCGGTACGTGGCCGGTGCTGTGGAGCAAGCACGCCGGCGACAACCAGCACTGGCTGCTGGTGATGCCCTTCACGGCACCGGCTGTCTGAACGGTGGCAGGGCGCCGGGTCCGGTTCGCCCAGGGCAACCGGGCGAGCGTGGTGGCCCGACCCGTGCTTCGGGCGGTGTCGCCACGTGCCCGAGCTGCCCGCTCTCGCTGATCAGTTCTTGTCCGCAGCTGATCCCCCTCTGGCCTGGTACGTGATCAAGTCGAACGACTTGTCGATGTCCAGGTGTTGCCCCTCCGTGCCGGGCGCGACGAGATCGTTGGACTTGCGCAGGAAGGTCTGCAGAGCCGCCCTGGGCACCTCCAACAAGGCCGTTCCCTCAGTAGCACCGAGAGAGATGCAGATGACCTCCGACTCGGATCCGTGACGCGGCCAGATCTTCACGTCTCCGGCTCCGGCGTGCGTGCGCAGGCCCGCAGCCGCTGTCTCCCGGGCAAAGACCCAGGACACGGATTCGTCGCTCCCCGTGTGGAAGGTCGCCTTGATCGCGTACGGGTCCGTTGGCCGGTAACGGAACTCGGCGGGCAGAAGAATCGACGAAACGTCGGAGACGACGAGACGGACACGGACCTTGCAGATCACCCCAGGCAGGTCGCTTCTGGTGTCCGTTCGGACCGACCATTTCGAGAAGGGCTGCGACCGGGAACCCTCGGCAGGCGTCTCCCGCTGCTTGAGACGCTTTGCCCCGTAGACGCGCACCCGGGAACAGAACCGCTGTGATGTGTGAGGCTCCGCCCCCGAGACCTGCTCATCCTCCGGCCCGGCCTCCGTCTCCCCGGCGTTCAGTTCCTGCTGGCACCCGGCGATACGGCGCATCGCCTCGGGGCCGGTCCGTGCGCGCAGGCCCTGCGCGGCGTGTGTGCCGAGCGAGGATCGATCGAGCTGATCCACGAACCGCAAAGCTGCGACGCCCTCCGGGTACTTGTCCGGATCGGGTGATTCGCCTCGGGCGATGCTCTCCTGCATGCCAGTCAGCTCTTGCAGGCATGCGCGGAACGTGTCGGAGGCCGAGCTCTGTGCGGCCTGCTGGATCCTCGCGATGGCTCGCGCGACAGTCTCAGCGGTCACGTCTCCCTGCTTCATGCGTCCTCCCTCCCGGGCCGCGTTGTCGCGGAATCGGATTCCGCAGGTGGGCCGCCCTGCTGCCTCGGCGGGTTCTTGCGCAGCCTGGACAGCCTCATCGACACAGCTGCCGCCGACATGTGAAGGTGCTCGCCGATCTCCTGCATGGTGTAGCCACTGATCGACAGGAAGAGTGCGGTCCGCGTGGCATCGTCCCTGACCTGGGCGAGCAAGTTCACGACAGCGTCATGCCCGATGGTCTGAGACTCGGGAGACTCCGTGTGTGGGGTGGGCTGGCTTCCCAACTCCGCAGATCCGTTCGGGGCGCACGCGGGTTCACGGGCACGCTCGGACGCCCAGCGATCGAAGACCCCGCCGAACTCGCCGACGACCGCACCGATGAAGTACGTCTTCAGCGACGCACCGCCGTCCGGACGCCAGCCTCCTTGGGTCAGTGCGTGCTTCTGGAACACCCGCAGTCCACGGGCGATCGCCTCGCAGACCAACCCGTCCCGCTCGTCGCGGTCGGTGCGCAGCGCCTCCGCGTCCCGCTCGGTGCGTCGCCGTACCGGACGGCCGCGTTGCGTGCACGCAGCGAAGATCTGTCCCGTGTAAAGCCAGTTCGTCATGATGGGGTGGGCGTACTGGGCAAGGGTGTTCGCGAAGAGTTCCCAGGCCACACCACCGAATTCAGCGGCAGCCAGGCTCTCGTAGACGGCCAGGTCCTCGTCGGCAAGCGCCGTGTCGTCCGCTGATGCTTGCTGTTCAGCCTCACGAAGACCCGCTGTGTCCTCGTCTACCTGCACGTGGAACAGCGGCAGCCGGCCGGGGGCTTCCTCCGCGCGATGGACCGCGGGCAGCCCGCCGGTGGGCGACCTGGACGGGGGCCCGTCGAGGGGGCTGTTCTGCATACCTCTCCCTGCACGCCGGACAGTGTTGTCGGCAGGGTCCTAGGGGCGGGGCCGTCGTTCGGATAACGGCGACAGGGAGAAGACATCCAAATGGGCGTATCAGCCGTGCAACCGTGAGCAGCCATCCCGTCCACCCCCTACGACAACGCCATGACTCACACACTGGTCACAGCCATTGCCACGCTGCTGGCCGTCATTGCCGCTCTGGAGCATCTGCCTCGGGCTCTCACCCGGCTTGTCCGGGCATGCATGCCCTTGGCGCAGGCCTGGAGGGACCTGAGACGTGTGGCGGCGCGAGGATCGGGAGCAGAGCCGTCTGAAGAGGAGCCGTCTTCCCGGGCGGGCGGTGACGCCCGGCGGTGAAGCCCCGCAGGGGCGGACGTGGACACGACGAGGGCGATACCGATGGGGCGCCCGGCTCGGCAGAGCGGGCGGGACGCATCGGAAACCGGCTGTGCAATGACGCGGTCGCTCGGGATTCGTACCGGCGACCGGTTCAGGGCATCGGGTCGAGAGTGGCACGAAATGTCGCTGAAAGTCCGGTGTACTGAGGCCGCGTCGACTCCATAGGGTTGTGACTCGGGCCGGATCGAGGGAGGGCAAAGGATGGACGCGGAGATCACTCTTTTAGCAGGAACCGCCGGAACGACTATCGCGACGCTGCTGGCGACCGACACCTGGAATGGCGTCCGGAACAGCGTGATCGCGCTGTGGCGACGTGTCCGGCCGGACCACGAGGAGCAGATCGCCGCCCAGCTCGACACGTCGCGCCGCGACCTGCTGGGCGCGCGGAGCAGTGGTGACGAGCAGACTGAGCGGGAGATCGCGGCGGAGTGGCAGGGCCGCATTCGCCGTCTCCTCGTCGCCCACCCCGAGCTGGTGGCGGAACTGCACTCCCTGTTGGCCGAACTCGACCCCGGCACACCCGCCATCGTGACCGTCACCCAACGTGCGACCGCATCCGGCAGTGCACGCGTCTATCAGGCCGGCCGCGATCTGAACATCGACCAGCGGTGACCGGCCGCAACGACGGACGCGCCGCTGATCAGGGGCGCGTTTACCAGGCATCCGGGGACCAGCACATCACCGAGCACCACCATCACGGCCACGCCTGGACCGGCCCGGACTCGGTGCGGCAACCGCCCGTCGGCCGAGCACCGGCGATTTTGAGGGATCGCGGCGAACTCATCGGACGCCTGAGGGAGGCGGTATCCGAGGACGCCGGAAACACCGTGTTCGTCCTGCACGGCCTGGGAGGGTGCGGAAAGACGGCCGTGGCGTGCGCACTCTTCGAACATGCCACCCGGGAACGCGGCCGCCTGGGCCTGTGGGTCAACGCGTCCGATCAGGCATCCCTGCGGGCCGGGATGCTCGCCGTGGCCGCTGACCGCGGTGCCGAAGACGGTGAACTGATGGCCGCACGCAATGGCTTACGGGCGGCAGCGGACTTGGTCTGGGACCATCTCGACCGGTCCGGCGTGCCATGGCTCCTGGTGCTGGACAACGCCGATGACCCAGCGGTGCTTCGGGACGGTGGGTGGCTGCGCACCAGCCCACGCGGAACCGTCCTCGTGACCACGCGGCAGGCAGCCGGCCACTGGTGGCCCGCTGCCGAGCTGCTGTACGTGGATGTCCTGCCGCGTGAGGAGGCGGCCCAGGTCCTGCGCGACCTCGCCCCCGGAACGGGTTCCGCCGAGGACGCGGCAGCCATTGCCGACAGGCTCGGCCGCCTGCCGCTCGCGCTGACTCTGGCCGGCGGTTTTCTGGCCCACCAGGTCATCGCACCTTGGACGATGGAGGAGTACGGGCGTCGCCTGCAGGAGCGTTCGGACCCCATCGAACTGATCGACCAGGGAGCCATCGCGGCGGGCAACGACTCGCGTCACCTGGTCAGCGGAACGTGGCAGCTCTCACTGAACTCTCTGACCGGGCAGAACCTGCCCGAGGCTGTCGCCCTGCTGCGCCTTCTGGCCTGCTGGTCGAACGACCCGCTGCCCCTGACACTGCTGGCCGACGTCCCGCTCGACCTCCTGCCTCTGTCCGCCGACCGGGTGGAACTGGCACTTCGAGGGCTGCTTGACCACTCGCTCACCGAACTCGTTCCCGGCGACATCCGCTGCTTGCGCACGCACGGAGTGCTGCTCGACAGCGTCGCGCGCGTCACTCCGGCCAGTGAACGCGATCGACTCGTTGCCGCGGCGGCCGGACTCCTTCTGCGATCCCTGCCAGTGTCCCCGGAACGCGGCTTGCGTGACGGCCTGCTCACCATTCTCACTCCGCATGTGCTGGCCCTGCTCCGCCGCGTCATCACCTGGCCCGAGACCACGGTCGGCACCGCCGAGTCCGCTGCCGTCTGCGCCCTGCGCCTGGCGACGGCCCAGCATCGTTCCGGCGACTACGCATCTGCGCTGGTCACGGCCGAACAGGCGACGGCGCTCGCGCGACGACGCCTAGGAAACGATCACGTTCTCGTGCTGCGCCTGCGCCAGCGGATCGGGAAGGCAACCGATCGTCTGGGGCGCCTCGACGAGGCGGCGGATCTCCACCGCGAGCTGCTCGACGACCTCGAACGGGTCTGGGGCCCCGAGGCGCCGGACACCCTGACCACCTGCCTCCATTTGGCCCGCCCGTTGGTCTGGCTCGATCGGCTGACGGAAGCCATGCAGCTGATGCACCGGGCGGTCGCCGGGCGAGCCGCGCTGCTGGGCCCTTGGCACCCGCTGACGCTGGAGGCGCGGGCGTGTCTGCTCGAACTGCCTCCTGGACCGGAGCTGGACCGTGAGGCACCCGCAGGAGCGGATCTGGTCGCCGACTGTCGCCGTGAGCTGGGCGCAGACCACCCGATTACGCTGGCGGCCGATCTCAACTGCGCCGGAGCGTTGCTGAACACCGGAAAGCACGCCGAAGCGTTACTGTCGGCCCGCCGTGCTCTGGCGGCGCATGAACGCCGGTTCGGAGCCGACTACCCCATCACGCTGGCGGCACGAAGCCTGCTCAGCAATGTCCTGAACACGGTCGGCCGACACCGGGAAGCCATCGAGCAGGCGGAAGTCGTCAGGGAATGGCGTGAGCGGGCGCTCGGTCCGGAGCACCCGTGGACGACGGCTATCCGCGACAAGCTCGGGCGGTACCGGAGCTCCCTGGCGGAGGCCACGTCAACAGACCCGAACTGACAGGCGGCGGCTGGTTCGGTGCCCTTCAGGATTCGGAGTCTTCCACGGGTACGGACTCCGTGATCCACACGGGCCCATCCCCACACATCACCCTGATCCCGTCCGCCCGCTGCAACGACGTGCGCAGAACCCGCAGTCGGCGTCCGGTCACCGTGGCAACTGGGCCGGATCTTCCCGAGCTGCCGAATCTGATGGCGCGCACCTGATTGTGGATCGCCTCCCTGCCGGTGCTCCAGTCGATCTGCGAGAACTCGGGTTCCATCCACCCTGCGTAAGTGGCAGACCTCTCCTCCTGCGGCGTACCGGGCGAACCGGCTACGGCCAGCGAGAGCGCGCGGGGCAGAAGCCGCTCGATGTGTCGGTCGACCTCTTCCCACAGCAATCCGGGGGCGACATCGTCGCCCAACGCAATCCCTGCTTCCTGAGCCAGGACCCCGCCGGAGTCGAACTCGTCCTCCATCCAGTGGATACTGACGCCGATTTCCTTGTCGCCGTTCCTGATCGCCCAATTGACCGGGATGGGGCCTCGATATTTTGGCAGCATCGACGTATGTACGTTGATGGCGCCCAAGTGCGTCGACCGGAGTACCGTCGACGGCAACTTCCAGGGGAAGCCGTAGCAGACGATAAGATCGGCCTGGTACCCCGCGACAATGTGCGGCAGCATATTCTTCCGGCCCGGAATAAGTAGGTCCATCCCATTCGGCAGCGCATCGACGATCTCGCCCACGACGTCGCCTGCACCCCGGCGTGTCGGTTCGCCCGGTCGCAGTGACCGTGCATGCAGGTAAGCGACGGGCGTGTGCCCGGCTCGTTCGCACACGCTGTGCAGGAGCGCGAATCCCTGTGCAGAGTACGAAATCAAGACGATGCGCATGTGTGGCCCTCACGATACGGCGGGGGTTCGACCGAAACGGCATGCCCATTCCGAGATCTCCGCCGGGTCCCGGGCAGGAATGTTCAGCCCTGCTGCTCAGTCACGGTCGGCGGAGGGAGTCGGGCGACCTGGCGGCTGAAGAAGCTGCCCAACGACTCACCGGCCCGGTGCATTTCCTGAATCGTCTTCCGCCATCGGGAGATGGCGTAAGGATCGTCGAAGCGGATACCGCCGGCGAGCGTCCCGTCGTCGTCATAAAGCACCTCGTACATCACCGAGGATCCGAGGACCACGATCTCCGGAAGCGGATGCTGCGCCTCGTACCGGAGGATGCCCTCCCGACCGAGGACTCTTGTATCTTCCCCGCACTGGGCCTTCAGGTTGAGCAGGTGAAGCTCCCACTGGAGGTACGGAGAGATGGGCTCCTCGACACAGCGGACACGGTGGAGGGCGAATCCGCTTCCGGCGATTTGCTGGAGGTACTCCTCGTAGTGACTCCGCTGTCCCTCGATCAGTGCCAGGGACTCGTCCCAGCACCCTTTGCGGAAGGCCTCCCAGCTCTCCACCCCGGGCTCCCGGAAGCTCTGCTGACGTTCGAGTTTCCAGAACCCCTCGGAACCGGAACGCCAGAAATGGCGACCGAAGTCCTCTGAGTAGTCGTCAAGCCCGAGGCGCTGACCCGGGCCGTCTGCCTGTGGGCTAAGCATCAGGCAGGTCTGCCTTCGCCGCAGCGGCTGTCCTGCGGGGGATGACGACGATCCGTTCGTCCGGGGCGACGACGAGCCCCGGGGGAAGGTGCGGCAGGTAGGCCTCGGTGAGGTCGCGGCCAACGACGGCGATGTCCCCGTTCTCCAGTTCCCAGATATCCGGGCATCCCTGCTCGCCGCCCGTGGTCCCGAGCTCGGCTGGGGACTTGCCCAAGCGGCGCATCAGCGGTGATGAAGGATCCGCTTCCCAGCCCCGAATCATCACGGTTCTCCATTCAGTCCCCCCGAAGGTAACCGAGATCACACCTGGCGCAATGTCACTCAGTGACTTCCGGCCACGCGCATGCGATGGTCCGTCCCTCGCGTCGACTGGACGGCCAGGCGGATCGGATCGCGGCGACGTCGCCCGGCACTGACCGGCAGGCGGGGCGTTGGTGATGATGCTGCGCGGGACTCTCAAGCCGGCGCGGGCGGCCGCGACGACCTGTTGGGGTTTGTGAGCGGCGATGCGGTCGTAGTGAGGATTGTTGATCCAACGAACGGGCAGGGCGGACAGGAGATTGAGCATTGCGGCGTCTGCCTGGTTCCGCGCCCAGGTCGTGTACGGCTCTGCCACGGTGTCCGCGATGACGGGACGGCCAGGGCGTCTGTAGTAGACGGCTCGTACGTCCTTAAGCCGCACCGATCGGCGCTCGTCGCTCAGAAAACCGCCCTATCCAGGCGTTCTCGACCAGTGGTCGGCGGTCAGGGAGAGACGCTCTGAGGGAAGTCGGCTGAGGCGAATCGCATGACGGGTACGTCTCGTTGGTTCAGATGGTCCACGACCATGTCGGCGGAGGCGTCGAGCCGCTCAGCAACGACGAGCACCGGCCGGGTGGCGCCCATCAGGAAGCGGGAGCGAAGTAGGGGTCGGTCACGTCATCTCGCCCTTGGCGTCCATATTTGGTGTCGGTGGTCGAGGCCGCGTGCTCGGCGGTGTGCCAGGCCGTGCTATCAGCCTGCACGTTGATCTGGCGGTTCTCGTCCCAGACCACACCCACGATGGGCATGGTGACCAGACAGGGCGGTTCAGCCGAGGTCGTTGAGCCGGAAGGGGCCGGCCTACCCACCGCCCAGGTGAGACTGCATGCCAGGTTGGTGGACCGAAGCCCTTCCGAATTCGGCGAAGACGTCAGAAGGCTCTGAGCTACACGTGCCGTCTCGTGGAGGTACGCGAACGCTTCGAAGGCAGGCGTCTCCTCGTTGGGGCGCCGACCGAGGTCTAACAGGGCGTATGCCTGCCGGAAGAGTTCTCGCTGTCGCGCACAGTTGCACCGACGGCGGTGAACCCCGTCTCAATGCACTCCGTGCCGCTGCCTCCGCTGTACGACGACTTGAACCAACGGGCATCTCCGTGATCCATCACAGCTCCTCGCAGACCTGGTTCAGGAGCGCGGTAGACGACGGAAGATCCAGTACCTGCGGCTTCTCCATGAACAAGCCGCAGGAACAAGCCGCCACCGTGGAACGCGGGGCCGGGCGGCTGGTCCCGATCCGCGGCCCGGTCGCCCTCCCAGGGCATGCGCAGGGTCCAGGCGATGGCCGGTCCGACGATCAGTGGACGTGCGGTGAAAGGCCGAGGCGGCCGCGGTGGGGGCGTGGCCCGTGGGACGGCGGCGACCCGCGAGTGCGCGTCGAGCAGGTCGGCCAGGCCGTCGCGGCCCTCGGCTGCACCGTGTCCGTTCCTTAGGGATGGTCGCCCTCCATCCGAGGAAGTTCACAGCCCCTTCACGGGGCGGGTGCGCTTGCGCCCTCAAGTGGAGCGGCGGCGGCGACTTTCGGCCAGGAAGATCGGGTTGAGGGGGTGGATGGTCCCGTGCGGTGCGGCGAGAGGGAGTGGCGTCGTGGGGGCGCGGGGGCGGTGGGACGTGACCTTGAGCTTTGGGCTCGCGGGTGGGGTGCGGCCTGGCTGCTGGTGTGGGTCGGGCCGGGTCGTTGCCGGCCGTTCCGGTGGTCGGGGCGGGAGTGCGGTCGGTGGGAGTGCCCGCCGGTGGCCGGGTTTGTTATTGGTTTTGTGGCAGGCAAGGCCGATATCGGTCGCATCAAACCCTAGTGCTGTATCTCGGCTGAAATAATTCCCACGAGCCCTTTCTTGTTCTTCATGTTCTGGTGAGGTGCCCGGCGGCAGTGCTATAAGTGACGAGCCCAAGGCCAAGGACTGGATGAATTCCTGAAAGTCCGCGTTCCGGCCGAGAAAGATCATTCCATCGAAAAGGGGGGATCCCGATGAAGAAAATCGTCGTACGCAAGACCGGTGGTGTGAAGCTCACCACGAGCGCGAGCGCCTACTGGCCGCCGATGTGTATCGTGGCTCCGAACTGATGTCGGCCGTGGTGCCCGGAATTTCTCGAATTCCGGGCACCACGGTGCTTTCCCCATACGATGCCGGGAGGTTGCCGGCAGATCCGACGCGGAGGCGGCATGGCGGATACTCGGCAGACCGCGGAGCCTGCCTTTCATCAGTTGACATTCGTTCCGGAGGGTGACGAGGTGCTCGTCGGCCGGGCCGACACCGATTCGTACGCCCTTTTTCCCGCCGACGGAGCGATGCTGCTCCATAAGCTCACCAACGGCATGCCCCTGGCTGACGCCGTCGCCTGGTACAACGCCGCCTACGACGAACCCGTCGACATGGACGACTTCCTGGAAACCCTGAACGACCTGGGCTTTGTTCGGGGTGCCGGTGACGATCCGGGCACTGTGGCGCCGACTGCCGTACGTTACGCACGGCTCGGGCGCGCGGTCTTCTCGCCCGTGGCATGGGTCGTCTATGGGGCGATAGCCGTGGTGTGTGTGGTGCTCCTGGTGCGGATGCCTGAAGTGCGCCCCTATCCGAAGGCTCTGTTCTTCAGCGATTCGCTGCTGCTGGTGCAGGTCGGTCTACTCTTCGCTCAGTTGCCGTTCGTCTTCCTTCACGAATCCTTCCATGCGCTGGCCGGTCGGCGGATAGGGGTACCCTCTCGTCTCGGCGTTGGGCGCCGACTTTACTTCGTGGTGTTCGAGACGACGCTGAACGGATTGCTCGGGGTTTCCAGGAGAAAACGTTATCTGCCTTTCCTGGCCGGCATGGTTGCCGACACCATTATTTTCTGTCTGCTGATCTGTGCAGCCGCCGTCGACGCGTATCGACACGGTCATGACCTTTCCTTCGTGGGGCGATTCGCGGTGGCTCTCGCCTTTGTCACCGCGCTGCGGTTCATCTGGCAGTTCTACCTCTTCCTGCGGACCGACCTCTATTACGTTTTCTCCACAGCCCTCGGCTGCGTAGCCCTGCACGACGCGACGCGTGCGCTCATCCGCAACACCCTCTGCCGTCTTCTGGGGCTGCGGCACCGTGTGGTGGACCTGGAGCAGTGGTCGGACCGCGACCGCAAGGTCGCGCGCTGGTACGCGCCCTTCGCCGCGGCGGGCGTGCTGGTGATGCTGCTGACCGCCGCCGCCACAGCGGTCCCGGTCCTCGTCCACTTCGTGCGCCTCCTCGTCGACCGGCTCGGCAACCCCGGGAATCCGGACTCAGGCTTCTGGGACTCCGTCGGCTTCCTGGCGCTGAGCGTCGTGCAGTTCGGCCTGGTCGGAGTGGTGGCCCTGCGCGACCGCCGCCGCGCGCGGCGGCTGCAGCAGGGGAAGCGTACGGAAGCGGTTCCGAAGCCCGCCCCGGACGTCGCACCTCTCCCCGCCCCCACCGCCCTTCACGCAGAACAGGAACGCACCCGATGACCGAGCAGCCCGCACACCTGTGGATCGTCGGTGTCACCCGCCGGGACCGAGACGCCGCGCTGGACGCCGCCTTTCCCCGGCCCGCCGCGGGGGAGTTCCACGCCGTCAGCAGCCACCACCTCGGCCGGGGCCCGTACGCCGGGACCGCCGCACTGCTGAACCTGGCGGTGCCCCGGGTGTGGGCCGAGACGCCGGAGCTGGTGAGCACCCACGACGTCGAACTGCTGTCGGTCGCCCCCGATTTGGAATCCGTCGTGGCGCCGTCCCACGAGACCCTCACCTCGCTGGCCATCCCCGAGGAGCGCACCCGGTTCTACGGCCCCGGGCGGACCCGGCGCCTGGCACACGGCGTGGTGGAGTTCCTGAACCGCTGGGCGGCCGACTCCCGCCGACCGGTCACCGTACGCTTCGATGCCGTGCACGCGGCTGACGCCACCGAGCAGGAACTGCTGGCCATCGTCCTGCGCCGGGTGGACCCGGCCCGGCTGCGCGTGGTCGTGGCCACCACCGCCGACCCGCTGCCGCCGCACGCTGCGGAACTGGCGGGCGCGCTGGCCCGGTACGCCGTACGCGTGGACGCCCCGGCCACCGCCCCCGCCGAGCCGCGGCAAGGAGCCGACCTGGTGCGGGCTTACGTGGATTCCGACGGCACCTCCGACGTGGCCGGCGAACGGTCCGCCTACGAGGCCGCGCCCGCGAGGGCACGGGCCGAGCTGCACGACGCCAGGGCCGCGGAACTGGAACGGACCCTGCCGCAGGCACACCGGCTCGGCGCCCTCCCTTACCACCTGGAGCGCGGGAGCGACCCGCACGGCGCGGGGCTGAGGGCGGTGCTGGGAGCGACCGGCCGCTGCGTGGACATGGGCTTCTACCACGCGGCGATCGAACTGGGCCGCCGGGCGCGGGCGCTTGCCGACCCCGAGCGGGACGAGGACGCGTACTGCTCGGCGAGCACCAAACTGACGAGTGCGCTGGCCGTCCTCGGGCAGGCGGACGAGGCGGAGGAGATCTACTTCGACCTGCGCAGCCGCTTCACGACGCCGATGGTGCACCTGTTCTCCAACTACGCGCTGGGCATGCTGTACACCCGCCACCGCGCGCCCGATGCCCGCAACCACCTCACCGCCCGCGCTCACCTGCACACCGCCATCGCCCTGGCGTCGCAGATGCCCGAGGCGTCCCGCTCGTTCCAGAAGGTCTTCCAGCAGAACGGGCTGGCCCTGGTGGAGATGCACATGGGCAACCTCACTCGGGCCGAGGAGCTGGTGACCGAGGGGCTGGCCCAGCTTGACGCCGACCTGGCGCCGGGCGAGCACGAGCTGCACCGTTCGGTGCTGCTGCACAACCGCGGCCAGGTGCGAGCCGCGCTGGGCCGGGTGGAGGAGGGTGTCGCCGACCTCTCCCGGGTGATCGCCGCCGACCCCAACCACCCCGAGTACTACTTCGACAGGGCCTCGCTCCACCGGCGGTCCGGCGACACCGAAGCGGCCCTGGCCGACTACCAGTGCGCCATCGACGTCAGCCCGCCGTTCCCCGAGGCGTACTACAACCGTGGTGACCTGCGCGCGGAACTCGGCGACGCCAAGGGCGCACTCACAGACTTCGGTTACGTACTGGAACTGGAACCGGACTACCTGCGCGCCCGGATCAACCGCGCCTCCCTGCTGCTGGAGGCCGGCGCCCTTGACGGCGCCTGGGGGGACGTGACCGAGGGCCTGGCCCGTCACCCCGACAGCGCCGACCTGCTGTGCACCCGCGGTCTCCTTGCCTTGGAGGACGGCGACGCCGATGCCGCCCTGGCCGACTTCACCACGGCCCTGGAGCACGACCCGGCCCTCTACGAGGCGCTGGCCAACCGCGCGGTCATCGCCCAGGAACAAGGCCGGTCCGACGATGCGGTCGAGGACCTCACCCGTGCCCTGGAACTCGTCGGCCCCGACGCGTCCCTGCTCTACAACCGCGGCTACGTGCACCGCTCCGCCGAGCGGTGGCCGGAGGCGATCGACGACTTCACCGCAGCCCTCGACCTGCCGGACGCCGACCGGGGCGAACTGCTCTGGGAGCGGGCCGCCTGCCGTGCCGGAGGCGGCGACCTCGCCGGGGCCGGGACCGACCTGCGCCTCTGTGCCGGTCTGAACGTGGCCCCCTACGCCGACCGGGCCCGCGAGCGCCTGACGGAACTGTCCGGGACCTCGGAGCCGGTGTAGGGGGCCACGGCCCCTCCGCAGAGCCGATTCGCGTGCGTGCATTCGTCTCACCGCCGTGCCCAGTCGTCCGAAGCGCGTTTGACGGAGTAGCCGCACAGGCGGGTGCCGTAGAGGTCCAGGGCGTCGTCGGGGTCCGCGGCGTAGTGGTCGGCGATCTCCGCCCATCGGTCCCAGCCGTGGAGGCGGGCGTGGCGGCGGTCGTCGTCGGTGCGTTGCGGTTCGTGGAACTCTGGTGCCGTGGCGCGTTGCCGGAGCCATGCCTGCCATGCGGGGTTTCCGGTGGGCTCGACGGTGTGCGAGTGGGCAGCTTCGACCGACTGGCCTTCGTTCGGAACGTCAGCGGTCCGGTTACGGAGTTGCGCGGTGATGTACGCGGCGGGCTGCGCGGGGCGCCAGTTGACCCACCAGGAGGTCAGCTCGGCGGCGATGTCGTGGGCGTCGAGGCCCTGGTCGATCAACGGCCGCAGGGTGCAGGCGAGTCGACGTAACCCCTCGCTCTGGATCCAAGGGACATGCGGTCGGACCTGAGCGGCGATCCTGATGTCGGCGGCGACCTGAAGCGGACTCCGCGGCGTCGAGTTCCAGGGGTGGGAGGCGGTCCGCGGCCTCGCGTGCCTGCGCTGGGTGTCTTTAAAGCGCCCGTCTGCCTCGACTACGGGTTTGCGGGGGCGGGCGGCGAGAGATTGGGGCTCACGCACCCGGCTGTGGGGACCGTCTGCTGCTGGGGTGTGTACGGGCGGCACCGGCACCGCGACCACCCGGCCCCGAAACCCTTGGCCTTCGACTCGGTGACCGTGCGCCCGGTCGTAGGCGTACGGGATGGTGGCCGCGTAGATCGTTGCCGTACCCGCGTACGGACGTCCGGGAAGCCGCAGGTTGCGTCGCGACCCGTGCCGGACCCAGACCAGCGCCCCCAACTCCCGTAGATATCCGACGTGGCGCTTGACCGTGGCCCTCGACAGGGCGCAGCGGGTAGCTGTGCCGTCGAGGTCGTACAGCACGGTCCCGGCGGTGTAGTCCATCCGCCCGGCCAGGTCCCGCGCGATACGTAGTGTCGCCTCGCCTGCCTTTGGATGGACCCCGGCCTCTTCGACCAGCCACACCACCGCACGTAGCCATGCCCGGGGCTGCGCATGGCGGGCGGCGGTCGTGGACACCTCCTGGAACGGGGCGGGGATGGGTTGCCAATCAGACCCAGGGCATGGCTGAAAGACGCGGCACGGGGCCGCGCCGAGAACACGACGCATCACTGTCCAGGGAGGTGAAGGGAGGGGCAAGCCGGGGCCGGAAGTGCCGGGCTCATGACGGGAGGTACGACAGAAGAACGGGGTACGGGCGACTACCGACCCAAAGACGATCCCGTGGAGGGATCAAACACGTGGCGAATCAGAGAGGTACGACAAGGGCGACACCGCTGCCGTCCGCCAACCGCTCGGTATTTTTGCCTCCACGACGCGGAGGCGAAGGAGAGGCATGGACAGCCCACCCGAGCGACTGCTCGACACCGGGGGTGTCGCGGAGATCGCGGGAATCACGGCAGCCACCGTCCGCCTGTTTCTCAAGCGCACCCGGAGACGCGTGACCGATGAACTCCGCCTCAGGCCGGCGGACTCCCCCCCCTGACGATCAGTTGGGCCGCTCGCCGGCCTGGCGGGAGAGCACCATCAGGGCTTGGCTCGCTGTTCGGCCGGGGCGGGGACGCGCGACTCCGGGCGTGTAGGTGAGTCGCGGCGGACTACGGCTCGGCCGGTCCGTCGGTCGGGCCGTATGTCCGGGCGCTACGCCCACGACGACTCATGCCGCCCCTTCCGCCTCGGATGCAACCTCGAAGAGGAGCTGCGCACGGTCAAGCGCCTCGTCAGTGTCATAGCCATGCGCCCTCAGCCAGAGCAGAAGGTCTGCGATCAAGCCGGTGGCGGTCTCCGCGGCTTCCTTCGCACTCATCTGCCTGAGCCGTGAGAGGCCCCGGCCTTCCCCCAGCGCGCAGAGACCCAGGAGCGCTTCCGTCTTGGCCACCTGTTCGTCGGCGACATGGCCGTCAGCCGACTGCAGGCCTGTGGCGAGTTCACACCATGTCGTCTTGGAGGCACCTCGCACGATTACTCCCCACCGGGCAGCTACTCCCTCCACCAGTTGCATGCCCCGCCCTCGCTCGTCCAGGCCCGCCGTCCTGATCAGTGTCGGGAGTCGCTGCCCGTCGGAGTCGTTCACCTCAATACGCAGGCAACCCCCGTTCATGCTTACCGACAGACTGGCCGACGTCCCCGGGCCCACGTGCTTGATCACGTTGCTCGTGAGTTCAGTTACGCAGACCTGCGCCGAGTAGGTCATCGACGAGAGCCCCCATAGCTCAAGGTGAAGGCGCATCACCCTGCGCAGGCCGGCAAGCTCCTCTGCCTCCGCCAGGAACGGAAGTTCCCACCTCTTACGCTCGACACCAAAGCGGCACCCACTCATTCCGATCACCCTTTACGCTGACCGGCGGTCGCCCAATGCATCCGCCACACTCCATACGGTGACAGTGGAACTCTCAAAATGGAACTCTCATTCTGCCCTTTCGGGGGCGAGTTTCGGTGGCACGCGCCCCCGGCGTACGCCACCTTGCCTGCAAGACTCGTCCCCGTGCACCCTCTCGAAGACCGACTTGAAGGGCCGAAAACATGCCAGTTGGACCGACAACGCGCAGGCGTCAACTGGGAGCCGATCTACGCCGACTCCGCGAGGCGAAGGGCCTCACTTTGGAGGAGGCGGGCGCCCGCGTAGGCATCTCAAAAGCCACTCTGAGCCGGTATGAGACGAAGGAGGGAACGGTTAAGTGGCCAGCCGTAGACGCCCTTTGTCGTGAGTATGGCGCCTCTGACCGGGAGCGAGACTCGCTGGTCGACCTGGCCAAGGGGGCTCGAATCCAAGGCTGGTGGCGCTCCCTCGCTGATCCCATCCCTGAGTCCATGAACCTCATGCTCACCCTCGAAGACGAGGTGGTGAGCGAGGGGCACTACGCCTGCATGTACGTTCCCGGGTTGCTTCAGACGCGCAGGTACGCAGAGGCAGTTCATCGCGCTTCAGAGATGAGATGCACTGACCAAGAGATCAATCACATGGTCGATATCCGGATGAAGCGCCAGGAACTTCTCACGCGCGACGAGCCTCCGCACCTCTGGGCAGTGATCGATGAGGCCGTCATCCGTCGGATGGTCGGAGGCCCCTCGGTCATGCGCGACCAGTTGCAACACCTGATCAGCGTCTCGTCCGAGCCCAACGTCACCATTCAGATTTTGCCGTTCGCGGCAGGTGCACATGCCGCGGCGGTTGGCAGCTTCGTCATCCTGGGTGGCTCAACGCCTGAACTCGACGTGGTCTATGTGGACATCATCGGTGGAGGGCTGTTCATGGAGAAGCCGCAGGAACTCGAACGCTATAAGTTGGCGTTCGAGTACTTGCGGGCGCAGGCGCTGGACCTCGAGTCCTCTGCCGCGCTCCTGAACCAGGTTTGCGAGGAGCTGTGATGGATCACGAAGACGCCCAGTGGTTCAAGTCGTCTTACAGTGGTGGTAGCGGTACGGAGTGCGTTGAGGCTGCCTTCACCACCGTCGACACCCTCGTGCGTGACAGTAAGCGTCCGAGTCATGGCCACTTCCACGTTGGCGCCGGGGCTTGGGCTCACTTTGTCGGATCGGTACGTGAAGGTGAGTTGCACTGAAGTGGAGCTGAGAGCGGCGGAGAGGTCGGGACGTCAAGGGGACGGCATGTCCGCGGACCAGCAAAGGCTGGACGCCAAATCGGTGCCCCGCCAGTGAAGCGTGAGACTCGGAGTTCGAACGTGCTCCTCGAAGTCTCACAGCTCACTGTGTGGGAGCTCGTAGGCCAGGGGTTACCCTGCGGCAATTGCTGAGTATGTCAAGACGTCCGCGGTCATTTCGTGACGCAGCTTCCACGTGATTGCCATGGGCTTGCTGCCCTTGTGCGTGACGTAATCGGCTGGTCCCAGCAGCATCCAGGGCTGAGGGCCTCCGATGTCTGTCTTCTTGTAGCGCCGGACGAAGAGGAGCACATGAGTGCCCTTCTCTGTGTGTGTCCGGTAGCGAAGGCCTGTTGGGGACGTCTCCGACGTCTGGTTCTGGGACTCCCAGTGGAACTCTGACTCGTTTAGTGCGTAGTCCTTGTACCGGGTTTCGGGCGAGAAGTCTTTCTCGTCCTTTTCTAGAGTGATGAGAAGAGCATCCGTCTCGATGTTCTCGCACCACTTCACGCCCTCGCGGAAGTGCCCGGGCATGAAGCCGTCCACGGTGGACTGGCCGAGTGCGGGGAGGATCTCTTCGCGGCTGTACGAGGCGTGAACTGCCAAGGGGAGATCCGCGTGCGTGCCTAGCAGTGGAAGCGGCAAATGGTCCGCTAGGTCGAGGACGTGGGCCAGTACCTGGCGGAGCTCGTCTCGGAAGGCACCCTGGGTGCGCAGAGTGTTGAAGCCCTCTTGGTAGCTCGTGAAATTGCCGCCCAAGGGCCAGAGGGAGAAGAAGAACATGCGCGCGTACGTCTGTTCCTGAGCTGTGAGCTGGTCATACGTGGGGGGATCGTCGACGAGGATCTTCGTATACGCCGAGACGCGTGCTGGATCGTCGACGTGGAGGAACGCCGATACGCGCTTCAGGAGCGCTGCCTCGCCGTCAGGGGCGGTCGCATCGAGGAGCTTGGCTCGGCGGAGAAGGCCGGTCCATGAGTTTCCGTTGCCCCGGTAGAGCTCCTTGAGCTCTCGACCGCTCTCCTTGAGGTAGTCCGCGAGGCGGGGCTCCGCGTAAGCAGCGACCTCGCGGGCAAGCTGAGTGACGTTGACGCCGATCTGGTTGCGGATGTTGTCGAGAATCAGGGTCTTGGCCTTGGTCTCAAGGATGATCTGGCAGCCAGACGGCAGCTTGGGGAAGTCGTCCTCGATGTTGGAGAGCAGACGGTTTCGCGTCAGGTTGGTCAGGGCGCGGAACTGCTCCTCGAACCTGAACTCCTTGCGGTGCTGACCGATGAAGTCGAGGACGGTGAGCACAGCCTTGTTCTCGGTGCGGCGCAGCCCACGTCCCAGCTGCTGAAGGAACACCGTGGCGCTTGAGGTCGGTCGCAGGAGAAGAAGGGTGTCGACATCGGGAATGTCGAGTCCCTCGTTCAACAGGTCTACAGAGAAGATGACTTGCAGCGTCCCGGCGCGGAGTTCTTCGAGCGCTGCTCTGCGCTCGGGCTTGGGGGTGTCGCCGGAGAGCGCGACGGCGTTGAGGCCGGCGCATCTGAAGACCTCAGCCATGAAGCGGGCATGTGCCACCGAGACGCAGAAGCCCAGAGCCCGCATAATCCCAGGGTCGGCGACCTTGTCCTTCACAGCCTTGACGACGAGCCTGGCCCGGGCGTCGTTACCTGTGAAAAGGTTACTGAGAGCCCCCGAGTCGTACGCTCCCCGCTTCCACGCGAGGGTAGTGAGATCGGTGCTATCGGTAACGCCGAAGTAGTGGAACGGGCTCAGTAGCTCGTTCTCAAGTGCTTCCCATAGCCGCATCTCGGCTGCGATTCGGCCGTCAAAGAACTCATCTTGGACGTTCAGCCCGTCCATGCGCTCTGGGGTGGCGGTGAGGCCGAGCAGCTCTTGTGGGGCGAAGTGGTCCACGATTCTGCGGTAGGTCGGCGAAGTGCCATGGTGGAACTCGTCGATCACGATGACATCGAAGTGATCCGGAGCGAGGCGCTCCAGGGCGCGCGCGTTGAGTGACTGAACACTCGCGAAGACGTGGTTCCAGCCTTCGGGCACCTGGCCACCGAAGAAGAGCTCGCCGAAGTTAGCGTCGACTAGCACGTTCTGATACACCCGCAGGGACTGCTCCAGGATCTCTTTTCGATGCGCGACGAAGAGCAGACGGAGATCCCGGCCAAGCTTGTGTCGCAGGTGCTTGTAGTCCAGGGCCGCCATCACGGTCTTTCCCGTACCGGTCGCTGCGACGAGGAGGTTGCGGTTCCGCCCGTGGACGGTCCGCTCGACCTCTAGACGTTCCAGCATGTCGCGTTGGTGAGGGTACGGACGTACTTCCAGCCCAGAGAGCGTGATGACATTGCTGCCCTGCTGGCCGCTCGGGCCACCGGCGTGAGAAAGCGCCTCATCCAGTCGCTGTGCGTCGCTATCGGGGTCGTACGACTCAAAGGAGCGCTCGCTCCAGTAGGCATCGAAGGTTGCCTCGAACTTACGCAGGACCGAGGGGGTTGCGACCGACGACAGCTTCACATTCCATTCGAGTCCATCGAGGAGCGCAGCCTTGGACAGGTTGGAACTGCCGACGTACGCAGTGTCGAAGCCACTGTTCCGACGGAAGAGCCAGGCTTTCGCGTGCAGGCGAGTCGAGCGGAGCTCGTAGTTGACCTTGACTTCGGCGCCGAACTCGCGAACGAGGCGGTCGAGAGCACGACGCTCAGTGGCTCCGATGTATGTGGTGGTGAGAACCCTGATGGGGACGCCGCGATCGCGGGCAGATGTGAGGGACTGCTCGAGTACCCGCAGGCCGTGCCACTTCACGAACGCGCAAAGAAGGTCCACACGGTCTGCGGTGGCCAGCTCCGCTCGCAGTTCAAAGCCGAGGCTCGGATCCTCGGGTGAGTTAGTGAGGAGGGAAGTCTCAGAGAGGGGCGTGGCGGGTCGGATGGCGTAGACGCCCGGCGCCTCCTGTTCGGCGACAGCGAGTAGTTGTCGAGGGCCGTCGATGACCGCATCTGTATCGGCCCACGCAGGGGCACCTTCGATGGTGCTGAGAGATTCGAGGATGTGGTTCGCCGCCACAACTTGGTCCGCTGGCTTGAGACCTTGGAGGGCTTGTCGAACGGTGGCAGCGATGTGGCGGGAGAGAACGTTGGGCGTCGACTCGACTCCCACGATGCCGTCGATCGCGTGCCAACCCGTGTTGTCAAGCTGCTTCATTTGTTCTTCTAGGCGCCGGGTGATCAGCGTCTCGTGCAGTCCTGCAACGGGTACCGCTTCCCCTGATGATGCCTGGTTGGACATGACCGGCCCCCCTCATCGCGCCACCTATCTAGCCAGTTGTATCAAGGGAGACTGACAAGGCTTTGTCGAGCGGGAGCCTCAGAGCCTCGCCGGCGCCCCGAACCACGCCCGGGTCTCCGGCTGGTTCGGCCGGACGACGAGCAGGATCGCCACGACGAGCCAGATCAGGGCCAGGAGCAGGATCGGCAGGAACGCCCACAGGAAGAGGGTGAAGCCCAGGTTCGTCCAGCCGTAGGCGATGGCCGAATTGCGCACGTTGGGGTGGCGGGTGGGGAACTTGAGGGCCGTCAGGATGCCCCAGGCGGCGACCGCCAGGATGAGGACGCCCACGAAGACGACGGTGCCCGAGTGCTCCTCCCCGGTGGCGCGGTCGGCGTAGAACGTCGCGTCGTCCTCGCCCCAGAGGGACTTGGCGATGGAGACGCTGTTGGTCACCAGGGCCAGGCCGAGGACGGCCTGGAGGCCGCCGACGACCGTCATGAGTACGCGCAGGCTGCTGACCGGCGCGGGCATCCCGCCGTCGGCGGGAGCCGGGTGGCCGGTGGGGCCGCCGGAGCCGGGCGGGTGCGGTGGGCGGGGCGGATTGCCGCGGGCCCAGGGGCGTTGGGGTGGAGGAGCGCTCTCCGGCGTGCCCGGCTCGTCTGTGCTCATGGGTGGCCTTCCCCGTATGGTCCACGCTTCGGGAGACCATGGTCGGGGGAGGCCGTGGCCTTGGCCAGACGTATGTCGGCCTCGTTCGGCGCGGAGGGGCGCCGCGGGGGCTCAGCTCACCGGCACAGCTTCTCCAGGTCCTCCGCGAAGGTGGGGAACTCCGCCTGCGCCGAGGCGATGATCTCCCGGGCCGGTCGCCGCGGCGTCGTCGCGTGGCGTTCGGCGAGCTCGTTCAGGGCCGCGTGGGGGCGCGACGCGTCGTCCTGGAGCACGACGACCTCGCACGGGCCGAGCCCGTCGGCCAGTACCCACAGGAAATCGGAGAGGCTGCCCGCCACGACGCCGTTCTCCCCTTCCGAGCCCATGAAGACCACCGGCTGGTCGGTGAGCGGAAGTCCGGGGCGGGCGAGCCACAGGGCGGCGAGGCCGCCCGTGCCGTCCTGGCCGAAGACCCGGTAGGCGGAGCTGTCCAGCTCGTCGTTGCCGGTCCAGTGGCGGAGCCAGTCCGTGGTCTTCGCGGCGGAGTCGAAGGCTTCGTACGGCTCGAAGTCGATGCTGTCGTCGTCCTCGTACGGGAACTCCGTCCGGCCCACCTCGGCCAGGGCGGGCGGGAAGGCGCGGTCGTCGTGGCCCGTCGTCTCGGTCATGTACGCAGACTAGACACGACCACTGACATCGTGGCCGGCGGCGGCGGAGGAGTGGGCGTCGGCAGGAGTCGGAGATCGGTCGGGCTTACTGGGACCTGGTCAGCCGTGGACCCAGATCCGCAGGGGAGCGATCTGCCGGAAACCGTGGCGGACGGCGGCCGCGAGGTCCTCGCCGTGTTCGTAGCCGACGACGGGCAGGCCGGGGAAGCGCCGGTGCACCGTGTCCAGCACGCCCGGCCAGGCCGTGTCGGGGTCGTCGTCCAGGGCGAAGACGTTGGAGACGCCGACCGCGTCGGCACTGCGGCTCGCCACCGCCCCGGCGACCACCCCGCCGTCCGCTGAACGCCCCGCGAGTACGAAGGTGGCCGGGTCGTCGAGCAGTTCGGGCCGGAAGAGATCCGCGTTGCCCTCCGCGCCGTCCCGGGCGAGCGCCCAGGCGCGCAGCGCGTCCGGGGTCCGCGCCACGTCCCAGGCCAGGTGCGGGGTGAGGGCGGGCGCGCCCGCCGGGCGGTGGATCCACTGCGCCTCGAACAGCACCTCGAAGCCCACCGCGGTGAGGTCGAGGTCGGCGAAGCTGTCCTTGACGGAGGCGCCCGGCGCGGTGGTGTCGATCCGTTCGGCCAGCGCGACCGGGTCCGCGCCCGGCACCAGTGTCACCGCGTCGGGGTAGTACAGCGGTGTACGGGCCGGGGCCGTCCACGCCTGGTCCCCGAACGCGCTCACCCCGCCGTGCGATCGGCTCATCGCCGCGCACCACTCGGCGTTGTTGCGGGCAGCGGTCCGGACCAGGAGATGCGTCGGTGTCGTCACGGGTGCGAAGCCTGCCCGTCAAGGACGGCGGCGTCGAGCGATTTTCGATCTTCGAGGCATGCATGGCTCGAAGATCAGGCGGACCGGGGTGGCCTCGCCGTCAGATTCCGTACGTAACCCACTCCCCGCTGCCCGCTGAGCACCAGCTCCTCGCCCGTGAGGACGAAGCCCATCCGTGTCAGGACCGCCTGCGAGGCGGTGTTGGTGAGCGTGGCCGCCGCGCGCAGCGTCGTCAGGCCGTACGTCCTCTCGCACGCCTTGAGTATCTGGCGGACCGCCTCCGTGGCCAGGCCGCGGCCCGTGGCCTTCTCGGCGAGACGGAAGCCCAGTTCGGCCGAGCCGTCCGCCACGTCCACCACGTTGAACCGGCCCAGGATCTCGCCGCCCTCCTCCGCCACCAGTACGTGGAAGTGGCAGGTGCCGGCCGCCTGTTCGGCCAGACGTTCCGCGTGGATGGCGGCGAAGTGGGTGAAGAAGTCGTCGCCGCGGTCCGGCACCGAGGCCGCGAAGAAGGCGCGGTTCTCCCGCTCGAACGCGAGGAGGGCGGGGGCGTGGTCGGCGCGCAGGCGCTGGAGCTCGGGCATGGCGGCAGGGTATGCGGGCGAGGCGTCCGAGGCATCGGAGATTGGGTGGGGGCGGAGGGCGGCAGTAGCGGGGCGGTGTCGTGACCGGTTCCCCGGCTTCCCGTACCGGCTGATCGTCAGGATGGAGCCGTCGAGGCAGGATCACTCCCACTCGGCCCCGGAATCAGCTGTCTCCGCCGGCAAGTGGGTTCTGCCCGGCGGCCGGTCCCGGTTGGGCCGGCCCGGCCGGTCCGTCGCCGCGTTGTCGCAGGGCGGCGTCGAGCAAGGTGTCGAGCGCCTGTTGGGACGACTGGAGCTGCGCGATCGCCTCGGTGGCGCGACGACTCTCCCGTCGCAGGTGCGTGATCATGCCGGGGCAGGCCGACGGTATGAGTCGCTCACCGTCGTCGTGGACGCAGTCCAGCAGCTGGGCGATGACGGCGGTGGGCAGTCCGGCGGCCAGCAGCGTACGGATGTGGCGCACAGCGGCGACGTCCGCATCGGAGTACGCGCGATAGCCGTTGCTCAGTCGAACCGGCCGGAGCAGCCCCTGCTCCTCGTAGTACCGCAGTAACCGTGGGCTGACTCCTGTCGCGTCAGCCAGGGCACCGATCCGCATGCGGACCCCCCGCTCCGAGGTTGACCTTCACACCGATGTCACACCTTAGCGTTCTGGTCGCCAGCCACTATTCCAGCGAAGGAGCCGGTCATGCCGGGAGTCGTTGTCATCGGAGCAGGTCCGGGGATCGGCCGTTCGGTCGCCCGGCGATTCGCGCGCGAGGGCATGCCTGTCGCGCTCGTCGCACGGAGCGCCGGAACTCTCAAGGCCGCAGTCGAAGCGGTCTCCCCCTTTGGAGTGCCCGTCCTCTCCCTGACCGCCGACAGCGTCGACGAGGCGGCGTCGCGCGCTGCCCTCGACGCCGCGGCCGAGGAGTTCGGCCTTCCGGACGTCGTGGTCTACAACGCGGCGATCATCCAGTCCGACGCCCCCGGACAACTGGACGCGCGCGCACAACTGGACGCCTGGGCGGTCAACGTGGTCGGGGCGCTCACCGCCGCCGCCCACATCGCGCCCGGGATGGCGCGGCGCGGCAGCGGTTCGTTCATCGTCACCGGTGGAATGCCCGAACCGAAGCCGCGCTACGTGAGCCTTTCGCTCGGCAAGGCCGGGGTGCGGACCCTGGTGACCCTGCTCGATCAGGAGTACGGGCCTTCGGGCGTCCACGTGGCCAGTGTCACCGTGGACGGTCCGGTGGTTCCAGGTACCGCTTTCGACCCGGACCGCATCGCCGAACACTACTGGCGGCTGCACACCCAGCCGCGCCACGCGTGGCAGCAGGAGATCGTCCACGACGGCCTCCCCGCCGTGCTCTGAACCGCCGGCACCTGCCGCCCGTACCCCCGCCCGGTTGTTCGCGCCGATCCGTCCCGTCCTGTACGACGGCTACGCGCCGCCGTGGCAGTCCCGGTACGACCGCCCGGAGCCGCACCAGCACGCCGCGCTCCTCGCCGGGGGCCACGGGACCGCGCGGCCGCGGGCCGCCAGGGTCGTCGCGTACTGGGGGAGCAGGTCCGGGTCGGACGGGGAGGCGGCCTCGGAGGCGGCGAACGCCTCGTACGACGGGACCGTGCCCGTCACGATCCCGAGGTTCGGGGTCCCCGCCGCATGCAGGTCGCGCAGGGCCGCCTCCAGGCGGGCCAGGTGGTCCGGGTGCGAGGCGTACTCGCTGCCGAGGCCGGGGTACGCCGTCAGGAGCTCGCGCAGTTCCGGCTCCGGCCAGTGGAGCACCGCCACCGGGAACGGGCGGGACAGGGCCGTGCGGTACGTGCCCAGTTCGGCGCGGAGGCGGGTGATCTCGGCCCGGAGCTCGCGCGGGTCCGAGGAGCCCAGCGCCCACAGCCGTTTCGGGTCGTGGAGTTCGTCCAGCGGGACGGCCGCGGTGTGGAGGGCGTCGGCGAGTTCGTCCCAGGCGTCGTGCGTGACGCCCATCAGGCGGCGTACGCGGTGGCGGCCGGTCAGCAGCGACTGCGTGGCGTACGGGACTTCCTCGCCCGGGGCGATGAGCAGGGTGAGGGCCGTGGAGAAGTAGTCGTGGGCCGACTCCAGCTCGTCGTGGGCCTCCAGGGTCTCTGCCGCGATCTCCCAGGGGGCCGCCTCCAACGGGCCGGCCGCCCGGATGCCGTCGATGATCGCGCGGGCCTCGGCCTCGTGGCCGTACTCCCACAGGTTGGCGGCGCTGAGCGCCTTCACCAGGTGGGGGTGTTCGGTGTCGGGGTCGCTGAGCAGGGAGTCGTAGAGCGTGGTGGCGCGGGCGCGGTCACCGGCGAGTTCCAGGTGGGCCGCCGCCTGGAGGAGCAGCGGTTCGTGGTCCTCGGGGTACTGCGCCGCGGTGCGGAGCAGGCGCTCGGCTTCGGTGGTGTGGTCGGCAGGCGTGTCGGGGCGCATGAACCACACGGTACTGCCGTACGGGCGCGGACCGGAGGGATGTTCCGGCTCCGGTGAGCGGCGCCGGTGGGTGAGCCTTGTTACTGCTCTGGAGAGTTGCGGGCCTTGGCCCTATCGTGCGGGCCGTGCGTGAGCGGATACGTGAGCGGATACCGGTGGTGGTGCAGCGCGACGCGCGCGGGAGGCGGCTGGCCGCGCGCGGGCTGTGGACGGGCGCGGAGCTGGTGGTGACGCTCGGCGTCGTCCTGCTGCTGCTCGTCGCCCATCAGCTGTGGTGGACCAACCGGCAGGCCCGTGCCGAGGCCGCCGACACCGTGCATGCCCTCCAGCGCGACTGGGGGGAGCCGGAGGCGGCCGCGGATCAGCCGGTGGCTGAGGAGTCGCAGGAGCCGGTGGACGGGGACAGCCCCGCCGTGGGGGAGAAGGGCGGGGAGAGCGGGGGAGCGGGGTCCGCAGCCGCGCCCGCGCCCCGGCGGTCCCAGGCGTACGCCGTCATCCGCATCCCGCGCATCGGGCTGACCGCACCCGTCGCCCAGGGCATCAGCAAGCACGGCGTCCTGGACAAGGGGTACGTCGGCCACTACCCCCGCACCGCGCAGCCCGGCGCCTCCGGGAACTTCGCGCTCGCCGGGCACCGCAACACCCACGGCGAGCCGTTCCGCTACATCAACCGCCTGCGGTCCGGCGACCGCGTCACCGTCGAGACCCGGGACGCCGTCTACACGTACACCGTGGACAAGACCCTCGCCCGCACCCAGCCGGGCGACAGCGGCGTCATCGCCGCCGTGCCGCGCAGCAATGTGAAGCCGTACGTGGGCTACCGGGCCGCAGGGTCCTATCTGACCCTGACGACGTGCACGCCCGAATTCACCTCCCGCTACCGGCTGGTGGTGTGGGGGAAGCTGACCGGCGTACGGGAGCGCTGACCACGAGGGACGAGGGCGCCGGACCTCACAGGGGTGAGGCCCGGCGCCCTCACCCGCGGGAGGTCGTAAGGTTCTCCGACGTGCTGAGACGACGTCCGCAGTTGCTGTGGTTGCTGGTTCCCTACGTGCTCTACCTGGGGGCGCTGCCGTTCGTGAACCGGGTTGATCCCGTCGTTCTCGGACTGCCGTTCCTCTTCTTCTGGCTCCTCGGGGCGACCCTGCTCACCCCCGTCGCCGTATGGCTGACCCGGCGGGGTGACCGCCGGTGAACGCCGCCGTCGCGACCTCCGTCTTCGGGGTCTTCATGGTCGCCACCGTGGCCCTCGGACTGCTCGCCGTGCGCGGCCGGCGCGGGGGCGAGGGCGGCGGGCTCGCCGAGTGGTCGGTGGGCGGGCGCAGCCTGGGGACCGTCTTCATCTGGGTGCTGATGGCCGGTGAGGGCTACACCAGCTTCAGCTACCTCGGCGCCGCCGGCTGGGGCTACAACTACGGGGCGCCCGTTCTCTACGTGGTCGCGTACATGTCCTGCGGCTACGCCGTCGGCTACGTCGTCGGGCCCATGCTCTGGGCGTACGCGCGCAGGCACGGACTCGTCGGGATCACCGACATGGTGGCGCACCGCTTCGGGCGGCCCTGGCTCGGCGCGCTCGTCGCCGTCCTCGCGACCGTCTTCCTGCTCCCGTACATCCAGCTCCAGATCACCGGCATGGGCGTGGTCGTCTCGACCATCTCCTACGGCGCCATCAGCCTGAACTGGGCCTACTTCATCGCCTTCGCCGTGACCACCGGCTTCGTCGTGGTGAGCGGGCTGCGCGGCAGCGCGTGGGTGTCGGTGCTGAAGGACGTGATGGTGATCGCCACGCTCGGCTTCCTGGCGATCTACGTACCGCTGCACTACTTCGACGGGTACGGGCCCTTCCTCGACCGGCTCGTCACCGAGAAGCGCGAGTGGCTGACCTTCCCCGGGCACGGGGACAGCGGCCTCGGACAGGCCTGGTTCATCACCACCTCGTTCCTCAACTCCCTCACCGTCGTGATCTTCCCGACGACCGTCGCCGGCTACCTCGGTGCGAAGAACGCCGACGTCCTGCGGCGCAACGCGATGTGGCTGCCCGCCTACAACGTCCTGCTGTTCGTCCCCATGCTGCTCGGCATGGCGGCGCTCTTCGTCGTGCCGGGGCTCGTCGGTGCCGAATCCAACCTGGCGCTGTTCAAGCTGGTCGTGGACTCGCTGCCGGCCTGGTCGGTCGGGGTCATCGGCGTCGCCGCCGCGCTCTCCTCGATCGTGCCGATGGCCGTCTTCATGCTGGTCATCGGCACGATGTGGGGTCGCAGTGTGCTCTCGCTCGTACCGCGCTGGGAACGTCGGCAGAAGGGTGCGGCCCAGGTGGTCGTCGTGGTCGCCGGGAGCCTGGCGCTGCTGCTCACGTACACCGCGCCGAACACCCTCGTACGGCTCTCGCTGATCTCGTACGAGGGCATGGCGCAGCTGCTCCCCATGGTGTTGCTGGGGCTGATGTGGCGACGGCTGACCCTGCTCGGGGCGATGAGCGGGCTGGTCGTCGGGGTGGGCGTGGTCTGCGGGTTCGTGTTCACGGAGAACGATCCGGTGTGGGGGGTGAACGCCGGCATCGTCGCTCTGGGCGCCAACCTGGCCGTCGCGCTGGCCGTGACGTACGCCGGTCCGCGCGAGCACGACGAGCGGCCGGACGAGGAGGTGCTCGCGCGGGACGAGATCGGGGACGAGGAAGCGCTCGTGGCGGCGGGGTGAGAGTGAGTGAGGGAGAGGGGGCGGCCTCGTCCGTCCCGTTCCCGTAGCCGGGTAGCCGGGTACCGGCGCAGGGCCCGTTTCCGTAGCCGTGCACCGGCGCCGCGTGTCCGCGTACCGGCGTCAGCTCCGTTCCCGCAGCAGCAGCACGCTGACCGCCGCCACCAGGGCGAGCCCCACCGACAGCAGCAGCGCGCCGTCCGCTCCCGAGCCCGTCGTCGCGATGGCGATCGTCACGGCGACGCCCGCCGACGAGCCGATGTAGCGCGCGGTGTTGTTCGCGCCCGAGCCCATGGCCGCCCGCTCCTGCGGCACCGATTCGATCGCCAGCCGGGGCAGGGCGGCGTTCAGCAGACCGCTGCCGGCGCCCGACACCACCAGGGCCGGGATCAGCCGGAGCCACACCGTCGCACCCGGGTGCCCGACGGCGTCCAGCGAGCCCAGCAGGGAGACCACCCCCACCGCGTGCAGGGCGAAGCCCGCGGACAGCTGGTGACGGGGTGCCACCCGGCCCGTCAGCCGGCGCGCCTGCAACGCCACGACGAACGCCGTGCCCGACCAGAGCAGGAACAGCCACGCCGCACCGATCGCCGACAGCCCCAGTGCCCGCTGGAGCAGCGTCGGCAGATAGCTGAACAGGCCGATCACGGAGAGCCCCGTGAACAGCCCGCCGGCCGCCGAGGCCAGGAACGGGCGGCTGCGCAGCAGTGCCGGGTCGATCAGCGGGGCCGCCGCCCGGCGCTCCACCGCGAGGAACACGAACGCCAGGGCGAGGGAGGCGAGCAGCAGCAGTCCGACGGGGGCGCGCAGCCAGCCGTCCCGGCCGAGGGTCAGTGCCGTCAGCAGCGCCGTCATCGCCAGGCCCAGCACCGCCGCGCCCGCCAGGTCCGGGCGGCCGCCGCGCGGGGCCCGGGACTCGTCGAGCGTACGGAAGGCGAAGGCGGCCGTGAGGAGGGCGGCGAGGCCCAGTACGACGTACGTCAGCCGCCAGTCGACGGAGCCGAGCGACCCCGCCAGCAGCGGGCCGAGCGCGATCCCCGCGCTCACGAACGCGCCCCAGACACCCGTCGCCCTGATCCTTGCCGCACCGGCCGGGAACGCCCCGACGAGCAGGCCCAGGCTCGTGGCCAGGATCGCGGCGCTCGCCGCCCCCTGGGCGACCCGGGCCAGCGTGAACGTGAGGGTGTCGGTGGTGAGGGCGCCGAGCCCGGTGGTGAGGCCGAGGGCGAGCGTGCCGAGCAGGAAGAGTCTGCGGCGGCCGTAGTCGTCGGCGAGGCTGCCCGCGACCAGCAGGACCGCGGCGAGCCCGAGCGGGGTGCCGTTGAGCAGCCACGCCTGGCCGGAGGGCGGGGTGGCCAGGGCGGCCGAGATGCCGGGGACCGTCGTCATCGGCGCGGTGTAGTTCATCAGCGCCACGGCGGTGGCGACGGAGGTGATCGCGAGGGTCGGCCCGGGGCGGGGGCCGCGGTGAGGAGGGGGCAGGGGCGCGGTCTTCGCTTGCGCGGGGCGGGGGCGTACGGGCTGGGCCATGGCATCGCTCCGGGATTCGCCGGGATTCGCACGGGCGTCGCGCGACCGGGCCGCAGGGGCGCGGCACCACTCGCAGTGAGTTCGGTGATTGAACTCACGTCGAGGATGCTGACGCTAGCACGTCAGGTTCATTCATCGAACCGTGAAGGAGTAAAGTGACCCCATGGCTCTCGGCAAGGACTACGCGAACCAGCAGTGCTCCATCGCCCGCGCACTCGAAGTGGTCGGCGAGCGCTGGACCCTCCTGGTGCTGCGCGACGCCTTGTACGGCGTGCGCCGGTACAACGACTTCCTCGTGCACCTCGGCATCCCGCGCGCCGTCCTCGCCTCCCGGCTCCAGTCCCTCATCGAGGCCGGGCTCCTGGAGAAGCGCCGCTACCAGGAGTCGCCGCCGCGCGAGGAGTACGTCCTGACCGACAGCGGCAAGGCGCTCTGGCCGGTCCTGCGCACCCTCGGGGCGTGGGGACGCGACCACCTCCCCGGCACCCTCCCGACGCGCGTCTTCGTCCACGCCTCCTGCGGTACGGAGCTGGGCGCTTACGGCGAATGCCCGGCCTGCTCCGTCTCCGTGCCGCCCGAGGACGTCGAGATGAGGCCCGGCCCCGGGCTCGACAAGGACACCGGCAACCCGGTCGCCCGCGCCCTGCTCACGCCCCGTCGACTCCTGATGCCCCTCGAAGCCGATCGTGTATAACGGTTAAAGGTTGAAGTGCCGCGAAGACCCGCGGCGCGCGGCCGCGGACGAGCGGAAGGGGGAGGGACATGGACGACACGCGCGCCATGAACCGCATGCGCGGCGCCCTCGCCCGGGTCCTGAGGCCCGCCGGGCTCCTGCTCTTCTTCCTCACCGAGGTCCTGCTCGCCGAGGGCGGCAGTCTCTCCGCCGCCGTCGCGCTCGCCGCCACCGCGGCCGCCGGCACCGCGCTCGTCGCCTGCTCGGTCATCAGCGCGCGCTGCGCCGCCCCGGTGCCCCGCACCCGGGTCCGTACCGCCATGCGCGACCGCGAGAAACGCACCGCGTTCCTGCCCCAACGGGACCCCGACGCCAAGGGGCGCCGACGACCCCGAGCCCCCGGCCGCGCCCTCCTGACGGCCGCGTAGGGCTCTCTCCTCCCTCTTCTCCGCCCCAGGCGCGTACGCCATGCGCGCGTACGCACGGGCGCCCCGCGCGGATCCGTCATGCCGAAGCTGATCCACTTCCCGGCACGACGAGACCCCCGGAGGGCTCATCCATGTCCGCCTTCATGTCCGCATTCGCCAGCCTGGTCGGCGCCCTCGCCGACGTGCTCCACCCGCTCTTCCAGAACGCGTCCACCGCCGCCGCGATCATCCTGTTCACCGCCCTCGTGCGACTCGCCGTGCACCCCCTGTCCCGGGCCGCGGCGCGCGGACAGAAGGCGCAGCGCCGGCTCCAGCCGCAGATCGCCGAGCTCCGCAAGAAGCACAAGAAGAACCCCGAGCGGATGCAGAAGGCGCTCATGGAACTGCACAAGGAGGAGAAGGTCTCCCCGCTCTCCGGCTGCCTGCCGAGCCTCCTGCAGATGCCGGCTTTCTTCCTGCTCTACCACCTCTTCTCCAGTACGAGGATCGGCGACGACGCCAACGAACTCCTCGGTCACCAGCTCCTCGGCGCCCCGCTCGGTGAGCGCTGGCGCGACGCGCTCGCGGACGGCGGGATGTTCGGTGCGCAGGGCCTCGTGTACGTCGGGCTGTTCGTGATCGTCGCCGCCGTCGCCACGTTCAACTACGGGCGGACGAAGCGGCAGATGGCGGCCAACCCCGTCGCACCGGCCACCGGCCCCGACGGACAGCCGGTCCCCGGCATGGGCGCGATGGCGAAGGTGATGCCGCTGATGTCCTTCTTCACGCTGTTCACCGTCGCCTTCGTGCCGCTGGCCGCCGCGCTGTACGTCGTCACGAGCACCACCTGGACCGCGATCGAGCGGGCCTACCTGTACCGCGACATGCCGGCCGCCGGGGCCGCCATGGCCACCGCGGCGTAATCGGCTCGGCGAGTGCGCCGGTCCAGTGTGTGAACAGGGTCTTGCGGAGTGATCGGATGTCTTGGAGGATCGGCCAAGCCTGCGATGGCCGCAACCCATCCGACGGGCCCGATCTCGACCGAGGGAGACAGACCGTTGAAGTTGCTTCGTGTGGGTACAGCGGGTGCGGAACGTCCGGCGCTGCTGGACGGGGACGGAACCCTGCGTGACCTGTCGGGGATCGTCACCGACATCGACAGCGCGCTGCTCGCCGACGAGGACGCGCTCGCCCGGGTGCGGGCCGCCGCGGCCGCGCCGGGGGAGCTGCCCGTGCTCGGTGCCGAGGGGCTCCGGGTGGGTCCGCCGCTCGGCCGGATCGGCAAGATCGTGTGCATCGGGCTGAACTACCACGACCACGCCACGGAGACCGGCGCCCAGATCCCGGACGAGCCGATCCTGTTCTTCAAGGCGCCGGACACGGTCGTCGGGCCCGAGGACACCGTGCTCGTGCCGCGCGGCAGCGAGAAGACCGACTGGGAGGTCGAGCTCGCCGTCGTCATCGGGCGCACCGCCCGGTACCTGGACTCCGCGGAGGAGGGGCTCGCGCACGTCGCCGGATACGCGGTGGCGCACGACGTCTCCGAGCGCGCGTTCCAGATCGAGCGCGGCGGCACGTGGGACAAGGGCAAGAACTGCGAGACGTTCAACCCGCTGGGGCCCTGGCTGGTGACCGCCGACGAGGTGGCCGACCCGCAGGCGCTGCCGCTGAAGCTCTGGGTCAACGGCGAGCTGAAGCAGAACGGCACCACGGCCGACCAGATCTTCCCGGTCGGTGAGGTCGTCCGCTACCTCAGCCACTTCATGACGCTCTACCCGGGCGACGTGATCAACACCGGCACGCCCGCCGGAGTGGCGATGGGGCAGCCCGAGCCCAAGCCGTATCTGCGGGCCGGGGATGTCGTGGAGCTGGAGATCGCGGGCCTGGGGCGGCAGCGCCAGGAGCTGAAGGACGCTTAAAGATCGGAGGGGTGGGTGCGGTCCGGCGGCGGCGCCCACCCCTCACGCATCTCAGTCGCTGATCTTCGTCGCGAACTGCTCCAGTGCCTCGACCACCAGCGCGTGGTCCTCGGCCTGGGGCAGCCCCGACACCGTGACCGAGCCGATGACGCCCGCGCCCTCGACCGCGATCGGGAACGACCCGCCGTGCGCGGCGTACGTGTCCGGGTCCAGGCGCGAGGCCTCGTCGAACGTGGTCCCCTTGGCCCGGAACCGCGTCCCGACCAGGTACGAGCTCTCGCCGTAGCGCTCGACGACCTTGCGCTTGCGGTCGATCCACGCGTCGTTGTCCGCGCTCGAACCCGGCAGCGCGGCATGGAACAGCTGCTGGGCGCCGCGCCGGATGTCGATCGCGACCGGGGCGTGCCGCTCCCGGGCCAGCGAGACGAGCAGGCTGCCGAGCGCGTACGCGTCGTCGTAGCCGAAGTGCGGCAGTGTCAGCCGGCGCTCCTGGGCGATCAGCTCGGAGATGGTCGGAGCGGTGGGGTTCATGCGGACTGCTCCTCGGTGGCGTGCGTGGTGGCGGACACGGAGACGGACGCCGCGGGCAGGGCCACCGTGATCCCGTCGCGGGCGGAGCGGCGGGCGGCCTCCAGGACGTCCAGCGCGGCGGCGGCCTGCAGCGCGGTCACCGGATTCTCGCCCTTCCCGCGCAGCGCGTCGGCGACCGCCGCGTAGTACGCGGGGTAGTCGCCCGGCAGGGTGCGGACCGGGGTGCCGCCACCCGTGAGCGGGGACTCGCCCGCACCGAGCCGGCCCCACAGCGCCTCGTCCTCCACACCCCACGGCCCGTCCGTCGTCGGGCGCGCACCCTCGCGCAGGGCGGCCTCCTGGGGGTCGAGGCCGTACTTCACGAAGCCGGCGGCCGACCCGAGGACCCGGAAACGCGGGCCGAGCTGGGCGGTCGTCGCGCTGACGTACAGATGCGAGCGGACCCCGTTCGCGTGGGTGATGGCCAGGAACGTGTCGTCGTCGGCCGCAGCGCCGGGACGGCGTACGTCCGACTCCGCGTACACCTGGGCCGCCGGACCGAACAGGACCAGTGCCTGGTCGACGACATGGCTGCCCAGGTCGTACAGCAGCCCGCCGATCTCCTGCGGGTCGCCCGACTCGCGCCAGCCGCCCTTCGGCTGCGGGCGCCACCGCTCGAAGCGGGACTCGAAGCGCTGCACCTCGCCCAGCCCGCCGTCCGCGATCAGCGAGCGCAGGGTGAGGAAGTCGTTGTCCCAGCGGCGGTTCTGGAAGACCGAGAGCAGCAGCCCGCGCTCCTCCGCCAGGGCGGCAAGCTCCCGGGCCTCGGCCGCCGTACCCGCGACCGGCTTGTCCACGACCACCGGCAGACCGGCCTTCAGCGCGGCCGTCGCGATCGGGACGTGCGTCTTGTTCGGCGACGCGATCACGATCAGGTCGAGCTCGTCCGCACGCGGCCACAGCTCGTCCGGCGAGGCGGCGAACCGTACGTCGGGGAACTCGGCACGGGCCTGCTCCCGGCGCTCCTCGTTCGACGTGACGACCGTGTCCAGGACGAGGCCCTCGGTCGCGGCGATCAGGGGGGCGTGGAAGACGGAACCCGCCAGGCCGTAGCCGACGAGGCCGACGCGCAGGGGGGTCCCGGACGTGCCGGAGGTCTCGTGAGTCGCGTGTTCAGTCATGAGTTCCACTTTGGCAACGCTGTTGCCAAAGTGCAAGCGCGGGAGACAATGGGTCCGTGAACAGGAGTAACAGCGGCGCGAACCTGCCGACACTGCGCAGCCACAACGCGGCGCTCGTGCTGGACCTGCTGCGGGCGGCGGGCGAGCGGGGTATCAGCCGCCTCGAACTCGCCGGGCGGACCGGGCTCACCCCGCAGGCCGTCAGTAAGATCACCGCCCGGCTGCGGGCCGAGGGCCTGGCCGGCGAGGCCGGGTACCGCGCCTCCACAGGCGGCAAGCCGCGCACCGTGCTGCGCCTGGTGCCGGACGCCGGTCACGCGGTGGGGCTGCACCTGGACCGCGACGAGCTGACCGTGGTGCTCGTCGACCTCGCGGGCGCGGTGGCCGCGAGCCGTACGGCCCCGCTGGACTTCGGGGCCCCGGCCGACGAGGTGCTGGGAGCGGCGGTCGGGGCGGTCGCCGCGGTGCGGGGCGACGGGGCGCTGCCGGTGTTCGGGGTGGGGGTCGCCGTGCCGGGGCCGCTCGACCACCGGGGCGGGGTGCTGCACCGCGTCACCGGGTTCCCGCAGTGGGACGGCTACCCGCTCCGGGACGTGCTCGCCGCGCGGACCGGGCTGCCCGTCGTCATCGACAAGGACACCAACGCCGCCGCGCTCGGTCTCGCCCTCCAGGCGCCGGGCCCCGCCGACTTCGCCTACCTCCACCTGGGCACGGGGCTCGGCTGCGGACTGGTCCTCGGCGGGGCGCTGCACCGCGGAGCCCGTACCGGGGCGGGAGAGTTCGGCCACCAGACCGTCCAGCTGGACGGGGTGCTGTGCAGCTGCGGGGGACGCGGCTGCATCGAGGCGCTCTGCCTGGCCGCCGCCGGCCGGGGCGACATCGCCGAGGCCGCGCGGGTGCTCGGGACCGGCGCGGCCAACCTCGTCGGGCTGCTCGACATCGACCGGGTGGTGCTCGGCGGACGCACCGTCGCCGCCGACCCCGACGCGTACGTCCGAGGGGTACGCGCGGTGCTCGACGAACGGGCCCGGCGCGACGGGACCGACGGAACGCCGGTGCCGGTCATCGCCGCCGGCGGAGGCTACCGGCCGGTCGCCGAAGGGGCGGCGCAGCTGATCCTCGCCCCGCTGTTCGGCCGCGTGGGGGGTACGGACACCGGCCACGGCTCGGTCACGGGTGCTGACCTGCCGTCGGATTCCGCCGCCGCCTCCGGCGGGCACGGCTGACGACAAGGGGCTTGGCGTGGCGTCGAGTTGACGCGCCGAGAGCGGTCGCTCGTGCGTCGATACGGCCCCCGAACCGGCCCCACCTGCGGTGACATGGCGTCCGGAGCGGGCCGGCGGGCCGTGGCCCGGCACCTGCGAAGGGCGGGTGCGCTCCTGAACGGCACCGCCGACGGGCCCTCGCGCGCCGACACGGCAACAGCGGCTCCGGCGCACGGGAAATCTCTGCCGGGAATCGCAGGAGGACCGTGTGCCTGTACGTGACTCGGGCGCCGTCCCCCGCCCCCGCCGTTTCCGTTTGGTACCGCCCCGTCGAGCGCAAAAAGCAGGAAGAGGACCTTCCTCTTCCGGCCGCAGTGATTCCTCCGGATCACGCCGGACCAGAGAGCGGGGCCCGGTGCGGCAGCTGCGATTCCACGAGCTGCCCGCCCGGTAGAAGCGGCGACCCGGACGACACGCACGCCGATGCCGTCACCCCCGCCGCCGCCCCGCGGTACCGCCCGCACATCCACTCACCCGCACGGACCCGGCCCCGGGACTAGCCCCGGGCCGGCGCCCGGCGCATCCACTCACCCGCACGGACCCGGCCCGGGGGCAAGCCCCCCGGGCCGGCGCCCGGCACATCCCTGCCCCGGGAACGGTCCCGGGGCACTCCGGAAAAGAGGAAGCCCGTGCCCGTCGACACCTCGTACGCCATCACGATCACCATGAGTGACGACACCACCAACCGGCTGGTCGATGAGGGGTTCTACCTCTACGGCTTCAAGGCGGTCAACTCCTCGACCGGCGGCGGCAAGCCACTGGTCTGGTTCGTCACCAACGACTACGCCACGACGACGGACATCACCTGGCACGAGGAGTACCAGGCCTACACCTCACGCAGAGAGATCGTCCCCCAGGGCGCGATCACCGGCATCAACAGCTACGACATCGCGGTCGGGCAGACCCTGACCGTCGACAACGTGTCCGGCACCGGCACCGTGGGAGGCAGTCCCGACTCCTCGCGCTACATCACGGTCGACAACGACACCGTCCGGCCCTTCACCTCCGGCCTCGCGCAGCTGAACCACGTGGCCGCGGGAACGGCGGCGAAGGCCACACCGCTGGCCGCGTTCCCGCTGCACGGCAGGAACCTGGACTTCTTCACCCCGGTGGAGAAGGTCCTGCTGATGTTCGCGACGGCGGTCATCGAGACGTCGACCGTCGTCGAGCAGGCCTTCGGGCCCGGTCTTCTGGTCGACCTGACGGGAGCGGCGCAGCGGGAGGTCACCTACGACGTCGACCACGGCTGGGGCCCGGTCAAGCCCAACTGGACGACGCCCGTCGACTCCTTGAGCCTGCTCACGCCCCTGCTGATCCAGCAGGACAGGTCGCTGCCGACCTCCGCGTGATCCGGTACGTCCACCAGCAGTGCCCCGACCGCGCTCCTCTCCGGGGGCGCGGTCGGGCGGCGGGCGCGCAGTCCCCCCGCGACATCAGGGAAGCCGGCGTCAGTTCGCGTCGAACGATCGAAAGGAACCTCTCATGCCGATGATCATCCTCAGGGCGAACGGCGCCGGTCAGACGGGGGCCATGGATCAGGCCACGACGCAGACCTACCTGACCAACGTCCTCACCCGCGTCGGAATGCTGAACAGGCTCGCCCACATGTCGCAGGCTCTCAATCAGGCGTTCAACGGGGGCGGGCTGCCGACCGGGGCTTACGTCTTCAACGGATTCCCGGTCCGGCACGCCAGCGCCGGAAACTTCCAGACGAGCGTCACCCTCTTCTACTACGTGAACAACAACGATCTGATGCTGTTCGCCATGGGGGAGCACGCCAACAACGCGGGGAACTACCGGATCAGCATCTACGGCCAGGCGGGAACCCCGTTCGCCCTGAACTCGGTCATCTGATCGCCTCGTCTGCCCTGTTGCGGGGTGCGACGTGCCACTGGCGGCCGCACGTGGCCCTCCGCGATCCGCGCGGTTCCGCCGGGAGGGCGGGACGCCGACGCGGCAGGGCTGGGCCGATCGAGGGGTTGGGGCCGCCCCGCGGCATGTCCGTGGCGGCCGGGCGGGGCGGACCTGGCAAGGTCGCGGCCGAGACCGGTGAACTCCGGGCCCGGGGCGAGCCGACCGTACTCCGCGACGAGCGAAGGCTGCCCCCTCATGCCCCCCACACCGTCCCCTTCCGATCCTTCCCCCGAATCCGCCGCCCCGGCGCGTCCGCCGTCCCCGCCGCCGCCCGCGGGCGGCAGGCCCCGGCACGGTCTCGTGCTCGGGCTGGCCGCGGCGAGCGTCATGCCCGCCGTCGTGCTCGGCGGCCCCGCGGCCGCGTCCGCCGCCCCGCAACGCAACACGGCCACCACTCCGAGCTCCGGCCTCACCCCCGCGTCCGCCCCCGTGCCGGCCTCCCTCACCGCCGACCAGCGGCCGGCCTGCGGCGAGCGGGGGGCCGCCGACTTCCCGATCGACACCCGTATCCACGGCGGTCCGGACACCTACGCCTCGGGCGGCGGCTACGGCACCTGGTTCCTGGACCTGACCAACACCACCGCGGAGCCCTGCCGGGCCATCCACCCCGTCCTGGTCCTCACCGACGAGGACCGCACCCTGACGTCCGACCAGATCCAGCTGGAGTTCTCCGAACGCACCCACCCCGGTGTCGAACACCGCGTCAGCTGGGAGACGACCGACCGCGACGAGCACATCGGCGTCTTCGGCGGCGAGGGCGACGACTCCTTCCCCGGCTTCACCGTGCCGGCCGGCCGGACCGTCACCGTCCAGGTCAGGCTGGCGTTCACCTCCGACACCAGCCCCGGCCGGATCACCGCCAACGCCGCGATCGTCCAGCGGCAGCACGGCGGGGGCGGCCGGGGTGACAGCGACACCGTGGGCAAGGGCCTCGACGGGGAGTGGGTCGGCGAGTCCGAGGACTACCCGTTCACCGTGGTCGAGGACGACGGCAGCGGGACCGGGGCGGACGACGTACCCGAGGAGACCGGCGAGGGCGACAGCGACAGCGACGGCCTCACCGGCCGCCCCGACGCCAGCCCCACCACCGGAACCACCGGCACCCCGCGTCCGCCGGCACCCGGCCGCGACCCGGCCGGAGTCCCGGAGCTCGCCAGGACCGGCATCTCCGTACCGGTCCCGCTGTCCGCCCTCACCGTCTCCGGCCTCCTGATCGGTGGCGGAGCCGTCGTCATCAGGGCCCGCCGGACGCGCCGCGCCCCACGCTGAGCCACCCCGGCGGCGGTTCCCGGCCGTTGACCACCGCCCGGTCACCGGTGTTCACGTCCGTCTGCCACCATCGCTCCGTGGACTACCCGCACGACCAGACACCTGGCGCACCGATCCGCTCCGGCATCCCGGAGCACGGCCGTATCCCCAAGTACTACGCGGTCAAGGCCCGGGTCTCGGCCCTCGTCGACGAGCTGGGCGAGGGCGGCACGCTGCCGCCGGAACGCGATCTCGCCCTGCGCTACGGGGTGTCGCGCGAGACGGTGCGCCAGGCGCTGCGCGAACTGCTCCTGGAGGGGCGGCTGGCGCGGCAGGGGCGCGGCACGGTGGTCGCGGGCCCCAAGCTGGAACAGCCGCTCTCCCTCGCGAGCTACACGGAGGGCGTCCGCCGTCAGGGCCGCACCCCGGGCCGCCGGCTCATCGGTCTGGAGCGGTTCCCCTGCCCCGAGGCGCTCGCCCCCGAAATCGGGACGGAGCGCGGGGAGCCGGTCTGGCACCTGGAGCGGGTGCTGCTCGCCGATGACGACCGGGTCGGCCTGGAGAGCACGTACGTCAGCGTCGCCCGGGTGCCGGACCTGGGGGAGCAGTTCGACCCGGACTCCTCGTTCTACGCCTATCTGCACGACCGGCTCGGGATCTCCTTCGGCGACGCGGACGAGCGGATCGAGACGGTGCTCGCCACCCCGCGCGAGGCGCTGCTCATCGGTACGCCGCCCGCTCTGCCCATGCTGCTGATCCACCGGATCTCGCGGGACTCGGGCGGGCAGCCGCTGGAGCGCGTGCGGACGCTGTTCCGCGGCGACCGCTTCTCCTTCACCGCCCACCTCGTCGGACGCGGCTGAGCGGCGGTCCGACGGGCGCCTCCGCGTCCGACGGGGCCTCCGCATCCGGCGGCGGCCCGCGGAGCCAACTGCGGCCACCTCCGCCTTCGCGGGCCACGGCAATCACAGCGCCCAGTGTGATCACAGCGACCATTCTGATCACAGCGACCATTCTGATCACAGAAAGATAACGGGTCTAGTCCAAGCTTCGGGGTCGGTTCACTCTCCCGTCGCCCAGCCGATCCGTCCGGTCCATGCGCGCCGAGGAGCGTTGCCGTCGTGAGAGTCATCGTCGTAGGAGCCGGCGTGGTGGGAACCATGCACGCCTGGCACGCAGTGAACCGCGGCCACGAGGTCGTACAGATCGAGCGCGAGAGCGAGGCGCGCGGAGCATCGCTCCGCAATTTCGGACAGATCTGGGTCAGTGGCCGGGCCGGCGGTGAGGAACTGGAGACCGCCCTGCGCGCCCGTGAGCTGTGGGAGTCCCTCGGTCAGCGGCTTCCGGGCCTCGGCTTCCGGGCCTGCGGCTCGCTCACCCCGGTGCGTACGGAACGGGAACTGGCCGTGGCCGAAGCGGCCGTCGCGCGTCCCGACGCGGCGGCCCGCGGCTACAAACTGCTCACCGCCGGGGAGGCGCGGGCGGTCAACCCCGCCCTGCGTGGCGACTTCGCCGCCGCCCTGTGGTGCGAGCGGGACGCGGCCGTCGAGCCGCGCACCGCCCAACTGGTCCTGAAGCAGGGACTGCTGGCCTCGGGCCGGTACACCTACCTCGGCGGCCGCGAGGTGCGCGACGTCGCCGGCACCGCATCCGTCCGCGACGACCACGGCGACGTCCACACCGGTGACGCCGTCGTCCTCGCCACCGGCGCCTGGCTCGGCGGCCTCGTCCGCGAACTGGCCGGACCGGATCTGCCCGTGCGGCGCGTCCGTCTCCAGATGATGCAGACCGACCCGCTGGGCGAACGGCTCACCACCTCCGTGGCCGACGCCGACAGCTTCCGCTACTACCCGGCCTACCGCGGCGAGGCGCTCGACGCGCTCAACGCCGGACAGGCCCAAGCCCCCACCGCCGCCGCGCACCGGATGCAGCTCCTGATGGTGCAGCGCCGCGACGGCGGACTGACCATCGGCGACACCCACGAGTACGAGCACCCCTTCTCCTTCGACACCGTCGAGGAGCCCTACGAGCACCTCACCGCGGTCGTCGAGTCCTCCCTCGGCCGCCCGCTGCCGAGGATCCGCCGGCGCTGGGCCGGGGTCTACGCCCAGTGCACCGACACCTCCCGCGTCGTCCACCGCCAGCAGGTACGTGACGGCGTCTGGCTCGTCACCGGGCCCGGCGGACGCGGCATGACCTGCTCTCCCGCCATTGCCGAAACAACCGCCGACGAACTGGGCTGGTGAAGACCTTGAACCACGACGCGTCGCACCGACACGCCGAGCTGAATCTGATCGTCCTCGACATGGCCGGCACCACCGTCGCCGACGGGGGCCTCGTCGAGGAGGCCTTCGCCGCCGCGGCGGCACACCTCGGCGTGGAGCCCGGCTCCGCCGACCACGCCGAGAAGCTCGACCACGTACGCGCCACCATGGGCGAATCCAAGATCACCGTCTTCCGCCACCTGTTCGGCGAGGAGACCCTGGCCCAGCGGGCCAACACCGCCTTCGAGGAGGCGTACGGAGAGCTCGTCGACGCCGGCCGCATCGCCCCCGTCCCCGGCGCCCGCGAGGCGGTCGAGCAACTCACGTCCGAGGGCCGGACCGTGGTCCTGTCCACCGGTTTCGCCCGCACCACCCAGGACGCGATCCTCGCCGCACTCGGCTGGCAGGACCTCGCCCCCCTGACCCTGTGCCCCGCCGACGCCGGCGGCCGCGGCCGCCCCTACCCGGACATGGTCCTCACCGCGCTCCTGCGCACCGGGGCGGTGGACGACGTCCGCCGGACCGTCGTCGCGGGGGACACCTCGTACGACATGCTCAGCGGCGTACGTGCCGGGGCCGGCATCGTCGCGGGCGTCCTCACCGGTGCCCACGACAAGGACCGGCTGACCCGCAGCGGCGCCACCCACGTCCTCGGCTCCGTCGCCGAACTCCCCGGACTCATCGCGCGGGCCGAGGCATGACGGGCGGGACCGGAACCGTCCGCAGCGGGATCAGGTTCGACGGGGTCAGCGTCGCCTACGGCGCGAACGTCGTCCTCGACCGGTTCGACCTCACCGTCGAACCCGGCGAGGTCATGGCCCTCCTCGGGCCCTCCGGATCCGGCAAGACGACCGCCCTGCGCGCCGTCGCCGGATTCGTCCGGCCCGCGGCCGGGCGGGTGCTCATCGGCGACCGCGATGTCACCGCCCTGCCGCCGCACAGGCGCGGCATCGGCATGGTCGTGCAGCAGTACGCCCTCTTCCCGCACCTGCGGGTCCAGGACAACGTCGCCTTCGGCCTGAAGGCCCAGAAGGCGGACAAGGCCGGGATACCGGGGCGGGTCGCCGAGGCACTCGAACTCGTCGGCATGGGCGCGTACGCCCGGCGCCACCCGCGCGAACTCTCCGGCGGCCAGCAGCAGCGCGTCGCCATCGCCCGCGCGCTGGCCATCAGGCCCGGCGTCCTGCTGCTCGACGAACCGCTCTCCGCGCTCGACGCCCAGCTGCGCTCCGGCATGCTCACCGAACTGGCCCGGCTGCACCGCGAACTGCCGGACGTCTCCATCCTGTACGTCACCCACGACCAGGTCGAGGCGCTGACGCTCGCCGACCGGATCGCCGTCATGGACAGGGCCAGGCTCCAGGACTGCGGCACCCCGCAGGAGCTGTACCGGCGTCCCCGTACGGAGTTCACCGCGTCGTTCGTCGGCAACGCGAACCTGCTGCCGGTCACCGTCGCCGAGCCCGCCGGCACCGTCGACTTCGCCGGACACGCGCTCTCGGTACCGACCGGCGAGGTGGCCGGCGGGGTCACCGCCACCCTCTGCGTCCGGCCGCACCTGGTCGGGCTCGGCGACGGGCCCAACGCGCTGACCGGGACGATCGCGGAGGTCCAGTGGCGCGGGTCCACGCACCGGCTCTACGTCGACATCGACGGCCACCGGGTCAAGGCGGACGTCCGCGAGCTGCGGGACACGCCCGCGCTCGGGGACAGGGCGACGCTGCACTTCGCGGCCGAGGACGCGGTGCTGCTGCCCGCGGGCGCGGCAGCACCGGTCCGTCCAGCGGCCGGAGGAGAACCGGTGAGCGGAGGGGCCCGTGGCTAGCGTGGTGACCCGGGACGTGCGCCCGGCCGCGTCCGGCGGCGGCTCCGTCCTCGCACGCCGGACGGGCCGGAACCTCTGGGCCCTGCCCCCCGTCGCCGTGCTCGCCGTCGTCTTCCTCTACCCGCTGCTCCTCGTCGTCCGGCAGTCCTACAGCCCCGACGAGGGCGGTACCTCCGTCGCCCCGTACACCGAGGTCTTCGCCTCCGCTTCGTTCCGCTCGGTGCTCACCACCACCGTCTGGCTCGCGGCCGGAGCGACGGCCGGATGCCTCGTCCTCGGCTTCGTCCTCGCGATGGTCATCGCCTTCGTACCGTTCCCCGGCGGCAGGGCCGTCGCCCGCTTCGTCGACGTCTTCCTCTCCTTCCCGTCCTTCCTGATCACGCTCGCCCTGCTGTTCGTCTACGGCAACGCCGGGATGGCCAACGGCCTGTGGACCGGGGCCACCGGGGCGGCCGACGGGCCCTTCCACTTCCTCACCACCCCGTGGGGCGTCCTCCTCGCCGAGATCACCTACTTCACCCCGTTCGTGATGCGTCCGCTGCTCGCCGCCTTCTCCCAGCTCGACACCGCGCAACTGGAGGTGGCGTCCTCGCTGGGCGCCGGACCGGCCCGGATCGTGCGGCAGGTGATCCTCCCCGAGGCGCTCCCGGCGCTCGCGGCGGGCGGCAGCCTCGTCCTGGTGATGTGCCTCAACGAGTTCGGCATCGTGCTCTTCACCGGTGCCAAGGGGGTCACCACCCTGCCGATGCTCGTCTACAGCAAGGCGATCCTGGAGTCCGACTACCCGGCCGCCTGCGTCGTGGCCGTCGTCAACATCGCGATCTCCGTCGGCCTCTACGGCCTGTACCGGGTGGTGAGCCGTCGTGCTGGTGCATAGCCGTACCGGGAAATGGGCCACCTGGGCCGTCTTCCTGCTGCTGTTCGTCCCGCTGTTCGCGGTGCCGCTGCTGGTCGTGCTCGCCGCCTCGTTCGCCACGAACTGGTCCGGCGCGTTCCCCTCCGGGCCGACCCTGAAGCACTACGAAGCGGCCACCGCGGGCGACTCCCTCCAGGCCCTCACCACCAGCCTGGTCACCGCCGCCACGGCGAGCGTCCTCGCGCTGATCGTCGGCTCCTGGGCGGCGCTCGCCGCGGCCTCGCTCGGGCGGCGCGGGAAGCGGTTCCTGGACGCGCTGTTCATGCTGCCGGTCGCCGTGCCGTCCGTCGTCGTCGGGCTCGCCGTGCTCGTCGCCTTCAGCCGGCCGCCGGTCCTGCTCAACGGAACGCGCTGGATCGTGATCCTCGCGCACACCGTTCTTGTCACGGCGTTCGCCTATGCGTCGGTTTCGGCCGCGACAGTGCGTCTCGACCCGATGTACGAACAGGCGGCCGCCAGTCTCGGCGCCCGCCCCGGATACGTCCTGTGGCGCATCAGGCTGCCGCTCCTGCTGCCGTCCCTCACGGCGGCCGCCGGGCTCTGCTTCGCCCTGTCCATGGGCGAGCTGAGCGCCACGATGATGCTCTACCCGCCGGACTGGACACCCCTTCCGGTGCAGATCTTCGCGGCCACCGACCGGGGCTCGCTCTTCACCGGGGCCGCCGTCGCGGTGGTCCTGATGGCGACGACGCTGCTCGTGCTGTTCGCGGTCTCCCGCATCCGCACCAGAGCCTCCTACCGCTGACCTCCCCGCTCAGACACGTCTTCCAGGAGATACGACTCCCATGCGCACCAAGCACCTCAAGCCGATAGCCGCCGTCACCGGCGCTCTCGCCCTCGCCACCACCCTGACCGCCTGCGGCGGCTCCTCCGACGCCTCGGACGCGAAGGTCGTCACCGTCTACAGCGCCGACGGCCTCAAGGGCGAGAACGGCGACGGCTGGTACGACAAGGTCTTCAAGGACTTCGAGAAGAAGACCGGCATCGAGGTCAAGTACGTCGAGGGCGGTTCCGGCGAGATGGTGCAGCGCGCCGTCCGCGAGAAGACCAACACCCAGGCCGACGTTCTGGTCACCCTCCCGCCGTTCATCCAGCAGGCCGACTCCAAGGGCCTCCTCCAGGCGTACGAACCGGCCGGATCCGACCGGGTGGACAGCGCCGACAAGGCGGCCGACGCGATGTGGACCTCCGTCGTCAACAACTACTTCGGCTTCGTCCACAACACGAAGGAGCTGACGGCCCCGCCCGCCACCTGGGAGGAACTGCTCGACGGGAAGTACGAGGAGAAGGTCCAGTACTCCACCCCCGGGGTGGCCGGTGACGGCACCGCCGTACTCATCAAGGCCATGCACGACTTCGGCGGCAAGGAGCCGGCGATGGCCTATCTGAAGAAGCTCCAGGCCAACAACGTCGGCCCGTCCGCCTCCACCGGCAAGCTCGCGCCCAAGGTCGACAAGGGCGAACTGCTGGCCGCCAACGGTGACGTCCAGATGAACTACGCCCAGTCCAAGGACATGCCCCACCTCGGCATCTGGTTCCCCGCGAAGGCCGGCGCCAGGCCCACCACCTTCGCCCTTCCCTACGCCGCCGGACTGGTCAGCAAGGCCCCGCACAGCGCCAACGGCAAGAAGCTGCTCGACTTCATGCTCACCGAGCAGGCCCAGAAGGACGTCAGCGCGGTAGGGGGCGGCTTCGCCGCCCGCAACGACATCGAGGCGACCGACGCCAACGCCGTCGCGCTGAAGAAGCTGATGGACGGGGTCGAGGTCTTCGAGCCGGACTGGCCGGACATCGCGGCCAACCTCGACGCGTACGTGGACGCGTGGAAGTCGGCCACCGGCAGCTGACCGTTCCCGGACGGTTCACCCCGGGGGTCTGGACCTCCGGTGGATGATCGCGAAAAGGTAACGGGTCTGGACCCACGTGCAACTCCGCTCCCACGGAGCGGAGTTGCACGCCTTCCCCGTGTGCCCCCACCACTTCGACGGAGGACTCCCGTGAGCTCAGCCATGTCCCGCCGCACGCTCCTGATGAGTGCGGCCGCCATCGCCGCCGCAGCACCGCTCGCCACCGCGGGGACCGCCCGCGCGGCCGCCGCCCGCACCCCCAAGGTCCTGGTCATCGGTCTGGACGGTGCCCTGCTGAACAGAATCAAGGACGCGGACGCACCCCACCTCGACGCACTGATGGCGGCCGGACTCACCTCCGTCAGCCCGCTCTACGCCGACCCGATGGCACCCACCCTGTCCGGCCCCGGCTGGTCCACGGTCATCACGGGCGTCTGGCCCGACAAGCACCGCGTCAAGGACAACGCCTTCACCGGCAACGACTTCGCCCGCTACCCCGACTTCCTCACCCGGATCGAGACGGCGAGGCCCGCGCTCTCCACGTACGCCGTGGCCTCCTGGAACCCGGTCACCGACACGATCTTCTCCCCGAAGGTCGACACCCGGGTCTCCACCCCGGGCGCCGAGTACGACACCGGCACCACCAGCCGGGCCGCCGCCGAACTCTCCGGCGGCAACCGGGACGCGGTCTTCGTCCACCTCGACAACGTCGACCACGCGGGCCACAGCTACGGCGCCGCCAGCAGCCAGTACCTGGACGCGATCCACGGCGTCGACACCCAGGTCGGCCAACTCGTCGCGGCGGTCAGGGGACGGGCCACCCACAGCTCCGAGGACTGGCTCATCATGATCACCGCCGACCACGGGCACACCGACGCCGGAGGCCACGGCGGGGCGAGCGCGGCCGAGCGGCAGACCTTCCTCATCGCGAGCGGCGGCGCCATCACGGCGGGCTCGACCCGCTACGACATCAAGATGCCCGACGTCGCCGTCTCCGCCCTCGCCCACCTCGGCATAGCCGTCGACCCGGCCTGGGGCCTCGACGGACGGCCGTTGCAGCAGCCGTCCCCCGACGCCTTCGACGCGCTGCGCCCGCAGCTGCGGACCCGGGCCGACGAGACGGGGATCGGGGCGTCGGTCCTCGGCTTCACCCACACCCCGCCCGCCGGGTGGACGATCGACAACAGCGCGATGGGCACCGGCGGCGTCACCGAATGGCGCGGCTGGACCTTCACCACCGACGAGTTCTGGACCGCCGCGGAGCGGGGCCAGTGGCGCGAGACCAACGTCCGGGCCCGGAACGTCTTCGCGGTCGCGGACGGCGACGAATGGGTCGACAGGAGCTACACCGGCACCTTCGACTCCACCCTGATCAGCCCCGCCTGGCCGGTCACCGGCGGCCGCACCGCCACCCTCGCCTACACCACCCACTACCGTCAGGAGGCCCCGCAGAAGGGCGAGGTCCTCGTCTCCTACGACGGCGCCGCCCCCGTCTCCGTGAAGACGTACACCTCCGACACCGTCTCCAGGAGCGAGTCGCTCGCCCTCCAGGTCCCGGCCGGAGTCTCCACCGCACAGGTCCGATTCCGGTACACAGGGGGCAACAACTGGTTCTGGGCGGTCGACGGTGTGAGGATCACGTCCGGCTGATCCGCCGCCGCGGCCGGACCTCCGGGGAGGGACCCTCTAAAGTCGGGTACGCCGGCGCTGCACAACGCGGTGCCGCCGGCGTCCCGCACCGGCGTACGGCACATCAGGAGTTCCACATGGCAGAGCGCAAGCCGATCTCGTCCTGGCTCACCGACATGGACGGAGTCCTCATCCACGAGGGGACGCCGATCCCCGGCGCGGATGCCTTCATCAAGCGGCTGCGGGAATCCGGGCTGCCCTTCCTGGTCCTCACCAACAACTCGATCTACACCGCGCGCGACCTGCACGCCCGGCTGAAGCGCATGGGCCTGGACGTGCCCGTCGAGAACATCTGGACCTCCGCGCTCGCCACCGCCCAGTTCCTGGACGACCAGCGGCCCGGCGGCACGGCGTACGTCATCGGCGAGGCGGGCCTCACCACCGCGCTGCACGACATCGGCTACGTCCTGACCGACCACGAGCCCGACTACGTGGTGCTCGGCGAGACGCGCACGTACTCCTTCGAGGCGCTCACCAAGGCGATCCGGCTGATCAACGGCGGCGCCCGCTTCATCTGCACCAATCCGGACGAGACCGGCCCGTCCGCCGAGGGCCCGCTGCCCGCGACGGGCTCCGTCGCCGCACTCATCACCAAGGCGACCGGCAAGGCCCCGTACTTCGCGGGCAAGCCCAACCCGCTGATGATGCGTACCGGGCTCAACGCGATCGGCGCCCACTCCGAGTCCAGCGCCATGATCGGCGACCGGATGGACACCGATGTGCTGGCCGGTCTGGAGGCGGGCATGCAGACCTTCCTGGTGCTGACCGGTCTCACCACGGTGGCGGACATCGACAAGTACCCCTTCCGCCCGTCCACGGTCGTCGACTCCATCGCCGACCTGGTCGGTCTGATCGAGCCGGCCGAGGCGGGCTGACCCGGGTTCCGGGGCGGGGGAGCGGGCCGCCGTGCCCGCCTCCCCGCACTCCACCGGCCCAGCGTCCGGCCTCCTGCGGATGCGAAAAGCCGCGGCACGCGTGAACCTGCCATAAGGAGGTTCACGATGCGTTCAATACCCCTCACGTTCTGTGCCGCCGCGGTGGTCGCGGCGACCCTGATGCCCGCTTCCGCCGCTCTGGCCGAATCCGACTCGGACCACGAGGACTCGCGGTCCCGGGTCACACTCACCCTCTCCCCGTCCTCCGTCTCCCCGGGCGGCGAGGTCGACCTGGAGGTCGACGGCTGCAAGGGCAAGGAGGCCAAGGGAAGCTCCGACGCCTTCGTGTCCGAGGCGCGCTTCTCGCCCGGTGACGGCCGGACGCTCTTCGCCGAGGCCCGGGTCCGCTCGGATGCCGAGCCCGGCGACTACGACGTCCAGGTGGTCTGCAAGGGCGACAAGCACACCAAGGCGTCCGCCGTCCTGACCGTCGTCCACCGCAGCCGGCCCATGCCCGTCGCCCCGGTCCGCGCGGGTGGCGGAGGCACCGCCGTGCTCGCCGACCAGGCCGCCCAGCAGGACGGTCCCGGCACCGTCCACGCGGTGGTCGGTCTCGCCCTGGCCGCCGTCGCGGCCGTCGCCGTCGCCTTCCGCAGCGTGCGCCGCCGCCGCCCGGCCGTCGACTGACGTGTCCGCCTCGGACCGTTCGACGGGGCACGGCAGGCTGCTCACCGGAGTGGCCTGGGCCGTGCTGCTGCTGGGCCTGTGGCTCTGGGGCCGCGGTATCACCGGCGGCTCCGGCGCCAGCTCCGCCCCGACCACCGGCGACGTCGCCGCGGTCGGGCGTCCCCTCGGCGTGCCGCTGCCCCCGGCGCACGACCCGATCGAGGGCGTCGCGCCGCGGAGCGTGGAGATCCCGTCGATCGGGATCAAGGCCCCCGTCGTCTCCCGGGGCCTGGACGAGGAGGGGGCGATCGCGCCGCCGTCCTTCGACACGCCCCAGACGGTCGGCTGGTACGGCGGCGGCACCGAGCCCGGCGCCAAGGGACCGGCCCTCTTCGTCGGCCACGTGGACACCGAGACCAAGCCGGCGGTCTTCTACGGGCTCAGCGCGGCACGCCCCGGCGCCGAGGTCGAGGTGACCCGGACGGACGGCACCGTCGCCGAGTTCACCATCGACGACGTCCAGGTCTTCACCCGCGAACGCTTCAACGCCCAGAAGGCGTACGGACCGCGCAAGGACGGCCGGGCCGAGCTCCGGCTGATCACCTGCGGCGGCACGTACGACCGCGCGTCGAAGTCGTACACGGCGAACGTGGTCGTCTCGGCCTATCTGACGGGCGAGAAGTCGCGGGAGCAGGCGCAGGCAGAGGCGCGGGAGGAAGCGGTCGGCAAGGCGGGCGCACCGGCCGGCGGCTGACCCCTTCGGTACCCGGCCCGGCCGGCTGCCCGGCAATCCGGGCGCCGGCCGGGCCGGTCCTCGACCGCGGGCGCGGGCCGCGGGAGTGGCCCGGCGCGGACACGGGAGGTCGGAGGCGTCCGGGTCCGCCGCACGCCCCACTGTAGGGGCGTGAACTCCCCACGCACAGGGCTTTTCTGACGGTACGTCGATAACCGGTCACCCTACGCATGCGGACAGGCCGGGCAGAGCGTGGTGAACCCGCCGTAACAGCTCTCCGGCGATGCCGTGCGGCCGGGCCGGTTCCGGTCCCTGTGCCAGGATGGACGGCGATGCGACAGTACCGCCGTCGCACCCGAGGGGGAGTGGATGTACGGCAGCCACAACGGCCGGATCGGCGTACGAGGGGTGTGCGCGGTCGGCGCCGCGCTCCTGCTCGCGGGATGCACCTCTTCCGGTGACGGCGACGGCGACGGCGGCCCGGCCGGGGAAAGGAATCCGGCGGCCGTCGGCCAGCAGCCCAAGGGCACCGATCCGTACTGGGTCAACCCCGACGGGAACGCGGCCCGGCAGGTCGCCCGCTACACCGGGGACGGCAACGAGAAGGACGCCGCCCTGATCCGCCGGATCGCGCGGCAGCCGGTCGGCGAGTGGATCGGCACGGACAGTCCTGAGGCGGAGGCCAAGGGATTCACCGAGGCGGCGATGAAGGCCGACCGGGAAGCGGTCCTGGTCCTCTACAACATCCCGCACCGCGACTGCGGGCAGTTCTCCAAGGGCGGCGCCGCCGACGGCGACGCGTACCGCGCCTGGCTGGAGAGCGTGGCCCGGGGCATCGGCGACCGCGGCGCGACCGTGATCCTGGAGCCGGACGCGGTGCTGCACCTGGTCGACGGGTGCACCCCGCAGGAGTTCCACGAGGAGCGCTACGACCTGCTCAAGGGCGCGGTGGAACGGCTCAAGCGGCTGCCGGGCACCAAGGTCTACCTGGACGCGGGCAACGCGGGCTGGCACACCCCGGACGCGCTCTTCCAGCCGTTGCGGCAGGCGGGGCTCGACGCGGCCGACGGCTTCGCGGTCAACGTCTCCAACTTCCAGACCACCGCGGTCAGCAAGGACTTCGGCAAGCAGCTGTCGGCGAAGGTCGGCGGCAAGCCGTTCGTGATCGACACCAGCCGCAACGGCAACGGCCCGTACACCGCCGGCGCCCCCGAGGAGAACTGGTGCAACCCGCCGGGGCGGGCCCTCGGGGAGACGCCGACGACGGCCACGGGCGACGAACTGGTCGACGCGTACCTCTGGATCAAGCGGCCGGGCGAGTCCGACGGCGACTGCCGGGGCGGCCCGAAGGCGGGCGCGTGGTGGCCCGAGTACGCGCTGGGGCTGGCCCGCGGCACCGAGTAGGACGCGGGGTCCGGTCCGGTGCCGCGGGAGCGGTGATGCCTACGGCACCTCCACCCAAGTCCCCTCGGACGGCGTGCCCTTGTCGTCGGTGACGAAGAGCATGTACCAGCCCGACGGCACCAGGGCCCGGTTCTTCGGCACCGTCACCGAGATCCCGCCGTCGGTCCGCTTCAGGTCCAGCGCCACCGAGCGCTGGTCGGTGTCCGTGACATGGGTGACCGCGCTCGGGCGCATCAGCTTCGCCGACCTGATGGACGAGGCCTGGTTGGTGGTGAACACCGCGGTGTCACCGCGCTCGATCCTCTCCGGTCCCGCGGTCAGCTCGGGCCGTGAGTCGCGGTACAGGTAGGGCGGGGTGTAGATCTCGATGCGCTGCTCGAAGACGCCGGGCCGGGTGTTGGCCTTGTCGGAGTAGAGCGAGTCGGATCCGAAGATCATGACCCGGCCGTCGGGCAGCAGCACGGACCCCGAGTGGTAGTTGCGGCCGACCGCCGGGTCGGCGACCCGCTGGTACGTGTCCGACTTCGCGTCGTACAGCCGTGCCTGCAGCACGTCGGAACCGTCGCGGCCGCGGTAGTCGTTGGAGCCGCCGGTGACCAGCAGGGAGTCGTCGGGCAGCAGGGACGCGCTCGGGTAGCGGGTGCCCTCGTCCAGGGAGGCGCCGTCCGTGAACTTCGGGTCGGCGTCCTTGAGGTCGACCAGCCGGGACTTCTCGCTGGACCTGGCGGACTCGCCGACACCGCCGCCTCCGATCACCATGAACTTCTCGTCCTGGGCCGGGGGCAGTCGTACGGTCGCCGAGGTCTCCATCTTGTCCGGGTCGCTCAGGCCGGGGATCTTGGTGAACCTGTTCGTCGCCAGGTCCCAGATGCCGGGGGCGCGGCCGACGGTGGCGGGGCCGTAGCCCGCGTTCGAGCCGGAGTAGAAGAGCTTGCCGTCGTCCAGAAGGAAGACCGCCGGATAGGTGGGGAACTTCCGGACGATGCCGGTGTACTCCCACTTCTTGGTCTCCGGGTCGTAGATCTCGTCCTTGCCCGGGACGATCTGCCCTATCTCGTCCAGGCCGGACAGGGCGAGGACCTTGCCGTCCTTCAGCGTGGTGAGCGTCGGGTACCAGCGGGCCTCGTTCATCGGGTCGACGGTGATGTACTTCTCCGCCACCGGGTCGAACTCGAAGGCCTCACGGATGCCCTGGAAGTCCTTCTTGTCGAGGGCCAGCTTCTGGGCGATCCCGTAGACGTTGCGGGTGTCGGAGCCGGACAGGCCCGCTATCCGGTAGTTGTCCTCGGTGCCCGTCTCGTACTTCGCGCCGGACTGCCGCGCCTCGACGTAGATCCGGCCGAGTCCGGGGTCGTTGCGCAGGAAGGCGCCGGTCTTCTTGTCGAAGACCTTGGTCGCCTTCTCCACCAGCACGGGGTCCTTGGTGACGAAGGTCCTGCCGTTGGCCTTGCCGGTGAACCGGGTGCCCGCGGGCAGGGTGATCGGCTTGTCCGGGTCCTCGTTGTGCACGATCATCAGGCCGCCGGCCTTGGTGACGTCGCCTTCGAGCTTCTCGTACCGCTTGGTGCCGCCGGCGATGAGCAGCTTGCCGTCGGGCAGTTGGGTGTGACCGGCGCAGAACATGTCCTTGGGCGTGGGGATGTTCTTGAAGGCGTTGGTCTCGGGGTCCCAGAGCACCGACCGGAAGCTCTTCGCGTCGAAGTTCTTCTGGTTGTTGCCCGAGCCCGCGACGAGCAGCACCTTTCCGGTGTGCAGCAGTGCCGCGTGGATCGTGTTGATCCGGAAATCGGAGGGGACGTCCAGGAAGTCCCAGTGGCCGTTGGCCGCCTTGTACTCCGGCTGGTCGATCTTGTACGCGTGGTAGCGCTCGGTGCTGAAGCGGTACAGCCACGGCCCGTTCGCTCCCGCGAGCGCGAGAACCACCGCCGTACTGATCGCCATGCGGCGGGTACGGCGGCTCGGACGGTACTTCATGATCTACGTCCCCCAAGGGCGATCTGCATGGTCTGTTCGTTGCCGTCCCAGTGAGGCGTGGCCTGCTGGGGGTGGGCGGGCGGCCCGCTCGCCGGCGGCGGTCCCGCGCGGCGCTTCTTCTTCTCGGCCCGCACGGTGTACCGCCAGCCGAAGATCGGCGCCGCGGTGATCAGCAGGGCCAGCGCGGCCCAGGTGAGCATCGCCGGATGGCTGTGGCCGAGGACGAACGACGCCACGATGGAGCCGCCGAAGACCAGGATGAAGAAGAGGTGGATGCGGAAGGTCCCGAAGAGGGTGTCGGGGCTGGAGGAGTCGCCCTTGGGCGTCACGACGAACGAGCTCTTGCGGCGCAGCACCGCGTCCATGAGGGAGCGGGCGTAGATCGGCGCGGAGAGCGCGGACATCATCATGCCGGCGATACCGCCGGAACCCTCGGGCTCGTGCGGCGAGACGTTGTGCCGGCGGTTCCAGATGTACAGGCCGATCTGGAGCGCCGAGGCGTTGCCGTACAGCATCATCCAGACGGTCGGGTCGATCTGCACGCCCGAGGCGCCCATGCCCAGGAAGAGCGCGCAACTGAGGGCCGCGAGGATCCAGTTCATGGCGGACATCGGGTAGAAGACGATCATCATCGTGTAGTTGAAGAGCTTGCCCGCGGGCAGCGAGAAGAAGCCTCTCCAGTACTGCTTGAGGATCGTCTCGTACGTCCCTCGCGACCAGCGCAGCTGCTGGGTGAAGAAGTCCGTCCACGCGGTCGGGCCCTCGCCCACGGCCAGCACGTCCGGGGTGTACACCGAGCGCCACTTGCGGCCCGTGCGCGGGTTGCGGGCGCGGTGCATCTCGAAGCCGGTCGCCATGTCCTCGGTGATCGAGTCGTACAGACCGCCGATCTGCTTGAGGGCACTGATGCGCACCGCGTTGCTGGTGCCCACGAACATCGGGGCGCCGTAGCGGTTGCCCGCGCGCTGGATCAGCGCGTGGAAGAGGAACTGCTGGGACTCGGCGGCCTTGGTGACGAAGGTGTCGTAGTTGCCGTAGACCTGCGGGCCGATGACGAAGCCGACGTCCGGGTCGCGGAAGTAGCCGAGCATCCGCTCCAGGTAGTTCGGCATCGGGACATGGTCGGTGTCGACCGAGGCGAAGAAGTCGTACGCGTCACCGTGGGCGTCGAGCCAGGCGTTGTAGTTGCCGTGCTTGGTCTTCGCCCGGTGCGGGCCCTCGGCCCGGTTCCAGCGCGCCACGCCCTTGCGGGAGAAGTGGTGCACGCCGAGCCGTCGGCAGACCTCCTTCACCGCGGGGTCGTCGCCCTCGTCGAGGAGCCAGACGTGCATCAGTCCGCGGTGGCGGATGCGGACTGCGGCTTCCAGGGTCTTCGTCACCATCTCCAGGGGCTCCTTGCCCGGGACGAAGGAGGTGAGGAAGGCGACCCGGGTGCCGGTCTCCGGCACGACCGGGACCGGATCGCGCGCCACCAGCGTGGCGTGCGCGTTGGAGAGGACGTTCAGGGTGCGGAAGAGCTCGATCAGGCCGATCGAGACCAGCATCACGATGTCGAGGACCAGCAGCGTGTCGTTCTCGAGGTTCGGATCGCGCTGTGTCCAGTGCTCGGGCTGCATCAGCCAGGCGAAGAGGCCGAGCGATACGAGCGGGGCGGCCCCCAGCAGGAGGGCCGCGCGTATCCGGTGGGGCTCCTGGGAGAGGAGCGAGCGGTACTTCACGGTGTAGGGCCTGGCGGGGTCGGGCTGGGTCAGAGGCCCGGCGAGCCGGCTGTAGTGCTCGTAGTCGTACCGCGGCAGCTCTTTGCGTTGCCTTCGCCGCGGAGCCCCGGTCCGCAGCTGCGGGGGTATCCGAAGCTGTGTGGTCCGGGAAGGGTCGTCGTCCTGCCGGGCGCCTGGCGGCGTCGACGTCATGGGTCATCCCCCTGCACGCAGGCGGGGCTGCGTGGTCGGTCGGTCGTTTCGTCCACCGCGCCTCCCCCTGGAACGCGGCCGACGGTTCAGTGACGGGTCGCCCTTCCCGGGACAGGGAACGGCGACCTTCCGGTTGCATGATGCCTGCTGGGCGTTTGCTTGTGCACGACGCCTCCCCCTCACGTCGGTCACAACCGGATTCTTTCCCTCCGTTTCCCCCAACTAAGGGTCCCATCGGCGTGGTTGGTGCCGAAGGCCCCCGGACAGACTGGCCGACCCCAGCCGCGATCGCAAGGCTGAAACGGGTTATTACCCGCTCAAATGCGCGATTTGTGCGGCTCTTGTGGAGAGGTGGTGTGGAGGCGTATGAGGGGGTGCGCCGCGAGCCGCCGCGCCCTCGACCGGCCGGCCGGTGGCTGCCCGTCGGGCGCGTGTGCGCTGTGCGTGAGCAAATAATTCGCCCCGGTGACGCCCGTGCGGGGTGGTCGGGGAGGCGGAACGGGTCGGCGGGGTGCACGGGAACGAACAAGGCCCCCTCACGCGTGGTGAGGGGGCCTTGACTCTGCGTGCGCCGCCAGGGACTCGAACCCCGGACCCGCTGATTAAGAGTCAGCTGCTCTAACCAACTGAGCTAGCGGCGCCTGCTGACCTGGAAAACTCTACCCGATCTCCAGCCGTGCTCCTGACCATTTCCCTTCCATCTCGGCCTGTCGGATGGTCGTTTTTTCTCTTCTGTCCGTCAAAATGCGATATGTCAGCAGAGTTGAGACACTGACGCCCGTACAGATGCGCCTGAAGATCTTGACGAGTGCGGAGGGGAATCGCATGACTGTGCCGGCCTTCAAGGAGTACGTACCCGCCATCGACTGCACCTGTGCGGGATGCGCCGTGCAGAGGCGCACGGCAGCCGCGGGACTGCCGACGCGAGACGGAGGGCATCCGGCCGCGCACGGCGCGCGGCGCGCGATGGTGCTGGTCACCGCTGCGGGAGTGGTGCTCAGCGCCGGTCTCGCCGAGGCCGCGGGCGCGGCGGCCGACCCGGCCCCGGCGACGGACCCGGGCCGGGCGGCGGACGCGGCCTCGGTGAACGGTGCGCCTGCGGTGACCGGTGCGGTGTCCGGCAGTGCGGAGGACGGGCCGGTCGAACCGGGGGCGGACAGTCCGCAGGGCGGACCCGGTCCGTTGCAGGGCGCGGGCGCCTCGGGGCCGCCGGCGTCCCAGGCGGGCGCGCCCGCGCTGCGCCAGACCACCCGGGCCGACATCATCAACCGCGCGAAGAAGTGGGTCTCCGCTCAGGTCCCGTACAGCATGGAGAAGTACTGGTCGGACGGATACCGCCAGGACTGCTCCGGCTATGTGTCGATGGCCTGGAACCTGACCGGCAACGAATGGACCGGCAGCCTCGCCACGTACGGCACGCGCATCGCGCGGGAGGAACTCCAGCCCGGCGACATCCTGCTCTTCCACAACCCGGCCGACCCCTCGAAGGGCTCGCACGTCACGATCTTCGGCGGCTGGACCGACTACACGCACACCCATTACACGGCGTACGAGCAGACCAAGCCGCACACCCGCAAGCAGACGACGCCCATGGCGTACTGGACCAACTCGGGCAGCTACGTCGCCTACCGGTACAAGGGGCTGACGAGCGGGTCCGGCGGCAGCGACTCGACGAAGACCCTGTTCCCGGGTGCCGGGAAGTTCGGCGCCGGCGCGAACAACGCCTACGTCACCCGCCTCGGCAGGATGCTCGTCGACCGGGGCGGCAAGCGCTTCTACAAGGTCGGGCCCGGCCCCGTCTGGGGCAGCGCCGACCGGCTGGCGACCCAGGCGTTCCAGAAGGCCCAGGGCTGGAAGGGCAAGGAGGCCGACGGTCTCCCCGGGCCCGACACCTGGCGCCTGCTGGAGAACGGAACCGGCCACGACATCCCCGCCGCGGGCGGCACGGCCGGGCGGGACGGCTCCACGTCGGTCCCGGCCTTCCCCGGGCGGGGCTATTTCAGGCCGGGTCAGTCCAACAGCCATGTCGACAAGCTCGGCAAACAGTTGGTGAAGAAGGGATACGGCAAGTACTACCTGTCGGGCCCCAGCCCTCGGTGGACCGAGGCGGACCGACGCAATGTCGAGGCCTTCCAGAAGGCCCAGGGCTGGCGGGGCACGGAAGCCGACGGCTATCCGGGTCCGGAGACCTGGCGGCGACTCTTCGCGTGACACGACGCACATGACGGAGGCGGGAATGCGATCCACGGTGTCGGACAGCTCCGGGAACCCGGAGAACCGGGAGAACCCGGAGTACGGGGAGGAGAGGTACGGGGCGGTCCCGGTACGGGAATGGGTGGGGCCGGACGGAGCGGGGCGGGTCACCGACGCCTGGGCCGAGGCGGGGGAGCGGGCGGCGGCCGGGGAGGCACCGCAGATGCCGGCCCCGGCCGGGTTCGACGGGGTGGTGGGTTCCGGCGGGTCGGCCGGGCCCGGTGGGTTCGACGGGGCCGACGGCTTCGGCCGGCCGGCCGGGTCCGGCTCGCCCTTCGCGTCCGCCCCGTCCGCGGTGTCCGCCGCGTCCGGATCGGACGCCTGGTCCGCCCCCGGGCCGGCGGGTGCGCTCGCGCCGGCCGGCCCGGATCCCGTGTACCCGGCCGGTGCGGATCCCGGTCCGGAGGCCGTGCCGAGGACGCCCGCGCCCGATCCCGCCGGGGTCCCCGGTCCCTTCGCGGTGACGGGGTCCGGGGCGGACTCCGTCGTCGACCTCGTGCTCGACCTGGTGCCGGGGGAGGACGAACGCGCGGGCTCCGCCTTCGGCGCGACCTCGGCCTCGGTGTCGGTCCCGGCGGCCCCGGGCTCCGTGCCGACGGCCGTCCCGGGTGCGGAACCGGCGGCGAGCGATCCGGTGCCGAGGACCGCGGGCCCCGGCCCGGTGTACCGGAAGGCCGACGAACGCGTCGCCGGTGGCCCGCAGCCGCGCGACGCCCGGCCGAACGCCGTGGACCTGCTGCCCGTTCCCGCACCGGAGGCCGGTGCCTCGGCCGCCGGTGATCCGGTGGACGGCGGGCCTGCCTCGGCCGTCGAGGCCGCAGTGCTCGTCATGGCGGGCGCCGGGTCGGCGACGTACGGGCCCGGAGCCACCGCTCCCGATGTCCGCGACGCCTCTGCTCCTGATGTCCGCGACGCCTCCGCCACCGACCCCCGCGACATCTCTGCCACCGATCCCCGCGACGCCTCCGCGGCCGCTCCCGGCCGGGGCGGCGCACCGCACACCGCGCCCGCGCCGGGGCTCGCCCCCGACTCCCTCTCCCTGACGTTCACCGGCGAGGACACCGGCGAATTCCGGACCGGCGCCCGCGAGGACACCGGCGAATTCCGGACCGACCCCCGCGAGGACACCGCTGAACTCCGCCCCGACGTGCGGTGGGACACCGGCCGGCACCAGGCGGTCATCGCCAACGAGCGCACGGCTTCCATCCCCGTGCACCTGCTCTTCCGGGAGGAGGCCGAGACCGGGGCGGACGCCACGGCGCTGCCCGTCACCGTCGTACGCAGGGCACCCGGGGGCGAGCAGCCGGCCGGTGTCCGGCGGCCGCCGGTGCCGAGGTCTCCGCAGGTACAGCCCTCGACCCGGCCCGCACCGGTCGCCGATCCGCGGCTGCACGAGCGGCCGGGACCGGCGCTGCCCGGCTGGGTCGCGGTGCTCACCGCGGCCTGCGGGACCGCCGCCGCCGGTGGAGTCCTGTGGTGGGCCGGGGCGGTGCCGGCCCGGGTGCTGTCGCGGATCGGGGTCGGTCCGCGACCGTACGACGGACTCGGTACGGGGGCCTGGGCGGCGCTCGCACTGCTGGCGACCGTGGTCCTCTTCGCGATCGGCGGTCTGAGCCGGGGCCGGGTCGGGTACACCTGGGTGCTCACGCTCTTCGGCCGGTACCGGGGCACCGTGCGGCGGACCGGGCTGATGTGGATCAGCCCGCTGCTGCTGCGGCGCCGGGTCGACGTACGGCTGCGGCACTGGCGCAGTGAGCCGCTGCCCGCGATGGACGCCAACGGCACCGCGCTGCGGGTCGTCGTCCTCGTCGTGTGGCGGGTCGAGGACACCGTCCGGGCGACGCTGGGGGTCGAGGACCACGAGGAGTACCTGCGCGAGCAGGTCGAGGCGGCCATGGCGCGGGTCCTGTCCCAGCTGCCCGCCGACGCCTTCCACGAGGACGCGCACACCCTGCGCAACGCCGAGGCGGTAGGCGACGCGCTGACGCGGATGCTGAAGGCGGACTGCGAGCCGGTCGGCATCGAGGTGTACTCGGCGCAGCCGACCGGAATCGAGTACGCGCCGGAGGTGGCGGCGGCCATGCAGCGGCGCCGGATCGCCGCGATCGACGCCAAGCACCGCGACAGCGTGCTGACTTCGGTGGTGGACGCCGTGGACGACACCGTCAACCGGCTGACCGCCCGGGGCCTCGTGGAGCTCGACGACTACGAACGCAAGTCCCTGGTCAAGGACTTGACGGTGGCCTTCTACACCGGCCGCAGTGGTGGGGACAGCGCCTGAGACGTTCTGCCCGGCACCTCGGAGGCAACCGGAATCCGGCTCTCATTGGTCTGGACATGTTCATGCTGCGTCAATAATCTAGGTCTTGGTCTAGACCGCACAACACGCGCGTAGCAGTGCTCATGGAACCTCCCCCACGTCTCCGAGGAGCGGCAGCAATGCGTAAGAAGACAGGCGCGGCCCTGGTCGGCCTTGCGGTAGCGGGCGTCTCGATGTTCGCGACCAGCAGTGCCAGCAGCCACGGCTATACGGACAACCCCATCAGCCGTCAGAAGCTCTGCGCCAACGGCACGGTGACGAACTGCGGCAACATCCAGTGGGAGCCGCAGAGCGTCGAGGGCCCCAAGGGCTTCCCGGCGGCGGGTCCCGCCGACGGCGCCATCTGCTCCGGCGGCCACGGCGAGTTCGCCCAGCTCGACGACCCGCGCGGCGGCAACTGGCCCGCCACCAAGGTCACCGCGGGCCAGGGCTTCAGCTTCCGCTGGCAGTTCACCGCCCGGCACGCCACGACCGACTTCCGCTACTACATCACCAAGAACGGCTGGGACCCCACCAAGCCGCTCAAGAGGTCCGACCTGGAGTCCCAGCCCTTCATGACGGTGCCGTACGGCAACCAGCAGCCGCCGTCGACCCTGACCCAGCAGGGCACCATCCCCACCCAGAAGACCGGGAAGCACATCATCCTGAGCGTCTGGAACATCGCCGACACGGCCAACGCGTTCTACTCGTGCTCGGATGTTCAGTTCTGACGCCTGGTCGGTTACCGTGCGGCGCCATGGGGAGCGCAGGCACCGTCGCGGAGCTCGTACAGCGCCAATGGGGCGATCACCGGCCCGGGTTGAGACATGAGGGAACCGTCCTCAGTCATCACCAGGTCGCCTCGGGCGCTGCCGCACGGGCCGCGCTCCTGGCGGAACTGCTGCCGGCGGGCAGCGAACCGCACCTCGGGGTGCTGCTCGACAACACCCCCGAATTCCCGCTGTGGTTGAGCGCGGCGGCCCTGGCCGGGGCCGCCGTCGCGGGCATCAACCCCACGCGTCGCGGCGCCGAACTGGCCCGCGACATCCTGCACACCGAATGCCGGGTGCTGATCACCGAGCGCGCCCATCTGCCGTTGCTCGACGGCCTCGCGCTGCCGGGCGTACGGGTGCTGGTCACCGACACCGACGCCTACGCCGCACTCCTCGCCCCCTACGCCGGGGCGCGGCCCGGTGACACGGTCCTGCACCGGCCCGCTCCCGCGACCCGGATGCTCCTGTACTTCACCTCGGGATCCACCGGTGCCCCCAAGGCCGCGATCTGCACGCAGGGGCGCCTGGCGGCGGCGGGGCGCTCGCTCGTCGATCACTTCGGGATCCGGGGCGACGACGTCCACTACATCTGCATGCCCATGTTCCACGGCAACGCGGTGATCGCCGACTGGGCCCCCGCCCTGTCCGCCGGTGCCGCCGTCGCCCTGCGCCGCCGCTTCTCGGCCTCCGGCTTCCTCGCCGACGTACGCGCGCACGGCGCCACGTACTTCACCTACGTCGGCCGTGCCGTGCAGTATCTGCTGGCCACCCCCGAGCGCCCCGACGACCGCGAGCACCCGCTGCGCCTGGGCTTCGGCACCGAGGCCGGGGCGGTGGACGCGGCCCGCTTCCGGGAGCGGTTCGGGGTGCGGCTCGTCGAGGGGTACGGCTCCTCGGAGGGAGGTGCGGCGATCCAGCGGACCCCCGACACCCCGCCGGGTGCGATCGGCCGGGCGTCCGACCGCGACGACCTCGCGGTCGTCGACCCGTCGAGCGGCCGGGAGCGGGTGGCCGCGGTCTTCGGCCCCGGCGGAACCCTCCTCAACGGGGCCGCCGCGATAGGGGAGCTGGTCAACCGGGGCCGGACCCCTTTCGAGGGGTACTGGCGCAACGAGGCGGCGGACGCCGCCCGGTTGCGTGACGGCTGGTACTGGACCGGGGACCTCTTCTACCGCGACGCCGACGGCTTCCTCTACTTCGCGGGCCGTACGGAGGACCGGCTGCGCGTCGACAGTGAGAACCTGGCCGCCGCGATGATCGAGAACATCCTGGCCCGCTGGTCCGACGCGGCGGCCGTGGCGGTCTACGCGGTGCCCGACCCGGTCGCGGGGGACCAGGTCATGGCGGCGCTGGCACTGCGCGACGGGGTGCGGTTCGATCCGGACGCGTTCGCCGCCTTCCTCCGGGACCAGCCCGACCTGGGGACGAAGATGGCCCCCCGGTTCCTGCGCGTCGTCGAGTCGATGCCGGTGACCGCGACGAACAAGGTGCACCGGGTCGGACTGCGCCGCGAAGGTTTCTGGTCCGGGGGGCCGCTCTGGTGGAACGGGGACGGCGGAGGGTACGTACCGTTCGGTGACGGCCAACTCGCCCCGCTGGTACGGGAGTACGAGGAGCACGGGCGTCACGGCCTGCTGTCCTCACACGGCGGAGGGCTCTGAAGCCGCCGCCCGTCGCAGATGCGTCACCGCCAGGACCGCCCCCACCAGCAGGAGCAGCCCGCCGGCCACCGAGGCGTACTGCATGCTGTGCACGAAAGCGTCCCGCCCGACCGCGATCAGTGAGCCGTCGCCGGTGGACAGCGCCCCCGGCAGTGTCTTGCGGGCCGCCTCCGGGGCCGTGTCCGGCATGTCCGCGGTGTAGACCGCGGTCGCCACCGCACCCAGCAGGGCCATGCCCATCGCCCCGCCGAACTCCTGTCCCGTCTCCAGCAGGGAGGCCGCCGAACCCGCCTTCTCCGGCGGGCTGGTGGACATGGCCAGGTCCGAGACGAGTGCCATCACCGTGACGATTCCGCTGCTCATCACGGCCGAGCCGATGAGCAGGACGGCGAGGGAGTCCGTACCCGACAGGGCGAGGACACCGAAGCCCGCGGCCGCGATGAGGAAGCCGGCACAGATCACCCGGGCGCGCTCGGTCCGCTGGGCGATCGCGGTGGCCGCCGGTGCGGCCGCGCCCACCGCCAGCGACGGGGCCAGGCTCCACAGCGCGGCCTCCATCGTGCTCATCCCGAGCACCGACTGCAGGTACTGCGTGGTGAAGAAGGCCGAGCCCATCATGGCGAACGCGGCCAGCGCGTTCAGGCCGATCCCGGCGGCGAAGTGACGGTCGCGGAAGAGGTCCCGGCTGATCAGCGCGTCGGAGCGGCCGCGCTGACGCCGGACGAAGAACCGGCCGACGACGAGCCCGGCGACGATGAGGAGGCCGTTGCGCAGGCTCATCCCCTCGGCGGCCGTCTCCTTGACCCCGTAGACGACCGGGAGCACGGCGCCCATCGACAGGGGCACGCTGAGGAAGTCGAAGCGTCCCGGGTCCGGGTCCTTGAACTCCGGCACCAGGACGGGCACCAGGATCAGCAGCAGCACCATCGCCGGCACGTTGATCAGGAAGACCGAACCCCACCAGAAGTGCTCCAGCATGATGCCGCTGAGGACCGAGCCGAGCGCGATCCCGCCCGCCATGGCCCCGGACCAGATGCCGATGGCGCGGCCGCGCTGCTTCTCGTCGCGGAACATGTTCCGCACCAGGCCCATGGTCGAGGGCATCAGCGTCGCACCGCCGATCCCGAGCAGCGCCCGGGCCGCGATGAGCATCTCGGGGCTGGTGGCGTAGGCGGCGCCGACCGACGCCGTGCTGAAGGCGGCCGCGCCGAACAGCAGGAGCTTGCGGCGTCCGATCCGGTCGCCCAGCGAGCCCATCGTGATGAGGAGCCCGGCGAGCGCGAAGGCGTACACGTCGAAGATCCAGAGCTGCTGGGTGGCGCTGGGCGCGAGGTCCCGGTCGATGGACGGGATCGCGAAGAAGAGGACGGACACGTCCATCGAGACCAGGAGGAGAGGGAGGAGCAGGACCACGAAGGCGGTCCACTCCCGACGTCCGGCGAGCTCGCCGGGGGCGGTGGTGGTGCGCGAAGAGGTGGGCATGGAGAGGAATATACGAACGTCTTAAACGGTTGTCTAGTACGTCTGTGTAAAACATCCGTACAGTGTCGAGGGCGGCACAAAACACACGAGGCGGTCTCCGTTGAACGGAGACCGCCTCGTGTGCTGTCTGTGCGCCGCCAGGGACTCGAACCCCGGACCCGCTGATTAAGAGTCAGCTGCTCTAACCAACTGAGCTAGCGGCGCTTGCTGACTCGAAAATAATACCTGCTCTTCAGGGGTGCTGATGACGCGCGCCCGTGACCCCGCTGACCTGCCTCTTTGTGCCCCGTGCGGGACTGTGGCGCCAGTGCTGCCACGGCTGGCGCCAATTATGGCTCGCATTGGCACTATGAATGTGCCAATATGGCACCACGAAGAGATGAGCCCCCGGCTTCGCGGAGCGAAGGGCTCACCTCGCACCTGGTGGGCGATCGAGGGGACGGGTCATGGAGGCAGCACAGCGGCAGCAGCAGGTGGCGGCGTCGGGCGCCGTCGCCGCCTTCGCCCGCTTCGTGCTCTGCGGTGGCGGAGTGGGGGTCGCCTCCAGCTTCGCTGTGGCGGCCTCGGCCTCCGTGATCCCCTGGGCTCTGGCCAACGCCCTGGTCACTGTGGTCTCCACGCTCCTCGCCACCGAACTGCACGCCCGCTTCACCTTCGGATCGGGCGGGCGTGCGACCTGGCGTCAGCACGGGCAGTCGGCCGGCTCGGCAGCGGCGGCGTACGGGGTGACCTGTGTGGCGATGTTCGCGCTCCAGCGGTTGGTGGAAGCGCCGGGGGCCGTGCTGGAACAGGTCGTCTACCTGTCCGCCTCCGCACTCGCCGGCGTCGCGCGGTTCGCGGTGCTCCGCCTCGTCGTCTTCGCGCGGAACCGCTCGGTGCCCGCGGCCCGTCCCGCGCACGAGGTCGTGACCCGCGCCCTGCCGCCGGTCGATGCCGCGGAGCTCTGCCCGGCCGCCTGACCCCTCGGCGCGGGGTGCGGGGGAGTGCGTTTCCACCCCTCCGGCACCGCGTGTGGCCGGGCGGTCTTTCAGTGAAAGTCATTTTCTTTCGTAAGTGATCTTCCTTTTTGCGTGCGGCTTTGTAGGGTGAGCCCGTGACGAAACGACGACTCTCCCAGGTGGCCGAGTTCGCGGGTGTCAGCGAGGCGACGGTCAGCCGTGTCCTCAACGGCAGCCCGGACGTGGCGAGTGCGACCCGAGACGCGGTGCTGAGCGCCCTGGACGTGTGCGGCATCGAGCGGCCGCTGCGCTACCGCGCCCCCCGCGCCGCGCTGATCGGCCTGGTCGTGCCCGACCTGCAGAACCCGATCTTCTCCGCGTTCGCCGAGGCCCTGTGCGGGCTGCTCAACAAGCGTGGGCTGATACCCGTGCTGTGCACCCGCACCGCCGACGGAGTCTCCGAGGCGCACTACATCGAGATGCTGCTGGACCAGAACATCGGCGGGATCGTCTTCATCGGCGCGAGCTACGCCGACGCGGGTCCCGAGCACGGCCGGGCGCTGAGGGAGCGCAAAGTGCCGATGGTGCTGCTCAACGCCGCGGACGAGAACCTGGGCGTGGCCCAGGTCCGGGTGGACGACGCCCTGGCCGCCGAACAGGCGCTGACGCATCTGACCGCGCTGGGGCACGAGCGGATCGGGATGATCCTCGGGCCGCTCGGGCATGTTCCCTCCGCCCGGAAGCTGGCCGGGTTCGCGGGGTTCTGCAGCCGGCGCGGCGTCGCCCCGGACGACTGGCGGCGGCTGGTGGCGCATGCGCTGTTCACCATGGAGGGCGGCGCCACCGCGCTGCCCCGGCTGCTCGCCGAGGGGGTCACGGGCATCGTTTGCGCAAGTGACGCGCTGGCGCTCGGGGCGGTCCGCGGCGCCCGCCGCCACGGGCTCTCCGTACCGAAGGACCTCTCGGTCGTGGGCTTCGACGACTCCCCGTTCATGGTGGCCACCGAGCCCCCGCTGACGACGGCCAGGCAGCCCATCCAGGCCATGGCGACGGCCGCCGTCGCCGCGCTCATGGCGCAGATCGACGGCCACGCCAGTGCAAACGACCTGATGATGTTCGACACCGAGCTGATCGTCCGCGGCTCGACCGCCGCCCGCCCCCGTTGAGAACGGTGGCGTTACCTCCGAAGGTCAAGAACATTACTTTCTTGCGTTGATGCATTGACTTCTTGCGTAACCGCCTTCTACCTTCAGCGCAGCTCAAAGCGCCCGGGGTCCGACAGCCCCGTACCCAGGAAGGCACGATTCGCATGGATGGCTCGTCCGGCATCAGCAGACGCCAGCTTCTCGGCTCGGCGACGGCCGTCGCCCTGTCCCTCGCTCTCACGGCCTGCGGTGGTTCCGCGTCCTCGTCCTCCGGTGTGGACAAGAACGGCGTGGTCACGATCAGCGTCAACGGCATGCCGGCCAAGACCCAGCCGGTCGACCGCAAGAACTTCATGGAGGACGTCAAAGCCTTCGAGAAGAGCCACCCGAAGATCAGGATCGACGCCCGCGAGGGCCAGATGGACCCGAAGACCTTCGCCGCGAAGCTCGCGGGCGGTCAGCTGGAGGACGTCTACTACGTCTACTTCACCGACCCCGCCGGGCTGATCCAGCGCCGTCAGGCCGCCGACATCAGCAAGTACGTCGCCGACGTGCCGTTCTCCGAGGACATCGACCCGGCGCTGCTGAAGGTCTTCAAGGACGCCGACGGCAAGACGTACGGACTGCCCACCGGCAACTACTCGCTCGGGCTCCTCTACAACCGCGCCCTGTTCAAGAAGGCCGGGCTCGACCCCGACAAGCCGCCGGCCGACTGGGACGAGGTCCGCGCCGCCGCCAAGAAGATCAGCGCGCTCGGCGACGGCACGGTCGGATACGCCGACTACAGCAAGAACAACCAGGGCGGCTGGCACCTCACCTCGTGGATCTACTCCATGGGCGGCGATGTCGCGACGCGGCAGGACGGCAGGTGGAAGGCCGCCTTCGACAGCGACGCCGGGCGCAAGGCCCTCCAGGCCCTGCACGACATGCGCTGGACCGACAACAGCATGGGTACCCGCCAGCTGCTGGAGATAGCCGACGTCCAGAAGATGATGGGCGCCGGCAAGCTCGGGATGTACATGGCGGGACCGGACAACATCCCCACCATCGTCAAGCAGTTCGAGCGCAGTTACGACGACTACGGCCTGGCGGCCATGCCCGGCACGGCGACCCTCGGCGGCGGCGACGGCTTCATGTTCAACCCGAAGGCGTCCCCGGAGAAGATCAAGGCCGGCCTCGCGTGGGTGCAGTGGAAGTACCTGCGCAGCCCCGAGCGGGAGAACGTGGACAGCAAGCGGGCCAAGACGGACGGCGTGCCGATCGGGCTCCCGCAGCCCCGGCTGTTCGCCGGCGGGACCCAGGCCGAGATCGACCGGATCCACGCCAAGTACGCCAACACCCCGGTCGGCAACTACAAGCCGTTCGTCGACCGCAACGCCCAGGTGGAGACCAAGGTCGAGCCGCCCAACGCCCAGCAGCTCTACACCGTGCTCGACGGCGTCATGCAGTCCGTGCTGACCAAGAAGGACGCGGACATCGACCAGCTCCTCAAGGACGCGGCGAAGAAGGCCGACACCATCCTCGCCACGGTGAAGTGACGATGAACGTGTCGTCGCTCTCCTCCGCCCCGGCGAAGAGCACCGGCCACCCGGACGGGGACCCGGCAGCCGCCGGGGCCCCCGCCCCGGCCCGTACCACCGCCGCCCCCGCGGCCGGGCCGGGCAGCGCCCGGCTGCGCCGGGCGGTCCGCGAGAACCTGGTCGCGTACCTCTTCCTTGCCGCCGGTGTGCTCTGCTTCGCCCTGTTCTCCTGGTACCCGATCGTGCGCGGGGCGCTCCTCGGCTTCCAGCAAGTCACCTTCGCCGAACCCGCCCGGTGGGTCGGCCTGGACAACTTCCAGCGGCTGTTCGACGATCCGCTGTTCCTCACCGCGTGGAAGAACACCGGCTACTTCACCCTGCTCGCCCTGGTCTTCGGCTTCGCCGCCCCGTTCGCCACCGCCGTCGTCCTGAACGAGCTGCGCCACGGCCGCTCGTACCTGCGGATGACCGTGTACCTGCCGGTCATGCTGCCGCCGATCGTCACCATGCTGCTGTGGCGCTGGTTCTACGACCCCGGCCCCGGCCTGTTCAACAACGTCCTGGGGGTCTTCCACCTCCCCGCCCAGCAGTGGCTGGAGTCGGAGAACCTCGCGATGATCTCCCTGGTGCTCGTCTCCACCTGGGCCAACATGGGCACCACCACCCTCATCTACCTCGCGGCCCTCGGCGGCATCCCCGGCGAGCTCTACGAGGCGGCGGAGCTCGACGGAGCGTCCATCCGGCAGCGGCTGTGGCACGTCACGATCCCGCAGATGCGCTTCATCCTGATGATCACGCTGCTGCTCCAGGTCATCGGCACCATGCAGGTCTTCGTCGAACCCTTCGTGCTCACCGGCGGCGGCCCCGACGACGCCACCGTCACCGTGCTCCTGCTGCTCTACCGCTACGCCTTCGTCTACAACGACTTCGGCCTGGCCAGCGCCATGAGCACGCTGCTGTTCGTCGTGCTCGGACTCTTCGCGGGCGTCTATCTGCGCCTGACCCGGACGAAGGGCTGAGAGGACCACCCATGCCTGCCGAAACCCCCGTACGCACTTTGATCGCACCCGCTGAGATGAACCGCCGCACCGGACGGCTCCTCTACCGCTTCGTGCTGGTCCTCACCCTGATCGGTTTCACTCTCACCTTCGTCTTCCCGCTGTACTGGATGGCGACCGGCGCGATGAAGTCCTCCGCCGAGCTCGGCGATCCGCACCCCACGATGTTCCCGCAGAGCTGGCACCCCGAGAGCTACACGGACGCCTGGACCAACGTCGGACTGGGGCACTACTTCCTCAACACTCTGATCCTCGCCCTGGGCGCCTGGCTCACCCAGCTGCTCGTCGACGTCTCCGCCGCCTACGCGCTCTCCAAGCTGCGCCCGCTGCTGGGCAACGTGGTCCTCGGCATGATGCTGGCGACGCTGATGCTGCCGGTGTCCGCGCTGCTCGTGCCGACGTATCTGACCGTCGTGGACGTACCCCTCTTCCACATCAACCTGATCAACACCCCGTTCGCGATCTGGCTCCCCGCCGCCGCCAACGCCTTCAACATCTTCATCCTGAAGCGGTTCTTCGACCAGATCCCCGCCGAACTCCTCGACTCCGCACGGATCGACGGCGCCGGCACGCTCAGGGTCCTGGTCTCGGTGGTCCTGCCGCTGTCGCGGCCGGTGCTGGCCGTCGTCTCGATCTTCGCGGTCGTCGGCGTCTGGAAGGACTTCCTCTGGCCGATGCTCGTCCTGCCGGACGAGGCGAAGCAGCCGATCACCGTGGCCCTCAACCGACTGTCGGAGTTCATGCCCGCCAACCAGCTGCTGGCCGGCATGGCCATGGCCGCCGTGCCGCTGCTCGTCCTCTTCCTGATCTTCCAGCGCCACATCATCGCGGGCCTCACCGCGGGCAGCCTCAAGGGCTGACCCGCGGGGCCCCGCCGTGGTGCCGTCTCGGCACCACCCCGGGATTCCCCCACACAGGAAGGACACACAGCCGTGTCTCCTGCACCAAGAAAGCGCTCCCACAACCGCTCCCGCACCCTGCGGGCCGTGCTGCCGCTGCTCCTGTCGATGCTCGGAGCCCTGCTGTACGGGGCCACGGCCACCGCGCAGGCCGCCGGCACCGTGCTCGAAGCGGAGTCCGCACAGCTGTCCGGCGGAGCCGCCGTGTCGACCGAACACCCCGGCTACACGGGCAGCGGCTTCGTCGGCGGCTTCACCGACGCCCACAAGGGCGCCGCGTCGGTCTCGTTCGCCGTGCACTCCGAAGCGGCCGGTGCCGGGTCCCTGGCCCTCCGTTACGCCAACGGCACCACCGCCACCATGACGCTCAGCCTGTACGTCAACGGCGACCGGATCCGCCAGGTGAGCCTGCCCGCCACCGCGAACTGGGACACCTGGGCCACCCACGAGGAGGCGGTCGGCTACCGGGCCGGGGACAACACCGTCACCTGGACGTTCACCACGTCCGACAGCGGCAACGTCAACCTCGACCACGCCACCGCGGTCACCCCCACCACCCCCACGGACCCCGGTCCCACGACCCTGACCCACCAGGCCGAGGACGCCTTCGTCTCCGGCGGCGCGTCCAGGGCCACCACCGCCGCCGGCTACGAGGGCAGCGCCTACCTGGCCGGCCTCACCACCACCGGCGCCCGCGCGGTCTTCTCCGTCGACGCGCCCGAGGCAGCCACCTACCCGCTGACCGTCCGCTACCGCACCACGGACACCACCGCGGCCACCACCACGCTGCAGGCCAACGGCACGACCGTGCGCCGGCTCACCCTGCCCGGCACCGGCGGCGCCTGGGCGACCGCCGGCACCGACGTCCCGCTGCGCGCCGCACTCAACAGCCTCACCCTGCGCACGGCCTCCGGTGACAACGGCGGCTACCAGCTCGACGGCATCGCCGTCACCGGCTCCACCCCCGCCGCGACCCGCGGCGCCACCCTCCCGTACACCGCGTACGAGGCCGAGAGCGGCAGCACCGACGCCACCGTCATCGGCCCCGACCGCACCTACCTCACCGTCCCGTCCGAGGCCTCCGGCCGCAAGGCCGTCGTCCTCGACAGCACCGGCGAGTACGTGCAGTTCACCCTGACGAAGCCGGCCAACGCGCTGACCCTGCGCTACTCCCTGCCGGACAACGCGGCCGGCACCGGAACCGCGGCCACGCTCAGCGTCTACGCCGACGGCAGCGAGATCGAGGACCTGCCGCTCAGCTCGAAGTACAGCTGGGTGTACGGCGGCTACCCCTACAACAACGATCCCTCCCAGGGCTCCGGCCACCACTTCTTCGACGAGACCCGCACCCTGCTCGGCAAGGAGCTCCCGGCCGGCACCGTACTGAAGTTCCGGAAGGACTCCGGCGACACCGCCGCCTCCTACACCCTGGACCTCGTCGAGACCGAGAGCGTCCCGGCCGCGCTGACCATGCCCGCCACCGGATTCGTCTCCGCCACCACCCTCGGCGTCACGCCGGGCGACTCCACGGACGACACCTCGGCCCTCAACTCGGCCCTCGCCACGGCCACCTCGCAGGGCAAGGGGCTCTGGCTGCCCGCCGGCACGTACGACATCTCCGGGCACATCGACCTCGCCGGGGCCGACCTGCGCGGCGCCGGCCAGTGGTACACCGTGCTGCGCGGCAAGAACGGCAAGGGCGGCCTCTTCGGCCGCGGCGGCACCAGCAACGTGCAGGACCTGATGATCGCCGGTGACGTCTCCTACCGGGACGACGCCAACTTCGACGCGGCGGTCGAGGGCGACTTCGGCAACGGCTCGACCCTGCAGAACATCTGGATCGAGCACACCAAGGTCGGGCTCTGGACCGACGCCCCGACCACCGGCCTCCTCGCCACCGGGCTGCGCATCCGCGACACGTTCGCGGACGGCGTCAACCTCCACAAGGGCACGGCGGGGAGCGAGGTCACGCAGTCGAGCATCCGCAACACCGGCGACGACGGACTCGCGATGTTCTCCGAGTCGCAGGCGGTCACGGACAGCGCGTTCCGCTTCAACACCGTGCAGCTTCCGCTGCTCGCCAACACGGTCGGCATCTACGGCGGCCACGCCAACCGGGTCGAGGACAACCTCCTCGCCGACACGGTCACCGGCGCCTCCGGCATCGCGATCAGCAGCCGGTTCGCCCCCGTGCCGTTCAGCGGCACCACCGCCGTCCTGCGCAACACCCTGACGCGCACCGGCGGCTACGAGCCCAACTGGCAGAGCAGGCTCGGCGCGCTCTGGATCTACGCCGACTCCTCCGACATCACCGCACCCGTCCTCCTCCAGGACAACGACCTCCTCGACAGCACCTACAGCGGCCTGCTCATCAGCTGGCAGAAGAACGTCAGCTCCGTGACGGTCGACGGTCTGAAGATCGACAAGGCCGGCTCGTACGGCATCGAGATCAACTCCGCCGGTGCCGGAACGTTCTCCGGCACCACCGTCAGCGGCGCCACCGACGGCGGACTCTCCGCCGCGGGCGGCTTCACGATCACCCGGGGCTCCGGCAACACCGGCTGGTAGCCCCGTCCGGTGCGGGCGGCCGCCCCTGACTGCGGCCGCCCGCACCACCCCTTTACCGAACAAGGAGTCTCAGTGACCCACTGGTGGCGGCACGCCGCGATCTACCAGATCTACGTACGCAGCTTCGCGGACGGCAACGGGGACGGCACCGGCGACCTCGCCGGGGTCCGCAGCCGGCTGCCGTATCTGCGGGAACTCGGCGTGGACGCCCTGTGGTTCAACCCGTGGTACACCTCGCCGATGGCCGACGGCGGCTACGACGTGGCCGACTACCGCGACATCGACCCGCTCTTCGGCACCCTCGCCGAGGCCGAGCATCTGATCACCGAGGCGCACGGCCACGGGCTCCGGGTCCTCGTCGACCTCGTCCCCAACCACTGCTCCGACCAGCACGCGTGGTTCCGCGCCGCGCTGGCCGCGGGGCCCGGGGCGCCGGAGCGGGAGCGCTTCTGGTTCGTCCCCGGCCGGGGCGGGAGCGGTGAACTGCCGCCCAACGACTGGGTCTCCTACTTCGGCGGCAGCGCCTGGACGCGCGTCACCGAGGCGGACGGCAGCGCGGGACCCTGGTACCTGCACATGTTCGCCCCCGAACAGCCCGACCTGAACTGGGAACACCCGGAGGTGCGGGCCGAGTTCGAGGACATCCTGCGGTTCTGGCTGGACCGGGGCGTCGACGGCTTCCGGATCGACGTCGCGCACGGTCTGGCGAAGAAGCCCGGACTGCCCGACGTCGGACCCGACCCCGATGTCACCGACCTCCCGTACCAGGACTGCGACGAGGTCCACGACATCTACCGCTCCTGGCGCAAGATCCTCGACTCCTACGACGGCGACCGGACGTTCGTCGGCGAGGTCTGGCTGCCTGCCGCCGAACAGACGGCCCGCTATCTGCGCCCCGACGAGCTGCACTCCGCGTTCAACTTCGACTTCCTGTGCTGCCCGTGGGACGCGGCGGCCCTGCGCGGGGTCGTCGACTCCACGTTCGCGGGGCACGCACCGGTCGGTGCTCCCCCGACCTGGGTGCTGTCCAACCACGACACGATCCGCCACGTCACGCGGTACGGGCGCGAGGACACGTCGTTCGACATGGGCGACAAGCGGCTGCTCGACCCGAGCGACCCCGTGCTCGGCCGCCGCCGTGCGCGGGCGGCGGCGCTGCTCACGCTGTCCCTCCCGGGCGGGGTGTACGTGTACCAGGGCGACGAGCTCGGGCTGCCGGAGGTGCAGGACCTGCCGGACGCGCTGATCCAGGACCCGACGTTCGAGCGGTCGGGGGGTGTGGACCGGGGGCGCGACGGGTGCCGCATCCCGCTGCCGTGGCAGTCCGGCGGACCGTCGCTCGGCTTCTCCCCGTCCGGCGCGAAGGCCCCCTGGCTGCCGCAGCCGGCGGACTGGGCGGAGCTGAGCGCATCCGCGCAGGAGGCCGACCCGGACTCCTTCCTCACCCTCTACCGGGCCGCCCTGGCCCTGCGCCGAGAGCGGCTCACCCCGCTCGGGGAAACCCTGACCTGGGTGGACGCGGGGCGGGACACGGTCTGCTTCGACCGCGGGGATGCGTTCCGCTGCCTGGTCAACCTGGGCGATCCGGTGGCGCTCCCGCCGGATGCGAGGGTGCTGCTGGCCAGCGCGGAGCTGGACGAGCCGGGAGTGCTGCCGCGCGACACGGCGGTGTGGCTGGAGCGGTAGGAGGGCCCGGCCCGCGCCGGTCGCGCCGAGGAAGACGTCCTCGCTCGCCGGACGGGCCGTGTTCCGCCACCCGTCCGGCGAGCGAGGCCGGACGGCGTCGCGCAGCCGGTCCGGTCCGTCCCGTCCGAGCTGGTCAGGCCCGTCCGGCGAGCGAGGACGACGCGGGACGGGCCGGTCCGGCTACAGCGCCAGCGACAGGAGAACCGGCGCGGCCCGCCGGTTCAGCGTGTCCGCCGCCGCGCGCAGCCGGTGCGCGTGCTCGACCGGCAGGGACAGCGCCAGGCATCCCGCCGAGGACCCGGCCGTCAAGGGCACCGCGGCGCACACCGTGCCGACCGCGTACTCCTGGAGGTCGAGCACCGGTACCGTCGCCGGCTGGCTGTCCAGCTTGGAGAAGAGGACCTTCTCGCTCGTGATCGTCCGTGATGTCAGCCGGGCTATCTTGTGCCGCGAGAGGTGATCGCGCCGCCCGTTCTGGTCGAGCTGGGTCAGCAGGCACTTGCCGATCGCCGAGGCGTGCGCCGCCGACCGGAAGTCCACCCACTCGTTGACCGCGGGTGTCCGGGGACCGTCGGCGTACTGCGTGACGCGGATCTCGCCGTCCACGTACCGGCTGATGTAGACGGCGGCGCCCACCGAGTCCCGCAGCTGGACCAGCGTCTGCTGGAGCTTGGCCTCCAGAGCCTGCCGACGGGCCGCCCCGGAGCCGAGGAGCAGCAGCGAGGCGCCGGTGACATACGCGCCGTCGGTGATCTGCTCGACGTATCCCTCGCGGCGCAGCGTCAGCAGCAGGGAGGTGAGATGCCCGAGGGGCAGTCCCGTCTCCCGGGCGATCTGGGTGTCCTTCACACCGTTGCCGTGCTTGGAGACCGTTTCGAGAACACGAAGGGCGTACTGCACCGAATGGAACGGCGCGGTCGGTTCGGGCTTCAACGCCACGGTTTCCCCCTACCAGGTTGTGACCGCAAGCTTTGTCACCACGATAGCCGCCAAGAGGCCGTTCAGGGCCGGGTGTTGACTACTCGTCGGTGCGCCCCGGCCCCGCTAGCTGGGGCGCACCCGTCCGGCATATGCCAGAGTCAAGAGCGATCGACGGATGCCAAGGTCACAGCACCGCGTTGAGGAATTCGCGAGTACGTTCGTGTTCGGGATCGGAGAAGATTTTTTCCGGCGAACCCGACTCCACGACCCTCCCGGCATCGAACATCAGTACCTTCTCCGAGACGTCCCGGGCGAAGTTCATCTCGTGGGTCACGCAGAGCATGGTGATGTCGGTGTTCCTGGCGATGTCGCTCAGCAGCTCCAGCACCCCCGCCACCAGTTCCGGGTCGAGCGCGGACGTCACCTCGTCCAGGAGCAGGATCTCCGGCTCCATCGCCAGCGCCCGCGCGATCGCGACGCGCTGCTGCTGGCCGCCGGAGAGCTGGGACGGGTGCGCGTCGACCTTCCCGGAGAGACCGACGAGGTCGAGCAGCTCCCGGGCCCGGGTCTCCGCCTTGTCCCGGTCCATGCCGAGGACGTTCACGGGCGCCTCGGTGATGTTCTGCAGCACCTTCATGTTCGGGAAGAGGTTGAACTGCTGGAAGACCATCCCGATCTTCTTCCGCGCCTCGCGCAGGTGCTTCTCGGACGCCGGCTTCAGCGAGCCGTCCGGCGCCTGCATGTGCGACAGCGGATCGCCGTTGATCCGGATCACGCCGTCGCTGACCTTCTCCAGCGTCATCAGCAGCCGCAGGATCGTGGTCTTGCCCGAGCCGCTGGGCCCGATCAGGGTGACGTGCTCGCCGCGCTCGACCGAGAAGTCCAGCTGGTCGAGGACGACATGGTCGCCGTACCGCTTGACGACCTTGTCGAAGCGGACCAGCGGGTGTCCGGTGGCCCGGGTGGCCGGGATCGCGACGACGTCCTCGGGGGCCGTGGCCGCGGTCTTCTGCAGGGGGAGAGGTTCAGTGGCCAAGGCGCTTCTCCAGCTTTCTCATCAGGAGGGACGTGGGGTAGCTCGCGACCAGGAAGACCAGTCCGGCGAGTGTGAACACCTCGGTGTACACGAAGTGGTCACCCCCGTACTTACGGGCTTCGAAGACCATCTCCTGCACCGTGATCACGGCGAGGAACGGGGTCTCCTTGAACATCGAGATCGCGTAGTTCCCGAGTGCGGGCAGCACGTTGCGCACCGCCTGCGGCAGGATCACGGCCTGCCAGGTCCGCCGGGGTGTCATCGACAGGGCCCGGCAGGCCTCCCACTGCCCCTTCGGCACACCGTCGATCCCGGCGCGGTACACCTCCGAGGTGTACGTGGCGTAGTGGATGCCCAGCACCACGATGCCGATGGTCAGCGGCTCCACCGAGGTGAACAGCGCGGCCGCGCCCACCAGCTGGACCAGCAGCGGCGTGGAGCGGATGAACTCCATCACCACCTTCACGGGTACGGTCACGAACCGGGTGGGAGCCCGTCCGGCGACCGCGATCGCCAGCCCGAGCACCGCGGCGACGAGCGTCCCGAGCACCGTGGCGAGCAGGGTGACCTTGAAGCCCTGAAGGAGCAGGGGCAGTGCGTCCCCCGCCGCGTTCCAGTCGAATCCTTCGTTCACCGGGCACCTCCGGCAGCCGGGGCGGTCACGGCGCTTCGGGACTTCAGCAGGCTTCTCCCGCCGCTCGCCAGGCCGAGCCGCCGTTTGGCGGACCGCTCCAGCAGGTTCATCAGCAGGGTCAGCGCGTAGGCCAGCACGAAGTAGCAGACCAGCAGGGTCACGTACGCGGTGAGCGTCTCACCCGTACGGCTGCGCAGCTTCTCGATCGCGGTCATCAGGTCGGCCGCCGAGATCAGCCACAGCAGTGGTGTGCACTTCAGCAGCTGGATCAGGAGGTTGGTGAGGGAGGGGATCATCTGCACCCACGCCTGCGGAAGGATCACCTTGCGCATCCGGTGCACGGGCGTCATGTTCAGCGCGACCGCCGCCTCGTACTGGGCGCGCGGCACGGAGTTGATCGCCCCGCGTACCACTTCGGCGCCGTAAGCGCCGTAGTTGAGACCGAAGGCGATGACCCCGCAGAGCAGAGGCGTCAGTTCGTAACCCGTGAGGGGCGGCATCGCGTAGTAGAGCCAGAACAGCTGGACGTACAGCGAGGTGCCGCGGAAGAACTCCACGACCACGCGCGAGACGCCCCGCGAGACCAGCAACCGGCTGATCGACATCAGGCCGAGGACGAACGACAGGAGCAGGGCCAGCAGCGCGCCCAGGACGGTGGCCTGCAGGGTCACCCACATGCCCGAGCCCAGTCGTGGCAGATCGTCGGCGAAGGCGGAGAAGAAGTCACTCATGCGGCGGGCCCCGTCCCTGTCAGCCCTTGCACAGATCGGCCGTCTTCAGGGTGGCCGGCGGGAGCTCGGTGGCCCCGAAGCCGTAGTCCCGGAGCAGCTCGACATAGCGCGACTTGTCGGAGACGATCTTCTTCAGCTCGCGGTTGAAGGCGTCCCGCAGCTCCTCGTTGCCCTTGCGGAAGACGGCGCCGCCGGGGCTGTACTGCTTCACCCCGTCGAGCTCCGGCAGGAAGGCCTCGGTGACCTCGGTTTCCGGGTTGGTCTTCGCCAGCCAGCGCAGCGAGATGCCGGTCAGCAGGAAGGCGTCGACCCGGCCGCCCTTGACCGCGTCCGCTCCGTCCTGCGGCTTCTGCAGCGACTTGATCCGGTCCTTGGATATCCCCGCGCCCTCGGCGTACGAGCCCTCGACCGCACCCGCCATCACGCCGACGGTGATCCCGGCGGCCTTCGCGGACGCCAGGTCGGTGACCTTCTTCGGGTTGCCCTTCTTCACCATCAGCGCGGTCGGCGAGATGAACTCCGGCTCCGAGAAGAGGGCGTTGGCGCAGCGCTCCGGTGTGATCGCCATACCGGCGCTCACCACGTCGTACTTGGACGCCTGCAGTCCCGGAATGAGTCCGTCCCACTCGGAGAGGGTGGGGCGCAGCTCGTCCACGCCCAGCGCCTTGAAGATCTCCCGGTGCAGGGCGGGTGCCTCGCCCTTGAGCTCCTTGCCCTCCATGTAGCCGTACGGGGCCTCGTCGGCGTACGCGACCCGGACGAATCCCTGCTTGCGGAGCTTGGCGAGGGCGCCCTCGCCGTCCGCCGAATCGGCGCCGGTCTTGCTGCACGCGGTGAGCAGGCCGGGGACCACGAGCAGACCGCCCACGGCTGCCGATCGGTTGAGAAAGCCCCGGCGGGACAGGTTCGGGAAGTCAGCCATGGTTCGCAATCTCCTGAAGGGGTCGAACAGTCCGGACAGGGTTGACGCCTTCCCGATCCGGTACGTCTATGCAGGAGGAGGTGGCATGTAACCGAACGGTGGCCGGAGGGTGACCTTCCCGTGTCCGGATGCGGGCGGAGTGCGACGACTCGTGTGCGGGGCGTATGTCGTTGCGGAGTGCGGTGAATGACGGGGTGTTATCCGTGGATGTCCGTCATGGGGTGGCGAAGTGGGGCGCGGCAGGCCCGGATTGGGGTCACGCGTCCTGGTCCGTGCCCGGGATGTACCCGAGCCGCTTGTCCACCACGTTCGGCAACGGATCCCCGGCCGCCCACCGTTCGTACATCGCGACGAACTGCTCGCCCAGCCGGTCCCGCCAGCCCGCCACGTCACCGCTCATGTGCGGCGACACGATCAGGCCGGGGGCGTCCCACAGCGGGTCGTCCGGGCCGAGCGGCTCCCGCTCGAACACGTCGAGCGCCGCCCCCGCGATCCACCGCCTGCGCAACGCGTCGACGAGGTCGTGCTCGACCACCATCGGGCCGCGCCCCACGTTGACGAACACGGCCGAGGGCTGCATCAGCCCGAAGAACCGGCTGTCGAACATGCCCCGTGTCCGCGGGGTCAGAGGCGCCGCGCAGATCACCCAGTCGGCGCGGGCGGCCAGCCGGTCCAGGTCCCCGGCGCCGTGGATCGTGCGCCGGGCCGTGCGGCCCACCAGGGCCACCTCGACGCCGAGCGCCATCAGCAGCCGGGTGATCGCGCGCCCGACCGGACCGGCGCCGAGGACCACCGCGCGGGACCCGGCGACCCGGGCGGTCTCGCGGTGGCGCCATCGCCTGCGTCCCTGGAGCTCCAGGGTGCCGGGGAGGTCCTTGGCGAACGCCAGCACCAGGCCCGCCACGTACTCGGCCATCGGCTGCTCGAAGATCCCCCGCGCGTTGGTCACCACGGTGTCGCCGTCCACCAGCTCCGGGCAGAGCAGCCGGTCCACCCCCGCACTCGCCGTGTGCACCCAGGCGGGACGGGGCCCGCCGCCGGGCCAGGCGGCCCGTACCGCGTCCGAGGTGAAGTCCCAGACCAGCAGGACGTCCGCCCGGGGGAGCGCGTCCGCCAGACCGGCCCCGTCGGTGTGGCGCACCCGCACCCGGCCGGTCAGTGCCCCGAGGCGGGGCGGCGGATCGGCGTCCAGGACGAGCAGGACGGGCTCCGGCATGGGGGCGGTTCCTCCGCGTCGGCTGCATTCGGCTGAGGCTGCGGAGGCACCACGCTCGCAGTCGCACCCCACCCCGTCAACAGGTCGCAGCGGTGACCGGGGCGGATGGGGGAATACTGGATGAGAAGCGGGGAAACGGGTCAGTGTCGCGGGTCGCCTGCCGCGACCGGTGCGCCGCACTGGACACGCAGTACAGGAAGGGTGGACATGACGACCGTCGGATTCCTCTACCCGGGCCATTTCGCGGAGGACGACTACCCGCGCATGGAGATCCTGCTCGACAGCACCATCAGACTCGTCGTCCGGCACACGGAGAGCCCCGACGACGCCTACCGGGAGGACGCCCTGCGTGAGCTCGGCGCCCCCGGCCGGCTCGCCACCCGTGTCGAGGAGCTTCAGCGCTCCGGGGTCCAGTCCGTCGTCTGGGCGTGCGACGGCGGCAGCTTCCTGTACGGCCCCGACGGCGCCCACGACCAGGTCATGGCCCTGGCGCGGGCGGCGGGTGTGCCGGCCTCCAGCACCTCCATCGGCTTCGTCCACGCGGTACGGAAGCTGGGTGCCAACCAGGTCGCGGTCGCCGCGACCTACCCCGAGGACATCGCCGCCCACTTCACCGCCTTCCTCCGGGCCGCGGGCATGGAGGTGGTCGCCACCCACGCGGCGGGCGTGGCCGATGCCGCCGAGGCCGCGGCCTGGGGGCTCGATCAGGTGAAGGAGCTGGCCCGCGCGGCGGACCGGCCCGAGGCGGACGCGGTCCTGCTGCCGGACACGGCCCTGCACACCGTCGGCCACCTCGCCGAACTGGAAGAGTTCCTCGGCAAGCCCGTCCTCACCGCGAACCAGGTGGCCGTCCGGGAGGCACTGCGACTGGCCGACCGCCCCGCCTGGGCGCCCCGGCTCGGCGCGCTCTTCGCGGCCCGCGAATCGCCGCCGGCTCCGGTGGAGTGGGGGAGCGGACGGGCGTACGCACACGGCAGGCCGGGGTAGCGGGGACCGGCCGCCCCGGAATAAACGGAGTCAACCTCCTGTTGCACTGCTCCGGACCGACGAAGGACAGACGAGCACCACCGGAGAGGCCAGGACGTGGACGAGATTCGAGGCGACGAGATCCGTGGCAAGGCGGAGGGGACGGCACCCGTGCCCCTCTCGGTCCTTGACCTCGTGACGGTGGGCCAGGGCCGCACCGCGACCCAGGCCCTGCGGACCGGTGTCGAGATCGCCCAGCTCGCCGAGCGCCGCGGCTTCCACCGCTACTGGGTCGCCGAGCACCACTCCATGCCCGGCGTCGCCTCCTCCTCGCCGGCCGTGATCCTGGCCCACACCGCCGCCCGCACCGAGCGCATCCGGCTCGGCTCCGGCGGCGTCATGCTGCCCAACCACGCCCCGCTCGTCATCGCCGAACAGTTCGGCACGCTGGAGGCCATGGCCCCCGGCCGTATCGACCTCGGCCTCGGCCGGGCCCCCGGCACCGACGGCGCCACCGCCGCCGCCCTGCGCCGCACGGAGCGGCTCAACGAGGGCGCGGACGACTTCCCGCAGCAGCTCATGGAGCTGACGCGCTTCCTGGACGACGACTTCCCCGACGGCCACCCCTACGCCCGCATCCACGCGGTCCCCGGACCCGTCCAGGCCACCTCCGAGGGCGGCGTCCAGTCCCCGGCCCGCCCGCCCCTGTGGCTGCTCGGCTCCTCCGGCTTCAGCGCCCGGCTGGCCGGCATGCTCGGCCTGCCCTTCGCCTTCGCGCACCACTTCTCGGCCCAGAACACCATTCCGGCCCTGGAGCTGTACCGCGAGTCCTTCAAGCCGTCCGCGGTGCTGGACGCTCCGTACGCCCTGATCGGCGTCGCCGCCCTGGCCGCCGACGACGAGCGCGAGGCCCGCCGCCAGGTGCTGTCCGGCGCCCTGTCGATGCTGCGCCTGCGCTCCGGCCGCCCCGGGCTGGTCCCGACACCCGAGGAGGCGGAGGCGTACGCCTTCAGCCCGATGGAGCGGGAGTTCGTCGACAACTGGCTCGTCAACATCGTCCACGGCACCGCCGACGAGGTCCGCACCGGCCTCGACGACCTGGCCAAGCGGACCGGCGCCGACGAGCTGATGATCACCGCCAACGCCCACGGCGGCGAGGCCCGCCTGCACAGCTACGGCCTCATCGCGGACGCGTACGGCCTGCCGGGGGCCTGACGGTCCGCGGCCCCGCCATCACCGAAGCCGGCCCGGTCCCCCCGCGGGGGGACCGGGCCGGCTTCGGCGTACGGGGTCAGCGCTGCGGCGCCGGGCGCAGGAAGACCGCGGCGACCAGGACCCCGGCCAGCACCGTGACGCCCGCCACCAGCAGCGCCGTGTGCAGTCCGGTCAGCAGCGAGCCGCCCGAACCGGCGACGGCGGCCAGCCCCGCGACGCCGATGGCGCCGACGAACTGCGGCATCTGGGCCAGACTGCCCGCCACACCCTGCTCGTCGTCCCGCAGCCCCGAGGTCAGCGTCGAGATGAAGGCGACCACGGCGAGCACATGGCCGAAGCCCATCAGCCCCGACGTGAGCAGCAGCAGGGGCAGGTTCCCGTCCCCGGGCAGCAGGACCATCGCACCCGTGCCCGCCGCCTGGACCAGCAGACCGGTCACCATCGCGGCCGTCGTGCCGCGGGCCGCGATCACCCGGGAGGCCAGGGCTCCGGCGAGCAGCGCGGCCGCGCCCTCGGCGAGGAAGCCGAACCCCGTGGCCAGGGGCGACCAGCCGAGCACGTCCTGCATGTACAGGCTGAGCAGCAGCGTCGCGCCGCCGCACATCGAGAAGGTGATCAGGCCGACCAGCGCGCTCCACTTGACCGTGCGGCGGCCCAGCAGCCCGAGCGGGACCAGCGGCGCGCTGTGCCTGGACTCCGCGACGAGGAAGGCGCCGAGCAGCGCCATTGCCCCGATCAGTGCGGTGAGCGTCGGCGCACTCGTCCAGCCGGCGTCGGCGCCGGTCGAGATCCCGTACACGAGGGCGAAGAGCCCGGCACCGGACAGCAGGGCGCCCGGCACGTCGAGACGACTGGCGCGGCGCTCATCGGCCGACGCCGGGAGCAGGGTGAGCGCGCCGCCGAGGACGACCGAACCGATCACCACCAGCAGCATCATGGTCCAGCGCCAGTTGAGCCCACTGGTGATGAGACCGCCGCCGATGGTGCCGGTCACGAAGCCCAGCGAGAGCAGCGCGCCGTTGATCCCCAGCGCCTTGGTGCGCTGCGGTCCTTCGGGGAACGAGGCGGTCATCAGGGCGAGTGCGGTCGGCCCGATCATGGCGGCGGCGATGCCCTGCCCCGCCCGTGCCGTGATCAGCATCGCCGGGCCGGTGGCCGCCGCGGCCACCAGGGAGAGCGCGGTGAACAGGGCGGCGCCCAGGACGAAGAGCCTGCGCCGGCCGACCAGGTCGGAGAGCCGGCCGAACAGCGGGAGCAGTCCGGCGGTCGGCAGCAGGCAGGCGGTGGCCACCCACTGTAGATCGCCCGTGGAGGAGAAACCGAGGTCCCGGCCGATCTCGGGCAGGGCGACGGTGATGATCGAGTAGTCGAGACCGGTCATGAACGTGGCCCCGCACAGGGTGATCAGGATCAGCAGGCCGCGCAGCCCGAGCGCGGAGGACCGGGGGCCGGTGGTGCCGGTCCGGCCCGGCCCGGACGGGGGTGACGTGACGGTGGTCATCGGAGCCTCTCTGCGGTTCTGAATCTCAGCGGTTCTGAATCTCAGCGGTTCTGAATCTCAGCGGTTCCGGAATCCCGGCGGTACCGGAGTCCCGGCGGTCCGGGATCTCAGCGGTTCCGGAAGTAGGTGTCGGCCGCGTGGGCGTCGGCGGGGTAGTGGCGGATCCCGGCGATCCGCCCGTGCTCGATCCGGAAGACCAGCACCCAGGTCATGGCGAGGTCGCCGTCTCCGGAGGTGCAGTCGTGCAGTTCGACGACGTGCCGGTCGTCGGCGCCCGCGAACAGCACCTCGGCGCGGAAGTCGTGGGTGCCCAGCTCCCTGAGGAAGCCGCAGATCGCCGCGGTGCCGCGGTACGTCCCCGAGAGCGGATGCCGGCCGGGCATGTGCCAGACGGCGTCGGCCGCCAGGACGTCGTCCCGCAGCGCGGACAGGTTCCCGGTCGCGTAGCTCGCCCAGAAGGCGCCGATCAGCGAGCGGTTCGGCTCTTCCATGTCAACTCCCCGGTGCCGAGCGGTGGTTACCTGGAGAAGCTTCGGCGCGCGCCGCCTGTCCGGTCCAATACCTGCTTCCATAACCTGGCGGCATGGATGTCGACACCAGACTGCTGCGCTACTTCGCCGTCGTGGCCGATGAGGGCCATCTGACCCGGGCCGCCGAGCGGCTGTTCATCTCGCAGCCCGCGCTGACCAAACAGATCAAGCAGCTCGAAACGCGTCTCGGCGTCACGCTGTTCACCCGGTCCCGGACCGGGATGACGCTCACCGAAGCCGGTACCGCGCTCGCCGGATCGGTTCCCGCGGTCCTCGACTCCTGGGACGCCGCCCTGCGTACGGCCAAGGGCGCCGCCGCCCGCGCCGACCGGGTGCTGCGCGTCGGCTTCGTCGCGAGCGGGGCCAACGAACTGACGCAGCAGATCATCGCCGCCTTCGCCCGGCGCCGGCCGGGCTGGCGGGTACAGCTGCACCAGACGGCGTGGGACGACCCGACGGCCGGACTGGCCGCAGGTGACTGCGACGCCGCGCTGCTGAGGCTGCCGTTCCCGGGAGAGGAGGCGCTGGACGTCGAGGTGCTGATCACCGAGGACCGATGGGTGGCACTGCCCGCGGCCCACCGTCTCGCCGGCCAGGAGGTGATCGAGTTCGCCGAGCTCTTCGACGAACCGTTCGTCGCCACCCCGGAGGAGTCCGGCTGGTGGCGCGAGTACTGGCTCGCCTCCGACGAACGGGACGGACACCCGGTGACGGTGGGAGCCGTCGCCCACAACCCCGACGAATGGCTGAACGCGATCGCCAACGGTTTCGGCGTCAGCCTCACCCCGGAGGCCACGGCCCGCTTCTACCGGCGTCCGGACGTGGTCTACCGCCCGGTCAGCGGCGTCAGCCCGTCCCGGGTGGGGGTGGCGTGGCCGCGTGCCCGGGCCGTTCCGGACGCGGTGCGGGACTTCGTACGCAGCTGTGTGGAGCTGCGGCCGGATGCGGACGCGGTCTGAGCGTCGGGCCCTCGGCCGCGCTCAGGCCTTCAGGGACCGGGCCCCGAGCAGTTCCCCGATGCGTTCGGGGGCGACCGCGCGGGAGTAGAGCCAGCCCTGTCCGGTGTCGCAGCCGATCCGGCGCAGCCGCTCCGCCTGGCCGGCCGTCTCCACGCACTCCGCGGTGACGGTCAGGCCCAGGCGGTGGGCCAGCTGGACCATGGCCTCGACGATGGTCTCGTCGGCGGGGCTGGGATGCGTGCCGTCCTCGTACCGGAAACCGCGGACGAAGGCGCCGTCCAGCTTCAGTACGGAGACCGGCAGGCGGCTGAGATAGGCGAGGTTGGAGTAGCCGGTACCGAAGTCGTCGATGGCGATCCGGACCCCCATGTCGCTGAGCGACTGCAGGGCCCGCAGCGGCCGGCCCGCCGACCCCATCACCGCGGACTCCGTCAGCTCCAGTTGCAGCAGCGCCGGGTCCAGGCCGGTCTCCGCGAGGATCTCCGCGACATCGGTGACCAGATCGGAGTCCCAGACCTGCCGCACGGCGACGTTGACGCTGATGAACAGCGGCGGCTCGTCCGGGTGGTCGAGCTGCCACCGCCTGGCCTGCCGGCAGGCCGCCCGCAGCACCCACCGGCCGAGCTGCACGATCGAGCCGTCCTCCTCGGCGATCGCGACGAACCGATTCGGCGAGAGCAGGCCGAACTGCGGGTGGTTCCACCGCACCAGCGCCTCCACCCCCCGCACGACCCCGTCGGCCATGCAGACCAGCGGCTGGTACTCGATGGTGAACTCGCCGCGCTCGACCGCCGGGCGGAGATTGGACGACAGGGCCTGGCGCGTCATCCGGTGGGCGTTGCGTTCGGGGTCGAAGAGGGTCCAGCGGGCCTTGCCGTCCGCCTTCGCCCAGTACAGCGTCGTATCGGCCGCCTGCATCAGACCCGTGGCCGAGGTGCCCGCGACGGGCCGCTCCACCACGCCGATCGACGCCGAGACCGAGAGCCGCTGACCGGCCAGGTCGAAGGGCTGCTGCAACGCGGCGAGCACCGTGCGGGCGAGATCGGTCAGCTGCTGCGTACCGGTGGACTCCTCGACCAGGATCGCGAACTCGTCGCCGCCCAGGCGCGCCACCAGATGCGCGCCGCCCGGGTGTGCGGCCTCCTGCTCGGCGCAGTCCGTGAGCCGGGCGGCCACGGCGGCCAGCAGCCGGTCCCCGATCCGGTGGCCCAGGGTGTCGTTGACGGCCTTGAATCCGTCCAGATCGAGATAGCAGAGCCCGATCCGTCCCCGTCCGGGCATGCTGTCGTCCTGGTACGGCACCGCCTCCAGGACCGCCGAGAGCCGCTCGAAGAACAGCGTCCGGTTGGGCAGCCGGGTCACCGGGTCGTGCATCTGGAGGTGGCGCAGCCGCTTCTGGAGCTCGCGCCGGTCGCTGACGTCGGCCACGGAGAGCAGCACCTGGCCGGGTGCGGCCCCGTCCCCCTGCTCCGGTGCCGCGGCCATCGGCACGACGGTGATCTCCGCCCACAGCGAGCGCCCGTCGGGGTGCTTGAGCCGGCGGGTGCAGCGGAACCGGGAGCGCCGGCCGTGCAGCACCTCGCGGTACGCGCGCCAGGTGCGGCCGTCGGCGGCGAGGTCGACCAGATCGGAGGCGGACTGCGCGGTCAGCGCCGCCGCACCGACACCGGCCAGTGCGGCCAGCGCCTCGTTGGCGGTGACGATCAGGCCCTCGTGGTCGACGACGGCCATCGGGAGCGTGGCCGCCCGGAAGGCGGCCCGGTAGTCGTGCGGTTCGGACGAGGCCCCGGCGGAGGGCCACGCGCCGTCACACTCCGTGAGGGAGGGTGGTGGGGAAGAGGGGGCTGTGCCTGCCGCGGGCCTGGGCCCTTCGGAGGTTTCGCTCACCGTTCGCTCCCGCCGTGCAGTTCTGTCCCGGACACCTCTGGTCGGACTGGCCCGCCGCGTGGAGCGCCGTCGTCAGAGGCGGAAACCGCGCAGGAAAGCGAGGTGAAGCATAGATGCTGGCACCTCGGCCGTTCCAGCGCCCCGGCGCTTGTCACCCCGCGTCCGCTGCACTTGAGCCATTCGCGGGGTGATCCGGTTTGCCCATGACTGATCGATTCTGCGCGGCTCCGTTCCCTCCCGTTGTGTGGGTGATCGATTGTGACTGACTGTGAAGGATGCGGGGGGTGTGGCCGCTGACCCGAGTGGGGCAGCCCAACAGGACGTACCTCGCGAAACGCCAGAAGGTGGTCAGGAGGGTCCTGGAGTCCGTACCCGTACCGGAGGTGGATGTGCCGCGTCAGCAAGGGCCCGGAAGGATGGAGAGACCGAGTCCGCGCGCGGTGGCGGCCGGGCTGATCTCCCTCCTGGCGCTCGCCGCCACCTCCCTCGTCGCGGGCCCCGCCGCAGCCGCCACCGGAGAGGCGGCCCCCTGCGCCCTGCCCCGGACCGAGGCCCACCACTCGCTGGGCCTGGACGAGTGGAACGGCGCCTATCCCCGCCCCGACCACCCCCTCGACGCGGTCATGGTCTTCCTCTCGTTCCCCGACGCCCGGCCCGTCACCACCCCCGCCGAACTCGCCGCCGACCACTTTCCCGCCACCACGCAGTTCTTCCAGCGCGCCTCGTACGGAAAGTTCACGCTGCGCCCGCACCCCCTGCGGCACTGGATCCGGATGCCCGAACCGTCGGTCCGCTACGGGATACAGCGCGACTGGGACGACGGCCGGCGCAGCGCCTACCTGCGCGACGCGATCGCCGCGGCCGACCCCGAGGTCGACTTCTCGAAGTACGACCTCGTCTACCTCGTCGCCGACCCGGACGCCCCGGGCGTCGACTCCGACGCCACCAAGGTCGTCAACTTCGACCGGCCGCTGCACGCCGACGGTACGGAAATCAGGCGCGTGGTCACCGTCTTCGAGCAGCACCCGCCCGACCACAACGTCCTCGCCCACGAGACCGGACACGTCTTCGACCTGCCCGACCTCTACCACCGGCCCTCGGACGGCAAGGGGGACTGGGACACCTACGTCGGCGACTGGGACGTCATGGGCAGCCAGTTCGGCCTCGCGCCGGACCTCTTCGGCTGGCACAAGTGGAAGCTGGGCTGGCTCGACGACCGGCAGGTGACCTGTATCCAGAGCGACCGGGTCGTCACCCTGGAGCCGATGGCGGCCGTGCCCGTGCCGGGCGCGTCCATCGGAACCCGGCTCGCCGTGATCAGGACCGGCGAGGGCAGCGCCGTGGCCGTCGAGGCCCGCAGTGCCACCGGCAACGACAGTGCCACGTGCACCGAAGGCGTGCTGCTCTACCGGATCCGCAACGGGACGCCGTCCGGCGGCGGTCCGGTCGACGTCCTCGACACCCACCCCACCACCGACGCCTGCTGGGACCGCTCGGTCTACCCGCCGCTCGCGGACGCCCCGCTGAGGGTCGGCGAGACGTACTCCATCCCCGGCGGACACACCACGGTCGAGGTCGCCGACCGGACGCCGTCCGGCGCGTGGACGGTCCGGATCACCACCGGAGGCTGAAGGCGCGGACCGCGGTGGTGATGACAACGAAGAAGCCCCCTCGCTCTCGCGAGGGGGCTTCTTCCGTCTGTGCGCCGCCAGGGACTCGAACCCCGGACCCGCTGATTAAGAGTCAGCTGCTCTAACCAACTGAGCTAGCGGCGCCTGCTGACGTCGTAGACCTTAGCACCCTGATCCGTGGGAGGAAAAATCGAAATCCGGGGCGCCGGAGCGGGCACCGACCGGGCCACCCGGACGCAGGCCCAGAGCAGGACGTCCGGCCCCGGGAGCCAGGGGCTGCGGGTGTCGGGGGCGACCAGCCAGCGGGGCCCGGAAGAGGCCGGATCGCAGGTCAGGGGCGGGACCGTCACCGCGTCCCCGGCGCCGTGACAGAGCAGCGGCGGCACCTTCGGGCCGCTGCCCTCCGGCGTCAGCGGGTCCCGGGCGGACCGGGTCCCCGGCCCGGACCCCCACTCCTCCCAGTCGAGCAGCGACGGCAGCCGCTGGGCGGTGCCGGGAGAGGCGAAGAGCAGCATCCGGCCGCGGTGCGTGGCGACCGGGCCGGAGCCCGGACCGTCGGCCCACAGGTGTTCCAGCATCCGGCGCCCGAAGAGCGTCGGCACGTTCACCACGTCGAAGGCGGAACCGCACGGCAGCACCCCGGGCGATGAGGGGTGCGACTCCCACTGGGACAGGGTGCTGCGCGGATACGCCGCGGCCCCGGCCAGCCAGGCGGCACCGGCCGCGGTCACCTGGGCCGTCCGATGGCCGGCCTGCTCACGCAGCACGGCGAAGATGTCGGCGTCTTCACCGGCGTGGGGGAAAGGCCCGTCGCCGTGATGCAGGGTCGTTTCGTCTGGCAGCCATGCGGTCATGTGCACAGGTCTACCCGGAGTGATCACCCGGATTCCGAGAGTTGTCGGAAATCGGGACAGGTCGGGGTGGCGAGGAGTATCTTGCGCACCTGGCATATGCCAACGGTTGTACCCGGAGTGATCGCGAGGGCCGTCGAGCAGGCCACCGCGGCACGCCGCCGGCGACGGAAGAACGGCCCCGGCGTCAGGGCCTCGGTTCGTTCAGCAGGCTGCGGCCGAACTCGACCATCTTCACCGCGTAGTCCTCGGTCCACTCCGCCCGTCGCGCGATGTCCGCCGTCGTCAGCCGGTCGAACCGGCGCGGATCCGCCAGCTGGGCCGCCGCGATCGCCTGGAACTCGACCGCCCGGTCCGTCGCGGCGCGGAAGGCCAGCGTCAGCTCGGTGGCGCGGCTCAGCAGCTCCTTCGGATCGTCCATCGACTCCAGGTCGAAGAAGTGCTCAGGATCGGCGAACGCTGCCGACGGCTCGAAGAGCAGGGGTGCGGGGCGCAGCCGCTGCTGCTCGTTCCGCTCGGGTTGTGCCATGTGGTTTCTTCCTCCTCCGGTGGGCCCCGACGGCCACCCTCTATTGTCCGACCCGCCGCAAGGGCGCCTGGTCCGCTCCATTCCGGGGCGTGCGACGCCCCGCTTCCGGTCCGTCGTGCCCCCGTGCGCCCCCGCCCTCAACGTCCCCAGCGCACCCGGTGTTCCGCCAGATGCGCCAGCACCGCGTGATTGGCCTCCCAGCCGTCCGGGAACTTCACGGTCACGCCCAGCTGGACCGGCTCCGTCGACGGATGCTCGTCCAGCAGGTCCGTGACCCCCTCGCGGCACACCACGATGCAGGCGTGGCGGTGCCGGGAGGCCAGCACGCACAGCCGGCCCGTCTCCAGGTGGAAGGCGGTGGCGTCCGGGCGGCCGGACAGCGGATGCAGGACCACCGTCACATCGAACTCACGGCCCTGGAGCCGGTTCGCGGTGTCCACCGCCACCCCCGTCACCCCGAGCTCGTCGAGCGCCGCCCGCACCGCAGCCGCCTGGTCGCGGTGGGCCGTGCCGACCGCGACCCGGTCCGCCGTCACCGGCGCCGGATCCGGGGAGCGCTCGCTGGTCGCCGCGCCGCCGCGGTCCAGCAGCCGGCGCACCACCAGGGCCACGGCCCGCACCGCCTCCGGGTCGGTGCGCGGGGTGTGCCGGGCCGGGAGCTCCAGCAGACCCCAGCCGGACTCCGCCGCCTCGTCCAGCACCCGGTCTGCCGCCGAGCCGTCGGACGCGACACCGAACGACAGCAGCCGGTCGCCGTGGTCCGTGCCGCTGCGGAACGGGGTGTACGGGTAGAACGCGTCCGACACCAGCGGTGCCGCCGAGGCCGGAAGCCGCCAGGAGACCGGCAGCCGGTGCTGCGGCAGCTCCGGGTTGTGCGCCAGCAGCGTGGTGACCGCGCTGGCCGACGGGTCGTAGCTCAGCCCCGCCCACTGGTCCGCGCCGACGATCGAGAACGGGTCGAGCTGGCCGGGATCGCCGACGAACAGCGCCCGTTCGAAGAGCCCGGCGACGGCGAGGAGCGCGTCCGAGCGCATCTGGTACGCCTCGTCGACGATCGCGTGGCCCCACGGCTCGACGTTCTTCACATGGGCCCACTTCGCCGCCGTCGAGATGACGACGTCGAGCCCGGCCAGATCCGCCGCCTTCGCCGACTTGCGTACGTTGGCCAGGCCGTCCAGCACCTTGTCGTACGGATCGGAGTCGTTGCTGTGCAGCCGGCCGACCGGCAGGCCCGGGTCCTTCTCGGCGAGCCGGACCACCAGGTCGTCGACCTGGGCGTTCGTCTGCGCGACCACCATCAGCGGGCGTCCGGCCGCGGCGAGCTCCAGCGCGGCGCGCACCACCAGGGTCGACTTGCCCGCACCCGGCGGGGAGTCCACCACGATGCCGCGGGCCGAGCCGTTCAGCGTGTCGTCCAGGATCCGGGCGGTCGCCAGGCCCGCCGCAGCGCCCGGGTCGAATACGGCCGTCACAGCAGGTCCTCCGTGGTCACGGGGTCGGGGCGCTCGGCAGCCGCCACGCCGCCCGGCGGGCCGCCGTGGGTCCACGGGGTCTCCTCCGCGTCCGGCAGCTGCGGCCCGCCGCGCTGGTCGTGCTCGAAGAGCGTCCAGGCGATGACGTCACCGGGCTCCGGCACCGAACCCGGAGCGGGCTCCTTGCCGCGGCCCATCCGGTCGGTGATCCGCAGCACCAGTGCGGGTGCCGCGCCCTCCTCCGCAGGTCCGTAGCCCGCGAATTCGGCGGTCTGCGGCTTGCCGTCCAGCGAGCGGTAGACCTTCACGCGCTCGCCCAGATGCGGCTGCTCGGCCGTGAGCACCGTGACCAGGGGACGCGGGGAGGGGCGCTTGGACTCGCTGTACGCCATCTCCACCGCCGTCACCTCGCCGAGGAACGCCTCGCCCGCCAGCCGCCGGCCGGCCAGCACCAGCGGATCGTCCAGCGCCTCCTGGGCCTCCAGCTGGGCCTGTGCCGTCTCCCGGGCCGCCAGCTTCCGGGCCGCCGTCACCGCGTCGTCCCGGCGCGGCTGCGGCGGCTCACCGGCCCGCACCCGGTCGCGGTGACCGGTGAACGACCAGCGGTCGCGGGTCCAGCGGTCCTCCACCCTGGACCCCCCGGGCAGCTCCCGCACCAGGTCCAGGCCCCGCCACACCGCGTCCCAGGTCGGCCGCAGCACACCGGCCAGCAGCTTCCGGATCTCCCGCTCGGCCGCCGTGAGCTCGGCGAGCCGGGCATCGGCCGCCAGACCGTCCTCGGCGGCGGCCAGCGAGGTGCGCGCCCGGTCGTACTTCTCGATCGCGGGCGCCAGCAGCCGGTTGTCGAAGTCGGGGTCGGTGGCCGGTCCGGCCGGCGGGCACAGCAGCTGGCCCCCGGAGTCCCTGGCCAGCTCGGCGCGGAGCGCGCCCTCGGCCCCCGACTCGCCCGCCGGCGGGTCGATCCAGGCCAGCAGGGCGCCCAGATGCTGGTCCTCCAGGGAGGACTGGCCGGTCGCCCAGTGCCGGTTCAGCAGGTCGGTGCCGGCCAGCAGCAGCGAGGAGCCGGGAACCCGGGCCCGCTCGCCGTAGTGGGTCAGCCAGCGCCCCAGCAGCGGGACCCGGGCGGGTGCCGGATACGGGGTGTCGGGGTCGTCCTCGGCGGTGCGCCGGAACCGCATGGAGCGGCCCAGCAGCCGGACGAACTCGATGCCCGCCCGGCTCGGCACGATCAGCTGCGCCGCGTCCGTGCACAGCTCGGTCTCGACCTTGACCTTCTTGCCGGTCGACGGGTCGGTCTCGCTCCGTTCGGCGGGCTCGATCACATCGGCGTACGACTCGATGTACGGAAGGACCGCCTCGGCCAGCTCGGCCAGGAACGCGAACCGCAGGTCCCGGTCGCGCGGCTGGGCCACGGCCAGCAGCCGGGGCGCGTCCCGGTCCGTGCCGACGAGCGCGCCGAGCGGTGCGCCGGCCTCGCCCGCGGTGGTGAGCGGGACCAGCACGAGGGGCCGCTCGCCCAGGTGGCGGTGGCGGACGGTGGCCATCGGCTGGGCGCGGCCGCTCTCCACGGCCTCCAGCCGGGCCAGGGTGCCGATCAGCGACATGCGGTGCTCCCCGGGTCCTGTACGGAGTTATCCCGGGGCGTCGCGGTGTCGGGCGCCGCCGTCTCCGGCGCTGTCGTCGGCCGCGATGTTCCCCGAGCTCTGGGCCGCGATCGAGCAGGGGAGGCCGCATCGGCCACCACTGACTCCTCCGCCCTGGATTCGACGGCACCCGACGCCGCTCCTTCTCCCGCGCCGGAACTCCGTACCGGACCCTCCAGCGCCTCGGCGCGCAGCGCGGCCGCGCGGAGCAGCGCGGCGACCGTCGGGTCCGCCGGATCGCCCTCCTTGCCCGCGGCCGCGGCGAGCACCTCCTCGACCGTGGTCAGCCCGCCGAGCTCGCCCCGCACGCTGCGCCCGAGCGCCTCGACCGCACCGGCGGCACGGGCCTTGGCCCGGCAGTGGAAGGCGAGCTCGCAGGCGGCCAGGCACTCCGGTGCGTACGCCGCGGTGACGGACTCGACCGCGGAGTCCAGCTCCTCGGCGGAGCACTCCGGGTCGAAGGTGGTGCCCTCGGGCAGGGCCGCGGCGATGTCCTCGATCCGGGTGAGCCGGGTCAGCTGCCTGCGGGTGACCGCGCGCTGCTTGCGGACGTCGACGACGGACGCGGTCGGCAGGTTGGAGAAGTCCTTGGGGCAGACCAGCAGCACCCGGTGGCCGACCTCCGCGCCGCCGGTCGCCGCGGCGACCCGCTCCAGCGCCAGGACGTACACGGCCGACTGCCGGGCGGCCGCGCCCACCTTCGCGGCGTCGGCGGAGCCGTCGATCATGGGAAAGGACTTGATCTCGACGACGGTCCAGGTGCCGTCGGGGTGCACCACCACCGCGTCCGGCTCCAGATAGGCGGGCGATCCCGCCACCTCCAGGGCCAGCATCGGGTGGTCGAGCAGCGCCCAGCCGCCGGAGGCGGTCGCCTCCCGAAGGGCGAGCGCGGTGCGGGCGGCACGGCCTTCGGGACCCGCGGCCGTCAGATCGGGCACCGGGACGTCACCGGGCGGTTCGCCGGGCTCGCCGAACCCCTGGTGCAGCAGGCGCATCAGCTCCGCGCCCCCGTCGGCCTTGACCCTGGCCTCGAAGGCGTTGCCCCGCATGAAGGCGAACTGGGACTGGCCGAATGCGGCCGGTGAACCGAGCGCCGTGGCGAGCGCGCCCTTGTCGACGCCCGCCCCGTCGAGCAGGGCGCGCCGCTTGCAGCCGGGGTTGGCGGCCAGGGCGGCCAGCGCGCGGGCGTCCAGCGGACGGGGTGCCACGGCCGGGCCCCTCAGCTCAGCGAGCCGCCTTCGCAGCGTCACCGCCTGCGGCTCTTCCCGCGGAGGCCGGGACGTCGGCCGGGGCAGGTGGGCCGGCCGGTGCTGCTGCATCGGTGGGGTCTGCGGAGGTGGTCCGCTGGCCGGGGATTCGCTCACCCGCGGAAGTCTTGCATCCGGCACTGACATCCGGGGACTTCGTGGCTGCGGACACCCGTGCGAAACGGGTCAGGGCCGCGTGCTTGACGCGGTCGGCGAGGCGGAGCACGGGCCTGGCCAGCAGTGCTCCGGCGCCCATGACGGCGGCGCCCGCGACGGCGTCGAGGAAGTAGTGGTTGGCGGTGCCCATCACCACGATGACGGTGATCAGCGGGTAGGCGATGCCGGCGGCCCGCAGGAGCGGATGCCTGGCGTGGCGCCACAGGAGGATGCCGCACCAGAGCGCCCAGCCGACGTGCAGGCTCGGCATCGCCGCGTACTGGTTGGTCATGCCGCCCATGCCGCGCGGGGCGCTCGCTTCGGTGCCCCACCAGCCGTACGAGCTGTACTGGGCCATCGTGTCGACGAAACCGTGCCCGGCGGCCAGCAGCCGCGGCGGGCAGGTCGGCATCAGGGTGAAGCCGATGAGGCCGAGCATCGTGGACGTCATCAGCCAGGTCCTGGCCCGGCGGTAGGCGGCCGCGTGGCGCCGGAACATCCATATGAGGACGGCCGGGGTGACCAGGTAGTGCAGGGAGGCGTACGCGAAGTCGGCGGGTATGCCTATCAAGGGGTGCGCGGTGAACAGCCGGTTGAGCGGGTGTTCGGCGTTGAGGAAGAGTGCCTTCTCGAGATCGAGGATGCTCAGCCCGTGGTCGACGGCGGTGGACACGTCGCCCCGGACCAGAAGTCGGCCGCCCGAGTACGCCCCGTACACCAGGGCCAGGAGCGGGAGCTCGGTCCACCATCGGGGCCGGTGGCCCGGCACGGGCGCGGTGGTGGCATGCGGCATCCGGAAGTTCTCCATCATGTGTTCATGCGGCCGACGGCGGGCGTTCAACCGTACGGTGCAGGTCGGCCGCGATCCCCCCGGGGGTGCCGTTTCGGCGCCCCTCAGCTGTTCGCATACGTCTGTGGTCAGTGGGACGCCGATGCCGCCCCACAGGTTGCCTCTCGCGAAGGTACGCGATGATGGAAATCCGGACGATCCGTTTCCCCGCTCCACCCGCTCCATCCCGGGCGGATTCGTCCCCATTGATGTCCAAGATCTCAGATCCCGCATCTCAGGTCCCAGTTTTTCAGGGAGAGCCGTCACATGGCACCGCGCATCCTGCTGGCCCGGCACGGTCGGACGGAATGGTCCGTCAAGGGCAATCACACCGGCAGGACGGATATCCCGCTGCTCGACTCCGGGCGCGAGGGGGCCAAGCTCCTCGGTGAGCGGCTGCACCGCAGGCCGTGGGTGGACCTGCCCGGTCTGGAGGTCCGCACCAGTCCGCTCGTGCGGGCGTCCGAGACGTGCGCGATCGCGGGGTTCGGCGACCGGGCCGAGCCGTGGGACGCGCTCATGGAGTGGGACTACGGGGCGTACGAGGGGATGACGCCGGCCGCGATCAAGGAGGCCCGCCCCGACTGGTTCATCTGGCGCGACGGGGTGCCGGAGGGCGAGACCCTGGCCCAGGTGTCGGACCGTGCCGACGAGATCGTCGCCTGGGCGCTCTCGGCCGACCGCGATGTCCTGGTCTTCGGCCACGGCCACATCCTGCGGGTGCTGGGGGCGCGGTGGCTGGGCGAGGACGCGTCGTACGCGGCACGCCTGAGGCTGGAGCCGACGGCGCTCTCGGTCCTGGGGTGGGCGTACGGGGACCCGGCCCTGGAGCGCTGGAACGACACGGGGCACCTGGAGGGGTAGCCGTTTCGGGGCGGCGTCCTCCAGGGGGCGGCCGCCCGAGCCCGTCCTCCGGGGTCGATGGATCCGTCCTCGGGCGTCGGACGGGCTCGGAGGAGGCCGTCCGACGCGGCGGCTCAGGCGCCGGACGGGCTCGGGTGCGCGCCCGACGCCGACATCGCGTGACGGTCCAGGAAGTCCTTGACGTCCACCGAGCCCCGGCCGCGGGGGCGCAGGACCGTGACCGCGTCCGCCAGTATCGAGCGGATGCGGGAGGACTGGACCTGGTCGAGCAGGTCGAGCACCCGGTGACCCGTCGCCGCCGCTTCCTCCATGAGGCCGGCGCGGGCCAGGTCCCAGGTGAGCTCCGCGCGGTAGAGCGCCAGGTTGCGGGTGAAGTGCGGGTCCTGCAGCCGAGTCGCGCGCCGTGCGTGGCGCGCGGCCCGTGACCAGTCGCCCAGTGCCGACCAGCACTGCGCTTCCAGCATCTCCAGCTCCGCCTCCCGGAAGAAGGTCATCCACTCCGGGTCGGCCGCGGAAGGCCCGCTTCCGAACGCGGTGTGCGCCCGGCCGAGCGCCTGTTCGCAGCCGGTACGGTCCCCGAGCCCGGCCCGGCCCCCCGCCTCCCGCAGCGCGAGCAGCGCCAGCAGCCGCGGCGAGCCCAGGGACCGGGCGGCCCGCTGCCCCGCCTCCGCCGCGCGCACGGACTCACGCGGCCGGCCCGTGTCGCGGGCCAGGAACGACGCGTTGCAGAACGCGTGCGCCTCCAGCGCCGGGTCCCCGGCCAGCCGTGCGGTGGCCAGCGCCTCCGCGTAGTGCGAGCGCGCGTCGTCGAAGCGGCCCGAGTCATGGGCCAGCCAGCCCACCGAGATGGCCAGCTCGCCCGCGCCCGTATGCAGCCGGTCCGCTGTGGAGCGGCGGCTCGCGGTGCCGGAGTCGAGCAGCGCGTACGCCGCCCGCAGCGGCTGCGAGGCCCGCCGGTAGAGGCCGTCACCGCCGTGCCGGTCGTCCAGCAGGCGGATCTGCCGCACCGCCTTCTCGACGGCGCTCACCTCCGCCTCGCCGACCCGGCGCTGCACGGGCACGGAAGCGGCGGCCGGGCCGCCGAGGCCCAGACCCAGGGACGCGGCCGCCACCGCGGTGGTGCCGCTCGTCATGAATGCGCGACGCAGCACGTCGCTCTCCTCGTCGGTGTCGCTGCCGAACACGAACAGCGGGGAAGTCGGGGGGCGCGGGGCGTCCGCCGTGGACCGGGCGGCCCTGCCGCGTACCGATTCGCGCGGTGAGAAGCCCAGGTCCTCCAGGGTCGCCCCGGGGAACATGTGCAGGAAGACCCGCTCGTACGCGTAGTTGGGACAGCGGATCTCGCCGGACTCCACGCGCCCGATGTACCGGGCATCGCACGCGACCTGCTCGCCGATCTCGCGAGCGGACCTGCGTACAGCGGCAGCGAACTCTCCGGCGGAGCGCTGTCCGCGCAGCCGCCGGAAGGCGGGGTTGGGAACTGCCCGTGTCGACACCATGGCGGGGCCCTCTCTGGTGCGAGCCGGGCGCCTGCTTCCGGTGTCCCGGCGGAGCAAGAACGTACCTGCTGTGACAAGACGCACACGCTGCGTTTGCCAACAAAACGGATATCTCGCCCACGATCCGCCATGAACTGCCACCCTTTGCGGCGGTGCTGCACCGTAGCCCTTGACGCGGTCGGCGCGTTGGTCCATGTGGAGACGGAGTCCGGCTCCGCCCCGGCGATGAGAGGAGAGGTCCCTTGTTGCACCTCGGCACGGCGACCGGATCGCGAACGACCGCGACGACTGGGACGGCGGCCACCACGGCGACGACAGGCAGCACGGCATCCGCCGAGGGGGCCGGCGCTCCCGGCGCACCCCCCGAGCCCGAACCCTGCGATCTCGTGACCGTCCCCGCCCGCCAGGGCCTGGAGGCCGTCGACATCCTGCGGCGCGGCGCCGACCAGGAGGCCGTCGGGCCGGTCCTCCACGACGGGGCCTGCGCCACCCTCGGCTTCCTGGTCCCCCCCGGCACCGCCGAGGCGTGGGACGTGCCGGGCAGCGCCTGTACGCAGACCGACGGCCGCGGGCTGCGCATCCCCGCCGAGCCGCCGGCCCCGGGCAGCGGCTGGCTGCTGCCGCCCGCCGACGACACCCCGGTCACCGACCCGGCGGTGCTGCGGGCCGCGCTCGACCAGGCGGCCCGTCTGATCGAGGCGGCCGACAACTGCCGCTGAGCGGCGCCGGTGGCCCCGGAGCTCATAATGGCCGGGACGGCGGGCGTCCCGGCCCGTCCGTCACGGCCGGTCCCCGACCGGTCCCGGACACGATGAGCAGGGACGAGGAGCAGTGGCACGTCGAGGAGCGGCCGGTGGCGCGGGCGACCGCAAGCAGCGCGCGGACCGCAGGGCCGACCGCAAGGCGGCACGCGGCTCCGAGCGCCCGGGAGGCAACGTCACCGAGCCGGTGGACGGCGGCCTCGCCGAGCTCGTACCCGACCGGGAACGCCGGCGCGCCTGGACCCTGACGATCGACGGCGCCCCGCAGTCCCATGTGGACCTGGACGATCCGACGTACCTCTCGTTCGAGTACCAGCGCCGGATCGGCCACATCGCCGACCTGGCCGCGCCCCCGGGGCAGCCGCTGCACGTCGTACATCTGGGCGGCGGGGCCTTCACCCTCGCCCGGTACGTCGCCGCGACCCGCCCCCGCTCCACCCAGCAGATCGTCGAGGTGGACGCCGCGCTCGTCCAGCTGGTGCGCCGGGAGCTGCCGCTGGACCCGCAGGCCAGGATCCGGGTCCGCGCCACCGACGCCCGCGCCGGGCTCGGGAAGATCCAGGACGGCTGGGCGGACCTCGTCATCGCCGATGTCTTCAGCGGGGCCCGTACCCCCGCCCACCTCACCAGCACCGAGTTCCTCGCCGAGGTGCGCCGCGTCCTGAAGCCCGGCGGGAGTTACGTGGCCAACCTCGCCGACGGGCCGCCGCTGGCCCATCTGCGCGGCCAGATCGCCACCGCCGCGGCCGTCTTCCCCGAACTGGCGCTCGCCGCCGACCCGACCGTGTTCCGCGGCCGGCGCTTCGGCAACGCCGTGCTGCTCGCCTCGGACGTGGTGCCGAAGACCGCGGAGCTGACGCGCAGGGTGGCGACCGATCCGCACCCGGGACGCGTCGAACACGGGCGGGCCCTGGCCGACTTCACCGGCGGCGCGGCCGCGGTGCACGACGCGGACGCCCGGCCTTCACCCGCGCCGCCCGCCACCGCCTTCGACTGAACTCCGCCCGGGGGAGTACCGCCCCGATGTGCCGCGAGGCTTCACGACTTCACGATCTCGACCTGCGGCGGATGGTCGTTCCAGGTGCAGAAGACGGACACCGTGGTGCCGTCGTCCTTGGCGAAGTTCACGCGGATCCAGGTCGTGTTCGACCAGACCTGCACCGACCAGCCAGGCTCCGGGGTGGCCGACACCAGCTTCGCCGAGTCCGCGCGGAGGTCGAAGACGATCCGGCCGCCGTCCGTCCCGTAACTCCTCACCGTGCCCGACGCGGTAGCCGTCACCGTCGGCCGCGGCGTACCGGCCGGGGTGCGTGACGGGGTCCGTGACGGGGTCCGTGACGGGGTCGCGGACGGCTTCGGGGTGACCCGGGGGGTGGCGTGGGGCGTCTTCGACGGGGACGGTTCCGGGCGGTGCGTCGAGGACGACAGGGTCTCGGCGCTGCCCCGGTCGCTCCGGGCGCCCGCCGCGATCGGCACCGCGCGCGGCGGGTCGTACGCCGTGCCCGCCATCACGGTGTGCACACCCCACCACGACAGCGTGACCGCGGCGCCGGTGGCGAGCGACCACGCGAGCGCGTGTACGAGACCTCTTCGCATCGGCCACATCCTGCACTACGGCCCCGTGCGCTGTCCTCACTACGGCCACCGGGCGGACCGCACGGGTTCCGATGGCGTACGGTGCCGCCCATGCCAAGTGTGCTCGTGGTCGAGGACGACCAGTTCGTACGTTCCGCCCTCATCCGGCACCTGACCGAGGCCTCCCACACGGTACGGAGTGTCGGCACCGCGCTCGAAGCGCTGCGCGAGGTCGCCCACTTCCGGTTCGACGTGGTCATCCTCGACCTCGGGCTGCCCGACCTCGACGGGGCCGAGGCGCTGAAGATGCTGCGCGGCATCACCGACGTGCCGGTCATCATCGCGACCGCGCGCGACGACGAGAGCGAGATCGTCCGGCTGCTCAACGACGGCGCCGACGACTACCTGACCAAGCCGTTCTCCGTGGAACACCTCTCGGCCCGCATGGCCGCCGTGCTGCGCCGCTCGCGGGCGGCCGGCCAGGAGGCCCCGCCGTCGCGCGTCATCCAGGTCGGCGGGCTCTCCATCGACCCGCTACGGCGCCAGGCCGAACTCGACGGCGCCGAACTCGACCTCACCCGGCGCGAGTTCGACCTGCTCACCTTCCTGGCCGGTCGGCCGGGCGTCGTCGTCCCGCGCAAGGAACTCCTGGCGGAGGTCTGGCAGCAGTCCTACGGGGACGACCAGACCATCGACGTCCATCTCTCCTGGCTGCGCCGGAAACTGGGCGAGACCGCAGCCCGGCCCCGCTATCTGCACACCCTGCGCGGCGTCGGCGTGAAGCTCCAGCCGCCCGCCGCACCCCCGGAGCAGCCCGCATGAGATGGGCCCTGGTCAAGGTCTGCCTGGCCGTCACCGCGATGGTCGTGATCGCCTTCGCCGTCCCCCTCGGCCTCGTCATCAAGGAGATGGCGCGCGACCGCGCTTTCTCCGACGCCGAACGGCAGGCCGCGACGATCGGTCCCACGCTCTCCATCACCACCGAACGCACCGAGCTGGAAACGGCCGTCCTCACCACCGAACCCGGAGCGGCGGGCCGGATGGCCGTCCACGTCCCCGCGTCCGGCGAGGCCGACGGCGTGGCGGTGGAGATCGGCATCCGGCGTGCCACCCGCAAGGACCTGGAGACCGTACGGAAGTCGGGGCGCGCCTCCATCACCGAGGTGGCGGGCGGCTCCGCGCTGCTCCAGCCGACCTCGCTGGGTTCCCGGGGCACCGTCGTCGTCGAGGTGTTCGTGCCGGAGGACGAGGTCTCCAACGGTGTCGCCACCGCCTGGCTGATGCTGGCGGGCGTCGGCATCGCGCTCGTCGTCGGCTCGGTCGCGGTGGCCGACCGGCTGGGCGTACGCATGGTGCAACCGGCCCGGCGGCTGGCGAGTGCCGCGCAGGACCTGGGGGAGGGGCGGCTCGGCACCCGGGTGCCGGAGGAGGGGCCGACCGAACTCCGGTCAGCCGCGACGGCGTTCAACTCCATGGCCGACCAGGTCGTCCAGCTCCTCGCCAACGAGCGCGAACTGGCCGCCGACCTCTCGCACCGGCTGCGCACCCCGCTCACCGTGCTCCGGCTCAACGCCGCCTCGCTCGGCGAGGGACCGGCGGCCGAACAGACCCGGGCGGCCGTCCAGCAGCTGGAGCGCGAGGTGGACACGATCATCAGGACCGCCCGCGAACAACGCCCCCAGCCCCAGGGGCCGAACGGCGGTCCCGGGGCCGGCTGCGACGTCTCCGAGGTGATCCGTGAGCGGATGGACTTCTGGTCCGCGCTGGCGGAGGACGAGGGCCGCGCGGTGCGCCTGGCGGGAGTGGACCGTACGGTACGCATCCCGGTTGCCCGCCCCGAACTCGTCGCCGCACTCGACGCCCTGCTCGGCAACGTATTCCGGCACACCCCGGAGGGCACCGCCTTCGCCGTCGACGTCCACCACAGCGGGGACGCGGTGATCGTGCTCGTCTCGGACGCGGGCGGCGGCATAGCGGACCCGAAGGCCGCACTGGCGCGCGGCAGCAGCGGGCGCGGCGGTGCGAAGGGCGCGGTGGGCTCGACCGGTCTCGGCCTCGACATCGTCCGCAGGGTCGCCGAGTCCACCGGGGGCGACGTGCGGATCGGGCGCTCGGTGCTCGGCGGCACCGAGGTGCGCATCTGGATCGGGCTCGACGGGCAGCGGCCGCAGCGGCGCGGGCGCGGCCACCGGGTGGGGCGGCAGCGGCGCGGCGCCCTCCGCCGGAGCGCGGCGCTCCGATTCCGGTCCGGCGCGGGCCCCCGCCTTTAGGACGTCCGGCCGCGGGGGCCGGAGCCGCCCCGCGGCCGGACGCTCTTAACCGGCGCCGATGCCCTCCTTAAGGCAACCCTAAGAACATCAACTCCGTTCCGGATCGCGCGTTTTGTCGGTTTGCGGGCGGCTAGCGTGCTCCCGCATCCCCACTTCCGTATGACGAGGCAGGAACGCGATGGGCACCAGCACGCACCGGCGCACGGCGAGCACCAGGACCAAGGCGATCGGCGCGGTCGTCGCCGCGGCCGTGATCGGCGGGACGGTCTTCGCCCTCACCGGCACGGCCCAGGCGGCGGCGGTCGGCGCCGCGTACACGAGGACCAGTGGCTGGACCGGCGGGTACACGGGGCAGTACGTCGTCACCAACGACACCGACCGGGCCAAGTCCGGCTGGACGCTCGAATTCGACCTGCCGGCGGGCACGAAGCTCAGCTCGCTGTGGAACGGCGAGCACACGGTCAGCGGCAACCACGTCACCGTCAAGCCCGCGAGCTGGGACAAGGAGCTCGCCGCCGGGAAGTCCGTCACCATCGGCTTCGTCGCCAGCTCCGACGGCACGGCCGCCGACCCCACCGGCTGCCTCATCGACGACGCCGCGTGCTCCGTCGACACCGGCGCGACGCCGGAACCGAGCGGCCGCCCCACCGAGCCGGCGACCCCCACCCCCACCGCCCCGGCCACCCCCACCGAGGAGCCGGCCCCCACGCCGACGCCCACCGAGACCGGCAGCGGCGGCGGCACGGCGAGCGGTGCGGGCTTCGCCCCGTACGTCGACACCTCGCTCTACCCGGCGTACGACCTGGTCGACACCGCCACCCGGACGGGCGTGAAGCAGTTCAACCTCGCCTTCATCACCTCCGGCGGCAGCTGCGCCCCGCTCTGGGGCGGGGTCACCGGGCTGGGTGACGACCACGTCGCCTCCCAGATCGGCGCCCTGCGCGCGGCCGGCGGCGACGTCCGGGCCTCCTTCGGCGGAGCCTCCGGCTCCGAACTCGCGCTGAACTGCACGTCGGCCGCCGACCTGGCCGCGGCCTACGGCAAGGTCGTCGACACCTACAAACTGACCAAGGTCGACTTCGACATCGAGGGCGGGGCACTGCCCGACACGGCGGCCAACTCCCGCCGCTCCCAGGCCATCGCCCAGCTCCAGAAGTCCCACCCCGGCCTCGACGTCTCCTTCACCCTGCCGGTGATGCCCGAGGGCCTGACCCAGCCCGGCGTGGACCTGATCGCCGACGCGAAGAAGAACGGCGTGGACGTCGGTGCGGTCAACGTCATGGCGATGGACTACGGCGCCTCGTACAGCGGCGACATGGGCACGTACGCCATCCAGGCCGCGACGGCCACCCAGGCCCAGATCAAGGGCGTGCTCGGCCTCTCCGACGCGGACGCGTGGAAGGCCGTCGCCGTCACCCCGATGATCGGCGTGAACGACGTCAGCACCGAGATCTTCAAGGTCGAGGACGCCACCCAGCTGGTCGCCTTCGCCAAGGAGAAGGGCCTCGCCTGGCTGGCGATGTGGTCGGGCACCCGGGACAAGGAGTGCGCGGGCGGGGCCAAGCCATCCGCGGACGCCTCGTGCAGCTCGATCGCGCAGGAGCCGCTCGCCTTCACCAAGGCGTTCGGCGCCTACAAGTAGCCACCTTCCCCCGCCCGTGCATCCCGGCCGGCCCCCACACTCCCCCCACCCGGCCGGGATGCGCGCCCCATGCGCGGGCCGTACGGCGTTACACCCGTGCCCGGTTCACCGCCGACAGCACCGCCGCCGCCGACGCGGCCACGCCCGACGCGTCCCGGCCCGCGCCCCAGCACACCCGCTCGCCGATCCGGCACTCCGCGTACGCGGTCACCGTCCCCCCGGCGGCCCCGTGCCCGGCGGCTCCGTGCTCCGCGAAGTCGAGGACGGCGACCCGCACCCCGGCCGCCTCCAGCGCATGCGTGAACGCCGACACCGCACCGCCGCCCGTGCCCTCGTAGTCCCCCTCGCGGCCGTCCACCCGCAGGGTGCAGACGAAGCGGTGCTCACCGGCCGGGCTGCGGTCCGTCGACCAGGACGCCAGGGCGATCGAGCCGTCCCGCCCGGGAGTCAGGTACGTCGCCTCGAACAGGTTCCACAGGTCCTTCGGCGTGGCCTCCAGACCGCTGTCGTCCGTCGCGTCCTGCACCGTGCGGGAGAAGTCCGCCCGCATCCCCGCCGGCAGGTCCACACCGTGGTTGTTCCGCAGCAGGTGGGCGATCCCGCCCTTGCCGGACTGGCTGTTGACCCGGATGACCGCCTCGTACGTACGTCCCACGTCCGCCGGGTCGATCGGCAGGTACGGCACCGACCACAGCGGCGAACCGCTGTCGGCGTGATGCGCGAAACCCTTGCTGATCGCGTCCTGGTGGGTGCCCGAGAACGCCGTGTACACCAGGTCGCCGCCGTACGGATGGCGCGGTGGCACCGGCAGCCGGTTGCAGTGCTCGACCGTGCGGCGGATCTCGTCGATGTCCGAGAAGTCGATCATCGGGTCGACGCCCTGAGCGTGCAGATTGAGGGCCAGGTTGACCAGGTCGACGTTGCCGGTGCGCTCCCCGTTGCCGAACAGGCAGCCCTCCACCCGCTGCGCCCCCGCCAGTACGGCGAGCTCCGCGCAGGCCACGCCCGTACCGCGGTCGTTGTGCGGATGGACGGAGAGGATCACGGAGTCACGCCGGTCCAGATGGCGGTGCATGTACTCGATCTGGTCCGCGTACACGTTCGGCGTCGCGATCTCCACCGTGGCCGGCAGGTTGTGGATGACCGGCCGGTCCGGCGAGGCGTCCCACAGCTCGGTCAGACTGTTGCAGATCTCCAGGACGTAGTCCGGTTCGGTCAGGACGAAGACCTCGGGGGAGAACTCGAACCGGATGTCCGCCCCGGGCCGCGCCCGCACCAGCCGGTCCATCTGCCGGGCGGCGTCCAGCACCACGCCGTGCACCTCCGCCCGGCTGCGGCCGAGGACGACGTCCCGCCAGACGGGCGCGGTCGGGATGTAGAGGTGGACGACCACCCGGTCCATCCCCGCGACGGACGCGAAGGTCCGCTCGATCAGCTCGGGCATGGCCGGGGTGAAGACGACCACGGTCACGTCCTCGGGCACGGCCCCGCTCTCCGCCAGATGCCGTACGAAGCCGAAGTCGGTACGGCTCGCCGACGGATAGCCGATCTCGATCTCCTTGTAGCCCATCGCGACGAGCAGATCGAACATCCGGCGCTTGCGCGGGGTGTCCATCGGTTCGGCCAGGGCCTGGTTGCCGTCCCGCAGGTCGACGGGGACCCAGAGCGGGGCGCGGTCGATACGGGCCTGCGGCCAGCTCCGGCCCGTCAGCGGGACGTCGACACGGTCGAACGCCGGACGGTAGCGGTGCGACGGCATCGAGCTGGACCGCTGCGGGTTCCAGTGCGGGGCGGTCCGGGGCACGGGCCCGCGGGGCGTGCAGATCGTAGGGAAGCTGTGCATCGGTGACAGACGCTGGGACATGGAAAGGGTCTCTTCTCGCATCGCCGGATGCGACCGGCACAGCACGGCACCCCGCGGCGGGGTGCCGATCGCTTCAGGCCCCGCCGCGGCAGCCGAGAAGAAGGAGACCGCGGTACGTCATGGCCGGTACAGTAGCCAGAAACCAAGTCCTCAGACAACCTGACAGGTGAGTCCCGTGTCGTCGCTCGGCCCGCTCCGCCCCAGCCCCCTGGTCGAACAGGCCACGCGTCATCTGCGCGCACAGATCACCGAGGGGCACTGGCCGGTCGGCACGAGGATCCCCGGCGAGACCACCCTCGCCAAGACGCTCGGCGTGGGCCGCTCCACCGTGCGCGAGGCGGTGCGTACGCTCGCCACGCTCGGCCTGCTCCAGTCCCGCCAGGGCGCCGGCGTCTTCGTCATCGCCGACCACGCGACGGAGGAGTGGCCGGTCCGGCTGCGCCGGGCCGCCGTCACCGACGTCTACGAGGTGCGCATGCTCATCGAGGTGCAGGCCGCCCGGCTCGCCGCGCAGCGCCGCACCGACGAGGACCTGATCGCCCTGGAGACGGCCCTCGCGGCACGGCGGGCGGCGGGCGCGGGGCCGGACGACGCGGGCTTCGTGGACGCCGACATCGCCCTGCACCGGACGGTCGTGGCGGCCGCCCACAACCCCGTACTCACCGATCTCTTCGCCGAGTTCGCCCCCGCGCTGCGGCAGGCGCTCATCGACCTGGTGGAACTCCTCGGCCTGCGCCGCGGCGACCCCCAGCACGGTGACGCGCAGCACCTGGCGCTGGTCACCGCCGTCGTGGCGGGCGACGCGGAGGGGGCCGGGCGGGCGGCCCAGGCGGAGTTGCGGCACACCCTGGACCGCCTGCGCACCGCCTGAGCGGCCCCGTCAGGCCGCCCCGGCCCCCGAGTCCCGCCACTCCTGCGCGTACTCGTCGAAGATCGCCCGCAGCTGGTGGCCGATCTTCAGATAGTCCAGGTCGTCCAGGTTGGCCAGGGAGACCCGGACCGACCACTGCGGACCGTCGAAACCGCCGCCGTTGAGCAGCACCACGGACGTCTGCTCGGCCAGCCGGAACAGCGGGTCGACGGGCTCGTAGTTCTGCTCCAGATAGTCGGCGAACTCCTTGCCCAGGGTGCGCTCCGCCTCGGCCAGCAGGTCCAGCTCGATGTAGTACGAGGCCCGCTTGGGATCCTCGGAGATCTTCATGTGTGCGCCCTCCAGCAGGAGTTCGAGGCGCTGTTGCACGATGGCACGGATCCGCTTCTTGTACTCCTGGCCCTCGTCCAGCATGTCGAACAGGGAGAAGAGCGTCATCATCACCTGCTGCGGCAGCGACAGGCCCGCCGTGTGGTTGAGCGCCACCTGACGGGAGTCCGCGACCAGCCGGTCGATGAACCGCATCCTCTCCGGGTGCAGGGACAGCGTCCCGTACCGCTTGCCCAGCCGCGCCTTCTCCTCGGCGCTCTGCGCGGCCAGCAGATCGTCGATCACGTTGTCGTCGTGCAGTCCGATGACACCGAGCCGCCAGCCGGTGGCGCCGTAGTGCTTGGAGTACGAGTACACGAGCAGGGAGTTGCGCGGCAGGTCGGCGGCGAGCGAGCGGAAGCCCTCGACGAAGGTCCCGTAGACGTCGTCCGTCACCACGATCAGGTTCGGGTTCTGCCCGGCGACGATGTCCACGATCTGCTCGGCCACCTTCGGGGCGAGCGCGAGGGACGGCGGATTGCTCGGGTTGACGCAGCAGACCATCCGGACGGAGGGGTCGGCCAGCTTGGCGATCTCCTCCGGCGGATAGCGCCACTGCCGCACCCCGGTCTCGGTGAACAGGTTCGCCTCGACGTGCACGACGTCGAATCCGTACGTGTCCAGCTCGGGGATCTCCAGGTACGGGGTGAACACCGGCACCATCAGGGCGATCCGGTCTCCCTTGCGCAGGATCCCGTTCTTCAGCAGTGAGTCGAAGATGTAGCACATCGCGGCCGTGCCGCCCTCGGTCGCGAACAGGCTGAGGTTGTGCCCCTCCGGCGGCCGGTGGTCGAACATCTCGTCGGCCACGTACCCGCGCACGATCTGCTCGACGTGCGGCAGGATCCGCCCCGGCACCGGGTAGTTGTCCCCGATCGAGGAGTCCGTCAGCTCGTGGACGAACGCGTCGGGCACGAATCCGAAGCGCTTGACCGCCAGGTCGATGGCCGCCTGCAGCAGCTCGATCCCGGGCAGCTCCGGATGCGTACGCACGAAATGGGCGAAGCGGTCCGCGCAGCCGTTCTCTTCCGGCATCCCGCCCAGGTTGTCCGCCGTCCAGACCCGGCGGGACTCGGCGATCGCGAAGTAGCCGAGTGCGTGGTACGCCTCCCGGGGGCCGGTGGCGACCCAGTTCGGGTTGCCGCGGCCCGCGTTCAGCATGGCCCGGGTCGTCTTTCCCTTCTGGCCGGGCTTGTCGCTCTGTTCGGACTGGGCGATGGCGATGAACTTGTCCTTCAGCTCGAACGGGCTGAGCTGGGCGAACGAGCGGATCTCCGCACGGCTGAGGCTGGCCTTGGGCATGTCTGCGCTCCCGCGGTTCAGTGGTTGAGGATGACGATGACGGCGCCCCATACGGTCAGCAGCACATTGCCGACGGCGTACGGGATCGTGTAACCGAGCGTGGGGATCTGGGACTTGGACGTCTCGTTGACGGCGCCGATCGCCGCCGTGGTGGTCTGGCCGCCGGCCAGCACCCCCATCAGGATCGGGAATCTGATCTTCTGGATGTAGTGCCCCACCAGGAATCCGACGAGCAGCGGGACGACGGTGGCGACGGCCCCCAGGAGCAGCAGGCCCCAGCCCGCCGACGACAGACCGCTGGTGAAGCCGGGACCGGCGTTGATGCCGACCACGGCGACGAACATGCACAGGCCCAGGGTGTCCATGAACCACTGGGCGCCCGGCGGTACGTTCCCGTACGTCGGGTACTTGCCCCGGATCCAGCCGAAGACCAGGCCCATGATGAGGCCGCCGCCCGAGGTGGAGAGCGAGATCGGCACCCCGCCCGCAGTCAGCGCCGGAATGCCGATGCAGCCGCCGAGGAAGATGCCGAGGCCCACCCAGACCATGTCGGTCGCGAAGCTGGTCGGCACGGGCTTGCCGAGTTCCCTGCCCGCCGGGCCGACCAGCCGCTCCGGCCCGCTCAGTACCAGCGTGTCGCCGCGCTCCACCTGGGTGGAGAGACGGAAGGGGAACTCGGCTCCCGCCCGGTAGATCTTGTCGACGTACACACCGGCCATGAACGGCTCCCGGCGCAGCTGCTCCACCGTCCGGCCCAGCTGCGCCTTCTCGGACGCCACCACGTGCAGGGTCTCGGTCCGGTAGCCGAGCAGCGCCACGTCGTCGGCCTCCGGGCCCACGTGGGTACGGGCGTCGAAGTCCACCAGGTCGTGCCGCAGCGCGCTGACGGCGATGGTGTCACCGTCCCGCAGCACCAGGGACTGCTGCTGCGGGAGGATCGTCCCCTCCCGCCTGACCTGGGTGATGTAGACGCGGCGGCCGAGCGCCTGCTGTTGGGACTCGAAGTCGGCGATGCTGCGTCCGACGAGGTCGTGGCGCTCGACCGTGTAGGCGCGCAGCACGGTCTCGTAGTAGCCCTCGCCCTCGTCCGGGTTCTCGTCCGGGGCGTCCAGTTCGGCGGCCAGCTCCGCGCTCTCCTTGGCGAGGTCCCTTCGGTAGAGCCGGGGCAGCACATTGGCGAGGAGCATCGCGCACAGGATGGTGCCGAGCGGATAGGTGACCGCGTAGCCGACCGCGACCAGGTTCTGTTCGGACTTCACCTGGGCGTCGGAGAGACCGGGGAGGGTGCCGATGGCGTCCTGGGCGACACCGATGGCCGCCGACTGGGTGAGCGCGCCGCTCATCAGTCCGGCGCCGAGCCCGGGTCCGTACCCGAGGATCACGGCGAAGAGCCAGGAGATCAGCAGCCCGCTCACGCAGACCACGACGGCGTTGACGACCTGTGGCAGCCCGTCCTTCTTCAGCCCCCGGAAGAACTGCGGACCGACCCGGTAGCCGAGCGCGAACAGGAACATGATGAAGAAGAGGTTCTTCACCGTGCCGTCGATCTGGACCTTGAACTGCGCGCCCAGCACCAGTCCGGCGACCAGACAGCCGGTCACGGCGCCGAGCGCGATCGCCTTGTAGCGGACCTTCCCGAGCAGGAACCCCAGTGCGACGACCAGGAAGACCAGCAGTTCGGGATGGGGCGTGAAGATGTTGCGGTTGAGGAAATCGATCATTCAGGCTCCCAGGATGCCGACGAGGATGGGACCGGTCAGAGGCAGCAGGAAGTTCGAGAGGGCGTACGTGATCGTGTAGCCGAGTAGGGGGACCGAGCTCTGCGCCACCTGGGTGATGGAGGTGATCGCCGGGGTCGAACACTGCTGGCCCGCGATGGCGCCGATCAGCAGCGGCTTCTCGATGTGCAGGAGCTTGAGCCCGACGATCAGGGAGACGGTCGCGGGGATCAGCACCATGGCGATCCCGGCGAACGGCAGCAGCGCGCCGTACTCCTTCAGCAGCGGCCAGGCCTGGGGCCCGGCGGTCAGCCCGGTGCAGGCGATGAAGACGGCGAGGCCCAGGTCCTTCAGGGTGTTCGCGGCCTGCGGAGGGAAGGCCCCGAAGGTCTGCTTGCGGGAGCGGAACCAGCCGAGGAGCAGGCCGGAGACCAGGCAGCCGCCGCCGGTGCCGAGCGACAGCGGGATGTCGCCGACCCGGACGACGACCTGGCCGAGCAGGGAGCCCAGCACGATGCCGAGCCCCAGGTAGATGAAGTCCGTCGCGTCGTTCTTCACGACCGCGCCGATCTTCGCGACGAGCCTGTTGAGCCCGGAACGGGCACCGACCAGGGTCAGTACGTCACCGCGCTCCACCGTCGTCTCGGCCGAGGCGGGCAGATGCTGGTCGTTGCGCAGCACGTCCGTGATGTACACGCCGTCCCGGCGGAACTCGGGGTGGTCCTGCTCCAGCTGGGCGATGGTCGACCCGGCGGTGGCCTTCTCGGTCACCGCGACCTGACGGGTGGCCAGCGGGGTGTCCAGGCCGGGCACCGAGGGGGTCTCCGGGCCGATCTCCCGGCCGGCCTCGATGATCCCGCGCCGCCGGCCCACCAGCTGGACCAGGTCGCTCAGGGTCAGTTCCAGATCGGGGGAGGGGTCCAGCAGGACGCTGCCGCGCTTGACGCCCTCCACCGTGACGGTCCCGCCCAGGGACGCCTCCAGCTCCCCGATCCGGCGGCCGTCCGCCGTGGTCACCAGGAACGTACGGCCGACCGTCCCGGGCAGCGCCTCGCGTTCGTCGGACTCCAGGCCGCGGACTCCGCCGCGCATCTTCTCCCAGAGTTCGCGCGAGGCGTCCGCGAGGTTGATGCGCAGCAGCATCGGCATGATCTGGCTGGTGTACAGCACGATGGTGACCAGGCCGAAGAGGTAGCAGACGGTGTACGCGGTGGCGACGTGCCCCTGGTACTGGGTGATCTGCGCGGCGGTCAGGTCGTCGAGCTTGCCGATGGCCTCGGTGGCCGTACCGACGACCGCGGACTCGGTCGCCGCGCCCGCCAGGATGCCGGAGGCGGTGCCCACGTCGAGGTCGAACGCCTTGGCGAGGCCCAGGGCGATGCCGAGCACACAGACCAGTTCGATCGCGCAGAGGGCGAAGAAGCGCAGGCTCTTGCGGTTGAGGTTGGCGAAGAACTGGGGCCCGGCCAGATAACCGAGCGAGAAGATGAACAGCGCGAAGAAGACCGTCTTGACGTCCTCGTCGACGGTGACGTGCCGGGTGCCGATCAGCAGCGAGACGATCAGTGTGCCGCAGATTCCGCCGAGCGTGATCGGACCGACGCGGATCTTTCCCACGAGGTATCCGAGGGACAGGCAGAGGAAGAGAGCGAGTTCGGGGTGGTCGCGGACTACTCCCACCGGACCTCACCCATCCGAAATGACATAAGTGATCATTAGGTGCATAGGGGTGAAAGTAACAGCGGCTGCGGTGGGCGGCACGTCCGATTCGCGCGCGCCGCGCGGGGAGATGCGGGATCGGCGCGGGGCGGGGTTCCGGTCATGGGCCGGGCTGTCGTTTCGGCCAGCGATCGGTCCTCGGGTTCGGGGAAAGAACGCGGAGGTGCCCCGGAGGGCCCCCGCGACGCGGTGCCCCGTTCACCTTCCGGCGGGCCCTGCGGGAGGAAACGGGGGTGGCGGGGGCGGTTTCCGGGGGATTCCGGAAAACCGGCGCGATCGTGGCGGCTTCCCGCCCCCTCCTGCGTGATCCGTACCCAACAAGCCCTCTGCCTGCAGGAATTCGGGAACGGGTCGATCCGCAACCTCTGTTCGCGCGCTTTGGCAAGCCTTCGGCCGGACACGGTCTCGTGACTTGCAGGACACGCTCGCGCAACGGAAGCGTCTTCAACTCTTGACACCCACCCCCCTGAGGCAGCAACCTTCCGACATCGACGCATGGGAGCGCTCCCACATCGCAAGAGGATTTCTCGCGCGAACGCACTGCCCGTGTCCTCCCCCCTGAACCATCCGGCACCCGCACTCACCAGCGCGTATGCCACGCAGTGAGCCAGTCCCACCCTGGAACAAGGAGTAGTGGAATGCGTATCACCCGCACAGTCGCCGGTCGGAGCCGCAGAGTCGCGGTTCTGGCCACCACGGGCCTCACCGCCTCGGCCCTGCTGCTGACCGGCTGCGGCAGTGACTCCGACTCGTCGGACGACACGTCCTCCGATGCGAACGGGAAGATCACGCTGACCGTCGCCGACTTCGGGCAGTTCGGCTACAAGGAAGCCGGCCTCTTCGCGAAGTACCACGAGCTGCACCCGAACATCACGGTGAAGGAAAACACCACCGCGGATGAGAAGGACTACTACCCCAAGCTGCTCCAGCAGCTGAACTCGGGCAGCGGTCTGGCCGACGTCCAGGGCATCGAGGTCGGGCGCGTCAAGGAGCTCGTCGACACCAAGGCGGACCAGTTCGCCGACCTGAGCAAGGTCATCGACGTCACGCAGTGGGTGTCCTGGAAGGAGAAGCAGGCCACCACCAAGGACGGCAAGGTGATCGGCGCGGGTACCGACATCGGCCCGATGTCGCTCTGCTACAACACCGAGCTCTTCAAGAAGGCCGGCCTGCCGACCGACCGCAAGGACGTCGCCGCGAAGATCGCCGGGGGCTGGGAGGACTACCTCAAGCTCGGTGAGGAGTACAAGAAGAAGGCGCCCGCGGGCACGTACTTCATGGACTCCGCCACCGCGATGTTCAACGCCGTCGTCAGCTCGAACGCGAAGCAGTACTACGACGAGAACGGCGAGGCGATCTACAAGGACAGCGCCAGCGTCAAGCAGGGCTGGAACCTGGCCGCCGAGGCCGCGGACAAGAAGCTGACCCAGGGCCTCGCCCAGTTCAGCGACCCGTGGAAGGCCGCGCTGCGCAAGAGCACCATGGCCACCGTGGCCTGCCCCGCGTGGATGGCCGGTCAGATCTCGGTCGCCTCCGGTGACGCCAACAAGGGCAAGTGGGACATCACCACCGCCCCGGGTACGACCGCCGCCAACTGGGGTGGCTCCTTCCTCGGAGTCCCGACGGCCGGCAAGCACGTCAAGGAGGCCGGTGAGCTCGTCAAGTGGCTGACCGCCCCCGAGCAGCAGGCCGCCGTCTTCGAGGCGATCGGCAGCTTCCCGTCCAACAAGGGCGCGTACGACCTGCCCGACGTGAAGACCGCCAAGCTGGCGTACTTCAACGACGCGCCGATCGGTGAGATCTACGCGGACGAGGCCAAGTCCATCCCCGAGACGATCCTCGGCCCGAAGGACGGCATCATCAAGGACACCATCTCCAAGCAGATCACCAACATGGAGCAGCGTGGCACCGCGCCCGACAAGGCGTGGGACGCGGCGACCGAGGAGATCGACAAGGCGATCGGCTGACGTTCGCGGCAGCGGGCGGCCCCAGGGCCGCCCGCACCTGCGTGTCCCCACCCCATGGGGCGCCGGGGGCCGGGGAACGGCAGGCCTCGCGGAGGGCTTGCACGGGGCGACCGGGTATCTCCCGGCCGCCCCGTGGAAGCCCACCGCGCACGCTTGTGACCGACGCCCCGGCCCACCGGCCCGGCCCCGTACCCGGGTAACCAAGCAATCCAGGGAAGGACTCCCGCCCGTGGCCACCTCGACTCCCACCCGGGACGCATACACCCCGCCACCCCCGAAGAATCCGGTGAGCACCCGCCGGCAGACGTGGCGGAGCCGCCTCTGGCGGTTCGACGACAAGGCGTCGCCGTACGCCTACATAGCCCCGTTCTTCCTCATCTTCGGCGCCTTCGGGCTCTATCCGCTGATCTACACCGGCTGGATCGCCCTGCACCGGGTCGAGATGACCGGCCTGGACCAGATGGAATGGGTCGGCTGGGACAACTTCGACAGGATCCTGCACGACTCCGAGTTCTGGACCGCCGTCACCAACACCTTCCTGATCGGTGTCATGTCGACGGTCCCGCAGCTGCTCGTCGCGCTCGGCCTGGCGCACCTGCTGAACTACAAGCTCCGTGCCAGCACCTTCTGGCGGACGGTCGTCCTCACCCCCTACGCCACCTCGGTGGCCTCCGCGGCCCTCGTCTTCGCCCTGGTCTTCCGGGCCGACGGCGGTCTGCTGAACTGGGTGCTGCACTTCGTCGGCTTCGGTGACACCAACTGGGGCAACGGGCACTGGACGTCCAAGATCGCCATCTCCGTCATCGTGATCTGGCGCTGGACCGGCTACAACACCCTGATCTACCTGGCCGCGATGCAGGCGGTGCCCTCCGACCTGTACGAGGCCGCCTCGCTCGACGGCGCCTCGCGCTGGCAGCAGTTCCTCAAGGTGACCATCCCCTCGCTGCGGCCCACGATCCTCTTCACGATCGTCATCTCGACCATCGGTTCCATGCAGCTGTTCGGTGAGCCTCTCCTGCTGGAGGGCGGCAGCATCGGAGCGAGCGGGGGAACCGAGCACCAGTACGAGACGCTCAGCATCTACCTCTACAACTACGGCTGGAACCTGGGGCACCTCGGTCCGGCCGCCGCAGTGGCCTGGGCGATGCTCGCCCTCCTGCTGATCATCGCCGCGGTCAACTGGCTCATCGGCCGCTTCGTACGCAAATCCGCGGTCTGACCGGGAGCGAATTCCATGACCATCACCAGCCCCACCAAAGTCCCGGGCTCCGTCCTCCCGGCGCGCACCGCGCACCGCGCGCCGAAGCGCCCCAGCCGCTTCAAGCCCGGTGCCGGGCAGCAGCTGAAGGGCGGCCCGTTCGCCTACATCGCGCTGACCGTCGTCGGCATCGGCTCGCTGCTGCCGCTGTACTGGACCCTGGTGGCCGCGTCCCACACCCAGGACGAAGTACTGGCCTCCACCCCGCCGTTCCTGCCCGGCGGCCGGCTGTTCCACAACCTCGACGCCGCCTGGAACCAGGCCCACCTGGGCAAGGCGATCGTCAACAGCTTCATCGTCTCCGGCTGCATCACGCTGGCGACCCTGTTCTTCTGCACGCTGGCCGGATACGCCTTCGCCAAGATGCGCTTCCGCGGCCGCGGCGCGCTGATGACCGCCGTCATCGCGACCCTGACCATCCCGCCGCAGCTCAGCGTCGTCCCGCTGTTCATGATGATGTCCGACCTCGGCTGGGGCGGGAGCCTGGAGTCGGTGATCTTCCCGACCCTGGTCAGCGCGTTCGGCGTGTTCTTCATGCGGCAGTACCTGATCGAGGCGCTCCCGTACGAGCTGATCGAGGCCGCCAAGATCGACGGTGCGAGCAACTTCCGTATCGTGCGCAGCGTCGTGCTCCCGGTGGCGCGCCCCGCGATGATGGTGCTGGGCATGCTCACCTTCGTCCAGGCGTGGAACGACTTCTTCTGGCCCTACCTCGCGCTGAACCAGGAGAACCCGACCCTCCAGGTCGCCCTCGGCCAGCTGAAGGCGTCCTACACCCCCGACGAGAGCATCGTGATGGCCGGCGCGCTGATCAGCACGCTGCCGCTGCTCGCGGTGTTCGTCATCTTCGGCAAGCAGATCGTCGGCGGGATCATGTCCGGCGCCGTCAAGGGCTGACATTCCCGCGGTCACTTCTTCCCGGAACTCCCGTACGGCCCGTACCTGACCGCGGGTTGTACGGGTTCCGGAGTTCCACCCCCTTTCCCGCCCCTGTCCGTCCACCCCTGGGAGCGCTCCCGCATGACTGCCGTACGACCCGACATCGCCCCGAAGCAGGCGCCCGAGGCAACGCAATTCCCGACGGGCTTCGTCTGGGGGGCGGCGACCGCCGCCTACCAGGTCGAGGGCGCCGCTGCCGAGGACGGTCGCACCCCCTCCATCTGGGACACCTTCAGCCGTACGCCGGGCAAGGTCCGCAACGGCGACACCGGAGACATCGCCGCCGACCACTATCACCGCTTCCGCGACGACGTGGCGCTGATGAAGCAGCTGGGGCTGAAGGCCTACCGCTTCTCCATCTCCTGGTCCCGCGTGCAGCCCACGGGCCGCGGACCCGCCGTCGAGCGCGGCCTGGACTTCTACCGCAAGCTCGTCGACGAACTGCTCGAAGCCGGCATCGCTCCCGTCGCCACCCTGTACCACTGGGACCTGCCCCAGGAGCTGGAGGACGCCGGCGGCTGGCCCCAGCGGGTCACCACGGACCGCTTCGCCGACTACGCCGCGATCATGGCGGGCGCGCTCGGCGACCGGGTCGCGACCTGGACCACCTTCAACGAGCCGTGGTGCTCGGCCTTCCTCGGATACGGCTCCGGTGTGCACGCTCCCGGCCGCACCGAGCCCGCCTCCGCCCTGCGGGCGGCCCATCACCTCAACCTCGCCCACGGCCGGGCGATCGAGGTGCTGCGCGACCGGCTCCCCGCCGGCGCGCAGACCTCGGTCACCCTCAACCTGCACCAGGTCCGCCCGCTGACCGCGAGCGCGGCCGACGCGGACGCCGCCCGCCGGATCGACGCGGTCGGCAACCGGATCTTCACGGGGCCGATGCTGCGCGGCGAGTACCCCGAGGACCTGCTCGCCGACACCGCGCACCTGGTGGACTGGTCGAAGCTGGTCCAGGACGGCGACCTGGCCGCCATCTCCCGCCCCGTCGACGTCCTGGGCATCAACTACTACACGCCGACCCTGGTCTCCATGCCCGAGAAGGGCGAAAGCGGCTCTGGCAACGATGTCCACGGCGCCAGCGACCACTCCCCGTGGCCCGGCTCCGAGCACGTCGCCTTCCACCTCGCCGAGGGGAAGGCGCGCACCGCGATGGACTGGCCGATCGACCCCAACGGGCTCTACAACCTGCTGATGGACGTCACGCGCGACCACCCCGGCCTGCCGCTGATGGTCACGGAGAACGGCGCCGCGTTCGACGACTACGTCTCGCCCGAGGGGCGGGTGGAGGACCCCGAGCGGATCGCCTACCTGCACGGCCACCTCGACGCCGTGCAGCGGGCGGTGGCCGACGGAGCCGACGTGCGCGGCTACTTCCTCTGGTCGCTGATGGACAACTTCGAGTGGGCGTACGGCTATTCGAAGCGATTCGGCACCGTGTACGTCGACTACGCCTCCCAGCGCCGCATTCCCAAGTCGAGTGCCTACTGGTACTCCGACGTGATCCGCCGGCACGCGCTGCCGCAGGGCGGCCTTTCCTGACCGTTCCCGTCCCGGCGGCTCCTTCCGGCCGCACCACCCGCATCACCCGCACCACCACTGAGGCCCGGCCCCGTGCCGGGCCTCAGTCGTGTCCGCGGCCTTTTCCGTCGCCCCGTCGCCTCTACCTGCGGGACCCGCTTGACCACGCGCGTAGAGTGGGAGCGCTCCCACGGTTCGGCCGGGGAGCGCCCGACCGGTCCCGTTGAGTGTCAAGGGATCCAACACCAGGACTTGGTTTGGTTATCCGACTGTGAGAAATTGACCGCGAACGGGAGGCAGCCATGGCGGCAGCGCGAGTACGGAGCGGGGGCCGGCCCACGCTCGAAGAGGTCGCGGCGCGGGCGGGGGTGGGGCGCGGTACCGCCTCACGGGTCATCAACGGCTCACCGCGGGTCAGCGCGCACACGCGGGAGGCGGTGGAGGCGGCCGTCGCCGAGCTGGGGTACGTACCCAATCGCGCGGCCCGTGCTCTGGCCGGGAACCGGACGGACGCCATCGCGCTCGTCGTGCCCGAGTCCGAGAGCCGCTTCTTCACGGAGCCCTACTTCTCCGACATCGTCCGCGGGGTGGGCGCCGCTCTCGCCGACACCGAGATGCAGCTGCTGCTCACCCTCGTCGGCAGCGACCGTGAGCGCCGAAGACTGGCCCAGTATCTGACCGCGCACCGCGTCGACGGCGTACTGCTGGTCTCCGTGCACGCCGACGACCCCCTGCCCGATCTGCTGGAACAGCTCGGCATGCCCGCCGTCATGAACGGCCGCAGGTCCGCCACCGAGCCGCTGCCCTCGGTCGACTCCGACAACTTCGAGGGCGCCCGCGGGGCCGTCGAGCACCTGGTCTCGCGGGGCCGCCGCTCCATCGCCACCATCACCGGGCGGCTGGACGTGTACGCCGCCCAGCGGCGTCTCGACGGCTACCGCAAAGCCCTGGCCGACGCGGGCCTCGAACCGGACGAGCGGCTCATCGCCCCCGCGGACTTCTCCGAGGAGGGCGGCGTCCGGGCCATGCGCGAACTGCTCGCCCGCCGCCCGGACGTGGACGCGGTCTTCGCCGCCTCCGACCTGATGGCCGCGGGCGCCCGCCAGGTGCTGCGCGAGGCGGGCCGGCGCATCCCGGAGGACGTGGCCCTCGTCGGCTTCGACGACTCCTCCGTGGCCCGGCACATGGACCCCGCGCTGACGAGCGTGCGCCAGCCGATCGAGGAGATGGGCCGCGCGATGACCCGGGTACTCCTGGCCGAGATCGCGGGCGAGAACACCGAGCGCCCGCAGATCGTGCTGCCGACCGAACTGGTGGTCCGGGACTCGTCGTGAGGACGGGCCCGGGGGAGTCCTGGGGAGCCCGGGGGATGCCGCCGCCCCCCTTTCGCGTCCCCTGGCTGGGAGAGCGACAGGGGCGCCCTCCCGCGCCCGGCGGGGCTCTCGGCGCCCGTCCCGCGCCCGCCCCGCTCCCGGTTCCCGTGGGCAGCGCGAAGCGGTCCGCCCGGACCGGTGCGCGCTGCCGGTCACGGGGCCGGTACGGGGCGGCTCGCCCGGCCGCGTTCCCGCCGCGCTCCCCGGGGCCCGGTCCTTCGCCGTCCGGGCTCAGCGACGGGAACACCCGGGAGCACGTCGCGCGGACCGGGCACCGGCAACGCGTCACACGTCGGCAGCGGGCTCACGGAGAGAGGCCGGTCCGGCGGTGAGGAGCGCGGTGATCTCCCGGGCGGGCTCCGGGCCGAGCTCGCCCCACCCCTCCTTGTAGCCGTAGACGCTCGCCAGGGCGCGGGCCTCGTAGTCGCCGTTCATGATCTCGATGTCGCCCGTGGTGATGAGGGCCGGGTGGGCGACGCCGACGGCGCCCGATATCTTCAGCAGCTCCTTGCGCAGGGTGCGCAGATAGACGGCGGCCCGGGTGGCCTTCGAGGGCGCGTCGACGCCGCGCACCAGCCACGGGTCCTGGGTGGCGATGCCGGTGGGGCACTTGTCGGTGTGGCATTTCTGCGCCTGGATGCAGCCGATGGACAGCATCGCCTCACGGGCCACGTTGATCATGTCGACACCCAGGGCGAACGCGACGACGGCGTTCTCGGGCAGTCCGAGCTTGCCGGAACCGATGAAGGTGATGTCGTCCGTCAGCCCCCGCTCGGCGAACGTGCCGTAGACGCGGGAGAAGCCCATCCGGAACGGCAGCGACACCGAGTCGGAGAAGATCAGCGGAGCCGCCCCGGTGCCGCCCTCGCCGCCGTCGACGGTCACGAAGTCGACCCCGCGATCACCGCGGGCCATCAGCGTGGCCAGTTCCTCCCAGAAGCCCATCTCCCCCACGGCGCTCTTGATCCCGACCGGCAGACCGGTCGCGTCGGCGAGCAGTTCGACGAAGTCGAGCATCGAGTCGACATCGTGGAACGCGGAGTGCCGGGAGGGCGAGGCGCAGTCCTCACCGACCGGGATACCGCGGATCCCGGCGATCTCGGGAGTCACCTTGGCCCCCGGCAGCAGCCCGCCGAGCCCCGGCTTCGCGCCCTGCGAGAGTTTGATCTCTATCGCCTTGACCGGGGCGCCCGCGACCACGTCCATGAGCTTGTCGAGGCTGAAGGTGCCGTCCTCGTTGCGGCAGCCGAAGTACGACGTCCCGATCTGGAGGATGAGGTCGCCGCCGTTGCGGTGGTACGGCGAGAGGCCGCCCTCGCCCGTGTTCTGCATCGCGCCGGCCAGCGCCGCGCCCTTGTTGAGAGCCGTGACCGCCGGGCCGGACAGCGATCCGAAGCTCATCGCCGAGATGTTCACGACGCTCGCCGGCCGGAACGCCTTGGCGCGCCCGCGCGGGCCGCCCAGCACCTTGGCCGAGGGCAGCGGGCTCTGCGGGTCGTGCAGATCGGGCAACGCGCCGGCGAACGTCCGCTGCTTCACGTACGCGTGCCCCTGCACGTGCTCGACGTCCATGTCGGTCCCGAAGCCGAAGTAGTTGTTCTCCTCCTTCGCGGACGCATAGATCCAGGTGCGCTGGTCACGGCTGAACGGGCGCTCCTCCTCGTTGGACGTCACCACGTACTGCCGCAGCTCCGGCCCGATCTTCTCCAGCAGGTAGCGGGCGTGCCCGACCACGGGGAAGTTCCTGAGCAGTGCGTGCTTCCTCTGGGCGAGGTCGCGGGCAGCCACCAGCGCCACTGCTGCCGCGGCGGCCGCTCCGATACTCCGGGCGCGCATGAACGTTCCTCTCGTCGACTGCTCGGTCCGACTCCGACGCTGAGCGGCGGAGGTCGTGGCGTTGCGCGGCGGACGCGGTGAGTCAGGCACCGGCGTCCGGCGACGGAACGCCACACGATGCTAGGGCGTGTTGTGAAAGTCCCGTCCGGCTCGCGACGCCTGGCACGGCGCCTCGCCGCGTTGTCGGGGTCGCCCGAGTGCGTCCAGTACGCGGGCGGCCCTCCGCCTTACGATGCACCGCACCGGACGCCGCGAGCCCCGCCCTCCGGGCGGACGACGCTACTTTCAGAACACGCCCTGGAAGTCCCGGGGAGGGGCAGGGGCGGCAGGGGGCGCGCCCGGGAGGCGGGCGCCGCGCCGTGGGCCGGTCACGGTGCCGGGCCGCGCGGCGTGGGGCGCGGGCGTCGAAACCGGGCGCCACGGACCGGCCCGGACTCCCGGGCCCCGTACAGGACGAACAGCTCCCGGGTCCCGTATACGACGAAGGGCTCCCGGGTCCCGTACATGACGAAGGGCTCCCGGGCCCCGTACATGACGAAGGGCCGAACCGCTTGCGCGGATCGGCCCTTCGATCATTCAGGGTGAGTAACGGGACTCGAACCTGTTTTGTGACAGATTCTTGACCTGCGACGATTCCAAATACCCGGACATATGGGCCCAGTTCGATGCTGTTCGGTGTCACTGAGGACCACTGAATGCGCCTCGATTCCCGGCCCTGTTCCCATGGGAACACCCCTCGTGGCATGAGTAACAAATCCCGTGGCCGCAATACCCCGGACATGGCACCGCCCCCGCGGGGGCGGGGGCGGCGCCGGCCATCCCTGGTGCTCGCCTGGGGGGCAGAGCGGGGAGGCCGATCGGAATGGCGGTACGTGCCGCCACGGCCAGCTATATGCCCGTGGCGGTTGCACTCAACCGACTGTCACGGAACAGCGACCAATTGGGTACTGACTGGTGATCTTCGCAGTCAGAGCGTTTGTCGAGTGCCGAGCAGACGAACGCCCCTCCCGGACTGGGTCCACCATCAGCGCCGGGCGCTCGGCCACAGAATCGCCGAACGCAGACAGGAGCTCGGCCTGTCCCAGGACCAACTAGCCAGCCGCATCGGCATGGAACGGCGCAGCGTCCAGCGATACGAAGGTGGAAGCCGCGATCCCGCGTACGGGGACCTGCTGCTGCTCGCCCAGGCGCTCGAGGTGCCGCTGAAGATTCTCCTTCCGGAGTAGTGCACCACCGAGGTCATCGGTGCGGGCCCCTGCTGTGCGGCGCCGCATCGTCCACATTGCATGGTGGACTCCCATCGTCGGGGTGGTGCTCTACCCGCCCCGTGGTGGGCGGGGGGTCGGCGAGGCCGAGGCGGTCGGACCGGGTCCCCTGGAGCCAGATCAGATTGTCCAGGATCGCGTCCTGGTCCGTCCGTCGACGCTGGTAGGCGCTCACGCCTCCTCCTCGCACAGTGGATTGCTGGGGGCGGGGGTGACGCGGAGGAACGACGTGATGATCGCGCGGTAGCTGCGGTGGCCGGTGTTCCGGCCAGCGTGGCGCAGCGCCCAGTCCTCAGGCGGCGTGCGCTCCTCGTCCGCGTCGGACCGCTCCATGCAGGTGGTGCACTCGATCTCGTGCACAGGGCGCGATGCGCCGGGCTCCCGGTCCGGGCTGATCATCCAGTCTGCGAGGCGGATCACGGCGCGAGTCACTGGGCCACCACCGGTCGCGGACCCGCCGCGTCCTCCAGGGCCGCTCGTAACGTGGCTGCGTCAGTGATCCACTGGTCATCGCCGGGACAGACTCGCCAGTGCGGGCCCGGGCCCTGCGCGCGGCGGGCCGGAGGGATTACGACGTGCGAGCCCCGAGCCAGGACCCTGGTCCCAGGCACGTTCCAGGTGAGGGCCGCGCCGGTCTCGATGAAGAAGTACACGCAGGCCTCCTGTGGGTCCTCCAGGACTGCGCCCGCGCGAACGCCGAGAATGCGCACGGTGTCGTATCCCACGCTCCGGGGTACGCGGACCGCGTCCCACTCGTGGCCGGCGCCGTCGATGCGGCAGGACCCTACGGTCCGTGTGCTGGGTCTGGGCATCGGGTGCGCTCCTCGGGGGATCGTCCTGAACGATGCGCCAACATTCGCGCAGTGCTGTCCGTAATCCGAGGGCTTTTGGAGGACTCTTCGGGGCACTGAAGAGGACTTTCTGACGCCTCTTTGGGTGACGGCTGGCGTCAGTGAGGGCCTGCTGTGAAACTGGCGGGACCCGCTACTGGAGGACCAGCGTGCCGACAACGCCCAGCAACGTCCGTCTGAAGTCCGCTCGCCTTGCTGCTGGTTACCACTCTCAGCAGGCCCTCGCCGCAGCCCTTGGCGTCGGCGTTCGGCAGGTCCGCCGGTGGGAGACCGCCACTCCGCCATGGCCTCACCCTGAGCTCGGTCAGGCTCTCACTCGGCTACTCGGCCAGGACCTCGAGTCGCTCGGGTTCACCCCTCCGAGTGGCCGCGACCGAACCGACGGAGGGCGTCGCACCCTCGCGAGGTCCGCTGGCCTTGCCGCCGTTCCCTCGCAGACCGCCACTGCGATACAGCCGGCATCGGTCGCCGTCGACTTTGAGGCGGTTACCCGATCGCACCGACGTCTGTACTGGTCGGTCGCTCCCGCAACTCTGCACCCGGCAGTCATTGCGCACGCCACCCTCGGCTGCGCGCTTCTCCCGGAGACGGCCGGGCAGACCAGGCGGGCGATCGCAACGGCCCTGGCGGAGACGTGGCTGCTTGCCGGGCGCATTGAGTTCTTCGACATGCGGGAGGCCGACCGCGCGCAGCAGACGCTCCTCCGGGCGCTCCAGGCCGCGGGCGAGGCCGACGACCCGCTGATGGGTAGTGCGGTCCTCGCGCACATGGCGTTCGCTCCCGCCTGGGACGGTGCCCGGGAGGCAGCCGTAGAGCGGATGGTGGCAGCGCGGACCTACGCCCGACGCGGCCCTGCCTCTGCCGAGCACCTGGCGTGGCTCGACGCGGTCGAGGCCGAGTGCGAGACCCGCTGCGGCAACACCCGGACAGCGCTGAACCTACTCCGGCACGCCGAGGACATGCTCGCCGCAGGGGGCGAGCACGAGTCCCCAGAGTGGCTGACCTGGTTCTCTGCGGTGCGGCTAAGTGCGTTCAAGGGGAACACCGAACTGAAGGCAGGCCACATCCCTCAGGCGCGCACTACCCTGCTCGGGGTCCTGGACGCGCTCGACCAATCCGAGGAGAAGCAGGCGAGCGTCATCCTCGGTGATCTCGCCGCCGTGGAGGCCGCGGCCGGGGAGCCGGACGCGGCGTGCGGATACGCGGTCCGAGCGCTCGACCAACTGGAGCGGACCTGGTACGCCATGGGCATGGACCGTGTGCGGGAGGTGCGGCGCGCCCTGGCCCCGCACCAGCATGAGCAGTGCGTGCGGGACCTGGACGATCGGCTGTATGGCTGGTCGACGACCGTCAGCGCCCTCGCTCGTTGAACTTACTGATGGCCTCCGGCAGTTCGGCAAGCGACTCCACCCGGAACGTTGGCAGGTCGCGGGCCTCGGCAGTGTTCCACTGGATCGTCCCCCACGGCCCGCGGCGGATGAGCGCGGTCTGCATCCCAGCTGCGACGGCGGGGCGCAGGTCGTTGTCCACCCGGTCACCGACATACAGGATCTCGCCGGGCTCGTGCGGGACGACGTCGGCGACCCGGACGAAAAACTCTGGGTCCGGCTTCGAGGCCCCCCAGTCGTCCGACGTACCGATCAAGTCGACGTCGTCAGCGAACAGGGACCGCAGGATCCTGCCGGCGCGCACGGTCTGGTTGCCCGCGATGCCGAGCCACAGCCCATCGGCCCGCAGTTGCGTGAGGGAGGGGCGAACGTCGGCGTACAGGTCCGACTCGTCGAAGTGCTCGGGCTGTCTGGCCGCTGCCCGCCTTTCCCGCTCGGCGTACAGATCGAACCCCGGCTGGAACTCCTGGAATGTCTCTCGGTAGTCCCGACCTTGGGCGATGACGGCCCCGAACATGGCAACGAACGTGTGCCGTGGGACGCCGAGCCAGTCGGCCCATGTGCCGTACTCGCGGGTCTCGTCTACCAGGCACTCACCGACATCGAACACCACTGCGCGAATCATGAGCGGCATCCTAAGGGGCGCCGCAGTCCGGACGCAGAAGAGCGCCCCCTGCTGGCCCGCAGGCCAGACAGGGGGCGTGATCGTCAGAAGCGGCGGCGGTCGAGTAACGCGTATGCGGCTGGTGACGGAGTCGGGGTTGGGTTGGTGGGGGCAGTGTCGCGCCGGCACAGCAGCGCATCCGGATCATCTGGCGGCGGCTGCAGCGAGTACCCGTCCGGGCACGTCTGGCCATTCTTCCCGTTGGTGCCGTCCTTCCCAGCGGCGCCGTCCTTCCCAGCGGGGCCGGGAGGTCCCGCCGGGCCTGGCACGGTGGAGTTCTGGCCCGGTGGCCCTGCCGGACCGGGCACGGTGGAGTCCGCTCCGGCGCGGCCGTCCGCCCCGGACGGGCCTGGTACCGGAGTGGGCGTTGCTCCCGCAGCCCCCCGCTCGCCCTGCTCGCCCCGGGGCCCGGGCGGCCCGGGGATCGGCACGGGCACCTCGGCCCGTGCGGGCAAATCCTTGATCGCCTTGCCCGGGTCCGGTGCGACGGGCGTCCCGCCGCGGGCCTGGACCTGCGCGCGCAGGTTCCGTACGTCCGTGGCCAGCGTGGTGACGGCGGTGCCGCGCCGGTTGGCCTCGGCCGCCAGGTCGTCCGCGCGACGGTCCGCAGCACCGATCCGGAGCCACACGAGCACGACAGCACCGGACAGGACGAGCAGCGTGGCAGCGAGAGCGAAGGACCGCCACTGGCGGATCAGGACATCGGGCCGACGGTGCGTCACAGCGGGGTTCCTCCTAGCTCGGCGATGCGCGCGTGCAACCGGACGTTTTCGAGAGTGAGCTCAGAGATCTGCGCGAGCAGTTCGGCCTTGGCTGCGCGTTCGCCGGCGAGTTCTGCGTACGCCGCCGCTAGGCGCACCTCGTTCTCGGCTAGGTGCTGCTTGGCCTTGTCGCGCTCTTCCTGCAGGTTGTCGACCAGGGTCGAGTAGCCGCCGAGGACGGCTCCGGACTGGGAGGCACGGTTTTCGCCTCGCTTTCCGACGGCCGCCCCGACGGCTGCCGCGAGCCCAACGGCGATGGTTCCGACGGCGCCGAGCGTCGCAGCGTCCACGCTGTACCTCCGGTCGTGCAGATGGGACGGGTTGGGCTACGCGCGGCACATCACGGCAGCGGGGTTGCCCCGGTTCCGTAGGCCGCCGGGTCGACCGGCTCGAGGGCCTGGACCTTGGGGTAGGCCGGCGGCCGTGCCCATCCGAGGAACAGCCCGGCGAGGTTCTGCAGGAACGTGCCCTGCGCTCGCTCGCCCAGGAGCTCGAGGAGCCGGAACAGCAGGTAGTAGACGAGCGCGGCCGCGGTGGTCACGGCGCCGGTGACGGTCGCCGAGTCGATGTCGAGCCCGGCGCGGGCGAGCAGGGTGAGCAGGTATCCGGCGACGAGCGGCACCGCGGTGCGCATGAAGCTGACGAACAGACCAGCGGCCATGATCGGCCCCTTTCTGGTGGGTGGGCCCGGCCGCCGTGGTGGCGGCCGGGCAGGGGTGTCAGGCGGTGATGGTGAACCCGTGCGCCTTGCCGAGCGTGGTCAGCGTGGCCTGGCCGGGGATGCCGTCGGCCGCCTTTCCGCGGTAGCCGCGGCGCTGCTGGTAGAGCGCGTAGGCGCTGAGCGTGGCGGTTCCGGCGTGTCCGTCGGCGTAGTGCTTGGAGAGCAGGCCTTCGGCGACCAGGGCGTCCTCGACGTACTCGGTCGCGGCGTACGACACCGGGGTGCCGGCCTTCGGGGGGTCCGCCTTGAAGGCTTTGATCAGCTTGCTGAGGCTCACGACGCGCTTAGCTGTGGCCCCGGTCGGGAGCTTGAGTTTCTGCCCGGCTGTGATCTTGTTCGGGTCCTTGATCGCGTTCAGCTTGGCGAGGGCTGTAGTCGTCGTCTTGTGCGCCGTGGCGATCTCCGACAGGGAGTCGCCGTCCCGCACGGTGTACGTGCCCGTTCCTGCCGTCGGCGGGGCTGCCGCCTTGTACTTCGGTCGGCCGAATCCGGCGATGTCGTGGACGACCCGCACGCGGCGGGCGCAGACGTTCGATGTGTTGCCCTCGATCGTGTAGACGTACCGGTGGTCGGCGGAGACGTTCGTGACGATGCCGACGTGATCGATCGTGCCGATAGAGGACGAGCCGTCCCAGTCGAAGAAGATGATGTCGCCGCGCCGGATCCCGCTCGCCTTGATGCCGGTCGTCATCGCGGTCCACTGCCCGGCCTCTTTGAACCGTTGGGCGTGGGCGACGGTGTACGCGTAGTCGGTGCCGTGACAGACCGCGTCGTACTCGCCCGCATCGAGTGCGGCAACCGTGATGGTGGCGTCGCACCAGGCGAAGTTCCCGCCGTAGTCCGGGCCGTTGCGCTCCCGGTAGCGGCGCTGGATCTCGTTCGGCTCGCCGGTTCCTATCCAGCGCTCCATCTGCGCGATCATTCCGTCGACGCTCATGCGGACTCGCCCCCGTCCGCGGGTGCGTCGTCCTGGGCGACGGGCATGGCCGGCTCGTCGGTGGTGATCCCGTCGACGAACCCGGGGCCGACGTAGAAGCCGGCCATGTCCGGTGTGCCGTGCACTGCGGCGAGCAGCTCGGCCTCGTTGTCGACGGTCGGGCCGTTCCCGGTGCGGCGCAGGTGCTGTGCCTGCTCGTGCTGGTCCCCGAGGCGTTCGGGGATCGGTCGTTCGTCACCCATGGGTGAGCCTCCTGAGTGCGGGCATGCGAAACGCCCCGAGCCGGTCGGCGCGGGGCGTGGTCTGTGAGTGGTGCGGGTCAGGCGACGTAGGCGTACGCCAGGGGGGCTGCTCCGCCGCTGAAGGCGGCCGCGGTGAAGGCGCCGCCGGTGACGGTCGGGGGCCCGGTCTGGCCGCTGTTCGTCGGCCCGAGGCCGGGTGAGGTGCCGCTGACGGCGCTGACTGCGCCCTCGCCGATCAGGTTCGGGGGTGTCGTGCCGGTGACCATCACGCCGAGGTAGTGCAGCCCGGTGTACGTCGTCGTGAATGACGACGCACTGCCCGCCGTCGACTGCGCGATCGCGAGCGATTTCGCGGTGTTCGCAGCCCATGCCGCCGAGCCCTGGTCGGCGGTCCGGGCCAGGGCTACGCGGCTCGAGTCGTGCAGGGTGAACCAGCAGGCTGTCAGGCCCGTGGCGGCGTTGCTCCCGGAGACGAAGGCCAGGGCGCTGATGGCGAGTCCTGCGGGCAGCCAGATCGGCACGAGGTAGAGCACGCCGCTTGTCGGGGTGACCGCGCTGCCGCACCGCAGACGTGAGGTGGTCTCGTATCGGCCTGCGGGCCGCATCGCTGCCTCGAGGGCGGGCAGCGCGGTGAGATCGCTGTCGACGAGGTTGGAGCCGGGCAGTGCGGTCATGCCGCCTGGTCCAGTCGTCGGCGCCGCGGTGGAAACGCTGAGCGCGGTGGCCGCGGACCAGCCGTTGCCGGACAAGTCGTTGCCGTGGAGCAGGGCGCCGGTCGCGGTGGCGTCCAGGGTGATGCCCGCGGGCGTGGTTCCGGTGCCCTTGCGGACCTGGTTGGCTGCGACGGTTGCGCGAGTTGTCCCGGTGGACAGGCGGATCCCTGCCGATGTGGTGCGGGCGATCCGGTTGCCGGTGACGCTGCAGGAGTCGGAGCCGACCAGGACTATGCCGTAGTTGGCGGTGGTGCCGCCGATCGTGCACCCGGCGACAGTCGTTCCCGGGGAGTCGGAGACGTTGATCGCGTTCGACCCGGACGCGGTGACCGTGGACCCGTTGATCAGTGCGTCGGTGCACTGGTTGATGTAGATGCCGGTGGAGGCGGTGCGGTCGACGCTGTTTGCGACGACGCCGGGCCCCTTGCAGTACTCGACGTGGATGCCGTTGGCGCTGCCCGTGCCCCGGCCGTTGACGGTGTTGCCGGTGATGCGGACGCCGGAGTGCTGGGCGGTCGAGTAGCCGATGACGCGGATGCCCGAGTCGCTGACCGGCCCGTCGATGACGTTCCCGGAGATGACGATCTGGTCGGGAGTGAGGGAGTAGCCGGCGGTCGAGGGGTTGGGGACGGTGGCCACGATTGAGGCCTTGCCGGTGCCGGAGATGATGTTGTCGGCGATGACGACGTGCCGCCATCCGTACCCGTGCACGCCCTCCTGCAGGGTGCCCTCGACGGTGTTGCCCCGGACGATGATGTTGTCGTAGTACGTGCCGGACGCGGCCGTGTGTGACCCGACGAAGCGGCCGAAGACGCCGAGTCGGTCGGACGGGCCGCAGTAGCAGCCGCTGATCTTGATGTTCCGGGACGGGGTGCCGTCGAAGGCTCCAACGGCGCTGGCCCCGTTCACGGCGATATCGATCTGCACCGCCTCGGAAAACTGCCGGTTGGAGGTCGGGGACAGGTCTGCGAATCCCTCGAATCGGCAGTTGATCGCGCGGCCGCCGTCGCAGGAGTTGAACTCGAGGGCGTGCGCGGTCGCAGTGTTGCGGATGACCATGTCCCGGCACGTGATGTCACGGCAGTGGTTGAAGGACACCACGTCGTGCTCACCGCTGGTCTGCCCGGCCCCGGTGCCCGCGTTGCCGTCCCAGATGCCGCCCAGGACGGTGATGTGTGAGCGTCCGTCGTACCCGCTGAACACCTCGGCCGTCGAGGCGTAGTTGTGGAGCAGGCCGGTGTCACCGGTGGCTGTGATCGTTGCGCCGTACGCATAGATGACGGTGTGGTCGTAGGCGACCAGTGCCGATCCCACGGCGTACGTCCCGGACGGGATCAGGACGGTGCCGCCGCCCGCGTCCCTGGCAGCGTCCAGGGCGGCCTGGATCGGGGCGTAGTCGTTCGTGATGCCGTCCCGTGCGGCGCCGGTGACGACATGCCAGCTGGCCAGGCCGGCGCGGTCGAGGGCCTCGTCTGCTGTGGCCTGTGCGGCCTCGGCCGTGTCGCTGGCGGCGGCAGCAGCTGCCTGTGCTGCGGCGGCGGTGGCACTGGCGCCGGTGGCGGTGTCGAGAGCAGCTGGTGCGAGCTCGCGGGCTGCCTCGTACCAGGTGACGGGATTCCCTCCGGCGTCGAGGTACTGGTACTGGATCGCGCGGACGTCCACGACAGTAAACGTTCGGATCGCGCCGGGTGCGTTGCTGCCGGCCCCGTTCGAGGCGAGATGGGCGATGGGGGTGGTGCCGTCCGCCTCGTAGAGCGCGGTGACGGACTCGCCGGTCCCGGCCCGCAGGACGTTGACGGGGTAGGACAGAATCACGTCTCCGGCAGCGTCGGTGAGGACGGCGGCCGGGTTCCCGCCGAAGGTGTAGAGCGTCATGCCGAGGCGCCTTTCAGTCGAGCCAGTAGGAGCCGGAGATGTCGATCCAGGCCACACCGCCGCCGGATTCCTGGGTGCCGTCCTGCGAGTACCAGATGAGCGAGCCCGAGCCGCCGAGTGATGACGCCGAGGCATCGCCGAGCACCTCGAACCGGCCGACACCGGTCATCGGGTCGCCCTGCAGCGAGGCGCCGCCGGCGAACGAGCCGAACAGGGCGGGGCGGCAGTCGTCGGGCACGTCGCCGACCTTGACCCCCGCCATCGCGAACGTGGTCCCGTCTGCTCGCTGGATTCGCCCCCGCAGGGACACCTGCCGGCCGATCACCCGGGCCTGCGGTGTGAACTCGCCGGACTGGTAGCCCGAGGCGAGCGTGATGGGACGCCAGGCAGGCAGCGGCTGATAGATCGTCGCCCATACGTTCCCGTCCGCAGCAGAGGTCTTGATCCACAGAGAGCCGTCCTCCGCAGTGACCAGCGTGTGCAGCGGAGCCGCCGCAAAGGTTGTGTCGCGTTCCGCCTGGTTGGCCACGTGCTGAATGAGATGAGGATCAACGGCGTTGGCGAGCGCGGCCATTGCGGCCGGGCCGACCGGTGCGTCTCCCCCGTCGGGGACGGGCAGTGATGCGTAGCCGAGGGCGGCCATGGGGCTCCTTAGGTTGCGGCGAAGGTGATGCGCAGGGACCCGCCGGTGAAGGCGGCGTAGTCGGTCGAGCCGTTCGCGTAGATGGCCAGGCCGCGGGCGGTTCCGGCAGCAAGCGCGGTGCGCCAGGACGTGGGCAGGATCGCGGTGCCGCGGGCGCCGACGGACAGACGCAGGAGGTCCTCCGGGCCGACCCCCAGGGCCAGCTGCCCGGACGGCGGGGAGGTGTAGGAGTGCAGGTACAGGTGCATGGGGCGTTTGCCGTTGGCGCCGGATCCGCGGGCCCGGGTGAAAGTGACCGCCATCGATGAGACGGTCTTGCCCGCACACGCGGTCTGGATCTTCATGCCGTAGAACCAGCCGCCTCTGCGGTTGCCGCCGCCGGTCCAGTCACCCTGCATCGGGTTGGACGCGTAGTCGTCCGGCCGGCCGTTGCGCCAGGACCCGGAGGACGTCGCGGTGATGGTGACCGGGCTCGGGGCGCGGCTGGGCGGCGGGGGCGGTGGCGGGTCGGTTTCCGAGGCGAGCTGGTGGTAGTACTCCACTTTGCCCTGCTCGTTCTTGCGGACGTGCGTGGCGGCGACGGCCTGCCATCCGGTACCGAACGGTTCACCCGTGCCCCAGGCGACCGCCCGCACCACCTGGATTTCGGCGGCCGCGTCCAGGGCGAGCTCACGGATCTCGTCCTCGGTCTCTACCCCGGGGTCCTGGCCGAGTCGCCAGATGACGACGGGGCGGGCGCCGCGGGTGACCGCGACCCAGTCTCCGGCGGCCCGGTTGCGGTAGGAGTCGGCACACGGCACGTCCAGGATCAGTTCCTCACCGATCCGCAGGTTGACGCCCAGGTCAGTGACGCCGTCGACCTGCGCGGACCGGGTCTGCAGCCCGCCCGGTCCTCCGGGGCGGGCGAGCTGGGCGCCGAGCTCGGCGGCCGGATCGGTCATGACAGCCTCCTGGCGGTCGTGCGGGTGTTGCAGGACTGGGAGGCCGCGCCCAGGGCGTACGGGCAGGAGTCGATGATGTGGCGCTGCCACTCCCCGGGTCTCACCTCGACCTCGACGACGTCCCCCGCCTCGAGCGCCGGGTTGCCCGCAGTGGTGAAGGACAGCGAGGCCTGGATGCCGAGGCTGTCGGCGAGGCGGGCGCGGCCGACCTCGTAGCCCTGGCCCACGCTCGTGATGAGCGGTGAGGTGTAGCGGGCGGAGCGGATGCGTACCCCGGTCAGGCCCTGTCGCTGCGGGGCCAGGGGGTCGCCGACGGGATCGGGTCCGGCGTACGTCAGGCTGCCTGGGTCGTCGTCCCACACGTACAGCGGGCCGACAGCCGGGGCCCCGTCGCCGCCGTCGCCGGACACCGACCACAGATTGACCAGGCCCTCGGCGGACTCCTGCTCGGCTGGCTCGACCAGGGCCAGGCCGTACGGGATCCGCCAGACCACCGGGTCGGCGATGGTCGGGACCGGTGCGACCACGATGGTTCCGGAGGCGTCGGCGTAGACCTCAGCAGCGAGCGCGGCCGCGATGCCCGTGTCCACGCCCGAGGCGTCCGAGCCGCCGGACAGAGCCGCCCACCGGTCCTCGTCGACCACCCATGACGGCAGGGGCGTATCGGGGGTGACCCCGTCCCGCCACGACACCGGTACGCCGGGCAGTACCTCCCCGATGAGTGTCTGAGCGATGGCCCGGGCATTGTCCGGGCCGACCGTGCGCGGCGCCGGCAGCGGCGCCCCCCGGATCACTTCCTCCCGGCCCAGGAGTTCCACCTGCGCCCCGTGCCGGGTGCGGGTGAGTCGGTCCACGACGTACACCCCGGCCGGGATCCACTCCACGTCCATGCGCGGCCCCTGGATGCCCTGCCACAGGCGCACCTGTGTGATGACCGCGTTGACGCCGGACCGGCCCAGGGGCACGCCCAGCAGGTCGGCTGTGCCGGAGTACCGGCACTCCGCCGTACGGTCCGGCTTCACGTCCCCTGCGGCGACCCCGGCGGCCGCGGTCCAGGTGCGGCCGCCGTCGTTGGACCAGTCGGCGCGGATCGGCCGACGGGCCGCTCCGGTGACGGCGGCCAGGGCCTGGGCGGAGATCGGCAGCATCAGGTGATCCCGTTCGTGCTCAGCGATGCCCAGGTGCTGAACGAGGCGGCCACCGCGTCCCACGTGGCGAACCGCTCGGCGACGTCGTCCCACGACCAGCCCGGGATCCTCATCGGCGCACCTGTGGTGTCCGGGCGGGCCACCGGCTCCACTGCCCAGCTGAACTGATAGCCGCCCGAGGCGCCGAGACGTCCGGTGGAGAGCGGGCCTGTGATGTCCGCAGGTACGTGAAACGCGTCAGGCAGGGTGACGTACTCCGGGCGCGTCTGCAGGAGCAGCACACCAGACCGCAGCAGGCGGCGCACCCGGTCCACCGCGTCCGGGGGGACGTCGATGGTGAGGGTGTACGCCTCGGCGGCGTGCTCGTCGTAGGACACGACCCGGTACGGGGATCCGGGGACGGTGGCGACGTCTTGGCGGCCGGCAGCGGCAGGCTCGGGCTTCCCGACGATGACGGCGCGCAGCGACAGCGTGGGCTCGTCCAGGCTCTTGAGCCACACGTCCCGCAGCTCCCCGGGGACGGGTGCGGGCACGGTCACGGCCAGGGCCGAGGATGGGCCGGTCGTGCTGTCGGCGTAGACGGGAGTGGCCGTGTAGATCACGGCGACGCCCAGGGGCGCCTCGTGGTCGTACGCGGTCCCCACTGCGCCGATGGCCCAGGCCGGGTCCGCGGACCGTACTGGCAGGGGCGCGCGGCCGCCCGGGTCCTGGCGGACGATCCGTACCTGCCGAATGTTGCCGGCGTCCGCCAGGGCGGAGGCGTCGTACGACAGGACCACACCCGCCCACACCGGGTCGACGATCGCGGCGAGGTACCCGTCCGGGGACGTGACCCGGGCCGGTACCTCGATCAGCGGTGCGGCCGGGTCAACGATCATCGGCATGCGCTGTTACCTCCTCTTGGTGCCCGCGCGCGCTGTACGGCGGGCGGTCGTGAGCTTGGCGTCAACCCGCGTATCGAAATGCGCGGCCAGCTGTGTTCCGTCGTCCAGGACCAGGGCGATGGCGGCCCCGTCCAGCGAGGCCATCGGATCAGCCCCGGAGCGCTGCGAGGTGACGGGGACCAGTGCGGCCGCGGGCACTGCCGCGTCCCCGAGCCGCTCGGCCGCCGTGGCGACCGCCGGGCCCATCGCGGCCATACCGGCCACGACCCCGGCCCCGACATCGGCACCGGCCTGCGCGCCCTTGCGGCTGGGCGAGTGCGCGTCGATGCCCTTCTTCGAGCGGATGGCGGTGATCGCCCCGGCCCCGATCTTGGCCATCGAGTCCTGGATCGCCTTCTCCTGCGCGAGCAGCCCGGTCAGGAATCCCTTTCCGGCGGCCGCGCCCGCGTCGTACATCAGGTCGGCCATCGAGTTGCCGTAGGCCGTGCTGAGCTTCCCGCCCGACGCGATCAGCTGATTCAGCTGGGTGAGCTGGTTCTTACTGGACCCGGACACCAGGCCGGCCAGGTTGTTGCCGGCCTCCGGGCCCATCGCGATCAGCTGACTGATCAGGTCCTTCGATGCTCCCTTCTTCTGCGCCGTGGCCAGGCGCGTCTGGAACGACGTCAGGGTGTTCTGGCGGTCCGTGAGGCCCGTCAGGATGTCGCCGACCGAGGCGGCCTCACCGACGTTGGACAGGCCGAGGAAGTCCTGGACGCTCTTCGCTTGGTCGCTGGCGTACGCCTTCGCGGTAGTGATCTTGGAGGCGATGGCGTCGCGCTGCTTGGCCATGCTCTGCAGCCGGGTCGCGGTCTTCTGGACCGTGACGGCGAGCTTCGCTCCGGCGCCGCCGGCGTCCTTGAGGTCCTTCGCGAGCGCGGACGCCGCTTTGGAGATGGTGGCCGCGGTCTTGGTCAGGCTCGATCGGAACGCGGTCAGGTCCCCGGGAATCTCCCGGCCTGCCTTGGCCCTTCTCGCCCTGGTGCCGCTCGCGAACCCGCGCACCGGGCCGAGACCGGCCGCCATGCGCATGGACTCGGCGTTGGAGTAGACAACCTCCCCGCCCCGGAACTCCATGAGCTCGGGGCCGTTCTCACCGACCCAGGCGATCTCACCCGGGCGCGGAGACCCGCCGTTGGCGTACCCCTTGAACCCGTACCGGTCAGTGAACAGCGGGTCCATGTACGAGCGGGCCCGGGAGCCGACCACGACACCATCGCCGCCGCGGCTCTCGACGTTGACGCCGTTGATGGTGCCCGCCGTGTGGCCGACACCGGCATTGGTGACGCCGATCATGTAGGGGGACTTGGCGCCGCGGACCCAGCCGGGCGGGGCCTGCTCGCCGCTGAATGCGCCGGTCGCCCAACGGCGGTGAGGCTTCTGGCCGCGGATCACGGACTCGATCGCGGACACGAGCCCTGAACAGTCCCATGACGGGTCTCCGTTGCCGCCCCACTGGTAGGCCTTGCCCGCCTGCGTGCGGGCCCAGGCAAGTGCGCCCTTGAACCCCTTCCCTCCGATGCCGGCCTTCTCCAGCTCCCCATCGGCCTTGCCGGAGTACCCGATGATGTCCTTGATCATCTTCTTCGGGATGCCGGTGACCATGTCCTTGTACACCGACGCGGAGCCGCTGATCTTCTTGAGGAGCGGCTTCACGACCGAGTTGAGACCGGCCTCGGCTGAGGCCTTGACCCCGTCCTTAAGCCAGTCCACGCCGGACTTGGCGAGGTCGACACCCTTGGACGCGGTGTTCTTCACCCAGCCGAAAATCCCGCCCGTCGAGAATCCCTCGCCCCGGAACGAGGCGAGAGAGCGGCCCTGCATCGCAGCCCGGTTGACCGCGTGCAGGCGTGCCCGCTCGTACGGATCGCGCATCGCCTCGGAGACGTAGACACCCTCGCCGCGGCGCATCGGGACCAGCTGGTCGTCCCCATCGCGGAACGAGGACTGGCCGGGCAGCACGCCGCCGCGGGCGAAGCCCTTGAAGGCGGGCAGCTTCGGTGCACCGAACGCGCCGGCCACGGCGTTCCAGACGGGGCGAATGCCCTTGCCGTACACCTGGTTGATGATGAACTCGACGGGCGCCTTGGCGATGCCCTGCAGCTTGTCCCACTGCTTCTTGATCGCGTCCTTCGCCGTGCCGAACGCGTCACCCACGGCCTTGACGCCCTCGCGCGCCTTGTCGAACGCGGGCTTGAGCGCCTGGTTCCACAGCCAGGCCGCCTTGTCGCCGATCCACTGGAATACCGGCTTGGCGTAGGTGTTCCACAGCTCCTTGATCTTGCTGCCGAGCAGGCCCATTCCGATCTTGAAGAGCTCCCAGGCCGGTTTGATCCGCTGCTCCCACAGCCACACGGCCTTCTCCGCGATCCACCCGAACACCGGGGAGACGACGTTCTTCCACAGCCAGCTGGCGATCGCGCCGACGGTGCGGAACTGAATGACGATGTTGTCGAACGCGGGCTTGAGCGCGTGGTCCCACAGCCAGACAGCCTTGTCACCGATCCAGCCGAACACCGGGGACAGCACGGTCGACCACAGCCAGGAGGCAGTGGCTGCGAGGAGCTTGAGAATAATGATCATCGGCATGAGCGCCACCACCACAACGGCGGTGAGCAGGATTCGTGCCGCGGTGCCGATGAACCCGAACACCGGAGACAGCACCGTGCTCCACAGCCAGGAGGCGGCGCTGCCGACTGCCCGCAGGCCGGTCATGAATCCGTCGATGCCGGGTTTCAGGTATGACCAGAGCACCGCCCATCCGGCCTGGATCCCTGCCCAGGTTGCCTGCACGATGTTGCGGAACGTCTCGGACTTCTTGTAGGCGATGACCAGTGCGGCGCCGAGCGCCACCACACCGATGATGATCAGCGTGATGGGGTTGAGTGCCATGACGGCGTTGAACAGCGCCTGAGCGGCCGCCCAGGCCCGCGTTACCGTCATCACGCCGCGGACCGCAAGCGAGTACACGCCGAGGACGCCGAGGCTGACGCTGGTAGCGATCGCGTTTGCGGACATGGCCAGGGTCACGCCGCCGATGGCGATGGCCAGCGGTGCGAACCAGATGCCGTACTCCTTGACCCACCGGCCGCCGGCCATGAACGCGTCGCCGAGCGCTTTCACCGTCGGAACGACCTTGGTGTCTACGAACCCGCCGAACCGCTGGACGACCGGCAGAACATCGGCGTTCAGGTACCGGCCGAAGGTCACCAGGCGGGGCAGTACGTACTTTGCTGCTGCGTCGCCGAGCGCCATCAACGCCTTGCGCTTGAACCGCTCGAACGGGACGTCTGCGCTGCTCCGCAGATCGTCGCCGGCCTTCTTCGCCGCACCGCCCACGGCGCCGAGGTCGGCGACGGCCTTGGACGGATCCAGCTTGAAAAGGACGCCGGCCAGATCCTCGGCCTTGGTGCCGAACAAACCCACGCTCGCCGCGTTGCGGTCCACCGGGTCTTTCATGGTCCGCAGCTTGTCGAGAACCAGCTGCAGGCCGTCGGCCGCGCCCTTGCCGCCCTTGGCGAACTTGGCGGTGGACGTCTCGGCGTCCATGCCGAGGAGCTTGAACGCAGCCGCTGACGCTTTGGACCCGTCCGTGGTCCGGATCTGGAATTCCTTGAGGGCATCGGCGAGGACGTCGGTGTCACGCGCGCCGGCCTCCATGCCCTGGCTGAACAGGCCGAGCGTCGATTTCATGTTCAGGCCGAGAGCCCGAAAGATCGGGCTGTACTCGTTGAACGTGTCGGCCAGGTCATCGGCGCGCGGGCCCATGATCTGGAATCCGCGGAACATGGCGTCCAGGGCCTCGGTGCCGTCCTTGGCCAGCCCGTTTTTCACAGCCTGACCGGCAGCGTTGGCGGCCTGGCCCAGGTCGACCTCGAACAGAGTCGACAGATCCTGGACTTTCGTGCCGAGCGTGGCGAGCTGCTTGGTGGTGGCCTTCGGCGGGGCCAGGCCCGCGGACATGGTCGCCCGGATCGAGGCAGCGGCCTCGTCCACGGACTCGGTGACGGTGTCCCCGTACAGCTTCCCGGCTGCAGCCCCCGCCCGCTTCGCATCCGCAGCGGTCAGACTCAGTTGCGCCTTGAGCTTGCCGGTGGCCTTCTGCTTGTCCATCGACGTCTCGAGGCCCTTGACGACCAGTGCCCCGGCGGTCGCACCGACCGCCAGGGCACCGGCCAGCATCTTGACCTTCATGCCGGACATGAGGGACTCGCCGCCGGCCTGGCCCGCACGGTTGGTCGCGCGGGCAACCGGCTCACCGATCTCCCGGTCCAGCTGCTGCCCGAACCGCGACATGTTCGGCAGGACATCGACCCACACAGCACCCGCACGGGGCATGAGATCACCCCGTTTCTGTGTGCTACACCTGGTCGGCGTACTGCGGTGTCATCCGGCTGACGAGACGCCGGTAGCCCTCCCGGGCCTCGGACTGCGCCTTGGCTTCGGCCTTCGCCTTCTGCTTCGGCGACGGATCACCCGGCCGCGGTATGCGGTCCGGGTACTCCTGCTGCGGCGACTTCTCGGCCCGGTTCGCGTTGCGGAAATCGATCTCCATCCGGCCGACCCTGTCGAGGAGTTCAGCCAGCTGGTACTCGACCGTGCCCCACGGAGAGCCCGTGATCGCCCGGCCGAGAGCGCCCGTGGGAGGCAGGCCCTCGACCAGGACTCGCAGCTTGCGCAGCGTGATCTCCCCGCGCCAGTACTCGGCGATCGGATCGCGGCCGGTGTAGTGGTGCATCAGGTCGGCCTCGACGGCCTCGGGATGGTGCCCGAGGACGTCTAGGACCGTGTAGGGCGGCGCTTGATCTGCCCCTGCATGTCCTGCTGGACGGCCAGGAACAGCAGCCCGATATCGCCGTCCCCGTGGCCGGCCGCGGAGTACACCTCGTACTGGTCGGCGCCCAGGATGGCGATCGCCTTGTCCCTCGAGGACTCCGCCTCGTCGACCGCTTCCGTCCACGTGTCGTCCGCGAACAACGGGTGGGGGAAGGTGAGGACGTCACCCTTGTCGGTCTCGAACTCGACCTGGTCGCCGCCGACGGCCTCGGTGTACTGCGCCTTGACCTCGGACAGCTTGTAGCGCTTGCGGTTGGGCTTGCTCATGCTCTTCTGCTCTCGCTTCTGGGTGGCCGGTGGGTGAGCCGGTGGAGGCACCGCGGCGGCAGGGCTCACCCTGGGCCGCCGCCGCGGTGCCGGTTTGCGGGGGGAAGCGGTCACGCTCCGCCCTCGTCCTCAGGTGCGAGGCTGCGCCAGCCGGGTCCGTCGATCCACGTGATCACGTCGGTGCCGGCCGTCTCGTCGACGTAGGCCTGGTAGGTGACGCCGCGGGAGATCTCCGCAGTGCGGGTCCACTGCTCGTCCTCACGCCCGGAGCGCAGCGCGGACGGGAAGTACCGGCAGATGTACAGGGCTTCGCCGGTGGCCTTGTTGAGGTCCTCGGCGATGAACAGCAGGCGCCGGTAGCGGGTGGGGGGTACGAGCGGCCTCGACCACGTCCAGACCGCCGAGCCGATTGCAGGCAGAGCCCCGGTCCCGGACAGCGGCAGGTTGTCGTACAGGGCCACGGCTGCGGCGTTGGTCTCCTGCGGGACCCACTGCGCGGTCTGGATGTCCGTCTCGACGTCGGAGCGGGTCGGGCTGCTGGACTGCCCGGATTCGACATCGGACGTCGACAGGTCACCGCTGAACGTGACGCCGTCGGTGGTGGTGTAGCCGACCGGCACGTACCCGGCCGGGAGTTCCTGCAGGATCCCCCCGACGTCGAAGGGATTGGCCACGGCCGGGGCGGTGGTGTCCGCTGCGAAGATCGCGTATCGGAGGGCTTTGCGGATCAGCGAGGTGCGCAGATCCGCCATGGTGGTGAAATCGCCGGCAGCCACAGGGGGCCCCTTTCATGACGATGGCCCCGGGCGGACGCCGCGGGGCCGAGGATGGGTGGTCGGTCAGGAGGCCGCGCGCTCCCGCGTGGAGACCGCGTACGTGGCCACTGCGCGCCGTACCGCAGGGTTCCCGTACGGGATGAGGACGGGGCGCTCAGCGGTCGTTACGTCGTCGATGACGGCCGCCTGTCCGGGGACGTGGGTGGCGGCCAGTGCGTGCATGGCCTTGCGGGTCTGCTCGGCCAGGTCCCAGGTAGCCGCCCGGGTCGCGCCGAACGCCTGAACGTCGACGGTGGCGGTGTCGGTGACCTGGTCGTCGCCGCCGCCCGCGACCTGCACCCACACCAACGGCACGTGGGCTTCCAGCTTGTCGGGCAGTTCGTCGGTCACCCGCACCCCGGGCAGCAGAGGACCGATGCCGCTCATCACGGCCAGTTCGATATCCGCCCACATCACGTCACCCCGTCAATACGGGTGTGCGCGGCCCGGCCCAGGACGCGGCGCCTGGGCGTGGACGACGTTCCGTGTTCGTGGTCAGTGGCGTCCTCCCGGTCGGCGACCACCGCGGCGGTCGGCCGGCCCCGGGGGCGGATCTCCTCAACCACCTCGATCGAGGCGGCGAACTCCTCGAGGCCCTCTGATCGGGCGATGGACCGGGCCAACGGCGCGATGCGGTCAGCCTCGGCCTTGAGCGCCCCGCGTACGGGCTCGGAGCGCATGACCTCGGGCAGGCACCTGGGATCGAACTCGAATCGGATGCCGCTCATCCGGTCACCACCTTCAGGAATGCCTCGGTGTGGTCCATCAGCCCCCCGAACGACCCGAACACTCCGGGCTCTCCGTCGACCTCGTACAGCACGCCGCGGAACCGGACTCGAGAGATCGGAGTCAGGCCCAGGTCCGAGGGCCCTGCCAGGCGCCACCGGGTGACGACCTGGACCCGGTCGTCGGTGGCCTCGGTGCTTGAGACGGGCTGCATGTTGCAGTGATCGACGTCGTGCTCCTGGTCCTCGTAGACGTCGTGCCCGCGGTCGTCCTCACCGATCAGCACGCGAGTGATGACCGTGATGGTGTCCCGCCGCAGCGGATTGTCGATCGTCACGCGTCATCCCCCCGGTTGAGGCGGTGCGCCTCCACCGCGGCCTGCCACTGCGAGGTGATGCCGACCGCCGCCGTTGCCGCGAACGAGACGGATTCGGTGCCGGTGGTGATCTGCTGGATCGCCGGGTCCAGCCGGTAGATCGCACGGGCCTGGTCGATGACCGCCTCGGCGGCCTCCTCCGGGACGGGGTCGTGCCCGTGGTCGTACGTGACGGTGATCTCGGCCCAGTCCGGCCAGCACCCGTCCGGGTGCAGCAGCACACCCGCACGTCGTTTTGCCCGCACTCCCTCGAGCGGCTGCCCATCGACCAGGACCGCACCGAGCTGAACGATCGGTGCGGCCGGCAGTTGGAGTACGGCTCGGCCGGACCCGTCGAGGTGCACGGTGTCCTCGGTGACCAGCGATACGGGGTGGCGGACCGCGCCGCGAAACCGCCGGGTGGCAGCTCGCAGCGCGGCCAGCAGCCGCAGGTCATCGGCCGGGATCTTCAGGAAAACGGCGAGCTCGGCCGGATCGGCGAGATACGGCTCAGGCCCCGCCACCGGGACCGCCTGCCGCGCGCTGCCGGGCCTCGGCCAGGAACTCGTCCCGACGTTCGACCAGCCCCTTACGCGGGTCCTTGGCCCCCGCCTCGGCGTCCAGGATCCGGGCCGTCTCCTGCTCGTCAGCCTCGGCCAGGTGCGCGATGACCTGCAGCACGGTGTGCTCGCCCGGATCGAACGCGTCCGGGTCGGCGGGCGGCTCCTTCTCCTGGGTGCGCGGGTCCGCGTGCGCGGCCGTGAGCGGGGATGCCTGCCCGCCTGCGGGCGGTGCCGTGCGCGCCCGGTAGCGGGATGCTTCATCCGCCCGTACGCGGATTCCGTCGATGGTGATCATCTTGTGTTCGGGCATGTCGTGAGCTCCTTACGGGGTCGGCTTGACGACGATGAGCCGGTTGGGCTTCCAGATGACCTGCATGGCGCGCAGCTCTGCACGGACGTAGACCAGGTTTCGCTGGGCGTAGTCCTTGTGCTGGTTGAACGCCAGGACGGACAGGCCCTCGACGTCCAGGAGCGCGACCTGGCGCCAGTCGCCGAGGATCACGGTCCCCGGGGCCAGACGCTGCGACAGCGCGCGGGCACGGCCCCAGGACGTGTTCGGGCCCTGGCCGAACGGACCCTGCCCGAAGAACCGGTCGTTGGCGTCCTGCATCAGGTCCCACGCCTCGTCGTCCTCGGGGGACATCAGAGCCGCGGTGACGTTGCCTCCCGGCAGGGTGGTGATCTTCGTGATCGCCTGGCGGATCGCCTTGACCTGGGCCATGGCGTCCGCGCCCGGGGTGTACGTGAGTTCCTGCACCCCGGTCGTGTGCAGGATGCCCTTGGGCTGGCCGCTGGTACCGGTGCCGTTGAGCAGCTTGTCCTCGACGACCGAGTCCAGGCTGTACTCGAGCTCGTTGTCCATGTAGGAGGCCAGCGCGGGGGCGTTGGACAGCAGGGCGTTCGTGACGTCGTAGCCGTCCGCGTACGTATACGGCTTGGCGTCGGCCAACTCGGTCTGGATGGTCGACGTCGGCTTGAGAGCCGTGTCCGGGTCGCCGGGCAGGATCTCGTCCTGGACGACAGCGGCGTTGCGGGTCACCCCGGTCACCTGCAGGTACTCGAACGGGCCGGACGACTCGCCGCGGCTGATCAGGTCGAGGATCGTCAGGTTGTCCCGGTCGACCTGGTCGACCATCGGCATCCGGATCGGGGCGACGTGGCCGAGGGCGACCTGCAGCGGCGCGGAGGTCGCCTTGCGGCTGGCCATCCACTCCTTGAGGGATCCGACGCGGGTCCGGCCGATGTCGACCGCCGAGCCCTCGCCGAGCCCGGAGGGGTGCTGCTTGCGGAATTCCGCATACAGGGCGCTCTTGGTGAACCGGCTGCCCAGCGTGGCCGCGTCGCCGTCCTCCTGGCGGTCCTTGACCCCGGACGCATTGGGCTTCGGCCGGTCGGCGGCCTTGCCGGCCATCTCGGCGGCGGCGGCCTGGGCGTCGTCGGCCGCCTTGACCTTCTCCTGCAGGTCTGTGGTCTCGGACTTGAGCTCGTTGATCCGCTTCACCTCGTCCTCGGTGAAGTCCCGGCCCTCGCCTTCCTGCGACTTGGCGACGATGTCCGCCGCTTCCTTCAGCAGAGCCTGCAGCTTCTCGCGCAGCGTCATCCTGTACTCCTCATGGTCATCAGTTCCTGCGTGGTGACCCATGCGGCTACCTGGGCGGGCGTGGGACCAGTGGCCTTCGCGGCGGCCTCGAGGGCGGCGGCGGGCTCCTGCTCCGGCTGCTGGCCGGTCTCCTGCTCGGGTGTGCCCCCGGCCGCGGGCGCGGGCGGGGAGGTCTTGTGCCGGCTCTTTTCCTCCGGCATCGCGGTGGCGAGCACGTCACCGATCGAGGTGTGCGCTGCTGACAGTGCGTCGTAGTTCGCCTGCGACAGAACGCGGCCGGCCTTCGCCCCGTGAACGAGATCGTGGGCCTTCGCGGCGAGCAACTCGGTCTGCTGGTTCGCGCCGACCAGACACGGCCCCACTTCGAACAGTGACGCGAATCGCTTGATCTCGTAGTACTCGCCCCACGGGTACGTGACCGTGTCGTCGGTATCAACCCAGCCGCCCTCGGCCACCTCGTACGCGAACGAGAACTGCTTGATTCGGCGCCCCTTGAGCAGGCCATGCACATGCTTCGCGGTCGGGTTGGTGTCCATGTCCTCGATCTGAGCGAGGACCTCCAGGCCGTCGGCTGTCTCCTTCGCCTCAAGGACTCTGCCGATGTGGGCGAACGGGTCGGACCACTTGTGGGCCCACACGACCGGGATCGGGTCGCCGGTCGCTTTCCACTCGGCGAGCACCTGGGCGAACGCGCCCGGGGCGATGACGTCGCCCATGGAGTCCTCGTTGCCGAACACGGAAACCAGCGCCCGGAACTGGCCCTCCTGCAGGCCGTCCGCAGGGCCGGCCGCCTTGATCCGGGCCGCGCATTCCTTGGTACGGGGCACGTCAGACCCCCCTCTCGTAGTCCAGCCGGCAGTTGCAGTTCGCGGTCTCGGCCGCATCCCCGTTCGCGTCGCCGGGCCAGCGCAGCCCGTTGCCGAACGTCGTGCCGAGCGGCACGCTGTCGCCGCCCAGGCGCACGTGCGAGGCGCGTGGGTTTTTCCCCCCGGTACGCCAAATTTTGTGAGTGAGGCCGGAGGCGCCGGCCGCGTCGTGACCGCCGAACGAGCGGGCCTCGGTCGCCGAGGTCACCGCCCGCACCGCGGCGTTCGTCACCCAGTGCGCCAGCCCCGCACGGAGGTTGTCGCGCCAGTCACCCTCGTCCGCTACAGCCGACGTCGCCGCGGTGTAGGCGGCCTGCTCGTACTCCGTGGCGTGAGACTCGGCAGCCTTCGCCAGCCAAGCCTCCATCACAGCTGCGTCCCAGCCGTCCGCCTCGGGGTTGTAGACGTCCAATACGTCCCAGGCACCGATCTGCGCAAGCCGAAACCCATACCCCTGCATGAGCGCGGACAACTGCACCTGGCGCTCCGGCGACGTCGCCGCCCACAGGCCGTAGAAGTCGGGCGGCCCGTCGGCCTTCGCGTCGGCCGCGGACAGCAGCGCATCTGCCTGGCGGTCAGCCCACGCGGTCAGTGCCGCACTGTAGGCATCCCGTTCGGCGGCGAATGCCCCAAGGTCCTCGGGCCGCGCCGCCTTCATGCGGGGCGGCCCTGCCCTTTTGGGAGGGCGGGCGGCGGGGCCGTATCCGTCGGCGACGCCAGCCCGCCAACCAGAACATTGAGCGGAGTGACCAGCTCGTCAGTGCCGTCTACGTGCGGCAGATTCAACTTGCTGCGCGCCTCGGACCGCAGCATGTACGGGGATCCGGTCGCCGTCTGCAGGATGCTCGCCTGCTCCGTGAACGAGCCGCGCAACTTGGCCTCGACGTTCGCTTCCACGTAGAGGTCCGAGCCCGGGGCGACCAGCGGGACCAGCATGGTGTTGATGACGTCCTGCAGCATCGTGATGTCCGGCCCCACAGAGTGGGTGTAGAGCATCTGCCGGAACGCGTCCAGGTTGGAGAAGTTGCCCTCTCGCGCGCCCACCAGTTCGGGCGGGATGTGGTAGAAGCTGGCCACCTCTGCATCGGTGAGTTGGCGCCCCTCGATGTCCTGCGTCTCCTTCGGGTTGAACGCGTTGACGGCCACGAGCTTCATGCCGTCCTCGAGGAGAGGCGTCCCGCCAACTGCGGGGCCGCGGCCGACGAACGCGTTGAACCCGGCCATGAACCGCTCCCGGGCCCCCTTCGACCAGGCCGGTGCTTCCGTCGGCCGTTCGATGACGACCGGCACCCGTGCGCCGTTCTTCCACACCGAGCGGCGCCAGGCGACTGCTTCGGACTGCTCGGCAAGGATCTGCTGCATGGTCTCCATCGGCGATGTGCCATCCGCACCGACGGTGGCGTACCCGTGATCGAACAGGTACGGGGCCGGCAGCGTGACCACCTCGGCGGGACCGCGGGAGGAGATCAGGTACAGGGCGGCCGGTGCGTCGTCGTCGTCCGCCAGGACGTGCATCCGACGGGCCGGTTTCCTGCGCAGCTCCCACCCGGAGGCGGTATCGGCGTTCGGCAGGACGTGCATGCACCACCGGTCGTGGATGAGCCAGTCAACGATGACCGAGTGCCAGAGCCGTGAGGGCGGAACTGACGGAGCGGGGCTCGCCAGCAGCAGGGCCAGCGGGTGATCGGTCACCCGGCGGCGGTCGGTATCCGAGACCCGCTCATAGACGTGCCACGGAATCGTTGACAGTGCGCGGGCGATGTAGTCGACGACCTTGCGCACCGACGGCTGGGTCTCCCAGACGTTGAGCGCGGCCGCGGTGCCGGCGTAGTTGGACAGCGGGACGCCGGGGTCGACGACCCGGATCCCGTGCTGAGTGACGTACCGGCCGAGTTCGGCCAGATCATCGAACTGCTCCGACTTCACGGGTACCAGGGCGCCGGACTGGTCGATGACCTGACCGGAGGCCCCCTTGCTGCGACGCCACCAGGGCATACGCCGCCTCCTCTCAGATTGCTTCGAACTCGCCGTCCTCGTACGCGGACGTGCGCTTGGCCGGACGCACCAGGACCTCAGACATGGCGTCACACAGGGCGCTGATCCCGTCGATCTTGTCGCCGCTGTTCGCCTTGTCCGGCTTCACGTTTCCGGCCGCGTCCATGGCGACGGCGAGGTTGTCGACCATCCACGTCATGACGGGGTTCCCGTCATGACGCAGCATCGGCCGGCCCTTGACGCCGAGAAGCAGCAGCCGCTTGACCGCCTTGAGCGTCGGCGACATGGTCTTGAATCCCTGGCCGACACCGACCATCGGAGCGCGCTCGCCTTCGAGATCGTTGGTCAGTGAGGTGCTGCCCCACCGGTCGAACCCGAGCGATTTCACGTCGTAGCTGTCCAGGTCCTTGCGGACCTGCGCCCCGATCGCGTGGTAGTCGGTGACGTTGCCCGGGGTGGTGCGCAGCCACCCCTCCTTGACCCACCGTGAGGCCGCGTCTGCGGTCCGCTTGTCGAGTGAGGGCAGGTTGTCCTCCGGCGTCCAGAAGCGGAGCAGCAGGTCCAGGCTGCCGTCCTCGTCGTTGGGGAACAGCCACGCCAGCGCGTTGAGGTCGCTGACCGAGGCGAGGTCGAGGCCGCCGTACGCTTCGCGGCCGCGCAGCTTCACCTCGTCGACCAGGGCCTGATTGGCACGCCAGGCGTCCAGGTCCAGGAACCTGGTGACCTGCTTGGTACGGATCCCCAGGTGCAGGCGCTGGAAAGCGGCCAGGTCCGCCGGGGACTGCTGCGCGCCGCGCGCCTTGCGGGCGAGGTAGGCCCGGGTCGGCGACACCCCGAATCCGGGGTTGGCTGCCTTCCACGTTTCCTCGACGAATGGGTCGGCGTCCTTGGGCACGGCGAAGATGACGCCGTACACGGACGGGTCCTCGAGGACGCCGCGCGCCAGCTGCTCGATGCGCGTGCGCTTGCGGGCGTAGACGGTCTCCGGCTTGCCGCTGTCCGCCGTCGTGATGATGACGATCAGGGGCTGCCGCCTCGAGCCGGTTCCGGTCTCGATGACCTCGACCAGGTCCGGACTCTTGTGGATGTGCAGCTCGTCGATGATGCCGGCGTGGATGTTCGCGCCGTGCTGGGCGTCCGCCGCGTTGGCGATCACCTCGAAGTAGGAACCGCTCTTCGGGTGGATGATCTTGCCCTGGTACGCCTTGACGTGACCCTTGAGCTTGGGGGCCCGCTCGGCGAGATGCTTGATCGGCGCAAACACGAACCCGGCCTGGGCCTTGGTCGTGGCCGCAGCGATGACCTGCGCACCGGGCTCGCCGTCCGCGCACGTCATGTAGATCGCAATGCCGCCCGACAGCGTGGACTTGCCGTTCTTGCGGGGGACGTCGACGTACAGCTCAGAGATGATCCGTACGTACGCGCCGGCGTCGTCGTCCCAGTGCACCCACCCGAAAACCGGGGCGAGGATCCAGGCGACCTGCCACGGGTCCGGCACGAGCGGGCGGCCGGCCCACTGGCCTTGCGTGTGGCGCAGCAGGCTGAACGCCTTGATGACCTTGTCGACACGGTCGGGGTCGAACCGTGCGCCGGGAACGTTGCGGGGCTCCGGCGTCTTGATCAGCGGCGGGGAGTCCGGCAGGGCGATGCCCCGGGAGACGAGGTACCAGCCGACCTCTGGGCTGAGTTTGAGCCGCTCGAGCTGGTCATCATCCAGGAACGCGCCGGGGACCGGCGCTGTCTCCTCGGGCTCGGCGGCCTTCCTACGCGAACGGGTTGTCGTCCTCGCTGCCATCGTCGGCCCCTCTCGCCAGGGCCTGCTCTGACGAGGGGGACAGGCCGAACTGGGCGGCGAACCCGCGGAGCTCGCGGCCGGCGTTCCGCGCGATTGCCACGGACGGGTTGGGCACGGTCTTCTCGGTGGACGATCCGTCCGGCCGGTTGGTGATCTGCTGGACGGTCAGGCCGGTCAGGGTCACGTCGCGCGTCGCGGTGACAAACACGGACCAGGTCTCGCAGTAGGCGGCGAGCATCGCTCGGTCCTCCTCCTTCAGGAGGTCCAGGCGCTGCAGGCCGGGAACGACGCGGCGCCACTCGGCGGCCGCCTCCCGGGAGAGCCACGTGGGAGGGTTCGGCGGGATCCGCCGGAAGGCCGGCGGAGGCTTGACCGCACGGCCGCCGGAGTCCCGACCGTCCCCCCTACCGGTCAGCAACTTGAGCGCCGCGGGCTGCGCGGTGCGCCCCATGCCTACCTCCTGACCTGCGCGATCACTGGTGACGTTGCGTCATTTTCCCAGTTTCGGTTTCACAATTCTGAGCGTGTGTGTGCCGAGCTGACGGCGCCGGGCCCCGTGGCGATCACTCTGGAAATCTGGACTCCCCTACCCACATGGAGGGGCGGCCGCTCATCACCTGGCAGTACTTGCCCGCGGTCAGGAGGAGCTCGCCGAGCGCCTCGTAGAGGTCGGGAAGGTCGATCTTGTCGTCCTTGACGGGCACGGTGAGCGTGCCCAGGGGCGTCGTGATGGCCTCTCCGCCCGGGATCGGGGTCGTCACGTGGACCGTGGTGGTCATTTCTGCGGTCATCTCGTCCTCCTGAGGGCTCTGGAAGGGCTCCGTGAGGGCTCAGCGGGCCTTGCGACGGGCTCTGTTGGCCCTCGCAGCCTCCGCTTTGCTCTTGATGAGGTGGCACGGCTCGCAGATCAGTCCGAGGTTGTCGAGGTCCTCGGCTGCTCCGCCCTCGGCGATCGGCGTGATGTGGTCGAGCTGGTGCTGATGCTCGCCGTCCGGATCGTCTTGGCGGTCGGGCTGCTCGATGCCGCATCGGTAGCAGCATCCGTTGTCGCGGTCGGCGGTCCGGCGCTTCAGCGTGCGCCATCTGCCAGAGCTCACGCCGTAGCGCGCTGCCTTGTCGTCCCTGCCTGCCCATGGGATGCGCTGGTGCTCGTCGCAGCGGCCCTTGGGTACGAGAGTGGAGCAGCCGGGCTCAGCGCACCGGGTAGGGGGCCTGGTGGGCATGGGGGCTCCCCGGGGGGTCAGGCCCCGGAGGGGGGAACGGTGAGGGCCTCGGGGATGCCGAGGAGGCGCAGCGCGCGGCCGCGGGTGGCTACCTCGGCTCTGGCCACGTCTGCGAGCGCGTACATGGGGTGGCCGCGTTCGGTGAGGCCGGTCGGCCGCAGGTGGCCGCGGCGTGCCCATTGACGGATGGTGGCGGGCTGGATGTGGGCGGTGCCGGCGGTGAGGGCCTGGCGGGCTCGGTCGGCGTGGGCGGCGGCCTGGGTGGTGGTGAGCCATGTGGTGGTCATGGGCCTCCGTCCGGGCGCAGCAAAGCCCCTGCCGTTGAGGTCAGGGGCTCGGTGGACATACGTGTGGTGTTGGCAGCAGTGTGACGCCAAAAGGTGATCATGTCCAGCGGGGTCGGGTTGGACGCGCCGAGGCCCCGTCCTGCGGTGGGCAGGGCGGGGCCTCGTTCGAGCATCAGCGCTGCAGCCATGGAGCGCTGATAGTTGCCCTGCACGGTACCGGCAGGGTCTGACATTGATCAGTTCTTGGGCTTGAACCAGCCGCCGCGGCTGCTCTGGTAGGTCGTCTCGTGGCCGGCGGTGCGGGGGTCGGTCGCGGGGAGCCGGGTGGGCATGGAGGTGCGCAGCTTCCCGAGCGGTTTGGGGGTGGTGGCGGTCTCGGTGGTCTCGTTCTTGCGTCGGCCGAATGCCATGATGCGGGTCCTGTCTCGTGAGTGGGATGGGTGCTCCGGGGCGGCCGATGTCTTGGCGGATGGCGGCCGCTCCGGGGGTTATGGGGTGCGCTGCTGGTCGGGGTAGACCACGGTCGCGCGGGCGGGATTGTGTGGGTCGTCGACTACCTCGAACGGGTAGGACGGCGGAGTGTTGCCTGCGTTGTTGTTGTTGCTCTGACCTGCGGCAACATCGCCAACAACGGGGGGCTCAGAAGGGGGTCGGGGGAGGGGCGGGAAGTCGTCTCGGTGGACACCCTCACGGCCGCCCTTGGGGGGCACCCGTACGCCATCCCGTACGCGCACCTCGTGGCGGCCGAGCAGGGCACGCACGTGGTGGGTGGCCCAGGGGGTCGGGGGGAGGCCCACGAGTGGGGTCCGGGAGAGGTGCTTGGCGAGGGTGGCGAGGTGGACGCCGGAGCCCTCTGTGTAGACCTCGGCCAGGAGCAGGGAGACGTGCTCGCGGGACAGGACCTCGCTGGGGTGCCGCTCGTCGGCCGGGGCCTCGTTGGCCGGTGTTTCGTCGGGGGTCTCGGCTGGTTTGTCGGGGAGGGTTGCGGCGTAGCCGAGGGCGAGTGCTGTGAGCACCCAAGCGGCGGCCAGGCCCGCGGCGATGATGGTGGTGTACGGCAGGGTCTTGGCGAGGAAGGCGCCGGCCAGGACGCCGAACCAGCGCAGCAGGGCGGACCCTTCGGTGTCCGCGGTGGTCTTCGCGGGGGCCTTCTTCGAGGGCTTGGGCTGCTGCTCCCCCGGGGTGGCCTCTGATGCTTGTTCGGGCGTCTCCGCATCGGTGGCGGAGGGCTTGGCCGTGGGCTCGGCGGGCTTGGCGCGGGCGTTGCAGAGCCAGTCCACGGTCCAGCGGGTGACCTTCTCCGAGCCGACCCACAGGGCGGTCCAGAACTTGATCCAGTGCGTCATGTCAGCCGCCTCCGACCATCATGAACAGGGCTGCGATGAACTGGCCGGGGACGGCCCAGATTGCACCGTCGCCAGCGGCCGGCCACGTGAATGCGGCGATCAGGCAGAGGACTGCGGACCGGGTCGGGTTCAGTGGGGCGACCACCATCAGGATCACGAGCAGGGTGCAGGCCGCGCCGATGCCGAACTCTCCGAAGGGCCCGCCGCTGCCGCCTACGCCCAGGCCGGTCCAGCCCTGTTGTACGACCTGTTCGGGGCTGTCCCAGATCTTCCCGGCGGCGGTGTAGGCGGACCCGGCGGCGAACGCGACGACTCCGGCCCAGAGGATGTCGAGCTTGCGTGAGCCCTTGCCGATGACGCCGAAAACGAGCAGGAAGGTGAGGCACAGGGCCAGGCCGCCCGATCCCATGAATCCGAGGACGGCGCTCCCACTGTTGGGCGCTGCGAGGTACATGACGGGTCGTCTCCTAGAGGGTGCCGGGCGCGTGGAGCGCCAGGGCGAGGACGGCGGTGCAGACGGGGATCCGGGCGGCCCAGATGGTGATGGGGCGCAGCGCGGGGGGCATGTAGGGCAGGCCGGGGAGGTACGAGGCGATGACGTACGTGACTCCGGCCATGGCGATGCCGGCGGCGGGGGCTCCGGGGCCTGCGGAGTTGAGGAGGTCGGCCATCGCATGGGCGAGGCCGGCGTACCAGCCGACACCGGCCGCGCTGCCGTGGTAGGCGAGCCACACCCGGCGGCGGTGGCGTCGCGCACGGGCCAGTTCGTCCTTGAGTGACGGGCCTGGTTCGGTGGCGGGCTGGTTGACGGTGACGTGGATGCCGGGCGCGGCCGCGATGGTCTCCTGCGGCGTGGGCGGGGCCGCAGGGGCGTGGTGGCCGATTCCGAACGCGCTGGGCCGTACGTCCCACCACGGCCGGTCCGGCTGCTCCTGGTCCTCCTGGTCCTCGTCGTCCTCGGCCTCGTTCTCGGGCTGTGGGATGACGTGGACCTCGACGAGCGGGACGGCCTTCGGCGGCTGCTTCTCGGCCGGTGGGCCGTCGATGGTGCGGCGTAGCCAGTTGCTGATCTTCCGTTCGGTCGGGTCGGGGGCGCCGTGGTCGGTGCTCACTGCTCAGTCCTTATGTGGATGCGGATGCGCAGCCGGATGCGACCGGATGCGAGTGCGGTGGGTGCGGCTGCGGTCAGCCGGTGGATGCGGATGCAGTCGCCCGGATGTGCTCCTCGACTGCGGGGAGGATGCGTTGCGCGCGGCGCTGCCCGATGCCGAGTTCCCCCTGCAGTCGCCGGAGGGTCAGCGGACCGGTCAGTGCGAGTGCGGCGGCCTGCTCGATCACGGCTGCATCGTCGGGGCGTGCAGCCGATTGCGTGCGCAGCCGGGGGTGCGGCTGCGCATCCGCGGTGACGTCGGGGTGCAGGTCAGGCATGAGTACGAGGTCGAGATGCAGCCCGGTGGCGCCGAGTGCGGGCTGTGGCCGGCATACGACCGGCAGCAGTCGCGCGCCCGGAGGGAGGGTGTTGGTGGGTGCGGGTGCAGCCGGTTGCGCAGTCGGCTGCACGAGCGCATCCGGCTGCACGGCTGCTGGTGCGGCGGCGAGCGCGAGTGCGGCTGCGGGCGGGGCGAGTGCAATAGCTTCGGCTGCGGCCCGGTCGAATGCGGTTGCATCCGGCTGCGGGTCCTCGGCTGCATCCGGCTGCGCGATGAGTGCGGGCAGGGTGCGGCCGTACCGGGCCAGGCGCAGCTGCAGCCGCAGTTCGACGGGTGCAGTCCACCGCCACGTCCGCCCGTACCGTGCCTGCAGCCGGGCCCGGTAGATGAGGCGGTCCTGCTCGAGCTGGATGACCTGTTCGTAGCTGCGGAGCTCCCAGAGCTTCATGCGGCGCCACAGCCGGAACGTGGGGACGGGTGAGAGGAGCCAGCGGGAGATACGGACGGTGTCCATGTCCCGGTCGGCGGTGATGTCGGCGAGGCGGCCCACGGCGTGACGGCCGGCCTCCACCGTGATGATGAACAGGACCGGGATGACGGCGTGCATGCCGGTGCCGACCGGGTCCGGCCATGCGGCCGCCGCGTTGAACGCGATGGTGGCGGCGGTGAGCAGCCAGGCGGTCTGACGGAGCAGCGGGAACGGGATCCGGATCCAGGCAAGCAGCAGATCGAGGGCGAGCAGCACGACGATGCCGGCGTCCAGGCCGAGCGGGAACACGAGCGCGAACCTGCCGAACCTCTTTGCCTCGGCGAGAGAGCGGACGGCGGCGTACGAGCCGGCGAACCCGATTCCGGCGAGAAGGACGGCGAGGACGATGACGGCGGCGACGAGTCGGCGCTGCAGGCGTGTGAGGACGGGGCGGGAAGGCACGGCGATCTCCCGGTGAAGGGTGGCCGGACCCCACGGGGTGCGGTCCGGCCGGTCGGTGTGTCAGTCGGTGGAGGCCGGGCGGGCGTCTGCGGCGGACTGGTTGGCCGCGCGGCGCTCGGCCTCGGCGCGCATCAGTTCCTGGCCACGCTGGTACGCGGCGGCGGCCTCGGCGGGCTCGACGGCGGGGTGTTCGGCGTCCATCAGGCGCCGGCCCTTTTCAGGAGGCGCATGCCGTACTCGGCGCGGGTGATGGGGGCCTCGGTGGTCGGCCAGTCGACGCGGGGCATGTGGCGGAGCAGGCGGCCGGTGGCGGCGACGGCGTGAGGGGTGCCGATGCCGTGGACGTCGGCTGCGACACGTCCGGCGTATGCGAGACGGGTGACCTCTCGCATGAGGAGCGTGGGGCTGGTCCCGCACAGAGCTCGGCCGATGTCGGCCAGGAGGGTGCGGGTGGCCTGGTCGGGGGTGGTGCGGGCCTGGGCGAGGGCTAAGTCCATGTCGGGGGCCGAGGCGCGGATACGATCGATCATGTCTGGCTCTCCTGTTGATGGCAGGGGGCTGGCGTTGCGGCGGGTGTGTCAGCACCCGTTGGCGGTCGGGTCCGGCGTGTCAGCGCCGGGCCCTTCCGCGTTCCGCCTCGCGAACGTGTCAACGAGCTTGGCCTAGCCACTTGGCTATTGTCAAGCGCCTTGGCCTATCTCCTTGGCTGATCGCGTGGCATGATGTCGGCCATGGACACCACCGCCCTCGACGCAGCCACCCGCCGCTACCGGCGCGCAGAGGCCGCCCTTGACCGGGAGCGGGCCGCCCTCACCGCCGAGGTCGTCGCCCTGCTCCAGTCCACGGACGAGCGGGGCGCCCAGGCGGAGATCGCGCGGCGCACCGGCTGGTCCCGGGAACAGATCCGGCAGATCATGCAGCGCGCCGGCACGGTGGCCCCGGCTGCCGAGTAGAGCCACCGCACACCCGCTGCGCCCCCGCCCAACTCACCTGGGCGGGGGCGCAGCCGTGTCCGGGTCAGGCCGCGGCTTTCTTCTGCGGGGTGATCATTCGGAGGGCGAGGGCAGTGAGTGCTGGCATGACCTGGTCGCGGTGGGCGGTGTACTCGGTGGCGGTGAGGCGGTGCCCGCAGGCGTCGCAGGCGATGTGGAGCTCGCCGTCCTGCTCGACCAGGGCGAACGCGCTGCAGACAGGGCAGGGGGCCTGCTTGTGGCGGCGGCCTGGCCGGGCATCGGTGATCCGCTGGATTCGGTCCTGCAGGTGCTGCACCTGCTCGTAGAGCGGCACGGCGTACGGGCGGGTGACCGCGTACGGGAGGTAACGGACGAGCCACGTGGACCAGGCGGTGATGCCCGTCCCGGACCGTGGCACGGCAGCGGCATACAGGTGCGCCCCGGTACGGAGGACGCCGCTGCGGTCGGTGTAGACGATCGGGACGTCCGTGGCGATGTAGTGCGCCCACCCGGCGAGCAGCGCGGTGATCGGGGCGCCAGCGGTCTGGTCGCCGTGCGGGTCGTCCAGCGGTGCGGGGTGCCCGGGGCCGAGCAGGTCCAGGACGCGGAGATCAACGGGCAGGGGTGAGTGGGCGCGGCCGCTGCCACCACGCTGCGCCGGGCCTGCGGTCGGCTCGAGGTAGTCCTGCAGGAGCTCGGCCTGCCCGGGCAGGCCGGACAGCCAGGACCGGGCCCGGTACTCGCAGGCCTCGCACAGGTAACGGTCGGCACCGGTGGTGTGGTGGCAGATGTCGCAGGTGGTGTCCATGGGCGTCTCCGTGCGGTGGTGGCGGTGGGTCAGGTGGTGGCGGGGTCGGGGCCCGTACACCCGAGCTGCTCACGGATGGATCCGGTGTGGCGCGGGTCGGTACACGGCAGAGCAGGGGGCAGCCCGGTCTCGGACGGGGCGGGGGAGGACGGGGCGGTTTCGGGTGCGGCCACGGAGGCGAGCACCTGCCGGGCCACCGTGAGGGCGGCGTAGTCGGTCACCTCGGCGATGCTCATTCCGTCGGCGACGGCCTCCAGCCAGTCGGCGAGGGCGAGACCTACCCCGGGGCCCATCGCGGAGGCGTAGGCGGCGTGCTGCGTCTCCATGTGGGCCTGCCGGTGCTGGCTGCCCCCGCGCAGGAGGAGCGGCCAGGCGATGGTGCTGCTGTCGTCGCGGGTGAGGTAGTCGCCGTAGAGGTAGCTGCTGTTGCTGTTCGGGTTGTTTGGCCAGCACGGCCGACTGTTCCATGCGGCGGTTGGGGTGCCGTCGCTTGCGGTGCTGGCGGCGGTGGCGAGGGTGCGCAGCAGCTTTGCGGCGGCGGTGAGTTCGTCAGTGGGTGTCATGGGTGGCTCCTGGATGTGGGCGCAGCGGGGTCGGTGGGGTTGGTGGCCGGGTGCGGGGCGAGTGGGCGGGGCAGTAGTCGCGGCCGCCGCCGTTGATGTCCCAGCTGGCGCGCTCGGCGACGGCCAGGGCCTCGTCCTCGGTGCTGGTGCCGGTGTACAGCCGTGCGGCGCAGGTGCCGTACGGGACGGACCGGTCGCAGTTCACGACGATGTGGAGGGTCACTGAGGCTCCCGGGTGCAGCCGGGGCGGTGACTGGCACCGATCGTGAGGAATCCGCCCTCGCAGCACCAGCTGGTGTACGGAGCGTCGGCGCCGAGCTCGGCCAGGAGCCGCGCCTGGTGGTACTGCTCCTGCAGGCGGTGTGCGGTACGGCGGACGTACGCGGCACCCTCGGCGCAGAATCCGGCGATGACCAGGCAGGGCAGGCCGCCGGGGATGAGCAGACCGGCCCGGGTGCAGAGGCCGGCCATCGCCGCGGCCGCGACGGCGGCCGCGGCCAAGGCGACGAACCGAAGCCGAGCTGTAATCACTGAGCCCCGCCGGTCTGCGACGCGCGCCAGGCATCGACGACCGAGGCAGGGATCGAGCCGCGGTCCGCCACGGTGTGCCCGTTCTCGCGGGCCCACGCCCGGACGGTCGTCTGGTCGTAGCCGGGTGCCGAGGTCTTCCGCCGGGGCCGCAGCTGTTCCTTGCGGACTCGTACGGCCTCGAGCTGCTGCAGCAGGCGCTGCTCCTCCGCGTCGGCCTCGGCTCGCTCCTCGTCCTTGGCGTACAGGCCACGGAGCTCCCGCAGGAGCAGCCGGGCCTGCTCGCCCTTGCGGACTACGAACTTGGTGTCGTGCGCTTCGGCCCAGGCGAGCAATTTCCCGACAGCGAGCGGTGGGGCGGTGGGAGACGGCTGAGGGGCGGGCGGCTGGCTCATGGGGTTCCTCTTTCTGGCGGTGGTCTGAGGGGTCGGTACGGCTGCGGTCTCGTCCTCGATGAGGCGGCGCAGGGCGGCGATCGTCATGGGCGGTCCCGCCGTCGCGGCGTGCGGGTCAGGTCAAGTTCGGCGACCAGTTCGGCGCGGTGCTCTGCCGCCTGCGGATCGGGGCGGGGGCACCGGATCGGCTCGGACGGACGGCCCGGGACCAGCCGCACACCGCCGAACGTGCCGTCCGGCCACTCCTCCGACAGCGCCCGGGGCTCGACCAGGCGCCGCCGGCGCTTCACCGCTGCCACGGGACCGGCCTCACTCCCACGGTGGTGCGCTCCGGCGTCCGCGCGCTGCGCCTGGGCGGCGGCGCCTTGCACGTGGCGTGGTGGGGCATGGCCTGCCACTCGCCGGGGCGGATGTCGGGCCGGGCCGCGGTGACCGACCGGACGTACAGGACCCCGTCTGGGCCCTGCATCACGGCCAGGTTCCCCGCGGCGGTGGGCTCGGCGTCTACGGGTTGCCGGCGCCCGTTCGCCGTGGTGAGTGCCCAGCAGATCCGGGCGTTGCAGCGACGGCAGATGGTGATGTGAGTGGTGCTCGGTTTCATGCTGGGCTCCCATCGGGGTCGAGCGTGGCGAGGTGGGGCAGTACCAGGGCGTGGCCGTAGAGGTAGGTGGCCCGGGCCCGTCCGTGGTCGGTGATGGCCTGGCGGACTGCGGCTGGTGTCGCGGCCGCCCGCAGCTCGGCGAGCTCGGCACCGCCCGGTACGGGTGAGCAGCTGCTCACCGCCGGAGCGGGCACCGCCACCCACGCCACCCGGGCCGGGCGCGGCCGCGGCGGCGGTTCGGGCGGCTGCTCCTGGACCACGGACTGCTGCTGCGCCCCGGCGGCCTGCAGGGCGTGCATGGCGTTGTCGTGGCAGACGGGGCAGAGGTCGCCCGTGTGCCAGGTGATGCCGTCCTCGCAGGCCTCGAGGCCGCAGCCGCGGCGGACCAGGCCGGAGCCGAGGATCCAGCGTCCGACGTCGCCGCGGCGTGGGGCGTCGGTGGTCACCCAGCGGCGGGCCAGTCGGGCGGTCAGCCGCTCGGATCCGGCGCCGCCGGCCAGCTGGCGGCCGATCTCGTGGGCGATGCGGCGCAGCACGTACGGGCGGATGGCGGCCAGTTCGTGGCGTACGGGCTCGAGGACGGCCCAGACGCGGGGCGAGAGCTGCAGCCCGGGGCCGGTGTAAGCCCGGTTCGTGGCCCCGCCGTTGTTGCTGCGCTTTTCGCCGTGACCCGCACCGCGGAACGATGCCCCGGCCGAGTTATCCACAGGGCGGGCCTGCGTACTACCGGTCTCTCGCCTGCGGCGGATCCCACCACCCACCCGCTCGTTCATCAACAGTCGGTCAGTCCTGTGGTCTTCCCTAGACGGGGAACCGTCAGCTGTGCGGGGAGCCGATCCGTCATGTATGTCAGGGGTCGCGGCGGCCGGAGCGGCAGCGGCCGCGGGCGCGGTCGGCTCCTCGTCGACGTCGTCGAGGACGGGGTGAAGCGGGTGCAGGTGGGCCTCGTAGGCGTGGCGGCCGCGCGGCCCCTGGCGGCGGTGGATCGTGATCCAGCCGGAATCCTCGAGCTCGTCCAGGAGCCGCATCACCTGCCGCTCGCCGAGCGGCTCACCGGCGCTGTCGCCGTACTGGTGGCGTACGACGTCCCGCAGCTCGGCGAGGGACAGCGGCATGCGGCGGATCTGGGCGTAGGCGATGACGGCGTACAGGCGCAGCTGGCGGGGCGGGAGCGAAGTGGCGGCCCGGGCGGGCAGCCAGACGAACAGCTCGTCCTCGTCCATGGTGCGCACCCAGCGCTCGGCGGACTCGCCCTCTCCGTCGCGGGAGGTGTGCCGGACGGTGATGACCTCGGCGATGCCGTCCGTGCCGGCCGTGGTGAGCTGCGTCAGGGCGCGCTCAACCGCCGTCTTGGACAGGCCGAGGTACGTGGCGATTGTTGCGACCTCGGCCCGGCAGTTCTCGGGGCGCATCGCGAGTGCTGCGATCTTGACGTAGGTGCTCAGGGCAGCGTCGCTGTACTGAGCACCTACGACCAGGCGCAGGGGGACACGGACCCGCAGACCGCCGCCGGTGCGCGGCCGTGCGTGGGCGGCCGCGCGGGGCGGCTGCGGGCACGGCGCAGCAGCAGCGGGGGCTGCTGCGTACGCGACGGCGGCGGTCAACGGGGTCTCCGGGGTGTGGGTGGGTCAGTTGTGCTGGACGAGTGAGGCTGCGGCGTGCTGGGGGATGTGGGCGCGCAGCGAGCCCTGGTCGTAGTTGCGTGACCCCTGGCAGCTGATCCAGCCGCGGGACTCGAGGACCCGCAGCGCGACGACCACCTGTCCGGCGGACAGTCCGGTTGCCTCGGCCAGGCCGTGGAGGCGGGGCTGCCGGTGTTCCGGGATGTGGCCGGTGCGGTAGTTGCCGAACATGGCCAGGGTCAGGGCGACGAGTCGGGGGTTGGGCGTCATGCCGCAGCAGCGGATCGCGCGGCCGAACTCCACTCGGAACCGGGCGGTCGGGGGGATCGCGGCGGGGGCGAGCAGCGCGGCCTGCCGCTCCTGGGCCCGCTGGTGTGCGGGCGTCTTCGTGGCGAGGTCGGCCGGGCTCGGCCGGTGTGGTGCTGCAGCGGTGGTCATGGCGACGGTTCCTGTTCTGCCGGCGGTTCGGTGTTCTGGTTGAGGTAGGACCCGGCGGGCCAGCCGGGACCGGGCGGGGATTCCGGTCGGCCCGCCCAGGCGGCCGGGGTGTGGCGGTCGCACTTCCAGCCGGTCACGTACCGGCGGGCGTAGGTGAGGCCGTGGTGCGGGTCGACGTCCGTGCAGGGGCGTACGGACCCGGTCACCGGTCGGTGTAGATCCGGCCGCAGCGCCTGCAGACCAGACCGGCCGCGGTGACGTCGTGCGGCCGCGAGTTGTGAGCGCACGTCAGGGAGTGGCAGGCGGCCCAGATTTCGCTGTCCGGCGGGGCGCCGGTGCGGTCGCCGTCGGGGCCGGCCGTGGGAGCTCGGCGGCCACGGGTGTACGTGGACACCAGGACCAGGGCCACGCCGACGGCGAGCACGATCCCCCAGGAGGCGATCGCGTCAGGCACTGGCGGTCTCCCGCGTCGGGGAGGTGACGCGGACCTCGGCCAGGGCGATGCCGTACGTGGCGCAGAGGCCGGAGCACCAGACCCGGTCGGGCTCGGGCGAGCCGTAGACACCGGCGCGTACCCATCCGTCCTGCAGGGTGTCCTCGTCGGTGAGTTCGGCGACGTCGCCGCAGAGCGGGATGGTGCACGTGCCGGGGGTGACGGGGTGGAGGCCGAGGCGCGGCAGGTTCTCCAGCGGGTCGGTGATTTCCTTCTTCTTGCGCGACGACTTCGCCTTGAACGGGGGCGGGTCGTTGAATCCGGTGGCCATCAGCCCTCCTTGTGGTGGTGTGCGGTGCGGGTGATGTGGCGGTCGGCGAGCCAGCCGATGACGATGGCGGCCAGGTCGAGCAGGCCGAGAGCGAGGACAGCGAGGAGTAACGCGGCCTCGCTGGTCACCACTCGGCGTCCGGGTCGGGCTCCGCCTCGACGCGCAGTGCCTGGACGACGTAGCCGGTGGGCTGCTCGTCGCCACCGTCGATCTGGACGGTGAGCTCCCACGGCTCGTCCGGCTCGGACTCGTCGCCGATCCAGTCGAAGATCAGCACGGGGTCCTCGGGGTGCTCGTTGCTGAGCAGCTGCTCGCAGTGCCGGCGGGCGACGGCCTCGGTGGTGTACCGGCCGACCACGATCGATTCGTGGGAGGCCCGGTAGTACGTCAGACCGGTGTCCGGGGTGGTCGGCAGACCGGCGAGCAGGCTGATGCCGTCCACCCAGGACCGGGCCTCGCCCAGGTCCTCCTGGATGACGGCCTCGCCGAGCTCGCCCAGGCCGTCGAGGATGCGTCCGGCGGTGGGGTGCTCCCGCAGGGCCCGGGCCAGCGCGGTCAGGACGACGGTGCGCGCCGTGGCGACTGCTGCAGTGACCTCGGCCCCGTACGGGGTGGTCTTCTCCAGCGCCGCGGCGATGTGGTCGGCGAGGCCGTCCACCGTGCCGGTCCAGGTGTCGCGGGCCGGGTATCCGGGGCCGCCGCGGGACCGCTCGAGCGTGACCCGCATCGTGGCGCGGGATGCGCCGGCCAGACGGGTCAGGATCGCGTCACCGATGACGGCCTGCAGCGTGGATTCGGTCGCGTCGATCATGCTGCGCTCCCTGTGCGCTGGCCGGGCAGGGGGAGCCTGGTGCCAGGGCGAATCAGGCCCAGCGACATGCCGACCGCCACAGCGTGGGGGCCAGTGCGAACGCCGAGGGCGCGGTACAGGGTCTGACGGTGGCTGCGCACGGTGTCGGGGCGCAGGCACATGCGGCGCGCGATCTGCTCCACCGATTCACCGAGTGCCATGCCGATCAGCACGCGGGTCTGCTGGTTCCTCAGTCGCACACTGCCGGCGCCGGGCACGGAAAGGGTGACCGAGGCTGTTGCGGCCTCGGCGGCCGCCACGGCCAGGGCGTGGACGTCGGCCGTGGTGATGGGCAGGTCACGCTCCTCGGCGACGACCAGGAGGCGGGTACGGATGTCCTCGAGCTGGTTCGTCATGCCGACCGCCTGCGCAGCCGGCCGAGCAGCCCGGCGAGGGTGAGCGGCGTCGCTTTCTCGTCCTGTTCGTCGGGCGCGGTGCACGACGTTGCGGTCAGCGCGGCGCGCCGGTCGGCGTAGGTGACGGGGTGCGGCGCCGGGATCAGCGGCCCGAACGTCCAGTAGACGTACGACAGGCGCCGAGGGGAGCCCTCGCTGCGCTGCATGACAGCCATGCCGGACTCGTCCGTGTCGCCGGTCCAGGTCCACCGGTCCCCGTACGTGTCGATCCACGTCAGCGACAGGTCGAAGGTGAACCCGGCGGCCTCGGCGGTCCGCTCGATGATGGTCTTCACGCTGCATCACCGATGGCCTCGGGGAGGGTGGTGACGGTGATGGCGGCAGTCGGGCGGATGCCGTCCGGGTCCTGCTCAGTGCGGGCCTGGTCGGCGGTGATGGGCAGGCCGTGGCCGGTGAGGATGGTGGCGATGCCTCGGGCCGCAGCGACGGCGTGGAGCCACGCGCCCTCGTAGTAGGCGTGCAGCTCGACGGCGGCCGGCGGAATCTGCAGGGCGGTGCGCCACTGCTCGAACGCGTCGGGGGAGTTGGCCTGCAGGTCGAGGCTGGCGCCGTTGTGGAGCAGGATGACGTGCAGGGTGGGCAGCGTCGGGAACGTGCGCTGCAGGTAGGCCAGGGCCTCGATGGCCGAGGCGAGATCGGCAAGCGTGCCGGTCGGTGTAGGGCGGGTAGTCTCGGGGGTCACGGTGACCTCGATTTCTGAAGGTTGAGGTGTGCCGGGTGAGGGGGCTGTCACGGACCAGGCCCGGTCCGCGGCGGCCCCGTTTTCATGCGCGAACGGCGCGGCGCTTCGCCGGGAGCGGCTTGAGAGCCGCCAGCGGGTGGGGGCCAGGTGTGGCGTGGGTGACCGAGGCCAGAGGGCCGGTCGCCGGTTCGACGTGGTGCAGCTGGTCGATGCGCTCAAGGTCGGCATCCGTGAATGTCACGGTGCGGCCCTTTTTGGTGTGCGGCAGGCTCGAGATGTTGCGGCGCAGCCAGCGCTCATGAACGCGGAGGATCTCGGCTGCCTCGGGGTAGGTGCGGGCGCTCATGCCGGCACCGCCGTAGCGTGCTCACCCGCAGGGGCGGGCGTTGATCGGCCTACCGGGGACCAGAGGACCAAGAGGTCGACTCCCAGCCTGGTGGCAATTGCCTTCGCGGTGGGCTGCGCGGTGGTCTGCTGCCTGCCCGTGAGCAGGAAGCCAATGAGGCTCGGGTGTACCCGCACAGCCTCGGCCAGTTCCCGGACCGTGATCCGGGCTCCCGTCCCTGTGCGCCGCATGAGCGTGCGCAGCAGGTCAGGGTCTATCAGTAGGTACATCTCGTCGGATGCGTCCACTAGTCACCTCCGTAGACGCTCTGTGCGTTTGCGTGAACAGAAGGGACGTTACACACCCGTAGACGTGTTGTCTACGCAGACGCACAGCGCCGAATTTCAGGCCAACCCGCCGTGCGCCCTACCGCACGCGGGTCGGTACCGTAGACAATCTGTCGAGCCCTGTGAACAGCAGTGGCGGCTGATCAGGGGAAAGGCTCAGCTCTCCACATCAGCCACATAGACAACAGGTGTGCGATAGGGAGCGAGCAGACAGGATGAGCCTCATGGTGGAGCAGCAGCAGAGAACGCAACTAAACGATCTTGTGCGGACGCGGCGAGCCGAGCTGGGCATCAGCCTGCGAACCCTGGAGGCCCGCGCCGTCGACCCGGTCAGCGGGGCGCAGGCCAAGTTCGGGTGGATCTCCAAGCTCGAGAACGGTCGACCTACGGACACGCCGAGCGAAGAGCTGTTGATCGCTCTGGCGCTCGGCCTCGAGCTGCCGGCGCGCGTGGTGCAAGAAGCGGCCGCGGCGCAGTATCTCGGGATGACGGAGATCCGCACCCAGTCGAGGGCTGCTCGTCTCCTCGTGGCCCGCGTTGAAGAGATGTCGGAAGATGACCTCCGCCAACTGGCCGCAATCGCCGAGACGTTCGAGCGGTCTCGGCGGCAGTCCGGAGATTGAGACTCGTACGACTTTTGACTACTCCTTGATTAACTCTAGTCACACCCTGAACAGATGTGGCAGTGTCCTGGACACGCCTGGGGGGCGCTTCATAACAGCTCAGCGGCCTTTCGTTCGAACGCCTGAGCGAATATGGTCCACCCATGCAAGGGGGCACGATGACGGAAGCGACGGACGGCAGCGCGACAGCGCACATCGAGCTGGTTGATTACCTCCCGGGAGGCCGCACGGTCTACCCCGTGGAGATCGAGGGCGAGCTGTGCTGGCTGGTCCTGCGGGGCGAGATGAGCGACAGAGCCGTTGCTGAGATGAATGAGTACCTCGTACACATCACAGGCCAGCGCCTGTGGGAACAGAAGTGGGCCGACCCCGAGGGACCGGCCCGTCTGCGCCGGGTCTCCTAGCCCCTACACGACGCGCCGCAGCCCTCCCGCGGCTGCGGCGGTCGGGGCTGTCATCGCCGCCTCAACCGCGGCCGTGATGTCGTCGTCCAGGGCCCGCACCAGGTGCCCGTACCGGTCCACCGTCGTCTGAATCGACTCGTGTCCCAGCCGCAACTGGATGGCCGGCAGAGGGACGTTCGCCCCGATCAGCCACGCCACATGCGTGTGCCGCAGGTCGTGGATCCGCGGCCGCTTCGGCAGGCCCTTCTTGACAGCCTCCTCTACGGCGGGCTTCCACTTCCGGTTGTAGAAGTTCGAGTGCCTCCACTCCCCGCCCATGGCGGCCCGGAACACGAAATCCTCCGGGGCCCGGCCGGTCACCTGCTCGCGCGCCAGGGCGACCTGGACGGGGGATAGGGCGATCAGTCGGCGTGCACGCTTGGTCTTGGGCGGGCCGAGGTAGAAGGCCCCGCCCGGGGCGCCCTTCTTTGCCTTCTTCCACGCCCGCTGTACGGACGCCGTGGGCCGGTCGGCGTTCAGCTTGAGGTCTTGTACCCGCAGGGCCGTGGCCTCGCCCCACCTCATGCCCGTACCGATCAGCCAGTCAGCCAGCGCCCGCGCGCCCGGGTCGGCGATCTCGGCCGCAATCCGCTGGTACTCCTCCCGCTCGAGGAACGTCATCTCCTCGACGGTGTGGTCGTCCGTGCGGGGCAGCTTGGTGCCCTTGCAGCAGTTCGTGGTGCGGAGCTGCGGCGTGGTGTCGATGGCGGCCTGGACGATGCAGTACAGCAGGCCGTGCCGGTTCGCGATGCTTTTGGGATCCGCCGGCCGCCGCACCCACTTGCCCTCGGCCCCTGGGTCCGGCTCACCAGCTTCCTCGGCCCGCACCCAGTCCGTGACGTCGTCCTGCGTCAGGTTGCCGATCGTGGCTGGCGATGTACGGCCCTGCAGGGTGGTGTGGCGCAGCAGGGCGAAGTGAATGCGTAGGTCGCGGTGGTAGTCCTCGCGGGTGCGCTCCTCGATGCCGGTCAGCCGGTCGATGTAGCGGGTGGCCCAGACCTCGAACGGCACATCACCGGGGATGGCCTCCTCTTCCACGAACCCTTCGCCGCGGACCCAGCCGTACGGCCACCGGTTCCCGTGGGCCTCAACCAGGTTCTTGAATGTCGTAGCTGAGGGCTCGTCCCCGAATCGTTCGATCTGCCAGTCACCGGACTCGCGCCACTTCACCTGGTAGGTGCAGGAGCCGTCCTTCTTCGGTCGTCCCACGATGCTCGCCATGGGGGGACGATAGGCCCGAATCGGCGCTCTGTGTTCCCACCGTGTTCCCAAAAATCCGGGAACGACGAAGGCCCGGCCTGTTTTCGCAGGCCGGGCCTTGATCATTCAGGGTGAGTAACGGGACTCGAACCCGCGACATCCTGGACCACAACCAGGTGCTCTACCATCTGAGCTATACCCACCATGTCCGGGCGTTTCCGACCGGCCGAGAAAAAGTGTACAGGGTCCGGGAGGGTGCTCGCGCCCCCGTTTCCCCGCCGCTGGTTCCGGCCCCCGAAAGGGCCGTGACCAGCGGCTTTCCCGAGGCCCTAGGCCGAGGGCCGCGAAAGGCGCGCGGCGATCGACTTCGCGCGCTCCGAGTCCGGGCCCGGCTGCGGGACGAAGACGGCCTCGCGGTAGTACCGCAGCTCCGTGATGGAGTCACGGATGTCCGCGAGCGCGCGGTGGTTGCCGTTCTTCTCCGGACTGTTGAAGTACGCCCTCGGGAACCAGCGGCGGGCCAGCTCCTTGATCGAGGAGACATCGACGATCCGGTAGTGGAGGTAGCCCTCCAGCGACGGCATGTCCCGCGACAGGAAGCCGCGGTCGGTGCCGACCGTGTTTCCGCAGAGCGGGGCCTTGCCGGGCTCCTTCACGTGCTCGCGGACGTACGCCAGGACCTTCTCCTCGGCTTCGGCCAGGGTGGTGCCCCCGGCCAGCTCGTCGAGGAGGCCCGAGGCGGTGTGCATCTGCCGCACCACCTCGGGCATGGTCTCCAGCGCCGCGTCCGGCGGGCGGATCACGATGTCCACCCCTTCGCCGAGCACGTTCAACTCCGAGTCGGTGACCAGTGCGGCCACCTCGATGAGTGCGTCTTCCGTCAACGAGAGCCCGGTCATCTCGCAGTCGATCCACACCATGCGGTCGTTCATGCGCCCCACCCTACGGGGCGCTCCGCTGTCCCGGCAGGGCCGGGCGCCCCGCGGCGTAGGCCTCGGAGCCCGGCTTCCCGTGCTCCCCGCGCCCCGTGTCCGCGGCGGCCGTGGACGGACCCGCCGGGGACTGGCCCGGCTGCGCCGGCACCGGGGCGCGACGGCTCACCGGGCTGCCCTGGGCGGGCACCACCGTTTCGCTCGCCGTGACGACCTGCTCCGGACCCCCGCCCTGCGGACGACGGGCCCGGTAAGCGGCCCGGTACGCGGCAGGCGAGGAACCCAGCTGACGCCGGAAGTGTCCGCGCAGCGCGACCGGCGAGCGGAAGCCGCAGCGGCCCGCGACCTCGTCGACCGAGTAGTCGGACGTCTCCAGCAGCCGCTGCGCCTGCAGCACCCGCTGGGTGATCAGCCACTGGAGCGGTGCGCTGCCGGTGAGTGAGCGGAACCTCCGGTCGAAGGTCCGCCTGCTCATGTAGGCGCGCGCGGCCAGCGTCTCCACGTCGAACTGCTCGTGCAGATGCTCCAGCGCCCAGGCCACGACCTCGGCGAGCGGGTCGGAGCCGATCTCCTCCGGTAAAGACCTGTCGAGGTAGCGCTCCTGGCCGCCACTGCGCCGCGGCGGCACGACGAGCCGGCGGGCCAGTGCCCCGGCGGCCTCCGTGCCGTGGTCCGAGCGGACTATGTGCAGACAGAGGTCGATCCCGGCCGCCGTACCGGCGGAGGTGAGCACATCGCCGTCGTCGACGAAGAGTTCGCGCGGGTCGACGTGCACCGACGGATAGCGCTTGGCCAGCGTCGGTGCGTACATCCAGTGCGTGGTCGCCGGGCGGCCGTCGAGCAGCCCGGCGGCGGCGAGCACGAAGGCCCCCGTGCACAGTCCCACGATGCGCGCGCCCTCTTCGTGGGCACGGCGCAGCGCGTCGAGCGCCTCCACGGGCGGCGGTGAGGTGATCGAGCGCCAGGCGGGCACCACGACGGTGCCGGCCCTGCTGATCGCCTCCAGCCCGTAGGGCGCGGTCAGTTCGAGTCCCCCCGTGGTGCGCAGCGGCCCCTCTTCGCCGCTGCACACGAGCAACCGATAACGCGGAACTCCCGCGTCCTGGCGGTCGATCCCGAACACCGAGAGCGGAATGGAGCTCTCGAAGATGGGGCCGCCGCTGAACAGCAGCACAGCGACCACCTCGCGGCGTCGGCGCCCGCTCAGCTTCCGTACAGCCTCCGTTGCGGTGGCGGAGTCCTGGCTCATGACGCTAAGCCCCCCTCGGTGTTCGCGTCTTCCTGGTCCTTACGGGCCTGTCGCACCTGCACGTGTCCCCTCGGTAGTGCACGAGTCCCCAGCCTTCGACACCCAAGATCGAATCTACTGCGTCCCGTGGTGCCGCCGTGACAAGTTCACCAACCGGCTTTATGTCGACAAGGCCACCTGGCGGGAAGCATTCGATCACGAAGCGTTTCACCCGTGAGTCGTGCAGGGAAGTGCGCCTGGCTTTGATGGCCCGTCCCCATGGGGTGGAAGCGTACCGCTTGGTCTCCTTCTGCCTGCTGGCAAGGGGGCTGATCGGCCATTTCGACAAGGAATCGACTGCCGCCTGAAGTTGGCTGAAAATATACGGTCGCGTGTGCGGAAATCAGTCGTTCTACCGGCGCACTACCCCTGAGGGGCGGTCACTCCTGTGCGCCCCCTGGGCCGAACCGGACGCCGGACCGGGGCCCGAACCGGAGGGCCGGGCGAGGAGCCGGACGGGGTGCGGAACCGGACTCCTCGCGGGAGTCCTGGCGGATGGACCGGCGCGGCGGGGCCCGGCAGGTCACGGTGACGTCGGCCGGGCCGAGCGCGGCGGCCGCGGCGCCTTCCGCGGAGTCGTCCCGGGCGGGGGAGGGGGGCGGGCGCCGGAAGGCGGCGGACCGCCGTCCGGCGGACCGCGTCGGTCGTCGGCCGCGCGGCGGGTTCGGCGGGTGCGGGCGGAACGGTGCCGGGCGTGGAGCGCCCCCGGGGCGTCTCGGGCGGCGCTCCGGCCGGCACGGGACGCGGAGGGTGCCGCGACAGGCGTGCGGGGCATGGCCGCGAGGCCGGCGGACCGGGCCCGGCCGGTCGTCGATGCGCGGCCGTCCGGGTCCCCGTGACGTCGGTGTATCGCGCAACCGGCATTGCCATACGGGGCGGTCTCGGGCATGCTCCGTGAAACGTCGCACGCGCTTTGCGCGGGTCTGGCAGTGGAGGAGTGGCGCCGTACCCTTGGGGGTAAGGGGTTGGGAAGATGATTCCCGGACACCACTACACCGCCCGCTGACGCACCTTCTCCACGTCGCTCTCCTCACGAGGACTCTCTTCGCCGAGACACCGATGGCCGGTCACGAAATCCCCGAACCCGCGGACCGCAAGCAGGTAGCCGACCCCCGGTCGGACCAGCAGGCGGCCGAAGAAGCATGTCACTCCTGCGATCCCGCCTTCCGGCACGGTGTCGTCGTCGGTTTCGACGGCTCGACCTCCAGTGAGCGGGCCCTCGCGTACGCCATCGGCATGGCCCGGCGGACGGGCTCCGGCCTGATCATCGTCCATGTCGCCAACCGGCTGCCGACCACCGTCTGGGCAGGCTGCGAGCCGCCCGTCTTCGTGGACGTCCCCGATCACCGGACCGAGGTCCTCGGCCTGGAGCTCGCGTGCGCGGACTACCTCTCCGAGGTGCCGTGGGTGCTCGTCGAGCGCGGCGGGGACATCTGCCACGAGCTGGAGGAGGTCGGCCGCGAGTACTCGGCCGACGCGATCGTCGTGGGCTCCACGCACGGGATCGTCGGCCGGATCTTCGGCTCCGTCGCGGGCCGGCTGGCGCGCCGGGCCCAGCGCCCGGTCGTCGTCATCCCGTAGCGGTCCGTAGAACCGCCTGAGGGCTGTTCCGTAACCCCTGGTGGATCAGCGCGCCGCGTCAGGCGCGACGCACCGCACCGGACGCCGCGAGCCCCGCCCTCCGGGCGGACGACGCTCCTTCACCACACTCCCAGCCGCCTGCCGAACCGGTCCCGGTACGGGTCCGGTGGCCGTCCGCCGAGCCGTTGGCCGTCTGCGGCGACACCGGCCCCGATCCTGCCGCGGCCCCGCGTGACGCGCTCCCGTCCACCCCGCGCTCCCGCATCCCCGCACGTCCCCTCGGCGGCGACCCGGAGCCGTCTCCGCCCGCGGTTCCCCTGAGGCGTGTTCCTGCCGCCTGTTCGCGCATCGGCAGGGTGCCGACCGGGTGCGGTGGAGCGCCGGCCGGGGTGGGGGCGGTCTGTTTCCGGTCGGTTCTGTGCCCGGCAGTGATCAACTCCGGCCGGAGGCCGGTCTCTTTCCGTCGTGATCGAGCGGACGTGGCGTCAACTCGACTACGGAAACAGCGCGAAAGACGAAGCTACCGGTACGTAGATGTGGATTGTGCGCTTGTGAAGGGTACATAAGCGCCACGGGAAATCAGCACGATTGCATGTGAAGGGAGCCCGCCGTGGACAACGACGTCTCTGCGGGAAACACCAGCACCTCCACCCTCGGCCATCTCGCCCTGGGACTCACGCTGTTGGCATTCGGGATCGGTCACACCGGGGCCGTGGACGGGGTGACGGCGGCCGATGCCGTCTCGCTCGCGCTGTATGTCGGCGGTATCGCCCTGTTCGTCGCCGGACTCCTGGAGTTCCGCGGCGGCGACGGCTTCGCCGGCACGGCCTTCGCCGGGCTGGGCGCCTTCTGGTTCACCTGGGGCACCGGTGCCGACGCCCGGGTCTCGGACCACGCGGCAGGTCTGTTCCTGCTGCTCTGGGCCCTGTTCGCGCTCACGCTGACGCTGGCCGCGTCCGGTCGTGGTCTGCTCGGCCGGGGGACGTACGGCCTCCTGTTCGTGGCGCTTCTGCTGCTGGGTGTCGGGCAGTTCGCGGACAGCGGGGCCCTGGGCAAGGCGGGCGGCTGGTTCGCCGCGGTGGCCGGTCTCGCCGCCTGGTACGGAGCGACCGCCGCGCTGGCCCACTGGCCGACGTCGGTACCCGGGCGCGCTGCCGGCCGCGGAGTGACGGCCGCCGGCTGAGGCAGCGGCCAGGGCCGGTCCGGGGGCGGCACCGGCCCGTACGGGGAGCGGCCCCGTACCTACGACCGGACGTGTGGGTACGGGGCCGCTCCCCGTGTCTGCGGCGGTGTGCCTATTCGACGGTCACGGACTTCGCCAGGTTGCGCGGCTTGTCGATGTCCCGGCCCATGGCCAGCGCCGTGTGGTACGCGAAGAGCTGGAGCGGGATGCCCATCAGGATCGGGTCCAGCTCGTTCTCGTTCTTCGGGACGAGGATCGTGTGATCGGCCTTCTCCTGCTCGCGGTGGGCCACGGCGAGGATGCGGCCGCTGCGGGCCTTGATCTCCTCCAGGGCCGCCCGGTTCTTCTCCAGCAGGTCGTCGTCCGGGACGATCGCGACGGTGGGAAGCGCCGGCTCGATGAGCGCGAGCGGGCCGTGCTTCAGCTCCGAGGCGGGGTAGGCCTCGGCGTGGATGTACGAGATCTCCTTGAGCTTCAGGGAGGCCTCCAGCGCGACGGGGTAGCCCCGGACCCGGCCGATGAACATCATCGACTGCGCGCCCGCGTACTCCTCGGCCAGCTTCCTGATCTCGTCCTCCGATTCGAGGATCCGGTCGATCTGCCCGGGCAGCTCGCGCAGCCCCTCGATGATCCGCTTGCCGTCGGAGACCGACAGGTCGCGGATGCGGCCCAGGTGCAGGGCGAGCAGTGCGAAGGCGACCACGGTGTTGGTGAAGCACTTGGTGGAGACGACGCAGACCTCGGGGCCCGCGTGCACGTACATGCCGCCGTCGGCCTCGCGGGCGATCGCCGAGCCGACGACGTTCACCACGCCGAGGACCCGGGCGCCCTTGCGCTTGAGCTCCTGGACCGCGGCCAGCACGTCGTACGTCTCGCCGGACTGGGAGACCGCGACGTACAGGGTGTCGGGGTCCACGACCGGGTTGCGGTAGCGGAACTCGGACGCGGGCTCGGCGTCCGCGGGGATGCGGGCCAGCTCCTCGATGAGGCCGGCGCCGATCATGCCCGCGTGGTACGAGGTGCCGCAGCCCAGGATCTTGATCCGGCGGACCCCGCGGGCCTCGCGGGCGTCCAGGTTCAGGCCGCCCAGGTGCACGGTGGAGAAGCGGTCGTCGATGCGGCCGCGCAGTACGCGGTCCACGGCTTCGGCCTGCTCGGAGATCTCCTTGTGCATGTACGTGTCGTGGCCGCCCATGTCGTACGACTCGGCCTCCCACTCCACCGTGGTGGGCGTGGCCGTCGTGGTCGAGCCCTCGGTGGTGTACGTACGGAAGTCGTCCGCCTTCAGGGTGGCCATCTCGCCGTCGTCCAGCGTGACGATCTGGCGGGTGTGGGCGACCAGGGCGGCGACGTCGGAGGCGACGAACATCTCCTTCTCGCCGATGCCGAGCACCACCGGGGAGCCGTTGCGGGCGACGACGATGCGGTCGTTGAAGTCGGCGTGCATGACGGCGATGCCGTAGGTGCCCTCGACGGACTTCAGCGCCTCGCGGACCTTCTCCTCCAGGGAGTCGGCCTGCGAGCGGGCGATCAGATGGACCAGGACCTCGGTGTCGGTCTCGGAGAGGAAGACGACGCCGTCGGCGACCAGCTTCGCGCGGAGCTCGGAGGCGTTGTCGATGATGCCGTTGTGGACGACGGCGACCCTGCTGTCCGCGTCCAGGTGCGGGTGGGCGTTCTCGTCGCTCGGCGCGCCGTGGGTGGCCCAGCGGGTGTGGGCGATGCCGGTGGTGCCGGTGAAGCGCTTGGGGACGCGGGACTCCAGCTCGCGGACCCGGCCCTTGGCCTTGACCATCTTCAGCGCGGCGGGCTTGCCGGCCGCCGGCTTCCCGGTGATGACGATGCCCGCGGAGTCGTAACCCCGGTACTCCAGCCGCTGCAGACCCTCCAGCAGCAGCGGGGCCACATCACGCTTTCCGATATAACCGACGATTCCGCACATGGAGCCTCTGCCCTTCCATCGACGTACAGGGTGCAAACAAGTAAGGACATACAGGGACGAACAAGTAAGGGGGTGCCCGGTCGCGGGCGGGGCCTCAGCCGTAGACGATGCGGCGCAGCTGACGGAGCGACAGCTCCGGCGGCGCGACCGCCCGGTGCGGCAGTTCGGCCGAGATCCGTTCGAAGATCTCCGTGTTGACCAGGCCGCCGGACTGCAGTTCACGGTGGCGTCGGCGGACGAAGGTCTCGGTCGTCTCGTCGAAGTAGGCGAGCACGTCGAGAATCACCCGGGCCGCCTCGCCGCGCGGGAGCGCGGTGCTGCGTACCAGGTGGTCAATGAGGTCGTCGTACGACGAGCGGCGTTCGAGCACTCGTCGATATTGCGGCTCAGGTGGGCTCGGTGCAACATTCCTGCCCGATATCGGGCAGGAATCGCGTCGAGTGACGTTCATTTTGCCGTTCCGGACGATTCTGACGTGCCTGCGCCGATGCGTGCGGTCGTCATGGGCGCGCCCGGCGGGGCGAGGTGGGGTGAGCCGGGGCGCGTTCGGCCAGATGCCCCTGACGGCCCGGTCACGTTCAAGCGCGGCCCGTGCGGGGAAGTGGTCTACACCTTGACCATCCGTGAGGCACGCGGTACGCATGGTGACGGTTCGAATGGTCAGGAGATCCAGGTGTGAACCAGTAGAAAGGGACCCGGCTTGTGAGACTGCACACGGCGCAGCGCAGTGCTCTTCCCCGTGCTCTACCCCGTCTTCTCGGCTCGCTGCTTCTCGTCACGGCGGCCGGTATCTCCACCGCTTGCGTGGCCCCCACAGCGTCCGCGGCCGGCAGCGGCTCCGCCGCGTCGGCGCCCCGGCCGCTGGGCCAGCTCGTCCCCGTCCCCGCGTCGGTGCGGCCGGGCGGATCCCCGTACTCCCTCACCGGCGCCACCCGGATCCGGGTCGACAGCTCGTCCGGCGAGGTCCGCAGGATCGGCGAATACCTGGCGGGCGTGCTGCGCCCCTCCACCGGATACGCCCTGCCGGTCACCGGGCGGTCCGGCCCGGACGGCATCCGGCTCCGGCTCGGCTCCCACGACAGCGGGCTGGGCGCCGAGGGCTACACGCTGACCGTCGGGCGGGGCTCCGTCACCATCACCGCCCGCAAGCCCGCAGGGCTCTTCCACGGCGTCCAGACGCTGCGTCAGCTGTTGCCGGCCCAGGTGGAGCGCGACAGTCGCCAGAAGGGGCCCTGGAAGGTCGCGGGCGGCAGCATCACCGATGCGCCGCGCTACGCCTACCGGGGCGCGATGCTCGACGTCTCGCGGCACTTCTTCTCCGTCGACGAGGTCAAGCGCTACATCGACCAGATCGCGCTGTACAAGATGAACACCTTCCACCTGCACCTCTCCGACGACCAGGGCTGGCGGATCGCCGTCGACTCCTGGCCGAAGCTGGCCACGTACGGCGGTTCCACGGAGGTCGGCGGCGGGCCCGGCGGTTACTACACCAAGAGCCAGTACAAGGAGATCGTGCGGTACGCGGCCTCCCGCTATCTGGAGGTGGTGCCGGAGATCGACATGCCCGGCCACACCAACGCCGCACTCGCCTCGTACGCGGAGCTGAACTGCGACGGCGTCGCGCCGCCGCTCTACACCGGGACCAAGGTCGGCTTCAGCTCGCTGTGCGCGGCCAAGGACGTCACGTACCGGTTCATCGACGACGTCATCGGGGAAGTGGCCGCGCTGACCCCCGGCAGGTACATCCACATCGGCGGTGACGAGGCGCACTCCACCAGCCACGAGGACTACGCGAAGATCATGGAGAGGGCGCAGGCCGCAGTCGGCAGGCACGGCAAGACCGTGATGGGCTGGCACCAGCTCACCGGAGCCGCGCCGGTCGAGGGCGCGGTCGCCCAGTACTGGGGCTACGACAGGACGAGCGCCGCGGACCGGCAGCAGGTGGCGGACGCGGCGAAGAACGGCACCAGGCTGGTGCTGTCGCCGGCGGACCGGGTGTACCTCGACATGAAGTACAACGAGCAGACCGAACTGGGCCTGAAGTGGGCCGGTCTGGTCGAGGTGCAGCGCAGTTACGACTGGGACCCGGCGACCTATCTCGCCGACACCCCGGCGGAGGCGGTGCTCGGGGTCGAGGCGCCCATCTGGGCGGAGACGCTGACCGACAGCGACGACATCGACGTCATGGCGTTCCCGCGGCTGCCCGGCGCGGCGGAGCTGGGCTGGTCCCCGGCCGCGACGCACGACTGGGACACGTACAAGCTGCGACTGGCGGCGCTCGGGCCGCGGTTCACCGCGCTGGGGATCGACTACTACCGGTCGCCCCAGGTGCCGTGGCCGGCGGAGCCGGCCGCGGCGGGGTGAGCCGGGCCGTCCGGCGGCCGGGGACGTGACCCCGGCCGCCGGACGGGCTCGGCGTGTTGTCCCCGGCCGTCGGACCGGCTGAAGCGCGCGGGGCAGCCGGAGCGCGTGGACCGGCCGAAGCGCGCGGACCGGCCGGGGCGTGCGGGGCGGCTCAGTCGCCCGAAGGGGCGGCTTCCGCCTCCTCGCGCAGCCGGTCCTCACTCAGACCGAGGCGCCAGTAACCCACGAACGTCACGCGCCTGCGGTCGATGCCGCGCTCGCGCACCAGATGCCGCCGCAGCGCCCGCACCGAGGACGCCTCGCCCGCGATCCACACGTACGGGGTTCCCCCGGGCAGTTCGGCCGCGCGTACGGCCTCCACGGCGTCCGGCGTCCCCGCCTCGTCCCGCACCAGCCAGCTGATCCGGGCGTCGGCCGCGGTGTCGATCGCGCGGCGGTCCCCGGTGTGCGGGACCTCCAGCCAGACCCGCGCCCGCAACCGGGCGGGCAGCCACTCCAGCGCGGCCGTCGCGGCGGGCAGCGCCGTCTCGTCGGCCCAGATCAGCACCCAGTCGGTGTCCTCGGGCGGGCGGAAACGGACGGCCGTGTTGTCCTCGACGGCCGGTCCGAGCGCCTTGAGGACATCGCCGGGGGAGGTCGCGGCGGCCCAGCGGCAGGCCGGACCGCCGTCCTCGTGGAGCGCGAAATCGATGTCGATCTCGGTGGCCGTACCGCCGGCGGTACGACGCTGCGCGCGGACCGTGTACGAGCGCAGCACGGCCCGGACGTCGGCCGGAAGTGCTCGCCAGGGGGCGAACCAGTTGCCCTCGTTATCGACCGGAACGACTGGTTCCGGCTGTCCGGGGTGCGGCAGGAACAGCGACAGGCTCTGATCGCGGCCACCGGAGGCGAACCCGTCCAGCCCCGGCCCGCCGAACGTGACGCGGAGCATGGACGGGCTCAGCCGCTCCGTGCGCAGGACGGTGAGCCCGAAGAGCCGGAACGGGTCGATGCCGGGCGAGGCGGCGGTCGTCATGGTCAGGCGGTCTTCTTCGCGTCCTCGATGGCCTTCGCGAGGTCTTCGAGGATCGGCGCGCACTTGTCGTAGCTGTAGATCGGCTCGGTGGTGCGCGGGATGACCTGGCCGGCCTTGACGGCGGGCAGCTGCGCCCAGGTCGGCTTGGAGGTCAGCGCGTCGGGCTGCAGGGCCGAGGACCGGTTGTCCATCATGATGATGTCGGCCCCGTACTTGTCGACGTTCTCCCAGCTCAGCTCCTCGAAGAAGCCGGCCGCGTTCACCTTCGGCTCGACGAACTTCACGCCCAGCTCCTGGAAGTACAGGGTGTCGGCGGAGGTCTTGGCCAGCGAGACGTAGAACAGGTCCTGGCTGGCCGAGCCGATCATGACCTTGAGGTTCGGCTTGGACTTCGCGGCGGCGCGCAGCCGGGCCGCGGCCTTCTCGAACCGGGCCTTCGCGTCCGTGACGGTCTTGGCCTTGACGTCGGCGCCGAGCGAGGCGGCGAGGTCCTCGTGGCGCTGGATCGCCTTGGGGATCGTGGTCTGGGCGGCCCACAGCGCGACGCTCGGGGCGAGCTTCAGGATCTTGTCCTTGGACGCGTCCGGCACGTACCAGAGGGCGTCCTTCTCCCACATGGCGGTGACCAGCAGTTCGGGGCCCAGCGCCGCGTACTTCTCGACGTTGAACTCGCCCCAGACGTTGCCGAGGATCTCGACCTTGCTGATGTCCAGGTCGCCGGCCTGGACATCGGCCTTGCCGTCCTTGGTCTTGGTCGGGCCGAACACGGCCTTGACCTCGACGCCGTAGTCGTGGAGCGCGGCGGCGACACCGGTGAAGGCGACGATGTTCTTCGGGACGGACTTGGCCTCGGCGGTCTGCCCGCGGTCGTCCTTGAAGCTCCACGGCCCGGCGTCGGCGCTCTTGGAGCCGGTCGAGCCGGAGTCCTTCGAGTCGCTGTCACCACAGGCAGCCAGCACGGCACCCAGGCCGACGGCGCCGCCCATGGCGAGCAGGCCGCGGCGGGTGGGAGTGGACACTCGGGCAGTGCGCATGACGGGGTCCGCTTTCGTACGAGCCGGAGTCCGGCCGGTGACAAGTTCGAGCGAAGGTTAGCCTAACCTCACGAACTGTCGAGCCTGCGGACGGCCCCTGCCTCGCGCACCCCCGCTCACCAGACGAGGACGCCGCCGCCGACGTCCAGGGCGCGCACGGCGGCGGCGCGGATATTGGCGAGCCGCTCGGCCACGTAGCCGTCGCGGTATCCGGCGTGCGCGTCGAGCGCCGACGCCCGCGGGAGCAGGATGTCGCACTCGGCGAGGAAGTCCTCGACGTCCTCCGGGTCCACACACAGGTTGCCGGTGGCCAGCCGGGGAAGGAACCGGGCGCCGAGGTCGCACACCGGCTGGGACCCCCAGACCTTGGTGCGGCTGCTCTCGAATCCCGCGAGGGTCAGGCCGTGGTCGGAGTCGTCCAGGAGGTGGTCCTTGCCGCTCCTGCCCCGGACGAAGGTGTGCACGAGGAGGCTCATCCGAACATCGCCCGGCAGTCGTCGAGCCCGTCGACCGTGACCTCGGCCGAGCGGTGTTCCTCCCACCGCGCGCGCTCCAGGCGCAGCCGCTGGAGGGTGACCCGCTCACCGCGCACCGCGGCGACCTCCAGCCCGTCGGGCAGATAGCCGAGCCGCCGCGAGACGCCCAGCGAGCGGGGGTTGTCCGTCATCGCGGCCGAGACCGCCGTACCGGCGCCGAGACCGGCGAACGCGAGATGGAGGACTGCGGCCCGCATCTCGGTGCCGATACCCCGGCCCTGGTGGGTGAGCCCCAGCCAGGAACCGGTGCTCACCCGGCCGGTCACCGCGAAGTCCTTCGCCGACAGGTCCTGCCGCCCGACCACCTGACCCCCGTGCAGCACGGCGAGGCTCAACGACCAGTCCCGCACCGACCAGTTGGCGACGGTGCCCAGGACGTGCTGGAACACCGCGCGGCCCCGCTCGGCGGGCGGGCAGTCGGTCCAGGGGACGGTGAACGGCACGGCGTCCGGGGCGTGCACCCCGTCGGCGGCGACCGACGCGAGCTCGTCCAGCAACTCCACGTCCGGAAGGCGGAGTTCCAGCCGGGAAGTGCGGATGCGGAGCCCGTACAGGGGCCAGTGGTGCGGCTTCATGAAGGAACTCTGCCGGGGGCGGCGGACCGCTGTCGAACGAATTGCCCGGCAGCGGGAGCGGCGGGCAGAGGGGCGGGAACCGTGGGCATCCGGGAACACGGCGGACACGCGGGAACCCAGGGGGAGTCCGCTTCCGTCGTGCCCCCCGGCGGGCTGCGTCGCGGCCGCGCGGGCGCGGTCACGCGCAGACGGCGGGCCAGTCGCCGGGCAGCTCGTACCGCCGGCCCGGACGCCAGGCCGGCGGTGCCTGGAGCAGTTCCTCCAACGGCGTGCCCGTGAGCAGGTGTTCCAGCGCCCACAGGTTGGCCGAGTGGGCGATCACCAGGATCCTGCGGCCGTCCCAGCCGATGGCCAGGTCGTGGAGGAACGCGTGGGTGGCCGCGACGACTTGGCGGTAGCTCTGGCCGCCGGGGAACGGGACGTCGATGTGCTGGAGGCGGCGGGCGGCGATCAGGGGGCGGGGAGCTCCGCCGAGATCGCCGTAGTCGCACTCACGCAGTCGGATGTCCTGGTGGATCGGAACCCGGCCGCCGGGGTACGCGGTCCGTGCCGTCTGGACGGCCCGGCGCAGGTCGGAGGTGAAGACGGCCGCGAAGCCGTCGCCCGGCCTGCGCTCGCCCAGTTCACGGGCCTGGCGGCGGCCCAGCTCCGAGAGTTCCCCCGGGGACCAGCCGGTGGCGACATCGGCCTCGTTGTCCGTGGTGGTGGAGTGCGTCTCGTAGACGATCTCTACTGTCATCAGGGCTCCCGCGTGCTCCGCTGTCCGTCGGCGCCGCGTACGAGCATCGGCAACTGCGGGCGGTTGCCGCGCTATGGAAGCAGCAGCACAGAGGGCTGATCCGGTGACCGGTCCCGACAGCAGGCGGGGCGGACCCGGCTTCCGGATCCGCCCAGCCCGTACCGGAAACCCTCAGGCCCGCATCCCCAGCTCCCGCGCGATCAGCATCCGCTGCACCTCGCTCGTGCCCTCGCCGATCTCCAGGATCTTGGAGTCGCGCCACATCCTGGCCACCGGGTACTCGTTCATGAAGCCGTAGCCGCCGTGGATCTGCGTCGCCTCGCGGGCGTTGTCCACCGCCACCGTCGAGGAGTACAGCTTGGCGATCGCCGCCTCCTTCTTGAACGGCTCGCCCGCCAGCAGCCGCGATGCCGCGTCCCGCCAGCCGATCCGGGCCATGTGCGCCCGCATCTCCATGTCCGCGATCTTGAACTGGATCGCCTGGTTGGCGCCGATCGGCTTCCCGAAGGCGTGCCGCTCGGCGGCGTACTTCACCGACTCGTCCACACAGCCCTGCGCCAGCCCGGTCGAGAGGGCCGAGATGGCGATCCGGCCCTCGTCGAGGATCCGCAGGAACTGCGCGTAGCCGCGGCCCTCCTCGCCCAGCAGGTTCTCCAGCGGGACGCGTACGTCCGAGAAGGAGAGCTCGCGGGTGTCCGAGGCGTTCCAGCCGACCTTGGAGTAGGGGGCGGCGACCGTGAAGCCGGGGGTGCCGGACGGGACGATGATCGACGAGATGAGCGGGGCGCCGTTCTCCTTGCGGCCGGTGACCGCCGTGACCGTGACCAGTTCGGTGATGTCCGTGCCGGAGTTGGTGATGAAGCACTTGGAGCCGTTGATCACCCACTCGCCCGTCGCCTCGTCGCGCACCGCCGTGGTCCGGGTGCCGCCCGCGTCCGAGCCGCCGTCCGGCTCCGTCAGGCCGAACGCGCCGAGCGCCTCGCCCGCGCAGAGCTTCGGCAGCCACTGCCGCTTCTGCTCCTCCGTACCGAAGCGGAACACCGGCATCGCGCCGAGCGAGACCCCGGCCTCCAGCGTGATCGCCACCGAGGAGTCGACCCGGGCCAGCTCCTCCAGGGCGATGCCGAGGGCGAGGTAGTCGCCGCCCATGCCGCCGTACTCCTCGGGGAACGGCAGCCCGAACAGGCCCATCCGTCCCATCTCGCGCACGATCTCGTACGGGAACTCATGGCGCTCGTAGAAGTCGCCGATCTTCGGCGCGACCACGTCGTGGGCGAACTCCTCGACGGTGCGGCGCAGTTCCTCGTGCTCGGCGCTCAGCCGGTGGTCCAGGGACATGGGGACGTTCACTCCTTGTGGGGTGTTCAAGGTGTTCACTGCGCCGCGAGTGCGCGGACGGTGCGGGACGGGCTCGGTCGGCCCAGTTGTCCGGCGAGCCACACGCTGGTGGCGGTGAGCTCGTCGAGATCGACGCCGGTCTCGATGCCGAGGCCTTCGAGCATCCAGACCAGGTCCTCGGTGGCGAGGTTTCCGGTCGCGCTCTTCGCGTACGGGCAGCCGCCGAGACCGCCCGCCGAGGCGTCCACGGTGGACACGCCGTGCTGGAGCGCGGCGAGGGTGTTGGACAGCGCCTGTCCGTACGTGTCGTGGAAGTGCACCCCGATCGTGTCGGTGTGCACCCCCGCCTCGTTGAGGCCCGACAGCAGGGTCTGTACGTGGCCCGGCGTCGCGACCCCGATGGTGTCGCCGAGCGAGAGCTCGTCGCAGCCGAGGTCGATGAGCGCCTTCGCGACCCGGACGACCTGGTGGACGGGGACGGGCCCCTCCCACGGGTCGCCGAAGCACATCGAGAGGTAGCCGCGCACATGCACCTTGTCCGCCTTGGCGCGGGCCACCACGGGCTCGAACATGGCGAGCGACTCGTCGACCGTGCGGTTGAGGTTGCGGGCCGCGAACGTCTCCGTCGCCGAGCCGAAGACGGCGATCCGGCGCGCCCCGAGCGCCAGTGCCCGGTCGAGTCCCCGCTCGTTCGGCACCAGGACCGGGAGCGCGACGTCGCCGACGTCCGCGATCTCGCCGAGCATCGGGAACAGCTGCTCCGCGTCGGCCAGTTGGGGCACCCACTTGGGGTGGACGAAGCTCGTGGCCTCGATCGTGGTCAGGCCGGCGACGGCGAGCCGGCGGATGAACTCCGCCTTCACCTCGGTCGGCACGACCGCCTTCTCGTTCTGCAGCCCGTCGCGGGCGCCCACCTCGTGGATGCGGACCCGGGCGGGCAGGTCCGGGGCCGTCACGGTCATGGGCAGGGCGCGTTCGGTGGTCGTCATGCTTCCTCCCCGGTGGCGGCCGCGGGGACCACCACCGCCAGTACCTGGTCCATGGCCACCGTGGTCCCGGCGGTGACGTCGAGTTCGGTCACGGTGCCGGCGTGCGGGGCGGAGATGACGTGCTCCATCTTCATCGCCTCCACGACGAGCAGGCTCTGCCCGGCCGCGACCTCGTCGCCGACGGCCACCTTCACCACGGTGACGGTCCCGGGCATGGGGGCGGCGAGCGTGTCCGCCCCGGCGCGGGCGGCGCCGGTCAGCGACGCCTCCACCGGGTCGTGGTCCCGGACGTGCCAGGTGTCGCCGTCCCGGCCGAGCCAGTGGCCCTCCGGGGAGGCGGCGTACGCGAACGTGTGGGTGACACCCCCGAGTTCGAGGGTGATCCGGGTTCCGTCGACGGACAGGGTCCTGGCCGTCTCCGCGCTGCCGGGCAGCGGGCCCAGCGGTCCGCAGGTGCCCGAGGCGGGGACCGGCGGCCGGGCGCCCTCGCCGACGTGGCCGAAGGTCAGCTCCGCTCCCGCGCCGCACGGCCGCAGGCCCACCTGGACCGGGTCGTGGCCGGGGATGCGGAAGTGCCGCACCGTGCGCGCCGGGGTGCCGCCGAGGCGCCAGCCGTCACCGGCCGAGAACGGGTCGGCCCAGACGTCCGTACGGGCCGGACCGGCCGAGTGCTGCCGCAGCAGCGCCGCCGCCGCGTACACCTCCTCCGGGACCCCGTCCGGGACCAGCCCGTCCACCTCGCGCTCCACCAGGCCGGTGTCCAGCTCGCCGGCCACCACGGCCGGGTGGCCGAGCAGCCGGCGCAGGAAGCCCGCGTTGGTGGGGACGCCGAGGACCACCGTGTCCGCGAGCGCCGCCCGCAGCCTGCGCAGCGCCGTCGCCCGGTCGGGGCCGTACGCGATCACCTTCGACAGCATCGGGTCGTACAGGCTGCCGACCTCGCCGCCCTCGGCGAGCCCGGAGTCCGTCCGCACCCCGCCGCCCTGCGGCTCGTGCAGCGCCAGCACGGCGCCGCCCGAGGGCAGGAAGCCGCGGGCCGGGTCCTCGGCGCAGATCCGGGCCTCGACCGCGTGCCCGGTGAGGGTGATGTCCGGCTGGGCGTAGGGGAGTTGCTCGCCGGATGCGACCCGCAGCTGCCATTCCACCAGGTCGAGGCCGGTGATCAGCTCGGTCACCGGGTGCTCGACCTGGAGGCGGGTGTTCATCTCCATGAAGTAGTACGAGGCCGGGTCGTTGCCCGGGACGATGAACTCCACCGTGCCCGCGCCCACGTACCCGCAGGAACGGGCGGCCTGGACGGCCGCCTCGCCCATGGCCGCGCGCGTCTTCTCGTCGAGCAGGACCGAGGGCGCCTCCTCGATGATCTTCTGGTGGCGGCGCTGGAGCGAGCACTCGCGCTCGCCGAGGTGCACCACGTTGCCGTGGCCGTCCGCCAGCACCTGGATCTCGATGTGGCGCGGCCGGTCGATCCACCGCTCCACGAGGAGGGTGTCGTCGCCGAAGGAGGCGCGCGCCTCGCGCCGGGCGGCGGCGATCTCGTCGGAGAGCAGCGCCGCGTCGCGCACCAGCCGCATGCCCTTTCCGCCGCCGCCCGCCGAGGGCTTCAGCAGCACCGGCATGCCGATCTCCTGCGCGGCGTCCGCCAGCTGGCCGTCGGTCAGCTCGCTGCCCGTGGAGCCGGGCACCACCGGGACACCGGCCGCCGAGACCGTCTCCTTGGCCCGGATCTTGTCGCCCATCAGCGAGATGGCGGCGGCGGGCGGCCCGATGAAGACCAGTCCGGCGTCCGCGCACGCCCGCGCGAAGCCCGCGTTCTCGGCGAGGAAGCCGTAACCGGGGTGGACGGCCTGCGCGCCCGTGCGCCGGGCGGCCTCCAGCAGCCGGTCCGCGCTCAGGTAGCTCTCGGCGGCCGGTGCGGGTCCGATCCGTACCGCCGTATCGGCCTCCCGTACGTGCCGGGCGTCCGCGTCCGCGTCGCTGAAGACGGCGACGGAGCGCACCCCCAGTTCGCGCAGGGTCCGGATGACCCGGACCGCGATCTCGCCGCGGTTGGCGACGAGAACCGTGTCGAACATCGTCATCAGTTCCTCACATCCGGAAGACGCCGAAGCCGGCATCGCCCAAGGGGGCGTTGGCGCACGCGGTCAGGGCCAGTCCCAGCACCTGCCGGGTCTCCATCGGGTCGATCACGCCGTCGTCCCAGAGCCGGGCGGTGGCGTAGTACGCGTTGCCCTGGGTCTCGTACTGCTCGCGGATCGGGGCCTTGAAGGACTCCTCGTCCTCGGCGCTCCAGTCGTCGCCCAGCTGGTCGCGCTTGACCGTGGCGAGGACGGAGGCCGCCTGTTCGCCGCCCATGACGGAGATCTTCGCGTTGGGCCACATCCACAGGAAGCGGGGGGAGTAGGCCCGGCCGCACATCGAGTAGTTGCCCGCGCCGTACGACCCGCCCACCACGACGGTCAGCTTCGGCACGCGGGTGCAGGCGACGGCGGTGACCATCTTGGCGCCGTGCTTGGCGATGCCGCCGGCCTCGTAGTCGCGGCCGACCATGAAGCCCGAGATGTTCTGCAGGAAGACGAGCGGGATGCCGCGCTGGTCGCACAGCTCGATGAAGTGCGCGCCCTTCTGGGCGGACTCGGAGAACAGGATGCCGTTGTTCGCGACGATGCCGACCGGATGGCCGTGGATGTGCGCGAAGCCGGTGATCAGCGTCGTCCCGTACTCCGCCTTGAACTCGGCGAAGCGCGATCCGTCGACGACCCGGGCGATCACCTCGCGTACGTCGTAGGGCGTGCGCGAGTCGACGGGCACCGCCCCGTACAGACCGGCGGGGTCCACCTTCGGCTCGTCGGCCGGCTGTACGGACCACGGCAGCGCGCCCCGGTCCGGCAGCGTGGCCACGATGTTCCGCACGATGCGGAGCGCGTGCGCGTCGTCCTCCGCGAGATGGTCGGTGACCCCCGACGTACGGGAGTGGACCTCGCCGCCGCCCAGCTCCTCGGCGGTGACGACCTCGCCGGTCGCGGCCTTCACGAGCGGCGGACCGCCCAGGAAGATCGTGCCCTGGTTCCGGACGATCACGGCCTCGTCGCTCATCGCGGGGACGTACGCCCCGCCGGCCGTGCAGGAGCCCAGCACCGCCGCGATCTGCGGGATGCCGGCCCCGGACATCCGGGCCTGGTTGTAGAAGATCCGCCCGAAGTGCTCGCGGTCCGGGAACACCTCGTCCTGCATCGGCAGGAAGGCGCCGCCCGAGTCCACCAGGTACAGGCACGGCAGCCGGTTCTCCAGCGCCACCTCCTGGGCCCGCAGGTGCTTCTTCACGGTCATCGGGTAGTACGTGCCGCCCTTGACGGTCGCGTCGTTGGCGACGATCACGCACTCCCGGCCGCTGACCCGGCCGATCCCGGCGATCACCCCGGCGGCCGGGGCCGCGCCCCCGTACAGCCCCTCGGCCGCCAGCGGGGCCAGCTCCAGGAAGGGCGAGCCCGGATCGAGCAGGGTGTCCACCCGCTCCCGGGGCAGCAGCTTGCCGCGTGCCACATGCCGGGCGCGGGCCTTCTCACCCCCGCCGAGCCTGGCCGTGGCGAGCCGCTTGCGCAGCTCGTCGGTGAGCGCGTGATGCGCCGCCTCGTTGGCCTGCCAGGCCTCCGAGGCGGGATCGGCCGCGCTCGCCAGCACCGGTGCCTGCTGCATCCTGTCGAGCCCCCTTGCCCGTACCGCAGTGTGACGGCCTCCCCCTGATCGGTAGCGGGAGAGGCGGTTAGTGAGCGTTAACGTCCTCCACAGGTTAACGACCGCTAACGCGCCTGTCTAGAATGACTCGTCATGAGCACCCATGCCGCCGCCCGCGTCGCGGCACCCACCCGCCGCGAGCAGATCCTCAAGGAGGCCGCCCGCCTCTTCGCCGAGCGCGGCTTCCACGGCGTCGGCGTCGACGAGATAGGCGCCGCCGTCGGGATCAGCGGCCCCGGCCTCTACCGGCACTTCCCCGGCAAGGACGCGATGCTCGCCGAGCTGCTCGTCGGCATCAGCGAGCGGCTGCTGGCCGGCGGGCAGCTGCGGGTCTCCGAGGACGCCTCCGGTGGCAGGTCCCCCGAGGCGCTCCTGGACGCGCTCATCGAGGGCCACATCGACTTCGCCCTCGACGACCGTCCCCTGATCACCCTGCACGACCGGGAGCTGGACCGCCTGCGGGACACCGACCGCAAGCGGGTGCGCCGGCTCCAGCGCGAGTACGTCGAGGTGTGGGTGACCGTCGTCCGCGACCTCTACCCCGCCCTCCCCGAGCACGAGGCCCGCGCGGCCGTCCACGCCGTCTTCGGCCTGCTGAACTCCACCCCCCACCTCGGCCCTGTCCGGAGTTCCGCCGCGACGCCGCGGGGGAACTCCGGACCGGACCTGAGCCGCCCCGAGGCGCTCCCCGGCCGCACGGACACGGCAGCGCTGCTGCACCGGCTGGCCCGGGGCGCCTTCGCCGCGGCGGGGACCCGGGGAGAGGGCTGAGCGGCCGCCGATGGCGGGCCGGCCCGTGCAGCCGTCGCGCAGCCCGGCGCCCGGCGTCCAGAAGGCCGTCCGGTACCCGCCCGCCTTCGCCCCCGTGACCTCGGGCAGGGCGATCGACGCCTCGATCCGCAGGACGCCGCCGGGCGGCGGTGCGAAGTCGGAGCGCCGGGACTCGATGCGGCCCGAGTACCACGTCCCCCCACGGCGGGTGGGCACGATCTCAAGGGCCCCCTTGCCGTCGAGCCGGACGTTGCCCGCCGAGTCCGTCATCGTCTCGACCTCCCCGGTGCCCCACCGCGGGGCCGGACAGCCCGGGTAGCAGGTGCCGCGGTCGTACAGCCGGCGGGAGGCGGCCGGGCGGCTGCCCGCCGGGCCGTCGAAGCCCTCGCGGCGGGTCCGGACCGGGACTCCGGCGGGCCGTCCCGCGCACTCATGGAACCACCGGTCCGGCGCCGGGCCGCCCGGGCTGCCCACCGTTCAATACGACCGGCACACTGCGCACACTCCACGGCACAATGGGTTCATGCCGATACCCAGCCGTGCCGCCCTTGTCGACCATCTCGTCCGTACGCGCATAGCGGGAGACGTCGCGACCCCACGCGACAACAACCTCTCCCACTACCGCAAGCTCGCCAACGGTGACCGCCACTTCTGGCTGGGACTCGAGCTCGGCGACCGGTGGCGCGACGAGCAGGACGTCCTCGCGGTCATGGCCGAGAGATGCGGGGTCAGCGACGACCCGGAGCACCGGTTCGGCCAGGACACCATTGATCCCGAGCTCACCGTCGCCGCCCTGGACCGGGCCGCGGCCCGGCTGCGGAAGGCGGCCGACGCGTCCGAGCGGGTGCTCTTCGCCACCGGTCACCCGGGCGGGCTGCTGGACGTCCACCGGCAGACCGCGGCCGCGCTGCGGGCGGCCGGCTGCGAGATCGTGGTGATCCCGTCCGGGCTGACGGCGGACGAGGGCATGGTCTTCCAGTTCGCGGACGTGGCCGTGCAGGAGCGCGGCGCGACCCTCTGGCACACCCACTCCCCGGCCCCCATGGCAGCGATCCTGGACGGCCTGGAGCGGGAGGGGCGCCCCCTGCCGGACCTGGTCGTCGCCGACCACGGCTGGGCCGGGTGCGCGGCCCAGCGCGGACTGGACGCCATCGGCTACGCGGACTGCAACGACCCGGCCCTGTTCCTGGGGGAGTCCGAGGGCACCCTCCAGGTGGCCGTCCCGCTGGACGACCATGTGCTGGACCCGCGGTTCTACGACCCGATGACGGAGTACCTGCTGGACGCGGCCGGACTGATCTGAGCGGCCGGGCCGATCCGGGCGTGCGGGCCGGAGGGCCGGCGCCGCGGGTCAAGGGCGTCACCGAGTTCTTCCCAGCGCCCTCAGTCGTTGTCCAGGCGGTCCGTGAACAGCCCTCCGCCGTCCCCGTTGCCCTTCCCGTCGCCGGGCCCGACCACCGGATTCCCCTCTGCCCGGGCCCGTCGGCGCTGGGCGACCCCCGGCGTCGGGTCCAGGTACACCCGCTTGATCGACGGATACCGCTCCCGCAGCTGCTGCTCCGCCTCCTCGCAGGCCCATTCGACCTGCTCGGCACTGGCCACGTCCCGGAAGTCGACCTTCGCGGCGATCAGGATCTCGGACGGTCCCTGGATGAGCGTGGTCAGCTCCAGTACGTCGATGATGTGCGGGACCGTGAGCAGTTCCTCGCGCACCCCCGTCCGCATCGACGGGGGCACGGGGCGGCCGATCAGCAGCTGGGCGTTGGACCGGCCGAGGACCCAGGCCACGTACACGAGCAGCACCCCGATCAGGATCGACGCGATACCGTCCCAGACGCCGGAGCCCGACAGCTGGCCGCCGAGCAGCCCGCCCGCGGCCAGCAGCAGCCCGACCAGAGCCGCCGAGTCCTCCATCACCACGGCCTTGACCGCGGTGTCGGGCGTGCGGCGCAGGTACCGGGTGGGGGCGGCGCCCAGCCGGGCGGCTTCGCCGCGCACCTGCCGCAGCCCGGTGCGCAGGGAGTAGCCCTCCAGGAGGAAGGCGATCCCCAGCACGATGTACGAGATGAGCGGATCGCCGAGGTCCTCGCCCTGCGTCAGGGTGTGGATGCCGTCGTACAGCGAGAAGACCGCGCCGCCGACGAACGTGGCGACGGAGGCGAGCATCGCCCAGATGTACCGCTCGGGGCCGTAGCCCAGCGGATGTTCCTCGTCGGCGGGCTTCTCGCTGCGCTTGAGTGCGGTGAGCAGGAGCACCTCGGTGACCGTGTCGGCGACGGAGTGGGCCGCCTCGGAGAGCATCGCGCTCGATCCGCTGATCAGCCCCGCGACGGCCTTCGCCACGGCGATGCCGAGGTTGGCGACGGCAGCGACGATGACGGTGAACGTGGACTCCCCACCAGCAGACTTCGCGTCACTCATGGTGGGGAGTATGTCCGCAGCCGGGCCGGGTATGTCCGACGCGCGGCCGTGCGGCCTGTTCAGCCCTTCCGGGGGACCCGGACCACGCCCTCCTGGATGACGGTGATCGCCAGCCGGCCGTCCTGGGTGTAGATACGGGCCTGGCCGAGCCCGCGCCCACCGGACGCGGACGGCGACTCCTGGTCGTACAGCAGCCATTCGTCGGCCCGGAACGGCCGGTGGAACCACATCGCGTGGTCCAGGCTCGCCCCCACCACGTCGCCGACCGCCCAGCCGCCGCGCCCGTGGGCCAGGAGCACCGAGTCGAGCAGCGTCATGTCGGAGACGTACGTCGCCATGCAGACGTGCAGCAGCGGGTCGTCCGCCAGTTTCCCGTTGGTGCGGAACCACACCTGCGAGCGCGGTTCGCGCGGTTCGCCGACGGTGCCGAACGGAGGGGCGTCCACGTACCGCAGGTCGACCGCGGCCCGCGCCTCGATCAGCCGGTCCACGACACTCGGGTCGCTGAACCGGTCCGCGTACCGCGGCAGCATCTCGGCGGCGGTGGGCAGCGTCTCGGGGCCGGGCGCGGCCGGCATGTCCGCCTGGTGCTCCAGCCCCTCCTCGTGCGTCTGGAAGGACGCCGAGAGGTGGAAGATCGGCTGTCCGTGCTGGACGGCGACGACCCGCCGGGTGGTGAAGGAGCGGCCGTCCCGGATGCGGTCGACGGTGTAGACGATCGGCGCGCCCGGGTCCCCTGCCCGCAGGAAGTACGAGTGCAGGGAGTGGGCGGGCCGGTCCGCGGGGACGGTGCGGCCCGCGGCGACGAGCGCCTGGGCCGCGACCTGTCCGCCGAAGACGCGGGGCACGATCGCCGAACGGCTGGTGCCCCGGAAGATGTCCTGCTCGATCTGCTCCAGGTCGAGCAGGTCGAGCAGATCGAGCAGGGCGTCTGGTGCTGAGCTCATGAAGAGAACGTAGCCGCTCTACAGACCCATGGACTTCGCGATGATCGACTTCATGACCTCGCTGGTGCCGCCGTAGATGCGGTTGACCCGGTTGTCCGCGTACAGGCGGGCGATCGGGTACTCGTTCATGAAGCCGTAGCCGCCGTGCAGCTGGAGGCAGCGGTCGATCACGCGGTGCGCGACCTCGGTGCAGAACAGCTTCGCGGAGGCGGCCTCGGCGGCGGTCAGCTCACCGGCGTCCAGCGCCTCCAGCGCGCGGTCGGCGACGGCCTGGGCCGCGTCCACCTCGGCCTGGCAGGCGGCCAGCTCGAACTTGGTGTTCTGGAACGAGGCGACGGTCTTGCCGAAGACCGTGCGGTCCTGCACGTACTCCTTGGCGAACCGGACGGCGGCCGCGGCCTGCGCGTACGCACCGAAGGCGATGCCCCAGCGCTCGGAGGCCAGGTTGGTGCCGAGGTAGCCGAAGCCCTTGTTCTCCTCGCCCATCAGGTCCTCGACCGGGACCTTCACGTCGACGAACGCCAGCTCGGCGGTGTCCGAGACCTTGAGGCCCAGCTTGTCGAGCTTGCGGCCGATGGAGTAGCCCGCGGACTTGGTGTCGACGGCGAAGAGGGAGATGCCGAAGCGGCGGTCGTCCTCGCGCGGGGCGGAGGTGCGGGCGCAGACGATCACACGGTCGGCGTGCACGCCGCCGGTGATGAAGGTCTTGGAGCCGTTGAGGACGTAGTGCGTGCCGTCCTCGGAGAGCTTGGCGGTGGTCTTCATGCCCGCGACGTCGGAGCCGGTGCCCGGCTCGGTCATCGCGAGGGCCCACATCTCCTCGCCCGTGGTGAACTTCGGCAGCCAGCGCTTCTTCTGCTCGTCGGTGGCGAGCATCTTGATGTAGGGCAGGCCCAGCAGCGTGTGCACACCGGAGCCGCCGAAGGAGACGCCCGCGCGGGCGGTCTCCTCGTAGATGATGGCTTCGTACTTGTGCGAGTCGATGCCCGCGCCGTCGTACTCCTCGTCCACCGTGATGCCGAAGACGCCCAGCTCGCCGAGCTTCAGATAGAAGTCGCGCGGGGCCTGACCGGCCGCGAACCACTCCTCGTACACGGGCACGACCTCGGCCGCGATGAAGGCGCGGATGGTCTCCCGGAACGCGTCGTGGTCCTCGTTGAATACGGTACGGCGCACGGGGTGCCTCCCTGGTCGGCTTCGCTCGGCATGGCTAAGCGCTTGCTCAGCCTTGGGTAAAAGTTACCCGGCGGTCACCGGGGCTGTCCAGGGTGATGCTGAGCACGCCCTTCCCCGTGCACAGCCCGGCGGCGGTACGGGAGAGGGCGGGCCCGGGAATGATCAGCCGTTCGGCAGCTCGATCGAGGCGAGAGCGGTATGTTTCGGGAGGCGAGGCCGGTTCTCAGGCGCCCGGATGCGGGTGCCGGCCACTAGCCTGATCGCGAGAACACGCGAGAGGAGGACGCCGTGCTGCTGAGATTCCGCGTTGCGAACTTCAGGTCCCTGCGTGACGAGCAGGAGCTGTCCTTCGTCGCCACGTCGGACGAAGAGCACTCGGCGGCCCGGGAGGTGGAGCTGGCCGACGGGCCCGTCTCCGTGTTCCCTCTGGTCGGCATCTTCGGCGCGAACGCCTCCGGCAAGTCCAACGTGCTCGACGCGCTCGCGGCGATGCGGACGGCGGTCCTCAACTCCTACGCGCAGTGGGCCTCGTACCAGGGCATCCCCCGCGAGGTCTTCGCACTGGACGCGAAGAGCACCGCCGAGCCGACCTTCTTCGAGGCCGATGTGGCCATCGACGGGGTGCGCTGGACCTACGGATTCGAGCTCGGCGAACAGCGCGTCGAGTCCGAATGGGTGCACAGCTACCCTCTGGGGCACCAGCAGGAGTGGATGGACCGGGACGCCTCACGGTCCGACGTCTACAGGTGGCCGAGCAGCCGCGTGAAGGACCGCGCCCAGCTGGTCCGCCGGACACGCCCCAACGCCCTGCTCCTCTCGACAGCCGGCACGGACAACCATCCGCAGCTCTCTCCGCTCTTCCACTGGTTCCGGAACCTGTGGTCCATCGGCCCCGAGATGGAGCGCCCGCAACGCGAAGCCTTCACTGCATCGAGGCTCACAGGTGAGCAGGGATACCGCATCAAGGAGCTCCTGCGCGTCGCCGATCTCGGCATCACGGACGCCCTGGTCGAACCTTCGGCGAACGGCACCGGAAAGGTCCGCCTGCTGCACCGCACGGCGTCGGGTGAGGTGGCCCTCGACTGGCAGCGGGAGTCCTTCGGCACCCGTTCCTGGTTCGCGCTCCTGGGGCCCATGCTCCTGGCCCTCGACGACGGAGCGGTCCTGCTCCTGGACGAACTCGACGCCAGTCTGCATCCCCGGTTCGCCGCCGAGGTCATCCGCCTCTTCAAGGACCCGCTGTCCAATCCGAACGCCGCCCAGCTGGTGTTCACCTCCCACGAGGCGACCGTGCTCAGCACGCCGACCGGCGAACGGCTCCTCGACGCCGGACAGGTCTGGTTCACGGAGAAGGACAAGGACGGCGCCACCGAGCTCTACCCCTTGAGCTCCATGTCGCCGGGTGTCCACGAGGACCTGGCCAAGTCCTACCTGGAAGGTGCGTTCGGCGGCGTTCCGTCGCTCCTGGCCGGGCAGATCGTCCGTCGCCTGGGGGCAGTGCGGGCCGAGAGCGCGGAGCACATCTGATGGCGAAGACCAAGGGGAACGCGTCCCTCACCTCGGGCAAGACGCACGGCCGCGGGCGCAGCCGGGTCGTGTACGTCTTCACCGAGGGCAAGGTCACCGAGCCGGACTACATCAAGGCGGTCCAGCAACTCGGAACGCTCAAGCAACCGGGGACCTCCCTCGACGTCCACGTCGCCAATGCCTCGGACGAGGGCTCGCAGCGCAAGCCGCTGGTCCTCGTCGAGAAGGCGATCGCCTTGCTGCGCGAGAAGAACAGGGAGGCCAAGCGGGCCGGCCTCGCCAAGGCGCTGTGGCCCCAGGTCTGGTGCCTGTTCGACAGGGATCAGCACGAAGGGGTGGAGACCGCGCTGTCCCGGGCTGCCAGGGCCGGTGTGGAAGTCGCCTATTCGCACCCGTGCTTCGAAATCTGGCGTGTGCTGCACCTGAAGCCCGTCACGGGTACTTTCGCCGGGGTCTGCGGTATGGCGGAGCAGCGGCTGCCCTCCGACTGGCACCAAGTGCCGGGCGGCATCAAGGCCGTCATCCCGGAGCAGATCGAGAACCGCTTCGCCGACGCCAAGAAGCGCGCTCTCGACATGAACGCCGAGCATCCCGAGTACAGCGCGAAGGCGCACCGGGACCCGTACACGGACGTCTTCGCGTTCGTCGAGAAGGGCCTCGGCATCGCGTCGTACTGACACCCGTTGCCGGGTCCCCGCCCCCGGAACAGCGGATTTCCACCCCGCCCGGTGACCGTCCTAAGGTCCCCTGGGTTTCTCAGTCTAGGGAGTCGGTACGTGGCCAAGCTCACGCTCGCGCAGTTGGAGCGGCACCTGTTCGCCGCTGCGGACATCCTCCGGGGCACGCTGGACGCCTCCGAGTAAAAGGACTACCTCTTCGGCCTGCTGTTCCTGAAGCGGGTGAACGACGAGTTCGAGGCCGCCCGCGAACAGCTCAAGGACCGGGCGGCCAAGGATCTGGGCCTGTCCTCCGACGATCTTGAGAGCTACCTCGACGAGGAGTCCGCCTACCGCGACCGCGGCGTGCTGTTCGTCCCGAGGAACGCCCGCTGGGAGCGGCTCTCCTCCGGCACGCACCATCTCATCGAGGACAGGCTGCACCCCGCCTTCCAGGCTCTCGAACTCCAGAACAGTGAGCTCCAGGGCCTCTTCGGACACCTCGACTTCCACCGCATCGGCGGCTTTGGTGCGGCGAGGCTCGCCGACCAGCGACTGAAACTCCTCATCGCGCACTTCGGGCGCATCCGGCTGCGCACGGACGACTTCGAGTTCCCGGACCTCATCGGCGCCGCGTACGAGTACCTGATCAAGGAGTTCGCGGACACGGCGGGCCGTAAGGGCGGGGAGTTCTACACCCCGCGTGCCGTGGTCCGCATGATGGTGGAACTGCTGCGCCCGCAGCAGGGCATGCGGATCTACGACCCGTGCGTCGGCTCGGGCGGCATGCTGGTCCACGCCAAGGAGTACGTGGAGGAGCACGGCGGCGACTCCTCGGACATGTTCTTCGCGGGACAGGACGCGAACAGCGGATCCTGGGTCATGGCGACCATGAACATGGTGCTGCACGGGGTACGCCGCTTCGACCTGCGCATCGGGGACACGCTGGCCGAGCCGGCGCACGTACCGGCGTCGGACGCGGACCGTTTCGACGGGGTGCTCAGCAATCCGCCGTTCTCCATGGACTACACGCTCGGCGACCTTGCGCATGCCGCGCAGCGCACGACGTACGGGGTGACGAGCGAGCGCGGCAAGGCCGACCTGATGTTCCTCCAGCACATGCTGTGGCAGACGAGGCGGGAGGGGCACGGCGGTACGGCCATCACGGTCATGCCGCACGGGGTGCTGTTCCGCGGGGGCGGTGAGCAGGAGATCCGGACGAAGCTGCTGGACGAGGGCGCGATCGAGGCGGTCATCGGGCTGGCCCCGAACCTCTTCCACGGCACCGGCATCCCGGCCTGCGTCCTGGTGCTGCGCCCGCCGAGGGGGCGGAGCGCGGCTGAGGAGAAGCCGGTGCTGTTCATCAACGCCGGTCGCGAGTACCGCAAGGAGCCGGCGCAGAACGTTCTTCTGCCGGAGCATGCCGAGAAGATCACCTCCACCTTCCACGCACGCGCGGAGGTGCCCGGTTTCTCGCGGCTGGTGACCCGCGAGGAACTGCGCGAGAACGCCGACAACCTCAGCATCCGCCGCTACGTGGACAACACGCCCCTGCCGGAACCGCAGGATGTACGGGCTCACCTGGTGGGTGGCGTTCCGCGCGCGGAGATCGAGGCGAAGAAGGAACTGCTCGACGCGTACGGGGTGGTGCTGAGCGACCTCTTCGCCGAGCGCGATCTGGCGGACCCGAAGTACGTGGACTTCCTTCCGGAAGGGCGGCGGCCGGACGCCGCCCGGCTCGCGGACCTCGCCCGTCCGCGCGAGGACGAGCTGCGGGCCGCTTTCGGCGAGTGGTGGGACGAGCAGGCCCGCCAGCTGGCGGAGACGGCCCCCGAGCACCCGGCCGACCTGACCTCTTCGGAGCGCAGGGCCGCGCTGATGGCGCTGCGGGGCTCGCTGATCGACTCGTTCGTGGAACGTCTGGGAGAGGTGGGACTCCTCGACCGGTATGCGCTCGCGGGCGCGGTGGCGGCGTGGTGGCACGAGGTGAAGTACGACCTGCAGGCCGTGTCGGAGAACGGGTTCGCGGGCACCCTGGACGGATGGGTGGAGAACGTGGACACACTGCTCGCGCCCGAACAGGACCTGATGACGCGGCAGCTACGGAAGCGCTCGGGCGCCGAGCGGCGTCAGGCGTACCAGCACAAGGTGGTCGCGGCGATAGCTCCGGAGTTCCTGGAGGAGCTCGCGGCCGCGGACGCGCGGGACGCGGAGCTGGGCGAGAGCTGGGCGGAGCTCCGGGCGGAGACGGAGGCTCCGGAAGGCGGCGCGGCCGAGGGCGACGACGCTGCCGCACATGAGGAAGCCGCCTTGAGAGCCGAGCGGCCGACGGTACTCGCCACATTGAAGAGGGAACGCCAGAAGGCGGCCAAGGCGGCCAAGCGTCTTGAGGCGGCGTTCTGGTTCCCGTGGCCGAGCGACCCGCCCAGGGCGGGCGAGAAGCCACCGGGACTGTTCCGGGCGAGGGCCGCGCTGGACGCGGAGGGGGAGCGCCGGGCGGTCACCGAGACCCTGCGCAAGGGGCTGGAGGACAGACTCGATGCGCTCGTGCGGGAGAGACGCCAGGAACTGCTGCGGTCCTATGAGAGTTGGTGGGCCAAGTACGGTCTGTCCTTCCGGGAGATCGAGCAGCAGCTGACCGGCACGGCGGAGAGCACCTTCGCGAGCAATCCCTGGTCTCAGCAGAGTGCCTGGGACCTGATGGCCGATCGCGCGAGCATGATGGACGACCGGGACGTCGTCGCCGGACTCGTCCACTTGCTGATCGATGCCGAGAAGTCCGTCGAAGGCGAGCTCGCCAAACTGGACGTCGACGAGCTGATGTTGCTGCTTCCCCTGGTCGACTCCGGTGCGTCGGGCCGAACGCAGCGCTGTCCGCTGCGTGAGGTGGTCAGATCGGCGCGGACCGGAGGCGTTCACCGGCTGGGGGACCGGTCCGGAGTGCTGGTCGTCAGGGCGGCGGACCTGACCGATCGCGAACTGACACTGCCCGGGCCCCGGTCCGAACGGGCGGGACTGTCCTCCCGTATCCGTCGAGGAGACGAGATGCTGAGTCCCGAGGACGTCCTGCTCGCCGCCGCCGACGCGGGAGGGCGGACGTTTCGCGCCGCGGTATGGCGGGACCGGCAGGCGCAGGCGACACACGGCGGCAGCGTCATACGCCTCAGGCCCGACACCAGCCGTCTGACCGCGGACTACCTGGCGGCTTGGCTGATGCTTCCCGCGGTACAGAAGCGAATCCACGCGGTGGCACGGTCCGTTGACAGTCTGCATGTCGTCCATCCGAGCAGGCTGCTCGACGTCGACATCGAACTCCCCGGCAGGGCCGAGCAGGAGGTCTTCGCGCAGGGCCTGGCCGCCCTGACCGGGGAAAGGCGGGTCCGTAGCGCGCAGCTGGCGAAACTTCACCGGGTGAAGGAGACCCTGATGAACAACCTCACGCAATCGGGGCGGGAGTGACCGCCTGACCGGTGCCGCGGAGTCCGGTGACGCGCCCGGTGGTGCCCGCTCCGAGTGCCCGCCCTCACCGCGGGGCGGCCGCCGCTCGGTGCGGGCGTCCGGACAGGTCCGGTCCCGGTCGAGGAGCGCCGTGCGGCGGGGTCCGGACGCGAACTTCCCGGACGCCGGGTGACCTCAGCCCAGGGCTTCCGCGCGGCCGGGACGGCCGAGCCCGGCGGGCGCTCAGCGGGACGGCGAGCAGAGGCGCCCGTCTCCCGTACCGGTGTACGACGAGCCCGCATCCGGAACTGCTTCCGAGGGTGATTCCGGAGATCGCCTCCGGACGCCGCTTCCGGGGCGCCCTCAGATGCCCAGCCGGGCGGCGATCCCGTCCAGTACGCAGTCCAGGCCCGTCTCGAACGCCCAGGTCGCGTCGTCCTTGCGGGTCGCCCGCAGTCCGTAGCGCCGGTACGTGGGGTAGCGGCCGGTCTCCATCAGGTACATCATCTGCGGCGCCAGGCCCAGCCGGGTCTCGTCGCCCGACGACCAGCCCGCGGATTGCGTCCACTCCCGCAGGGCCACCTCCGACTGCCCCGCGCCGTGCGCGAAGGCGCTGACCGTGCGGAACGCGACCATCATCGCGTCCTCGTCGAGGCCGAGCCCGTCGAGCGCCGCCAGCTGCCGTTCGGCGATGGCCAGGCGGCCGGGTGTGAGGACGAAGAGGTGGGTGGGCAGCTGTCCCACCCACGGGTGCCGCAGCATCATGTCCCGGGTCAGCAGGCCGAAGGCGCGCAGTACCTCGCGCCATCCGGTCACCTCGTCGGGGATCCGCATCTCCGTGGCGACCCGCTCGGCCATCAGCGCCCACAGGTCGTCCTTGCCGGAGACGTGACGGTAGGCGGCCATGGGGGCGACGCCCAGTTCCGTGGCGAGCCTGCGCATGGTGACGGCGGCGAAGCCCTCCGCGTCGGCGATCTCCACGGCGACGGACCCGATCCGCTCCAGGGTCAGCGAGGCGCGGGGTGCGGCCGCCGGCTGCTCAAGGCGCTGCCAGAGCGAGGTGTCCGGCCCCGTCCTGCCGTCCTTGCCGCTGTTCTTCTGCTGCTCGGCCATGGGCGGGCTCCTTTCGCTGGGCCGTCAGCGTACAACGTATCTCTCAGTAGACGCTGTACACATCGGCGTGTACGTTGTACGCGTCGAGATACGCCGTACACAGCGGCTGCTTCCGTACGCATCACGCCCAGGGGGACCCATGACCAGCACCCGCCCGCAGCTCCGCGTCGCCGTCGTCGTCGGCAGCACCCGTGAGGGACGCTTCGCACCCGTCGTCACCCAGTGGCTGAAGGGGCACCTGTCCCAGCGCGACGACATGACCGTGGATGTCGTCGACTTCGCCGAGACCCCGCTGCCCACCGTCTTTCCCGCGTTCGGCCGGCCCCCCGCACCGGGGACCGAGGAAGCCCTCGCCCTCGTGTCGCCGCGCCTCGCGGCGGCCGACGCGTTCGTCTTCGTCACGCCGGAGTACAACCACAGCTTCCCCGCGTCCCTGAAGAACGGCATCGACTGGCACAACGAGCAGTGGCACGCCAAGCCGGTCGCCTTCGTCTCCTACGGCGGCCTCTCCGGCGGCCTGCGTGCCGTGGAACAGCTGCGCGTGGTGATGGCCGAGCTGAACGCCACGACCATCCGCAACACGGTCAGCTTCCACAACGCCTACGGCCAGTTCGGTGCGGACGCCGCCGTCGAGGACCCCCAGGTCGACGCGGCGGCCAAGGCGCTCCTGGATCAACTGGCCTGGTGGGCACACGCGCTGCGGGACGCCAGGGCCGCCACCCCGTACGCGGCCTGACGACGAATCACACATGTGGGGGCAACGATGAGCCGCTTCACGAAGGACACGCACGACCGCCGGGAGCCGGAGCCCGAGGCGGTCCCCTCACCCGCCGGCGAAAGCGGCGGCCCGTCGAAACTCGTCCTGTTCGGGCTTCTCCTCGGCCTGATGCTCGGCCTGCTCGACGGCACGATCGTCGGCACCGCGCTGCCCACGATCGTCGGCGACCTGGGCGGCCTCGACCACCTGTCCTGGGTGGTGACGGCCTACCTGCTCACCGCCTCCCTCTCCACACCCCTGTGGGGCAAGCTCGGTGACCTGTACGGGCGCAAGGGCAGCTTCGTCTGGTCGGTCACGGTGTTCCTCGCGGGCTCCGTACTCTCCGGGCTCGCCCAGGACATGGGGCAGCTCATCGCCTTCCGCGCCGTGCAGGGACTGGGCGCGGGCGGCCTCATGGTGGGCGCGATCTCCATCATCGGCGTCATGCTGCCGCCCTCCCAGGCAGGCCGCTCACAGGCGATGATCGGGGCCATGATGCCCGTCGCCCTGGTCGGCGGGCCGCTCCTCGGGGGCTTCCTCACCGACCAGTTGAACTGGCGCTGGGTCTTCTACGTCAACCTCCCCATCGGCGCGCTCGCCCTGCTCGTCGTCGGGACGGGCCTGCGCCTGCACACCGAGCGGGTCAGGTCGCGGATCGACTTCGCGGGCGCCGGCCTGCTCTGCGCCGCCATCGTGGCCCTCACCCTGCTGGGCAGCTGGGGCGGTACGGCGTACGCCTGGTGGTCACCGCAGACCATCGGCCTCGGCGTGACCGGCGCCGCCGCCCTGGCCTGGTTCGTCCGGGTCGAGCGGCGCGCCGCCGAACCGATCATCCCGCCCCGGCTGTTCGCCGACCGCAACTTCACGATCGCCCAGGTGCTCACGTTCCTGACGGGCGCCGCCATGCTCGGTGCGTCCACCTATCTCCCGCAGTACATGCAGTTCGTCCGCGGCGCGTCCTCGACGGCCGGCGGCCTTCTGCTGCTCCCGCTGATGGCCGGGATGTTCGCCGCGCAACTCCTGGTGGGCCGGCTCCTCGCCAACGGCGGCCGCTACCGCCCCTATCCCCTCCTCGGCGGCGCGCTGACGTTCGCGGGCGCGCTCGCGCTGCTGACGACGGGTACCACCACTCCCACGGCGGTGACCTCAGCCCTGACGCTCGTACTGGGCGCGGGCATGGGCCTGTTGATGCAGAGCACGCTGCTCGTCACCATCAACAGCGCGACCCCGCGCGACATGGGCGCCGCCACGGGAACCACCACCCTCGTCCGTACGATCGGCAGCTCCCTGGGTGTCGCGGTGCTCGGCGCCGTCTACGCGAGCCGGCTCCACGCGGCCGGTATGCCGGAGGGCGGCACGGCCTGGACCCCCGTCGCGGTACGCGGCATGCCGGAGGACGTCCGGGACGCGGTACGGACAGCGGTCACCGAGGGCCTGCACGGGGTGCTGCTCGGCGCGACGCTGCTCGGGGCCGTGATCTTCCTGGCGGCCTGGCTGATGCGGGGGGTGCGGTTGCGGGAGGAGTGACCCGGCGGCCCGGACGCCGGGGCTCCTTCCCCGGCGTCGCCTCAGCGGGCCGCCGCGAAGGCGTCGACGCCCGTGAGGTCGGCCGACAACGCCCAGAGCCGAGCTGCCTGTTCGGGGTCGATCGCGTGGGCGTGCACGCCGCCCTCCGTGCCGTCGACGGCGGGCTCGGCGATGTCGCAGTCCTCGCAGTACACACCGCCAATGCCCGCCAGCTGGGGGGAAGTCGCCGCCCAGACGTGCGTGGCCGCACCCTGCTCGGGCGTCTTGAAGGTGGGGTCGGTCAGGGTGCCGTTCTCGTCGATCCAGCCCGCGTCGACCATGTCCGCCTTCGCGAGGTGGCGCTGGAGCGGGGTGAGGATGCTGCCCGGGTGCAGGGCGAAGGCCCTGACTCCGGCGTCGCGGCCGAGTGCGTCGAGGTGCACGGCGAACAGCACGTTCGCCGCCTTCGCCTGCCCGTACGCCGCCCATCGGTCGTAGCCGCGCTCGAAGTGCACGTCGTCCCAGCGCATACCCATGTCGTGCGCTCCGGAGGACACGGCGACCACGCGCGCGCCTCCACGGGCAAGAGCCGGCCAGAGATGGTTGACCAGGGCGTAGTGCCCCAGGTGATTGGTGGCGAACTGCGCCTCCCACCCCGGGCCGACCCGCGTCTCCGGGCAGGCCATGATTCCGGCGTTGTTGATCACGATGCCGATGTCGCGGCCCGATGCCAGGAACCGTTCGGCGAACCCGCGCACGCTCTCCAGGTCGGCCAGGTCGAGGTCGTCGGTCTCCACGCCGTCGATGCCCGCGACCGCCTCCTGTGCCACCGCCCGTCGCCGGGCCGGGACGACGACGCGGGCTCCGGCGGCCGCCAGGGCGCGGGTCGCCTCCAGACCGAGCCCCGAGTAGCCGCCGGTGACGATCGCGGTGGTGCCGGACAGTTCGATCCCGCTCAGGACGTCGTCCGTGGTGCTGCGGGCGCCGAAGCCCGATCCGATCCTGCGCTGTGTTGTCGTCATGCGGGGGACGCTAGGTGCTGGAACGCACTCCAAGTCAAGGGCCGTCGGCGGTGCGTGTCCGTCGGCCGCCGTGCCCACGGCCGGCGCCGGCGGGGCGCGGCAGGGGAAGCCGGACCGGTACGTACGACGGGTGTGCGCGGATCATTCCTGCCGCAGGGCGAGCCACAACTCCGTCCGTACGTCCATGTCGTCCAGGTCCGCGCCCAGCAACACCCCGCACCGCGCGATGCGCTGGCGGACGGTATTGCGGTGGACGGACAGGGCCACCGCCGTACGGTCCCAGCTGCCGTGCAGGGAGAGCCAGCAGCGCAGGGTCTCGGCGAGCGGGCCGGTGAGCGGGGCGAGGAGGGTGCGGGCGCGCTCGGCCGCCGGGCCGGGCGGGAGCAGGGCGGCGAGGCCGGAGACCGGCGCGTCCACCACCAGCGGCGCGCGGGTCGCCTCCGCCCGGCCGAGCGCGCGTGCTGCCCGGGTGCCGGCGGTGTCCAGGGCGTCGGCCGGGGCGGGGGCCGAGGCGCCGAGCGTCCAGCCCGGCTGCGGGGTGATCCGGTCGCCGCCGGGGACCAGCACCCGTACCTCCCCGCCGCCCCGGTCCGCGTCCACGAGCGCCGAGCCCAGGGCCGCGCCGAGCGCGCCGGCCGTGAGCGCGTCCACCGCTTCGCCGCCGCTGCGGCGGGCGTGCACCACCGTCCACGGCTCGTCGCCGCCCAGCAGCGGTGCGACGTCCGCAGGGGCCGCGCCCAGCAGCAGCCGGACCAGCGCCGCCGAGCGGCCCGCAGCGCCCGCGCCCTGGTGCGGGGCGGCCAGCAGCGAGAGCAGGACGACCGCGATCCCGGCGATGGTGTGGTCACCCGGCTCGCGGCGGTCCGCCGCCAGGGTCAGGGCGAGGCCCTGCCCGCCGCCCAGCGCGTAGGCGGACAGGTGGGCGGCGCCCAGGGAGTCGGTGGCCGACGCGGGGGCGGGGCGGACGCCCGGGGCGACCATCCGCGCGAGCCGCGCCAGTGCCGCACGCAGGGGCGGGGGCGGCGGCGGGCCCGCCGCGTGCAGCTCCTCGCCGTCGGCCGTGAGCAGGGCCGCCCGCCCCGAGAGCCGGACCGCCAGCTGATGCAGCACCGCCGGAACCGGGTCCGGGCGGGCCGCCGCCGTCGCCAGGGCCTGCTGGGCCCGGGTCACCCGGCGCAGCTCGCGATGGCGCGCCTCGGCCATCAGCCCCCACACCGCCCGCGCGATCGCGGTGAACGGGGTCCCGGGCCCCACCTCCACCAGCGGCAGCCCATGGCGGTCGCACGCCGCGATCAGTCCCGGCGGCACCGTCTCGTGCACCGGGCGCACGCCGAAACCGAGCGCGGCCGCCCCCGCCTCCACCAGCCGGGCCACATACGCGTCCGGATCCGTCAGCAGCACCCCGGCGGTCAGCAGCAGCTCACCGCCGAGCAGATACGGGTACGGGTCGGCCATCTCCGAGGTGTGCACCCACAACAGCTCGGCGTCGGCCGGCCCCGCGATCCTGCGGAGTCCGAGCCCTTCGAGGGCCAGCAGCCCGGCCAGCGGGACGGGCGGGGTGGGCGGCCCCGCGGGGGCGTCGGGCATGGACGTTCCATCCGTTCAGCGAGGCAAGAATGGATGAAACATACACTTCAGGGTCACCGGCCGGCCGCCTAGCGTCGTACGCGGACCGGGACTGCTCAGCGGCCCCGGACACGGACCCGTCAGCGGATCCGTACGCGCGCTTCCGTACCGTTGCGAGGGATCCGGCACACTCGAAGCAGCGCGTCACCGAGGGAACCGAAGGAATCGAAGGAAAGGCCCACCCGCCCCATGAGCAGCAACGTAACGCCGCGCGGCCCCGTCGACTCGTCCCGCGTGCCGCGGTACGCCGGACCTGCGACGTTCGCGCGACTGCCCCGCCTCGACGAGGTCGGGACGGCGGATGTCGCCGTCGTCGGTGTGCCCTTCGACTCGGGCGTCTCCTACCGGCCCGGCGCCCGCTTCGGCGGCAACGCGATCCGGGAGGCCTCGCGGCTGCTCCGCCCGTACAACCCGGCGCAGGACGCCTCGCCGTTCGCCCTGGCCCAGGTCGCCGACGCCGGGGACATCGCCGCGAACCCCTTCCACATCGACGAGGCCGTCGAGACGATCGAGGCCGCAGCCGACGATCTCCTCGGTACCGGCGCCCGGCTGATGACGCTCGGCGGCGACCACACCATCGCGCTGCCGCTGCTGCGCTCCGTCGCCAAGAAGCACGGCCCCGTCGCGCTGCTCCACTTCGACGCGCACCTCGACACCTGGGACACCTACTTCGGCGCCGCGTACACCCACGGCACCCCGTTCCGCCGGGCCGTCGAGGAGGGCATCCTCGACACCTCCGCGCTCTCCCACGTCGGCACCCGCGGCCCGCTGTACGGCAAGCAGGACCTCACCGACGACGCCAAGATGGGCTTCGGCATCGTCACCTCCGCCGACGTCATGCGGCGCGGTGTCGACGAGGTCGCCGACCAGCTGCGGCAGCGCATCGGCGACCGGCCGCTCTACATCTCCATCGACATCGACGTGCTGGACCCGGCGCACGCCCCGGGCACCGGCACCCCCGAGGCCGGCGGCCTCACCTCCCGCGAACTGCTGGAGATCGTGCGCGGGCTGTCCTCCTGCAACCTGGTCTCCGCGGACCTGGTCGAGGTCGCCCCCGCGTACGACCACGCCGAGATCACCTCCGTCGCCGCCTCGCACACCGCGTACGAACTGACGACGATCATGACCCGCCAGATCGCGGAGGCCCGGGAGCCGGCCGAGGAGGCGCGGGACAAGTGAGCCACGACCACCACGACGAGCGGCCCGAGCTCACGCCCGCGCAGATCGACGCCGCGCTGAACCCCCCGCCCGGACGCAACGGCGGCGACCTCGTCGTCGAGACCCTCCAGGGCCTGGGCGCGACCACCGTCTTCGGCCTGCCCGGGCAGCACGCGCTGGGCATGTTCGACGCCCTGCGCCGCTCGTCCCTCACCTACGTCGGTCTGCGCGTCGAGAACAACGCGGGCTTCGCCGCCGACGCCTACGGGCGCATCACCGGCGAGGTCGCCCCGCTCCTCCTGTCCACCGGACCCGGCGCGCTCACCTCGCTCGCCGCCCTCCAGGAGGCGGCGGCCGCCTCCGCCCCGGTCCTGGCCATCTCCAGTCAGATCCCGACCGCGGGCCTGGGCGGCGGCCGGCACGGCTATCTGCACGAGCTCCGCGACCAGAAGGCTTCGTTCCGCGACATCGTGAAGTCGGTCCACACGGTCCGTACCGCTTCGCAGATCCCGTCCGCGATCGCCGCCGCCTGGGAGTCCGCGCTCACGGCCCCGCACGGCCCGGTCTGGATCGAGATCCCGCAGGACGTGCTCACCGCCGCGACGACCCTGCCCGTGGTCACGGCGATGGACGCCACCCCGCGCGAGGTGCACGCCCGCCCCGAGCTCGTCGCCGTCGCGGCGCACCTGCTGTCGAACGCGGAGCGCCCGGCGGTCATCGCCGGCGGCGGAGTCGTACGCTCCGACGCGTCCGGCAAGCTGCGCGCCCTCGCCGAGAAGCTCCGGGCGCCGGTCGTCACCACCTACGGCGGCAAGGGCGCCTTCCCGTGGGAGCACCCGCTCTCGCTCCAGTCCTGGATCGAGGACCGGCACACGACGGACTTCCTGGAGGACGCCGACGTCCTGCTCGTCGTCGGCTCCGGCCTCGGCGAGCTCTCCTCGAACTACTACACGTTCGCCCCGCGTGGCCGGGTCGTGCAGATCGAGGCCGACGCCGGGAAGCTGGAGGCCAATCACCCCGCCCTCGGCATCCACGCCGACGCCCGCGACGCGCTGTCCGACCTCATCGAAGCGGTCACCCCGCGCGAGGACCCGGCCGCCGCCGAGCGCGTCACGGCGGTGCTCGGCCGGGTACGGGACCGGATCGCCGCCCAGGAACGCACCCTGGAACAGCGGCTCATCGCCGGCATCCGGACCGCCCTGCCCGACACGTCGCCCAGCTTCTGGGACATGACGATCCTCGGCTACTGGGCCTGGGCCGCCTTCGACGCCCGACGGCCCAACACCATGCACTCCGCCCAGGGCTCGGGCGGCCTCGGCTACGCCTTCCCGGCGGCCATCGGCGCGGCGGCGGCGGACCGCACGAAGCCGGTCCTCGCGGTCTCCGGCGACGGCGGCGCGATGTACTCGATCGCGGAACTCGCCACCGCCCGCCAGTACGACCTCCCGGTCACCTGGCTGATCGTCGACGACGGCGGCTACGGCATCCTGCGCGAGTACATGACCGACGCGTTCGGCGAGACCAGCGCGACGGAACTGTCCCGCCCGGACTTCGTCACCCTCGCCGAGTCCTTCGGCGTCCCCGCGGTCCGTACGAGCCCCGGGACGCTCGCCGACGACCTGGCCGAGGCGCTCGCGCAGCCCGGCCCCTCGGTCGTCGTACTCCCGGCGCTGCTGCGGATGTTCGAGCCGACGCACCTCTGACGCCCTCATGCCTGTGCCCGGGACCGCAGCCGTCCCCGGCACAGGTGCGTCGCCTCAGAACGCGGCGGTCTCCTTGCCGATGACCTCCAGCTGATCCCGCCTGCCCCGGGCGAACTCCTCGCGCTGCCCGGTGTCCTGACTGCCCGGCAGGTCCCGGGCGGCCGGCAGCAGATCCGGGATCATCCGGAACACCGCGCCGGCCGCGGCCGCCCGGCCACGCAGCCGGGCGAGATGCAGGGACCGGCCCACCATGATCAGCGGTTCCGTCAGGTGGGTGCGGGGTTTCTTCGCGGCGTTCTCCCGCGTGTCCGCGCGGCTCAGCGCGCGGGAGCCGATGTCGGCGAGCGACTGCAAGGTCTCCAGAGCCGCGTACAACTGACCGCACCGATAGGCATCCGTGGGCTGACCCTCCGACATGACCTCTCCTCCGTTCCGCCGGCCGAGGGCATCACTACCCGTCCCGGCCCGTGGCGGAACGTCGCGGCGAGGCCCTGCGCCCGGAACCGGAATTCCCCGGAGGAGACACACTCCGGCCGCGGGTGGGGCTCCCTTCCCCGGTCCGGTCCCCGGCCCTCCCCCCGGTCCGTCGCTTTAACGCAGGGGACACCTTCCGTAGCTCTCCCGTAACACCCGGGCGCAAGACTCTCGGCATCGCGCAGCTCCCGGGATCGACGGGCTCATCCGCCCGCCGGGGCTGCAAGCTCACGACGCGTCCGGCAGCAAGGCCGGTGCGTGCGTGCCCGGTCCGCTCTGTGCGGGTCGGTGGAAGCGCCGGGGGCGGTGACCGCGCTTCGTTCCCCCGCGTACCGGCTCGACGGCCGCGTACGCCGCGAAGAGGGAGAACCACGTTGACCACAGAGCCGTACCGCATGCCCGCCGAGCGGGAGACCGGGGCCGAGCAGGAGCTCGACCGGGAGCGGCGGATGGGTGCCGCGACCGGGACCGCGACCGCCGCCCGGGACATCCGGGTCGTCGATCTGACCGACTTCGAAGCCCGCCGCGCCGACATCACCGAGGAGTTGTGGCAGGCAGCCACCGAGATCGGCTTCTTCCAGCTCTCGGGGCACGGCCTCGACCCGGCCGGGATCGACGCGGCGTTCGCCGCAGCCGAGGCGTACTTCGCCCTGCCCGTCGGCAGCAAGAGCCGCAACGCGCTCAAGAAGGGTCTGAACACCGGCTGGGAGTACCGCAGTCAGGTACGCCCCTCCACCGGCACCCCGGACGAGAAGGAGTCCTACCAGCTCACCCGGCCGCACATGGACGGGCTGTGGCCGGACGAGGGAGAACTGCCGGGATTCCGCGAGACCCTGCTCGATTTCGAGAGCCGCTGTCACACCGTCGCTCACCAGGTACTGTCCTGCTTCGCCGAACGCCTCGGCTTCGCACGCGACTTCTTCGCCCGGCGGCATGATCCGGCCAGCCCCCTGCACCAGAGCACCCTGCGGCTGCTGCACTACTACGCAGTCCCCGAGCAGGCGCGCGGTCGGGCGGACGGCGGGTGGCGCGCCGGAGCTCACACCGACTTCGACTGTCTGACCCTCCTTTTCCAGCGCGACGGACAGGACGGTCTCCAGGTGTGTCCCGGCAAGGAGGCCGACGGCCGCGCGTGGACGCCCGTACCGGCTCGCGGCGACCTCATCACCTGCAACATCGGCGACATGCTCATGCGGTGGAGCGGCGATCTCCTGCCGTCCAACTTCCACCGGGTCGCCACGCCCGGTCCACAGGACGACCAGGGTTCGCGCTACTCCATCGCCTACTTCGCGCAGGCCGACCGGGACGCGGTGATCGCCGCGCCGGACGGGCGCCACGCGCCGATCACCGCCGAGGAGTACCTGCGGCAGCGCATCGCCGCCAACTTCGCCGGCTGACGGGCGGCCGCCCGTAGAGGCGGCTCCCCGCCGCCGTGGCCGCTCGCGCGAGCGGCCACGGCGGCCCTTTCCCACACCCACGCACGAAAGCGGGGTCCCGCATGTCCGCACCACGTCCGTGCACGCTGCTGCTGTCCGGTGCCCAGGTGGTCACCGTCGATGACGCGCGCACCGTTCACCCCGACGGGGCGGTGGCCGTCGACGGCCACCGCATCGTCGACGTCGGCCCGACCGCCGAACTGGCCGCCCGCTGGCAGCCGCACCGTACCGTCGACTGCCGTGGCAGCGCCGTCCTGCCCGGATTCACCGACGCCCACACGCACCTGTTCCAGAGCCTGGCCCGGGGCATCGGCGACGGCCTGGCCATCGGGCGGTGGCTGAACGAGTTCATGTGGCCGTACGCCATTCACCTCGACTCCGAGGACGCCCGGATCGCCGCCCGGCTGGGTGCCGTGGAGGCCGCCCGGGCCGGCATCACCACGGTCGTCGACCACCACTACGCGCCCAGCGACCCCGAGACCGTTCTGGCGGTCGCCGACGCGATCGAGGAGATCGGACTGCGGGGGGCGGTCGCCCGCGGCATGCTCGGCGACCGTACCGCCGTCGCGGAGGCACGCGGTCTGCCGACCGCCCTCTACCGCTACAGCACCGACCAGGAACTCGAGCTCACCCGGCAGTGCATGGCCGCCCGTGGCGCCGCGTCCCGGGTGCGCGTCTGGCCCGCCCCGCTGAACCTTTCCTACGGTGACCGGGACCTGGTGCGCGGAGCCGCTGCTCTCGCCCGTGAGCAGGGGGTTCGCTGGCACACCCACTGCAGTGAGGGGGCCAAGGACCCGCAGAGCTTCCTGGACCGGTACGGGGAGAGGCCGGTGTCCTGGCTGGCGGCGGAGAACCTGCTGGACGAGCACGCCACACTGGCCCACGCGGTGTGGCTCGACGAGGAGGAGACCGAGGCGGTCGGCGCGTACGGGGCGGGCGTGGCCCACTGCCCCTGCTCCAACGCCTATCTGGCCTCCGGCGCCATGCCGTGGCGCGGCCTGCGCGACGCGGGCGCGGTGGTGGCCCTCGGCACGGACGGCCCCGGCGCGGGCGGTCGCCAGGACATGTTCGAGGTGATGAAGCAGACCCTGTTCGGGCAGCGCCTGAGCAGGCTCGATCCATCGGCCGTGCGGTGCGAGGAGGCCATCGAGGCTGCGACACGCGACGGTGCCCGGTACGCGGGTAACGAAGGCGGCGGGGTGATCCGGCCGGGCGCGCCGGCCGATCTGGTGGTCGTGGACCTGACGGGAACAGCCGTGCAGCCCGTGCACCGGGTGGTGTCCTCGCTCGTCTACTCCGCCCGTGCGTCGGACGTGGTGATGACGCTCGTGGACGGGCGCGTCGTGTACGAGAACGGCCACTGCCCGGGCGTCGACGAGGAGGCGCTGGCCGCGCACGCCCGGGAGCGCGCGGAGCGCTTGGTGCGGCGGGCGGATTTCGGGGCTCTGACCGAGCCGTGGCGTGACGGGAACCAGGACCGGCGGAGAAGGGTGGCGACATCATGACCGACACACACACGCGACCGGCACAGGGGCGGCAGCAGGGGCAGGACGGGAAGACTGCCGGAGGTCCCGTCGCCGATCCGGTCGAGGCGGTGCCGCAGTGGTGGCGGCTCGGTGTGCTGGGCCTGCAGCACGTCCTCGCGTTCTACGCGGGTGCCGTGGTCATGCCGCTTCTGGTGGCCCAGGGCATGGGGCTGTCCGCCGTTGACACGGCGGCCCTGATCAACACCGCGCTGGTGGCCTGCGGGGCCGCGACCCTGCTCCAGGCGGTCGGCCTGCCGGGCATCGGCATCCGGCTGCCCGTCGTCCAGGGCATGTCGACCGCGGCCGTGCCCTCCTTGGTATCGGTCGGTGTCGCCGCGGGCGGTGGGAGGGCGGGACTGCCCACGGTCTTCGGGGCGGTGATCGCGGCGGGGGTGGTCCTCTTCCTTGTCGCACCGGTGTTCGGCCGGCTCATCCGCTTCTTCCCTCCGTTGGTGACCGGCACCATCGTGATCATCGTCGGCGTGACCCTGATGGGCGTCGCGGCGCGGCAGGTCGGCGGCGGCGACTCCTCCGCAGCCGACTTCGGCACCCCCGCGCATCTCGGCCTGGCCGGGGCCACTCTGGCGGTGATCGTGGTGCTGTCCCGCTTCGCCAGGGGCTTTCTCGCCTCCGTCGCCGTGCTCGTGGGCCTCGCCGCCGGGACGGCCCTGGCCGCGACCGTGGGGCGTACGGACTTCTCCGGCATAGGCCAAGCCGACTGGGTCGGCATGCAGGCCCCCCTGCACTACGGCGCACCGCGCTTCGACGTCATGGCCGTCCTCGCGATCGTCCTCGTCCTCGTGATCATCGCGGTGGAGTCCATCGGCCAGTTCTTCGCTGTCGGAGAGATAGCCGGACGGGAGGTCGACGAACGGGACATCACCCGCGCCCTGCGTGCCGACGGACTGGCGACCGTCCTGGCCGGGCTGATCAACTCCTTCCCGACCACGGTCTACTCGCAGAACGTAGGACTGCTGCGGCTGACCCGTGTCACCTCCCGCTGGATCGTCGCGGCGGCCGGCGTGTTCATGCTGGTCCTCGGCCTGATGCCCAAGGTGGGCGCGGTGGTCGCCGCCATGCCCGCCGCCGTGCTGGGCGGCGCGACCATCGTCCTGTTCTCCACGATCGCCGTCGTCGGCGTGCAGATCCTCGTCAAGGCCGACCTCTCCGATGCCCGCAACACCGTGCTGGTCGCGGCGAGCCTCGGCATCGGCTTCCTGCCCACCGCCTATCCCCAGTTCGCGGAGCACATGCCCACGCGGCAGCTCCAGGTGCTCTTCGAGAGCGGCATCATGCTCGGCACGCTGTCGGCCGTCCTCCTCAACCTGTTCTTCCACCATCTGGGGCGGCTCACGGCCCGCCCTGCACCGCCCGCCACCGAACCCGCCCAGTAGTGCTTCGTCAGGTCCTCCCGTTCGGATCACGCCGGGCTCGTGGGGTCCGGCCTGATCCGAACGGAAGACCCACGGTCCTCGCGTTCGGATCACGCCGGATCCGAACGGGAGGACCTACGTCGAAGGTCCCGTATTTGTTGCGGCGGGATGAAATCCGCAGCCCGCCGCGTTGGTGCCTTCCGGCAGAGCAGGTAGATCGGGAGGCACCGGGTGTCGGACGCAGGGCAGCAAGGGAGCGGCGGGCAGTCGCGCGGCTGGGCGCGGAGGCTCTGCGGATACTCCTGGCGCTACCGGCGCAACGTGCTGCTGGCGCTCGGTTCGTCGCTCGCCGGAATGGGGGTGATGGCCCTCGTCCCGCTGGTCACCAAGGTGATCATCGACGACGTGGTCGTCGGTCACACCCGGTCCCTGGCCGTCTGGACCGGACTGCTGATCGTGGCGGCCGCGCTCGTGTACGCCTCCACCTACATCCGCCGCTACTACGGCGGCCGGCTCGCCCTCGACGTCCAGCACGACCTGCGGACCGAGATGTACGGGACGATCACCCGCCTCGACGGCAAGCGCCAGGACGAGCTCTCCACCGGCCAGGTCGTCGGCCGCGCCACCAGCGACCTCCAGCTGATCCAGAGCCTGCTGTTCATGCTCCCGATGACCATCGGGAACGTCCTGCTCTTCCTCATCTCCCTCGTGATCATGGCGTGGCTCTCGCCGCTGCTGACCCTCGTCGCCATCGCCGTCGCCCCCGCCCTCTGGTTCATCGCCCGCCGCTCCCGCACCCGCCTCTTCCCCGCCACCTGGTACGCCCAGTCGCAGGCCGCGGCCGTCGCCGGGGTCGTCGACGGAGCCGTCTCCGGCGTCCGCGTCGTCAAGGGCTTCGGGCAGGAGGACCAGGAGACCGGCAAGCTGCGCGAGGTCGGGCGCCGGCTCTTCGCCGGCCGGCTGCGCACCGTCCGGCTGAACTCCCGCTACACCCCGGCGCTCCAGGCCGTCCCCGCCCTCGGCCAGGTCGCGATGCTGGCCCTCGGCGGCTGGCTCGCCACCCGCGGCGAGATCACCCTCGGCACCTTCGTCGCGTTCTCCACCTACCTCGCCCAGCTCGTCGGGCCGGTCCGGATGCTCGCCATGGTCCTCACCGTGGGCCAGCAGGCCCGCGCCGGTGTGGAGCGCGTACTGGAACTGATCGACACCGAACCGTCCCTCCAGGACGGCACCAAGGAGCTCCCCGCCGACGCCCCGGCCAGCGTCGAGTTCGAGGACGTGCGGTTCGGTTACGACGCGTCGCGCCCCGTCCTCGACGGCTTCTCGCTGACCATCGAACCCGGCGAGACCGTCGCCGTCGTCGGCGCGTCCGGCAGCGGCAAGTCCACCGTCTCCCTGCTGCTGCCCCGGTTCTACGACGTGACGCACGGCGCCGTCCTCGTCGGCGGACACGACGTCCGCGAACTGACCCTCGACTCCCTGCGGGCCGCCATCGGGCTCGTCCCGGAGGACAGCTTCCTGTTCTCCGACACCATCCGCGCCAACATCGCCTACGGGCTCCCCGGCGCCACCGACGCACAGATCGAACAGGCCGCCCGCTCCGCCCAGGCCGACCGGTTCATCGCCGAGCTGCCCGACGGCTACGACACCACGGTCGGCGAGCACGGGCTCACCCTCTCCGGCGGCCAGCGCCAGCGCGTCGCGCTCGCCCGCGCCATCCTCACCGACCCCCGGCTGCTCCTCCTCGACGACGCCACCTCCGCCGTCGACGCCCGCGTCGAGCACGAGATCCACGAGGCGCTGCGTCAGGTCATGGCCGGCCGTACGACGCTGCTGATCGCCCACCGGCGCTCCACCCTCAACCTCGCCGACCGGATCGCCGTCCTGGAGAACGGCCGGCTCGCCGACATCGGCACCCACGAGGAGCTGGAGCGCCGCTCCGCGCTCTACCGGCGCCTGCTCACCGACCCGGACGAGCTGGGCGGCACCTCGCCCGGCCACCACCTGGCCAAGGCCGCCCCGGACCCCGCGGACGACCGTGCGCTCCAGGAGGAGATCGACGCCGAGTTCGACGCCGAGCGCGGCATCACCCCCGAGCTGTGGGTCCGCAAGGAGGGGGCGCGCGAGACCGCCGCGGCCGGCACCCCCGCCACCCCCGAGCTGCTCGCCCAGGTCGAGGCCCTGCCCCCGGCGACGGACACCCCGGACATCGACGAGGCCCGCGCCGTGCACGCCGAGGAGTCCTACGGGCTCCGCAGGCTGCTGCGCGGCTTCGGGCTCCCGCTGCTGGTCAGCCTGGCGCTGGTGGCCGTGGACGCCGGGGCCGGCCTGCTCCTGCCGGTGCTGATCAGGAACGGCATCGACGAGGGCGTCACCCAGCTGGCGCTCGGCGCGGTCTGGACCGCCTCCGCCTTCGGCCTCCTCGTCGTCCTCGTGCAGTGGGCGGCCCAGGTCGGCGAGACCCGGATGACGGGCCGCACCGGCGAGCGGGTGCTCTACTCGCTGCGGCTGAAGATCTTCGCGCAGCTCCAGCGCCTCGGCCTGGACTACTACGAGCGCGAGCTGACCGGCCGGATCATGACCCGGATGACGACCGACGTGGACGCCCTGTCCACGTTCCTCCAGACCGGTCTGGTCACGGCCTTCGTCTCCGTCGTCACCTTCTTCGGCATCATGGTCGCGCTGCTGGTCCTCGATGTGGAGCTGGCCCTGGTCGTCTTCGCGACGCTGCCGCTGCTCGTCGTCGGGACGTTCTTCTTCCGCCGCAAGAGCGTCAAGGCGTACGAGCTGGCCCGTGAGCGCATCAGCGTCGTCAACGCCGACCTCCAGGAGTCCGTCTCCGGCCTCCGGATCGTGCAGGCCTTCCGCCGCGAGCGGGACGGCGCCGAACGGTTCGCCGCCCGCAGCGACCACTACCGCGAGGCCCGGGTCCGCGGCCAGTGGCTGATCTCGGTGTACTTCCCGTTCGTCCAGCTGCTGTCGTCGGTGGCCGCCGCCGCCGTGCTGATCGTCGGAGCGGGCCGGGTCGACAACGGCACCCTCACCACGGGGGCGCTGGTCGCCTACCTCCTCTATATCGACCTGTTCTTCGCACCCGTGCAGCAGCTCTCGCAGGTCTTCGACGGCTACCAGCAGGCCACCGTCTCCCTCGGCCGCATCCAGGAACTCCTCCGGGAACCGGCGTCCACCGCGGACCGGGACGAACCGCTGGACGTGCTGTCACTGCGCGGCGAGATCGCGTTCGAGGACGTGTCCTTCGCCTACGGCGGCGAGGAGGCCGCGCTCACCGGAATCGACCTGCACATCCCGGCCGGGCAGACGGTCGCCTTCGTCGGCGAGACCGGTGCGGGCAAGTCCACGCTGGTCAAGCTCGTCGCCCGCTTCTACGACCCGACGGGCGGCCGGGTCACGGCGGACGGCACCGACCTGCGCGACCTCGGACTCACCGCGTACCGCCACCGGCTCGGGGTCGTACCGCAGGAGGCGTACCTCTTCGCCGGCACGGTGCGTGACGCCATCGCGTACGGGCGGCCGGAGGCCACCGACGCCGAGGTGGAGGCGGCGGCCCGGGCGGTCGGCGCACACGACATGATCGCCACGCTGGACGACGGCTACCTCCACGAGGTCGCCGAACGGGGCCGCAACCTCTCGGCCGGTCAGCGCCAGCTGATCGCGCTCGCCCGCGCCGAGCTCGTCGACCCCGACATCCTGCTGCTCGACGAGGCCACCGCGTCCCTGGACCTCGCCAGCGAGGCCCTGGTCAACCAGGCGACCGACCGCATCGCGGGCCGGCGCACCACCCTTGTCGTCGCCCACCGCCTCACCACCGCCGCCCGCGCCGACCGGGTCGTGGTGATGGACCACGGCCGGGTCGTCGAGGACGGCACCCACGACGAACTCCTCGCCCTGGACGGGCACTACGCCGTGCTGTGGCGCACCTTCATCGGGGAGGACGAGCCCGCGGGGGTGTGACGGGGCGCGCGCCTCGGTCCGGCCCGCCGGCCAAGGGCTGTCCCGTCCTTAATCGCGGATGCCGGAGATCTTCCCGGTGCCCAGATCCGACTGCACCGTCAGATACGTGTACGTGGGGTCGGCGGCGGACCCCCAGGTGAGCCGGACCGTCGACCAGGTGTGGCCCGCGCCGCTGTCGCCCGCGGTGACCCGGAATCCGGCCGGGATGTTCTGGGCGCGCAGCACCCCGTCGGCGTGGTTTGCCGTCTCCCAGTCGCGCAGTCGCGCGCGCAGCCCGGGCGTGAGGTAGAAGCCCCGGAGCGCGGTGGCGAGGCCGCCGCCGTCCTCGGCGGCCACGGCGTCGAGGTAGGACCCGTAGAAGTGGGCGACCTGCCGGGCCTCGGCAGCGGCGACGTCGTCGGCCGGCGCGGTGGCGCGGGCTCCCTGAGGTGCGGCGGCGGTGGCCGGGACGGCGGCCGCGCCGGTCAGGAGAGCGGCGGCGAGCAGGGTGCGGGCGATGACGCGCCGGCCACGGGGGCGTCCGGACGTGCGGAGTCGGGTCATGGCGGTTTCTGCCTTTCGTGCGGCTCTGTCCTGTCCGGGGCATCGTCCCCGATTCGGTTCCGCCGCAGGCGGAGCGCGCCGGGTGCAACCTCCGGATGGCCTGCCGCGTCGTACGCAGATACGCGTGTGTGCGTTCATGTGTCGGGTAGGGGCGTGAATGTTCGATGAGGTGATGGGGCTGCCGGTGACCAGAGGGACCGAAAGACACGACGGGAACACGGGACGCGGGGTCCCGTGCCGCCTGCTCGCCCTCGCTCTGACGACCGCCCTCGGGCTCGTCGTCGGCGGTGTGGAGGCGGGCAGCGCCGAGGCGGCCTCGGTCTGTGCCGGACGGCCCGCGAAGACGGTGAAGTTCTCGACGGGAGAGCTCCGCGTCTACCGGACCCGCGACTACGCCTGCGCCACCGCCGTCGCGGCCAAGCCCGGCAGGAGCCGCCGGATGTCCGTACGGATCCAGGCCCGCGGCGGCCGGCCCGTCGTCGACAGCGGCTCCTTCACCCAGCGGGCCGGACCGGTGACCGTCCACGCCCTGAACCGCTGCGTCCGGGCCTCGGGCACGATCTCCGGAAAGACCGGAACCACGGACTGGATCCTGTGCTGACCGGGTGACACGCGCGCATGCCCGGGCAACGGGGGCTGGTGGTACGGGTATCGCCCCGCTAGGTTCACGACGTCTGTTGTGAACCATGGGGAGGGTGAATGCGTAAGGCGCTCAGAGGGTTCCTGTCGCTTGCGGTGCTCATCGGCACGGTGAGTGCGACGGGTGCCTCGGCCGGGGCGGCCACCGCCGCGGAACCGGCCGCAGTCCGTTCCGCCGTCGCCGACAGCGGTACGAGTACGGACATCAAGGACCGCATCCTGGCGATCCCGGGCATGAGCCTCATCGAGGAGAAGCCGGCCGCCGGATACCGCTACTTCGTCCTCAACTACACCCAGCCGGTCGACCACCGGCACCCCTCCAAGGGCACGTTCCAGCAGCGCATCACTCTGCTGCACAAGGACACCTCGCGCCCGACGGTCTTCTACACCAGCGGCTACAACGTCTCCACCACCCCCGGCCGCTCGGAGCCGACCCGGATCATCGACGGCAACCAGGTCTCGCTGGAGTACCGGTTCTTCACCCCGTCGCGTCCGTCGCCCGCCGACTGGTCCAAGCTCGACATCTGGCAGGCCGCCAGTGACCAGCACCGGGTCTTCACCGCGCTGAAGCGCATCTACTCCAAGAACTGGCTGACCACCGGCGGTTCCAAGGGCGGCATGACCGCCACGTACTTCGAGCGCTTCTACCCGAAGGACATGGACGGCGTCGTCGCGTACGTCGCGCCCAACGACGTCGTCAACCAGGAGGACTCGGCCTACGACCGGTTCTTCGCGGGTGTCGGCACCAAGGAGTGCCGCGACAAGCTGGAGGGCGTGCAGCGCGAGGCGCTGGTCCGCCGGGAGCCGCTGGAGGAGAAGTACGCGCAGTACGCTGCCGACAACGGCTACACCTTCACCACCGTCGGCACCCTGGACAAGGCCTACGAGGCCGTCGTCATGGACTACGTCTGGGCGTTCTGGCAGTACAGCCTGCTCGCCGACTGCGACTCCATCCCGGCCGACGCCGCGAACGCGCCCGACCAGGCGATCTGGGACTCGATCGACTCGATCTCCGGCTTCTCCGCCTACGCGGACCAGGGCCTGGCGAACTACACGCCGTACTACTACCAGGCGGGCACCCAGCTCGGTTCGCCCGACATCGAGCAGCCCTGGCTCGGCGGGCTCAGCCGTTACGGCTACCAGCCGCCGCGCAACTTCGTGCCGAGCTCCATCCCGATGAAGTTCCAGCCCTCGGTGATGCGCGACGTCGACACCTGGGTGAAGCACCACGCCCGTCACATGCTGTACGTGTACGGGCAGAACGACCCGTGGGGCGCCGAGCGCTTCCGGCTCGGTGCGGGCGCCCGTGACAGCTACGTCTTCACGGTGCCCGGCGGCAACCACGGCTCGAACGTCGCCGGTCTGGCCCCGGCGGAGAACGCCACGGCCACCGCGGCGATCCTGCGCTGGGCGGGAGTCGCCCCGGCCGCCGTCCAGGCGGACCCGGCGCAGGCGAAGCCGCTCGCGAAGTTCGACGCGCGGCTCGACAAGAAGGACCTGACGACCGAGCACCGGCTCGGCACCAGGCGCCCGTAACGGCACCCCGCCCCGGCTGCCGGTCGTCACCGGCCGCCGGGGCGGGACCCTCGTCCGCGCGTCAGCCCGTGAGCCACGGGCCGTCGACGGGGGGCCGTCTCAGTACGTGAGTCCGTAACCCACCGGGTACAGCACCTGCGTGGGATCGTCCGCGCGCTGCACCGGCACCGGGAGCCTGCCCTCCGGCTCCGCCCGGCCCGCGATGACCCGTGCGGCCGCCCGCAGTTCGACATCGGTCCAGGAGTACGAGGCCAGGCTTGCCGCGTATCCGGTCCCGGCCAGCTGGGCGATGTCGTACGGATTGCGGATCGCGACCGTGATCACCGGGACGCCGGTCGCCGCCAGTTCGGTCACCAGGGTCCGCTGCGCACTGGTCTTCGTGACGTTGTACGTCCCCACGACCACCGCGTCCTTGCCCTGCGCGGCCGCCACCGCCGCGTCGATGTTCGCCCGGGTGGGGGCGGTACCGGTGGACAGGGCCGTGGCCGTGTACCCCAGCGAGCTGAACTCCTGCGCCAGAGTGGTGGTCGGCGGGCCCGTCGTGCCCGAGGGGGAAGCCGGATCGGCGCCGACCACCAGCAGGTTCCGGTGCGAGCGGCGCGAGAGCGGCAGCAGCGCACCGGGGTTGGCCAGCAGCGTGGTGGTGTGCTCCGCGATCCGGTCGGCCGCGGCGAGGTGCGAGCGGGTGCCGACCGTACGGTCCACGCCCCGGTGGCTGACGAACGGGTCGTCGAACAGCCCCAGTTTGGTCTTCAGCCGCAGGATGCGCAGGATCGATTCGTCCAGGCGGGCCTCGCTGACCTCGCCGCTCTTGACGGCTGCCAGCAGGGCGTTCCAGGACACGTCGAGGCTCGGCGGGTTGAGCAGCTGGTCGACGCCCGCCTGCAGGGCCAGCACCGGCACCCGCTCGTCGCCGTACTTCGTCCGCACGCCCTCCATGCCGAGCGAGTCGGTGACCACGACGCCGTCGTAGCCGAGCTCCTCGCGCAGGATGCCGGTGAGGATGGGCCTGGACAGCGTCGCCGGGTCCTCGGCCGGGTCGAGCGCGGGTACGACGATGTGCGCGGTCATGATCGAGTCGATGCCCGCGGCGATCGCCGCCCGGAACGGCGGCTCGTCCAGCTCGGCCCACTGCTCACGGGTGTGGGTGATCACCGGCAGGCCGGTGTGGCTGTCGGTGCTGGTGTCGCCGTGACCCGGGAAGTGCTTGGCGGTGGAGGCGATCCCGGCGCTCTGGTACCCCTTCACCTGGGAGGCCACCATCCCGGCCACGGACTGCGGGTCGGAGCCGAAGGACCGCACACCGATCACCGGGTTGGCCGGATTGACGTTCACGTCCGCGTCCGGGGCGTAGTTCTGGCAGATACCGATCGCCGCCAGTTCGGCGCCCGCGATCTGCCCGGCCTGCCGCGCGTCGGACCGCGAACCGCCCGCGCCGAGCGCCATGGCACCCGGCATCAGCGTGGCGGGCTCGCCCACCCGGCAGACGATGCCGTGTTCCTGGTCGGTGGAGATGAGGAGCGGCAGGGAGTTGGGCCCCGCCAGACCGGCCCGCTGAATGCCGTTGGAGAGATCGGCGATCTGGTGCGGGTCACGGGTGTTGTGCGCCCACGCGAAGTAGATGATGCCGCCCACGTGGTACTTGGCGATCATGTCCGCGGCGGTGCGCACCCCGATCTCGGCGAGGTTGGCGTCGATGTCCGCCTGGTCGGGCTCGGTCGCGGAGTGCCCGTAGACCCGCATGACGAAGAGCTGGCCGACCTTCTCCTCCAGGCTCATCCGGGAGATGAGCCGCTTCAGCCGCCGAGTGGTGGCGGCGGAGGTGTGGCTGCTGCGTGCGGGCTTCTGGGCGGCGACGGCGCCGGGGGCGACTGCCATGCCCGCAGCCGCCGCGACAGCGGTGGCCGCGGTGGCGGTGAGGAGGGTGCGTCTGGAGGTGCGGTCGTGCACGTGAGCTCCTTCGGCCGTACTCGGTGACGAGGGGGTGGTGAAAGAAACTGCGGTGAAAGAAACTGCCAAGGATCACGGATATCCAGAAAATAACTTCCGGTCAAGGGTGCGGACCGTTTCGAGCGCGTCCGGAGGTGCCGGGGCCGGGCCGATCGATGGCAGGCTGAACCGTGTCCCCGGCCCCGACGGAACATCCGAAGGCGCGCGAGGAAGCCCGAAACCGGTTGTGCGAGGGAGTCCGAAGTCCGGAGTCGCGAGGAGGGCGGGTCGGCCATGGGTGAGACGTCGGACCTGGAGGCGCTGGCGGCAGCGCTCGACGCATACGAGCCGGCGTCGGCCGACTGGACGCATGAACTGGGGGAGTTGTACGAGCGGGTGGAAGCCGAACGGCATCTGCTGCGCGTCGAGCCGCCCCACTGGACGGACGAGCTGTGGGAGCGGTACCGACGCACGCAGGTCCCCGCACCGCATGTGCCGCTCACTCGGGCACAGCAGCACCTCTTCGCGCGGGAGCGTGACCGGGAGCGACGGGCGTCCCGGGCGCAGCATCTGCTGGAGGCCCTGCGGGTACGGCTGGAGGAGGCCGGCCTGCGGGAACCCGCCCGGGCGGCGGGCCTGGCGGAGCGTGGGGTGAGGGCGAACCTGGCGGCCGCCACCGGGGTGTTCCTGCTGTACAAGCTGGGAGCGCCGCACGGTGAGGCGGCACTGCTCCGTCTCGTGGCCGACGACACGGTGGACCGTGCCGACCGGCAGGAGGCCCGCTCATGGCTCATCATTCTGCGCAGGCCGCGCAACCGCGCGCTGGGCCGGCAGCCGCAGGAGAGTGAGACACCACTTCTGCCGTCGGCGGTACGCGGCCTGCCGGATGCCTGGGGACTGGACGCCCCGTGGCCGCCCCGGGTCACCATGGACCGGGGGAACGCCGCCGCTGTCCACGCCGCCCTGGAAGCACTCCTCCCGGCCCGGCGGGCGGCTGTCCCCGAGCCCCCGCCCGAGATGACGGGAACGGGGGACGAGGAGCCGGAGGAGAGGCCCGACTGGGTCGACGTGAGGATCCTGTTGGGGCAACTCATGCCGTACCCGCGCACCGTCACCCGGGAGCGGATGGCCGAAGTGCGCCGTGAGGCCGGCCGCATGGGCCTGGAGTCCGGCGGTGACTTCGCCGAGCGGTGGACGACGCGCATCGGTGCGTGGCTCGCGGGCGCGATGTTCGCCTGGCTCTGCGAAGCGACGCGGGAGCCGGCCGCTCACGCCCCATGGGCCGCGGATCTCGCGGAGCGATACGTGCTCCGCGGATACGCCGCCGAGCACGCCGAGCGCTTCCTGGACCTCTCCGCGGACCTCGACCCGTGCAGCCCGGCCGCACCGGGCCGTCTCAGGAAGTGGCCGGCTGCCCGAGGGGAGGCCGGCGCAGCCCCACGCCCGTCCCGTGCGCCCGAAGGGCCGTGACCGCCGCCGTGATCGCCGGCCTGCGCGCCGCCTCCGTGCGCCACAGCGCGTACAGCCGCCGCACCGGTACGGGATCGATCCGCACCGCCTCCACCCCGTCGGGCAGCGGCCCGCGCCCCAGCCGGGGCATCATCGCCACCCCGAGCCCGGCGGCGAGCAGGGCCAGCTGGGTGTGGTTCTCCTCGGCCTGATGGCGGATGTCCGGTTCGTAGCCCGCCGTGCGCAGCGTTCGTACGAGCCAGTCGTGGCAGACCGTCCCCGGTGGCTGGCAGATCCACCGCTCCTGCGCCAGCTCCTCGCGCCGCACCCCGTCCCGGCCCGCCAGCCGGTGCCCCGTGGGCACCAGCAGATCGCACCGGTCCTCCCCGAGCACCGCCTGCGTCACGCCCTCCGGGGCGGGCAGCGGGGCGATGTCCCAGTCGTGCGCGACGGCCAGATCGATCACCCCCTTGGTCACCAGGTCCACCGAGAGGTGCGGGTCGACCTCGGTCAGCCGCACGTCGAGCTCCGGGTGTTCGCGGTCCAGCTCGGCCAGCACCCCGGGCAGCAGTCCGCGTGCCGCCGAGGCGAACGCGCCGATCGACAGCCGGCCCGTCGGCAGCCCCCTGCGCTCCTCCAGCGAGGTCTCGGCGCGCTCCACGATCGCCAGCAACTCCTGCGCGGCGGAAGCCAGATGGACCGCCTCCTCCGTCAGCGCTACCCCGCGGCCACGACGCTCCAGCAGCGTCGTACGGGTCTCCCGCTCCAGCTTCGTGATCTGCTGGGAGACGGCCGATGGCGTGTAGCCGAGCGCGGCGGCGGCTCCGGCGACGGAGCCGTGGACGGAGATGGCGTGCAGGGCGCGCAGCCGGGCGAGATCGAGCACCGGAGCCTCCGGGGTCCTCGGGAATCATTAGCGTTGCTCAATTCCACCATGAAGAATTCAGCGCTGGTGCTACATGGTCCACGCGCGCGATCCTCGGAGCATGCGCCCTCTCCACATCGCCCTGGCTGTCCTGGTGACCGCTCTCTGGGGCGTCAATTTCGTCGTCATCGAGCTCGGGCTCGACCACTTCCCGCCGCTGCTCTTCTCCGCCCTGCGCTTCCTCGTCGCGGCCCTGCCCGCCGTCTTCTTCGTCGGCAGGCCGAAGGTCGCGTGGAAGTGGATCGTGGGGGTCGGGCTGGCGCTGGGCGTGGCCAAGTTCGGTCTGCTCTTCATCGGCATGGACCGGGGAATGGGTGCCGGACTCTCCTCCCTGGTCCTCCAGGTGCAGGCGGTCTTCACCGCGCTCTTCGCGGCGCTCGTGCTGGGTGAACGTCCCGGAAGAACGCGGGTGTTGGGAATGGCGGTGGCTCTCGCCGGCATCGGGGTGGCCGCCGTCGACGAAGGGGCGAGCGGTCCCGTGCTCGCCTTCGTCCTGGTGATCGCGGCCGCGGCCTGCTGGGGGGTGTCGAACGTCCTGACCCGCAGGGCCGCCCCGCCCGACTCCCTCAACTTCATGGTGTGGGTCTCCACCGTGCCCGTCCTGCCGCTGCTCGGTCTCTCCCTGCTCTTCGAGGGCTGGGACCGCGACCGGGACGCGCTCGCCGCGCTCGACTGGAGCGGCGCCGGAATCATCGTCTACGTCGCCTGGATCGTCACGATCTTCGGCTTCGGGGCATGGGGATTCCTGCTCAGCCGCTACCAGGCCTCGTCCGTGGCCCCGTTCACCCTGCTCGTACCGGTCTTCGGCATGTCGTCGGCCGCGCTGCTGCTCGACGAGTCGGTGAGCCCGCTGCGGTGGTGCGCGGCGGCGCTGCTGGTCGGCGGGGTGGCCCTGACCTCGCTCGCGGGGGCGCGAAGCCCCCGCGCAGCCGCCCCGGAGCCGGTCCCCGTACCTCTCTAGGGCTGTTCGGCCGGAGCGGTTCGGAGCGGTTCGGGCCGGACGAACGCGGGGCCGGACACGCGTGCCGTTCCGGCCCGACGTGCCCGGCCCCGGCCCGGACGAAAGGCCTCAGTCCTTCGGCGCACCCAGCCGCAGCAGGTGCTCGCGGCCCGCGCTCAGCAGGCCCGGCAGCTCCGCCGCCTGCGGGTACCAGCGCTTCTCGTACTCCCAGCACACCCAGCTGTCCGCGTCCAGCGTGTCCAGGCACGCCCGCAGCGGCAGCACCCCCGCGCCCAGGGCCACCGGCGTGGTGTCCTCGGTCGAGGCGATGTCCTTCACCTGCACGTATCCCAGGTGCGGGGCCAGCACCGCATGGCTCGCCACCGGCTCCTCGCCCGCCAGCCAGGTGTGCATGACGTCCCACAGCGCGCCGATGCTCCCGTGCCCCACCGTGCCGGCCACCCGGGCCACATCGGCCCCCGCGCGGTGCGAGTCGTGGGTCTCCAGCAGGATGCGTACGCCCATGTCCGCGGCGTACGGCGCCGCGGCCGCCAGCCGGCGGGCGGCGGTCGCGTCGGCCGTGGCGGGGTCCTGGTCGCCGCCGCCCGGGAAGACCCGGACGTTGCGCGCGCCCAGGTCCCGGGCCAGCTCGACCAGCCCGGCGAGCTCGTCCAGCACCGGCTGGTCGTCCCCCTCGGCGGCGGCCCGCACATAGCCCGCCACGGTCAGGATCTCGACCCCGCCCCGCTCGAACTCGGCTACCACTTCGTCCCGTTCGGCCTTCGAGAGCCCGGGGTGGACCGGCTCCTCGGGGTGGGCGCGCAGCTCCACCCCCTGGTAGCCGTGTCCGACGGCCAGCCGGACGACCTCGGACACCGGCAGTCCCGGCACCCCCAGCGTGGAGAAAGCGAGCTTCACGTGCGTGTTCCTTCCGTCGGTACGTGCCCCTGCACCGTACGGACCGGGGCACATCCGCCGCGTACCCCGGTCCCGGGCATGCATCACCCCCGGGGTGCCGCCGTCGACCCGCGCACCATCAGCTCCGCGGCGATCGTCGCGATGCCGCCCGGCGGCGGGTCCTCCTTGCCGGTGGCCAGCCGGCCTGCCCGGGCCCCCGCCTCGACGAGCGGCAGCCGCACGGTCGTCAGAGCCGGGACCACGTCCACCGAGAACGGCAGATCGTCGAAACCCGCCACTGAGATGTCCTCGGGAATGCGCAGCCCGCGGTCACGGATCGCCGCGGCGGCGCCCAGCGCGACGGTGTCGTTCGCCGCGACGACGGCCGTGATCTCCGGTTCGCGGCGCAGGAGTTCGACCGTGGCGTCGTAGCCGGAGCGGCGGTCGTAGGAGCCGTGCACGGTGAGCCGCTCCTCGTCGCCGACGATCCCCACGGCCTTCATCGCGTCGCGGTGCCCCTCCAGCCGGTGGCGGGTCGTGGTGCGTTCGACCGGACCCGCGACATAGCCGATGTCGCGGTGGCCGAGCGAGAGCAGGTGCTCGGTGAGGCGTCGGCCGCCGCCCCGGTTGTCGAAGGCCAGCGCGGCCACCACGGAGGCGTTGTCGGGCAGCGGGGGCCGCCCGCACAGGACCACCCGGGTCCCCGCGTCCGCGAGTTTCGCCAGCTTCGCGGACATCGCGGCCTGGTGGGCCGGGTCCTCGACCGCACCGCCGGTGAGGACGACGGCGGCGGCGCGCTGGCGCTGGAGCAGGGTCAGGTAGGTGAGTTCGCGTTCCGGGGTGCCGCCCGTGTTGCAGACGATCGCGAGCTTCTCGCCGCCCGCCCGGCCCGAACCGTCGCCCGGACCGCCGATCTCCGTCTGGGCGGCCCCCGCCATGATGCCGAAGAACGGGTCGGCGATGTCGTTGACCAGGATCCCGATCAGGTCGGACGTGGCCGCGGCGAGCGAACTCGCGGGCCCGTTGAGTACGTAGTCCAGGTCGTCCACCGCACGCAGGACCCGCTCCCGGGTGGACGCCGCCACCGGGTAGTTGCCGTTCAGCACGCGGGACACGGTGGCCGGGGACACCCGGGCGCGAGCCGCCACGTCCGCCAGGGTGACTGTCATCGCATTCCTCCGAGGAGTGATGAGGGGGATGGGACCGAACCAGGAGTGGACCAAACCAATCAGCGCGCCCCCTCTTGTCCAGGCCGCTGTCGGCAGGCTAGCGTCATACCGCATAGAAAGCGCTTGCTACGGCTGTATGGAGGAACTTTCGTGACACGCAGGACAGTGCGCATCGCCATGAACGGCGTCACGGGTCGCATGGGATACCGGCAGCACCTGGTGCGCTCGGTCCTCGCGATCCGCGAGCAGGGCGGTCTCGATCTCGGCAACGGCGACGTGCTGTGGCCCGAGCCGGTCCTGGTCGGCCGCCGCGCGCACGCGCTGGAGGCACTCGCCGAGCAGCACGGTCTGACCGAGTGGTCGACCGACCTCGACGCGGTCCTCGCCGACGACACCATCGACATCTACTTCGACGCCCAGGTCACCTCGGCCCGCGTCGAGGCGATCAAGAAGGCCATCGCGGCGGGCAAGCACATCTACACCGAGAAGCCCACCGCCACCGACGTCGAGGGCGCCCTCGACCTCGCCCGACTCGCCCGCGACGCCGGGATCAAGCACGGCGTCGTGCAGGACAAGATCTTCCTGCCGGGCCTGCTGAAGCTGAAGCGCCTCATCGACGGCGGCTTCTTCGGCGAGATCCTCTCCGTGCGCGGCGAGTTCGGCTACTGGGTCTTCGAGGGCGACTGGCAGGAGGCCCAGCGCCCCTCCTGGAACTACCGCGCGGAGGACGGCGGCGGCATCGTCGTCGACATGTTCCCGCACTGGGAGTACGTGCTCCACGAGCTGTTCGGCCGGGTCACCACCGTCCAGGCGCACGTCCAGACGCACATCCCCGAGCGCTGGGACGAGCACGGCAAGCCCTACGCCGCGACCGCGGACGACGCCGCCTACGGCATCTTCCAGCTGGAGAGCGGCGCCGTCGCCCAGATCAACTCCTCCTGGACGGTCCGCGTCAACCGCGACGAGCTCGTCGAGTTCCAGGTCGACGGCACCCACGGCTCCGCCGTCGCGGGCCTGCGCAACTGCCGCGTCCAGCACCGCTCGGCCACCCCCAAGCCGGTCTGGAACCCGGACCTCCCGGTCACCGAGTCCTTCCGCGACCAGTGGCAGGAAGTCCCCGACAACGCGGTCTTCGACAACGGCTTCAAGGCCCAGTGGGAGCTGTTCCTCCGCCACATCGTGCTCGACGAGCCGTACGCCTGGGACCTGATGGCCGGTGCCCGCGGCGTCCAGCTCGCCGAGCTCGGCCTCAAGTCCTCCGCCGAGGGCCGTCGCTTCGACGTCCCGGAGCTGACCCTGTGACCTTCCACCTCCCGCAGGAAGCACCGGAGTTGATCGCGTGACCATCCACCTCCCGCAGGGCCCGTACGAGCCCCGCGCCACCCCGCTCGACCTCGCCCCCGGCGGGGCGCGCCTGGCCTCCCGTACGGTCTTCTCCGCCGCGCACGTCGTCGCCGACCCGTACGCCGACATCAGCCCGGACTCACCGGCCGCCGTCGACTGGGACGCCACCCTCGCCTTCCGCCGCCACCTCTGGTCGCACGGGCTGGGCGTCGCCGAGGCCATGGACACCGCCCAGCGCGGCATGGGCCTGGACTGGGCCGGCGCGGCCGAGCTGATCCGCCGCTCGGCCGCCGAGGCCAAGTCCGTCGGCGGTGCCATCGCCTGCGGCGTCGGCACCGACCAGCTCCCCGCGGGCCCGGCCACGCTCGCCGAGGTGCGTTCCGCGTACGAGGAGCAGCTCGCCCTCGTCGAGGAGAGCGGCGCCCAGGCGATCCTGATGGCCTCGCGCGCGCTCGCCGCCGCGGCGAACGGCCCGCAGGACTACCTGGAGACGTACGCCCATCTCCTGCGCCAGGCCGGCGAACCGGTCGTCCTGCACTGGCTCGGCCCGATGTTCGACCCGGCGCTGGAGGGTTACTGGGGCTCCAGCGACCTGGACGCGGCCACCGACACCTTCCTCCAGGTCATCGCGGAACACCCGGACAAGGTCGACGGCATCAAGATCTCCCTCCTCGACGCGGAGCGCGAGATCGACGTCCGCCGCCGCCTCCCGAGCGGGGTGCGCTGCTACACCGGGGACGACTTCAACTACCCCGAACTGATCGCCGGAGACGACCGCGGCTTCAGCCACGCCCTGCTCGGCATCTTCGATCCGCTCGGCCCGCTGGCCGCGCACGCGGTGCGGGTCCTGGACACCGGGGACACCAAGGGGTTCCGCGAACTCCTCGACCCGACCGTCGAGTTGTCCCGCCACCTCTTCCAGGCGCCGACCCGCTACTACAAGACGGGCGTGGTGTTCCTCGCCTGGCTGGCCGGCCACCAGGACCACTTCACGATGGTGGGCGGCCTGCAGTCGGCCCGCTCGCTGCCCCATCTGGCGAAGGCGTACGAACTGGCCGACCGGCTCGGCCTGTTCCCCGACCCGGAACTGGCCGAGTCCCGGATGCGCGCGCTCCTCACGGTCAACGGAGGCACCCGATGAGCGACGGCCGTCTCTCCATCAACCAGGAGACCATCAAGCAGTGGTCGCTGCCCGAGCTCGCCGAGGGCTGCGCCAAGGCGGGTGTCGACAAGGTCGGCCTGTGGCGGGCCCCCGTCCAGGAGTACGGCGTCGAGCGCACGGCCCGGCTCCTCCAGGATTCCGGCCTGTCCGTCACCAGCCTCTGCCGGGGCGGCTTCTTCACCGCCCTCGACCCGGCCGAGCGGGCCCGCGCCCTGGACGACAACCGCGCGGCGCTCGACGAGGCGGCGGGCCTGTCCACGGACACCCTGGTCCTCGTCTCGGGCGGCCTCCCGGAGGGCAGCAAGGACCTGTACGGCGCCCGCGAACGCATCGCGGACGCGCTGGCCGAACTGGCCCCCTACGCGGCCGAACGGGGCGTGCGTCTGGCCATCGAGCCGCTGCACCCGATGTTCGCCTCGGACCGCTGCGTCGTCTCCACCCTGGCGCAGGCCCTGGACATCGCGGAACGCTTCCCGGCCGAACAGGTGGGCGTGGTCGTCGACACGTACCACCTCTGGTGGGACGACCGGGCGCCCGCCCAGATCGCCCGCGCGGGCGCGGCGGGCCGGATCCACTCCTTCCAGCTCGCCGACTGGATCACCCCGCTTCCGGCGGGCGTCCTGCTCGGCCGGGGCCAGCTCGGCGACGGAAGTGTGGACTTCCGCGCTTTCCGCACGGCGGTCGAGGCGACCGGCTTCGACGGTCCCATCGAGGTGGAGATCTTCAACGAGGACCTGTGGGCGCGTGACGGCGCCGAGGTCCTGGCGGAGGTCGCCGCGCGTTACGCGGAGCACGCCTGCTGACGCCCTGACCGGCGGGTATCCGTGGAGGTGACCTCCGGGGCAAAAAAGATTGCCGCGGCGTGCAACCGTTCGGGGCTCTGCCGGGTCATATCTGTAGTCGGGAGCTTCCGGGGGGTATCCGGGGGGATGGGGAAGCCCCGGCAGTGGGGGAGAGCGAGAGGGGCCCGGTCGCCGAACCGGGCCCCGTTTCGCTGTCCGGGGCGTGCGCGTTCCCGACCGGTCCGCGGGGCCGGTTCACGGGCTGACGGACAGCCAGACGCGCTCGGGGACGGTGCGCGCGGCTTCTTCGATGTCGATGTCACCGACGGAGAGCCAGCGGCGGGCGATGCCCGTCACCGGGCCCAGGATCAGGGATTCCATGACGGGGAGCGGCAGGGCGGCGAGCCGGCCCGATCGCTGGTGGTGGTGCAGCCAGGCCGCTAGAGGGGCCAGCCGGGCCTCCTGGGCGCCGCGGATCTGCTGGGCGTGCGTGGTGATCTCGCGGTCGACGGTGACGGAGTGCATGAGCCGCGCCGCGTCGGGGTTGGCCTGCACGAACCGCAGATAGGCCCGCACGAGGGCATGGATACCGGACCGGGCGTCGTCCACCTCCCGCAGCGCACCGCCCAGTTCGTCCAGGAGCCGACCCAGCCAGAGCTGCCCGAGAGCGATCACCACGCCGTTCAGGCTGCCGAAGTGGTGGTAGATGCTCCCCGTGCTGACCCCGCTGGCCGAGGTGATCGCTCCCAGGGTGAGGCCGGCTTCGCCGTGTGCCGCGTAGATGTCCAGCGCGCAGTCGAGCACCTGGGCGGCCGTGGCCTCACCGCGTGGTTGTTTCGGGCTCATCGATGCCGTCCTTGCTCCCTGATTCGGCGGTCCTCATGGGCTCCGCCAAGGACAGCGTAGAAGAACGTTCCGTAATTATTTCCAGAAGTAGTTCCAATACCTCTGTCCGGTGCCCCAGACTGAACATCCGTTGCACCAAGTCGCCCACAACCGAAACGAGTTCGGTCACAGCCTCTCGGGGAGGCTGCGGGGGCGGGACACACGGGGGAGCGCTCGACCATGACCAGCGTGCACGACGGCGACCGGGCCGATGACGGGGGCCGCGAGGACTACCTGGACGGTGGCATCAAGCCGCTGACCGGGACCGACCCGGTCCGCATTGGGCCCTACCTCCTGCTCGGCAGGCTCGGGGCGGGTGGCATGGGCCGGGTCTACCTGGCTCGTTCCGAGGGCGGCCGCACGGTCGCGGTGAAGGTGGTGCACGCGGAACACGTCGCGGACCCGCAGTTCAGAGCCCGTTTCCGGCGCGAGGTCGACGCGGCGAGGCGCGTGGGGGAGCGCTACACGGCGCCCGTCCTCGACGCCGCCCCCGACGAGGAGTTCCCCTGGGTGGCCACGGGGTACGTGCCCGGTCTCTCCCTGGAGCAGGTCGTGCGCGGCCACGGCGCCCTCCCCGCCGAGTCCGTGCTCGCCCTCGCGGACGGGCTCCTGCGCGCGCTCAAGGACATCCACGCGGCAGGCATCGTCCACCGGGACCTGAAGCCCTCGAACGTGATGCTCACCGTCGAGGGGCCCAAGGTCATCGACTTCGGCATCGCCCGCGCGGCCGAGACCTCGGTCGAAGCGCTCACCAGTACCGGCATGGTGATCGGATCGCCGGGCTTCATGGCTCCGGAACAGATACGCGGCGAGGGTGCCTGCCCGAAGAGTGACGTGTTCACCCTCGGCTGCGTCCTGACGTACGCGGCGACCGGCAGGCTTCCGTTCGCCAACGGGGTGAGCAACCAGCACGCGGTGATGTACCACATCGTCGAGGCCGAACCCGATCTCGCAGGGGTCGGCGACGAGCGGCTCCGGGCCCTGATTACCCGGCTCCTGGCGAAGGGGGTCGCCGAACGCCCGGCCGTGGACGACCTGCTGGACGAGCCGGACCATGTCCCGGCCGGGGCGTCCTGGCTGCCGGCGGAGGTCGTGGGCCACCTCGCGCGGCAGTCGGCGCGGCTGCTGGACGCGGAGGCGGAACCGGTACGCGAGGAGCCCGTCGACCGGAGCACCCTCGCCCTCGGAAAGGCGCCGGACCCTGCCCCCGCGAGCGACCTCCCCGCCGAGGGGGCGAAGCGTCCGAAGCGCCGGGGTGAGGAGCGCCGCCGCCGTTGGTTCGTGGCTTTTCCGGTGGTCGTCGTCCTGGCCGGGGGCGGCGCCACGATGGTGCTGGCGCCGTGGCCGGGAGTCGGCGACAGCGGTGCTCACGCCTCCCCGCCGTCGCACGGCGCGACGACCGGGCCCGTCTCGGTGCCGCCGTCCCGGTCGGGCAGCCCGTCGCCCGACGGCGCCAAGAGCCCTCAGGGGGTCGGCGGCAAGGGGGACAAGGGCAAGAAGGGGGACGCGGGGGACGACGGAGCGAAGGGCCGGGACGCCGCGGACCCGGGAGGCGGCTCCGCTTCCACGGGGGGCGGCTCCGCCACGGGCACCACGTCCGGCGGGGGCGGCGGGACCTCCACCACCGGGGGCACCTCCACCGGCGGCGGCGGATCCTCCACCACCGGGGGCACCACCGCGACGAGCGGGGGCTCCAGCAGCACGTCGGGTTCGACGAGCGGTAACGGCGGCGGCGGTTCGAGCGGCACGTCGGGTTCCACGGGCGGCACCGGTGGCGGAACCACGGTTCCGGCCGCCTTCGTGGGCACCTGGAAGTTCGGCGAGACCTACAACACCGGTCAGCCGGGCACCATCACCATCTCCTCGAAGGGCGCCGTACGCCAGACCGACTACCCGTACGTCCTCTGCCCGTACGTGGCCACGGTGGAGTCCACGGCGAACGGCGGCGCCCGGATCAACGTCAGCGCCCTGAAGATCGAGGGCGCGAACCCCGGCTACTGCTACACGAGCCTCAACGCGTCCTTCTTCACCCTCAACGGCAGCGGAATCCAGCACAACGTGGGGGACGGCACCGCCAACGGCTACTACTACAAGCGGGGGTGAGGGCGGCCGCGCCGGCCGGGGCCGCAGATCCGGTCAACGTCCGGCGCGGTCCTCCTCAGGTCTCCGGAACAGCGCTCCCCACAGGAACTCCTCGCCGAACCACCGGGATTCGTCCGGCTCGTTCCGCATCCGGCGCAGTTCGACCTCTTCCAGACCTCCCGGCACCCCCTCCGGGCCGGTGAAGATCCAGCGCAGTGATTCCGCGGTGTACGCCAGGCCGCCATGGAGGCCCGCTGTCCGGTAGAGCTCCACGTCGGGCAGTTCCGAGCCCATCGCCCCGGCGGCGAACGCGCCGAGCGACAGATGGCCACCGGGTGCCAGGACCCGGTCCACGTACGCGAGATACGTGATCCGGCGGTGCGGCGGCAGGTGGTGGAAGCAGCCGGAGTCGTGGATCAGGTCGTACGGCCCCTCCGGTGCGCCCTCGGCGAAGGCGTCGCCGCAGTGGAACCGGATGTCCGCACCCGCCTCCCGGGCCCGCTCCCCGGCCCAGGCGATGGCCCCCGGTGACAGATCGACCGCGTCCACCTCGAAGCCGAGCGAGGCGAGATGCAGCGCGTTGCGGCCCGGTCCGCACCCCAGGTCGAGTGCGCGTCCCGGGGTGACAAGGCCGCGTTCCACGTAGGAGACGAGCGTCTCGTCGGGCTTCGCCACGAAGAACGGAACCGCCTTCGACCGGTCCTGGTAGAAGCCGTCCCACCAGTCCCCGGCCTTCTGCGTCCACCGGTCCGCCTCAGGCGCGAACAGGTCGTCCATGAGCCGCAGAACATCCTCGACCGAGCGCACGTTCCGGTCCATCCGGAACCCCCTTTCCGATGAGGGAAGTTTAGGAGGGGCATGCGCATAAGGCCAGGTCACAGCATGTGTGTCAGGCGTCTGGCGGTCCCTGTGACGCTGCGGGACGCACCTGCCGCCACCCTCCCCCGTGCCCACCCCGCACCCCCCTCCACGGGCCCCTGAAGGGCCCCTGAAGGGCCTCTGCGGGGCTGCCAGGGACACCGCCGGGGCGCCTTTCTCACAGGTTGCGGCGCCGGCCTGCCGCCCGGTGGCGGCCCCCGTTCAGCGCGAGGTGGTTCCCTCGGGCGGCATTCCGACGCCGAGGCCGTCCCCGTACGCCTCCCGCGCGTCCGCCAGCTCCGGCAGATGCGTCGCCGCCCACGCGCAGCAGGCTGCCATCGGACCGAGCAACGTACGCCCGAGCGCGCTCAGTTCGTAGTCCACCCGGGGTGGGATGCCGCCGCCGACGGTACGGGTGACCAGGCCGTCCCGCTCCATCGAGCGCAGCGTCTCCGTCAGCACCTTCGGCGTGATGCCGCGCAGCGGGACCTCCAGTTCGGAGAAGCGGCGAGGGCCGGTCTCCAGGCACCTGATGATCTTCGGGGTCCATTTGCCGCCGATCCGGAACGGCGAGGTGGTGTGGGAGCAGCCGGTGAACATTTCGGGATCAAGTGGTTGGCTCACCCTGCTGAGCGTACGTAACTATCGTTGCGGAAACCATGGGGTGCCGAGCTAGCTTCCGGGACATCGGCCGACCGTCCGTCGGCCCTGTCGAGGGGACTCCCATGAGCAGCAGGATCGTCATCTTCGGGGCGGGCGGGCGCGCCGGGCGGCGCGCGGTGGCCGAGGCCGTGGCGCGCGGGCACCAGGTCACCGCGGTGGTCCGCGACCCGGCCGCGTACGGGGACTTGGCCGGGGACGGTGTGGCCGTGGTCGCGGGTGACGTCACCCGGGCGGACAGCGTCGCGGAGGTCGCCGCCGGGCACGCCGCGGCGATCAGCGCGGCCGGCCGGATGGACGTGCCCGCGGACGAGTTCTACGTGAGCGCCGCCCACGCCCTGCTGGACGGCCTGGCCCGTGCCGGGGTAGGGCGGCTGGTACTCATCGGGATCGGATCCGTGCTGGAGACCGAGCCGGGTGTGGCGTTCCACGACGCACCCGGATTCCCCGAGGAGGCACGGGCGTTCTCGCTCGGGCACGCCGCTGAACTGGACGCGCTCCGCGCCGCCGAGACGGACATCGACTGGCTCGTCATCGCCCCGCCGCCCGTCATGCTGGACGACGAGGCCCCGCGCACCGGCCGGTACCGGACGGGCGGCGGCCAGGTGATGGCCGACGGTGCCCCGTCCTTCTCCTACGCCGACCTGGCGGTCGCGCTGATCGACGAGATCGAGACCCCGAAGCACCGGCGCTCGCTCACGGCGGTGGCCGGCTGACCGCGCCCCCGCCGGGTCGCCGCAGCCGGGTCAACCGTCACGGCGGGGAGGACTCGCGGGTCGGACGGCCACGGCCGACACATCGGCCCCTCGGGCTTGTCCGCCAGGCCTGAGAGGGCGGGACCAGGGACGATCGGCTGGCGTCCACTGCCACGACGCCGCCTGCCCGCCGCCCGTCACCACTTGTCGCCGACGCGCACCTTGTCCCACTTGCTCTTGGATATGCACAGCTCGTGCTTGTCGTCGTCCAGTTCGATCTGCCAGCACGCGTCATGGTGCTGCGCGACGCGACGCGTGCCGTCGCTCACCGTGCGGCACGACTTCTTCGACTTGCCGTTGCTCCGCGTCGTGGAGCATGTCCGCTTGGTGACCGGCTTGGTGACGTACGTGGTCCCGGCCCTCTTGTGCTCCTTCTCCGTGATCGTGCCGTGCACGTCGTCGCTCCCGCAGGCGGCGAGGAGCAGTGCGGCGACGGGGAGCAGGGCCAGGGCGGCGATCCGGCGAGCAGGCATGGCAGGTCCTCTGGGAAGGGAGTGGTGCCGGCCCTGCGGGGAGGTGCGGCGGCGGAGGTCAGGCGCGCATCCTAGGGCGGCCGCTCGGCGATGTCAGCCCCGCCCGGTACCGTCACGACCATGTCCACCAGGTCCTCCGCGACGTCCTCCACGACATCGTCCACGCCCAACATGGCCGTCCTGGAAGGCGTACTCGAGCGCATCACGTACGCCAACGAGGAGAACGGGTACACGGTCGCGCGCGTCGACACCGGGCGGGGGAGCAACGACCTGCTCACCGTCGTCGGTTCGCTGCTCGGCGCGCAGCCCGGCGAGTCGCTGCGGATGGAGGGGCGCTGGAGCTCTCACTCCCAGTACGGCAAGCAGTTCACCGTCGAGAACTACACGACGGTCCTCCCCGCCACCATCCAGGGCATCCGCCGCTATCTCGGCTCCGGGCTGATCAAGGGCATCGGCCCGGTCATGGCCGACCGGATCACGACCCACTTCGGCGTGGACACGCTCGACATCATCGAGCAGCAGCCCGAGCGTCTGGTCGAGGTCCCCGGGCTCGGGCCGAAGCGGACGAAGATGATCGCCGCCGCGTGGGAGGAGCAGAAGGCGATCAAGGAGGTCATGATCTTCCTCCAGAGCGTCGGCGTCTCGACCTCCATCGCCGTCCGTATCTACAAGAAGTACGAGGACGCCTCGATCTCCGTCGTGAAGAACCAGCCCTACCGGCTGGCCGCCGACGTCTGGGGCATCGGCTTCCTCACCGCCGACCGGATCGCCCAGGCCGTCGGCATTCCGCACGACAGCCCGGAGCGGGCCAAGGCGGGGCTGCAGTACGCGCTGTCCCAGTCCAGCGATCAGGGGCACTGCTTCCTGCCCGAGGAGCGGCTCATCGCGGACGCGGTGAAGCTGCTCCAGGTCGACACCGGGCTGGTCATCGAGTGCCTGGCCGAGCTCGCCGCGGAACCGGAGGGTGTCGTACGGGAGAAGGTGCCGTCGCCCGAGGGCGGTGAGCCGGTCACGGCCGTCTATCTGGTGCCGTTCCACCGGGCCGAGATCTCCCTCGCCTCGCAGGTGCGGCGGCTGCTGCGGACCCCGGAGGAGCGGATGCCGGCCTTCGGCGACGTGGACTGGGACGCCGCGTTGAAGTGGCTCGCTGGGCGTACGGGAGCGAATCTGGCGCCCGAGCAGGAGGCCGCCGTGCGGCTCGCGCTCAGCCGGAAGGTGGCCGTGCTGACCGGAGGGCCCGGCTGCGGGAAGTCGTTCACCGTCCGGTCGATCGTGGAGCTGGCCCGTGCGAAGAAGGCGAAAGTGGTGCTGGCGGCGCCCACCGGGCGGGCGGCCAAGCGGCTCTCCGAGCTGACGGGCGCCGAGGCGTCCACCGTGCACCGGCTGCTGGAGCTCAAGCCGGGCGGGGACGCGGCGTACGACCGGGACCGTCCGCTGGACGCCGATCTCGTCGTCGTCGACGAGGCGTCGATGCTCGATCTGCTGCTCGCCAACAAGCTGGTCAAGGCCGTGGCACCCGGTGCCCACCTGCTGCTCGTCGGCGATGTGGACCAGCTCCCCTCGGTCGGCGCGGGGGAGGTGCTGCGCGATCTGCTCGCCGGCGGCAGCCCCGTCCCGGCGGTCCGGCTGACCACCATCTTCCGGCAGGCCCAGCAGTCCGGCGTCGTCACCAACGCCCACCGGATCAATGCGGGCGTACCGCCCCTCACCCAAGGGCTCAGCGACTTCTTCCTCTTCGTGGAGGACGAGACGGAGGACGCCGGAGTGCTGGCGGTGGACGTCGCGGCCCGACGTATCCCGGCCAAATTCGGACTGAATCCGCGCCGGGACGTGCAGGTGCTCGCCCCGATGCACCGCGGGCCCGCCGGAGCCGGTCATCTCAACGGCCTTCTCCAGCAGGCCATCACCCCGGGCCGCCCCGGTCTGCCCGAGAAGCGGTTCGGCGGCCGGGTGTTCCGCGTCGGCGACAAGGTCACCCAGATCCGCAACAACTACGACAAGGGGGAGAACGGTGTCTTCAACGGGACCGTCGGCGTCGTCACCGCCCTTGACCTGGACGAACAGAAGCTGAGCGTCCTCACGGACGAGGACGAGGAGATCAGTTACGACTTCGACGAGCTCGACGAGCTGTCCCACGCGTACGCCATGACCATCCACCGCTCCCAGGGCAGCGAGTACCCGGCCGTCGTCATCCCCGTGACGAAGAGCGCCTGGATGATGCTCCAGCGCAACCTGCTGTACACGGCCGTGACGAGGGCCAAGAAGCTCGTCGTGCTGGTCGGCTCCCGGCAGGCGATCGGCCAGGCGGTCCGCACGGTTTCCGCAGGCAGACGCTGTACGGCGCTGGATTACCGGCTGCGCGGAGGTGCCGAAGGAGGATCCTCGGAAAAAATGATCGATCAAATCGGTGGGAAACATCACGCAGGTCTTCCGCAACCGCAGTCAAGGGGGCAGGATGAATAAGTTCGCGGCACTCAGTGCCGCGAGTAGGTCCAATGGACGACCCCGAGTGCACTCTCCTGAGCCAAATGGGGGAGGGTGGAGACAGTCAGGGAACCTCGAAGAAGAGGCACTACGTCGGTGAGGGATGACGTGAGCGAGCACACCAGCAACGCTGTAGTACTGCGGTACGGCGATGACGAGTACACCTACCCGGTGATCGACAGCACCGTCGGCGACAAGGGCTTCGACATCGGGAAGCTCCGGGCGAACACCGGTCTGGTGACGCTGGACAGCGGATATGGCAACACCGCTGCCTATAAATCGGCCATCACCTACCTCGACGGCGAGCAGGGCATCCTGCGGTACCGCGGCTATCCCATCGAGCAGCTCGCCGAGCAGTCGACGTTCCTTGAGGTCGCGTACACGCTCATCAACGGTGAGCTTCCGAAGGTCGACGAGCTGTCGACCTTCAAGAACGAGATCACCCAGCACACGCTGCTGCACGAGGACGTCAAGCGGTTCTTCGACGGCTTCCCGCGCGACGCCCACCCGATGGCGATGCTCTCCTCGGTCGTCAGCGCGCTGTCCACGTTCTACCAGGACAGCCACAACCCGTTCGACGAGGAGCAGCGCCACCTCTCGACGATCCGGCTGCTGGCCAAGCTGCCGACGATCGCGGCGTACGCCTACAAGAAGTCGATCGGTCACCCGTTCGTCTACCCGCGCAACGACCTCGGCTACGTCGAGAACTTCCTGCGCATGACGTTCTCGGTCCCCGCCCAGGAGTACGTGCCGGACCCGGTCGTCGTCTCGGCGCTGGAGAAGCTGCTCATCCTGCACGCGGACCACGAGCAGAACTGCTCGACCTCCACCGTGCGTCTGGTCGGCTCCTCGCAGGCGAACATGTTCGCGTCGATCTCCGCCGGCATCTCGGCGCTGTGGGGCCCCCTGCACGGTGGCGCCAACCAGTCGGTGCTGGAGATGCTCGAAGGCATCCAGGCCAACGGTGGCGACGTCGACAGCTTCATCCAGAAGGTGAAGAACAAGGAGGACGGCGTCCGCCTGATGGGCTTCGGCCACCGGGTGTACAAGTCCTTCGACCCGCGCGCCAAGATCATCAAGGCCGCGGCCCACGATGTGCTGTCCTCGCTCGGCAAGTCCGACGAGCTGCTCGACATCGCGCTCAAGCTGGAGGAGCACGCGCTCAACGACGAGTACTTCGTCTCGCGCAACCTCTACCCCAACGTGGACTTCTACACCGGTCTGATCTACCGGGCCATGGGCTTCCCGAGCGAGATGTTCACCGTGCTCTTCGCGATCGGCCGGCTTCCGGGCTGGATCGCCCAGTGGCACGAGATGATCAAGGAGCCGGGTTCCCGCATCGGCCGCCCGCGCCAGATCTACACCGGCGAGGTCCTGCGCGACTTCGTTCCGGTCGAGGGTCGCTGACCCCCGCATCACCCCCGCACCACCCCGGCCCCGCGGGCCGGTTGCCTTCGCCCCGACTGCCGCGCTTTCGCACAGAGCGCGGTGTCCGGGGCGATTTGCTTGCCCGGGGCGTGTGCCCCCGGGCGTGCGACCCGGGGCGTGCGGGCCACGTGCGCACGCTCCGGGTCCCCTGCGCGCCCGCTCACGTTGCCGCGCCTGCGCGCCCGTGCGTCGCGCCTCGTGGTGTCCGTGACGCGTGCCCGTCCGTTGTGCGTGCCCCCCCGGTGTGCGGGCCGGCCGTAGGGGAGCGCTCCCGTACGAAAGCGAGAAGCGCCCCGCCGTCGATCCCCCCACGGGCCGACAACGAGGCGCTTCCCATTCCCGGTGCGGATTCCCCCCACGGGATCCGGCCGGGCGTTCAGTGGGAGCCGAAGCTCCTGGGTTCCTCGGTACTGCTGGTCCTGCTGGTCCTGCTGGTCCTGCGCTTCTCCTCGTACCGCCGACGCGTGCCGCCTGCGGTCTGCCGGGGTACGTACGGACGGGAGGGCCGCTCAAAGCTCCCCGGTGCACGTGCCCCGGCCACGCTTGCCCGGAGCGTCCCCCAAGACCCTCCGTCGGATGTCCCCCAAGACATCCTTTGGCATCGCACTCTAAGACTCGCGAACCCACCGAATGGTTACCCCTGAAGAGGTGTGATCTAAGTCTCTTTGTGGAAATTACGTGAAGGACCGCAGGCGCAGGCTGTTCGTCACGACGAAGACCGAGGAGAAGGCCATCGCCGCTCCCGCAATCATAGGGTTGAGCAGGCCAAATGCCGCAAGGGGTAGAGCGGCAACGTTATAGCCGAATGCCCAGAAAAGGTTGCCCCTGATGGTGGCCAGGGTGCGACGGGAGAGCCTGATGGCATCGGAGGCCACCTTGAGATCTCCACGAACGAGCGTCAGATCGCTCGCCTCGATCGCGGCGTCCGTGCCCGTTCCCATCGCCAGGCCGAGGTCCGCGGTGGCCAGTGCGGCCGCGTCGTTGACCCCGTCACCGACCATGGCGACCGCCCGTCCCTGAGCCTGCAACCGCTCGATGACGTGCGCCTTCTCCTCGGGCAGCACCTCGGCGCGGACCTCGTCGATCCCGACGGCGCGGGCCACCGCTTCGGCCACCGCCCGGTTGTCTCCGGTCAGCAGGATCGGCGTCAGGCCGAGCGCGCGGAGGTCGGCGACGGCTGCCGCGCTGGTCTCCTTGACCGCGTCGGCGACTTCGAGGGCACCGCGTGCCTCGCCGTCCCAGGCGACCGCGATCGCGGTACGGCCCTGGGCGGCCGCCTCCGTCATCGCGGCGTCCAGAGCGTCGGGGAGGTCGATTCCGGCGTCGGTGAGCAGCCGGGGACGGCCCACGAGGACCGTGTGGCCCTCGACGGTGCCCTGGACGCCGAGGCCGGGGACGTTGGTGAAGTCGTCGGGGGTGGGGAGGGGGGCTGCGGTGCGGGTGGTGGCTCCGGTGGCGACGGCTTGGG